>JBEKWG010000001.1:0-489278 GCA_049513315.1 Opitutaceae bacterium
CCGACGCACCGCCGGCTGTTTCAGGCCTTTGCCGGCGTCCGTTCCGTGGTCCACACGCATTCCCGCCACGCCGTGAGCTTTGCCCAGGCCGGGCGGCCAATTCCCTGCTTCGGCACGACGCATGCCGATTATTTCAATGGCATGGTGCCCGTGACGCGGCCGCTGACCAAGGCCGAGATTGCCGAAGCGTACGAATGGAATACGGGCAACGTGATCGTGGAGACCCTCCGTGGCCGCGATCCGCTGGACATGCCGGCGGTGCTCGTGTGGCGTCACGGTCCGTTCGCTTGGGGGCCGTCGGGCGCGAAGGCCGTCGAGGCCGCCCTCGCCCTTGAGGTCGTGGCGCAGCTGGCGTTCCAGACCCTCGCGCTCGCGCCGCAGCGCGGCGAGATTGAACCCGAACTGCTCGGCAAACATTTCTCGCGCAAACACGGCCCCGACGCCACTTATGGCCAGTCCGCCCTCGGTGGCGCGGGCCAGGGCGGCAAAGGCTGAGCGAGCCCCGCCCGGCGGCTCCGCCCCCTTTTGGGATGGCTCTGGGCCAGTCGTTTCCTGTAAGGCTTTCCTCCCCCAATTCACTTCCGCCATGTCATTTACCCTCGGACTGGATTTTGGAACCAACACCGTGCGGGCGCTCGTGGTTCGATGCGCCGATGGGGCGGAACTCGGCACCTGTGTCGCCGACTATCCCAGCGGCGAGCAGGGCATTCTGCTGGACCCCAAGGATCACCATCTCGCCCGCCAGCATCCGGGTGACTATCTGTCCGGCTTGGAAAAGAGCGTCATAGGCGCGCTGGCGGCGGCGCGAAAGCAGCGCGGCTTCGATGCGGCGAAGATCGTCGGCATCGGCGTTGACACCACCGGTTCGAGCCCGATCCCGGTCGACCGCCAGAACCGGCCACTCGCGCTGGACCGGAAATGGAGGAGGAATCTCGCCGCCCAGTGCTGGCTCTGGAAGGACCACACCGGCTGGCGGGAGGCCGCCCGCATCACTGAACTCGCCGCGCGGCATCGTCCGCATTTCATCGCCAAGTGCGGCAACACTTACTCCTCCGAGTGGTGGTGGTCAAAAATCTGGCACTGCCTGGCCGTCGCTCCCGAGGTGTTCGCAGCCGCCTGGTCGTGGGTCGAACTCTCCGACTGGGTGCCCGCCATCCTCGCCGGGGTGACCGACCCCACCAGGGTCAAACGCGGCATCTGCCCGGCCGGTCACAAGGCGCTCTACTGCGACGAATGGGGCGGCCTGCCCGACAAGGAATTTCTCGCGATGCTGGACCCGAAGCTCGCCGACCTGCGCAACCGCCTCTACAAAAAGGCCTACGATGCCACCGAACCGGCTGGCGCGCTCAGCGATGAATGGGCCGCCCGACTCGGTTTGCCGGCCGGCATTCCCATCGCGATCGGCGAGTTCGACGTGCACTACGGCGCCATCGGTTGCGGCGTCACCGAGGGCACGCTCGTCAAGGTCATCGGCACTTCCACCTGCGACTGCGGCGTCGTCTCCGCCGACAAGCAGGTGCCCGACATCCCCGGCATCTGCGGCATCGTGAAGGGCGCGATCCTCCCCGGCTACTACGGCATCGAGGCCGGCCAGTCCGCCGTGGGTGACATTTTCCGGTGGTGGGCCGAGGTCGTCTGCGAAGGCGACGCCGCCCTCCATGCGCAACTCTCCAAGGCCGCCGCCCGGTTGCAGCCGGGCCAGTCCGGCCTGCTCGCGCTCGACTGGAACAACGGCAACCGCACCATCCTCGTCGACCAGACGCTCTCGGGTCTGCTTCTCGGCCAGACCCTGCACACGACGCGGACCGAAATCTACCGCACCCTCATTGAAGCCACGGCCTTCGGCGCCCGCGCCATCATCGAGCGTCTCAAGGAATACGGCGTGCCGCTCGACCGCGTCGTCTGCGCCGGCGGCATCGCCGAGAAGAACCCGTTGCTCATGCAGATCTACGCGGACGTCACCGGCTGCACGATGCTCGTCGCCGGCTCCAGCCAGGCGTGCGCGCTGGGCTCGGCGGTCGCGGCGGCGGTGCTCGCGGGCACCCACCGCGATTTTCCGGCCGCGCAGCGGGCCATGACCTCGATCAAGCGGAAGCAATACCAGCCCGATCCGGCGGCCCGAAAGGTCTACGACCAGCTCTACGTCCTTTACCGCCAGCTCCATGACTCGTTCGGCGGCCTCAACAAATCCGCCGACCTCTCGCGCGTGATGAAGAATCTGCTCGCGATCAAAGAAGCGCAGTCGGGCTGACGCCCGGCGCCTGAAGCTTTGGGCTTAACGCTCATTCTCATGAAAAACCTCGCCTCCTCAGAAATCTGGTTCGTCACCGGCAGCCAGCACCTCTACGGCCCCGGCCCGCTCAAGCAGGTTGCCGCCAACTCCAAGAAAATCGCCTACGCCCTGGGCGCCTCCAAGCGGATTCCGCTGAAGGTTGTCTTCAAGGCGCTTCTCACCACGCCGGAGGAGATCCGGGCGCTCTGCCTCGAGGCCAATCACAGCGCGAACTGCGCCGGCCTCATCCTATGGATGCACACCTTCTCACCGGCGAAGATGTGGATCGGCGGGCTTTCTGCGCTTCGCAAACCCTTCGTCCACCTCCACACGCAGTTCAACCGCGACCTGCCGTGGGGCGACATCGACATGGATTTCATGAACCTCAACCAGGCCGCCCACGGCGACCGCGAGGCCGGGTTCATCCACACGCGCATGCGGCTCAACCGCAAGGTCGTGGTTGGCCACTGGGAGGACACGGAGGTGCAGGACCGGCTGGGCGCCTGGATGCGCGCCGCCCGGGCCTGGCACGACCTGCAGGGCGCGAAGTTCGCCCGCTTTGGCGACAACATGCGCCAGGTCGCCGTCACCGAGGGCGACAAGGTCGCGGCCGAAATGAGGTTCGGCTTTTCCGTCAACGGTTACGGCGTGGGCGATCTCGTCGCCAAAACCTCGGATGCGGCCATCGACAACCGGGCCATCGACCGGCTCTGTGCCGAATACGAGGACCGCTACAAGGTGGCGAAGGAACTCCGCAAGAACGGCGCCCGGCATGATGCGTTGCGCTACGGAGCGCGCATCGAACTCGGCCTGCGCGTCTTTCTCGAGGAGGGCGGCTTCAAGGGCTTCACCACGACGTTCGAGGATCTCCATGGCCTGCGCCAGCTGCCCGGCTTGGCGGTCCAGCGGCTGATGGCCGACGGTTACGGCTTCGGCGCCGAGGGAGACTGGAAGACCTGCGCGCTGCTCCGGGCCATGAAGGTGATGGGCGTGGATCTGAAGGGCGGCACTTCCTTCATGGAGGACTACACCTACCACCTCGATCCGAACGGACACCAGGTACTCGGCGCCCACATGCTCGAAATCTGCGAGTCCATCGCCGCCGGCAAACCCTCGCTCGAAATCCACCCGCTCGGCATCGGCGGCCGGGAGGACCCCGTCCGGCTGGTGTTCGACGCGCCCGCCGGCCCGGCGCTCAACGCCTCGCTGATCGACCTGGGCAACCGCTTCCGCCTGATCGTCAACGAGGTCGACGTCGTCAAGCCGCCGAAGCCGCTGCCGAAGCTCCCCGTGGCCCGCGCCGTGTGGGAATGCCGGCCCGACTTCAAGACTGCCTGCGCGTGCTGGATTCTCGCTGGCGGCGCGCATCACACCGGCTTCAGCTATGCCGTGACGTCCGAGATGCTGGAGGATTTCACGACCATCGCCGGCGTCGAACTCGTGCTCATCAACGCCGGCACGAAGCTGGCCGACTTCAAGCAGACTCTCCGCTGCAACGAGGTCTACTACCACCTCGCCCAAGGCATCCGGGGGTAGCCGCACAGAAACAGGATACGGTGGTCACAGATTGTGACCACCTCAGCCGGCGCAAGTTCGCGTAAGGCATCCTGTGCTCTTCGCCGTGAACAGTGCGATCGTAGTGGCGACGAAGTTGCCTGACCCGGGTGAGGTTAATCGTCAATCGGACTGATCGAGGTAGCCACAGAGAACCTCAAGCAAGCAGTCGGCAGTCTCTGGAACATAAAGTGGTGAATGGGTCACCAGCACAAGGTCCGGGCACGAACCGCCGTGATAATCCGAGTGCGGAATACGGGTGAATGGAACCTCCGGTTCGAACGAGATTACGTTTTGCAGGGGCCGGCGGTGCATTGGGTCCATTACCCAATTCTCCCATCCGTTCTTTCGGAGGTGTGGTAGGGCGATGATACCCGACTGCGGGTCTTGATCCTTGAAGTAGATCTTCGGGAGATCGTCTTGAACTCGTGGTTTGTCCCATTGCGGAGGGGTGACGAATAGGACGCTGGCGACTCGCCTTGCCGCTATAAGAAACGTTATCCAGTTTCCACTACTGGGTCGATCACCGCCGCCGCAACGTGGGGCAATCCTCGCTTCTACTGGCAATGCTAAAAGGTCCTCCAGAATGTATCTAAATGAGGAATCCCCGGATCCCAGGTCCGCATGTGCATCACAGTGCACCAGCTTGATGTCGCTCATCCCCCGTCCAACGAGATAATCGTAGACTTTGGAATGCTCTTCGAAGAACCTGCCCTTCACCGAACGACTTCGTGGAATACATAGCCGCTCTTCGACGAATCTTCTGACGTCATCAACTGGCCATGGTCTGTAGCGATCAACTGGAGGTCGTCGGCTAGGCAGCGGTCCGCCCAACACGGTCGGGGTCACAAAGAAATCGAGGTCTATGTCGAGTATGGTCACACTTCTTGAGGACGATCCACAGCAACGCATATCTAGTGATCGTCATACTGATTCAAAATCAGGGTAAACGGCACGTCAGTGGTGTCCGTGAATCGCGGGCTACGAAAATGTCGCTCGATTGCGATTTCTAGGTCGTACGGGAAGACGCCGAGTTCTTTTATCTGAAGCATCATCTCCCGATAGGCACATTTCCATTCTTTCCCATGAGCCGGGACTTCCATACCGCATGTCTGACGGACGTGAGCATGTGCCAGCTCGTGAACAAGTGTGATCAGATTCCGGTATATGCTCCTGTCGCGATTAAGGGTGATCTGCGACCTTCGTTCTGTGCGATCGAAGCGGTGGTCGCCGAGCTTTGAGCGCCTCGGCTTTACAAATTCAACACTCACTCGATAGCTTTCGATCCACTCGTTGATCTTCGGAATCGCAAGTTCCGGAATGAATCCCGCGAGCTCTGGTCGCATATTCGTCATTCGAAGGAGATCGTGTCGCCGGCGCGAATCGCTTCTTTCGGAAGCCCTTGAATCGACAGGCCAACGTTTTCGCCCATCAACGCCTCTTTGAGGATCTTTTTGAAGCCCTCAATCGCGGTGATTTCTATAGGTATGGTTTTACCGTCACTTTGGCGAAGGAGAAGCTTTTCACCTACTCGCACTGCCCCTCTGGCGACGGTACCGGTAACAACAACACCTCTGCCAGCGATGGAGAAGACGTCTTCAACGGTAAACTGGAAGACAGGCATGCGGATGTCATCGGCCATATTTCAAGCAAAGTCAGCGATCAGCCGTAGGAGCATCGGGGTCAGAGCTATTCTTGCGCAGAGGAGATCGCGTTACGCTACGCAATCTAGTTAAAGACTGGCAAGCGGCCAAATTCATAGCCGCGCCCAGATGATAGGCGGATCAAAGCCGGGCGTGCTTCAACCGCAGGGCGTTGCTGACGACGCAGATCGAGCTCAGGCTCATGGCCACTCCCGCCAGCATGGGATTGAGCAGCCAGCCGAAAGCGGGGTAAAGCGCTCCGGCAGCGATCGGAATGCCCAGGCCGTTGTAAATGAAGGCGAGAAAGAGATTCTGCTTGATGTTGCGCAACACGGCGCGGCTGAGATGCAGCGCCTTCACGATGCCGCGCAGGTCGCCTTTCACCAGCACGAGGCCGGCGCTATGCATGGCGACGTCGGTGCCGGTGCCCATTGCGATGCCAATGTCAGCCGCGGCGAGCGCCAGCGCGTCGTTGATCCCGTCGCCGGCGAAGACCACGCGCTCGCCGCGGCGGCGGTGCTCGCGCACAAGCTCCTGTTTGCGGGCGGGAGTGACGCCGGCATGCACACCGTCGAGTCCGAGCTGCCGCGCCACGGCTTGCGCGGTCGTCTCGCGGTCGCCGGTCACCATGACCACGCGCAGACCCAGCCGGTGCAACTCGGCGATGGCCTCGGGCGTGGTGGTCTTGATGGGGTCGGCCAGCGTCAGGGTGCCGGCAAAACGGCCGTCAAGGGTAACGCCAACGAGCGTGGCGATCGGCTGCTGGCCGGAGGCCGGGGCGGACTCGGGTGCGCGGCCAACGTGCACACGGCGACCTTGGATGTTCGCCGTCACGCCCATGCCCGGCTCGGCGTGGAAGTTTTCGGCGGCGGACAAAACCAGACCACGCTCTCTGGCCGCATCGACGATGGCGCGGGCCAGCGGATGCTCGCTGGCGCTTTCCGCCGCAGCGGCGAAGGCCAGAAGGCTGTCGGCGGTTGTCGCCGGGGTCGACGGCTCCGGGCCAGGGTCAGCGCCCCCGACTACCGGCGGCGCCAGCTCGATTCCGACCACGCGCGGCTTGCCCTCGGTGAGCGTGCCGGTCTTGTCGACGAGCAGCGTGGTGGCATGCGCCAGGCGTTCAAGGGCCTCAGCATTCTTGACCAGTACACCGGCTTGCGCGCCGCGGCCGATGCCGGTGACGAGCGAGACAGGCGTGGCGAGGCCGAGTGCGCACGGGCAGGCGATGATAAGCACGGCCACGGCGTTCACCAAGGCGAAGATCAATCGCGGTTCGGGCCCAAGCCACCACCAGAGCGCGAAGGTGAGCGCGGCAATGCCGGCGACGGCCGGCACAAACCAGGTCGCCACCTTGTCCGCGAGCCGCTGGATCGGCGCCTCGCTCTCCCGGGCCGCCTCGACGAGGCGGATGATCTGCGCCAGCAGGGTGTCGCGCCCGACGCGCTCGGCGCGCATGACGAAGCTGCCCGTCGTGTTGAGCGTGCCGCCGGACACGGCGCCGCCGGCGGACTTGGCCACCGGGACGGGTTCGCCCGTGAGCATGGATTCATCGACATGACTCGCGCCCTCGGCGACGCGGCCGTCGACCGGCACCTTTTCGCCGGGACGCACCCGCAGAAGGTCGCCAAGCACGACATCATCGAGTGACACATCCTCCTCGTGGCCGTCGCGCACGCGGTGGGCGATGGCCGGTGCCAGATCCATCAGGGCGCGGATGGCGGTATCGGTACGGGCGTGGGCGCGCTGTTCCAGGATCTGGCCGATCAGCACGATGGTGGTGATGACCGCGGCGGCTTCGAAATAGAGCGGCACGCCGTGCCCTCCGCGCAGCGTGGCGGGAAAACGGTCGCCGAACAACACGGCGGCGACGCTGTAAAAATACGCCGCGCCGGTGCCGGTGACGATGAGCGTGAACATGTTGGTGTCGCGCTCACGCAGCGACACCCACCAGCGGCGGAGAAACGGCGCGCCACTCCAGAAGAACACCGGCGTGGTGAGAGCCAGCTGCAGCCAGCCGGAAAGGCGCGGATCAAGCCGGTGGAAGAAGGCCGGCGCGATCATTTCGCCCATCGCCAGGCCCAGCACCGGCAGGCTCAGCACCAGCGCCACCCAGAGGCGTGGCATCAGAAACTGCGCCGCCGGCAGCCCCATGTAGACCAAGGCGGCCGGATCGGGTTCAGGCGTCGCCGCCGGGGCGGTCGGAGGATGGGCATGGGCGTTCATCGTTAGATCGGGACTTGATGATACGCCGTTTCTCCGCGGGGCTCCTGATCCGTTTCACCGTCGGCCGTGGGCACGGACTTCACCGCGCTGCTCCGGCGAGTTCGCGTTCGACCGCGGCCAGCGCTCGGCGGAATTCGGCCTCGTCGAAGCCCACGCTCTGGAATTTGATCCGGCCGTCGGCGCCGATGACGTAGAGGCGTGGGATGTCGGCCGTGGCGAACTGGCTGAAGATGCCCCGGCCGGGATCGCTGAGCAGTGGGAAGGTCAGGCCGAGCTTCGCGGCAAAGGGCTTGAGCTTGTCGGGTCCCTCCTCTCGGGCGGCGGCAAGAACGACGAGGCCGCGCGCGCGAAACGCCTGCCAGAGCTCCTTTTCCACGTGCGGCAGTTCGGTGTTGCATGGCCCGCACCAGGTGGCGAAGAGCGAAAGCACGACGACCTTGCCCTTGAGCTGGGCCAGCGAATAGGTCTCGCCGGTCACGGCGGTGCCGCTGAAGAGGGGTGCGGAGTCGCCGACGCGGGTCTTGGTGGAGGCCGCAATCTCGTCGTCGGCCGCCCTCAGAACGGCGGCGGTCAGGCCGGCGAGGAGCAGGACAACCAGGCGCAGGGTTTTCATGGCGGTGGGGGTCAGATCTGCGGGGTGTAGACCTTCTGCTTGAGGGTGGCGCCGAGGTGGTGGCGGAACGTGGCGAGGTTCTTCACCGCGCCCAGCGCGACAAGCTGGCTGGCAAGATTGCCGACAGCGGTGCCTTCCAGGCTGAACGAGACGACCGGGAGGCCCGCCGCGTCGGCGGTGGCCTGGCACAGCAGGCGATTCTTCGAGCCGCCGCCCACGATGAGAATGCGCCGGAATTTCCGGCCGGTCATCCGCTCAAAGGCCTGCAGGGCACTGGCGTGGCCGCGGCCGAGCGAGGCACCGATCAGCCGCAGGTAGGCGGCGAGGTTTTTCGGCGGAGCGATCCGGCGCTTCTGCAGCTGCGCATCGATCGCCGCCCGCATGGACGGGGGGTTGGCGAAGGCGGCATCGGTGACATCGAGGAGGGCCGGCGGCGCCGGCAGCTTCTCCGCCGCGACGATGAGGGCGGACCAATCGCGGTCGCTGCGCAGACGCGTGGCGAAGTCCTTCATCGTCTGTTCGAGCAGCCACAGGCCGATGACATTGGTGAGCGGGCGGTAGCGTCCGTCGCCGATGCGCTCGTTGGCAATGCGCGCGCGGAGCGCGTCGGCGCCCAGCAGGGGAGTGTCGCTCTCGAAACCGACGAGCGACCAAGTGCCGGAACTGAGGAAAAGGTCGCCGCCGCCGGGCGCGGCGGGCATGGCGTCGTAGGCGCTGGCGGTGTCGTGGCCGGGCACGGCGATGACCTGCGCGCCCTTGAGTTCGGGCAGGCTGCGCACCACCCCGAGGCGCGTGCCGGCGAGGATGGGCTTGGTGAACCACTGGGCCGGGAGGTGGAAGTGCGCGAGGGCGGTGCGTGACCAGTCGGTCGAGTGCACATCGAGCAACTGTGACGTGCTGGCGATGGAGAGTTCGTTCTCCATGCGGCCCGAAAGCAGGTAGTTGAAGTAGTCGGGCAGGAAAAGGCAGCGCGTGGCCAGGTCGGTCACGGCCGGGCAATGCGCCACCACCTCCTCGAGCTGGAGGCTCGTGTTGTAAAAAACGTTGGGGATGCCGGTGGCCGCGTAGATGCGCTCGAGCGCGGCCCGGGTGTGGTCGAGGCGGTGCAGGCCGGGCTGCGTGCGCGCGTCGCGGTAGGCGTGCACGGGGAACACCAGCCGGCCGGCGTCGTTCACCAGCGCATAGTCGACGCCCCAAGTGTCGACGCCCACGGAGGCGAGCCGCGCCCGGCGGGGCAGGGCGGCAGCGGCCCGGAGCAGACCCGTGCGCACCTCGGCCCACAGGCCGGCGACGTCCCAGTAATCGTGGACGCCGAGCGAGCGGAAGGTATTGGGAAAGCGGTGGACTTCCTTGAGGATGAGGCGGTTTTTCGACCAGGCGCCGAGAATCACGCGGCCGCTGGTCGCACCGAGGTCGATGGCGGCGGAGTAGACGGTGGGCATGAGCAAGTGATTTTGAGACGCGGGCGCGGAATGGCGAGCCCGCAAACTCCGGCGGCCCATCGGACAGTATGAAAGGCCGGCCGCAAATCGGGATTGCGGCGCGGAACGAATCCGGCACCTTACGCTTTTCGCGGCATGACGACGATCGAACGCAAGCCACCCCTGGGGAAAAAGGTCCAGTTGATGGCCACGTGCCTGTGCGACGCGTTTTATGACGACGCGGCCATCGCGACGGTGCAGGTGCTGGAGCACCTCGGCCTCACGGTCGAGTTCCCCGAGGCGCAGATTTGCTGCGGCCAGCCGGCCTTCAACTCGGGCGACTGGAAGGCCTCGCGCCGCGTGGTGCGGCACCTGGTGCGCACGTTCAAGAGCGAACTGCCCGTCGTCGTGCCGTCGAGCTCCTGCGCCGCCATGGTGTTTCACGGCGCCCTGCTGGCGTTCGAGCATGAGCGCGACCTCCCCGAGGTGGAGCAGCTCGCCCGACGCACGTGGGAACTGGCGGATTTCATTGTCAACGGGCTCGGCGTGACGTCCTGGCCCGGCCGGTTCGACGGGGCCATCGCGTTCCACCGTTCCTGCCACACGCGCGGCACCCGGAGCGCCGAGGCGGCGGCGACCCTGATGCGTTCGATCCCGGGCGTGACCCTCGTCGAGTTCGGCGAGGCCGAGCAATGCTGCGGCTTCGGCGGTACGTTTTCGGTGACGTTCCCCCACATCTCCGAGGCCATGGGCCGGCTGAAGCTCCAGCATCTGCGCGCCGCCCAGCCCCGGTTTCTCGTCGGTGTCGACACGAGCTGCCTCATGCACCTCAGCGGCCTGGCGGAGAAGGAAGGCCGGCCCATGCCGCACCGGCACGTGGCCCAGGTGTTGCGCGACGCGCTCAAAAACGGAGGGCTGCTGTGAATGAACTGTAGGAGCGAGCTTGCTCGCGATTCTTTTTTCATCGCCTGCGAGCAGGCTCCTACACACTCCCCATGAAGACCCAGCCCATCGACCAATTTGCCTGCACCCTGCCGCCGGAGAAGCGGCAGTCGGTCTACGGGAGCACCAAAGCCACGCACGAAAAGCGCGCGAAAATGCTGGCCGGGGATTTTGACGACCCCGACCGGCTGCGCCGGTTGGCCGGGGAGATCAAGCAGCATGTCATCGAAAACCTCGACACCCTCCTGCCGCTGGTGGAGGAGCGTCTCACGGCCGGAGGAGCACAGGTGCACTGGGCCGTCGACGCCGAGGCGGCCCGCCGCCAGGTGCTCGCCATCCTGCAGCGCCGCGGTGCCACGCGCCTGGTCAAGGCGAAGACCATGGTGAGCGAGGAGATCGAGCTGGCCCCCTTCCTCGAGTCGCACGGCATCGAGTGCCTCGAGACCGACCTCGGTGAATTCATCGTCCAGATCGACCACGATCACCCGAGCCACATCGTGCGGCCGATCATCCACAAGAACCGCCGGGAAATCGCGACGAGTTTCGAGAAAAACGGCCTCGGCGCCTACAACGACGAGCCCGAGGTCATCACGCGCCGCGCCCGCGAGTTCATGCGGAAGAAATATCTGGCCGCCGATGCGGGCATGACCGGCGCCAACTTTGTCGTGGCCGAAAGCGGGCGGCTCGTCGTCGTCACCAACGAGGGTAATTCGCGCTTCAGCCTCGCCGCGCCCAAATGCCACATCGCGCTCGTCGGCATCGAAAAGCTCCTGCCGCGCGACCGCGACCTGGCGCTCTTTCTCAACCTGCTCGCCCGCTCCGCCACCGCCCAGCAGCTCACCGCCTACACCGAGTTCATCCGCGGGCCCCGGGTGGCCGGCCAGCCCGACGGCCCCGAGGAGATGCACGTCATCTTTGTCGACAACGGCCGCACCGAGGTGCTGGCGGGCGAATGCCGCGAGATCCTGCGGTGCATCCGTTGCGGCGCGTGCATGAATGTGTGCCCCGTTTACCGCCAGGTGAGCGGGCACGCCTACCGCAGCGTGTATCCCGGCCCCGTCGGCGCGGTGCTCTCGCCGCTGCTCGCGGGCGAACGCTTCCTGGGGAAGGCCGACCTGCCCAAGGCGTCGAGTCTGTGCGGCGCGTGCAACGAGGTTTGCCCGGTGAACATTCCCATCCCCGACCTGCTTCTGCGCCTGCGCGACCGGGGTAAGCGCGAGGGCGCGGCGTCGCCCGGCCTGCCGCCCATGGGGCCGTGGGCGCTGCTCGCCTCGCAGCCGATGGCGTGGAAGGCCGCGCTGGTCGGCGGCCGGCTGCTCGATTACATCCCGCCCGGACTCATTCCTGTGCCCGCGATGCACGCGTGGGCGGCCAGCCGCACGCTGCCCAAGTGGCGCGGCGGCGAGTTTCGGCGCTGGCTCCGCCAGCGGGTAAAGCGGAAATCCGCCTCCGCCGAGGCTACGGCGGGCAAGCCGGAAACCGGAAACCGGAAAGAATGAGGCCGCCGCCGCGGCCATCTCCAGCGCCTGAGCCCTCCCGTCATGGCTGAACCCACGCCCGCTTCGAAATTCGAGCCCTACATCCCGGCCCGCACGCTGATGCGCGAATTTACTTTGCGCGCCGTGCTCACCGGCACCGTGCTCGGCATGATCTTTGGCGCGTCGTCGCTCTACCTCGTGCTTAAGGTCGGCCTGACGGTGAGCGCCTCGATTCCCGTGGCGGTCATCTCCCTCGCGCTGTTCCGCGGCCTCTCGAAGCTCGGCGTGCGCGACGCCACCATCCTCGAGAACAATATCTCGCAGACCGCCGGATCGGCGGGCGAGTCGATCGCGTTCGGCATCGGCGTGACCATGCCCGCGATCCTCATCCTTGGCTTCGATCTCGAGCTGACGCGCGTCATGCTTGTGGCGCTCCTCGGCGGCCTGCTGGGCATTCTGATGATGATCCCGCTGCGCCGCGCGCTCATTGTGAAGGAGCATGGCGTGCTGAAATATCCCGAGGGCACGGCGTGCGCCGCGGTGCTGACCGCCGGCGCCTCCCCCGAGAGCCGCGCGGCCGCGTCGTCCGCGGCCAAGGCGGACATGGCGACCGCCGCCGCCGCCGGACTCGGCCGGTCGTCCGGCGGAAAGGTGATTTTCACCGGCTTCGGCGTCGGACTCCTCTACAAGACGCTCAACGTCGCCCTCAAGGGCTGGAAGGACATCCCGCAAAAGGTGTTTGGCGCGCCGTTCCAGGCCGGCTCGTTGGGCATCGAGATCTCGCCGGAGCTCCTCGGGGTGGGCTACATCATCGGGCCGCGCATCGCCTCGATCATGTGCGGGGGCGGCGTGCTCGCCTACCTCGTGCTGATCCCGATGATCAAGTTCTTCGGCGAAAAGCTGACCGGTCCGCTGGCCCCAGGCACGATCCCGATCTCCCAGATGGGGCCGGGTGAGATCCGCGAAGCCTATGTTCTCTACATCGGCGCGGGTGCGGTGGCGGCGGGGGGCATCATCAGCGTGGTCCGCTCGCTGCCGATAATCTGGCACGGGCTGCGCGCCGGGCTGGGTGACTTCCGCGCCTCACGCACGAACGGCGGCGCCGGATCCGCCGGGGTGCAGCGCACGGATCGCGATCTCCCCATGATCTTCGTTGGCATCGGCCTGGTGGTGCTGATGGCGGCCATTACGCTTGCGCCGCCGCTGCATATGAACCTGCTCGGCGCGATTCTCATTGTGGTCTTCGGGTTTCTCTTCGTGACGGTTTCGTCGCGACTCACCGGGGAGATCGGCTCCTCGTCCAATCCCATTTCGGGCATGACGGTGGCGACGCTGCTGCTCACCTGCCTCATCTTTCTGATCGTCGGCTGGACCGGCGGCACCTACTACGTGACGGCGCTTTCGGTGGGCGCCGTCGTCTGCATCGCGGCCTCCAACGGCGGCACGACCTCGCAGGATCTGAAGACCGGCTTTCTCGTCGGCGGCACGCCGAAGTTGCAGCAGTATTCGATCCTGGTCGGTGCGTTCGCCTCGGCGCTGGTGCTGGGGCCGATCCTGCTCAAGTTGAACGCCGCAGCCACGGTCTACGTGCCCGCCGCGCAGGTGGCGCCCGGCCTCGCCACCGACGCCACGAAGCTCACGCGCGAGGAGCGACTCAGCGGCCCGCAGGCGCGTGACGACGCCGGCACCTATTTCGTGTGGCAGAAGACGGACGCGGCCGGTGGCCCGGCGGGCAAATACCTGGTCAACCGCGCCGGGCGCGCCGTATGGCTCGTCGATCCGGGCATCAATGGCGTGCACCGGGAGCGACCCGATGGCACGACCGTAAGCAAGTTCGACGCGCCGAAGGCCACGCTGATGTCCTATATCATCAAGGGCATCCTCGACCGCCGGCTGCCGTGGGCGTTGGTGCTGCTGGGGGTGTTCATCTCCGTCACGCTCGAACTGTCGGGCATCGCTTCGCTGCCCTTCGCGGTGGGCGTGTACCTGCAGCTTTCCTCTACGACGCCGATCTTTGTTGGCGGCCTCATCCGCTGGCTGGTCGACCGGCTGAAGCGCGACGAGTTGAAGCACGCGCAGCTCGACGAGACGCAGCTCGTGGCGGAGAGCGACAAGAGTCCGGGCGTCCTGCTCGCGTCGGGCTACATTGCGGGCGGCGCCATCGCCGGCATCGTCATCGCGTTCCTTACCGGGGTGCTCGACCGGGTCAACGCCTTCCTCACCACGTGGTCCACCGCGCACAACCCGTTCTTCAACGGCCTGCATGCCGACGCGCTGGCGCTGATCCCGTTTGCGGTGCTGACGGGCTTCCTCTACCTGGTGGCCCGCGAAAAGCTGCTCGCGCCGAAACCGCATCAACCAGGAATGGAATCGTAATCCGCGGTCAAAATAACCCTCCATGAACGACGATCGTGAAGTCATCCTCAGCCGCGTGCGCGGCGCGCTGGCCCCGCTGCCGAAGCGCGCGGCCTATCCCAATTTTCCCGACAACGTGGCGGTGATGCGCGAGGTGGTCGACTGGAAGGACCCCTGGAGCGTGTTCTGCGAGCGGGCCAAGCTCGTGAACGGCGAGAGCATGGAGCGCGTCGAGGACGTGGTCGTGCTGCTCAAGACGAACCACTGGCTGCACGGCTACTGTGATCCGAAGCTGTGGCCGCGGCTGGCACCGGCCTTCGGACCGGAGTTCACCGTTGAGACGGTCTTTGACCGGACGCGCGTCGACGACTACCAGTTCGGCATCACGCGCGCGGTCGGCGCGATTGCGGAGACGGGCACGCTCATCCTCTCCGACGCGTCGACCTCGTGCCGGCTCGGCGCGCTGGCGCCGTGGGTGCACATCGCGGTGCTGCGCCGCGAGGAGGTGATGGCGAACCTGGCGCAGGCGGTCGCCCTGCTCGGCGACGACCCGAACATCATCTGGGCCACCGGCCCGTCGAAGACCGCCGATGTCGAGGGCATCCTCATCGAGGGCGTGCATGGTCCCGGCCGGCAGATCGCACTGCTGATGGGGTAGAATTCGCCCGCGGGGAACCACCCGCCTGACGGGGCGCCGCGGCCGGTGGCGATTCAATGCCGGCTCTCGGCCACCGGCGCCGGGTTCCGCAGCCGTTCGAGATTCTGACGTGCGTCAAGATACCCGGGCTTGATCCGCAGCGCGGTCTCAAACTGCTGGATCGCTTCGTTGATCCGCCCGGCTTGGTATAACGCGGCTCCGAGGTTGTTGTAGCCCTCCGCATAGTCCGGCTTGATCCGCAGCGTCACCTGAAACTCCGCGATGGCCTCGGGCGTCCGCTCCATTTGCAGCAGGGCGCTGCCAAGATTGCTGTGCGCTTCCGCGTAGTCCGGGTTGATCCGCAACGCCGCCTGGTAGTGGGCGATGGACTCCGGCACCCGCCCCGCTTGGAGCAAGGCGTTGCCCAGATTGAATTGCGCCTCCGCGTCAACCGGTTTGCTGCGCAGCGCCGCCTCGTACTGTTGGATCGCCTCGGGGATGCGTCCCGCCTGCAGCAGGGCGTTGCCGAGGTTGTAATGCATCTTGGCATCATTCGGCGTGATCCGCAGCGCGGTCTCATAGGATTGGATGGCCTCGGCCACCTGTCCCGCCTCGAGCAGGGCGTTGCCGAGGTTGTTGTAGGCCTTCGCGTAGTCCGGCTTGAGGCGCAGCGCCGTCCGGCACTCCGCGATCGCCTCCCGGAAACGGCCGGCCTTGGTCAGCGCATAGCCCAGATTACTGTGCGCCTCCGGATACGCCGACCGGAGGTGCAACGCCGTCTCATAGCTTTTGATCGCTTCCTGGATTTGGCCGTCCTTGAACAGGGCCACGCCCAGGCAGTTGTAGGCGCGCTCGTTGGCCGGCCGTTTGGCGACCGTGTCGCGCCAAAGACCTTCCGCGCTTCGATAAACGTCATTGCGTTCGACCGTCAGCCAGCCGGCGCCCACCGCGAGCGCCAGGAAGACGACCAGGCTGCGCCGTCCGTATCTGGTCACCGCCCCACCGACGGCCAGCGCGATCACCGCCGCCAACGGGAGGTACATTCGGTGTTCGACGATCATCTGGATCCGGCCGGGTATGACGCTGGTGGGCGCCAGGATCACGAAAAACCAGGCGCCCAGAAAACCCAGCACCGGCCGCCGCCAGAGCGCGACCAGCACCGCCAGCGCCAGCACCACGACCATCACAGCGCACAGTGCCACCTCCGTCGCACGGTTCACCCAGAAGGTGCCGTATTCAAACACGAGCGGATGGGGCCACACCGACAGCCAGAGATAGCGGATGACTGCCTCGAACTGGGTCAGCCAGTACGCCCATGGCGTGATGCCCACGTCGAAGCCGGACGTGCCGTTGCGGTCCCAGCCGGCGCTCGCCACCAGACCGGCCAGGGGCAGCCAGGTTGCCGCCAGCGCCACGTGCACTCTCCAGCGCCGGCGCCAGGCCTCCCGAAACGAGCCCGCCACAAAGGTCCGGTCATAGAGCAGCACCAGCAGCGGGGCCGTGGCCGTCACCTCCTTGGTGGCCGCGCCGAGCAGGCAGGTCACCACGGCGCACCCCTGCCAGAGCCGAGGCCGCGGTGACTTGATCGAACGGATGAAGCAATAGAAGGTCAGCAGGTAGAACAACCCCATCAGCGACTCGACGCGCTGGATGACATAGGTTACCGCCTCGGTTTGTAGCGGATGAAGGCTCCATAGCAGGGCGATCACGACGGCCAGGGGAAACGCGTCCCGGCCGAAGCGCTCCCGCAGGACCGGCTGCAGCAGCGTGCGCCGCGCCACGCCGAACAGGGTCAGGCTGGCGAGCAGGTGAATGAGCAGGTTGAACGCATGGTAGCTCCAGACGTTGGTCCCGCTCAGCGCGTAGTTGACGGCCAGCGTGAAATTGGCGACCGGCCGGCCGGTGACCGTCATCTCGGCCGGAGGGACCAGGGTTTTCCAGACGGGCCACAGCTGCTGGATGCTCGGATTCTCCAGGATGGCCGGCTCGTCATCGAAGATCAACGATCCGTGAAAGCTGTTGTGATATGCGACCAGGATTCCGAGGCCGATCACCACCGCCGCCAGCGCGACCGGCCAGCGGCTGGCGTGGGGGGGTGCAAACACAGGCTCAGGCGGCGACCTCATCGTGGCTTCAACCGGGAGCGCGGAAGGACTCCCGGCGCCCAAGAACGTTCCTTCCTTATCTGCATGGCTCCAGTGGTTAAGCCGGCTCGTTGATCACCGGGTTGGTCAGCGCGCCGATCTTCTCGATGTCGATGGTGACGATGTCGCCGGGCCGCACGAACACGGGCGGCGTGCGCGCGAAACCCACGCCGTGCGGCGTGCCGGTAAGGATGACGGTGCCGGGCAGCAGCGTTTTGCTGCCGCTGAGAAATTCAATGAGCGCGGGCACGTCGAAAATCATGTCGTCCGTGTTCCAGTCCTGCATCGCCGCGCCGTTGAGCAGGGTGCGGATGCGCAGGTGGTTCGGATCGGGGATCTCGTCCTTCGTCACCAGCACCGGCCCGAGCGGGCAGAAGGTGTCGAAGCTCTTGGCCTGGCACCACTGGCCGCCGCCCCAGGGCTTGCGCTGCCAGTCGCGGGCCGACACGTCGTTGGCGCAGGTGTAGCCGAGCACGTGGTCCAGCGCCTGGTCGCGGGTGACGTTCTTGCAGCGCCGGCCGATCACGACGGCCAGCTCGCATTCGTAATCGACTTCCTGGCTGGCAAGTTTCCTCGGGATTTCGATGGGATCGCCGGGATTCTGCACGGAACTGGTGGCTTTGAGGAAAAGCACGGGTTTTTCCGGGGCGCCGCGGCCGCCCTCCTCGGCGTGCTTCCGGTAGTTGAGTCCGATGGCGAGGAGATTGGAGGGGACGACCGGTGCGAGCAGCTTGCCGGGTTGCACGGCGCGATCGGTGACCCGGAAGTCGCCGAGAATGTCGCCCGCGATCTCGCGGGCGGTGCCGTCGGGCTGCAGGGCGGCATAGGCAGGTCCGGTGGAAGTGAGGTGGCGGATGAGGCGCATGAAGAAACATCTGACCACGGATTACACGGATGGCACGGATTTTTTTGGAAGTTGAACTCTGGTCCGCGGCCGCGCCCGCATCTCTACGACGAGGCCATGTGCGTGCGGTGGCACGCGCTCATCTTCAAAGATCAGGCCACACCGACGTTGCCTAAGACGGTAAGCAATCGCGCCACGACATTAGCTCTGGGAGATTGATCCCTTCGCCTCGGCGTACGCCTCCATCCCCGCGCACGAGCACACCAGGTGGCGGTCGCCGTAGACATTGTCCACCCGGCCGACGGCGGGCCAGAACTTGAAGTGGCGCGTCCACGCGGTCGGAAAGGCGGCCAGCTCGCGCGAATAGGGGCGGTCCCACGCGTCGGCGCAGACCACCTGCGCGGGGTGCGGCGCGTGCTTGAGCGGGTTGCTGGCCTTGTCGAACTCGCCGGTGGCGACCTTTTGCATCTCGCCGTGGATGGCGATGAGGGCGTCGCAGAAACGGTCGAGCTCGGCCTTCGACTCGCTCTCGGTGGGCTCGATCATGAGCGTGCCGGGGACCGGAAACGACATGGTGGGCGCGTGGTAGCCATAGTCCATGAGACGCTTGGCCACGTCCTCCACCTCGAGGCCGTGCTGCTTCCAGTCGCGGAGGTCGACGATGCACTCGTGCGCGACGAGGCCGCCGGCGCCTTTGTACAAGACGGGGAAGCAGGGATCGAGCCGCTGTGCCACATAGTTGGCGTTGAGAATGGAGAGCTTGGTCGCCTGCGCCAGGCCGTCGGGTCCCATCATGCGGAGGTACATCCAGGAGATGACGAGGATGGAGGCGGAGCCCCAAGGGGCGGCGGCAACCGCACCGGCGGAGGATCGCTGGGGCACCACCATGTGACCCGGCAGGTGGGGAACGAGATGCCTCGCCACGCCGATGGGACCCGCGCCCGGTCCGCCGCCGCCGTGCGGGATGCAGAACGTCTTGTGCAGGTTGAGATGGCAGACGTCGGCGCCGAGCGCCGCGGGGTCCGTGAGGCCGACCAGCGCGTTGAGGTTGGCGCCATCCATGTAAACCTGGCCGCCGTGCCCGTGCACGATGGCGGCGATGTCCCTGATGCCGCTCTCGAACACGCCGTGAGTGGACGGGTAGGTGATCATGAGCGCGGCGAGGTCCGGCGCATGCTGCGCGGCCTTGGCACGAAGGTCGGCTAGATCGACGTTGCCCTGTGCGTCGCAGGCCACGGGCACGACCTTCAGCCCCGCCATGGCGGCGCTGGCGGGGTTGGTGCCGTGCGCGGACGTGGGGATGAGGCAAACATTGCGGCGACCCTCGCCGCGCGCCTCGTGCCAGGCGCGGATGGCGAGCAGGCCGGCGTATTCGCCGTTGGAGCCGGCGTTGGGCTGGAGCGAGACCGCGGCAAAGCCGGTGATGTCCGCGAGCCACGCCTCGAGATCGGCGAAGAGTTCGTGATAGCCGCGGGTCTGGTCGGCGGGGGCAAATGGATGCAGCCGGCTGAACTCGGGCCACGTGACCGGGAACATCTCGCTGGCGGCGTTGAGCTTCATCGTGCACGAGCCGAGCGAGATCATCGAATGGCAGAGCGAGAGGTCGCGCGACTCGAGCCGCTTGATGTAGCGCAGCATCTCATGCTCGGTGTGGTAGGAATTGAACACCGGATGCGCGAGGAAGGCCGACTGCCGGGCATGGGGGGCGGGATAGTCGGCGGGGCCGCCCTCCGCCGCTTCCGCCGGCTGGACCGTGCTGAAGAGGTCGAGCAGGGTGTGCACGTCCTCAAGCGTGGTCGTCTCGTCGAGGGAGATGCCCACCGTGCGTGCGTTGATGCGGCGCAGGTTGATTTTCCTGGCCTGCGCGACGACATGCACGCGGTCGGCGGAGACGGTGCCGACCGTCAGCGTGTCGAAGACCGGCTCGGCGTTGACGCGGACGCCGAGGGCGGTGAGGCCCTGGGCGAGGAGCTGGGTGAGCTGGCGCACGCGCCGCGCGATGCGGCGCAGGCCCTCCGGGCCGTGGTACACCGCGTACATTGAGGCCATGACCGCCAGCAGCACCTGCGCGGTGCAGATGTTGGACGTGGCCTTGTCCCGGCGGATGTGCTGCTCCCGCGTGCCCAGCGCGAGGCGGAGGGCGGGGTGGCCCTGCGCATCCTTCGACACGCCGACGAGGCGGCCGGGCATCTGGCGCTTGTAGGCGTCGCGGGTGGCGAAGAAAGCCGCATGCGGGCCGCCAAAGCCCATGGGCACGCCGAAGCGTTGCGCGGAACCGACCGCGACATCGGCCCCGAATTCGCCCGGAGCGCGCAGCAGGGTCAGCGCCAGCAGGTCGGTGGCGACGACGCAGAGCGCGCCGGCCGCATGGGCCTGCGCGAAAAAGCCGGCATAGTCGTGGATGGAGCCCCAGGTGTCGGGGTACTGCACCAGCACGCCGCAGACACCGCTCTCGACTTTGAACGTGCGGTGGTCGCCCACCACGACCCTGATGCCGAGCGGCCGGGCGCGCGTCTTGACGACGTCGATGGTCTGCGGGTGGCACGCGCTGGAGACGAAAAACACGCCGCCGGCCTCCTCTTTCAGACGATGGCAGAGCATCATGGCCTCGGCGGCGGCGGTGCCTTCGTCCAGCAGGGAGGCGTTGGCGATCTCGAGCCCCGTGAGATCACAGATCATTGTCTGGTAATTGAGCAGCGCCTCGAGCCGGCCCTGGGAGATCTCGGCCTGGTAGGGGGTGTAGGCGGTGTACCAGCCGGGATTTTCGAAGATGGCACGCTGGATGACGGACGGCGTGAACGTGTCGTAGTAACCCATGCCGATGAAGCTGCGGAACACCTGGTTTTGCGCGGCGATGGCGCGTAGCTCGGCGAGCGCGGCGCTCTCCCCGGCCGCCTCGGGAAGCCGGAGCGGCCGGCGCCCGCGGATGTGCGCCGGCACGGCAGTGTCGATCAGGGCGTCGAGCGACGGATGGCCGAGCTGGCCGACCATCGCGGCAACGTCGGCCTCGTTGGAACCGAGGTGGCGGCGCGCAAAGGTATCGGCCGGGGCGAGCGGGTCGCGGTTCATGGACATGTCTTTGGACGGTAGGCGAGGGCGGTGGGCGCGCAACAGCGATTTGGTGTGACTGTCATCTCCAGGGTTGTTTTCCGGACAAAACGGGTTCTGGTGTGAGCACAATGAGGCCGCCTTTCCGCCCGGTTGTAGGAAGCCCGCTTGCCCGTTCGACAGGCTCAGGGCCCCGAGCCGTTTCGACAAGCTCAAGGCCCCGAGCGTGTCGAGGGGCTTGTCGAGGGGCGGGCGACAAGCTCGCGCCCCAGGGCGCCTCCTCCAGGGATGCCACCACCTTCACCACCAAAGCCGCCCGCGCCGCCTACCTCGACCGGCGGCTCGCGGAGCTGTATCCCGAGACGCCCGTGCCGCTGCGGCACCAGGACACCTTCACGCTGCTGGTGGCCGTGCTGCTCTCGGCGCAATGCACCGACACGCGCGTGAACGGGGTCACGCCGCGCCTCTGGGCCGTGGCGGACACGCCCGAGGCCATGAGCCGGCTGCCGGTGGCACGGATCGAAGCGATCATCCGCCCGTGCGGACTGGCGGCGGGGAAGGCGCGGGCCATCGCCGGCTTGTCACGCCTGCTGGTCGAGCGGCACGGCGGGCGGGTGCCGCGCAGTTTTGAGGAGCTCGAAGCGTTGCCGGGCGTGGGACACAAGACCGCGTCGGTCGTCATGGCGCAGGCGTTCGGCGAGCCGGCGTTCCCCGTCGACACGCACATCCACCGGCTCGCCCAGCGCTGGAAGCTGACCGACGGCCGCAGCGTGGAGCAGACCGAGCGCGATTTGAAGCGGCTCTTCCCGCGCGAACACTGGAACCGACTTCATCTGCGTTTTATCTTCTACGGCCGCGAACATTGCACCGCGCGCGGCTGCGACGGCACCGTCTGCGAAATCTGCCGCACCCTCTTTTCCAACCGGCGGCGGGCGATATCCACCCGCAAGTAGGAACGGACGAGCGGCGGCGGGCGCCACGCACGTTCTGCTGGCCAGCAGAACGTGGCAGGGCCGGAACAGGTTTCCATGGTTGCCAAGCCCGGAGAAACCGGGAAGCTGTCGGACTTTAATCTGACATGTTGCGCAAAATTTTCGCGTCGATCCGGAAAAGCCTGACGGCCAAGCCCGCCGGTTCTCCCGTCAAACCACCGCCCAAGCCCTCCCACCGGCCCGCCGGTCACGACCAAACGCCAGCGCCAAAACCGTATCCGGCGGGAAGATCCGGCCGCGGCAGGGGCCGCGGCCAGCGCCAGCAGACCAGCCATGCGCCAAGACCCGCGCCCAAGGCCGAACCAAAGCCGGCGCCGAGATACGCGCCGCGGCCCTCCGCAGCCCTCCCGTCTGCACCGGGCCAGCCTGCGGCAGGTCAATCGCATCCATCGCCCGTGCCGCCGCGACACGTCGTGCCCGCCATGGACACCGTCTTCACGCGGCTCGGCCTCACCGACGCGCTCGCCTGCGCCGTCCAGCAGATGCACTACACCGAACCGACGCCCGTCCAGGAGCAGGCCATCCCCCTGGTGCTCGCCGGGCGCGACGTCATCGGTTCCGCCCAGACCGGCACGGGCAAGACCGCCGCCTTCGCCCTGCCCATCCTCCAAAAACTCGACCGCCACGGCCCGCTGCGCTGCCTCATCCTCGAACCCACGCGCGAACTGGCGCTGCAGGTCGAGCAGGCGTTCCGCGACTACGGCCGGTTCACCGACCTGCGCGGCACCGTGATCTACGGCGGCGTGGGCTACGGCCGCCAACGCGATGATCTCAAGCGCGGCGTCGACGTCGTCGTGGCCACGCCCGGCCGGCTGCTCGACCTCCTCGAGCAGCGCGCCCTGACGCTGCGCGACGTCAACGTCCTCGTGCTCGACGAGGTCGACCGCATGCTCGACATGGGCTTCCTGCCCGACGTGAAGCGCATCGTGCAGCAATGCCCGCGCGAGCGGCAGACACTGCTCTTCACCGCCACGCTGCCGCCGGAAATCGAGTCGCTCGCCGGTTGGGTGCTCCGCAACCCGGTGACGGTCGCGATCGGCCGGCGCCAGGCGCCGGCCGAGACCGTGTCGCATGCGTTCTATCCCGTGGTCGGGTCGCAGAAGTTCGACCTGCTGCGCACGCTGCTCGCACGCACCAATTTTGAGAGCGTCCTCGTCTTCTGCCGCACCAAGATCGGCGCCGATCGCGTGGCCGCCTGGCTCAAGTCGCACAAACATTCCGTCGCGGTGATGCACGCGGACCGCAACCAGAGCGAACGGCAGGAGGCGCTCGCGGGTTTCAAGGCCGGCCGTTACGAGGTGCTGGTCGCCACCGACCTCGCCGCCCGCGGCCTCGACATCGCGGGCGTGACGCACGTCGTCAACTACGACGTGCCCGAGAATCCCGAGGACTACGTGCACCGCATTGGCCGCACGGGCCGCGCCCACCACCTCGGCGACGCCTTCACGCTGGTGACCGAGGAAAGCGTGCGCGACGCGCGCAGCATCGAGCGCTTCATCGGCCGGCCCATCGAGTGGAAGAAACTCGAGGATTATCCTTACGTTTATTCGGCGCTCTTCGACGAGCGGACGCTGGCGGCCGAGGAGACCGCCAAGCCCCCCAGCCGGCTGCACCGCGGCATGCGGCGTTGAGTCTGGGCCAAATCGGCAACGACCGTGGCAAGAGGGCGGTTTTCCCTGCGTCTTTTGGAAGAGGGGCGCGTCTTTATGGAGTGAACACCCATGAAGACACTCCTCTCCCTCCTTTTTATCCTCGTCCTCACCACGGCGGCCATGTCGCTGGATTCGCACCGACTGGACGCCGGTATCCTGTTCCTGGCCCTGGCGGTGGCCGCACTCTTTGCTTTCGCGCTGAACGACCATCCCTTGCGCCATCGGCCGCCGCCAGATGTCCGTCTCGCTAGGTCTTGCTCAATCCAGCCTGAGGAATGGGCCGGACGGAAAGTGTGCGTCCTTTGCGACGGTGCTGCGTCTTTATGAGGTGAACTCACCTGACCATGAAGAACCTTGATGCCACCCAGATCAGAGATTACGTCCGCGAACGCTACGGCGCCATCGCGAAGCAGGACGACGCCTCGGCTCCGTCCAGTTGCGGCTGCGGAGACACCAGCACGAGCTGTTGCGGCGGTGCGGCGGACACAAAATACAGCGAGCAGCTCGGCTACTCAGCGGCCGACGTGGCCGGCGTGCCCGCCGGCGCCGATCTCGGCCTCGGCTGCGGCAATCCGCTCGCCATTGCGTCCATCAAGCCCGGCGAAACTGTGCTCGACCTCGGCAGTGGCGCGGGCTTCGACTGCCTGCTCGCCGCGCGCCAGCTCAACGGCACGGGCCGCGTCATTGGCGTCGACATGACACCGCCGATGATCGCCAAGGCCCGCCGCAACACCGCCCGGGCCGGTTTTGCCAATGTCGAATACCGGCTCGGCGAGATCGAGCACCTGCCCGTGGCCGACGCCACCGTCGACCTGATCATCTCCAACTGCGTCATCAACCTCTCGCCCGAGAAGGCGCAGGTTTTCCGCGAGGCGTTCCGCGTGCTCAAGCCGGGCGGCCGGCTGGCCATCTCGGATGTGGTGGCCACCAAGCCGGTCCCGCCGGGCCTGAGGCAGAAGCTGGAAGCAATTGGCGCCTGTATCGCGGGTGCGGCCCTCGTCTCAGACCTGGAAACGATGCTCAAAGAGGCCGGCTTTGCCCGGATCGACATCCAGCCCCGGGAGTCCTCGCGCCAGACGATCGCGCAGTGGACCGAGGATCCCACGGTCGCGGATTTTGTGGTTTCCGCCTACCTCACCGCGTATAAGCCATGAGGTTGGTGAAACCTGCCGCCGCTCCCATCGCCATTTTCCCCGCCGCGCCGGACGACGCGACGGCCATCGCCGCCTTGTTGCGCGAGGCGGAGCTGCCGCACGAGGATTTCGCCGACCATCTGGCGCATTTTCTCGTGGCACGCCACGCCGGCGCGGTGGTGGGTGCGGTCGGCTTCGAGTTGCACGGCCGGGACGCGCTGCTGCGCTCGCTGGTGGTCGCGCCCGCGCGGCGCGGCGCCGGCCTGGGCGATCAGCTGGTGCGACGGCTCGCCGCGGAGGCGCGGCGCAAGGGGGTGAAGCGGTTCTACCTCCTCACCACGACCGCCGAGGCGTTTTTTGCGGGACGCGGCTTCCAAAAAATCGCGCGCCGGACCGTGCCGGCGGCCATTGCCGCCACCCGGGAGTTCAACAGCCTGTGCCCCGTCAGCGCGGTCTGCATGACGCGGGCGGTGGAGGCCGCGGCGAAATCATGACGGCGCAGGCCTTCGATGCGGGCGTGCTGCAAATGGCGCCGCGGTTGCGGGCGTTTCTTCGCCGCCGCGTGCGCGACGATGCGACCGCCGACGACCTGACGCAGGAGACGCTGCTCAAGGTCTACCGCTCGCGCGCAACCCTGCGCGACGACGCACGGCTGGAGGCCTGGCTCTACCGGGTGGCGCGCTCGACGCTGATCGATCATTACCGCCGGCAGAAGCCGACGGAAGAGCTGCCGGCGGCCCTCGCGGCGGAGAGCCGCGACGAGGTCGAGGCGATGCGCACGGCCATGGCCGCGTCGATCCATCATTTTCTCGCGGAGCTGCCGGAAACCTATCGCGAACCCGTGCGGCTGGCCGAACTGGAAGGACTGCCGTTGGCGAAGATCGCGCTGCGGATGAACCTGTCGCTCACGGCGGTGAAGTCGCGCGTGCGGCGCGGCCGGCAGATGCTGAAGGCGAAGCTGCAGGCGTGCTGCCGCTTCGAGTTCGACCGGCTGGGCCAGGTGATCGGCTGGGAGCGGCGCAAGCTGCTGTGCTGCGAGTAGTCCCTGGGGACACCGCCGGGGAACATGCAGGTTTCGGTTGCAAGGCGGGACGGGGTTTGCTCTGTTGCGCGGCTTCATGAAGCTGGTCATTCCCAAGGGCGATTTCGCGGGTTACATCTTTGACCTCGACGGCACGCTCGTCGACACCATGCCGTTGCACTATGCGGCGTGGCGCGAAGCGCTGCGGCGCGGCGGCCTCGGGCGCGATCTCGAGGAGGACTATTTCTACTCGCTGGGCGGAGTGCCGACGCAGCTGGTGGCGCAGCGGGTCGGCGAACATTACGGGGTCAAACTCGACGCCGCGCGGATCGCGCACGTGAAGGAGGGGATCTATCTCGGACGGCTGCGGGAGGCGAAGCTCATCACCCCGGTGGTGGCGTTCGCCCGGCGCGTGGCGAAAACGCATCCGGTGGCGGTCGTCACCGGCGGCATGCCCGAGGTGGCCCAGCGAGCGCTCCAACGCGCCGGCCTGGACACGCTTTTCCGCATCGTGGTGACGCCGGCTGACGTGCCGTCGGGCCGCGGCAAGCCGGCGCCGGACATGTTCCTGTTCGCGGCCCGGCGCATGGGCGTCGCGCCGGAACGCTGCCTCGTGTTCGAGGATGCCGAGCCGGGCATCGTCGGCGCACGCGCGGCGGGCATGCCGGTCGTGCTTGTGCCGAGCCGCCAGCTCACCCGGATTCCGGCAGCGTAAAGAGCCGACGGCTGTTCCGCTCCGCCGCCGCCGGGAGGCATGTAATATTATACCAACAGATCGCAAGATTTGGACTGTAGGATCGGCGTAGCGCAGAGCTTCAGCCTGCGCTGGTTGGATGAGCGCGGGTTGAAACACCGCGCTACGTGCCGCGACGAATGACCGCCTGATAGATCAAACGGACGACACAGAGGTCGTCCCTCCCAAAGTCCAGAAATCCCGGGCGATTGGTATTACGTTACAAAACTTGCAGGGTGGCGTCAGGAACGTCTGCCCGCGGCGCGGCGCAAGCGGTCGTTGATCGCATGGCCCGCGCCCGCCGATGGCGCCAGTTCGGCGTGCAGGCGTTTCCAGCCGCCGCGGTCGAGTCGATGGACCAGCGCAAACAGCCGCCGGCCCGCCTCGCGGAGGTCGCCCGCGGCGCTGAGCCAGAAGATGTTTTTGGCGCCGCCGGTCCACGCCGGCTTGCGGAAGCAGATCCACGCCTCGTCCGTCCCCCTCCGCGCCACCATGGCCGCCGTGATACGCTGGTGAATGATGAGCGGCTGGCGCGGACTGTAGTGGCGGGCCAGCAAGCCCGGCGCGAGCGCGCTCTGCTGGCCAGCAGAGCCGGCGGCGACGCGCCGGGTTGCGATGTGCACCGGCACGCCGAGCACGCGGCCGAGCTGCGCCGCGGTGATTACGCCCGGCCGCAGCAGCACGGGCCGCAGCGGATCCCGGATGTCAACGATGGTGGATTCGAGTCCGTGCCGGCACGGCCCGCCGTCGAGGATGTGGGCGATGGTCTGTCCCAGACCTTCCTGCACATGCGCGGCCGTGGTCGGGCTGACGTGGCCGAACGGATTGGCGCTCGGCGCGGCCAGGGGCAGGCCGCAGATCCGCAGCAGCCGTCGCAGCAGCGGGTGGGCCGGCATGCGCACCGCCACGCTCGGCAGGCCGGCGGTCACCACCGGGGGGACTGCGGCCTTGCGCGCCAACACCAACGTCAGCGGACCCGGCCAGAAGGCGCGGGCGAGCCGGGCCACGGCGTCATTCGGTTCCGCCACCTGGCGCAGCATGCGCAGATCGGCGACGTGGACGATGAGCGGATCGTTCGCCGGGCGGCGTTTCGCGCGGAAAATCCGGCGGCATGCCTGCGCATCGAGCGCGTTGGCGGCGAGGCCATAGACGGTTTCGGTCGGCACGGCCACGAGGCCGCCGCGCCGGAGCACCCCCGCGAGCCGGCGCAGGTTTGCCAGGGTGCCGCGATGGATCTGGGCAGGCATGAAGCAGGCAGCTGAGCACAAAAAAGGCCGGAGCGGAAGCTCCGGCCTCGGAAAATCAGCAGGATTCAGCACCTTTATGGTGCCAGCAGCATGCTGCGGGCGCGCTTGAGGGTCTTCGTGACCGCGCGCTGGTGCTTGGAGGTGAGACCGGTGTATTTCCGGGGCAGGATCTTGCCGGTGTCGGTGACACAACGGTTCAGCATGTGCGGGCTGGTGAACGGAATTTCGGCCGGCGTCAGACTGCGCGGCTTCGGCTCGGTGGTGCTCATGGCGGAAGAAAAGTGAGGAACGGGTGAGGCTGCGTCGCACCCGGGCATTGTCAACCCGCATTTTCCCCAGCGCGGGCCTTGATCAAGGCGGGTTCATTCGACCGCACGGAACGGCCGCCGGCCCGCCGGCCGGGCAGGGGTGGGGAACCGGCACGGCATTCAAGTTTGTGTATTGATAAGGCGATCCGCAGGATCGCTGCTGATGGCATTGCTTCTTGGAAATGGCACGGTGAACAGCGCAAAGAAAATCCGGGAGATCGCCGTCCGGTCCTGGGCCACGCTGGCCATTACTGCCGCGGCCGGCTTGGCCTTCGCCTGGCCGCGCCTGGCCGGCGCGCTGATTTACGAGCGCGCGGACATTCTGGCGGGGCAGGTATGGCGGCTGTGGACCGGCCATCTCGTGCACTACAATCTCAGCCATCTCTGGTGGGATGTGGCGCCGTTTCTGGCGGCGGGCGCATGGCTCGAATGGATCGCCCCACGACTGGCGCGCTGGTTTTACGTGCTGACCCCGCCGGCGATTTCCGCCGTTCTGCTTTTGGGCGATCCCGCGCTGAACCGCTATGCGGGGATTTCCGGGGTCGCGACCGGGCTGGTGGTGTTGCTGGCTCTCGTGCAACTACGGCGGAATGCCAGCGAGCCGCGCTGGTTCTGGCTCGGAGTTCTCCTGCTGGTTGCGGCGGAGATCATTGTCGAAGCGGCGTCCCGCGCCCCCCTGTTCGTCCGAAACGACGCCGGCGTGCGGCTCGTTCTGCTCGCCCATTTCGGCGGCATCGCCTGTGCCCTGCTCGCGTTTCTGGTGGCGTCGCGCCGGACCGGATCCTCCGCCGGTTGAAGCCGGTCTCATGCCGGTCCGGAAACTCGCTCGACGCGCGGCGGGAAAGTCGCTTCATGGCCGATGGCCGTCCCCGTAGCTCAACAGGATAGAGCAGCGGTTTCCTAATTTGAAAAAGCTCTTAGGCCTGAGATTGCTGGAATCAGCCTGAGTCATCAAGCCCGCCTGATCTAGCCACTTCCGCATTTCGGACCTCATCCGGAATCAGCCTGAATGAGCCCAAATTTCGGCGCAGGGTGACAAAACGGGGTTACACTTCCCGATGATACTAAAGGCGGCGGCGATTTGTTAGGCGCCGTTGCGCCTGCTTCAATGCTTATTCAAGCCTCCACGATTCCCACGCGAGCTTCCAGCGGGCTGCGTCACTAGCGTTTCGCTTGCCAATATCAACACTGGGAAAGAAGACCTTCAAAGTTCCCCGCTTTTTTGCGAGAGCTTGGTATGCCAATTCGCGTTTAACAGCCCTCTTAGTTTCGCGCCCCGTAAGGAGAAATCCTTCGTAACGCTTCTCTCGCTCTATCCACCTCACGAACACGTAATAATCCATCTTGCCGGTTCGGATTTTCCCCGGCGGCGGCATGGGGAAGAACCCCACCTTCCTTGACGACGCCTTGACCTGAATGTTGGCGTGACGAGTCCCCTCCTCATTCAACGCCACAATATCGTACGCCTTCGTATTCTTGACCGTTGGGAGTGCAATCAAACCGCGTCGCGAAAGCTCGGACACGACATGATGGACTCCGGCGATTCCAATCAGAGCAGTATTTCTCATATCGATGCTTCGGTGATGCCTAACGCCGGAGGTGAGCTTCGGGGCGCGCCGAGCGCACCGTTAGCTCCGCCGAATTGTTGGCCGCTTCCATTGCTCTACGACTTGTCTGTTGTGAACGCCTTATAGCCGGTCTCATCGTCATACTTAGAGCTGTGTCGCCAGCCGGAAACCTCTGGGAGCAGATTTCGATGGCAACCCCAGTTCAGGATATGGAACTCCTGCAAGCGGGGGTCGTCATAATCTATGCTCTTCTGCGCGTTGTACGCCGGCATGTGTGCCAGAATCAGCAGCTTCTCGACGCGGTCAATTTGGTCCTCCCACGCGGCTACGGAGGGTGTTCCGTCCCAGCCGTGTAACCTCCCGACGTAAATGGTCATGCGCTGAAAGTCTCGCTCCCACATCCAACCAACCTCTTGGCTCAGGCGAACGGCAAAGGTCTGCTTGCTTGCTTTGCCGATATAAAGGAGCGTGTCTACACCGTAGAGGACGTGACAGCCGTAGATCGCGTAAATGCCATAGTCACTCGGCTTGTGGAGCTTGCCTTTCCCTTCCCAAGTGTACGGGCCTTCCCATTGCAGGTGCACTATCGTAGGCATTATATTCAAAGTTCTCCTTTCGGCCAACGCTTAATATGCCAACGCCGCGTGTACGGCTGTTTTTCGCATGACTCAACCAATTAGTGCCCTGTAAAAATCACGGGGCGAGTTTCTTTCTGACCCGCGCCTAGGATATTTGCCCGTTTGGACCGCTGATGGTAGGCAGAATCCGCACGGGAGAAGGCGGGACAGTTATTAGCCATAGGAAACAAGGAAAAGGGGCGGCGGGTCGCCGGCGCGTGCTCCCGCGCGCATCCGGCAACCCAATCGCCCCGATCTTTTTGGCTTCGCCCGCCCCGACTCCGTCGGGGTAGCCGAGGCGTTCCGCTCGTATGAGCAACAGCCAGTCGGTTTAATCCGGCGAAATCAGAGGAATGGATTGATTGCGCAGACGGCGATAATTACGGAAATCCCCGTCCACGGTGATGAGCCGGGCGCGGGGATAAATTTCCGAAAGGACAACCAGGGTGGCATCACCGGCATCCATCTTGGGATATTTCGCCAGCAATTCGCCCACCCGCTCAGGACGGTCGGACAAGACCGGCACCAAGCGCAGGCGACCTTCGGCAATCAGGCGGGGAATGACCGCCAGGGCGGGCCGCAGTTTGCGCAGATGGTGGCAGGCTTCGGCGACCGCCGTTTCCGTGGTGGCCAGCGGTTCGTCGAGTACGGCGAGGGTCTGCGTGCTCCACCGATGCCACTGATCGTCGGCGTCGAGAAAACCCACCATCGGGCCGGCGTCGATCAGGTAGTTAATGGCCGAAGCCTTCACGGGTGGAGAGATCACCGATGCCGGAGCGCACGATGCCGGCGTATTTCTTCACCGCCGCGCCAAAAGAGGCGGTTTCGCGGATGGCCTCCTTTTCGGCGGCTTCCTTCAGGAAGCGCGAGACGGGGACGCCGCGACGTTTGGCGGCATGACGGATCTTTTTTTCCACCAATGTGGGAGCATGAAAGGAGAGTGTGGCCATGACCTATAGGTTTCTATAGGTTGGCGGGCTGTCAAACGGAAACCCGCCGGCGTCAGCGGCAAACTCAGGGGAGTCATGCAATCAAACCATGATGTCGCTTCATTTCCCCGAACCGTTTGGTGAACATTGTAGGAGCCTGCTCGCAGGCGATTTCTCCTCTGCATCCTCCTCCGCCGGGCCTACGGAAAACGGGTCGCGAGCAAGCTCGCTCCTACAATTGCATGAGTCCGGCCCAGGCGAGCCTTGCCCGCGCAAAAGCACAGGCGGGTGGCTTGCCGAGCCGTAGCTTCCAGAAGCTGGAAGCGAAGGATGCCCGCCTTCGTCCCGCACGCGCGGGACTCCGGCGCGGCATGGTATCCCCACTCGGACTTGAACCGGGATCGACGGTTTAGGAAACCGCTGCTCTATCCTGTTGAGCTATGGGGACCCGTCTCCGAGATATGAAGCGACTTTCCCGCCGCGCGTCGAGCGAGTTTCGCCGCCGGAGCTGAGCCGATCTTTTGAAACCGCGCTCACCGCGCCGGAGAATCTCGGCGAGCCCGGCACCTGCTCGCCAACCAGAGTGACGTCCATTTCTGGCTGGGCGAGGCGTGCGCCGACTTGGCGGCGTCCCGCTGAAGTACGTCTTTCCGCGCTCGACCTTTCCCCGCATAATCCTTTCGTGTCGCCCGTGAACCCGTTCTCTTCCCGCGTGATCGTGTTGCCGCCCGGATCCCGCGTTCTGCTCGGTGCGGTCGCGCTGCTGTGGGCTTCGTGCACCAGCGCGCCCAAGGCGCCCGTCACGCCGGCTGGCGCCGCTTCCACGGGGACGCCCCGCCTCGGCGAGTATGCGGTCGGCGCGGACCTCTCGTTTCTTCGTCAGGCCGAAGCGCGCGGCGCCAAATTCAAAGACGGCGGCGTCGAGAAGCCGGGTCTCCGGATCTTCCGCGAGCATGGCTACAACTGGATTCGCCTCCGGCTCTTCCACACCCCGATCCAGCTTCCCAACAATCTCGACTACACGCTCGCCGAGGCGAAAGAGGCGAAGGCGCTCGGCTACAAGTTTCTCCTGGATTTCCACTATTCCGACACCTGGGCCGACCCGGGGAAACAGTTCATCCCGAAGGCGTGGGAGGGGAAATCGACCGCCGAGCTCGTGCGGGCGGTCTTTGCGTACACGCGCGACACCATCGCCGCGTTCCGGACGGCGGACGCCATGCCGGACATGGTGCAGATCGGCAACGAAGTTTCCGCCGGCATGCTCTGGCCCGACGGCAAATTGCCCGAGCACTGGGACAACTTCGTCGATCTGATCAAAGCCGCCATCCGCGGGGTCGAAGCCGGGAGCAGCCCGGCCGCACGGCCGCGGATCATGATCCACATCGACCAAGGCGGCAGCAGGGCGAGGACGAAGGCGTTTTTCGACCGGCTCAACGCGGCGGGCGTCGCCTACGACGTGATCGGCCAGTCCTATTACCCGTGGTGGCAGGGCTCGCTGCTCGAGCTGCGCGACAATCTGGAGTTCATGGCCGAGACCTACGACAAGGACATCATCCTCGTCGAGGTGGCCTATAATTGGAAACCGGCCGAATACCGCGACCAGCCCGCGCCGTTCCCGGAGACGCCCGAGGGCCAGCGGGAATTTCTGGAGGAGGTGAACCGCCTCGTGCTCGCCGCGCCCCACGGCCGGGGCCGGGGCGTGTTCTGGTGGGAGCCCGCGGTCACCGGCCGGCTCAATCGGCGCGGCATGTTCGACGACGATGGCGGCGCGCTGCCGGTAATCACGGTGTTCGACAAATTCACCCGCGGCAAAACTCCGGCGCAACCCTGATCCGGTTCCTGAAAGCCGATTCGCGCCACCTGGCCGGCGCGCTGGCGGCCGGCACGTTTTGGATCTACGCGGCGATCTGCCTCGGCGGCTTCCTCTACATCCTGCGCTCGCTGCCCGAGACGAAACAGAAATCCCTGGAGAAAATCGAAAAGGAACTGGCCGACGCTTGAGGCCCCGCGCCGCCGTGCCGATGGGGCGCGCGTTTGGCAGAAAACGGTGAAGGGATTCGCATCCCGGCGGTGTTTTCACCTGTAAGCACCTTCTACCATGAAAACATCCCCTATGCTTATCTTCGGTATCGGCATCGGAGTGCTGCTTTCCGGCAGCCTCCCCGCACAGACTTCCCTCTCCAGGGCTGACTGGCAGTCGCTCAAGATCCTGCAAACTGTCGACCCGGTCTTTCCATCCCATCTCATGCAGGTGGGGGCGGTGAACGGTGAGGCCCGCGTCGTCATCAACACGGATTCCACCGGCAAACTCACCGATTGGCTGGTGATTGGATACACCCACCGGGAGTTTGCGGATGCCGCCGTGGCGGCCATCCAGCAGTGGAAATTCGAACCGGCGCGGCTGCAGGGTGAGCCGGTCGGCACCACGGTCGAGCTCTTCTTCTATTTCGAGGCCAAGGGAGTCGTGGTATCGACTTCCAGCGCAGCCGACGTCTTCGACAGGCAGTTGATGCGGATCATAGGAGACCGCTATGCGTATCAACCCTGTTCCCTGCGGGAATTGGATCGGATTCCCACGCCGGTCGTCACCGTGAAGCCACTGTATCCCGGCGAACTGGCCGATAAAGGCGTGAAAGGCAAGGTGACGGTCGATTTCTATATTGATGAGACCGGCGCGGTCCACCTGCCCGCCGTGTCAGTGAAGGACGACGTCGAATTAACCGCCTTGGCCGTCGCGGCCCTGCGCCAGTGGAAGTTTGAGCCACCGACACGCGATGGTCACCCCGTGCTCGTAAAGGCGAGCCAGGAGTTCGATTTCAAAAACGGGAGTTGAAACGCCGGCCACCGGATAATGGGTCGGGTCCGGTAGATTCCTGAATCGAGGAGACCGCGCAGTACCAACGGCGCGGTCTCGCTCTTGGTGCTCGCAGGCCATGACACCGACCGGCGCGAGGTTCCAAGCAAGGGAGGTCGGGCGGCCGGTTGAGGACAGGGCGATGACTGCCGCCAACCCGCTGCGGGCTTGTCTCACGGCCAATAACCGCGGAGATTCGGGATCCGATACTCTCTGCAATGTCGTCCCGGGTTTTATGGCCGCTGATGCTGTTTGCACTTTCCGCCGCCGCCGCGAGCCAAGGCTCCCCACCAACCCCGCCCATGAATGATCCACGCCAGGTTATGGACCTTGATCACGGCTGGCGTTTCCACTTCGGCATCTCCGAAGGGGCGCAACAGCCGGCCTTTGATGATGCAGGCTGGGAAACCGTCGATCTGCCGCACACGTGGAACGCCGCGGACGGCACCCGCAAGGATTTCCGGCGCGGGACCGGCTGGTATCGCCTTCATTTTCCCGCACCCGCGAACGCGACCGGCCGGCGCAGCTACCTGCGCTTTGACGGCGTGAGCACGGTGTCGACGGTCTGGCTCAACGGGCGGGAGCTGGGCACGCACTGGAGCGCGACCTCCGCATTCTGCTACGACGCCACTCCGGCGCTCAAGCCCGGCGTCGACAACCTGCTGGTGGTGCGGGCCGACAACACCCGGCGCGACGACGTGCCGCCGCTCGAAGGTGATTTCACGATCTTCGGAGGCATTTATCGGCAGGTTTCGCTCATCATGGCATCGCCGCTTTCCGTCGACCTTCTGGACGATGCCGGCCCGGGCGTCTACTTCACCACGCCGGAGGCAACCAGCGAGTGCGGCAGGGTGCGGGCACGAATCCGCCTGAACAATGCCGGCGCAGCGCCGCGTCAGGCGACGGTATCGCTTACCGTGCTTGATGCCGCGAGCGCTGCGGTTAGCACGGTCCGCACCGGGCAGGCGGCCGCCCCCGGGATCACCGAAGTCCTGCTGGAGCTGGCCGTGGTGAAGCCGCGCCTGTGGAATGGCCGGATCGATCCATACCTCTATCAGGCGGTCGTGGAGGTTGCGGCGGACGGCACGCTGACGGACCGCGTCCGCCAGCCGCTCGGCTTCCGCACCTTTCGCATGGATCCCGTGCAGGGTTTCATCCTCAACGGGCAACCATATGACCTGCATGGCGTGGGTCTGCACCAGGACCGGGAGGGCACGGGCTGGGCGGTTTCGCCCGGGGAGCACGAGGAGGATTTCCGTCTCATGATTGAGATGGGTTGCACGTTCGTGCGGCTCGTTCACTACCAGCACGACCAGCAGGACTATGACCTATGCGACCGGCTCGGGCTCATCGCCTGGGCCGAGCACGGGCTGGTGAACACGCTAAGCGAGAAGCCGGAGTTCTTGGATCGCTGCGTCACGCAGCTGACTGAACTGATCCGCCAGAGCTACAATCATCCCGCGATCATCACCTGGGGCATCGGCAACGAGGTGCAGGCGCACAAGTATTCCTTCGGGCCGGACCTCCTGCGCCGCCTGAGCCGGGTGGTCAGGACCGAGGATCCCACCCGGCCCAGCACGCTCGCGACGTGCTACAACGAGATACCAGGCGCCTATGACAACGACCTCATCGCCCACAACCAGTACCATGGCTGGTATCACGATACCTTTGCGGATTTCGCCACATGGCTGGACACCCAGCACGCCAAGGCGCCCGACCGCTGCCAAGGCATGAGCGAGTATGGCGCGGGCGCCGGGGCCGGCATTCATAGCGCCACCCCCCGGGTGATGGATCACTCCGAGGAATATCAGGCCCTTTTTCACGAGGCCTACTGGCGCACCCTCCGAAATTGCCCGTGGGTGTGGTGCAAGGCGGTCTGGCAGATGTTCGACGCCGCGTCCTCCACGCGCCACGAAGGCGAGCGCCCCGGCGTCAACGACAAGGGACTCGTCACCCGTGACCGGCTGATCCGCAAGGACGCGTTCTATTGGTACAAGGCCAACTGGACCACGGAGCCGCTGGTCTACATCACCAGCCGCCGGTTCACTCCGCGCACTGCGGCGAGGACCGAGGTGAAGGTTTATTCCAACTGCGACGAGGTGGAGCTGACGCTCAACGGCCGCTCGCTCGGTTCGAGGCGGGTCGATGATCACATTGCCCGCTGGGCCGGGGTGGATCTGGCGCGAGGGGAAAACCACCTCGAAGCACGCGGCCGCCAAGGTGGCAAGGCGGCCGTCGACAGTTGCATTTGGATGCTGCAGTCGACTCCGTGAGCTCCTGGGCGGAACTAGGGCAACCTCCTCGGATGGGATAAGCAGCTGAGCGAACGCCTACTGCGGATCGCCGTAGATGATGCCCCGTCCGCCGGTGCCGAGATAGACACGGCCGTAGGTGCGCGGATCGCCGATAATCACGCTGATCCAGCCGTAGCGGTGCTGATCATTGTTGATGAGCACCCAGGTCGCCCCTGTGTCATCGGACCGGAAGATGCCCTGGCTATCATTAATCCGGCCGGACAGAAAAATGGCGGGGTGATCCTGTCCAGGCGCCGCTTTGCCGAAGCCCACCTGATCGGCCTCCTGCACGTTGCTGACTTTCGAGAACGTGGCGCCGGAGTTGGTTGAACAGAAGAGACCGCCGGGGGTGGGCAGCCATAGATGACCTTCGCGGCCGGGCACAGCCCGGAGCATGCCTCCGTCCGCGGGCAGGTTGGATGCCGCAACCGAAAAGGTGGCGCCCCCATCGGCACTGGCGTAGATCTGGCCGCCGATGAAGTCGTAAATATAGAACTTGTCCGGGTTCACCCGATCAGCGGTCGGGCGCATGGTCCGATAGTCATTGGTGGAAGCCGGACCTCCGCGGCTTTGCGTCCAGGTGGCGCCGCCATCGGTCGAATAGAAAGGCAGGGAGCCCTTGGGCAGCCATACCAGCTTGCTGCCATCAGCCGCGAGGGCGATCGCTCCGGGTCCGTGGGTGAATGCCGGCGGCGGAGTGCTCCCAAACAGGGTCCACGTCGTTCCACCGTCCAGCGAGCAGGAACCCCGCCCGGTTCCGGCCCTGTGCGTACGGACCACCTGCGCGGGCTTCATCTCGGCGAAGTCGATGCTGGTGCTGCTGGTAAACGCCGGCTGGTACATGCCAGCGGGGGGAGAAACATTCAGATCGTCGTACCGGAAGCCATCGACGTCCGGAATCGCGCTGAGCAGAGGCGCCCCGGCCGGCGGGCTGATCAAGGCGGCGGGAACCGTCTCTTCCAGACCATCATCACGGAAGGTCCATTTGGTTGATTCGCCTGAATCCGCCGCGGTCAGGTCGTCGCAGGCCCAGACACCGTAGCCCGTGATAAAAATCGCGCGGTCCGGGTTGAAAGGGTCGATCTCAATGTCGCCCATCCAGTGGGGCTTATATCGTGCGGTATAGGGCGCGGAGGAGTGATCCCAGGTGGCTTTGACGCGCAGACCCGTCCAAGTGACACCGCTGTCGTTGCTGCGGTAGATCTCGTCACCTTTGCTCCAGCGATCCAGGGTGGTGACCATGAGGGTGCCGGGGCGCTTGGCATCAAGCGTCAGGCCGGCATAGCCAAATTTGTCATCGTCGGCAGGCTTGACTGGCGTGATGTTGGTCCAGATGCCGCCGGCGGGATTGAACTTCCATACGCTTCCATCAGTCAGGCCGTTTGGTCCGAGGTGGTTGCCATACGTCAGATAGAGCATGCCAGCGGCGTCCAGGCCGGCATGGTGGGGAATCACTCCGGTGGGCTGGCCGGGGACAGCCGCCCAGGTCTTGCCGCCGTCCGTGCTGCGATAGAGGCCTGTCTCCAGGCTGTTCGCACCGACGTAGAGGGTGGGGGTGGGGTTGCCCGGCTGGCCGCTGCGTGGGTCGAAGAGCACGAAGGTGACGCTGGCGGCCGGAAAGCCGGCGACTTGGCGCCAGGTGCCAAGCTGGCGGCCGGTACTCATCCACAATCCATCATGATTCGTGCCGAGCATCAGGATGCCGCCATCATTGGGATCGACTTGCAGGCGTTCGCCGGTGGAGCGGCCGTCTTCGTTGCCACCGAGCTTAAAGGGCAGGACGACGCGGTTCCAAGCGGCGCCCTGATTCGTCGACCAGAGTAACGCGGCATGGTTTTTCTCCCATTCCTGGGTGTACTCGCCGCAGGCGAGGTAAAGCAGGTTGGGGTTGCGGGGATCGACCGCCAGGCTCAGGACACCCAGCTGCGTGGCGTTTTCCTTCCCGAGCATGTCATTCAGCGGAATCCAGGAACTGTCTGCCTGATTCCAGCGATAAGCTCCACCCACATCGGTGCGGGCGTAGACCAGATCACGCTGCGCGGGATGAAAAACGATGCCGGAGACAAAACCGCCTCCGCCAATCTTTACGTTCCGCCAGAGATACGGCTGGTCAGTCGGACCGGCGGCGAAAGCCGGTGTCAGGCCGGTCAGCAGGCAGGCGATCGAGGCAACAAATCGGGGAACAGGCGGGATTTTCATGGAATTTTTTAAGGATAACTTGATCAGACGCGCCGGAGACAAAACGTCAGGGTTCCTCCTTAACCAACGAGGTGGTTTGCGTGCATGATTCAGGGAGGCAACGTGAATCTCCTTGCGCTGGTGGCGGGAATCTTTGATTTAACCTTAAACCTACGGCGAGCCCCTGATCTTTCAAGGTCGTTTCACTCACTCGCCACCATCCCGCTTTCATGAACTCAGCCATCGGCAGCCTGTGGCCCGTGCTTGGGTATACCTATTGCCTCGGCAGGGGGCGGGGCGGCAATTACCGCGAGCCCGGGTGCCGCCGCCGGGCGTGGTGGACACGTCCTGTTGCGCTCTGTACAGAGTGGACGGCGAGGCTTCGGACAGGATCATGCTCGCCGGACCGTCTGCCGCTCGGACCCGATGGCCGGCCCGCCCTGGCGCGTTCCGTGAAGCGGCAATTCATTTTCTCCATTCCCCCGGCGCTGAAGATGGCCGTCTTTCCTGGCCGCCCTCCTGATGCCCTGGCCCGGGTGGTTTTCTCCCTTGGAGTCCGTGAAAATGTCCAAATGGGGTGCCAGGGAGACCAGTGTTCATGGTCCAAGCGGTCTGCATTTTTGCCTGCCGACCACCGTTGATTCGCCATACGATCTGGAAAACACCTCTGGGGGATTGGCTTAATTCCAAAAAATCAACTGGCTTCCGCCGGCAATTTAACGCTAAACTACTTTTCGTCCGTTTTGCTATGCCATGAAATTCACCGATGGCCAATGGATGCTGCAGCCGGGGGTGTCCGCCTATTACCCGGTCGAGGCGCATGATATAACCGAGCAGGATGGCGCCCTCGTGGTCCATGCTCCCACGCGCCCCATCCGCCATCGGGTCGACACGCTGGGCGGCCCGCTTCTCACCATCCGGATCAGTGCGCCCATGGCGGACGTGGTCCGCGTCCGCATCGAGCATTTTTCCGGCCTGGCGGATCGCGGCCCCCACCTCCCGCTGATGCCGCAGGCCAAGCCGGCCGTCTCGATCGAGAACGGCCAGCAGGAGGCCGTGTTGCGCTCGGGCGGTCTGGCCGTCCGCATCCGCCGCAACGATTGGGAAATGGTCTTCGAAGGCGGCGGCCGGAGGCTGACCCGCAGTGGCGCGCGCGGCATGGGCTACATCCAATGGCCTGGGCACGGCACGTTCGTGCACGAGCAGCTCAACCTCGGCGTGGGCGAGTGCGTCTATGGTCTCGGCGAACGCTTCACGGCGTTCGTGAAGAACGGCCAGGTCGTCGAGAACGTGAACATGGACGGCGGCACCGCGAGCGAGCAGGCCTACAAATGCGTGCCGTTCTATCTGACCAACCGGGGCTACGGCGTGCTCGTCAACGAGACCGGCCCGGTGTCGTTTGAAGTCGCCTCGGAGAAGGTCTCGCGCCTGCAGTTCAGCATCCCCGGGGAAAGCCTGGAATATTTTCTCATCTACGGCCCCACCCCCAAGGAAATTCTCCGCAAGCTCACCGCGCTCACCGGCCGCCCGGCCCTGCCGCCCGCGTGGTCGTTCGGCCTCTGGCTGACGACGTCGTTCACCACGAGCTACGATGAGGCCACCTGCGTGAACTTCATCGAGGGCATGAAGTCGCGCGACCTGCCGCTCCACGTCTTCCATTTCGACTGTTTCTGGATGCATGAGTTCAACTGGTGCAACTTCCAGTGGGATGCGCGCGTCTTCCCCGATCCGGTCGGCATGCTCCGGCGCTTTCACGAGCGCGGCCTGAAGATTTGCCTGTGGATCAACCCCTATATCGCGCAGCGCTCCGCGCTGTTTGCGGAGGGATGCCAGCACGGCTACTTCCTCAAACGGACCAACGGCGAGGTCTGGCAGACCGACCAGTGGCAGCCGGGCATGGCCATTGTCGATTTCACCAATCCGGCCGCGCGCGCGTGGTTCGCCGGCCACCTCCGCCGCCTGCTCGACATGGGCGTCGACTGTTTCAAGACCGATTTTGGAGAACGCATCCCGACGGAGGGCGTCTTCTACCACGACGGCTCCGATCCGGTGAAGATGCACAATCATTATCCCGTCCTCTACAACGAGACTGTCTTCGCCGTGCTGGAAAAGGTCCGCGGCAAGGGCGAGGCGGTGGTTTTCGCCCGTTCGGCCGGCGCCTCCAGCCAGCGTTTCCCCGTGCACTGGGGCGGTGACAGCTGGTCCACCTTCGAGTCCATGGCCGAGAGTTTGCGCGGCGGACTGTCGCTCAGCCTTTGCGGCTTCGGTTACTGGAGCCACGACATCGGCGGTTTCGAGGGGCTGCCGCCGGCCGCCCTCTACAAGCGCTGGCTCGCGTTTGGCCTGCTGTCCTCGCACAGCCGCCTCCACGGCAGTTCCTCCTACCGGGTGCCGTGGAACTACGACGACGAGGCCTGCGACGTGCTCCGTTTCTTCACCCGACTGAAGTGCCGTCTCATGCCCTACATTTATGGCAAGGCGCTGGAGGCGCACCGCGAAGGGATGCCCATGATGCGCGCCATGATCCTGGAGTTTCCCCACGACCCGGCCTGCGACACGCTCGAACGCCAGTACCTGCTCGGTGATTCCCTGCTGGTCGCTCCGGTGTTTTCCGAGGACGGCGGGGTGGATTACTATTTGCCGGAAGGCCGCTGGACCCACCTCCTGACGGGTGAAGTGCAGACAGGCGGCCGCTGGTATCGTGCCCAACATGATTTTCTCAGCCTGCCGCTCTGGGTGCGTCCCGGCACCATCCTGCCCCTCGGCGCCAGGGACGACCGGCCGGATTACGAGTTCGCCGATGGCGTGACGTTCCGCGCGTATGAACCTGCCGATGGCGCCCGATCCGCCTGCACCGTGCCGACCTTGCGCGGCGAGGCGGGCTTGTGCCTCGAGGTGCGCCGGCGCGGAGCGCAGATCGAAGCAACGGTTGCAGGCGCGTCGACCGGCGGGTGGCGCTTGCAGCTGGCCGGAGTGAAGGCCGTGGCGGCGGTCGAGGGTGGAACCGCCTCAGCGGATCCCCTGGGCATCGTGATTTCTCCGACGCGCGGATCGCGGGTCTTGCGGGTGACCCTTGCGCCCAGCGCTTGAAGGACCAGCCCATGCCTCATCATCCTGCAAAGAGGAAACCGATCCGCGCCGCCACCCTGGCGGACGTCGGCCGCGCGGCGGGCGTCTCCGCCATGGCCGCCTCGGCGGTGCTCAACGCGGCGCGCACCTCGTCGCGCATCGCCCCCGGGACCCGCGCCCGCATCCTCGCCGCGGCCGCCCGCCTGCGCTACCGGCCCAACGCCACCGCCCGCGCCCTGGCCGCTCGCCGGATGAATACGCTCGGCGTCGCCGCGGTCGTCAATTCCGGCGAGCTGAACCTCTACTTTGTCGGGATTCTCGACGGCATCCTCGCCGCAGCCGCCCGCCATGGGCAGAACACGACGGTCTTCACGCTTGGCGACTGGGAGCTGGACGCCGCCCGGCTGCCGGGATTCTGCGACGGCCGCATTGACGGTCTCATCCTCATCGGCCCCGTGCTTTCGCGGGAGGCGATCCGCGCGCTGCCTGAGCACACACCTTTTGCGGCGCTCCATCCCAACATACCCATCCCGGGCTCCATCAACCTGGAGAGTGACGAGGAGACCGGCGCTTATGAGATGGTTCGTGAGTTGATCGCACGGGGGCATCGGCGGATTCTCCACATCAGCGGCCAGCGCGGCCTCCTGGGTGCGGAGCGGCGCATTCACGGTTACAAGCGCGCCCTCGCCGCGGCCCGCATTCCGTTTGACGCGTCGTTGTTGATGAACGCGGGTTTCAGCATGGACGAAGGCCGGCGCGCCATGCGCAAATGGCTGGAACGTTCCGTGGGGCAGCCGCTGCCGCACGCGATTTTTTGCGGAAACGACGGCAGCGCCATCGGCTGCCTTGAGGCCCTGGCCGAGGTTGGCCTCAGAGTGCCGGAAGACGTCTCCCTGGCCGGATTTGACGACACGCTGGCGGCCCGCACGACCGTGCCTCAACTCACCACGGTGCGGCAACCGCTGCACGCGATGGGGAGCCGGGCGGTGGAAACGCTGCTGGCGCGCATCCGGCACCACCACGGGCACCCCGCACCCGAAATTCAGGAGACGATCGTATTTCCCACCGAAATTGTGTGGCGGGACTCTGTTGGCACCCCCGCGGCTGCGCAAAAAATGGTGCCGGCATCCTAGTCCGTCAGGAGCGTGATGCCGAGCAGCGCCAGGGTCGTCTCCATCGCGGGGTTGGAGCGAAGATAAAGCGTGGTGAGCGCCGCATCGGGATAGGGATTCTCCCATTCAAGCGTGTAGAGGTAGCGCTCGTAGTCGAAGGGATCGCCATTCTCGGTGATCACGAGATGCCTGACGCCGGTGCCGTTGAATTGCGGGAAGTCAGGCCACCAGTCCTGGATATTGGGCTGGGGCGCGTCCGGCGGAGGCTCACCCATGCCCCGGGCCACGATCGGCACGGAGATGGGCCGTCGTCCCGTCAGATAAAAGTCGTACCAGGCAAACGGCGCCGGTTCACCAGCGTAGCCGCAGCCGTGCAGGAAATACACCGCCCGCACCCGCCGTCTCAGCGGGATGGCCACTTCCACCGGCAGCAGGCGTCCCGCCGTGGAGAGGGAGCGATGCGAGCGCAGCACCACCGCGGCGTTGCCGCGGTTTTGGTGTTCGTCGATCACGTCAAAGGTTACTCCGTGGATGGACTTGCGCCCCGGTCCAAAGTGCAGCAGCGGAAGGTGGCCGAGCCAGCTGTTCTGGCGCGTAATCGCGCGGTTGGCCCAGGCGCTGAGGTCCAGCGGCACCAGCGTACCGGGCCGGGTCACCGCCGCCAGCCGATGCGGCTGCTGCCAGCTCTCCTCCGCCTCGCGCAGCCGCTGCTCGCGTGCTGGTGGCCAGTTGCGTGAAGCTGGTCTCTCCAGGCCGCGCCCATGGTCTGCCCCGATCGCGGTGACAGGGGCGCGAGCCGCGACCGACGAACGCTGGCGCAAGGTCGCCTCGAGGCGCAGCCGCTGCCGCGGCAGCAACCGGCCCGTGCGGTGCACCTCCAGCATGTTCTGGCACACGAGGTCAAGCGCCACGTGTCCGAGCGTGCGGGAGTCAAATCCGGCGCAGGTCACCGCCGGCTGGCAGTTGCGCGCCGTGGCCGAGTCACCCACGGTCACGAGTGATAGATCCCGCGGAATGTTGATGTGCTCCAGCTTGGCGGCCGCCAGGAAGATCTCGAGCGGATCGGCGTCGAACAGCACGACGGCGGTGGCGGCGGGATACTCTGCGCGAATCTTGCGCAGGGTCAGGCGGACCATTTCCCGCGTGTGCGAACTCATTTCGCACCCCTGCCGTGCCGAGTCCTGCAGTCCGAGCCGAAGACAGACTTCCTCGTAAGCCTGCCGCACGGCGATCGACCGGTGGGCCTGCCGCACCGACCCCAGGTAGACGATGTTCGTGTGCCCCAGACTGGCCAGATGCATGACCAGGCTGGCCGTGGCACTGTGCAGATCCTCCGTGACCAGGTTGTGCCCCGGCGGCGCCTCCTCGCAAACGACGTACGGGATATTCAACCGGTCGAATTCCGCGGCCTCGTTATCCCATTCCCAGCCGCCCACGCTCAGGAGACGAAAGATCACGCCATCGAGCCGTTGCTGGGCGGCCAGTCGCAGATTGTGATGGAAGGCGTCACGCCCGAGGCAGAAAATCTCCTCCACCTGGACGCCCCGCCTAGCCGCTTCCTCCGCCAGACCGGAGAAGCGCGCAGTGCGATGGGTCAGCACCGCCAGGCGCGCCCCAGCCAGCGTGACAGCTCCCGCCTCGGTCGCGACCGGCGTGAGCTTGTAGCCGGTACGACGCAGCCGCCCCGCCGCGATCAGCCGCAAGGCGGCGCGATTGACCGCCGACTGGCTCACACTCCAACGCATCGCCAGTTTTTTTTCCGGCGGAAAGGCGCTGGAAGGCCGGCCTTGGACCTCCCGGATCAGGTTCTCGTAACCCGCCAGCGCGATGTCGACCGGGCGATGCCTTGCGGGGATCTTCATTTAATGCATTAAATCAGCGAAAAAATCGCCCCGAAGGCAATCCCGGAATTGAAAGTCCCACTGCTTTGGCCCTCCATGGGTCCTGTAATCCCCCACCGAGTGCAAACCAGCATGCCTCGTTGCATCCCGTACCCCTCTTTGTGGCTCGTCCGGTGGACGTGCCAGCAAACCTAGACTCATGAACCCGTATGAGCACTGATCGTAACCCCCCCAACCAAACGAACCCTATGAACCGTAAACTATTCGCGGCGGGTGCGTGCATCGCCGCCATGTTCTCCCTCGCGGTTGTTCCGAGATCGTTCGGCCAAGCCGCTCCCACGCCGCCGCCAGCCACTCCCGCGCCGCCAGTCGCTGGAATCACCGGCGAGACGACCGAAGAGGTCGTGAAACTGTCCCCGTTCGTGGTCGAAACCACGGAGGGCACCGGCTACCGGGCCCAGTCGACCCTGGCCGGGACGCGCGTCAAGACCGACCTCAAGGATGTCGCGTCCTCGATCAGCGTCGTCACGGCTGATTTTCTCCGCGACATCGGCGCGACCAACAATCAGACGTTGCTGCAGTACACGACCAACACCGAGGTCGGCGGCATCTATGGCAACTATGCCGGCATTGGCAGCACGTACATCAACGGCGCCAGCGAAAGCAGCAACTTTATCAAGCCCAACACCAACACCCGCGTGCGCGGTCTCGATTCCGCCGACAACACCCGCGACTATTTCCTGACCGACATACCGTGGGATAGTTACAACGTCGGCCGCGTTGACCTGCAGCGCGGTCCCAACTCGATCCTGTTCGGCATTGGCAGCCCGGCGGGCATCATCAATACCAGCGTCAATGCGGCGGAATACAAGAATCAGGGCAAGTTTGAGAATCGCGTCGGCAGCTACGGCACCCTGCGCGATTCGCTCGATATCAACCGAGTGCTGCTGCCGGACGAGCTGGCCATCCGCGTGTCCGCGCTGGACGATGACACCAAATACCGCGAGAAGCCCACGTTCAATAACGACAAGCGCGTCTTTGGGGCGCTGCGGTGGGACCCAAAGTTGTTCGAGCGTTGGGACAGCACGGCGCAAACGACCGTCCGCATCAATTATGAGTATGGCGACGTGAAGGCCAACCGCCCGCGCGTGCTGCCGCCGGAGGATCGCATCACGCCGTTCTTCAACACCGCAGCCGGCGGGATCAACAAGACCGTCTACGATCCCTATTTCGTGTGGGCGGCGGGACTCATTGGGTATCAGTCGGCCAACACGGACAACGGGCAGTCCCGCTTGTCGAAACAATACTGGAGCGTCCAGTATCCGGGACCCGGCATCCAGGCCACGAACAACCCGGTGTTTGTTTATAACAACGCTTTCACGGGAACTGTTACCTCGGCCGCGGAAGGCCTGACCAACGGGTATTGGGGCCTCTCGAGCACCGGTGCCCGGGACGGGCAAGTCAGTGGGATCCCGTATGGCAGCCCGGTCGGCATTGCCGGCTTCAGCGAATATGCCAACAACGTCAACTCGACGAACCCGAGCCAGTTTCCGGGGGCGTCCTCGGGCTTCTACAAGAACAAATCGCTCACCGACACCTCGATCTTCGATTTCTACAACAAGCTGCTGGATGGTCCGAACAAGAAGGAGTGGAACGGCTGGAACGCCTACCAGTTCGTCTTCGACCAGACCTTCCTAAACAACCGGTTGGGCATTGATCTGGTCTATGACCGCCAGCGCTACCACGACGGCCAGGAGCGGAATCTGAACAATCCCTACATCACCGTCGACATTGATTTGAACACGATGATGGCGGGCGGTTGGTCGTACACCCCGAACCAGGCGATCGCTTGGAATGGCAGCACCTACGTGTATAGCAACGGGGCCATCGAGCCGATGACGGTTTACAACCGGGCGACTTCGTCCACCAACCCCGGAACCAACCCGAACGCGGGGCGCGCGTTCGTCGGCTCCGGCGTGAATAACGGCGGCAACAGCTCGAACATCACCGATCGCGAGAATCTCCGCGCGACCGTCACCGGCGAAATCCATGCCGATGACTTCATGCATAAATCGTGGCTTACCGATCTCTTGGGGCGTCACGTTTTCACCGGCCTCCTCTCCCATGAAACCTATGATGTGGATCACCGCGAGTGGGTGCGCTACGCGGTGACGGGGGCTTGGTCCGACGCGGTCGGCACCGGTGGCGGCGGCTTGGAAGGCTACGGCAGCGGCACGGGCGGTCTGATCGGTGGCGACCGGGTTTTGGACTGGGTCACCTACCTCAGCAATCCGCTGTTCAGCGCATCGTCGGCCAAGGGTCTTAACCTTCCGGCCATCGACGTGACCCAGTCGCCCTCCGGCACGGCCTCCATTTCGTATTACGACTCGCATTGGAAGTATTCGCTGAATCCGGCCGATCCCAATTACGTGAATCCCGGCGCCGTATGGCAAAATCCGACCGTCGTGAATCCGGCCAATTCAACCGCTTCGACCCAATCGGAGAATCCCGCCAACTACGTGGGCTGGAGAACCGGCACATTCCAGGTCCTGAATGCGGACGATGGTGACCTCAACAGCCTCTACACCGCCGGCGCCAAGGTCCGCCAAGTGACCACGTCGCAGGCGCTCACGTGGCAAGCCTACCTGTGGGACGACACGCTCGTCGGCACCTTCGGTTGGCGCCATGACAAACAGCAACAAGCCGCCGGCAACGCGGTGGTCAGCCCCGTCACGGGCGCGGCCGACATGAACTACGGCCTCGATTACAGCAATCAGGCTACCTCGACCGGCAATAGCGTGAGCTGGGGCTTGGTGCTGCACACCCCCAAGGTGCTGCGCGAGAAGCTGCCGTGGGGCACGGACATCGCCCTCGTCTACGACTACGGCAAGAACATGCGGGTGCAAAACCGTTATGGATTTGATGGCGGAACCCTCCCCAACTCCAAGGGTACGACCCGGGATTACGGCATCGTGATCAGCACGCTCAACGACAAGATCCAGCTGAAGGCGACGGTGTATGACACCAAGGTGTACGATGCCAACCTCTCCAGCGTCACCACCGAGGTCTCGACGCTGGGCTCCAACACCTACTACCTCTACCTCCTCGAGGCGTGGGGCGACGCCAGCGCCTTGATGGATGTGGCCGGCATGGCCGGAGCCCCGAATTTCGCGGGCTGGGATTGGTACTGGGACTTTGCGAACATTGACGCCGGTTGGCCGGGTGGAGACCTCCTCAATCCGAATTCGACGGCGTTCCTGACCAATCCTTCGACCATCAAGGAGAAGGCCGCGATCGCGTCGTGGTTCTCCCAGATGCAGCCGCAGTCCTGGTATAACGCCTACGGCTTCGACATCAACGTAGCCCAAGTCAAGGCCGGGGACTATGCCCACGCCATCGGCCACGGCTCTTGGCAGCCGTCCAGCGGGGTCGGGGCCGTCCAGGCGGCGGGCAAGGGGCGCATCAACGGCTCCTACCCGACCGGTACGGTCGATAACGAGTCCAAGGGCGTCGAGTTTGAACTCTATGCCCAGCCGACCAAGAACTGGAACATCACCGCCAACGCCTCCAAGCAGAAAGCGGATGAGGTTTCGCTGGGCGCTTCGCTCGTTAGCTTCATCGAAGCGCAGCATAACAAATTCACGTCAGCGGCTGGCGACCTCCGCTTGTGGTGGGGCGGCGACAATACCCTGCATACTTACTACAACAATAACATCTGGGCCCCCTACGTGTTCCAGAAGGCAGCCGCGGGCCGAATGGTTCCGGAGATGTCGCCGTGGCGGTTCAACCTCATCACCAGCTATTCGTTCGACCGCGGCATCGCCAAGGGAGCGAACGTGGGAATGGCCTACCGCTGGGAGCAGGGCAAGATCCTCGGTTATGCGATCAATTCGACCGGGGACAATCTGGACGTGAACAAGCCCTTCTGGGGCAAGAGCGAGTATTGGGTCGACCTCTGGGCCGGCTACGGCCGGAAGATCTCCTCCAAGGTCGATTGGCGCATCCAGCTCAACCTGCGCAACGTCCTCTCGAAACCGCACCTGACGCCGGTCAGCGTCGAACCTGACGGCGGCCCGGCGCAGTTCCGCATTGAAGATGGCCAGACTTGGGAACTCACCAATACGTTCACGTTCTGACCCGTCCTTCCGCCGCTCCGATGGTTTAGGGGGCGGCGAGTGAGCGGAGACTCTCACGAGGGCGCCGGTGCAAGCCGGCGCCCTTTCTTTTCGCAAGGCGGCCATTGCTGCAGGGGATCGATGTCGGGCCGTCCATCGAGGTAATCACTGGCCGGGCCTTTGAGCCATTTGCGCAGGCACCACTGCGCAAGAACCTATCCTCCTTGACCACTCCTGCCTGCCCGCAGCATGGTTGTCCTGAGCCAGGCGTTGTCATGAAAACCAAGATGAGCGGCCCCCGATGGCCGTTGGCGGCGCCCGCCCAGCGGCGCGCGAGCGGGCCTGAGTCCGGTTGATCCGGAGATTTATCCCATGCGCAAAATCCATCTCGTCTCCCTCGGGGCGCTCGGCGCATGTCTTGCCGCGGGTGCCTGGTACGCCTGGTATCAATGGCGCGAACACCAGATGGCGTCCATCGTGAGCGCGGCCGTGCCGCCCGTCCCGGAGCTCGCAGCCTGGCCGCGGGAGTACGCGTCCCGGGTGCGGGCCGCGACGGCCGCGGCGAACCGGCTGGAGCAGCCGGTCGCGGCCCTGGGTGAGCTTGCCTTTCTCTATCATGCCAACGGCTGCTACCGCGAAGCGGAGCAGGCGGAACGCGGCCTGCAGGCCTTGGAGCCGAAGAACGCCCAATGGACCTATTTCCTCGCCGATGTCTGCGAAAAGCTCGGCGACATGGAGGGGCAGAGGGCCTTTTTGGAGAAAACGCTGCAGCTGGCCCCCCAGTATCCGACCACCCGGATCAGGCTCGCCGATTTGCTCCTGAAACTGGGTTTTCCCGACGAGGCCCGCGCCCACTACGAGTGGCGCCTCACGCTCGTGCCGAACGATCCCCATGGGCGGCTCGGCTTGGCGCGCATCGCCCTGCAACGCGGTGACCGAACCGGTGCCCTCAAGTATCTGGAGGCCATCGTCCACGATCACCCGGATTTTCCCTCCGCCCACAACCTGCTCTCCGAAATCTACGCGAACATGGGCGATGCGGTACGGTCCGACGAGGAGCGCCGTCTCAGCGGCGGCACCGGCGAGTGGCGCGAAGCGGACGACCCGTGGCTCTACAAAATGTACGCCTGGAGCTTCGACCCCTACCGCTTCGACAAATCGGGCGGAACCGGCCTGCCAACCCGGCAACTGGAGGCAGCGCTGCCGTTTTATGAAAAAGCCGTGCGTCTGGCGCCGAACGACGGATTGGCCTATGACGCGCTGGGCAGCGTCGATCTGCAGCTCAACCGGCTCGATGACGCCGCCGCCGCCCTTGAAACCGGGCTGGCGAAGGCGCCCTCAACCGCGGCGCTTTATTCCACCCTTGCCCAGGTGCTGCGCAAGCAGGGGCATGTTCCCCAAGCCATCGAGGTTCTGCAGCGTGGCATCGTCGCCCTGCCCGCGCAGCCGGTGCTGCGCTATGATCTGGGCGCCGTCTTGGCGGAAAACGGCCGCCGCGAGGAGGCCGCCGCGGCTTATCGCGAGGCCGTGCGCCTCGACCCCGGTTTTCCCGAGGCGCATTGGAACCTCGGCCTCTGCCTGCTCGCGCTGGGGCGGGGAAGCGAGGCCCGGGCGAGCTTGGGACGCGCCTTGGAACTCCGTCCGCGCAACGCCGATGCGCTGACCGCGCTGGCCCAAAAGGCGCTCGATGCCGGACAATTGGACCAAGCCGGCTGCTGCATCCACGCGTTGGTCGAGTATGGTCCCGGGATACCAGCCCGGCAACTGGTTGAGCGCGGACTGGCCGTCGCCCGGCAGGCCGGCGATGCGAAATCGATCAAGGATTTTGAGCAGCTCCTCGCCCGGACTCCGCAGTAAACCGCGCTCCTTCCGGCGCGGAACCATCGCAGCGCGCCGCTTGCGCGGTTGTGGGTCAGTTTATGTAGGTCGGGCTTCATGCCCGACACCGATGTGCATCGACATCACTCTGTCGGTGATAAACCCCGACCTACAGTTACCGCTCAATCCAGGCAAACTGACCCACTCCCAAGATCTCACCGGTCTTGACGATTTCTCCGGCCGGTGGCTTGATCGATGCGGTTGCGCGGCTGCCCGTGACCGCCGGAGCAACGATGTCACCGGACATTTCTCCGACTGAGTTCGGGCTTGGCGTTAACCGGTCCCCAGCCAACCCGTCAAAATGCGCGAAACTTCCCGAACGTTCCCCGCCTCAAACCTCGTTTGTTCGCTGAAGCGGAGGCTGCTGCTGGCGATGCTCGTGTTGGCGGCGGCCGCGTGCCAGCGTTCGGTCCCGGCGGCAAAAATAGTGCCGGTCCGGCCGGCCCCGGTCGAGGATCTGTCGTTCCTGCAGCGCCAGGACGTCGGCAACCCGATCACCGACCACCCGTGGATCGCGCACGTGCGGGCGGTCGATCTGGATGGCGACGGGCGCATGGACATCCTGGCGTGCGAGGCGAAGGACAACCAGTTGCTCTGGCTGCGCCAGACCGCGCCGGGCAAATTCGAGGAGCAGGTGATCGCCTCCGACCTTCCCGGCATCGTCCATGTCGAGGCGGCCGACATGACCGGCTCCGGCCATCTCGACCTCATCGTCTCGTGCATGGGCGTCGTGTTTCCCAACAACGACAAGATCGGCTCCATTATCATCCTCGAGAACGACGGTCACCAGCACTTCACGAAGCACGTCATCGCGGAAAACATCGCGCGGGTGACCGACGTGCGCGCGGGCGATTTCAACGGCGACGGCAAAATGGATCTCGCCGTGGGGCAGTTCGGCTACGATCAGGGGGAAATCCAGTGGATGGAGAACCTCGGCAACTGGCAGTTCAAGAGCCACCACCTGCTCGATCTCTCCGGCACGATCAACGTCTGCGTGGCCGACTTGTGCGGCCATGGCGCCCTCGACATCGCGGGGGTCGTCTCGCAGCAGTGGGAGGAGATCTATCTGTTCCAGAACGACGGCAAAGGGAACTTCACCACCAAACTCCTCTGGGGTTCGACCAACGAGGACTACGGCAGCAGCGGCATCAGCCTGGCCGATCTCAACCATGACGGTCGCCCGGACATAATCTACACGAACGGCGACGGCTTTGGACCCGCCGTCGTGCCGGGTCCGCGCCCGTGGCACGGCGTGCAATGGCTCGAGAACCTCGGCGGCGGCAACTTCAAGTATCACCGCATCGGCGACCTGCCCGGCGCCTACAGCCCGGTGGGCGTGGACCTCGACGGCGACGGCAACATGGACGTCGTGGCCGTCAGCGCCTATGCCGACTGGGACAAAAGCAACCCCAAGGTCGTTTCGCTGATGTGGTTCCGCAACGACGGCCACATGAACTTCACCCCGCATATCCTGGCCTACACGCCCAAGGATCTCATCACCCTCGATGCCGCCGATCTCGACGGCAACGGCCGCCCGGTGCTGATCACCGGCGGATTCTACGTTTATCCGCCTTACGTGCGGATGGCCCGCATCTCGGTCTGGCGCCGTCCGCCCTCACCATGAACCAGCGACGCGCAATCTGGGCCATCGCCGTCGTCGTGCTGGGCGGACTGGCTGCGGCCGGTTACCTCTGGTGGCGCGTCGCCGAGCAGCACGCGATCGCCGCGGCGGGCATTCCCCACCGTCCGGACCTAAGCGCGCTGCCGGCCGAGATGGCCCAGCGGGTGGGGGCGTGCGAACGACGTGCGCAGGCCGGGCCCGACCGGGTCGCGGCCCTGGGCGAACTGGGCCGGCTTTATCACGCCAACGGATTCTTTCCGGAAGCGAGCCAGTGTTATCAAGGCCTGCTGCAAGTGGACGCGGCCGATCCCCACTGGCCGTACCGGCTGGCCATCATCATCGCGGGTTACGGACAGTTGGACGACGCACTGCCGCTGTGGCGCCGGACCGTGAAGCTGGCGCCCGATTACGTGCCGGCGCGCCTCCGGCTGGGTGACACGCTGCTGAAGACGAACCAGAACGCCGAGGCGGCCAAGGTCTATGCCGCGGTGCTCGAACGCGAACCCCGCAACCCGTATGCGCTCCTCGGTCTGGCGCGGATCGATATCGACGCGGGCCGCTGGGACGCGGCGCGCGAGCGGCTGGAGGTGGTGGTGCAGCAATCGAACTACGGCATCGGTTACGATCTGCTGCCCACGGTCTACGAACACCTCGGCGAGGCCGCTCGCGCCGAGGCCATCCGGGCGCGCGGCACGTCCGGGGCGTTTTACGACGTGCCGGATCCGTGGATCGACGAGCTGAATTACGATTGCTACGACACGTACCGGATTTCGGCCGCGGCCGGGACGGTCGATCACGCCGGCGACACGCGCACAGCCATCCGCATCCTGGAGCGTGCGCTCACCCTCGCTCCCGACAAGGCGGTGTTCCAGTTCCAGATGGCGGGCTTTTACCTGCGGCTGAGCGACCTCGCCAATGCCCGCCGCTACTTCGAGCGATGCACGGCGCTGGCCCCGGACTTTGCCGACGGCTGGGCCCAGTTGACCGTTCTGCTGGTGAAGCTGGGCGACCAGGAGGCTTCGCAGCGCGCCCTCGCCGCCGGGCTCGCCAACTGCCCCAACTCCCCGGGCCTCCATCTGGAGCGGGGACTGCGGTTGAACGCGGCCGGCCTCTATCCCGAGGCGATCAAGGAGTTTCAGGAAACGATCCGTCTGCGGCCCCAGGAGGCGGACGGTTATGTCAATCTGGCGGGTGCGTATTTCCATCTCAACCGGATCGATGAAGGCGTGGCGGAGCTTCGCAAGTCGCTCCAGATCGAGCCGGAGAATCCGGGGGCGCTGACCACGCTCGCATTTTTTGCCATCCGCACCGGCGACGAGGCCGGCGCGGGGGAGTGGCTGCGCCACATCCGGCAGCAGCCCCGGATCCCGCTGGAGGACCGGGAGGCATTGGAGAAGGCATTTCGGGATCGGTTCGGCCGCTCGCCGGAGTAAAGCTGCCGGCGCCCTCCCTGATCGAGTTGTCATGAGCAGCGATATTTCGGTGCACGAACGCCTCGTGCGGCATCTGGTGGCGGCCGGCGTGAGTTTCCGGCAGGTTCACCACGAGCCCACGCCGACTTCGGCCGACGCGGCGCGCGCCCGCGGCGAGCCGATCGGGTGCGGGGCGAAGGCGCTGCTGCTGAAGACCGGCGAAAAGTTCCGGCTCTTCGTGCTGCCCGCCGATCGCAAGCTGGATTCCGCGCTCGTGAAAAGGCAGCTCGGGGTCGACCGGCTGCGCTTTGCTTCGAAGGAGGAGCTTCTGGCGCTGACCGGTCTGGTGCCGGGGTCGGTGCCCCCCTTTGGCGAACCAATTCTGCCGTTCGAGCTGATCGCCGACGTCGCGATCGGCTCCGTCTATCCGCACGTGGCCTTCAACGCGGGCAGCCTCACCGATTCCATCATCATGTCGGCGGCGGACTGGGCCCGCGTCGCGAAACCGGGGCGGATTACCCTGACCGCATCGGAGGCCTGAGGCCGGCCGCAAACGTCGGCTCTGCCGGGTTCGCGGCGCGGAGATTCAGGGAGGCGGATCACGCATCGGCCGTCCGGCCCGGATTCTGTCCAGAATTTGCCGTGTCGCGGCGTCGTCCGGACGCAGACGTAAGACCTCCTCATATTGAACGATGGCCTCCTCGGTTCGCCCGGACTGCAGCAGGGCGCTGCCGAGATTGAAATGCGCTTCGACGGATTCCGGGCTGAGCCGCAGCGCCGCATGCAACTCCGCGATGGCGTCGGGGAGCCGTCCGCTCTGCGCGAGGATCATCGCGAGGTTCGTGTGCGCTTCCACCAGATCCGGCTGCCGCCGCAAGGCCTCGACGTACTGCTCGATCGCTTCCGGCGTGCGTCCGGCGTTCATCAGGGCCACCCCGAGGTTGAAGTGCGCCCGAACGTAATCCGGGTGGAGGCGCAGGGCTTCGTTGAGGTGGGCCAGGCCTTCCGTCGTCCGTCCGCTCCGGCACAGGAGCACACCGAGGTTGTCGTGCGCCTGGGCCAGATCCGGCTGGAGCCGCAGGACATCCTCGTACTGTTCGATCGCCTCCGCGGTGCGGCCGAGCCGGGCCAGCAGATCGCCAAGATTATAGTGGGCTGGGGCGAAATCCGGCTTGAGGCGCACCGCGGCCTCGTAGTGCCGGAGGGCGTCGGCGATCTGCCCCGACTGATCCAACACCCCGCCGAGGTTGTATTCAGCCTCGGCATAATCCGGCCGGAGGCGCAGCGCCTGCTCGTACTGGCGGATGGCTTCGGCGACTCTCCCGGATTGCAGCAGCGCGTTGCCCAAGTTGCTGTGCGCCACGGGAAAATCCGGCCGGAGGCGCAATGCGGCTTCAAACTGTTCGATCGCCTCGGCGGTCCGGCCGGCGTGGCCCAGCGTGACGCCCAGATTGTCGTGCAACTCGGCGTCGCGCGGCGCCAGGCGCAGCGCCGCCTCGAATTGTTGGACGGCCTCCGGGATCCGCCCGGCGTGATCCAGCGCGAAGGCCAGGCCGTTCCGTGCCTGCGGGCTGTCCGGCCGTTTCGCCACCGTGTCGCTCCAGATGGCCATTTCGCTCCGGTAGTACTCGTTGCGCCGCGCAGTGAGCAGGCCCAGGCCGAGCGCCAGCGCGGCGAGCACCACCCAGCATCGCCGTCCGATCGCGGCGTGCAGGCCCAGCACGGCGGGCGCGATCACGGCTGCCACCGGCAGGTACATCCGGTGCTCGACGATCATCTGGATCGTACCGGGGACCACGCTGGTGACGGCCAGGATGCCGAAGAACCACGCGCCCAGAAAGCCCGCAGCCGGCGCGCGCCAAAGCGCCCATACCGCGGCCGCCGCCAGCGGGACGACGACCAACGCATAGCCCACTACCTGGCCGGCGCCGTGCACCCAGAACGTGCCGTAGTCGAAGACTTGCGGATGCGGCCACGCGGCGAGCCACAGATAACGGGCGACGGCCTCGAACTGGGTCAGCCAGTACGCCGGGGGCGCCACCCCCACATTGAAGCCGGAGGCGCCGCCGCGATTCCAACCGGTGCTGGCCACCAGCCCCAACAAGAGCAGCCATGTGGCCGCCAGGCTCAGATGCAGTCGCCCCCGGCGTTGCCAGGCTTCACGGAAAGTCCCCGCCACAAAGGTCCGGTCGTAAAGCAGTACCAGCATCGGTGCCGTCACCATGACTTCCTTGGTGGCCATGCCCAGCAGACAGGCCGCCACGGTGCCTACCTGCCAGCGCCACGGCCGCGGCGACGCCACCGAGCGGATGAAGCCATAAAGGGTCAGCAGGTAGAACAGTCCCATCAGGGACTCGACCCGCTGAATGATGTACGTCACCGCCTCGGTTTGCAGGGGATGCAGCGTCCAGAGTAACGCGATCGCCAGCGCCAGTGGCCGCGCGTCGCGGCCGAAACGCCCCTGCAGGACCGGCTGCAGCAGGGTGCGGCGCACGACGCCGTACAGCGTCAGGCCGCCGAGAACGTGGATGAGCAGGTTCAGGGCGTGATAGCTCCAGACATTGGTTTCGCTCAGCGCGTAGTTGAGGGCCACGCTGAGGTTGGCGACCGGCCGACCGGCGACCGCGCTGGCTTTTGACTGCGGCCAGATGGCGCTCCACAGCGGCCATAGACGCCGGATGCCGGAATTCTCCAGGATTGCCGGCCCGTCATCGAACAGGAACGGCACGCGGAAGGTGCGGTGATACGCCGCCAGCGCCGCGGCGGCGATTGCGCCGGCCGCCGCGATTGTTTTCGTGCGGTCTTGGATCCGGGACGTAACCGTCGTGTCGGCAGGCGGGCTCATGGCTGGGTAAGTCACAGGGCGCTGCATCCGAGAGATGGCCGATGATGACCGCGCGCCATTATCACCCGGCATCGCGGTGAGTCCTTTCTGAACGGCCCCTCCGGGGCAATCGGTCCCCCAGCGTCCCCCGGCGAACGTTGTGGGATCGAATTAAATAGGGGTACAGAAGATACGCAAGTCATTGATGTTTCGTCGGGGTATCATCGAAACACCTGCCCAAAATAGGTGCATACATTTGACGCCTTTGGCGCCTCGGGACGAATTAAATAAGTGTACATTCTGGGGGATGTTGGGTGCGCCTTAAATCAGGTACCGCCGTTGACATTTCGATGGAACAGCAGGATCAGTCGGTGTGTCGCGTCGAAGCCGGCCAGACTCCATAGCTCCAGCGAAGAGGGCGTTAATCTCATGGTCTTGAAGATCACGCGTTGTCCGGAAAACCCTATCGTGTGTCCCGGCAAATGGGACTGGCGGATGAGCAATGTGTACAATCCCGCCGTGATCCACGATGACGGGCGGTTCTACCTGTATGAACGTACCGCCGGTTCGCTGCGACCACACCATTGCTATGTGGGGTTGTTGGCGAGCGAGGACGGGGTTCATTTCCGGCATTTGTCGGACAAGCCTATCCTGAGTCCCGAGATGGTAGGCTTCAAGTACGGCAGCGTCCAGGATCCGCGGGTCGTCAGGATCGCGGACACGTATTACATGACGTTTGCCTTCCGCCGGTTCGCGTGGAATATTTATCCGACCGGTTTGGGCGTGCCGGAGGCGAGCCAGAGCGCGTTCCCGGGGTTTGACCCAGCAAAGGACAAGAACCAGACGCGGTCGGGGATCGCCATCTCGAAGGATCGCCTCCAGTGGGAATTCTTTGGGTGGGCGACACCCGGTGACATCGACGACCGGGATGTGATCCTGTTCCCCGAGAAGATTGGAGGCCGCTTCGCCCTCCTGAGACGCCCGATTGGGTTTGTCGACACTAACACCGGGCACGGCGAGGAACACCCATCGATCCGGATCTCGTTCTCGACGGATTTGAGGACGTGGACCGAGCCGGAGATCGTGATCCGGCCGGAATTCAAGTGGGAGGACAACCGGATTGGCGGGTCAACGCCGCCCGTGCGGACCGACCGCGGCTGGCTCGTGCTGTACCACGGGGTTGAGAACACCAACCCGGCGACGCGCCGGGTGGTCTACCGGGTGGGGGCAATGATGCTGGACCTCAAGGATCCCCGGCGGGTGATTGCCCGGGCGCCGACCTTCATCATGGAACCCGAAACATACTACGAGAAGTTCGGCGCTTTTATCCCCAACGTCATTTTCCCGACGGGCAACGTGATCAAGGACGGGCTGCTGTGGATATACTATGGGTGCTGCGACACAGCCATCGGTCTGGCGACGGTACCGCTAAACGATCTGGTCGACCACATCTTCGCGACGAGCCGAAAGTAGTTCTGCAGGGGAGGCCAACCGGGACGACGGCGGGAAACAGGGTCGGGTCGGAATCGATAACGCGATCGGGTATAGAGAACCGGGATTCTGCTGATCTTCATGGATTGGGTGCCACCGTTTATTGGTGCGTCGTTGCCGGCATGGTCTAGGCTCAAACGTGGCCCCGACGGAATCGAGGTGGCTCCTTATGTCAGCATGCTTGGGCTCGGTGGCTGGGCCCCTGATACGCACCGCCGTCGCCAGCGGCTTCTGCCAATGAACGGAAAGAAGAGCCGCTGCGTCGCTTGCACGATCCCAATACCCGGGCTACGTTGGCCGCGAAGAAGCGTGAAGCGATCGCCGGATATAGTGTCGGGTTTGTGGCCACGCTGTTTCGCCGGGTTCGAGATTTAGCCCGCAGCCGCCACACCGCGCGGCTGGGCCGAGCCGGGTCGATAATGGCTCCTTCGATCTTCGTTCCGCCCAAGTCGATTCCCCAGAGATTCATGACCTGATAGCCGCTCTCTCGTTGCTATCGATAGTGCTCGACGGTTTCCTGCGCTCCACGTGTGTGAAGCAGACCCAGAGCCTCGCGATACGCGACCGCAAAGCGTTGCTGATCAGCCAGGTCCCCAAAAATAGCGCGATTGTTGATGAAGGCATCCGGCGAGCCGCGGTTATTAGCAGCGAACGACATGAGCTCACGCTGTCGGTGATCGACGACGGCGATTGGCTCGCCCCGGTCATCGACGCCCTCGGCATAACGCGCCCAGCTGGCCACAATGGCCGCACAGCGCTTGATCGGACCGCCAGCCCGTAGTTGCTCCCAAATGATGGGCAAGATCCACTTGGGGATGCGATCCGAGGTGTAAGCGCAGATCCTCACCAGTGCATCCCGAATCTCCGGATTGCCGAATCGATCGCGAAGGGTGCATTTGTAATGATCTAGGTCGATTCCAGGCACGGGCGCGAGCGTAGGCGTTGCTTCTTCGTCCATGAAGCCCGTTAGGAAATCGACGAAGGCCGGATCCTTCATCGTCTCGTGGATGAAACGGTAACCGCTCAGGTAGCCAAAGTAAGCCAAAGCTTGGTGCCCGGCGTTCAGCAGCCGGAGCTTCATCATCTCGAAGGGTGCGACATCCGCGACCAGCTGCACCCCCACGGCTTCAAGATCTGGCCTTCCGGCCATGAATCGGTCTTCCACCACCCATTGGACATACGGCTCGCACACGACAGGCCAGAGATCGTCGATGCCGAATCGGGTTCTGACCACCTCACGGTCCGCCTCGGTTGTGACTGGTGTTATTCGGTCCACCATGGAATTGGGAAATGCCACGTGACGTTCGATCCATGTCTTTATCTCGGGATCCTTACGCTCAGCAAATGCCAGCAACATTTGCCGAGCAACGTCGCCATTGCCTGCAATGTTATCGCAGGAGAGCACGGTCAACGGTCCGCCGCCACGGTCCCGGCGCAGCCGCAGCGCCTCCGCCAAAAGGCCAAAAACGGTCTTCGGCGACGCCCTCGGCTGGAGATCGCTTTTGATCGCTGAATCGTCAAAGTTGAATTCTTGGGAATCCGGTCGGAAATTGTATCCGCCTTCGGTGATCGTCAGCGAGACGATGCACGTATCGGGAGACGCGATCTTGTTGATCACGGCGATTGGATCGTCGGGCCCATAAAGGTATCGGATGATTGAGCCAATCACTCGAGCGGTGCAGTGCCCATCAGGATGCTTCAGCAGCAGAGTATAAAGGCCGTCCTGCGAGCGTAGCGCATCGCGCATGGCCAGATCCTGATCCATTACGCCCACTCCACAGATGCCCCAATCCCGGGAACCTCCACTATTCAGCAGTTGATCGAGATACATTGCCTGATGCGCTCGATGGAAGCCACCGACTCCAACGTGGACCACGCCTGCACGCACAGTCGTACGGTCGTAAGTCGGTCGCTCCACCCCAGGCGGCAACAGGGTCAAATTCGACGCATTCAGTTTTATCATTACCTCAGGTGCACGAGCGGGACGTGCACCCCGTGTTGAATTTAGATGCCGGACGGTTATCGAACAGCTCCTTCTGTTCCTCGTGGATGCCCATCATGTTGCGAGATCAGACACGCAAGGCCGTCTGCCGTTCAATCGAGGGGGTGATTTGGGCAACAGCTCCCATCCCGGACGTTATCGACAGCTTGCTAGGCACCGAGTCGCTGGAAGCGCTTGTTATGTGTGTTTTATCAGTTGGAGACCTAGGAGCCGGACAGATACATCATGCTACCTATTCCCAGTTTTCGTTACTGTCGTAGAAGCTCTCTTCGTAGGCGGTATCAAACATCGCAACGATATTTTCAGGAGGAACATTGCCCATGATGTTGTGTACTTGATTAAAAACAAATCCGCCGCATGCCTTGAAAATGTTCACAACAGAACGAACATGACTGGCTACTTCGTCTGGAGCTTTGAGTCCCAATACATTTTGGGTATCACAACCACCACCCCAAAACACAATTTGGTCTCCAAATTGTTGTTTCAGTTTCTCAGGTTCCATTTCCTTTGCCGAAATCTGTACGGGATTCAGCACATCTACACCGCAGTCAATCAACATCGGGATCAGCGATATGATTGAACCACAATTATGCATAAATATCATAACGTCACTATTCCGGTGAACGAAATCACAGAACTTCTTGATATAGGGTGCAACGCATTGTTCAATCACTGTAGGTCGACACATAGGCCCGTTCTGCATACCCATATCATCGCCGATGGTTAGCAGTTGAATATATGACCCCATAGCATCAAGGATCTTGCCTGCTCGCCGAATGTACTCTTGACATAGAATTTCGTTTTCTTGGGCCACCGCTTTGGGATCTCGCACCATCTGTATCAAACGATCCACATTGCCCCCACCGAAAAAGGCTCCAAAGCCACCTCCGTGACCATAGCCAACAAAATTGGTGGCATACGCTGTTTCTTTGTATATTCTTTCTGCTTCTCGGGCATAGATGGCAATGTCGATATCTTCATTCCCGCTGCCCCAATAGGAGAGCCAAGCCCCATCGAAAAAGTAACCATCGCTTGGCATTCGCATTTCCTGATTCCCTTGGCGTACAACCCAGCCTCCCTGATCATCCCTCACAGGCTTCATGGCTGCCGGAATCCAAAACCGATAATTACCTCTCGGATTCCATAAAGCGATTTCTGACCATTTCGGCTCGAGTGGGATACAATCCACATGAAAGCGTGCCCGAACGTTTTCTTCGACCGCCGCAAGGAACTGCACTGTATCGAGGACCCAAATACCGTCTATCGATAATCCAAGATAATCCAACAGATTCCAATAAGCAAAAGCGGAAATCCCTGTCGACATATGGCTACCGAAATCAATGGGCATGCGATCCGTTGGTTGGCGTTTCAGAGTCCGGATTACTCTTTCGCGCGGCGTCATACGTTCCGTTAGGATTTTCTTATTCATGCTGGGTGACCACCTCAAGGAAGACAGTTCGGCAAATTCGGAAGCGCCTATTGGCTCCCTCCGCCCAAGCCCAGACTAGCCGACCTGCGATTCGCGGGGATGGCGGCAAGTTTTATGACGAGAACAAAAAATCCGGTGAAAAGCAGATCCCCCAGCAGCGTGTTGCGGAAGAACCAGAGGGTACATGGATATTCCGGATGGCCCACGGTCAGGGCCTGGCACCAGCCCGCCAGCGATTTCGCATAAAAGGGGTCAGCGGCCCAGGTGACGGTGTTAGTGCCCAAGTAGAAGCTCAGGGAGCTGCCAAGCGCGCCGCCCAAGAGCGTGAGCACGTTGCGCCGGCGCGCGACGAGCCGGCCGACGCCCACGACGGCAACAAAACAGAACAGACGGAGCAGAATCTCGCCCATCGACCACGTGTAGCCGAACTGCGTCGCATGGTAGTAGTTGAGCCACAGGTCGGACAGCATGAGAGCGAAGAAAGGTATAAGCCACCACCGCCAGTCGTGGAAGTAAACCGCGCCGCAGAATGCCAGCGCCGCAATCGGCGATACGTTGGAAAGTGTCGGCTCATAGGCGCTCAGTATGCGCCAAAGGGCGGCTAGGAGGATAAGGATGACAGCAAGAGGCGTGGTTTTCATGGATGGATCGAGAGAAATCCAATTTAGGGTGGGGCTGCTTGCGGATGAACGGCGGACGTTTCGCGATCGAACAAGACACCGTGGATGCCTCTAGAAATGGAGTTCGCCTCCACGCGATCGGTGAGCTTGAGTAGCATTGAGTGGAAGAATGATAGATGTTGCTCCAGTAGAGTTCTGATCCAGACTCGGTCGAGGCAGACGACGATCTCGCGTAGCCTGCCTATAACGCGGTCAATTTCCGCCCAAAGGCCAGCGACGGCGAGCGCCGACACCTCGATGAAGAACCAGCCTTGGTGAACCGCCACCGTCAAGGCGCGTAGCGCGCCTGGAAGATCGCGCAAGGTCGAGCAACACGCGCATGGCAGCATGAGCCTGTGCACGGTTACGGCCGGAGCGTATTGGACAAGCGGTCCCAAGCGCGTGCGGCTTTCCTCTGCGAGCAGAACAGCGCAGTGCCTAGCGGGCGGCCATCCCAAAAGATCCATGATCTGCAACCGCAGCCAGCGCGTTTTGCCGGTCCCTAAGGGACCAGTGACCACCACGCAGCACGGCGGTGCGCTTTGCGGGAAGGTCTCGCGTTCTGAGGGTGAAGAATCGGCTGGCATTAGTCCGCCCTTTCAGGCTACCCGCAGTCCATACTCCCCGGGAAGATACTTAGCGGGATCGGCCAGCGACATCTGCCGACCGATAAAGACGGCCTCGTCGGATGGGAGTTCATCAAGTTGGGCCGCCATGGAGTCGAGGAATCCGAGCTCGCGTTTGGCGATCTTGAGGCGGCCTTCGGAATAGCCGGTGCGCAGGAGCGTCACTGCGCATCGGGCGGCCGCGATCCCGGCTTGATAATAATCCGATGCGCCGACGATCGCTTGGGCGATTTCAAAGACGTTCTCCGGTGTCAGTACCCACGCCTGTGGATCAAGGCCTGCATCGGAATCGACCAGCCAGCGGCGCAGAGCCAAAGCGGCGGTCTTTCCGTCATCTAGAGCTCGATTCATGAGGCGGCAGTCGTAGATCAGCTGCTCCATGTAACAGGTCGGGGCCATGCCAGCGAGGAGGCGGACATTTTGTACTGATTCGTTTGACCAAGTGTCGGCGTAGGCTGCGGCGATGTTGCCGAGGGGGCTGAAGTGCGCGCAGGCGGAGGTCTTGCCCTCCATGGCCACGGGATAGCCGGTGATGGCCTTGAGGTAAGGATTTTCGTAGGCGCAATCCTTGCCCGGGCCGACGGCGCCATGTTCGTACGCCACGAGGGTGCGCACCGCCGTGACGGCGCGCACGACGGCGGCGAAGACCCGGGGAATCATCTTCTGCTCGGCCAGCACCATCGCGGTATTGCCAAAGCCGCAGGCGGTGTCGCCCGCGCAGATGACGCCGTGGCGGCGCGCGATGACAGCGAGCTGTTTCCATAGGAATTCCATGTCGCGCACGCCGAGCACGCACAGCGCGAAGATCACCTGGCCCAAGTCGCAGTTCATCAGCGCCTCGTCGTGCAGCTCCTTGCCGCCCACCGATTCGATGCTCAGCAATTCCGCGCCAGCGCGGGCCGACCCTTCGAAGAGCTCCAGCATCCGCTCCCAGTGCTCGCCCGAGCGCATGACCGGCGGACGGGCAAACTCCCGATTGTCGTTGGGAGTCATGCGCAGCACCGTCCGCAGACCGTACTGGCGGCGGGCCTCCTCCATGCCGGCCAGAAGGATCTGCACAATTTCAAGGCCGAAGGCCGGATTGGCCGTCATGGGCGGCAAGGTCTCAAACTCGATCACCACGCCGGGAGCTTCCAGTTCGGTGGCGCGCCGCAGCGCGTCCTTGATGATCTCTTGGTAGTGGCGGACCACAGTGGGCATCGTCGCCGCCGTGACCTCCATCGTGGGCAGCGTAAAATTAAGTTCCGGGTAAACCAGCCCGCCGCCCAGGCGCAGCCCCTGGCGGGTCACAAGGGGCTTGGGCGCGCTGCCGAAAAGCAGGTCGTCCGAGTTCGCGATCGCAAGGCGTCGGTATTTCATGAACGGAGGAGGTGGCGATCGGGAAGCGGCGGCACCCGCTGAAACAGGAACGGGGTCGACTTTAGCCTCAGACCACGCCAGCGAGAGTCTTGGCCTTGTCCGCGGCCGAGGCCGCGTCGGGGGCGTACCCGTCGGCGCCGATCTCGTCGGCGAACTGCTGGCTGATCGGCGCCCCGCCCACCATGATTTTGACCGGCGGACAGCCGCTGGCGCGGATGGCGCGCACCGTCTCGCCCATGGCCGGCATGGTCGTGGTCAGCAAAGCGGAAAGACCGACAAGCTGAGGACGGAACTCCTGTATGGCAGCGACGAATTTCGCGGGTACAACGTTGGTACCAAGATCGATCACCCGGAGGTTGGCCCCCTTCCACATGACGGCCACCAGGTTCTTGCCGATGTCGTGCAGGTCGCCCTGCACCGTGCCGATCAAGGCCGTGTATTTCGGCGTGATGCCGGCGGCGAGCAGCCGCGGTTCGAGTACATTCATCGCCTCCTTCATTGCCCGGGCCGCAATGAGCATTTCGGGCACGAAGATCTCGTTGTTTTTGAACTTCTCGCCCACCGCGGCCATCGCCGGCACCAGCGCCTGGTCCACGAGGTCACCGGGCTGGGCCCCCTCGTCGAGCGCCCGTTGCGTGAGGGCCTTGGCGTCCTTGCTTTTGCCGGCGGCGACGGCTTGGGAAAGTTGTTCGAGCGTTGTCATGATGGGGGCGGCGTTGAGGGAACGGGTCGCAGCCTAGCAGAAGCCGGGGCGGCTGGCTTGGACTGCGATGCTTTTGTTTGGGACTTTGGTGCTTCCGGCGGGCGGCCGTGACGGTAGTCGCCAGGCGTGCGGCCCGTGCGTTTGCGGAAGACCCGCGTGAAATAGCTCTGGTCGCCAAAGCCGCACTCGAGGGCGATCTGTGCCAACGGGGCGTCGGTGCGGACCAGCAGCTGGCAGGCGCGGTCCACCCGCAGCCGGGTGAGCAGCTCTGTGAACGACCAGCCGGTTTTCGCCCGCATCAGGTGCGAAAAGTGGCTTGGGGAGAGGCCGGCCACGCGCGCCGTCTGCTCGCGCGTGAGGTCGTCGGCCAGGTGCGTCTCCATGAACTCCAGCGCGCGCGCGAGCAGCACCGAGTTGGGGCGCCGGGTGTTGGCTTCGATGGCGTCGATGAGCTGTTCGAGCATGTCGCACAGCCAGACCGCCAGGGCCTCTTGGTCGGCGACGTCGGCCAGCGCGGTGAGCGACTGGTAGTTTAGGCCGAGGATCTTCGTGGGGTCGCCGCCGGCCTGCACCGCCGCCCGTGTCATCATGACGACGAGCTCGAGCGCCAGGCTCTTGAGCAGCTCGGTGTGGGCCTGACCGACGGCGTAAATGGCGGTCAGCACGCGGTTGATGATGCGGCGGGCCTCGGTGCGTTCCCCGCGGCGGATGGCGGCCAGCAACGCCGGCTCCTCGTGCAGATAAATGCTTCGGATGTCGTCGTGCAGCCGGTCCTTTAGCGTGTGGAGCGCCTCGGCCTTCTCGCGCTCGCGCCGGGCCAATTGGCGCCGCTCGCCCAGCAGCGCGGCGTTGGTGAGATTGTGCTCGGTGGCCAGCGCCAGCAGCCGTTCGCAGGCTCCGAGGATGCGGCGATCCAAGCTGCCGGCGCGGCTGGGCCGTTTGAGGGCGACGCCAGCTACGAGCAGGCCGCCGCAGAGGCGCTGGTTGCTCACCACCGGCACGGCCCACAACGCCCGGTCGCAGGCGCAACAAAGCACGCAGGGCTCGCCCCACCGCAGCGCCTCCGCCACCGCCTGTGCTCGAAACAACCGGCACGCCTCGCTCCGCGCGCATGCGGCCACGCCGGGCCCGCCGCGCAGGAAGCGGCCCCCGGCGTCGACCGCCGCGAGCCCGAAACCCGTCGCCTGCCGGTGGTGCCGGGCCAGCCGGTCGAACCCGGAGGCGTCAAGCAGGCCGGGAAACACGTCATGGGCAGTGCGGGCGGTCATGTCAGGGCAGGACGAGCTGGTCGATGTAGGCGTCTTCGAATCCGGGCTGCAGGTTGAGTTCGATCGCCTCCATGGTGCGGCACGCAACAGCCATCTCCTCGAGCAGGCTGCGGTCGTGCAAGGCCAGAAAGGCGCCCCCGAGCGAGGTGTTGCCGACCACTTGGATTTGTTCGACCGCAAAGCCCGGGAGCAGACCGCAGCCGATGGCGTGCTCCAACGAGAGATGCATGCCGAAACCGCCGGCGAGATAGAGCCGCTTCACGTCGCGTGGCGCGGTGCCGAGCAGATGCAGCAGCGTCGAGATGCCGGCCGCAATGGCGGCCTTGGCCTGCAGGAGTCGCGCGACGTCCAGTTCGGAGATCCAGACTGGCCCCGAGATCCCGTGGGCATGCAGCCGCAGTTTGCGCCCATATTTGTCGGCTTGGACCGCGTCGCCCGCACGCGCGCAAAAGGCGTCGTCAAACCGTCCCTTCGCCTGCAGGAGGCCCGTGCGGCGCGCCTCCCAGAGAAAGTCCACGTAGGCCGAGCCGCAGATGCCGAGCGGTCGGTCGGTCGCGCCGATGAGGCCGAGTTCCGCCGCAAAGGGATCCGTCCGCAGCCGCACGCGCTCGATCGCGCCGTGGACGGCGCGGGTGCCGCTCGTCAGGCCGGCACCCTCGAAGGCGGGCCCGGCGGCGGTGGCGCAGCCGATCAGCCGGTCGCCGACCTTCGCGATGATTTCGCCATTGGTGCCCACGTCGACCAGCAGCGCCGGACCGTCATCATAGAGCAGGCCCGTGGCGACCATGCCGGCGGCGAGGTCGGCCCCCACGTAGGCCGCGGGCCCGGGCAGCAGGTGCACCTGCGCGGCGCCGTCGCCAAACTCTAGGCCGAGGTCCTGCGGTGCATAGGTGCGGTGTTCGAGGAAAACCGGCCGGAACGGATGGACGCCCATGGGCGTTGGATCCACGCCCGCGAGCAGGTGCAGCATGGTGGTGTTGCCAGCGACGGTCATGCCACCGATTTCGCGCGGCGCCACGCCGGCCTGCAGGCACGCGTTCTGGAGCAGCGGATTGATGGTCTCGATCGCCACGGCGCGCTGCAACTGCCCCAACGCCTTCGGATCGGTGCTGCACAGCTGGATCCGCGTGAGGACGTCTTCCCCAAAACGGATCTGGGCGTTGAACCCTGAGGCTTCTCCGATCACGCGGCCCGTCGCGAGATCGCACAGCAGCAGGGCGACGGTGGTCGTGCCAATGTCCACAGCCGCGCCGTAGCGCGCCTCCGGGACCAACGGATCGCGAGCCCACGGGATGTTGAGGCGGAACTCCGCTACCACCGCCGGCTCATGGCGCAGCAGCGAGCGCGCCGGCACCACCAGTTCGATGGGCTCTCCGCCCAGCCGCATCTGGCACGACTTGAGGCGCGCCGTGGCGTTGGCCGCGACGCGGGCTCCATCGGCGATGCGGTGCAGCGAGCCCGCGCACAACTCGACTTCGCAACCTCCGCACAGCCCGCGTCCACCGCAGCGCGTGTTCAAGGGGCAACCCCGGCGCGCGAGCAATTCGGAGACCGGCAGCCCCGCCTCGCCGGTCGGCACCGTCAGATCGTGACGCCCGTCGGGCGTGAGGATGCGAATGTGGGCGGTGGTCACGACGGAGACGACGGCGGGACCGCGCGGATGATGGTGTCGTCGGCCGTCAGGGCGATGAAGTGGTGCGGCGGCACGATCAGGAAGCGGCTCTCGTCCAAGGGGCTGGCGAGCAGGTCGCGCAGCAACGAGGCGTCGCCGGGCACTTGGTCAAACGTCCAGCCCAAGCAGGCGGCGCAATGGCGGGTGTAGTTCTTGCCGCGCTCGGTTTCGCCAACCCCCAGATCCACGTAGGCGGCTCGATCGTAATTGGATATCCCTTGCTGCTCCATCTCTAGGAGATAGTCCACCTCCTCCGGGGCGAACTTCCTGGCGTATTCCTGGCGGAGGTAGGTCGTGCGGTCCGGGCCGGGCGGAACGGCGCTTTTGATCCAGCCCGGCGTGTACCAATAGGTGCCCGGATGCTTGCGCAGGTACGCGGCATAGCGCTCCTTGTTGCCGAGGAACAGCGTTACGCAGTCGTGCGCGCGCGCGATGACCAGGGGGCAGCGCGCATGACGCAGGTTCTCCACGCCGCGGGAGCACAGCCCGTAGACCAGCACGATGACCTCGACCTCCGGACACGCCTCGGCCCGGGCCACCGCCGCTTGTAGCTCTTGCTGGAGGCGTGCCGGTTCGTTGTGCAACCCCTGCGGCAGGATGATCAGCTCGCGCACGTGGGGCAGATCGGCGATGAGGTGGCGCACTTCATCTTCGAGCACGGCGCAGGCGATGACCGCGAGGGAAGGACTCATGGGCGACCGTTCAGCACCAAAGCGTAGTACCCGCGGTCGCTCGGCGAGGTTTCCGCCGAGGCCATCAAGCGGTCGTGTGCCCCCGCGGTGGGCGGTCCGGGCGGGGCGAGGGTGGGCAGATCCTGGTTCATCCGGATGTGTCGGGTAATGGCAGTCGCGTCATCCTCGTGAGGGCCGCGGCGAAAAACTTCAACATGTCGGCCACGTGCGTTTGCCAGTAATCCCAGGCGTGGGCCCTCGGGAACTACTAATATTGATGGGGAACGGCCGCGGCCGCAAGGGCCGAATCGAACGCGCGGTGGGCGGCGAGCAACGGATCGTCCGTGCCGCAGTCAAAGCGCAGCGGCAGCAACCGTGACTGGTTGCGCAGGAGCGTGGCCAATACGGAGCGGTCGTTCGCCGGTGCGGCGTAGGCGTCGAGCGGTTCTTCTACGAAATTGCGCATCTGCGCGAATTCGAAGGGAAGAGCAACATGCTTGGGCGAAGCCTCAACGGGGCACGTTAATATCCCGAAAGTGCATTTCGAACTTCGGAACAAAAAGCCAGGGGGTGTTCGACTCCACCGGCCGCAGTGGCACGTGCGCCGACGACTCTAACGAAAGAGTGGACCCCGCCTTTACCCTTCGGGGGCGGCCAACAGAATTCCCGCTGCGCATGCTACGTCGCGATTACCCTCACCCCCAAACCTGAAATGGACATGAAAATCCCAAGCAGACAGATAACCGTCATCAGTGCTGTATCCGCACTTTGGCTCGTTGCCGCTGCGCACCTGCAGGCGCAAGCAGCGCCCGCATCCGCCGCGCCCAATCCGGAGACGACCACCGAAGAAACCGTGGTGAAAATGTCTCCCTTTTATGTGAATGCATCCGAAGACATCGGCTACCGTGGCACCGCCACGCTGGCCGGAACACGCATCAAGACCGAATTGAAGGACGTTGGCTCCGCCATCTCCGTCGTGACCGGGCAGTTCTTGCAGGATACCGGCGCAAGGAATACCCAAGATCTGCTGGTCTACACGACCAACACCGAGGTCGGTGGGATCCCCGGCAACTTCGCCGGCACTGGCAACGGACAAGTGTTGGATGAGACGAACCTCCTGCGGTCGCCCCAGACGAACACCCGTGTGCGAGGCTTGGCTGCCGCCGACAATACCCGCGATTACTTCCTGACCGACATCCCTTGGGATGCCTACAACGTCCAACGTATCGATATGCAACGTGGCCCCAACGGGATTCTTTTCGGTTTGGGCAGCCCCGCGGGCATCATCAATCAGACCACGAACGGCGCCTCATTTAAAGAGGGAACCACGGTGGAAGCACGCTTCGGCAGTTACGGGAGCAAGCGCGGCCTATTGGATGTCAATCACGTGCTGCTGAAGAACGAACTGGCCATCCGTATCGAAGGGCTGCGCGATGACACCGAATATCGGCAGGACCCGGCCTTCAACCTCGACAAGCGCTTGTACACCGCCCTGCGTTACGATCCGAGCTTCCTCAACAAAGGCTCCGCCCACGGATCATTCAGGGTCAATTACGAGCAGGGCGACATCACGGCCGACCGGCCGCGCAGCCTGCCGCCAGGCGATAACATCACGCCGTGGTGGAGTTTTGGCAAAGCAACCTATGATCCGTTTACGTCGTGGATTGTTGACTCTGCGAACCCCCTTACTTCGGGTCAGCATCAAAAGGCTGGGGCCGGTGGCACGGTCAATCCGGCTTTCAATCCGTGGCTGGGAGACTACGGCAATGGGAACGTGTTGGGCGGTATCTACATGACGTTCCCCAACCAAAACGCCAATGCCTATGATACGCCGATCCGCACGGGCGAGCTCGACACGCCATTCGGTCGCGGCGCGGACGGCACGGTCGTCAAATCCATTGGAGGCATACAGTTTAACCGTCTGGGCGGCATCATCGGCTATTCGAATTACGCGATCAACGTGCGTAATCCCGATGGCACTTACGGTCTCCCCTACTCTAATCTGGGACAATACAAGAATACCTACATCACGGATCCGTCGATTTTCAACTTCTGGGACAAACTGATTGACGGCCCCAACGCGTCGCAATGGGAAGGCTTTGAGGCCTTTGATGCCGCATTCTCCCAGACCCTCTTGGACAACCGCCTAGGCGTCGAGTTGGTGTATGACCATCAACGCTACCACAATGGCCAGGAATCCGGTGGGCCGGGGAACATCCAGATCGACCTTAACGCCAAGCTCATCGACGGCAGCCCCAACCCCAATGTTGGTCGTCCCTATGTCGATACTGGTTCCCCTTATGGGAACAACTCGTATGCCACCAAGCGTGACGACTTCCGCGTGACCGCCTTTGGCGAATTCATGTTCACTGACATCATGGCCAAGTCGTGGCTCACCGATACTCTGGGCCGCCACGTGTTCACCGCGCTCTATAGCACGGATAAGAAGGACGTCGAGCAACGGTCGTGGAACCGCTGGGTCGCAGATCCGGTTTATGGGCTTAATTATCTGGCCTCCCCCTACATGACTGACTCCTACCGCCAGATCAGCGCCATCTCCTATATTGGGCCCTCGCTCACGGGTACCAGCTCGGCTGCGGGCGCAAATCTCTCCAACGTCGCGGCCCTCCAGGTTCCTCCGAGTTCCGGACAGGTTAGGATTTTCGATTCACACTGGAATGCGCCCCCGACGGTGGGTTTTGGCGATCCTTATACCTTGGTCAGGTCATACTATAACCAGATTCCAGATGGACCGGTTGGTGGTTCGGTCCAGGCGTTCAATCCGGCCAACTATGTGGGTTGGACCTCGGTGCCTTTCAGCGTTCTGAACGCCGACACCGGCGATATCAACCGGCTCTACTCGTCGGCTGCCAAGAGCCGCGACAAGATTGAGTCCAAGGCCTTGGTCTGGCAGGGCTTCTTCTGGGATGATACGATCGTCGGGACGGTCGGTGTCCGCAGGGACACCGCGAAGAGCTACGCCACCATAGCAAGTAAGAATGCCGACAATTCGGCCAACGTCTTGAGTCCGGCGTATACGCTTCCGTCCACCCCCAATAATGTCGTCTCGGGCAATTCGACCAGCTGGAGCGTGGTGGCCCACACCCCGAAGTTCCTCAAGAATAAGTTGCCGCTCGGTACCGACGTCAGCGTCTTTTATAACCATTCGAGTAACTTCCAGCCGGCTGCCGGCCGCGTGGACGTCATGGGCGATCCCCTCGGCGCTCCCACGGGCGAAACCAAGGATTATGGCTTCGCGATCTCCACGCTCAACGACCGGCTCAGCCTCAAGGTGAACTGGTACAAAACCACGGTGAAGGATGCCTCGCTCGATAACGTGCTCCCCATGTATCTGCTAGGCTTTTCGGAGGAGTGGGGCTACACCTTCGCCAAGATCAACCAAGCCGGCTTGGCGGGCGATCCGGCTGGTGGTCCCAGCTGGCAGTGGGATTATTTTTCTAATCCGTGGGTTGGCCAGACAGGGGCTCAGGCCCACGCAATAGAGGTGGCCGCCGACACCGCATGGTTTGCCAATGCGGTACCGCAGAAGTTTCTTGATGCATGGCATATCGATACAAGCCAGGCTGCGTGGTCGAACCGGTTGCAGACTTACGTCCAACCCCAGGGTCTCACCGCAACGGGCGACACCGTGTCCAAGGGCACTGAGTATGAGCTCACCGCCCAGATCACGAAGAACTGGGACCTGACCTTCAATGCTTCGCACGATTCCGCCACGCGTGTCAATTTGGGCGGATCGCTCGCGGGTTGGATCAATGCCAGAACGGCAGTCTACCATGGGGATGCCGGCAATATCCGTTACTGGTGGGCTGGTAGTACGGACACTATCCATAGCGTCTGGGACGCTCAATTCCTGTCCGCTTGGAAACTCCTGTTACTCCAGCAGGGTGCTGATGTCCCCGAACTGCGTCCGTGGCACTTTAACATCGTCACCAACTATAAGTTCACCGAGGGCAAGCTGAAGGGCTTTAGCGTTGGCGGCGGCTATCGCTGGCAGGACGGGGTGGTCATTGGCTATCCCCTCATGAAGGATCCCACGACCGGCGATAACACCTTCAACCTAGCCAGCCCTTACAAGGGGCCCAGCGAAGGCAATCTCGATCTGTGGGTTGGTTACGGGCGCAAGCTCACGTCGAAGGTGGACTGGCACATCCAGCTGAACATAAGGAATGCCTTTGCAAACAAGAAGCTGATCCCGATCACCGCCCAGCCCAACGGCACACCGGCGGCGTATCGCATTCCCGACCTGACGACATGGTTCATCACGAACACGTTTAAGTTCTAACCCATCAACAAATTCCCTAATTACACAAGAGATTGGCTGCTAAGGGGTTAGCTGCTACAGCGTGTTTTTTGGGCTTCTACAACCAACGGCGCCGGGAGCTTGCTCCTGGCGCCGTATGCTTGAGCGAATCTCCGTCGTCGCAGGGGTGAAAATCGATGCTTTCAGGCAAAGTGGGGATGCAAGCGCCGCCGATCTGGCATCGCACCCATCGTGTGGCCGGGGCCAACAAACGCGCAGCCGCTCGCCGTGCGGGGATGGATGGTCAGAGGCGGGATCCGGGTCGGCGGTGCTTGAGGCAACCGGAGTTTAGGTAGTCTCGTTCATTTGATGAAACACCTCGTCCTTGTTTGACAACTGACTTGTCTCGTGTCGTTGGCCGGCGCGGCGGTGGTCGGTTCCTCGGCCGCCGCCGCTGAGGGCGGCACCCACGAATCACCCGGACTCCAAGTCACCGTGCAGGCCCCGGGCCGAGGCCGGCTGCGCGTCGAGGCGCTGGATCCCCACATCGTTCGGGTCTGGTTGAGGCCGGCGGACGAGTTCGAGCGCGAGCCCTCGCTAGCGATGGCGGCGGCGCCGACGACGCGAATCCCGCTGACCCCGGTCGATGACGGTGATAACGTGATGGTGAGAACGGGCGCGTTGACGGTGCGCATCGACCGGCGGACGCTGCAGTTCGATGTGCTGACAGCCGACGGAACGTCCCTCCTGGCCGATGCGCGGGTGACGATGACGAATGCCGGCGCGGCTTGGACGCTCACCCACACCTTGGGAGACAGCGAAAAGCTGATGGGACTCGGTCAGGACAATGAGAACGGTGGTCGCCTCGATCGACGGGGCGTGATCCGGGACCTGTGGGCGGGCCAGAAGATCAACTCCGGTAACGTGACGGCCCAATATGCGATTCCGCTGCTGCTCAGCACCGGCCGGCAGGGCCACGCGTACGGCGTCTTTTATGACAACGTCCACCGCTTGCGCTTCGATCTGGCCAAGACCAAGGCCGACGAGGTGCGCTGCGAAGCGGAGGGGGGCGAGGTCGACCTCTACGTGCTCGACGGCCCGAAGCTTGCCGACGTGGTCGAGCGTTACACCAGCCTGACAGGCCGACCCTCGCTGCCGCCGCTCTGGGCGCTCGGCTACTGGCAGAGCAAGTGCACCTATTACGACTGGAAGGCGCTGGATGAAGCCTACGACCAGCTCACGGCGCGCGGCTTCCCGGTCGGCGTGATGGTGATCGATGCCGACTGGCCGGAGAGCACCAACGATTTCGTCTGGGCGAAGCGCTGGTTCGGTCCCGGCTACACTCCGGCCAGCAAGATCGCCGATTATCTGAAGCGCGGCGTGCGGATCGTCTTGTCGCAATCCGGCCCGATGATCCGCAAGGAGTCACCCACCTTCGCCCCGGGCTGGGCGGCTGGCGTGTTTGCGACCGATGGCCACGGGCACCCGGTCGAGTGCGGCTACTACGGGGGCGAACTGCTCGATTTCACGAGCCCCAAGATCAACGACTGGCTCTGGCCCCAGACCCGCCGCCTCAACGAGATGGGCATCGCCGGCTGGTGGCTCGACCTGACGGAGCCGGAGGGGGAACCGCCGCAGACCCATTACTCCGGCGGGCGTCCCGCCAACATCCACAACCAGTTTTCGCTGCTGTGCACGCGCAGCTTCGAGGACGTGCAGCTCGCGGTGCATCCCGACCAGCGGCCGTTCCTCCTCACACGCTGCGGCTCGGCCGGGCTGCAGCGCCACCATGCCGCCGTGTGGACGGGCGACATCTACAGCGATTACGCGACCCTCCGGGCGCATCCGCCAGAGATGCTCAACTCCGGCCTGTCGGGCTTCACGTGGTGGACTTGCGACACCGGCGGGTTCTTGACGGGCTATTACAGGAACGACCAGTTCGGCGCGCACGCCCGGCTCTACGAGCGCTGGATGCAGTTCTCGGTGTTCAGTCCGATCACCCGTGCGCACAAGGCCGGCGGCGCGCCCGAGCCCTATCAATTCGGCCCGGCGGTGGAGCTGAGCTGCCGGCATTACCTGCGGCTGCGCTACCGCCTCCTGCCGTACATCTACTCCTACGCCTGGGAGGCCAGCCGGCGCGGTCTGCCCTTGGTGCGGCCGCTGGCCCTCGAATTTCCCGATGATCCGCCATCCGTCGCCACGCCCGGCGACGAGTACATGTTTGGTGACGAGTTGCTCGTCGCGCCGGTGCTTTTCGAGGGGCAGACCAACCGCAAGGTCTATTTTCCCCCGGGCCGCTGGATCGACTGGGACTACGGCTATGAATATGCCGGCGGGCGGGAGTGGGTGGTGGCCGCGCCACTCAACCGGATTCCGGTCGCGGTGCGCGCCGGCGCCATCATCCCGCTCGCACCGGACATGAAGAACACGAGCGAAAAGCCGTGGGATCCGCTGACCCTCGAGGTGTTTCCCGACGGGCCATCGAGTTTCACGCTGTACCGGGACGATGGCATCACCTTCGCCTACCGCCAGGGCGACTACACGCTCACCCACTTTACCAGCGAGGAGACCAGCGCCGCCGTCCGGCTGGTCATCGATGAGTCAAACAAGCGCTTCGTGCCGTCCGTCTACCGCGTTCGTTTTCATCTCGGGGAGACGCCGACGAGTGTCCGGCTGGGGGACCTCGTGGTCCGCCAACGCACCGGGCCCGGTGAGGTGGCACCGGGCGAATGGGCGTGGGACCCGAAGGCGCGCGCGCTGACCGTGGTGTTGGATGACCGCTGCGCCACGCGGCACGTGATCGACGTCGCGCTTGATGGCCGGGCTCTTCCGCTGCGGATGGCGCCTGAACTCCAAGCCCAGGTGATCGATCCGCGGACCGAGGCGGCCGGCTCGGAGGGCAAACCGATCCCGCATTTTTTCCCACCTGCGGCCCTTCCGGCCCGCATCAAAGCGATCAATTACGATGACGGCGGAGAAGGCGTGGCCTTCCACAGTGAGCGCCCGCGGCCGGAAAAGAAGCGGTACCGCACGGACGATTTCAGCATCGCGGACACCAATGACACCGGCGGCGGTTACATCCTGTTCGGTCTGCTGCCGGGCGAATGGGCGCGCTACACCATCGACTGCGGCAATGGCGGCTACTTCGATCTCACCGTTCGCGTCGCCAGCGCGCATGGCGGCGGGCGCATCCGCTTCATGGCTCTCGACCAGGTGCTCGCGGCCATCGACGTGCCCGCCACCGGCGGCGACGATACGTTCAAGGACATTACCGTTCCGGCTGTGTACCTCACCCCGGGACAACTGAGCCTTCTGATTTTTGTCGACGCGCCCGGATTCGCGCTGAACTCCTTTGCGTTCCAACCGACCGCGCACCCGCCGTCGGTTTATCCCGCCGCGCTGGCGGCGCGGACCGGGGTTGCCGACCTCGCCGACCTGAAGGGCGGATCCGCCGGCCGCGGCGTGCTCCGGAATCTCGGTCGCATCGGTTCCAGCGTGACCTTCGGCGTGGTCTCCGCCCGGGGCGGGAAGGCAGCCCTGCGCTTCCGGTATCAGGGGGCGACGGGAAAAACGCTGCCCTACTCCCTCAAGGTTGGCGACGCAGAGGAGATTCCACTGCAGTTTCCGCCAACGGGCGGCGAATGGAAGAACCTCGATGTGGAGGTTGTGCTCCAACCCGGCGCGAACCGGGTCACCCTAGCCGGACTCGTCGACGGCTGGGACTCGATCGACGTCGATACACTCGAAGCGATCCCGCGCTGACGCTTCCGCCATTCTCGATAGCGGCCACAATTTTGGCGGCTTCCTGTCGCATCATCCCGATTTCGGACCCATCACCCCATGTTCCATGCCATCCGACTCCAGATCGGCTGCTCGCTGTTGATCATCTACACTTTTCTTGTGTCCAGCATCACTCATCCGATCACAGCTGTTTAGCTATAAATGATATTATGATCAACCATTCCTGCTGGACAGGCGCGACGCCGGTGATGCCGGTTGTGATGGTCGTGATGATGCCGGCGCACAATGGCGTGAGAATCCGGGCGGTGCCAAAATATTTGTGCACAGTCTATCGCGTCGTACTATGCACCATGGACGCCAAGGGAACCTAAGCCGGCCCAGCGCAAGCCCTTTCTTGCTGCGGGACTAAAGGCGCTAATCTCTGCGCTGGTCATCCTGTCTGGCCTTATCGGCAACGCCTGACACATCGTTGGCGGCAGCTCTCAGCTCCGGGGCCAAGGGCAACGGCATAGCCGGCGACGCGGGCGCCTTTGGTCCATTATGTAAGCTAATGACTGGCACTATGTTCAGGATAGTAGATGAAATACCTCATGGTCAAAAAGCGGTGTTTCTTGGTATGATCATTCTGGCATCGTCACTCATTCTAACGTATGAGTAATCGAAGCCTTTCCCAATGTCTGGAAAGGAGCTCTAATATGGATCAAATACCTCCACTAGGCATCGACTCGGTGTCGCCTATCCTGCGAAGCAAGGTCGTCCGGGTCGCGTTTCTGCTGAAGATACGCCGCTCGGGCTACGATCTTGCGAGGATGACGTCTGATGAATCCTGACTAAGCCATGGTCGCTCAAATCGACAGTAGCCCGAAGGCTCTCTCGCACCGCGTGACGCTGAAGGATGTCGCGCGGCAGGCGAATGTTCATTTCACGACAGTGTCGCTTGCGCTGCGGGGGCATTCCGGCATTCCTACGCCAACGCGCGCGCGAATCGTCGCGATTGCCAACGAACTCGGCTATCAACGTGACCCTGTTTTCATGGCGCTGACCTCCCGGCGGACCGATGTGCACCTCTCCCGAAAAGTACAGCGGATTGCTTTTCTAACGAACCACCCGGATCCGGCGGCGTTCTACGGCGCTGCGCATATGCGGTATTTCTTCGAGGGGGCTCGGAGGCAGGCGGAGATCATGGGATATTCTTGTGATCTGCTGTTCGTAGACGGAAAGCACTTGTCGTCGAGCACACTCGAAGCCCGTTTTCGTGACGCGGAGTGCGAGGGATTCATCGTCGGCGCGTTCAACATCCCGGGCGAAATCATCACGCTGGACTGGTCGCGCTATGCGATCGTAAAGATCGACAGCCGATTCATGGAGCCTGCCGTTGCCGTCGTTGCGAACGACCAGATGCAGGCGGTGCGGCTCGCCTACGAACGGTTACACCAGCTGGGATACCGCCGGATCGGCATGGCCGTCGGACGATACGACGAGGCGGCGACGCACGACCTCTATGCGGCCGGCTGCCTGATAGAGCAGGCCGGTGTTCCGCGGGTAGAAAGGATCCCACCCATCCACTTCGCATATGGAGATCGCGTGCAGGAAGCCGTCCCGAAACTGCGATCGTGGGTGCGGGAGCATGGTGTACAGGTGGTGATCAGCAACTGGTCGGAGATCTTGCCGATGGCTGTGGCCGCAGGTTTGCGCGTACCCGACGAACTTGCCTGCGTCTGTCTGTGCCTCAACGATCCCGATCGGCGGGTGGCCGGAGTCATCCAAAATCATCATGCTGTCGGAAGACGGGCGGTCGAAGTCCTCGGCCTGGCGCTGAAGACCGGCCAGCGCGGAATTTCCCCATGTCCGACGGCTGTGTACATCGCTGGACGCTGGCAAAACGGTGCCTCCGCGCCTCCCATCCGATGAAATCGCGTTTGAATATCGACCGGACGGTGGCCAAGACGGATGCACCCCGGCTGCCCACCATGAGGGATGTGGCGATTCTGGCCGGCGTGCATCAGACCACCGTGTCGCTTGCGCTGAGGAACCATCCCGAGATTCCAGTTAAGACACGAGAGCGAATCCGGGCCTTTGCCGAAAAGATCGGTTATCATCCCGATCCGGCGCTCGACGCGTTCAACTTCCACCGCTTGGCGAACCATCCCCTCCGTTCGGCCCCGGCAATCGCGTTCATCAGCGATCTTGCCTCGGGCGCGGCGTTCGAAGAATCGGCAGCCCGACGAGACGTGTACTTCGGAGCCAGGGAGACGGCGGGCCGCATGGGTTTTGTGCTCGAGCGGTTTTTCGTTGGTCCGCAGAACCTTTCGCCGTCGAGACTCAATGGCATATTGGAGTCGCGCAACATCGACTGCGCAATCGTCGTGTCTTTTTCGCTGCAAACGCGAGAACTCCCGCTCGGCTGGATGCGTCTTTGCGCACTGAAGGTCGAGTCGTTTCACCTGCAGCCGCAGCTCGACATTATTACCGCGGACCACATCCAGGCCAGCCGCCTCGCGTTGTCGCAGCTGTGGTCGTTGGGCTTCCGCCGCATCGGCATGGTGCTTACTCACAGCGAAGATGTGCGGCTCGCCAAGCTTTCGCGGGCGGGGTATCTGGTGGAGTTGGCCGGTCGGACCGAATCGGTGCCGATTGCCCCGCTGTACATCGACGGGGTGGCGCCCCAGAATCTCCCGGGGCATCTGGCAATGTGGATTAGCAAGAACCGAATCGAGGCCGTAATCAGCGATTCAAGTCACATTCTGGCCTCAATGCGACGGGCCGGGTATGCCATCCCCGGCGACCTTGGGTTTGCTTCGCTCGATTGGGCGCGGACTGACGAAGGTTTGGCAGGAGTGGAGGCAAATCACCATCTCATCGGGCAGAGCGCTGTGGAACTACTTGCCATGCGACGCCAGACAAATGAACGCGGCGTGCGTGAAGAGATATCGATCACGTTTGTTCCTGGATCCTGGCATGATGGACCGACGGCTTCTCGTCCTGGGCTTGTGCGACACGCTGAGGTTTCTATGCCGGTCCGAGAACCGGCACTGCCCGCAAGTCCTTCGCCATGAAAGTCGCCCGACGCATCCGCTCGTGTACCGCCTGATTATGGGTCTTTCCCGGATGCTGCCTCGCGGACTGCACGGTGCGGTCATTGTCATGGTTTCAGTCGTCATCCCCCTCGTCGACGCGCAGCCCTCGGCTGCCGTTGGCACCAGCCGCCTTCAATTCGAGGTTCGCCAGTTCGGCGCCACGGGTACCGATCTGGTGAACGACACCGCTGCGGTGCAACGGGCGATCGACACCTGCGCCGCTGCCGGCGGTGGCCGCGTAGTCGTGTCTCCTGGTCCGGTGATCACTGTGGGTTCCGTCCGCCTGCGCAGTCATGTGGAACTCCATCTCGAGCGTGGTGCCGTGCTGAAGGGCAGCCCACAGCACAGGGATTATACGATCACCATTCCCTACCCGGTGCAGCTCGATCCAGTGGAGCCGGTCCCCCGCATTGGGGTGATGATCTTCGCCGAGGACGCCGAGGACGTGGCGATCACGGGGTCCGGTGTGATCGATGGGAACGGCCATGCCTATGTCCTTGAGGACACGCCGCATATCTACCGATGCCCGCAGGAGCGGCCTTACACGATCGTCTTCAAGAACTGCCGCCACGTGACCATGCGAGACGTCACAGTGCGCGAGGCGGCGTTCTGGACCATCCGGCTCTTTGGCAGCGACGATGTGCTCATCGACGGGATCCGGATCCTCAACGACCCGAAGATGCCCAACAATGACGGCATCGATATCGACTGGTCGTCCAATGTCCGCGTCGCAAACTGCCACATCGTCACAGGTGACGACGGGATATCCCTCCACACGTCACAACCCAACGAGGGCATCAACCGTCCGTGCGAGAACATTATCGTCACCGGCTGTACCATCACCTCGCATTCGGCCGGGCTCGTCGTCGGCGCTGATATCGACGGCATCATCCGCGATGCCGTCTTCGACTCATGCATCATCAAGGACTCCCACCGCGGCGTGGCGGTCCGCAACGCCATGCGCGGTACGGTCGAGCGGATCTCCTTCTCCAACATGATCATCGAGACCAGGCTGTACGATTCGGCTTGGTGGGGTCGGGCCGAACCGATTTGTGTCACGGTCTACCCATGGACGCGGCGCTTAGCCGGTGGTACCGTCCGGGATATCCGTTTTTCCAACTTGGTTTGCAGCGGCGAAAACGGCGCCGTGGTGTGCGCCTACCGTCCCGGCGCCCTCTCCGGCATTCATTTCGACCGCATTACCCTGGCAATCGATAAAACCACCGCGTGGGACGGCGGCCATCAGGATTTCCGGCCGACCTATTTGGAGGAGTTACCAGCCATCCCGGTCAGCGGGTTCATTCTGCGCAATGTCAACGATGTGACCTTCCGCGATTGCCGGGTCATTTGGGGCCCGCATCGTCCCGATTATTACCGCTACGCACTCGACGCGGCGGGATGCACGCATCTGGAAGCCGCCGGACTCACTGGCGAATCCGCCGATCCTGCGCATTTTCCCGCCGCGGTGATTCGCTGATGGCCCACCGGTTCTTGGACCGCGATTCCTTGGGATTGGCAAAAGGTCAACCATTTCACTTCCCCGCATGTACCCCCGGTAGGGGATGAAGCGATTGCCGGCCAAACCTCCGGTGGTCGAACGCTCCGGTACCCTTCAAGGGACAGGCGGCTTGGCTCAACGGAGCGAGGACACTCAAACGACGAAGGATATTATGACCAAAATACCATCTGTTCTGCTCGGCCTGCTTGCGACGATGCCGGTGATTTCAACGAAAGCAGTAGACAACGCCGAGGATATGATCGCGCAGCCGTACATTGTGAATGTTCCGATGGAGTCTCGTTCAATCACGTTTGAAAACCCTACGGGCGAGAAAGGGGAAGGGGGGATGGCGGCGAGCAAAATCGGCGTCGGTCGCAAAGGCGCGGCCTTGAAGAATATTGAACCCGGCGAGACCGTGACGCTCTGTGACATCCAGGGTCCGGGCGTAATACGGAGGATGTGGGTGACCTTGCCGGCCAAACAAGAAGACCTGCTGGGGTTCGTGTTGCGCGGCTACTGGGATGGCCAGATCACACCTAGTATTGAAGCGCCTCTCGGCAACTTTTTCGGATGCGCCCACGGCATCGCCAAGGCGTACCAGTCTGCGGTTCACTCGGTGACCGATAGCGCGGGCATGTCCATCTTCCTGCCCATGCCGTTTACCAGGCGGGCACGTTTTACTGTGACTAATGAAGGGGACCAGCATCGGGTACCGTTTTATTACGAAATCGATTACACCATCAACGAACGTTTGCCGGAGGACGTAGGCCGCTTGCACGTCATGTACCGACGCGAGAATCCCACAACATTGGGCCAGGATTTTGAGATTTTGCCTAAGCGAAGAGGAATGGGCCGGTTTGTCGGTTGTGTGCTCGGCATCGATAACGTGGACCGACAGTGGTGGGGTGAGGGAGAGTTCAAAGTGTATCTCGATGGTGACGAGAAATTCCCCACGATCGTGGGGACGGGCACGGAAGACTACATCGGGCAGGCTTGGGGGTTTCACAAGAACGCCTTTCTCTATGGCGGCGTAAGCCTCTGGGAGGGCAATCTTTTTTCACTCTATCGGTGGCATCTCAAGGATCCGATATACTGGAAGAAGGATATCAGGGTCACGCTGCAGCAACTGGGGGCCAATGAAGCCGTTGGCTATTACAATAAACAGGAAGATGTCAGCGTGGCGACGTTCTGGTACGAACCAATTCCAAGTGACTCGCTGCCGCCACTACCCGACTATGCTGCCCGGCTGGCACTGGGCCGGCTCGGTCGCGAAGCCGCGGACAAAAGCCGATGAGGCGAAGCGTCCCCATCGATCGCTTCCGCGGCGCGTGGTGGATCGAAACATCTCACACGGAAGCCGGGAGACCGGGCCCGGCCTCTAACGTATGAGTGATCCGGGCCTTCCCCCAAGGAGCCTGCCGGGATCAAATGTAGGCCGGATGCCCCCACCAGTTGAGTGCCGAGTCGAATGCCCCTCATGGCAGGACGATGCCACCCGGGCTGCGCCGCCTCGGCTCCAGTGGCGTCGGACTGCAGTTGTTATCATGCGAAGCTCGGTCGATCCTGGCAGAAATCATGGTCGCTCAGGCTAACTGTAGCACGAAAGGCACCCGCCCCCGTCCGGTGCCAAAGAACGTGGCGCGGGAAGCGAGGGTGCCTCGCTTCAGGGGGTCGCCTGAACCATGGGCGCTTCGGGCGCCGCTGAGTTTTTCGCACCCGCCTCCTCGGAAACCCAATTCGACTCCGCGTTCCGGCCTCGCGTTAGTCGCCTGCCGCGTGCCGGCGGGAGGGGATGGCGGCGCTCTCTGCCGGCGCCCGTTTCAGTCGTCTTGGCAATATTGCCGCAGACCACGCATGCCGCCAAAAACCGCCACCGCACGTCGGTCTGGTCGCCGCATGACCCCCACCGGTCACAGGGAGCGGCGGATCCACGACGGTCGCGCGCTGAATCGCGGCTCGGCCGGCGGGAAACCCGTTGCGCCCATATGGCGGCACGGCCCGGTTGATTCCGACGCCGGGCTCGCCCTCCTTGCCGGGTCTGCATCTCAACAGACCGATCGTCGCCGTCTCGGCCAAAGTCAACGCCCGTCAGCATGAACCGAAAGCAAACAGTCCTCCATGCACTTGGTCACCATGCCGGCCGGGTGCCGATGGATTTCGGCAGCACGGCGGTCACCGGCATTCATGTCAGTGTTGTCGCGGCCCTGCGCGAGCATTTCGGTCTCCCCGATGGGCCGGTTCGCGTCGCGGAACCCTACCAGATGCTCGGTGAAATCGCCGAGGATCTGCTGGAGGCGATGGACATCGATTGCGTTGGCGTGCCGGCCCGCTGCACGATGTTCGGCTTCCCACTCGAGGGCGCATGGCGTGAGTGGCGCTGTCCGTGGGGCCAGGTCGTGCTCGTGCCGCCGGGCTTCCAGACCCGGACTGACGCGGATGGCGAGATCTATGTGTTTCCGGAGGGCGACACCACCATTTCACCCAGTGGTCACATGCCGGCCACGGGTTATTTTTTTGATGCCATCGTCCGCCAGGAACCCATCGACGACGACGCACTGGATCCGGCTGACAACCTCGAGGAGTTCACCCTGCTCACCGCCCTGGACATCGCTTACTGGCAGGCGCGCGCGGCGGCGTTGCGCCATTGCCAGCGGGCGGTGGTCGCGTGTCTTGGCGGCACCGCGTTCGGCGACATCGCGCTCGTCCCCGCGCCGTTTCTGCGGCGACCCAAAGGGATCCGCGATATCAGCGAGTGGTACATGTCACTGGTGATGCGGCGCGATTACGTTCACCAGATCTTCTCGCGGCAATGTGAGGTCGCCTTGGCGAACCTGGCGCGTTTTCATGCGATTGTGGGCGAAACCGTCGACGTGTTGTACGTCTGCGGCACGGATTTTGGCACGCAATCCTCGCAGTTCTGTTCCCGGCAGGTGTTCGACGAACTCTACCTGCCGTATTACCGGCAGGTGAACGACTGGGTGCATCGGCATACGGGCTGGAAATGCTTCAAGCACTCCTGCGGCGCCATCGATCCGCTCCTGCCGAATCTGATCCAGGCCGGATTCGACATCATCAACCCGGTCCAGTGCTCGGCGGCCGGCATGATTCCCGAGTATCTGAAGCAGACTTACGGAGACGACCTCGTCTTCTGGGGGGGCGGCGTTGACACCCAGCATACGCTGCCCTTTGGCACGCCGGACCAGGTGCGGGCCGAGGTTGGGGATCGGTGTCGCATCTTTGGCCGCGATGGCGGTTTTGTATTCAGCACGATTCATAACATCCAAGCACGGACGCCGATCAAAAACGTCGTGGCGATGCTCGAGGCGGTGCACGCTTTCAACGCCGGCGGCTGAGCCGGCGACCGAACATCGCCGGTCCTCCCTTTTTGATGACAGCCAACCCCCCTTACCCCCACGCTGAAGGCAAGGGCCACGCCGCCCAACGAATCTTCTGCGGACGGCGTTGTTTTCGGCCGGGTTGCCGCAACGATCCGCAGTCGGCCCGGCAGCCGTATTGGCACGGAACAATGACACGGCGGCAGAACGACCAGCGCTTGTGCGTCGCTAATTCCACCGGCTCACGCCGTGGCGTGGGCCGTCGGTCTTGTCGCTGACCGCAGGTGACAGGATCGAGCCTTCAGCTCCAATGCCCATGACCTCCGCAAGCCGGGTTGCCGCTCGCGAGCCGCCGACGGCCGCCGTTCGCACCAATCTCTGGTTCCTCGTTCCCACCTGCCTCGTCACGATGCTCGGGGGATTTCTGTTTGGCTACGACACGGGCATCATCTCGGGCGCCATCGAACCGTTGACCGCGAAGTTCGCGCTGAGTAGCTTCATGAAGGGATGGGTCTCGGGCTGCGTGCTCGTCGGCTGCGCGGCTGGCGTCCTGCTCGTGGGGCCGATTTCCGACCGGTTCGGTCGCAAATTGGCTATGTATCTGGCCGCGATCATGTTTCTTGCCTCAGCGGTCGGCACGACATTCCCGCATAGCATCCAGACTTTCATTCTTTTCCGGTTAATCGGCGGCGTCGGGATCGGCATCGCTTCAATCTCCACGCCGATGTATATCGCGGAAATCGTTCCCGCGCATCTCCGCGGACGGATGATTTCGGGGAACCAGATCATGATCGCCGGTGGCATTGCGGCCACCGCCTTCATCAATTACCTCATCGCACATTCCCAGGGCAGCCCGGCGTTGCCCGAGGTGCAGCACTGGCTGACCGAAATCGGGTGGCGCTGGATGTTTGCCACTGGCATTGTGCCTTCGGCGCTGTTTGGTCTGCTGTTGTTTTTCGTCCCGGAAAGCCCGCGTTGGCTGGCCGAGATGAAGCGCGATGAGAAGGCTCGCGGCATCATGGGTCGAATTGGCGGCGACCAATTTGCAGACACCGAGCTGGCCGGCATCAGGGCTGCGCTCGACAAAGCAAAGGGCTCTTGGGCGGAATTGTGTTCGGCTAGGCTCCGGCTACCGTTGCTGGTCGGCACAGCGCTTGCGGTCTTGCAGCAGATCACGGGCATTAACGTCTTCATGTACTTTGGGACGACCATCTTCAAGGACATGAGCGCCTCGACGGGCGTTGATGCGGGTCTGCTCCAGCAAATCGTCATCAACGGCACCTGCATGCTCTTCACGGTGGTGGCAATCTCCACGGTGGACCGATGGGGCCGGCGTCCGCTTATGTTCGTCGGTGCCAGCGGCATGGCCGCCAGTCTGGTCGGCATGGGCGTCATGGCGCAATCCTTGGCCGATCCGGCCGCGGCGGGCGGTCGGATGCTTTTCCTGATCGTATTGTATATCAGCTGCTTCGGATTGTCAGTAGGGCCGGTGACGTGGGTGATACTCTCGGAGATTTTCCCGACCGAGGTCCGCGGGCGCGCGCTCGGTATGGCCGCATTCTTCCTCTGGTTGGCCGACTACGCGGTGACGCAGACTTTTCCGTTGATGAATGCGAGCGACTCTTGGTTCGTGCGGCAGTTTCACCACGCTTTCCCGTTTTACGGCTACGCTGCGTGCTGCGTGTTATTGGTGGCGCTCGTCTGGAAATACGTCCCGGAAACCAAAGGCCGTTCCCTTGAGGAAATCGAAAACGCGTGGAAACGTCGGCCCAGGCACCAACCGATGGAGGATGGAGCGCGAGGATCATGAAAGGACCGATGCCGATCGAGCCTGCACTCGCCAAAGGCGGGATCTCCAGTCATGGCGCCCGGCTGCATTGCGTGTCTCTGACTGGACCCGGCGGGGCTGGCAAAACGTTGCCCGCGCGGTCGCGCCTTCGCGATCTGCCGCAAGAGAGGCCGGCCGGGCAAGGTATGAGGTGCTGGGCAGAGGAGGAGCGCCCGCGGACGGCGACTCACGTCGACCGACTCTTCATCGAAGTGCCCGTCCGCACGGCCGGAGATCTCTGCCCGCTTGAATCAAATGTCCGGCCGGCGCACCGCCGTCCCTCTGCACTTTTTCTTCTCCATGACTCCCCGTGAACGTTACCTCACCGTCCTCCGCGGCGACCGCCCCGATATCCTGCCGCGCCTGCCGATCCTTATGCAGTTTGCCGCTGAATACATCGGCTCCCACTACGACGCCTTTGCGTCGGACTACCGGGTTCTGGTCGAGGCCAATCTGCGCTGTGCCGAGGAATTCGGCTTCGATCAATTAAGCGCGATATCTGATCCCTATCGTGAAACCGCAGGCTTTGGCGCGCTAATTGAATTCCCACGCGACGGCGTGCCTCTATGCCTGAAACCGCCGCTCGAGGACGACCCTGACTTGGCAAAGCTCCCGCGACCCGATCCGCTCCAGGCGCCGCGCATGCGCGACCGCATTCAAGCCCTACACTCCTTCCGAACGCGCGCTGGCGATCACTACTCAATCATGGGCTGGGTGGAGGGCCCCGCGGCCGAGGCCGCCGACCTGCGGGGCGTCTCAAATTTCCTCATGGATCTGCTCGACGATCCAGACTACGCGCGCGCGTTAATGACCCGCTGCGTCGAAACCGCCATCGATTTCGGGTGCGCGCAAATCGCCGCTGGGGCCGACACCATCGGCATCGGCGACGCTATTGCCAGCCAGGTATCGGCGAGAACCTACGAATTGCTCATTCTGCCGTTCGAACAGCAACTCGTCGCTGCACTGCACGGGCGGGGCGTCCATGTGCGGCTGCATATCTGCGGCAACATTACGCACTTGCTCCCAGGTATCGCCACGCTCGGCATCGACATCGTCGACATCGACCACTGGGTAGATCTCGCGCATGCGCGCCGTGTGCTCGGGTCGCAGATCGTGCTCGCAGGCAACGTTGATCCTGTCTCCTGTGTGATGCACGGTCCACCCGAGGCGATCAAGGCTGCCGTGGCCCGTTGCCACGCCGCCGCCGGCATGCCGTTCATGGTCGCCGCTGGCTGCGAGATCCCCGCGCTGACTCCGCCCGCGCACCTTCACGCGCTGTGTACGCCGATCACGCCGCCAGTTAGATCGTCGCCGGGATCGCCACCGTCCAGCTTCCTGAATATATGAATCGGCGCCGTCCGTCTTGTAGAGGTCGGATACCTTTCTAGGCCATCCATCGCTGGACGCGGCTTTGGGCGCTCTTTCCAACCCCCTCCCATAATGCAATCCCTACACCATGTGCCTCTCCTCGCCACGACCGGCGGCAGTGGCATGCACGACGTGATCCTGCAGCTGGCTGGAGTCGATTACCTCATCTTGGGCGTTTATTTCGCCTTCGTCATCGCGATCGGTTGGATTCTGCGGAAGCACCTCAAGACGAGCGCCGACTTTTTTGAGTCAGGCCGCTCGCTGCCGGCTTGGGTCTGCGCGCTGGGCTTCATCGGCGCCAACCTCGGCGCGCAGGAGGTCATTGGCATGGCGGCGTCGGGAGCAAAATACGGTATCGCCACGTGCCACTTCTATTGGCTGTGCGCGATCCCGGCCATGGTCTTCGTCGGGGTTTTCATGATGCCGTTCTACTATGGCTCCAAGGCCCACTCAGTGCCCGAATACCTGAAGTTCCGCTACGACGAGAAAACACGGGCATTCAACGCGCTCTCTTTTGCCGTGATGACCGTGTTCTCGTCGGGCATCTCGATGCATGCGCTGGCCCTCCTGCTCCACTCGATCCTCGGGGTGGATTACGGCCTTTGCATCGCGGGTTCGAGTCTCATCGTGCTCATTTATATCTACACCGGTGGACTCACCTCGGCGATCTACAACGAGGTGCTGCAGTTCTTCCTTATCGTGCTTGGGCTGCTGCCGCTGGTGCTGCTGGGGCTGAAGGACATCGGAGGGTGGAACGGGCTCATGGCGCAGCTCCAAGGCTACTCCACGGCGCAGGGCATGCCTGGTGCCTGGTCGCACTTGTGGGCCAATATGGGTGACACCAAAGCGAACCCGATGGGCATCGAGTGGTTCGGCCTTGTGATGGGGGGCGGTTTCGTGGGCTCCTTCGGCTACTGGTGCACCGATTTTCTGGTGATTCAGCGGGCGATGGCCGCCAAGGATATGGGTGCCGCCCGCCGCACGCCGCTTCTCGCGGCTTTTCCTAAGATGTTATTTCCCGCGCTCGTTATTCTGCCCGGCATGCTCGCGGTTGCGCTCCTCCAGAAAGGCGCCGGCTTTAATCTGCCGCCGGCCGCCGATGGCACGCCCAACTACAACATGGTGGTTCCGGCGATGCTGGCCCAGTACTTTCCCAACGGCATGCTCGGCATCGGCCTCACTGCGCTCATGGCTTCCTTTATGTCGGGCATGGCAGGCAACGTCACGGCGTTCAACACCGTTTTCACCTACGACCTGTACCAGAGTTACCTGCACAAGGGCGCCAGCGACGCGCACCTCGTCCGGGTGGGCCGGATCACCACGGTGGTCGGGCTGCTGATCAGCGTGGCCTGCGCCTACACGGCCCGGCAGTACAACAACATCATGGACATGCTTCAGCTGGTGTTCGCCTTCGTCAATGCACCACTTTTCGGGGTCTTTCTACTCGGCATGTTCTGGCGGCGCGCCACCGGCCACGGCGCGTTCTTCGGCCTGCTGCTCGGCACGCTCTCAGCCGCGGTTTTCCACGGTCTGACGCTGCCGGCAGGCGAGGCGGTGGGCATCAAGGGTGGCTGGCTGGGCGCGCGCTGGTTCTTCGCCAGTTCGATGGCGCAGAACTTCTGGGTGTATATCTTTGCCTTCTTCGGCTGCTTCGTCGGCACCATCGTAATCTCGCTGGCGACCACGCCCAACAAGACGGACGCCCAGCTGCGCGGTTTGGTCTATTCACTCACCGAAAAGATCCGCGACGCGGGTACCAAGTGGTACGCGCGACCGGCGATCCTCGGCCTAGTCGTCCTCGCGGGAGCCCTCGCCCTCAACATCATCTTCTGGTAATCGCCAAACCCTTTTCGCCATGCATCTCGATGTTCGCATCCCGCTGGGCCTGTTGTTCCTCCTCCTCGGCCTCATCCTCATTGTCTACGGCTTCATCTCCGGGCCGGCTATCTACGTCCAGCACTCGCTCGGCCAGAACGTGAACTTGCTCTGGGGTGCCGTCTTCGCACTGTTCGGCGCGGCAATGCTGGCGTTTACCCGGCGAGGGAAGTTTGGTGCTTAGCGGCCGGGTTCTTGGCCACGGCTGAATGCCGCCCCGGTCTGCCTTCCGGCAGAGGGAGCGGGAATCGCTGATCAAGCGCGGATATGGTATTCCGGCAGCAGCGCCGGCATCGGTGGCGCCGTACCGGCACCGCCTCCGCTGCAAATGCCACCATCGGCAACGTTGTCGGCAGTAATGTGAATGTGGTTTACTTCTGATCGTCGCCACTACCCGTCCAGCAGTCTGGATGGTTGCCGCGGTCGCTCGACGATCCTCGCGCGTGGTGTCATCGCGCGCCGGTCGCTGATGCGGGCCAAAAGCAAAGCCGTCTCGAAAGAGACGGTAGGAACAACCATCCATCGGGGAAGTGTGGGTCGGCCGTCATATTCTTGGTTTCGCAGACCCTTTGGATCCTGCCTCTTCAAAGCGGTTTTGCCATCAAGCCGGATGCTCCCTGCGCCACGGATAAATGTTCCCAAACATAGGACGGGGTGTAGCTGCGCCAGCGAGTTCAGGGTGATGCCTCCGAGCTAAACTTACACAGGCCCGGGAAACGGCTCAAGCAATGCAGAGATACGTCAGGGTGTCTGCTGTATTGTGGGAAAGGCACGATTCCCGCGGTATTCTAACGTATGAGCCATCGCGGGCTTTTCTGCTGTTTGCCCGCGTTTAGATTCTGCCGCGCTGGTCTGAAAACACCCCCATGAAACACCTGTCGTCGCGCGACTGGCGCAACCGCGCAGGGGCGCGCCCGCTGGATTGCCGGCCGTTGCGCCAGGCAGCAGGTGATCGCTGTCCTGCTCTTGCTGGCACCTTCTCGGCAGGTTCTTGCCTGCCGTCGCTCCTGCCATGAACCAACGACCGAGCATCTATGATGTGATGGACGATGGCCTTACGGGTCATGACATCGGTGCGGACACCGCTGCCATCCAGAAAGCCATCGACACCTGTACGCGCAACGGGGGAGGGCAGGTGGTCGTGCCCGCCGGGATCGAGGCGACGATCGCGACCGTTGAGCTGAAAAGCCACGTCGATCTCCACTTGGAGCGCGGCGCCCGCCGCGCAACTGCTGCTGGAACGGTTGCGGGATCCTCATCGGCTGATGCGACGGGTCGTCCTGCCAACACGGCTGGTGGTCCGAGCTTCCTGCGGCGCCTCGCAACTTGCCCTTCCAGCAAGTGCCTCCAACCGACAACCAGCCCGTGATCCTTCCGGACGATAGCCGTCTGCCTTCCGGGACAGAACTCTCCAGCTGAGCAACTCCACCGACAAAGGAACTCCATCATGATCATTGTCGAATCCTCTTCGGTCGCCCTCGCGATGTGCGTCATCACCATGCTGTGCTGGGGGTCGTGGGCCAACACGCAGAAGCTCGCTAGCAAGGAATGGCGCTTCCAGCTCTTTTACTGGGACTACGCCATCGGCGTGCTGTTGTTGTCGCTCATCCTGGCGTTCACGATGGGCAGCACAGGCAGCGGCGGACGCAGCTTCCTGGCCGATCTCCAGCAAGCTGACGGCCGCTGGCTCGGTTCGGCCTTTCTTGGTGGCGTCGTCTTTAACCTGTCAAACATCCTGCTCGTGGCGGCCATCGACATCGCGGGCCTCGCGGTGGCCTTTCCCATCGGCGTCGGCTTGGCGCTCGTTCTTGGGGTGATTACCACCTACCTTTCCACGCGGGTCGGCAACGCGCCGATGCTCGCTGCCGGCGTGGCTGCTATCGTGGTGGCGATCATCCTCGATGCACTGGCCTACAAGCGTCTGGCCAGCGGCGCCCAGAAGGCTCCGGTCAAGGGCGTCGCTATCTCGATTGCGGCAGGCTTGCTGATGGGCTGGTTCTACAGCTTCGTCGCGCAGTCGATGGCCGGGATCAAGACGGTCAACGATGCCATCGTGCTGGAGCCGGCGGGCAAGCTCACTCCCTATACCGCCGTCGTGTTGTGCTCGGCGGGGCTGCTGATCTCCAATTTCCTCTGGAACAGCATCATGATGATGAAACCGTTCACCGGTGTCCCAGTGCCGTTTGGCGATTACTTCACGAAAGGAAACACCCGCCTGCATCTCATCGGGATCCTTGGCGGCATCATTTGGAACCTCGGCATGTCGTTCAGCATCATTGCCAGTACAAAGGCTGGCGCAGCGCTTTCCTACGGCCTAGGCCAAGGCGCCACCATGATCGGCGCCTTTTGGGGCGTGTTTATCTGGAAGGAATTCAAGGACGCGGCCAAAGGCACGTACGGCCTGCTCGCCGCCATGTTTTTCTTCTATCTCGTCGGCCTCGGCATCCTGATCACGTCGAAACTGTAGCGCCGGACAATACGGCTCCCGGTGTCGCTTGCTCGAGGTGAGCGGGCAGGGGAGTCGACCTTCCTGAAATACCTTCATATCCCCAGCGTGAGTTGCCCTATGGCCAAGAACAGCATCGTTGTCGTTGGCAGTTCGAACACGGACATGATCGTCCAGATGGCGCGCCTCCCCAAGCCTGGTGAGACCATCATGGGCGACGAATTCAGCACCGCCGCTGGCGGCAAGGGAGCCAACCAAGCCGTCGGCGCTGCGCGTGCTGGGGGCCATGTCGCCTTCGTCGCGCGCGTGGGCCAAGACATGTTCGGCAGCCAGGCGGTCGACAGTCTCGTCAGGGACGGCATCGACGTCAGCTACGTTGTCAAAGACCGAGCAGCGCCGTCCGGCGTGGCACTGATCTTTGTGGGGAAGGACGGCGAGAACAGCATCGCCGTCGCTCCCGGCGCCAATAGCCGGCTCTCGTCAGCTGACGTCAAGAAAGCAAAGAAAGCCTTTGTCGGCGCCAGGTTTCTCCTCATGCAGCTCGAAATACCGCTTGAAACCGTGCAGACCGCCGCCCAGCTTGCGACCAAGGCCGGCGTGCGTGTGATCCTTAATCCCGCGCCGGCCCGGTCGCTGCCGAACAAACTATTCAAGCACATCTCGATCCTCACGCCGAATGAAACCGAGACCGAGGTGCTCACCGGCATCAAGGTGAAGAACGTAACCGACGCTGCCAAGGCCGCCGTCAGGTTCATGGCCAAGGGCGTGCAGACCGTGATCATCACCCTCGGCCGGCGCGGCGCCTTCGTGGCGACAAAGGAGGGTAAGCAACTCGTGCCGGGCTTCAAGGTGAGATCGGTGGATACCACCGCCGCTGGTGATATCTTCAACGGTGCCTTGGCCGCGGCGCTGGGCGAAGACAAGCCGCTGCTGGAGGCGGTGCGCTTTGCCAACGCGGCCGCCGCGATCTCGGTCACACGTCTCGGGGCGCAACCTTCCGCACCGGACCGGAAGGAAATCGAATCGTTCCTGTCAATGCGATTGCATTGAGCCGATGCATTCTCTTCCGACACGAAACCACGGCAGGAGGCTCACTCAATCGAACACAAACCGCATGTGATGAACGCAGCACATACCATGAAAACGCCAAAACGAGCAGGGAGGCGCAGCGATTTTCGCGTTCTGCCTACCTTGATGAGTCTGCTGGTGACTGCGACTGCCTGGAGCCAAGCCACTTCACTCGAAATTGAGCAGGGAACCATCGCCGGGCCGCGGACATCGGCCGACTCCCCCCGCTGGGGGGCGGAGATGCGTCGTTGGCGCGATGAAAGGCTAGCCAAGATGAACTACGACGGCGCCGAATATGACCGCCCTGAATTGAAGTGGGCCCAACGCAGCTTCATCCAGCCGCAGATGATGGTCGAGGACCGGTATTTCTTCGATCCGGTCGCCGGCAATTACACCGTGGATCGCTACGTCGACGACTTAGAAAAACGGTACGGCGGCATCGATAGCATCCTGATCTGGGCCGTCTATCCCAACATCGGAATCGACAACCGGAATCTGTTGGACATGGTCCGCGCCCTTCCTGGCGGCCTTCCGGGCGTGCGGCAGATGGTGGCGGACTTTCATCGGAGGGGAGTCAAAGTGCTTTTCCCCATCATGCCGTGGGATGTCGGCACACGGGACGAGGGCGTGCCGCTGGCGGCCGCCATCTCTCGGATACTCAAGGAGGTCGGCGCGGATGGTGTGAACGGCGATACCATGACCGGCATCCCCAAGGAATACCGGATCGCTTCGGACCAGACCGGCCACATTCTGGCCTTCGAACCAGAATGCGGCCTGCAGGATGAAGCCGAGTTGCCGTGGAACAACCTGAGCTGGGCTTACTGGCGCTTTCACTTAGTGCCCGCCGTCAGCAAGTACAAGTGGCTTGAGCCGCGGCACATGATCCACATCAGCGACCGGAATGAGCGCAACCACACGGACGATCTGCAGCATGCGTTCTTCAACGGTATCGGATTCGAGAGCTGGGAGAACATCTGGGGTTTCTGGAACGGCATGACACCCCGCGACGCCGAGGCGCTGCGCCGCGTCGCAAAAATCGAGCGAGCCTGCGCTGACCTGTTGGTTAGTCGCGGCTGGGAGCCACATGCTCCTGCTTTGCGGAAAGGCGTTTTCGCCAGCGAGTTTCCCGGCGATCGACAGACGCTATGGACCATCGTGAACCGGATGGAATACGACATTACGGGCCCGCAGCTCCGCATTCCGCACCGGCCGTCGGCGCGTTACTTCGATCTCTGGCATGGCGTAGAGGTGCAGCCGGTTCTCACCACGAACAACGGCGTCCTTTTTGCCGACCTAAGCTTCGAAATCGAGAGCCATGGCTATGGCGCCGTGCTGGTGATGGAAGCTGCTCCCGATCGCGCCCTGCAATCATTGCTTGAGAGCATGAACAGCCTGGCGGCGAAACGGCTGGCGGATTTTTCCTCCGAGTGGAAGTGCCTTCCGCAACGCCAGGTGCCGATCAAGCCCACCAAGCCGGCCAAGGCACCGCCGGCAGGAATGGTCAGCATTCTTGGCGCTTCGTATGACTTCGTCGTTTCGGGAATCGAGATTGAAGGCGGCGACTACATTGGCGTGGACGTGCAGTATCCATGGGAAAATTCGCCGCGGCGACATCACGAGCAGCGCCTGACGGTGAAATCATTTTTCATGGATCGCTACCCCGTCACTAATGCCCAGTTCAAGGAATTCCTCGGCGCGACCGGCTACCGTCCGCGCGATGACTACAATTTTCTGAAGGATTGGAAGGACGGGAACTACCCCGAAGGCTGGGGCAACAAGCCCGTAACCTGGGTCTCGCTGGAAGACGCCCACGCCTACGCCGAGTGGGCGGGGAAACGCCTGCCGCACGAATGGGAGTGGCAATACGCCGCCCAAGGCGCCGACCGCCGCCTCTATCCTTGGGGCAACGAATGGACGGCCGCCGCAGTTCCACCGCCGGAGAAGAGTCGGACAATGCGGCCGCCCACCGAGGTGAGCGCGTTTCCGCAGGGTGCGAGTCCATTTGGCGTCGTGGACATGACCGGCAATGTCTGGCAGTGGACCGACGAATATGTCGATGAACACACCCGCGCCGGCATCGTCCGTGGCGGCAGCTATTATCAACCGCAAGGCGCCCAGTGGTATTTCCCGAACTCGGTTAAGCTGACCGAACACGGCAAATTGCTGCTGATGTCGCCAGGCAAAGATCGCGCGGGTACGCTCGGATTCCGCTGCGTCGTCGACGCCGAATGAGAATGCCCAGCGATTTTTGTGTCTGGCGGAATAACGGTGAAAAAGCTATCCGGACCAAGCCCACGCGGTCTCGGATGGCTTCCGCCTGGCAAAGAGCGGGACAGACGAGGCGCTTTGCGAGTTCTTCGCTGGTCGCTCCGCAAAAAGGCAGCGTGCCGACTGCCGCGGCTGCCTTCGGGCGCTTGCCACAGGTCGGCTTCCTTTTTGCCTCGGTCACTCCCGGGCGGGCCTCAAGCTTACAATAAAGATGAGAAAGATTCTATCGATCGCTGTCTGTGTTTCTGGCATCACGTCAATGAGCAATGGCGGGGAAAACTTCGCTCCTAGCGTGGTCACCAGCTCTGCCGGACATTACTGGCAGACGGTGGACTCCATTCGCTGGCAGGAGTCGGCGACCGGTAAAGTCATCCAGCTGGAAATCGATCCGACGAAGACCGAACAGGGAATCAAGGGTTTCAGCGGATGTTTCAACGAGAAAGGCTGGGAGGTCCTAAACCTGCTGGACGCGGAAAAGCGCAACGAGATTTTGCGGGAGCTCTTTGATCCGCAACAGGGCTGCTGCTTCGCGCTGGGTCGGATGCCGATGGGGGCCAACGATTATTCTTTGGAGTGGTATAGCTTCGATGAGACACGCGACGACTATGTGCTAGAGCATTTCAGTATCGCCCGCGACCGGGAGTATCTAATCCCCTACATCAAATGCGCACAGCAGTTTAATTCGGCGCTGAAAGTCTGGGCATCTCCCTAGTGCCCGCCTGCATGGATGAAGCAGAACCGGCACTATGCGGCCATGCCGGCCCCAGTGAACGATCTGAAGCCGGAGCAGGCTGACATGGAAATGCATACTCAGTTCCGAATGGAACCACGGGTGCTGGATGCCTACGCACATTATTTGTCAAGTTCCTCGACGCCTATCGTGCCGAAGGCATCGAAGTCTACGCCGTCCATGTCCAGAATGAACCCAACTCCGCCCAGAACTTTCCCTGCTGTGTATGGACACCGTGCGATTTAGGGACTTTCATTGGCGAATATCTCGGGCCGCTCTTCCAAAAGGAAGGCAGGAAGACGGAAATCTGGTTGGGCACCATCGAGCGTTCGCAGATCGAACGGGTGGATGCGGTGCTGGCGCGCGCCGATGTACGGCCGTTCATCGTCGGCGTCGGTTTCCAATGGGCCGGCAAAGGGGCCATGCCCCCTCCATCCCTGGCTCCGGTCGGCCTACGGTCTCCCTCCGCCAGGGATGGACAAACCCAATCCACTCCATCAACCTCAGATAACCTCAGATAACCGCCCAGACTAACACTCCGAGTGGCTCAATAGCTGAGGTGTTCTGGGTAAGCATTTCTTAGGCAGCGGTGAGACCGGTTTCGAGTTCAGCGGCGAGTGGTGAACGTCAGCGTTTCAACGCGTCGAGGTAGCAGGCTTCATCATAGGGCTCATTGTTCTGCCAGCATCGCCACAGGACGCGGATCCATTTGAAGGCAAGGGCTCGCAAGATAACGTGGTGGCTTTTCCCCAATCGTTTTTGACGGAAGTAATACGCTCGAGCCCACGTGCTGTACACGACCGTCTGCCCGGCCCATTCGACAAAGGTCTGCCGTAGGAACACTGGCGCGAGCCAGCGCCAGTGAATCCATAGCTGTTGGCCACTTTTCTGCTGCACAGGAGCAACGCCGGCAAACATTTGAAGGTTCGCCGCCTTGGGATAGCGGGAACGATCATCGCCAAAGGCGACGAGCAGGCGCGGGCCGAACGCGGGGCCTGCACCGGGGAGTTGGCGGAAGAAGGCGGCCGCGGGATGTGTGGCGAACACTTCCTCGATCCGCGCTTCGATCCGCTCAATGTGTTTTTGCAGCACGCGCAGCGTTTCTACGAACATCTGCACCTGCATCACGGCCGGAGCGATGAACACCGGATCGTTCACCAAGAGGCGCGCTTGCCCGATGAGTGCGATGCGCCGCTCGATCAACTGCGGCCGCCGCACGGTGTGCTGATGATAAAAGCTGCGCAGTGTGGCGGGGCGCGCTTTTTGCGCTGAACCCAAGTCCGGCCAGCGTTGCAGGAAGTCCAACGCGAGCGGCCGTTCGAGTTCGTCGCCGATCAGCTCCAACGCCTGTGGAAAATAGCTCTTCAGTACCGTCCGTAGTTGGCTGCTCAGCTGGGTGCGTCGATCAACCGCCTGGCGCCGCGCGAGCGCCAGACCGGCCAGCTCGCGGGTTGGGGCGCTGTCCACTCGTCACCGTTGAAGCTTTTCCCGGTGCTGGGCAACCAGTGTGAGCAACGTCTGCGCATCGGGGATGTCGTCTTTTGCACCGGAAGGCCGGAAGGCGGCCCGAAAGCGGTCACACGTCGACGGATGAATCGGAAAAAGGTCCAACCACGGGTGCTCCGCCATCGCGAAGAGCAAGGCGCTGCGACCCGCTTCGATGGCGAGCGCAACCCGTTGCCCGGCACAGCGGATCTGCAATGCTTCCAGCCAATGGTGGAACGTTTCGGCGTTTGCCGCCAGCGTTCCTGTTTCGATCGCCTCGGTCGCTGCAAATTGCAGCGCAAACGCGTGCGTCCTGTCGCCCCAATCGAGGCCCACAAACGCGGCATAGTTGGTGGTCTTCATGATGGTTTTTTCGTTGGCGAGTCCGGGCTGCAGGTCGTATCGTACGAGGCGTGCTAAGGCCGGTAGCTGAGTATGCATGGCCGAACCCAATGCTGTCCGACTGGCGTCGAATGATCGAGCCATGTTCCTCGAACGAACGAAAAAGTGCATTCGTACACCAGCCGGGCAGCAAAGTGACAGACTCCGGCCGCGCCGACAACCGTACTGGCGGCGCGCCGCCGGTGCTATTCACGCCAGGAGATCTCCCGTTTTTGGGACGTCCGATCTCCTGGCGTAAATAACACCGGAGAACCGATACGAAAAAGTGAGGTCACGTCACTGATCTCCGCATTCGTTGGGCCCTGTTTCGGATTTGCTGCCAGTGGCTTTGTTGCTTGGTGGATTGGTTGGCGTGCTGCCAAGGTAAAGCTCTGCGACGAGCTGGACCTGCACCTCATGGTGATCACGACAAATTACTCGAAGCACGCTCCGCATTATCAACAGTTGTGGAGAGAGGGACTGCCTCTCACCACACAGGCGCGCCAGATGCCGATGTCGGGATTGGTGCAGCAGCCCGAACGACTTCAGGACCGTTCTAACGTACGAACCGTCGCCGGCTTTCCATCGGGCTTTCCCCGTTCCAGTTTCGTCGCGCAGCTGCCAAAGCAGGTCCTAACGGCTCAAGCGAGGCAGGGGCAGCAGGTGCCGCGACAAACGTTTGTCGGTGCCGATACTTATTTATGGGGAAAAGAATAATGGCAGCCGTCAGATCGCTGATGGCCAGAATGATGCCGACGCGTAGCGCCGGCCAATTCGTAAGGGTCAGCGGCAGGCAATTTGTCCTGGATGGCCATCCATGGTACGTGTGTGGCACCAATCTCTGGTACGGCGCATATCTCGGCATGGCGACCAACACGGAAGGCCGGGCGCGGCTGGTCCGAGAACTCGATCGCTTGCAGAAGATAGGCGTCAACAACCTGCGGGTGCTCGGCGCTTCGGAAGCGTGTGCCGTGCCCCGGACGGTCAAGCCCGCTATCCAGCAAGCCCCGGGAAGGTATGACGAGAAGGTGTTGCAGGGGTTTGATTTCCTAATCCAAGAAGCGGGTAAGCGGCAGATGAAGCTAGTGCTGTTTCTCAATAACTTCTGGGACTGGTCAGGGGGCATGCCGCAGTACCTCGCCTGGGCGGAGCACAAACCCGCCCAAGGTCTGGCAGACCTGCCGTGGGCGGAGTACAACCTTCATCTGAGCACGTTTTGCCGCAATGCGGCGGCGCAACAATGGTACCGGCAATACTTGGCGATGATCATCAATCGGACCAACACGCTGACGGGCAAAAAGTATCGGGATGATCCGACGATCATGACTTGGGAACTGGCCAATGAACCGCGGCCGGGGATGGATCATGATGACCAAGCTCTCCTGGAGACGTTTGTCGCATGGGTGGAAGACACCGCGGCCTATATTCACTCACTTGATCCCAATCACCTAGTCACGACCGGCAGTGAGGGAATCATGGGAGGGCTTTTTACCGCGGAAAACTTCCTCCGCGTTCACCGCGGCAAATCGATCGATTATGCGGTGTTCCACCTCTGGCCCAAAAACTGGGGATGGCTGCAACGGGAGCACGTTCGGGAGACCGTTGGAACGACGCTGCAAAAGGCGCGGGACTATGCCGTCGAGCATTTGGCCATGGGAGAGGCGCTCGACAAGCCCGTGGTTCTTGAAGAATTCGGGTGGGACCGCGACGACGGATACACGCCGGAAGTCGCGACCAGTTCGCGCGATCGGTGGTATGGCGAGATGTTTGCATTGATCGAGCAGTCGATCGCCCGGGAGGGGGCCGCGGCCGGTTCGAATTTCTGGCTCTGGGGAGGCGAAGGGCGGCCCCCGCCGCTCGGGGCGGCCGCCCCGGCCGACCTCATTGGCCCCGGCGACATGCCACAGGAGTCGCCAGGATTGTACACGGTGTTCGATACCGACCAAAGCACGCTCATAATCCTCGCGAACCACTACGCCAAGCTGGCACGTCTCAGCCGGAAAAACCTCATCGGACGATTTGTCCGCCGGTTCGGCGCGAGCGACCGCAGCAGGTCCATGATTTGGCGTCCCGTTTCCGGATAGCGTTGTGCTTTTGTCGCAGGCGCTGTCGCGATCTCACGGGGCGATGGGGAAGCTTACGCGGCGCAGTGTTGCCTCGCCGCTGCCCATCGGAACCAGCTCAACCGTTTCCGTCTTCTTGGTGTCCAGATTCAATATATTCCCCTTGAGGCGCTGCGGCGCGACGTCCCACGGGAACCGGGCATCGGCCTTGTCGTTTGGCACGAGTTCAAAGGCCAGCGCGGACGGGTTCTCCGTCAATTTGGCCAAGGCATAGTGCCACTGGGCATCCGTGGTGGGATAAACCAGATAGTCGTGAAAACCCGGCAACGGATAGTCCTTGGTCGCTTTTTTCACCGACGGGATGGCTAGGGCGTAGAATAATGGGCCGCGCCGCACATAGAACTCGCCGTTGTTGGCGGGAACCGGCTGGACGTCTGCGCCAAAGGACAGATTGATGATGTCGCCGGACTGCCATTTCTTGGCGACCAGCAGCCAGTCGCCCGCACGGTGAATCTCGGCGCTCGGGCATTTGGCCGCAACACTGGTGGCCCAAGCGGGGACCCGGAGATGCAGGAAGAATTCCACCGGCGTGTCCGGATCAACGCGAAGGACGATCTGCTCCGAAAAGGGATAGCTCGTCTCTTCGGCGAGCCGAACCGTGACATTCTTCACGGTCGTCCGCACTTCGCAGGGGCCGTGAAGCAGCATCGCAAGGCCGTCCGGCGCGCGCAACCACATATTGCGGACGAAGACCGGTCCGATCTGCGTGAAGTTCGGCGCGCAACAATTGGCCACATCTTCGCTGCACGGAGAGAACCTGCACCGGTTGCCGATTCCTCCATCGATCTTGTAGAGGTTGTCCGTGGTTATATAGTCGACGCCCTTGCCATCCGGCAAGCGCGCGCCCTGCACCGAATTGTAGAAGGTGGTCTCGGCCTGCTCAGCCAACGCTGCCCGCCCGGTTTTCTGCGCCGCGCTGAGCAGCGAGGTCATCCATTCCTTCTGGCCGCAGCACTCATAGCCGCCCTTGTCTGGATCCGTGAGCTTGTTTTCGATCAGCTCGTCGGACACCGGACCGCCCGTCGGGGACACGTGCGCCCACGATTTGGCGAACGCCTGCTCGCCGGCCGCGCGCAGCACCGGATCGCCGGTGACATACGCCGCCCACATCGGCACGCGCAGGGCTTCGTAGGTGGTGGCCCCGTGGCCCACGAACGGATGGTCTGGCGCCAACAGATTGGCGAGCGAGATATCGGCTTTCACGCCTTTGGAGTAATTCCGGTAGAGATAGACTCCGAAGTCGCGGTAGGCGGGATTGCCCGTCAGATCGTAGAGCCGCTCGACCACATCGACGAACATCAGGTTGTGGCCCATGGTGCCGGCGCCGTAGGGGTCCTTGATGCCCTCGCCATAGTGATGCATGGTCAACTGGACGGCGCGCTCGACGGCCCGGAGCACCTCGGGTTTGCCCGTTGCCTCGTAGTAGGCGATGAGCCCGCGGAAGAGACAGGTCTGAGTCCACAACTCGCCATTGTCGCCGTTGCCGGCCGGCCAGCGCACGGACGGCCCGTAGACGCCCATGTAGCCGTCCGCATCCTGCGTCGTGAGTAGGGCGGCCACCTTGGCGTCGACCTGAGCCCGGTGTTCGGGCACGCCGGTCAACAGTGCGAGCATGGTGTTGCCGCTGCGCCAGTTGCCCTCCGTCTCGCCATTCCACCACATGCCCGCCGCGCCGCCGCCGCTCGCGCCGCCCGCGTTCTGGACTCTTTCGAGTTCATTGCGGTTCGCGCCGAAGATTTGCGACGCGCAGGTTTTGGGCGCAATCTCGGGCATGTGGCCGGCGAAGCCGCTGTCGAGATCGCGGATCATCTGCTCGCGAATCCAGCCGGCGGGTTTCACTTCGCCGAACCGGAGAAGCTGGAACTGCGGTTCAACGGCATATTTCGCTGCGTGGTAGACGGCCGGCTCGGGCACGGATTCTGCGGACGTCTCCGCTGTTGGCACGCTGGCGCCCAGCAGCAGTCCGCAGGCAAACAGCAGTCCGCCATTTGGAGTGAGTAGGTGGATGGCTTGGGACGTTTTCATGTGTGTTTCAGGTCGGGAGCTGGATCTCGAGGAAGGGAGGCTTTTCCGCCGGTCGATGCCTTCGACAATACCGGCGCTCGGGCGACAATATCAGGGAGTCGGGCGCACTCCTGCTCCATCAGGTGGCGATGAGGTCTTTCTTGGTGAAGTTGGGATGGTCGTCCTGTCCGTTGATGTGGCCGTGCCCGACGATCGCGACGCCATGTTGGCCGTCGGCACTAATGGGTGCGTATCGGCCCCATTTCGAGCTGACCAACCGGGCGCGCGGGTGTATTCTCCGGGTAGTTGGCCAGTTAGGGTGCTGCCGAGGATCATGACGTTGGTCTCATGGTAAAGCGTGACGCCGCCCTTGAGGGAGATCATGCCAGTTAGGTAGCAGCTTGGCGGGAAACACACGGTGCCCCCGCCGGCGGCCGACACGTCGTTCACGAGGCGGTTCAGTGGAGCTGTGTTCAACGTCTTGCTGTTGGGGACCACACCGTGATCAATCACGTTCTGCAAAACGGCAGGCGCGGTGGCGGTCGCAGCGCCGGAGTACGGGACCGGGAGAAGACACGCGGACAGAACGACGACAGATTTTCGCATGAAAAACGGGTACAGTTAACGACGACTCGCACATGGCGGCCGAGGGGCGCGTCGGAGTCTTTTCAATGAGACCGGCACGGTGACAGCTTTCCGCATGGGAGGAAAGACAGGTGATCCTCATTCGTTAGAACCATTTGCGGCAGTCGCCTTGGTGCCTGCGAAAGGGTCTGAGGATTTATTCGTTAGAGATCTATTAAGGCCTATCGTTTTCAATCGGCTGTTGGACTGTACCTGCCGGCAACCGGCGTGACCCCTTCGGCTCGGTCTGCCCAAGCAGACGGAATGCAGGCTCACGAAGGATTCAAGCCTAGCCGGAGTGCAGCCGTTCCTGCCAACCGCGCCGCGGGGATGCCGATGGGAGTCTTACGGTCGCGCAAGAAGCGAGTCCCTGCCCCGGCGATAGGGGAGGAGGCGTTTTGCCAGCCGACAATTCGCGGGGATAACCTGCTCGCCGAGCACGGATTACGGAATGCTCTGGTGATCGGTGTTCCGGATGCGATACCAGCACAGCAGTCGCGTGGCCGCCGGGATGGCCGGTGCTTGGCCGTCCGGTTTGTCCAGGTAAAGGAATGCCACCGACGAGAAGCAAAACGGTTTGAGGCGATCCGGGGCCCACGGGTTTACGAAGGCAAACTTGAACCGGTCCTGGAAATGGATGGCGTCACTTTCATGCACGCGATACATCGCCACGCTGGCGTTGAGCGTGTCCTTAGTCGGCACCCCGTGATAGGGCCCGACGAACGTTCCTTCGCGAAAGTACCAGCCGCCGAGGAAATAATCCTCCAGCCCGGTGCCCGTGAATCGCGGCTCCTCCCAGTCATCGTCGATATAAACATGCTCCGGCGCCTCGAGGAAACTGAGGTAGTTCCGCTCCTCGCCCTGCATGTAGAGGAGGCACCCCGCGTAGTGGCCGCGCCCGCGGGCCTCCACGATCTGCACCGGGTCCGGTCCTTGGTTTTTCCCCGTGGTGAAAAACGCGTGGAAAAAGCCGATATCGTCTGGCAACGGCGTCAATTGGTAGAGAATGTTGCAGAAAACATCCGTGTCGATTTCCGCATCCAGGTTTTCAATCTCCACGCGAAAGCTCTGGCGGAAAGGCATAGGCCATTTGCAGAAGAATCCGCCACTGGAGGTGCCGAAATAACGGGAGGCAAAGCTCACCATCTCGCACAGACCCGTTCCGAAAAAGTCGCCGACTGGCGCTGCGATCGCCGGTTGCGCGGCGTTGTCCCAGTAGACGCGCAAGATGAGGGTCTTGAGAATGGATTGGTTGATAGGCGCCTGGGGGTTCCAGTGTTGCCAGAACCACCCGGGAAAGGTGAGCCAGAACTGGGCGATGTAGCCTTCGCCTTTGACCTCCCCGATCGTCACCCGTTTCCCGCGTGGAACCGGGATGGTCTTGCTCTTGCGCTTGAGGTCGAAGGTCGTGAGTTGGCGCGTGGTTTTGTCGGCCAGCGTGGCCAAGCGCAAGGCGTCGGCAGCCTCCCGGCTTTCTCTGGACGAAGGATTCATATTACCGGCCCCCGCGGCCGGGAGCGCGGCGGTGGCGCCCAAAGCGGCAAACGACGTGACGAAGCTGCGACGGTTCATGGTGATCAGCAAGATGGTGGACTGGTTCGTTCGGATTCAAGCTTCTCCTATTTCTCTCCTGGTGCGATGTTGGTCGGAGCGTCGTCCTGGCCGTCGTGCCAGGACAACGGCGCGAGCTGAACCGGGCCTTCGGTCCACCCGGTGCGACTCAGGTAGCACCGCCCGTCCACATCGCGGACGATCTCGGAAGCGTGCGCCTGCACCCGGGCTGTCCTCTGGTCGAACTCCCAGTGCAAGGGATCGTGCGACAGATAGACGTCCGTCCACCCGCCGTCACAGACAAACAGGTAGTAATGGCCGCCGCGCCGGACGACGAAGGGCGACTCGGTGGGACCGCCGAAAGTGCCCGCGCGCGGATGGATGAACACCACGCGGCGGTTGGCCCAGTGCACCAAATCCTTGCTGACGACGCACGCGACGACGTGATTGCCGCCTTCGGGCGTCGTCGTCGCGGTGTAATACAGCACCCAGTGATCGCCCACCGGCATGACCATGGGGTCGCGCGCATCAAAGCCATCCACGAGCATCGGGTTGCTTGGGCTGCGCGTCCATTGCTGGAGATCGGGGGAGGTGAGCAGGTGGATGGCATAACGGTGGGTGTCCTTGTCGCCAACGCAGACGTACATGTAATAGGTCCCGCGGTAACGGAGGACGTAGGGCGCCCAGAGGAGATACTCGCGATACTTTTCCCAGTCCCGGGTCACTGCCGGTGGCTGGGCTTTCCACGGGAATTGCCGCAACGTCCGCGCCGTGGCATGGGCCAGCCGGAGCCCTGGATCCCGGGAAGGATCGAGGGGCTTGGGGTGGGTGATGCCGAACAGGTGCCACGTTTTGTCCGGCCCCTGGGCGAAGGTGTGATCGTTGATGCACCACGGTTCTTCGGCCGCAAAAATGGTCTTGAACTCGCCAACGTCCACCAAGCCTTTCTCAACCTCGACGTGCGGCATGACCGTTTGACCTTGCTTCACTTCCAACGTGAGCTGCGAGTCCGGCATCAGCATGTCGGCCGCGCGCTGCTCCCCCCGTCTGCTTTCCATGCGCAGGAGCCGGTACGAGCCGGCTTTGTCGGCCGGGATGGACACAGTCCAGCCGTCTTGGCCGTGGTAGATGGCGAAGGCCCAGAGCCGCGTGCCGTCGGGGCGCGCGATCTCGGCCCAGTGCTCGGCCCCGGGATAATCGAACTCAACGCCCCCGAGGTGGACAGAGAAGACGGGCTCCGGTTCTTCCGTCGCGGCCGCCGCTGCGGTCGCGATGGTCAGCAGGGTCACGAGCCTTGTGAATCCGAGGAGCGATCTCAGAGGCCGTGATTCGAGACGCATCTTTGTGAGTTCCGCCATGGTTGCGCAGTTTCGGTGATGGCCGGGGTGAGTGATGACGAATCGGATGGACGCGCCACCAGGCCGGATTTTGTCAGTTTCTTAGGCGAAACGGCGGAGGTGGGCGGAAGATGATACCCGGCCATCGGTTGGTGCGAACGCAGTCATTTTGTGTGCTGGCACTGTTGCGACAAGGGCGCGGCCCACTCTTTCGTTAGAATTCTCGGCCCCTGGAACGCCGCCGCAAGCGCAAAGCCGAAACCGCGCACCTAGCCAGGCGCCCGCTGTCTCGCGGAAACGTCAGGTTTTCTGCGATATTATACTGTTATAATGTATGAGCCATCGCGGGCTTTTCTGCTGTTTGCCCGCGACTAGATTCTGCCACACTGGTCTGAAAACACCCTATGAAACACCTGTCGTCGCGCGACTGGCGCAACCGCGCAGGGCGCCTCCGCTGGATTGTCGGCCGTTGCGCAAGGCAGCAGGTGATCGCTGTCCTGCTCTTGCTGGCACCTTCTCGGCCGGCTTTCGCCGCCGTCGCTCCTGCCATGAACCAACGACCGAGCATCTATAATGTAATGGATTATGGCCTTACGGGTCATGACATCGGTGCCGACACCGCTGCCATCCAGCAAGCCATCGACACCTGTACGCACAACGGAGGAGGGCAGGTGGTCGTGCCCGCCGGGATCGAGGCGACGATTGCGACCATTGAGTTGAAAAGCCACGTCGATCTCCACTTGGAGCGCGGCGCCCTGCTCCGGGGCAGCCCCCACCATAGCGATTTCACGAGATTCGCGCTGCCACCGGTCTGGTTCGAACCCGGCCCGGTGGAAAAGCTGGGCGTGATTGTTTATGCCGAGAAGGCTGAGGACATCGCCGTCACCGGCCCCGGGCGGATTGACGGAAACCATCTTGCTTACGTCACCGAAACGGGCCCTTTCATTTACAGGTGTGTCCTCGATCGCCCTTTCACCGTCGTTTTCAAGGAATGCCGGCACGTTTTGCTGCGGGATATTTCCCTGACGAATTCCGCCTATTGGACGCTGCGGCTGCTCGGCTGCGATGACGCCACCATCGAGTCGATCCGGATCGATGCGGACCTGAAAATGCCCAACAACGACGGGATCGACATTGACCGGTCCTCGAACGTCCGCGTCCACGGCTGCCACATCGCCACCGGCGATGATTGTATCTCGCTGAAAGCCACCCCGCTGAACGAGGGCATCACCCGGCCCTGCGAGAATGTGGTCATCTCCGGCTGCACCTTGGTGTCGCGCTCCTCCGGCATTGTCATGGGCTGCGACGCTGCGGGGGACATTCGCGACGTCGTGGTGAGCGACTGCACCATCAAGGATAGCCACCGGGGCGTGGCCGTCCGCCTGAGTTTCGAGGGGACCATCGAGCGGGTGCTCTTCTCGAATCTTGTCATCGAGACGAAGATATTCGACCCGATGTGGTGGGGTCGCGGCGAGCCGATCCAGGTGCTGGCAATGCCGTGGACCAAGCAGAGCCGGCTCGGTGTCATCCGTGACATCCGATTTTCAAACCTGATTTGCCGTTCCGAGAATGGCGCCGTGGTTTATGCGGAAGAGCCCGGACACATCGAGAACATCTCCTTCGACCACGTCTCCATCCTCCTCGACAAGACTTCGGCGTTCGCCGGCGGGCAGCAGGACTTCCGGCCCAACGAGACGCAGCCCATGCCCGTCATGGGTACCAGTGGTTTTCTTTTGCGGCACGCGGCTCGGGTCTCCATCCGCGACTGTTCCATCCGGTGGGGCTCCCACCGGCCGGACTACTATCAGTATGCGCTTGACGCCGAAGCCTGCCCGGAACTCACGGTCGGGAACGGGTTGGCCGGTGACGCCGCCCATGCGGGAATGGCGGCGCAACGACTGAAATAGTGGACGACTGCGGTTTCCTAGGCGTCTCCGGCATTCCGAATCCTCTGGCCAAACCGATCTACCCGCCACGCTAATGTGATCATCGTCGAATTCCACCTCATCGCCGTCGCGAGCTTCGCCGGGCACCAGCCGCCTGCGCTGGCTCATGTTCGTAGGTTTCATCGCCGGCCTTGGCACTGTCGTGGCCGCCCGACTGTGATTTCCAAACTCCCGGCTGGCGTAACCCACGAAAAGGTCCCGGATGCTCTTCATCGGTAATTCAAATGCCGGCTTGGTGATCAAACTGGCTCTGCGCCGGGCGCCGAATTCATCCGCGCTTCCGACTGGTGAGTGGCAGAACCGGCCTCCCGGGAGCGACCGCAAAGGCGCCAGCAAGAAAGCCTGATCCTCGCCCGCTTATGCCACGACCGGTCCCTTCTCTACGCTGCATTTCGGCACTGGCCTGGGGCGTGACCCTGCTTGGAGCGTCTGTCGCCCCAATGCCCCTCGCGGCGGCTCCGGAAATTGCCTTGGCTCCCGGGTCCGTGCCCCGGCTGCGCTTCGCCGCACGCGAAGTGCAGCGCTATGTCTACTTGCGCACGGGCGAGGTGCTGCCGATCGCCTTCCGCGACGTTCCGCCCCGGGGGGAAGCGATCATCATTACCTGCCGCGGACAGTCTCTGGCCGCCGATGCGTCCTTGGCAGCGGATGCCGACTTTCGGGCGCTGGGCGCGGAGGGCTACCTGCTGCGGACCACGACCGCGCCCGCCGGTGCGTCCGAGCGCCGGCAACTCTGGATTGTCGGCGGCGACGATCTCGGTGCGCTGTATGGCGTGTACCGCTTCGCCGAACGACTCGGAGTGAGGTTTTATCTCCACGGCGACGTGGTGCCGGACGAGCGCGTGCCACTACGTCTGCCCGACCTGAAGGAAGTGGGCAAACCGTTGTTCTCGATCCGGGGCCTCCTGCCATTTCACGACTTCGCCGAAGGCCCCGACTGGTGGAATCGCGACGACTATCTAGCGGTGATCGGACAGATGGCCAAGCTGCGGATGAATTTTATCGGCCTGCACACTTATCCCGAGAGCAGCGTCGGTCCCGAGCCCACGGTATGGATCGGGCAAAAGGACGAGTACGACACCCAGGGGCGCGTCAGCCGCAGTTATCCGGCGGCCTACCACACGACCGGCCGCAGCGGCCAGTCGTGGTGGGCCTACGCCCCGATGAACACGGCCGATTTCACCGGCGGGGCCGCGGATCTGTTTGAGCGGGATGATTTCGGCGCCGACGTAATGCGCGACCAGCCGTTTGCACGGCAGGCGCCGGAAGGTTCGAATGCCGTGTTCAACCGCACGGCCGAGCTGCTGCGGGGCGCGTTCGCCGAGGCGCGCCGGCTCGGCGTAAAGACCTGTCTCGGAACCGAGACCCCGCTCGTGCTGCCCAAGCTGGTGCGGGAGCGGATCCAGGCCGCCGGTCGCGCGTCCGACGACCCCACGCTGGCTCGCGACATCTACACCGCGATGTTCGACCACATCGCCAAGGTCTGTCCGCCGGACTATTACTGGCTGTGGACGCCTGAGAACTGGACGTGGGAGGGCAACAAGCCGGGCCAGTTTGATGCCATCGCCCGCGATATCAGGGCGGCGCTGGAAGCGTTGGAGCGGCTGGGCAGACCGTTCACGCTCGCGACTTGCGGCTGGGTGCTCGGCCCGCAGCACGACCGGGCCGCCCTGGACCAGCTCCTTCCGCCGGACTTTCCGATGAGCTGCATCAACCAGTCGGTCGGCCACATGCCCATCGAGCGGCAGTTCGCAAATCTCAGCACCCGGCCGAAGTGGGCTATCCCGTGGCTCGAGAACGATGGTGAACTCACCCAGCCGGAACTCTGGGCGGGGCGCATGCGCTTCGATGCCGCCGACGCGCGGCGCTTGGGCTGCACTGGCCTCATTGGAATCCATTGGCGCACGAAGGTGCTGGCGCCAAATCTTGCAGCGCTCGCCGCCGCTGCCTGGGATCAATCTTGGGTTCCCGCGTCGTTCGACCCTGCGCCGATCCCACCGCAAACCACCTCCGGTGCCGTCGGCGGCACCCCGATGCCCGTACCGGCACCGCAGGACCGTCCCGCCGATGCTTTTGTCTATCAGTCGGTGCGCATCGGCATGGAGGCGTATGACCTGCTGGTGCCCAACGGCACCTATGCGCTGACGTTGAAGTTCATCGAGCCGTCCGCGACAGGCGCTGGCCAGCGGGTGTTCACCATCAAACTGAATGGCCGCCCGCTCATTGAGCGGCTCGATCTCGCGGCGCAGGCCGGCACGGCGCGGAGCCACGATATCACCGTCCCCGGGGTCCGGATCACGGCGGAAAATCTCCGGCTGGATTTTGAAAAGATCCTCGGGCAGCCGTGCATCGCTGCCATCGTCATCGCAGGCACGACCGACGTCGGCCCGGCCCCGTACCTCCGCCGGATCAACTGCGGCGGCCCCGCGGGGAACGGCTATGAGGCCGATGTCCTGCCGGGGGCGGCCCGGCCTGACCAGGCGCGCAGCATGCCCCTCGAGGATTTCTACCGCGACTTCGCCGTCACGAGCTTCGGCGCTGGCGCCGGAGCGCAAATCGGACGGATCTTCGCTCGCCTCGACGGCCGCCTGCCGCAGACCGTCGAATGGATCGACGGCCCCGGCGGCATCACCCGCCATGGCGAACCGTGGGAAGCGCTCGCACCACAGTATGCTTTTGTCGACGAACTCGAGGCGTTGCGGCCGCTGGTCCGCAACGCTGCGGACCGCGCGCGGTTCGATTACTGGCTCGGCCAGTTCCGGGTGTACCGTACGTTCGCCCGGATCGGATGTGCCGCGGGTGCGCTGGACCGGCTGGTGGAGGAACTGGCGCGGGAACCCGATCCTATCCGCCGGCGCGAGCAGGCGCGTGCTGCTGCTTTGCCGCTGCGGCTGGACTTGGCGCGGCAGTGGACCGAGCTGATGCAACTGCAGATCGCCGCGACCGATACGACCGGCGAATTGGGCATCCTCGCGAACCTCGAGCAGCACAGCCGAACCAAACTGCAGTTTCTCACCCGGCACGATGCCGCCTTGGAAAGCTATCTGGGCGAAACCCTGCCGGCGACCGCGCAGCCGGCCAAAGCCTACGCCGGTCCGGCGCGGATCATCGTGCCGACGGTGCGTTCGTCCGCCCACGCGAACGAATCACTGACTTTGAAAGTCATCCTCGTGGGCGCGGAGGCACCCCGCGACGCGATGCTTTTCTGGCGTCCGCTGGGCCGGGGGCATTTCCACCGCGTGCCGCTGGACCAAGTGGCCCGGCGGGTTTACCGCGTGACCCTGCCGGCGCTCACCGAGGCGCAGGCGGCTGTGGAGTATTATTTGCAGGCGTCGTTCGGAAAGGACCGGCCCATCCGCTGGCCGGCTTCCGATCACGAGATCAACCAAACCCTCGTGCTCTTTGAAACGAAATAGACAGCCGCAGCAATCAGGGGGTCGCGGCCGCCACAGGGATACGGACGACCGCGACCGGCTCTGGCTCCTCGCCGACCCAAAGCTCGAATTCTCCGGGCTCCACTACCTCTTTCATGTCCTGATCCCAGAGGGCGAGCGCGGCGGCGGGGATTTCGATGTGCACGGTTTTCGTTTCGCCAGGGGCCAGCGACAACCGGACGAAGCTCTTGAGTTCCCGCACTGGACGCGTGACGCTCGCAACCAGGTCGCGGACGAAAACCAGCACGACCTCGTCGCCCGCCGAACGGCTGGCGTTGGTCACGGTCACGCCGGCGCGCATCTGGCCGTTCGGGGCGATGGCCCGGGTTCCTTCCAGGTGGAGATCGCGGTATTCAAAGCGGGGGTAGAATAGCTCGGCACAGCCAGCGCCATTGGTTGCCGCTATTATGAACTTCATTACCAAAGAGCCATTCCAGCCCGATAGCGGGAACCTGCTCGAGGTGCTCCACAACCGCCGCCCGGCGCGTCTGCCGTTGTATGAGCATCACATCGACCCACCGTTCATCTCCAAGGCGCTGGGTCGGGAGATCGCTCTGGAAGGAACGCGGGACGAGGACTACGCGGCGTACTACCGGGAGATCACGGGCTTCTGGCGGAATATGACGTATGATGCGTTCGATTACGAGGCGGCCGTCTGCGATATATTCCCCGGGCACGGGGCGATCTGCGGCGGCACCGGGCCAATTCAGACGCGGACGGATTTCGAGCAGTATCCCTTCGATGACCTGCCCGGGATCTTCTGGGAGCGCTACCGGCCGTGCCTGGAAGCGATCCGCGCGACGCTCCCGCCGGGGATGAAGGCCTATGGCGGGGTCGGATACGGCATTTTTGAATCCAGCCAGGATTTGGTGGGCTTCGAGTCGCTGTGCTTCATGCAGCATGACGACTCCGAGTTATTCGCCGACCTATTCAGAAAGATCGGCGACCTTTACGTCACCTTGTGGTCGCGGATGGTTCGGGAATACGGCGACATTTTCGTGTTCTTCCGGATGGGCGACGACTTGGGTTACAAGACTTCGACAATGTTGTCGCCGGCGACCATCCGCCGGCACATCCTTCCGCAATACCGGCGGGTTGTCGAGGTGGTGCATCAAGCCGGGAAGAAGTTCCTCCTGCACAGCTGTGGCTGCATCTTTAAAGTGATGGAGGATCTCATCGGTCTCGGCATCGATGCCAAGCACTCCAACGAGGACCAGATCGCACCGTTCGACAAATGGATTGATCTTTATGGCAACCGCATCGGCCTGTTCGGCGGCATTGATGTGGACACATTATGCAGTAAGAGTCCCGATGAGATCTATCACGAGGTTGTGGAGAAAGGCACGCGTTTCCGGAGCAGGGCCAAGGGTTATGGGCTGGGTTCAGGCAACTCGATTCCTGGGTATGTGCCCGTGGAAGGATTTCTGGCCATGGTGGAAGCAGCCAAGGAGATCCGTCGGCGCGAACGCCGGGCCACCTGAATGTAGGCACTGGCGACAGATGCAACATCCACAAGGCGTGAACATGTTCACTCGACCGGATTCTTTCCGCCACGCGAGAGCCGATTTGGCGGTCGCGACATTGACTCCGACGCACCTTGCTAACGCAGGCGGCGAGTCAAAGTCGAAGCTCACGCCCGCCACGGAGATCGAGGAACGCGTGCGACGGGCGCGGCCATTGCTCGGCGGTAAAATTCCGAGCGCCATCGGGCGGGGCCGGCTGGGCGCCACGGAGGTCGACCACCCGATCGTCCGTCGTTGCGGTCTTGCCACGCCGGCGTTCGTTGAGTATTCCGGCCTTCGACATAACCAGGCAAGACGCACGGCTGACCCGGTTCGGGATGAAACTCTGCTGCTTTGAATGTGTGCGGAGAGAATCCGGTTGCCGACGAGGACAGCTCATGGAGGAGTCGCCTGTCGTCCGTAGCCTTGGCGAAGGACGAGGACCTTGAGTTGCCGCGTTGCGGATCGTAAGAGACAAGCCCCAATGGCCACTGTTTCGAGAAGCCTGCAGGGTACCATTTTCGCGTAGACTGGCACAGCCAGAGCCATTGACTGCTGCTGCTGCTTCCGGGATTGATGTATCGATAAACTTCCCTTACCTCCCGCGTCGCCCCAATCCCGATCCCCATGGAAAAGACTGCTGGTTCGTCCCCGCCCCAAGCCAGTCCGACCGCCAGCATCGCCCCCGAGGACCGCGTGCCGCTCGGCCAGAAACTCGCCTACGGGCTCGGCTCGTTTCACGACATGTGGGGCCACTGGCTCTACCCCAACCTGGGTTTCCAAGTGTACAACATCTTCCTGGGAGTGGCCCCGTGGCTGATCGGCGTTGCGCTGTTTTTCAATCGCATCTTTGACGCGGTCTCGGACCCGTTTTTCGGCTGGCTTTCGGACAACACCCGTTCGCGGTGGGGACGGCGGAGGCCCTACATCCTCGTGGGCGGAATCCTCGCGGGCATCGGGTTGCCCTTCCTCCTGGCCGTCACGCCGGGCTGGGGATCGACCCGCCTCTTTGGCGCAGAGATCTCCAACTATTTATGGTTCATGATCGGCTCGTCGGCAATCTTCCTGCCGGTCATGAGCTGCATCAACATGCCGTGGAACAGCCTGGCACAGGAAATGACGCCGGATTACCACGAGCGGACCAACGTATGGGCGTTCCGGAATGCGGTCCAAAAGATTCCCGAGTTGGGCCTATTCTTTGCGGCGCAGTTCGTGACGATGGCCGTGTGGGTCGGAGCGACGAATAGCAACGTCTTCGAGCGGGTGAAGCGGCTGTTCGCCTCGGCCAACGCCTGGGGTCCTGCTCCGGAGGGCACAAAGCCGAACATCCTTCTCGGGGCGCAGGTTTACTGCGCCGCCCTCGGCCTGCTCATGATCATCGGGGCGATCGTAATGTTTGTGGTGATGCGCGAGCGCTATTATGGCCAGGTCACCGCGCGCAAGCAGGAGAAGATCGCGCTCAAGGAAACGATCTACCTCACGCTGAAATGCCGGCCGTTCCGAATACAGCTTTTGATGAAGCTGCCCTACGCCATGGGCACCAGCATGGTTGGCGCGCTCGGGTATTACGACACCATCTATTACGTGTGCCACGGCAACAACGCCGAGGGCGCGGTGTGGAATTTCTGGATGGGGCTTTCCAGTATGGGGTTCGGGTTCCTCGGCATCCCGACCTTCAACATCATCGCCCGCCGGCTGGGCAAGCGCGGTGGCGTGATGTGTGTGCTGATCTCCGCCATCGCGGTCTTCGTCGGCACCTGGTGGTTCTACAACCCGGACATCAAGTGGCTGCAGATCTTCGCCTCCGGACTGATCGCCTTCACGGGCGCCGGCTTCTGGATGCTGGACGGCGCGATCGGCGCGGACGTGATCGACTACGACGAGTTGCAGACCGGCAAACGGCGCGAGGGCGCCTTCACCGCTTGCAGTTCCTGGATCATGAAGGTCGGCTGGGCCCTCGGGGCGGGGGCGTCCGGCGTGATTCTCTCCGCCACGGGATTTGACGCGGCGCTCCAAGGCAACCAGACCGCGCACGCGCTGTTCATGATCCGATTCCTGCTGGCGGCCGTTCCGATCATCGGCATCGCGCTCGCGCTGGTGATGATCCACTACTTCCCGCTGACCCCAGCCAAAATGGCGGAAATCCGTCAGCAGCTCGAAGCGCGCCGCGGCAAGGTGTAGGCGCGGCGCCGCACGCGCGGCAGGGCGGGGGAGAGCGATTATGTTCTGTATTTTTCTCTTCACGGCCTAGAGGACATGCAGCTGGCGTTTAGCCACCTGTTTCGGCCTTACGGCATAAAGGTCGATATTGGCGGCATTTTTTGCCACCAGCCGCCGATGGTTTCTTTCCCGGACCGGCTGAATCCAGTCGGCCGATGCGAGTTGGGGATCTATGCCTGTTGGTCACCTATGATGACACAGCGTCGCCTTATGCACGTTTCATGAGCAATGCGCTCCTGTTGGAGGCAAAAATGTGTTTCGATCAATTGACCATGACTGCTCAGCGCCAACTCTATGAGAAGGCCGACAGCTACGAATGCGACTCGCCTGCGCCGCTTAGGGGCAAGCGTCGTCGTCTCCCATCGAAGAGTTCTGACGCATTATGTTATTGGGAACTTCAGTCAGTTGATGCCAGCATGGCAAAACCAGTTTTGCCCGGGGAGTATCTGGGGTGGTTGAGTCGGATTATTACCTTGCATGAGGCATCAGCACAAACATGACACCTAGAGAATCGTTTATTGCAGCCCTTGAACGCAAACCACCGAAGGGGCGGGTGCCTCACTTCGAGTTGGAGTTCTTTCTGACAATGGAAGCCTTCGGGCGCATCCACCCGTCGCAACGGCGTTACGAACAATGGTATCAAATGTCCGAGAGCGAGAGGTCTCTCCATAGGCAGGATATAGCTGACCTTCATGTTACAGTCGCCAGACGGTACGACCAAGCAGGAATGCTATATCACTCTCCGGGCGGCTGGACGGAAGAAGATACTCGACGCTCGATTGAGCACGTTCGCAAACTCTCAGGAATGGATTACCTGATCACGCTGCACGGTGACGCAACCTATTCGATTCCGAGTGGTGACGAGATGATGGACTTCGTCGTGAAACTCGCAGACCAAGCAGCGGAGATGAAGGACAACGCACAGCGCCGCGTTGATGAAGCTCTTGCCTGCGGACAACGAATCAAGAAATGGGATATCGTAGACGGCTTTTGCCTCTGTGCGGACTATTGCTTCAATGACAATCCGTTTCTTTCTCCCGCCATGTTTGACGAATTTGTTGCCCCCTACCTGTCACAACTCGTCACTGGATACCGAGAGATGGGGTTCTTTGTCATTAAGCATACCGACGGCAACATCATGCCTATCCTGGAATCCCTTGTCTCTGCCAGACCACATGCACTGCACAGTCTTGATCCGCAGGGCAGAGTTGATCTTGCCGAGGTAAAGAAGCGTGTGGGCGACAGGGTCTGCCTGATCGGGAATATAAACTGTGCACTGCTTCAGACCGGCAGTGATGATGAGGTCGTCGCAGACGTTCGCAGAGCACTCCGCCAGGGAATGCCCGGCGGGGGATACGTATTCGGCACCAGCAATTGCATCTATACAGGGATGCCTCTTCACCGCTACGAACTGATGCTTAACATATGGCGGGAAGAGGGCATCTACGAGAAGGCAGAAACGGGCCAACCAAAAGATGCACTCGACTGTTTACAGCACGCCGAGCGCGCTTCCAGCAGCGAGTGATCCTGGCCGTTCGGCAAAGAAGGAATCCGATGAGCATCTATAACCTGATCTCCGCATTCGTTGGGCCCTGTTTCGGATTTGCTGCCAGTGGCTTTGTTGCTTGGTGCATTGGTTGGCGCGCTGCCAAGGTAAAGCTCTGCGACGAGCTGGACCTGCACCTCATGGTGATCACGACAAATTACTCGAAGCACGCTCCGCATTATCAACAGTTGTGGAGAGAGGGAGCTGCCATTTCCGCTGGAGCCAGCCAACGATCCACCCGACCGGCAAAGCAAAGCAGTGGGTGAAATCCGGCTTCGACAAGCAGACCGGCAACTTCCTCTTCACGCCACTCGTGCCCGACTCGAAAACCGTCGCAGAGAATTTGGAGACTGAGACAACGATGGTGACGCTCGTTCCGTACGGCAGTTCCAAGCTGCGGATCACCTATTTCCCGCGATGCGAGACCACGCCGTAGCGCGAGCCCGCCGGGAGAGCCCGGCCGGCGGTCTTGTTCATCCCGGCCGATCCCTTATTGTACAGCCAACCTGCAGAATCCCCATTGGAGCAACGATCCCCATGAAAAAACCATACCGAATTCACGCCGTGATCATCGCGCTGGCGTGGGCATTCCTCAACACCGTCGCGGCGGACGAGCCGTTCAACGGACTGGGCACCAATCTCGGGAACTTATACCGAACTTCGCCGGCCCAGACCCGGTCGATCTCGGCGGAGAATTTCTCCGGCGGAAAGGGGCAGGGCGGCATGGCGCCCGCCAGCAACAACCCCGCCTCGCGTGAGCTCGGACGGGGCTGGAAGGTCTCTCCCTGCGTGACCATCAAGGCCGGGCAGATCTTCACGGTGGCCGATATCGGGGGGCCGGGTTGCATCCAGCAGATCTGGATGACACCCACCGGCAACTGGCGCTGGTCGATCCTCCGCTTCTATTGGGACGGCGAGACGGATCCGTCGGTGGAGGTGCCGGTGGCGGACTTCTTCGCCAGCGGCTGGGGCAAATGGGACCGGTGCGCCCTCATCAGCTCCCTGCCCGTCTGCGTCAATCCGCGTTGCGGCTTCAATTCCTACTGGCAGATGCCCTTCCGGAAGCGGTGCCGGGTCACGATGGAGAACCTCGCAGGCGAGGACATGGTGCTCTTCTATCAGGTCAACTACACGCTCACCGAGGTGCCCCGGGACGCGGCCTATTTCCACGCGCAGTTCCGCCGGGAGAATCCACTCAAGACAAGGGGACTTTACACGATCCTGGACGGGGTGAAGGGCCAGGGCCAGTACGTCGGCACCTATCTCGCTTGGGGCGTGCATAACACCGGCTGGTGGGGTGAGGGCGAAATCAAATTCTTCATCGATGGCGACCAGGACTTCCCGACCATCTGCGGCACGGGCACGGAAGACTATTTCTGCGGTTCCTACGACTTCGAAGGCACCGGACCGGATGGCAAGACGCGCTACACCGAATTCACCACCCTCTACACGGGCATGCCGCAGATCATCCGGCCGGACGGGCTGTACGATTCCCAACAGCGTTTCAGCCTCTATCGCTGGCACATCACAGACCCCATCCGCTTCGAGAAGGACCTCAAGGTGACCATTCAGGCCCTCGGCTGGCAGTCCGGAGGACGTTACCTGCCATTGCAGGACGACATCGCCTCCGTCGCGTTCTGGTATCAGACCGAGCCGCATCAGAAGTTCCCGCCCCTGCCGGGCCGGGACGAACTGGAGTGGCATTAAGCAGATACCGATGAACCTTGAGAGATCTAATAAGGCCTATCGTTTTCTTTCGGCGGTTGGACTGTACCTGTCGGCAACCGGCGTGGTCGATGCTCCCAGAACCGGAGTGGCTCCCGCACGATGGGCTTGTGCGTTGCGGCCAACGGTCGATGCGGGTCTCGCGCTACGGATTCATCCATTCCACTTATGAACTTGAGCGAAGACACTGTTAACCCGAACTGGCAGGCCCCGTGGGTCCAAAGAGAAATGCCAGAAGGCGCCCGAATCGAAAAAGGTTGGTGCAGGTTGTCGCGACAAAGGCGCAACGAATCCTCGTCTTGGATGATGCTCAAGTTTGAATCTAACGTAAGAGCCCGGACGGCGTCGCAAATTCGTCGGGCGCGATCACCGTGGGTGGTGGATTCGCTTTCATTGCTTTCCGGCTTGCCCCATGGAGACATCGGCAGCCACAGGCTCTCAACACCCATGAATAATGTCTCCATATTTGCGCGGATATACCTGCAGCCTTCCATCCAGGGTGACTTCCGCTGCTTTCTTTCCACCGCCACTGGCTATGGCACGGTTGGTGTCAAGGAGGGGAAGCCCTTTGGGGAAACCGCTTACGGCACGATGGAAGTCCGGGAGATCCGTTATTCTCCGCCAATGAACGGTGCCTCATGAAAGCATGGTTCAGTGTTGGTGTATCGGCGCCTCCGGTCAGCTCCAACAATTGCGCTCTTGCTGCCGGCAATCCCCTTTCCTGCGAAGACCTGGTTGGGGCAGCGATGCCCATGACCGACGCACCTGATTCCAGAACTGCGATCCGGTGTGCCTTGATGATCTCGTCATGAGTCGGATGGGGCCACAAAAGCTGCTGCAACTGTCCCAAATCGGGAAGAGCTTCAGCGCCATCCGGGTGCTCGACGGGATCTCCATGGATCTGAACGCGGGCGAGGTCCACGTTCTCGCTGGCGAGAATGGCGCTGGCAAGAGCACGCTGATCAAGATTCTGGCGGGCATCCACCCGGAGTATGACGGGACGATCGAACTTGCGGGGCGACCGGTCCGTTTTGCCACGCCGCACGAGGCGAACCGGCAGGGGATATCCGTCATTCATCAGGAGATGTCGCTCGTCGATTCGATGAGCGTGGCGGACAATATTCTCTTGGGCCGCGAGCCGGCGCGCCTCGGCGGCTGGTGGCTGGACCGTGCGGCCCAGATCCGGCGGGTTCTGGAGCTGTGCCGTCAGTTCGACCTGACGTTTACAGCCGCCGAACTTTCCCGCCCGGTGGAGCAGTTCTCACTGTCGGTCAAGAACCGGATCGAGATCGCCAAGGCCCTGGCCTTCGACGCGCGGATTCTGGTGATGGACGAACCCACCAGCGCGCTTAATCGCGCGGAAGCGGAGAAACTCTTCACCCTGATGGAGGCGCTCAAACGCCGGGGCTGCGGGATCATCTACATTTCCCACAAGATGGAGGAAATCTACCGGGTCGCCGACCGGATCACGGTGCTGCGCGATGGCAAATGGGTGGGCACGGCGACCGTGCAGCAGTGCCCGGAACCGAAGCTCATCCAGTGGATGATTGGCCGGGAACTGTCGGAATATATTCCCCCGCGGGCCAGGCGGCCCAGCCCTGGAGGAGAACGACCGCGGCTGGAAGTACGGGCCTTCCATGTGCCGAATCCCGATCCCTCGCGGCCCGATGCTGTGCGCAATTTCTCCGCCAGCGTACACGCCGGCGAAGTCGTGGGCTTGGCCGGGTTGCAGGGTGCGGGCGGGAGCGAGCTTTTTCAGGGTCTTTTCGGCGCCTATGGCGAGGTGTGCCTGGGGAGCGTGCGGATCGACGGCGAGCTGTTCCGCCCCCGCAGCCCGGGCGACTCCATTCGCCGGGGCCTGGCCCATTTGACGGCGGACCGCAAGAGCACGGGCTTGGTTTTGGGCCTGAGCGTCGAACAGAACGTGGGTCTGGCTTCGCTGCCAGAATTATCTCCGGGAGGCTGGCTGCGGCCGGGACTGGAACGTCAGGCTGCCACTCGCCACATCGGCGCATTGCGGATTCGTCTGGCCTCGCTCGGTCAGGAGGCGGGGACTTTGTCGGGCGGAAACCAGCAGAAGGTCGTCCTGGCGAAGTGGCTCGAGACGCGGCCCAAGGTGCTCCTGCTGGAGGAACCCACTCGGGGCGTGGATATCGGCACGAAGCATGAGATCTATTCGCTGATGAATCAGTGGTCGGCTGAAGGCCTGGCGATTTTGCTGATCTCCACGGACATGCCCGAACTGCTCGGCCTCTCTGACCGGATCATTGTGCTGCATCGCGGGGAGATCACCGCCTCCTTCGATCGCGGGGAAGCCACGCCGGAAAAGATCCTGGCGGCGGCCATGGGGTCCGGCGCCGTTATCAGGAGGGATCATGAGCCGCAGCGGGCGGAACGCGATGGTCTGGCCTGGAGTGCGTCTTTTCTCGAGGAGTCCAGCGCATGAAAAGGACCTTTCGCCGCTGGATCGCCATCCCCTCGGTCCGGGCGCTGCTGGCGCTGGCGCTCGTGGTGATGATCGGCAGCATCTATAACGCCGATGGCGCGTTTTTCCGCTGGAGCACCCATCGCGACATGCTGCGGCAGGTCTCGACCTACGGGATTCTGGCCTCCGGCATGACGCTCGTCATCATCACGGGCGGCATCGATCTGGCGGTGGGGAGCGTGCTGGGGCTCTGTGCCGTGTTGTTTGCGCAGCTGAGCCTGCACCAGGGGCTGCCAGCGCTGGTGGCGGTGGCGGTCGTGCTGGCGGCCGGCGCGGCTTCGGGGCTGGTTTCGGGAACCCTCGTCACACGCTTCAAGATCCAGCCTTTCGTGGCGACGCTGGCCATGATGGTGCTCGCCCGGGGGCTGGCAAAGTGGCTTTCCGGCGGACAGAAGATCTCCCGGGTGATCCAGCAGCCCGACGGCAATTTTTCCTACGTGGATCTGCCGCCGGTTTTCCGGCTCCTCGACAGCCGGCTGCTCGGCGGTGATCTTGCGGCTGTTACCCTGATCTTCTTCGGCTGCCTGGCCATCTCGTGGGTGGTGCTGGCCAAGCTGCGCTATGGACGGTATCTTTATGCCACGGGGGGCAACGAGGAGGCGGCCCGGCTGTCGGGCGTTCCCGTCGTCCGGGCGAAGCTGCTGGCCTACGGGCTCAGCGGCCTGTTCGGCGCGATTGCCGGCATCTGCCAAGCGGCCCAGGAGCAGCAGGGCGACCCCGAGGCCGGCATCTCCTACGAACTCACGGCCATCGCCATCGCGGTGATCGGAGGCAACAGCCTGCAGGGCGGCCGCGGGAGCATCGGCCTCACCCTGCTGGGAGCGCTGATGATCGGTTATCTCGAGAAAATTCTCAGCCTCAACGCAGTCGGCGAATCCAGCCGGCTGATGCTGACCGGAATCATCATCATCGCCGCGGTCCTGCTGCAGCGGCGCAAACCCGGCTGACGCCGCAACGCACCGCCCCCATCCCGGAAAGGAAGCCAATATGTACAAACCCATCATCGCCCTCACGCTGGCCGCCGCCATGGTCGGAACCCTAGCCGCCGCCGCTCCCCGTCACGGCCCAAAATGGATCATCGGCATGAGCCAGTGCAATCTCGGGGAGCCTTGGCGGGTGCAGATGAATGCAGACATCCGGAAGACCGCCGAAGCGCACCCCGAGATCGAGGTCGTCTTCAAAGACGCCCAGAACGACACCCTGATGCAGCGCAGCCAGATCGAGGAGTTCATCAGCTCCGGGGTCGATCTGCTGATTGTTTCGCCCAAGGAGGCCGCGCCGCTCACGCCTCCGATTGCGGAGGCCTTCCGGCAGGGTATTCCAGTCATCGTTTTGGATCGCCGGGTGCTGGGGTCTGACTTCACCGAGTTCATCGGTGCGGACAACCGCAAGATCGGCCGGTACGCGGGCGAATGGATGGTCCGGCGTCTGGCCCAGCTGCCTGCGGTCAAGGCCGGCGGCCGGGCGCGCATGGTCGAACTCAAGGGGCTCATGACCTCAACTCCCGGCCAGGACCGCAGTGCGGGTTTCCGCGAGGCGTTAAAGGGCCAGCCGGTGGACATCATATTCGAAGCCGACATGAAATGGCTGGAGCCGGAGGCGCGCCGGGAAATGGAGTCAGCCCTGGCGGTGTACAAGCAGATCGACTTGGTGTATGCCCACAACGATCCCGGAGCGCACGGCGCCTATCTGGCGGCGCAGGCGGCCGGCCGCCTGCGCGACATCATTTTTGTCGGCATCGATGCGCTGCCGCAAGAGGGGCAGGTCTACGTCAGGCAGGGGCTGCTCGAAGCATCATTTGAATACCCGACCGGCGGCAGGGAGGCCGTTGAGAACGCCCTGAAGGTCCTCCAAGGGGAAAGCGTTCCCAAGGAAGTGACCCTCAAGTCCCGCGTTTTCACCAGGGACAACATCACGAAAGGCGGCGAATGGCTGCCCTGAAGGCCGCGGAACCGCCCGGCTTTCCCTCACCGCCACTCCTCTCCGTTTTCAGGATCAACCGCCACGTTGAGACTCTACGTTTTTCCAGAGGACCGTCATGAAACACGATTATTTTTTGGGCATCGATGTGGGCACGGGCAGTGCCCGCGCGGGCATTTTCGACCTCGGCGGCCGCATGATCGGCGCCGCCAGCCAGCCGATCCAGATCTGGAAGCCCGCGCCGGATCATGTGGAACAATCGAGTGACGACATCTGGCGTGCCTGCAGCCGTGCGGCGCGCACGGCGCTGAAAACGGCCCGGCTCAATCCGGCCGCGATCAAGGGCGTCGGTTTCGATGCCACGTGTTCGCTGGCCGCGCTTGATGCCGACGACCGCCCGGTCTCCGTTAGCACCAGCGGCCGGTCGGAGCAGAACGTCATCGTCTGGATGGATCACCGGGCCATGGCGCAGGCGGAGCGCATTAACGTGACGTGCACACGGTTTTTTGAGCCAGGGTTGTGTTAGTTTGCGCTGGTGGGTAAACCTCAAAAACCCACCCCCAAGGCCTAGGAGAAAACGCAGTGAAGAGCAGCTTGTGTACGCGCTTCGGCCGGTTGAAGCCGGCACAAAGATCGGTGAAGTTTGCCGTCAGCTTGGGGTAAAAGACGCGCGATACAAAGATGCTCTGGAGCAGCTCGCTGCGTTACGGAACCTTGCAGCTCACGATAGCGGAAAAGCTAGAAATGCCGCGGTGAGGGCGATAGGCGGCCAGCGATTGGGCTCAGCTGGAGCATCGCTGAAGCGCCAAGGTCGATTTCGAGCTTTGTGCGAATCACTCAAGGCGCTCGCTGACGACGTGGAGGCGAAAGCACCATATTGAAGACGGGCGAACCAGATGCGGTAGGCCTTGATCGCTTGGTCATGCTCGCTCTTGGCGTTGAGCGTAGACCTTTTCCCCTGAAACCGCAGTGGCCTTGTGTTAGGATTGGTCCCCCATCTACAAGTTCGTACTTCTGCTGTTCTGTCGATACTTGCACCACTCGCAGTTTGGACTGGCTGGCGGCGGCTCCCGGCTCTCAAGGATCGTCATAACCTGTGCCAGAAACTCCATGAAATTCGCGTCATTGCGCGGGACCGGGAGCCATGAGACGTCGCCGGCAAAACCCACGCGCCCGGTCCTGCCCTGTGTATATTGCGACGGCTCAAAAACGAGCAACCCGAGCTGCGTCACGGGGTTGGCGGCGAACCCGTGCCCGGCAGGGTGCTCGAGGGCATGGGCGTAGGCGTGAAGCTGGCGGGAATATAGGGGAATGTGTTCGGACTTCCGTTGCGACGTCTTGAAATCGACTACACCGTATGTCGCGTCATCAAATCTCACAACTGTGTCGAACTTCCCTTTGATGAAGCAGGTTGAAGAGAATCCTGGAACCGTGATCGGTTGAGATTCGACCCACCTTTCTCCGTAGGCAACGACGCCAGGGGCCATGCCTTTCGCGATGTCCTCGGTCCGCTTCTGTGAGTAAAACTTCTTCATCTCCGAGTCTATCAGCGTGAAGATCTTCGGCATGATCGGGCGCGGCCGCTGGAAGCCCCGTGCGACACGTAGATAGAAACACCGCTTACATTCCTCCCAAAGGAAGGCGAAGTCGGATGGGCTGAGCTTCCAATTGTGGACGGGCGGCATGTTTACCTCGTTTGGGCGAATGATCGGGCTAAGCAGTCTGCGTTGGGACAATGACAGAGTCCCGTGCGGTGCCGGCCGATGTGCCGCTCGCGAACCCGGCGGCGACAGAGCGTCGCCCGGCAATCGCCCACGATTTTTTTGTGAACCCGAGGCAATTGTTTCCCGCGAGTGCAAACAGGGAATTTGCCACCTGGCGAATTTGGCGTTGCAAAACGGGCATTTTCCAGAGGCCTTGGTACGTCAGTGGCCCATATTCGCGCAGTGCCTCGATGAGAAAGCCTATCGTTAGCCTATAACGGCTGGCGATTTTCCTCACAAAGGCGGATTTCGAAATCTCATCTAGACAATGCAGCATTTGCTTTTCATATGCCTTCCAATCGACCCTTGGGCGTCTTCTCCTCCTCGAACGGTATGTTCGACGATGCCGGATTTCGCTGTGACGCGCCAACCACTCACGGTCCAGTAGCAGCATCGTATTCCTCAAAGAGCGAAGGCGTTTTTTCTGTTGTGCGTCTCGTTCGGCTGGATGCTTCGCCGCGAGCGCCAAATACTCGTTGCGTCGGCTTTCCAATCGCGCACACCGCAAAGGTTCCCTGTCGTGAACGCATTTTCCCGGGCGAACAGTGGTCCACTCGAAATCCGGGGACTTGGGGCTCTTTCTTGTCAGTGGAAGCGGGCGCGAGTATGAAAGGCCGCACTTTGGGCAGGAAAATACAGCTCGTGGAGGGTCATATGAACACTCCAATCGTGGCCTCCAGATGGTATCCTGACCGAAACATCCGCAAAGTCGATTGACGCAGGGGAAGGGCGGCCGTTCATCGTGCCGCAGGTTTTCGGCGAGCGAAATCGTTTCAGGGATGGTCGAACGATTAGCGACGGTCGCCGATAACAATATGACGGGACCAATGGTCTTGCGGAATGCCATCAATCCGTATTCGACCGTCCCGTCCTCCGCATTGCTCGTCGAGCCAATGTGAGAAGCGACAGAAGGCAAGGATTGGATAATTGTCCGAGAGGCTCTTTCGCACGGGCGGCATCGCTTATCTTTGTCGTCGGGTACCGTGTGTTTCATGACCAAGGCCATGGAAATGGTGTCGGCGGGCGGGAATTTGCCACGGTAGGAGCAGAGTAGATGAGCCTGTTCGGCGTATTCCCGAGACAGGGGGTCCTGACTCATGGGATTGCCGTCAGGTTCTATCTGATCCAAGGGTATGGGGTCCTTGACGTATGCGGTTACAGGAGTCTCGACGAGCGCGCATTTGTGCTTATCACAGCACGCCACCCCTGGTATCTGGTGCCAAGTTCGCCAACCCGCCTCGCCGAACTTTTGCAGGTCTAGTCTCCGGCACTCTGGACAGTATTTCAGACGGTACGTTGGATGTGCGCGTAGATGCCGGCGAGAAATGTAGGCTTTCCGACGGTCGGGCTTTTCACCAAGCATGAGCTTGCTTAGTCGATCCGCCGCGTCGCTTGGCAGGCCTGCGGCGGCAATCCGATAAAGCGTATGGCGATCCCTGATCGTGCACGGATCGAGTTGGAACTCAGGCGGAATTTTCCGACAGAGAAGCTCAATATAACTTGGCAGCAAGGGATCGAGGCGTCGAAAACTGTGGCCGAGCAGTAACGTGGACGCAAAGGCACTTGCTTTCGGTCCGATCCTTCGAAGGTAACGAGCGACGGTGCTCCAGATCAGTTCGTCTTCGAATGGTCTTGGGAATCGTGAAATCATGTTCGGGAAGATTTGGTGAGTACGGCGAGCACGCGTCGCACGGCATTGCGCTTTACGACTGTGGCACCCAAGCCCGCGTGAGCTATCAATCGCCAGCGTATCCGCTTTTGTGTCGGAGGAAGGGTTCTTGCCGCAGACAAGAGCCTGCGTATGGCACAGGCGTCGACGCTTTCCACAACCTGGCGAATGGCGGCCATGGTCGCGGGCAAAGCCGGCGAGTTACCTTGAACCAAGAACTGCCGGGAAGTGCGCTCGGCGATCCGCCGCCGCGAGAGCCTCGCCGCAGGATTCTCCTTTAGGGCAATTCGCGCGGCGTTCCGTACCTCGGCGGCAAGGATACGGTCAAGGGATGGCCTCCGGCAGTTGGTGCGATGCGGCCCGGTAGGCTTGCGTCGCCTGGCGTGAAGCCAGTCGCGGTCGTTACGCCAGAGCCATGAGTAGAGCGCATCATGTCTTTCGCGCAAATTGCCGCTTTCTGTCCGGCAAATCCGAAGCCAGTTGTGGCGTCTCTGGAGAATCTGTCCGCGCTCTACGCAATGACTGCACGGGGCGCGGCGCATCACAAGCCGGTCTGTCGTGATTCGGTGCTGAGCAAGGGCTCGACCCAAGAATGACTCTGCGTCATGTCCGAGAAAGCGGATAAACAGGACATGCCTTAGGGGGGCCGAATGCCATCGAGGTGGGTGAACAAGCCGCGCCAGCCAGTGATCGCGCCTGGTGGCGTTCACTGAGCATCCCAGACGAGCCAGGAGGCGATTGCCATAGTATCTCTGAAAACGGCGGCACAATTCGGTGTTCTTGACCCGTCCCTGGTGGGTTATGAACCCTCTTGTTTGAAGTTCCGAGAAATAGGCGGCCTGCAATTGGTCTGGTCCGGGTGCCGGGCAGTCGGGATCGAGCAACGCCGCAAGATCCGTCGCAATGCCGCGTAAGAGCCCGTGCTCTGCTTTCGAAAATCGGATTGGATGCACCAACTTCGCGTCCTCTGCCGAAACAAGCTCAAACGCCGCATCTCGGTGGGCACGCACATTCGTTTCCCAGAGTGGGACCCCGTGAGTGGGGCAAACCCACGCACCTGGCACCTGATGAACCCGATGCCAGTATGCGCGTCCCCACATTCTGCGATCGCTCACCACGCATTTGGGGCAAAGTCTGAGCCATCGGGGTAGGGTGATTCGGCTCGGCCCGACGCCCAGAAGGAATTGCAGATGACGGTTGGCGAGTGCCGACGCTTTCACGGACATCCATCGATGCGGGGTCAGGAAGGGACGATGCAGGGGCAGGAGCGTGTGGGCCAGCAGTACTCCTTCTGGAGCTAAACCGAGTTCGCGCGGGAGCCGCTCGACGGTATGCTGAAGGCCGCGCGGATGATCGTAAGCTACCGGCGCTCGTGCCGAACCAAGCGAGCGCTCGGCGATACGCCAGCGCGCTGGCGTGGACCATCCTCGTTGATGGGCCGCCATGACACTTTGCCAGGTCTCATCGGGCAACGGTCGCGGTAGACGCACACTCATGGTTGGCCAGCTACCTTTTTGATCAGACCCTTCTGTTCGAGCACATTGACGGGGTCTTCGCCGCGCTTTGCGGCGCTCTTCGCTTCCGCGGCAAGTCCCTCTTCCTTATCTCGGGCTCTGCGTTTGACCCGTTCTTCCAGACCAGCCGAATAGGGCCTAAAAATCTCAGGGATTTGGTTTCGGATCGTTTTCCCTCCACGCTTGAACGCGCGATCGATACGTTTCACCTCGCGCACGAGAAATGTCTGAGTCTGTTGGGCGAGAATCTCATGGAGTTTGAACTGGCTCGGCAAATCCTCGAACTGCTCGATGGCAAGATCGTCGCCGGAGCGCAGGGCTTGGATGACCGGATCGACCGCTTTGAAGTAGTCCTCATACACGGATCTGAAGGATTCCACATTGAGACGTTCGTCACCTTCTTCACTAATGCCGCGCGTGATCTCGCGGCGTTGGGCAAGCACAAAGAGCGCGACGGCGAACGCCAGGATACCCTGGGTGAGCTCATAAAACGTCTTGCGGAGATCGTCGCTGAGCTTGGTCTTAGTGCGCGTGAATTGGTATTTCCAGAGCTCGGAAACGAAGTGATCCCAGTTAGGATCGTTTTCGAGGAAGCGATCATAGGTTAGGCCGATGAGCCTTCGGATTGTGGCGAGGCGCTGCCGAAGTTCAGTCAGGGCCTTGGTTGTCCCGATGAACATGATCGGCATTTTGAGCTCGTTGCTCATTGTGATGATGAATCGCATGAGCGAAGGGCTGGCGGTGCCACTCTGACCTCCGGCATGCTGGATTTCGTCGATCACGAGCAACCCGAGGAAATGCTCGCGCGCCAGGCGAGCCATGTCAGAGAGCATTTCGTCGACATTGCCGCAGCCGAACTGCTGCTCGTACGGTTCGCCCACGGCCACGCCCATTTCCTTGAAGAATCGTTTGCAGAGCGCGCGAGGCGAACGATTGGACGGGAAATCGATCTTGATCCAAACCACCTGTTTCAGGGGCAGCAGCGGATTCTCGGCGGTGTCATGGGTTATGACCTGTGGGTACATCTTGAGGATCATCTCACAGATGCGGGTCTTGCCAGCGCCGGAAACTCCCGTGTTCGCCAGACAGCGCGAGTTGGTCAACGTGCGGCCGTCGTTTCGTGCGTTCGCGAGTATCGCCTGGACCTCATGATTGTGATTCTGCCAGTACCGCGGGCTCGGCATCCGGTCCACGTAGCCCTCGCGAATGGCTGCCGCGATTTCGAACTCCAACTCGAAGTCGCGATTAAGCGGGATCTGGAGGCGACGCAGGTCCTCGCACATGAACAGTCGCGTTCGCGCCGGCAGGCTGCGTGTCTTGTCCGTGGGCACCTCGATATGAACTGAAAGCAGCTCTTTGAGCGCCTCTTCGCTGATCTCTTCGGGCGGCAAGCCCGTGATGAGTGGATTGGCGGCGTACCTGTCGATATGTTGAATTGCTGTCGGTGGGTTCATGGATCTTCCTCTTGAGAGTCAGGGCTGCGCAGACGCAGCACGCGGTTGGCGATGGGTTTGGTGGCGCCGGCTGACGGCTGGTCCTGTGCGCTGCTTACGGACCCGGGGCAAGGAGCAGTGGCATTCGCCATTCGCTCCTCATCCTGCTGCATCTTGATCTCTTCTGCCTTGCGTTCAGCCTGGTCCGTGGCGGCTGGATGGAATGAGCCGTTTGCCGCAGCAGCCTGTTTCTCGTCGCGCTCCCGATCTGCTTCCGCACCCCGCTCTTGTCTCATCCTTTCTTCTTCGACGCCGATGGTGCCCCGCACGCCTTGGAGGTATTTGACGCGATCCTCCAATTCCTTCATTTGCCTGCGGGCTTCTTTGAATGTCATGCCAGCATACGGGCTACCGGGGACGATCGGGATAGTCTCGAACTGGTTCTCGGCTTTGGGGTTGATCAGATAGATTTCGTTGGTGTTGTTTGGGTCGTGGGCGACTTCTAGGGTGATGGCTCTTCCCGTGAGAGCTGCCTGGTGCACAAGCGTCTGCAAGAAGCCGGAGTCGGAGAAATACCGTGCGCCTTCGAGTTCGATTCCGCGACGGGTAACCTGCGCTTCGATCCGGGGCATCATCCGGGGGATCAAGTCGGTGCGAGGCAGATGACGCGGCCGGCCCGAGAGTCGCCTGATGCCCCAATTCCACAATTCGATCGGGACCGGATCGACGCCTTCCCGCTGCGCCTCGATGGGAAGCGTGATCTTCGTGATAGGGTGTCGGTTGTGCTCAAAGACCACCCACCGGACGAGATCATGGGTGAACTTGCCGATCGTCAGGCTGGATGTACGGCGCGGATCTGGCGCATCATCGGGGCGACTCGCGGACGCCGCGCCCCGCTGCCATTCGATCAAGCCCGCACTGCCGACGCCAAAGCACCGTTCCACGATGCCCTTAAGGTCTGGCCGATAAGCCGGAACCGTGACGAGATCACAGACTCCTCCGGGAACATAATCACCGAGCTTGGCTGCCAGTTCGCCGCCGTCATTCAGGATTTGGTTGGGCGCATGCTGGCATGGCCAATCTTCAGGTTTGAGCGTGACTCCGTAGCGGGCCGCAAACGCCACCTTGTCGGACATGGCCTCCACCAGAGCCATGGCGCCGGTCCGATACATTGGGTCTTCAAACGTGACATACACACCGACGATCATCCGGCTGTAGACATCGATCACAAAGAACACGTGCGGCCGTCCACACGGCCCCCCGTCGATTTGGCTGGCCAGCCAGATCTTGGCGACCATCCAGTCGACCTGGAAGACAGAGCCGGGTGCACGGGCAATGTCGAATGAGCTTCCCGGAATTGGGCGGAAACTCGTTTTATAGGCCCGTTCGCCTACCACCTGTTTGATGCGTTTGGGGAGATCGTGACCGGATAACGCCGCCGTTCTGAATTGCGCCAGTGTAGGCCATTGTGCGGGTCCAAAGGCGGCCTGCACCCTCAGCGCATTGCCGTCATTGTCGTGGTCAATTCGGACCGAGGTCGAAAAGTGCTTCGCCAGGGTGGCCTTGTGGGCGTAACGCCAGGGCAGACGTCGACCGTGTGTGAAATGCCTGCCGTTGGGTTTGAACAAAAACTCCTGTGCACCCTTGATGAGGTTCTTCCATTTCACCGGATCTAGGTCACACCCCAATGCACCGTTTTCGCCGGGGGCCTTCCTTTTGCGTCCAGGCTTTACTTTTGGACGTGCACCCTTGTCGGCGAAGCTAACGCTGTAGGGCTTCCGTCCGCGCTGGTTGTGCCGGGGGAAAAGCGAGGCTGGGTCCTCGCCCGAGCGCCAAAAAAGGATCAACCATTTTCTGATTGCACCTGCCGACATGCAGGCGCCGTTGTCCCCGTTGGGGTCGCCGAACTCGCCGCCGGGTTTTGCCTTGCCCATTAGCCGGATTTCCTGGATGCGCGCTTCGCGACACCTGCCGATGAAGGCGTCCCGGCCGAGCTCCGTGACCATTCGCACGCATCGGAGCTTGGATTTCCAGGACTCCAGATATCTCTGGCGGATGTTTGGATTCTCCGGCAGGTCCGCTTCCGAGCGGAAAGAGAATCTGAACGGGTTTTCGTCCGTTGCCGTCCATCCAGACTGCGCGATGTTGGCCGCAAGGTCGGCGGACGTAATCCAGCGGGGCAGCCGGAGAGGGCCGTCCAGCCGGATGATGGCGTAGCGGTGCGGTCCCTCGGGGCTATCGTCGACCCAGAGGATTCGATGGTATTCTCCCGTCGTACCGACGCGGAAGACCTGCAACCGGTCAAATGGCAATTGCGACATGGGGAGGAGTTTCGAGGTGAAGGGGGGTGAGCGGAGAAATCAGTCTTTTCAGGTCGGCCCGCCAGCGGTTGTGGGCAAGGAGCCACTTCACGACTGCGAGCGAAGAGCCGGGCTCGAGTCCGAAGTGCATGTCGGCTTGATCGGTCAGATCTGCGAGGGGCGTGTCTTCAGCCTCAACGCGCGGGCGCAGAAAGGCCTCGACCATCGGCACAAATTCCTCAATCCCGGCGAGGTAGTCGGGCCTCAGGGCGTCGTGCAGCCACTCGAGATTGCGTACGAGGTCCCGGGGAATCTCTCGCTCGGTGACGATGCCGTAATCCACGTCCGGCTCGTCCTCCCAGTAGGTTTGCTCGATGGTGATTTTTTCGATCGTACGCTGCCTCGCAAGATCGCGCCGGTATTTGAGGTTGCGCGCAAAGCGATGCGGGCGTCCGTCCACGATCTTGAGATAAACAAAATCGGTGGACATGGGGACGAGACACCGGGTCTTCCGGTCCCACGGGTGGGCGATGCCCAACCGCCGGGCGATGGCCTTCGTCTTTTGGAGGGCGAGGGCGTATTGTTCGAAGACGTCGAGTACGGCTGGATCGTGCTCGAGGATCAGGAAGAATAGGTATTCCAGGCGACTGAGCAGATGGACGATTCGCTTCAACTTCGCTGACCAAGCGCGGACACGAAGGCCCTTGGAAGGAACATCGTGCACGGTGAGCAACGGCTTGTAGGAGGCCCCTTCGCCGGTTCCGCGGCCTTCGGCTGCCCACCGGAGGAGCTTGGACGGAGTCACTGCATAGCGACTTAATTTATTCATGATACGCAGCTTACGCAGAATCATTTAGACAATTTGTCTTCAAAGCAGCGACGGACTTTCTTGAATGCACGTCGGCCGTGGAGGTCGTGATAGATTTCATGTTAGTTAACGAATATCATTTAATTAAATGGCGTCAACAAAAAACTTGCATTAAAATCGGACCTCGATCAAGCTCGGCTAATCCCAATTATCTCCATGCCGCCTGAGTCAGATCCATCAGCACCGCTAGGTGATGCGATTCGCAAGTTGATGCGTAAGCGTGGGTTGACCGGAAAGGAACTCGCGGAGCAGGCAGGAATCTCGGTAACTGCTGTTTCCCTGATCCTAGGGAACAAGTACATACCACGAGGGGCAACATTCTCCAAGATTGTGCGGGTGTTGGCCCCAACCAAACAGGAGTATGCGTTGCTGGCTGACTCTTTAGCCGGCGATGCGATCACGCCGGAAAGCCGTTCCGAACCTAGTGAGGGTGGTCAAGTTATCGCCTACGAGGCGAAAATGCTGCCCTCCAGTCGGGTGGGAGCGGAATTTGAAAGCGAGATCTGGCGTGTGCTTTCTGCAGCGGGCTTGGTAGTGAAAGAATCGGCACGCTCGTTGCCGTACGATCTGTTAATTGAAACAGACCCCAAGATTCATGTGCTTTGTAAGCCCAACGCCGGCTCCTCCGGCTGGTTTGACGCGATAGGAAGGGCACTCTACCGCAAGCACCTCGTGCCTGGCTCCCGTGCGATTGTAGCCGTCCCATACAGGGGCCGGTACTTCGATCAACTCTTTGATTTCTTCAAGGAATACGACGTGGTGGTTGCCACGCCTGACACGCTCGTCGACACCATCGATCAGTTAACGGCGCCTTCTGGGAGGAACTTCGCGCGAGATATTGATTCGGGCATAATCAAAAAGATGCATCGCAACAGCGTCACGCTTGTGGAGAAGGGGAAAGAGGCGTGGGGGACAAGGTTCATTGGCTGGCGGGCGGACAGGATGATCTATGACACCTGGGAGGATCAAGACCTCTGGACCGACCCGCTCACGAAGAAGCTCTTTGCGCCTGAGGCTGTGCTTGGACGAAGAATCCAAGACCCGCTCGAGGTGGTACGGGCCATGGGGGCGGAGGGCTTCAGTCCGGTTTATGAAGGCAGGCACGTGGAGCAGTTCGTGTTCGGGGGGGAGCCCATCCGGTGGTGGTTGAAGCGCGAGTTGGCTCAAGCGAAGTACGGACGAGAATCGTGGTCGGGGCCGTTCCTTGTCTACCGACGAATAAGCAGCAGCACGAATCAGAGGACTTGTATCGCCGCTATCCTGCCAAGCGGTTCGGCTGCATCGAATTCGCTTTCTGGCTTGATCCCTGAGCGAGTCGAGATTGAGGCGGCGGCGGTGGTTCTCAACTCCTTCTGCTTTGATTACGCCCTGCGGCTGCGGACTGCGACCATAAATATCAACCCCACCCACATGCGCCACATGCCGGTGCCGCCCACGTCGGTGACGAATTCGATGCCGCGCGTCCCGACGGTTTGCGCGTGGGAACACGGCATTAAACAAATCGCGGAACTCAAGGAACACTGGGAGTCTCTTTGGGTCGCGAACAAGGCTGTGGCCAAAGCCTACGGTCTTTCCCAAGACGACTTCCGCCACATCCTCGCCTCCTTCCCCGTGTTCGCCAAGAAGCACGAGGAGTTCTTTGGCTTTCTGACGGCCAAGCTGGGTTCGGAGCCTTGGTAGGCTCTTGCCGGGCGTGAGGGGAGGCAGCAACCTTCACGCCACACCTGCGGCGGAGTCCCAGCGGCGCCGCTGCCGCTGCGCCGGGAGCGTCTAACCCACAAGCGTGACCCGGGCTGGCCGCTGCACATTCTCGACTTCGAGGCGTGCGATGTCGCGCTGCCGCACCACGCCGGCCTGCGGCCTTAAAAGCGGGTCGCGTGCCAGTGGAGCGACCACGCCGTCGGCGCCGACGGCAGGATCAGCCACGCGGAAGAGCTCAACGCCGGGCGGGCGTTTCCCAACTTCGCCTTCGCCAAGTCGCTCTTGGAGCGGCTGGGGGAGAAGGGCACCGTGTACGTCTGGTCGCCCTACGAGTAGGCGATTCTCCGGCGCGTGCTGCTGCAGATCGGGGAATGGGCGCGGCGCGACCCTACGGAGGAGGCCCGGGTGGCGGGCCTCCCGGACGCGGGGGCGCTGCGCGAGCTGGCGGCGTGGCTCGAGCGCCTGCTCGGACCCGAGGATCGGGACGGCTGGAGGCGCTCCCCGCGCATCCGCGACCTGCATGACTTGGCTCGGCAGCATTATTTCCATCCGCGCATGGGCGGGCGCACCTCGATCAAGGTGGTGCTACCCGCCGTCTGGGACGCTGATGCGGCGCTGCGCCGGCACGCGTGGTTCGCGGCCTACAATCAGGTGGACGCGGCCGGGCGCCCGGTCGACCCCTACCGGACTTTGCCGGCCCTGCCGTTCGGCGGGGACGAGGCCGGGGAGGATGTCGTGCGCGAGGGCGCCGGCGCGGTCCGCCGGCAGCCGGGTCCGTCTGACAACGTGGCATTGAGCCTTGTGATCCCGGAGTGGAGGGTCTTGGCGGCTAAGAGTACCACGTCACCCGGCTGAGCCGAAAGCACCGCCAGGTAGTCGAAGACACGATCCTCGGCCGGTTGCGGAAGGAGAGCAGGGTAGCAACGCAACGACTGCTCGGCTTCGCCCGGGCGAACGTGCCCTTCTGCGGGGAACGGCACCTCGCGCTGGGGCGGGGGTCAGAGCGGGGCGCGGGCCTTTGGGTCCGGAGGGATGGGACCTGTCATGGCGGAAAAGTTACCTCTGGCTACGCCGCGGCGGTGAGGACGGGTGCCGCCGGCACCGCAATGGGGGCGGCCACCGGCGCCGGCTTCCTCGGCCTACGCGTGAAGTCCACCTTCGCGATCGCGGCCGCCACCAGGTCCTCGTCGACTTCCAGGTACTTCTGCGTGACCGCCACGTCGGAATGCCCGAGAGCTGACTTGAGCACCATGAGGTCGTGGCCGGAGTTCTGGTAGACTGAACGAGCGAATGTTTTCCTGAGGCTGTGCGTGCCGAGCCGACCATCATCTTCGATGCCGGCTTTCAGGAATGCGCCCCGGATCACCTGGCGGGCCGCCTCGCGGGAGATGGCCCGCGCCGTGCCGTCCGGGTTGTTCTTCCGGCTGAGAAAGAGCGGCAAATCGGACGTCAGGACATACCGCCGGCGCAGGTGGGCCAGATGGCTGTGCAGGGCGCGGGACAGTTCGGGGAGGACCGGCACCCAGCGCGTGCGGCCGTAATGGCCTTTGAGGTGCCGCGGCGTGATGCCGATCTTCGTGACGAGCTGGTCGCTGCGCCAGACCGAGCCCACTATGAGCGACAGCACCTCCGAAATGCGGAAGCCGGTAAACCATTGGGCGGTAACCAGGGCCCGGTCGCGCGGTTTCAGGTTGCGGACGACACGGAGCAACCCGCGTTCTTCATCATGGGTAAGGGGACGTCTGCCAGCCATGGCAGTCAAGTTAGCGCAATCAGGACGACCGATCAGAATCTACGGTCACAGCCGTTTGCTTCGATTCCCCTACCAGCTCGAAAACGCGACAGCCGTATCGGGTAACCCCAAATTCGGCAATTATTGGGTCGCCGAGTTCGGCAAAAGCGCTACTAGAGAGGCGCAGATTTCTGATACGGCTCTTCTGGCCGAAGACACACAGAAAGGATCGAGAACCAGAGACAACGCGGCGGAATGCATCCAGCTTTTCAAGGTCTCGCGTAACGTTGAGTCGCGATTGTCGAGCCCACTTTGCCTCGATGGCGAAGTGAAGACCATTTCGTTGTACTTTAAAATCCAGCTTCTTGTAGTCACCATCTGGGGCTTTCGCCAACCCGGGGCATGGAACCTCACACTCTACTGTAAAGCCTCGCGCCGTCAGAATGCGGAGCATCGGCTCATACAGGACATACTCACTAAATGCTTCGTTCATCTCGCAAGCCGCAAGGTAGCTTACGTAACCCGCGAGGCCACGTTTGATGCGAGACAGCACATTTTCAGGGTCCGCAGCGCTATTGCTCGTGTACATCGATATACGGCGTTTTATGTGGCGCAGCTAAACTAGAGACGCAACGCCGAAGGAGGCCCCGCTGGGGGAATACCGGACCGAGCACTGTGTCCACTGTAGTCAATGGTAGCTGTGGCCTCAATGCGACTAGTGCGCAGCGGGAGGGCTGGCTAGGAGCGCAAGGGGCGGCCCAGCCCAAGCCCCTCGCCGTATGCGCTTCCGGTTTTGCGGAAGGCCCAATGTCCGCTAGGCATTCACGGAATGAGTGATGGCCCCCGTTTCGATGTGACGGCCGACGATCTACGCCGGTATGACTGGCAGGCCAAGCTCACGCAGCAGCTGCGGAAGGAATGCAACAGTTAGCCCAAAGACGAATCTGTCGCAGAGAACGCCTCGGCGGAATGTTCAATTACTACTACCGCGACGCGGCTTGAGCCTTCGTTTGAATTTTGGGGCACCACGCCGCCAGGCTGCCCGACCAACCCGTCATCCGCAACTTCTGGCTATTTATCCAACGTGGTCGCTCAGGGGCTTAGTGCACCGGTCAGAGTACCCGTCGTCGCACTTGGATTTCGGCCTCCCGCTGCGCGCTGGTCCGCTCTCGCGATGGGGCTAATTCTCGCAGGGAATTCAACGTCGGAAGATCAGAGCGGATGCCGCATGCTCCGATACAAGCGGCTAGCAACAGGAAGCGTGCGTCGTCGTTCTTTCCGGAGACCCAGGCCACTAAGATACGGAGCAGGTCCCGCTCGCGCCAGCCATGCCTTTGAGCGGCTTCAATGAAATACTCCGCATACCACCTTGGGTGGTTGCGTTCCCCGAGTCGGGGCATCAGCGCGAGGAGGTTTTCTTCCGACAACTCATGCGCCTTGCGTTCCTCAGGAGGTAGCCTCGGCAATATATGTTGGCGACACCATTCGAGGTCTTCACGAGGTCCATATTGCATAGAGTGCTTCCTTTCCTCTGGCGTCAGCCAATCTAAGAATGGCTCTAGATTACATAAGTATCGCTGTCTCGAAACCCAACGAGGCTGATACGAACGACCCATGCAGATCTCCATGAAGACATGCTCTAGCACCTTATCACGAATTCCCGATTGTGTCGTCGCGTTCGTTCTAACCCAGTCGTGCAGCCGAGGTGTCCCGACGAGAATGGCCGCTTGTAGAATTTTTGCGTCACTCCGGAACTTGGATTCATGCTGGAAGATCAGTGCCTCGGCATCAGCCGGTGGAATGGCGATGAGCAACTCATAGGCATCCGGAACCCAGTCCGATTGAGGGCCGCTCGTATAATCCTTCAGCATCACGGTAACCACCTCAAGCAGCTGTTTGGTCCAGACGGACGGAACCATGGTCAACCACCAACGGTGTGTTGGGAGCAGTCGCAGCAAAATTGGGACACAACCGGCATCGCGCAAACGCATGCGGGCTGGCAAAGCCTGCTCTTGGAGCGGGGAGTTTTCAGTTAACCCACGCAAGACCGGTAGGTCTTCGGCCCTGGCGTTTGTGAGCCAACAGGCAAACGCGGCTTGACGGTCCTCGATCGGCTCCTCCTCTGAATCCCAAATGGCCTTTAACCTCGCTCTGCTCGCAGAAGAAAGCGGCTTCCGCCCACGATCTACACTCCATCGTTCATGGACGAACCACCAACCCATTCCTCGGCTAGCAGGATTGTTCCGCCGGTTGGCTCCGGCCTCTCGAACCGCATACTCCAACGCAGCTGGCGTATCCACCGATCTGAGAATTGACGCTAGCTCGCCTTTCAGGGCATGGCGGTCAGCAATCTGCTGTTCGATCCATGCCACCATCTTATCATCGAGCCAATCGTCGCGGCATCCATACAGTTGGTGATACGCGACATTCCAGCGCGGAGAACCGTCGTTTTCGCTCTTCCCCTCCGGCATCGATTGCCAGACCTCTAGTACACTTTTCCAAACCGGGATCGCTCCTTCACCAAGGCACCTCGCCGATGACCACAGCATCGCGGCAATCCATTCTCTCTTTTCCGCATCGGTCGCTCGATTCCAGATCTCGAGCAACCACGACCCACCTTCAGCCAAACCGAGATAACCGACAAGCAGAATACCCGAATTCTTCACTTCCGCGCTTGAACTTGCATCGGAAAGCTCTTGGTGCAATTCCCTGAGCAGGCCGCTCTGATGGCGATTCTTGGCGACGCCGATTGCCGACGCGAACCGGGCATCGCCAATTATCGGAGGAAAGGCGAAGTCTAGGTTACGTTGCAAATACTCTCGCCCCGCCTTGGCCGAGCCATTGCGCAACGCGGCGCACCAGAGCGTCTGGCTGGGCCGTAACTGTGCAGCGATCTCCAATATCTCAGGCCCGTCACACTGCTCCAGTTTCCGCGCAATCTCCCAATTGAGCCAATCCGTATCATCGAATTCGCCGGATCGATAGCGCAGCCATTTCCTAATCCGTTCCAGTATCTGAGCGCGCGACTCGCGTCCAGGTGCGGCACACACCAATTGCCAAGCACTGAACAGCGCCAGCGGATTGGCACTGACTAGCTTGTCGAGTTGTTCCGGCGTCAGTGCACCGTCGGCCGCTGCCCGGCCAATGATCTCCGCATAGTGCACTTCGCCATGGACAGCCTCGGCGGCAAAAGCCTCCGGCACGGCACGTGCAAGCCACATCTCGCGCAAGCGGTCGTGAGAGAAGGTCAAGCGGCCCTCGGATTCATGGAGAAGGCGCCCGTCGGCAATCAGCGCCCGGAGTGCGACCATGTGTTTAGTCGTCGAGAATGCATTCACCACGGTGGTCCACTCGGGACGAAGCTGCCGATTCTCCAGGATCCAGCGCCCCACCGCGCGCACTGCATGCCCCAATTCGTCGCGGCCAACGCCGGGGGAAACCGCCGCGATATTGTCGAGCTGCTTGTCGAGCAACAAGGCCGCGCCGAGTTTCACCCAGTCGCCTGCGCTGAATGTGCCTTCTTGCGCAGTAGTTGACAGCCAACCCGTGAGATAGGGGTCGTTGCCCGCTATCGCACGGATGGCTGATTGCTCTGCAAGGCTTAGCGACATGGTCTGACCCAAGGCGACAAGCTCCGGTTCGGTGAAATCACCCACTTCAATCTCTGCTTCCCAATGGGGAAGCTTGCGCTCAGAGGCTGCCACACCGCTGCGATGCCGACGCCAAATGGGACACACCAACACCACGCTCGATTCCTTGCTCCCGTCTTCGCCGCCAGTGTCGCCCATCAGACGTTCCGCCCAGCCGCGGATTTTGGCGAAATTCCCAGCCGGGTCATCACTGCGGTTGAGATCGTCGATCAACACGAGCACTCGGTCCGCCGGCCCTCCGAGATTCAACACCGCGGAGTTGTCGTCGCAACGGAGCGAGGGCTTGATCCGCATGATCGCTCGTACCATCGCCTCTCCGAGTGTGGTAGATGCCTGGATGTCGCTTTCCGTGAGCCAGAGGGCCAGCCCGTCTTGGTTGCTGTGCCGCTCCAATTCCCGGCATGCGGCGAGGCTTTTCCCTTTCCCAGGCTCGCTGACAAGCCAGATCAACGCGGTTTGCGCATTATTCCAGGCCGTGCGCAGTTCGTCCTCTACTGGCCGCGGAATGAGGTACTTTATCCGCTGCAAATCCGGATGATGCCGCCGGTCTGCCAGTAGGCGACGTCCACACTCCTGCAGGAGTCCTCGCGAAAGAGTGACGGCCGGCACGCGGAGGAAGACCTCTCGGAGAAACTGCCCCGGAGCCGAGGTATCCAAGAATTCCGCCAAGCGGCTACGCTCCACGATCTCAAACGTGATGTTCGCTGGAATGAGCTCGGCTGCCACGTCGGCCAAAAGGACATCGTCCACACCACGATTGGTCACGAGAAAGAGTTTGAAGCGGGCAGTTGGAAATTGCCGCCTCCACCGGTATGCAGATTCAATCGCCTTCGGAATATCGGCGGATGCGTCCTTCGCCTTAGTCGGCTTTCCGAACTTCGCTCGACGCGGTTTCTTGGCGATTCCAAGCCACTTCAGACGGAGCGTGCCCGCCTTCTCGCTGGTGCAGGCAATGGCTACGAATAACGGGGGATCTTGCCATGGAACTTGAGTGAAGCCATCCAACGGCGCGGGGACCGGTTTGCCCTCGGCGTTCACGCCTTGGTGGATAACCGTGCCGCATTCGCCAGGCGACATTTGCCGGAGGCATGCGAGCGCGAGTCGCTCGAATTCCCCTCCGTCGGCGATTTGCTCCAGCAAAATAGCGGTTGACGTCAACGCGGCCACGGAAGCGAAGAGTATGGGGGCAGGCTAACGTTTAAAATAGATAATTTGAGCTGGTTTCTTCCCCATTACCTGGTCGGCTGGCTGTGGCACTTTCTCTACGAGTGCATGCTCGATGAGCTGAAAGGATATTTCGATCTGATTCAACTCTAGGTCCGGATACTCCGCGCCTTGGTCGGCGCAGGTAAGCCCTTTCGAGTTCGCGTCCGTCGCCATCCCGGGTTTGTCTCCGCAGTATGTTTCGGCTTTTGATCGATACCTGTGTGTGGCTCGACCTCGCGATGGATTCGCAACAAGAGCCGCTGTTGCAGGCCCTGGAGGAGTTGATCGATGGGAAATCAGTTGAACTCATCCTGCCGCAGCCGATCCTGGATGAATTCGCGCGCAACAAGGCCCGGGTGGCCGAGGATGCGACCCGCAGCATATCCAGCACCCTGAAGCGTGCCCGGGAATTCGTGGGCAAATTCGGATCGGGCCGGCACCAACGGATCGCGCTTGCGGAACTGAACGAAATCGACCACCGATTACCGAGCTTGGGCGACGCGGCGACGGAGGCGATCGCCCGCATTGAACGATTGTTTCAGCGCTCGACGGTAATCGAGGTAAGCGACGCGATTAAACTCCGCGCGGTGCAGCGAGCCATCGAGAAGCGAGCGCCGTTTCACCGCCAACGGAATGGTATTGATGATGCGATTTTGATCGAAGTGTACGCGTCCGTGGTCTCGGCGCCGCGCGTGGCGGGGGTCCGGTTCGGTTTTGTCACTCACAATACAAAGGACTTCAGCCATCCCACTGGAAACAACCGGCTCCCACATCCGGACATTGCCGGGGTATTCTCGCGGATCCGCTCGCTGTATTTCATCACTTTGGGCGACGCCCTGCGGCGCATCGAACCCGGGCTCGTCTCCGATATTGCAGTGGCAGCAGAGTGGAACGAGGGTTCGCGGCGGGCTTCCGAGATTGTCGCGGCGATCAGCGAACTAGTGGATAAAGTTTGGTATAACCGACACCAAAACTTGCGCTACAAAATCGCCCGAGGAAAAATCAAAGTGGTCGAGAAAGCAGAATGGTCGGTTGCGAACAGCCAGCACACTATCCAGCGCGAGATTCTCGGCGGAGCGGTTAAATCGGCCCAGCGCATGGAGAAGAAATACGGAAGGAAAAACCTCGGGCCGTGGAGTGATTTTGAATGGGGGATGATCAATGGGAAATTGTCCGCCCTTCGTTGGGTATTAGGCGATGAATGGGATATGCTGGATACGTGACCAACGGGGATCCGGCGGACCGTTCAGCCTCGGCACCGGCGCTGTGCAAGTTAATCCATTCGAATCCTTTACCCGCTGTGGTTTCTTAAGCCCTCGCTTCATTGCATGCTCGGCATGCCGGCATGTCTCTGCCTGTACCCGTGTGAGGTTCAGCTCTGTCCGTGGGCCCGGAGGACTGGCCTGAATAGTGGCTGGCGGACGCGTGAGTAATGGGCGGAATTTGGAATCGCCCTTCCGCAGTTCTGGGGCCAGCCGAACCTGCCGTTTGCCTGTTACCAAACATTCGTCAGGGCGAAGCGGGGCGATCCCGGCCGTCCTAAGGAACACGCTGGCCAGCTTCAGGCGCCGTGCGCCTCGCGCAGGATCTCGGCGAATATCCGCGTGAGGGAATCCTTGCTGTCCCAGCCCAATGCGAGTCTGAGTCGAATCGGCCCTAAGATCGGCTTAACCGCCTAATTGAATATCACCGGTCTACCTACCGCGGCCGAGATTGAGAGTGCCCAGGCGACGTTTGACGACGGCTCCCTGCCGTTTGTGCGGGTGATGGATCTGGTTCGAAACCACTGACGCGGTTGGCGCTTAAGCCCCTCAATTCGCCCGGTAAGCTGCGGCCAAAGACGCGGCTGTCCTACGAATCCGCTCCCTCAATTCCGCAGGCTCCACGACCTCAGCCTCAGCACCCCACCCAAGGACCCAGCGCTCTACCTCGGCAAGCGCTCCGAGGCGCATGCGCAACTCCAGCCCGCCTGATGGCAAATCACGCATTTGCTGTGATTCATGCCATTCACGTTCGCGCACCCGGTCCGCCACCGCCGCGTTGAATCGGATCACGACGGTGTAATCCTCTTCTCCGCCCAGTACGCCGAGGGCGTTGGCAAAGAACTTCTCCGGAGAAAAGCCCTCGGGTCGCGAGAAGCTGGTTTTCCCTACGCGCACATTGCTGATGCGGGGAACGGCAAAGGTACGCAGCGCTTCCCGCTCGACATCAAATCCGACCAAGTACCAGAGGTTTTCGCGATACGCCAGATGGTACGGCTGCGCTCGCCGACGTGTTGGCCCTTTTTCGCCAGGCTTGCGGTAGTCGAACTCCACCTCGACTTGGCGGAGCACCGCGCCACTTAACGCATTGAACACCGCAAGGTCGGCTTTCCCGAAGCCGATGTTCTTGAAGGATACGGCACGCAGCTCGTCGGCGGGAGAAAAGGAGATCCGGTCCCTTAAGCCCGCTGCCAGCTTGTCGAAAGCGATTTCCAACTGCCGGTGAAACGGGGTTCCCCGGTACTGCTCCAAGGCGCGCCGGGCCACCAGCATCGCCAAGAGTTCACCTTCGGTCACCTGAACGGTCGGAAACGCGTTCACCGGCTGGGTGTAACGGTAGGCTTGGATCTGTGGATCGTACTCAATCGGCAGATCCAGCCGGTCTCGCATGAATGCGATGTCCCGCACGACGGTCTTGCGGCAGACCTCCAGCGTTCGGGCCAGCTTGGTGCAATTAATGAGGGCGTCGCGCCGCAGTTCCTCGTGGATGCGGAGCATGCGTTCGAGTGGGGGTCTGGAGAGCGAGGCGCGGGGTGGCATGCCGGCCATTACAGCAGAATTTTTAGCCTGGGACAAGCAATGTCCCAAGCGGCGACTATGATGGCAGGCATGAAAACTCGCATAAAGGCCACGGTTTCTCCGCCAGTTCAGCTCGTTTGGCCGCACGACGGCGCGCTCCACCGGGTAAGCGACTGGCCTGAGGTCCGGTTCGAACGTCAAGTGGGCAGAGCGTGGCAGGACCTTGATCCCAGCGAAGATTCCCTTACCTCCGCGGCTGCCGCCATAAGCCCAAGCTCCTGGCAGGAGTATTTGGAGTACGTTCCCGACGCTGAACGCACGGTTCTGAGCCGATTTCAAGCCGGACGCATCGCAGCGTTGCAGGTACTGTCCCGTTGCCCAGACCTGGTGACCAACCTCATCGAGGCTCCTGCTCTGTGCACCTTCCTTGCGGCCCACCAATCGCTACGCGGTACCCCTGCGCCGCGATGGGAGGAAATAAACGTCGTACACGAACGGGGCGGCATCTTCGGAGTGCTGGATTGGCTTGGCCTTCCAGCCTCACGGCAGACCTTGGCTATCCTGCATCAGATTGCTGATCCGGATCTCCCTGTTCGTCTCCTCGAACCCCTGCGCGCCAGCCTTTGGGAACCAGAAACCATCTGGGACTTGCAGCACGCCGGGGAAATTACCGGTCGGCGCCTTGAGCATTGCTGTCAGGCCCTTGCGGCATGACCGAACTGACGCGGCTGCTCCTCAACGAACACGCTGCCCCGAATCGCCAAAGCCGGAGAAAGTCGCGCCCATCGACTAACACGCTCACCGCCTTTCGATACCCAGCGCCCCCTACGGCAAGCCGGAGAGCGACACAGAGCATGCCGCTGCGATGCTATGAGCCCAGAAGGGCGGTGAAAAGGGGCAAAAACTAGTCTTGGCGTCTGACCTTGATTGAGGTTCGCTAGGCCCGAGATGACTTGGAGTAGGACTCTTTCAATGCAAAGTGCCCATTTTGGCGCTGCCGCCTAGAACGAATGCAAGCCGCGCTATATCGACGATTGAGTGAGCTTGTGGACCGTTCCCGTGTGGAAAGGAACGTCGGGAAAGCCGTGTGGGTAAAGCGGCTCTTCCAAGCGCTGGACTGGGGCAATCGAGCAGCCTTCTCAATGAAGGCCACGGATGAATCGTCATTTCAGCTCAGCGTTGAAGATACTCCGGTGATCAATGTTCTGACGCGTCCGCCAACTGACATTGACAGTGTTTATGCGGCGATAAACCGGGCATACAATCGTGATGTGCCGTGGGTCGTCGTGACGGACTTTAGTTCGCTGTGTCTATTTGGTTCTTATTGGATCAGCTACCCGCATGACGTTACCGACGCACTCGCTTGGCGGCTTGAGGCCGCCGAGTTCTTGCTGGAAGCGCCAAAATTAGACCTTCTAACGCCCCACGAGGTTGCGAGAAATGAGATCGATCAGCTTTATGAAGCATTTCCGCTAAGGAAGCGGCGATTACCGATCGACGTTCACTTAGTGGAGCGCATGGCAGGTTGGCGAGACATGGCGCTCCAAGTTTTGGGTGGGGATGCCGCGCACGATGATTCGTTGATCCACCGTTTGATAAATAGCTTGTTCCTTGTCCGCTATTTAGAAGACGCAGGGAAACAAACCAGCCAACTCGAAGAAATCGTCGAACTCAAGGATACGGATTTTGAACAAAAACTGAGGCAGATTCTTTCCGACGCTGGCAAAAGAAGTGGGTATCCTACGGTATCGGCCAACCAACTGGCTCGACTTCGGACGAGCCCGTTGCGGACGCTGATTCGGCAGCTCTATGGATATGCGGAATGGGGGGTGCGATACGATTTTTCCGCAATGAGCGTAGATATCTTAGGGCGATTTTATGAGGAATACCTTCGGTTGAGGCCGGAAACACGAACAATTAGAAAACAGTCTGATACCCTATATTTGTTCGATGCCCCGACGGTTGAATTGAAGAACGTTCGGCGGGATCGCGGAATATATTATACGCCACGGTTTGTGGTGCATTATATTGTGACTACACTCGTGCGTCGTTACGAGGCCACAAGCCCAAAAGAGCCGCCAGTGTTGGTAGACATATCGTGTGGATCTGGGACATTTCTTGTAAGTGCGCTCGATGAGTTACTGCAACGGGACGAGTGGCGATCGAGTTCCGCAAAAACCCTGGTCGGATTTGACAACGATGAGCGAGCGGTGGAGGCGGCGCGACTCAATCTCACCGCGAAGTGTATCGCGGATAAGCTTCGTCTTCCTCTGCCGTCGTTCAACCTGTTGTTGCATGACCTGCTAGACAAAGGCCCCGATTCGCCGATACTCCGAAAGGCGCTAAGGGATGGAGAGGCCGACATCGTGGTTGGGAACCCGCCATACATTAACTACGAGGCGTTGATTGGTATTTATGACCCCACCCTATTAAAATCGAGGTTCGCCCTATTTTCGAAACGAACGGATTCTTACATGCTGTTCATCGAGGCGGCGATTCGAATTTTGCGGCCAGGTGGCTTTTGTGGTTTGGTGTTGCCCAATGTTTTTTTGCGTTCGGCTAGTGGTGCGCATCTGAGAAGATGGTTGTCGGAGAATGCCGATATTTTGGAGATTATCGACTTTCAGGACCAGCCTGTCTTTCAAAAGGTGGGAGTTTATGTGTGCGTGTTGTTGTTGCGAAAACGAATCATCGGACAAGCACCGTCTCGGGTAGCAGTCACAAAGATCTACAATCTGTCGACGACGCCCGCGTCGCAACTGGCCAAGCTCAGCGTATCTGCTGAACAGGTCGACGATGGCGGAGAGGCATTTCAGGCAGAGCAGCCGAAGGGGGGCGGGCCGTGGATACTACGGAATGCGACGGAGGAGACCCTGCTAGCAAAAGTCAAAGCGGCGTCGATAACGTTGGAAGAGACAAGAATTGAGTTAAGACAGGGGATCAAAACGGGCGAAGACAGTATCTTCGTAATCGAGAGCGATCCAAAGGAAATGCCGAACCTAGAAGTGAGCAAGATGTCGCGTGCGATCGAAGCTGGAATCGTCGTGCCATTCTTGCGAAGTCGTGATTTGCGGCGATGGTATGGAAAGCCACGTGCGAGCGTGATATATCCTTATGATAGGAATACCCAAAAGCTGATTTCCTGGACTCGCTTACAAAAGGAATTTCCGGTCTGTGCGAGCTACCTCTCGCATCACAAAAACATGTTGGCAAAACGCCGGAGCCTTGGAAAAGCAGCATGGTATGGGTTAATTCGTCCTCGCACAACGACCGTTTTTTCCACGGAGCCAAAATTATTCATCGGAGAACTGACGCTCAGGCCTTTGATTTGCGCAAACGACGGCCCGATGGCTGCGATTGCGGGAAGCACTGGCGGGGGTTCTTGGATCGTGATCAATACGGACGAAATACTGCCGGGAAGTCTGATGGCGTACATGAATTCCGTGGTCGCAGAATGGTATCTGAGGCAAGTTTCATCGCTGCGACGCGGTGGTTGGTTGCTTGTTGAACAGCAAACGGTGGAGAACTTGCCTGTGCCGAAGTTTCTGAAGGACGAATCGTCGTTTGCGCGCAGCGAACTGGACCGAATTGCCAAGCTGCTACAGAAAAAAGTGAAGGACTCGTCTGGATTTCAAGATACTGATTTGAGGAAAGACATTGCGTCTTTGGAGCAGCAAATTGATTCGCTAGTTATCGGGGCGCTGGAACTGAGTGCGGATGAGGCCGTGTATATTCGTAAGCGCGTAATAGGCCTGCGCGGCGCAGGGGCGGTGAGGGTGGGCGAGGAGGGGCTGATTTAACTATGCTTCCCGTGGGCCTTCAAACTCGGAAGCGAGAGTTGCAGCAGGCATTGTTGCAGCTTTCCGGCTCACCCGAGATTGTTATCGGAAAGCAACTGCAAAGGAACGACGGTGAACTCGTCGTCGAGTTTGAGCATTCTGTTCGCGTAAAAACAACCGGGTTGCGGCTATTGTTATGGGAACAGTTTCGGGACATCGACTCCGACCCGAGGCTTTATGCGTTTTGCTACACGTTGACCGATGCCACAGATGTACAATCGAAGGCCCCTATTTTTCGGTATGAGTGCCATCCTGAGGCAGGCGACGCGGTAGGTAAGAACGCTGCCGCGAGTGAAATCGAGGTGTTCCAAAGTCCTTACGGACGCGAGCCGCATTTTCATCCAGACCGGGCTTCTCTCGAACGCATTCGGAAGCTGCACTTTCCCTTTCACCGGTCGGAGCGAAAGGCGGTGGTATTTGCCTTAATTCAATGGCTTCGAGTCGATCTTGTGCAGCGGTTCTACGAGAAACCGTTGGTTGAGTCGCGTTAGCGTCTCATCCCTGCCTGACCGAGTAGCCGCTCCTCTGACTCGCCTGTCTGGAACGAGGGCAAACTCGTGATTCCGGCCGGCCGATTCCTATTGGGCCTCCTTGGGGTCGCTCAATTCCTGATTTCTTTTACTCCGATCCGACGGAACGCACCGAAGGTGTCTGCATCTTCTTAGATGGTCTGTCTGGCCGTATTCACGGCAATCCGGAGACCCGGGAGCGCGACGAGCAGATCCGCGAACGGCTCCGCGAGATGACGGCCGCGACGGGCATCGCCGTCAGCCGCGTGAACAACTACCTCCACGGCAAGTACCGGACGATCCGACCGGACCACCTGGGGGTTCTGGCCAAGGGCGTCGCGCGCACGCCGACGGTGCGGCTGGAGCTGGTGCGCGCTTACCTCCTAGATCTTTTGCAGGAGGACATGCAGGCAGAGGTGCGGATCTGGGCGGCCGGTCGGGCAGGCCGGACCGCCGGAAAGGAGCTTCCACCCCAGCAGCTCTCGCGGCGCGTCGAGGCGGTCTCCGGCGCCCGCAAGGTCACCACGCCTCCTGGGCGGCAGACGAGCAGCGCGTGGGTTTCGAGTGTCGCGAGCAAACGAGAACCACTCCGGATGCTCGGGCACCGCGGCATTTGATAACACGATTCTGCATCGCCATCCACGTCGCGGCTGCAAATGCTTGGGCCTGTGGCGAAGTTGAAGACCGACCCTATTGCGCTGGCAGATCTCCAGGCATTTCTGGCGGCGAATGACGATTTCGCGTTCGAGCTGCGATGCCTGCGCGAGCTGAGCCAGCGCGGAATCACGGTGGACCATGCTGGGACTTACGCCGACCCCGTCACCGGCAAGAACCGCCAGTTCGATTTCCGCTTCGAAATGGCCCCCGAACCACAGTTGCGCGTCGCCATCGCGCTGGAATGTAAGAATCTCAAACCGTTCTTTCCGCTCATGGTCTCACGCCTGCCTCGCCTGCCCGCCGAAGCGTTTCACGAGGTGCTCGTCCCGCGGAATCAAGGACATGTGGTCGTGCAACAGGTCGGTGGCGGTGCGGTGGTGATGAATCCGTCGGAGACGGTGACTCTGTCGGCTCCCGCTTCGCTCTACGCGGTGCACGATCCCGTCGGCAAATCCACCGTGCAAGTCGGTCGGCTACCTGGTGGTGACTTCCAAGCGGACGATGCCGAGGTCTACGAGAAATGGTCGCAGGCAGTGAGTTCGGCTTACGATCTCTGCGCGAAGGCGCACTATGGGTTCGCTAACTTCGCAGGTCCGCGGTTTGCCTGTTTCATTTTGCCCGTCGTCGTCGTGCCGGATGGGATGCTGTGGGTGACGGACTATCAGGCTGACGGCGCGCCGGCGGGCGTGCCCACCCAGACCAACGAGACAACATTCTACCTGAACCACTCTCCTTGGAGGGACGGCCAGACGTTTCGATACGTCGTGAGTCATCTGCATTTCGTCACCCTGGCCGGTCTTGGGTCGCTGGTCGACCGCGTGCTGGTCAACGGCAATTTCCGACAGCTGCTTCGGCCGGCTGTGGTGTGATGGAACGGCGAGATGGACATCGACGATCAGCTCTACCGCCCCCGGGGATTGGCGCTGAATGTCGATCCGCAGCTTCTCCAGCGTCTAGCCTTCCGGGGCGGCACGCGGGAGTGGGAGGGCCTTCCGCTTGACAGCTGGTGACGGTCCCAACGCTCGGCATCAGGCGCCGCCCTTGCCGGCCGCGCGCTGCGCCGGACGCTAGCTGGTTCACAGCGATGGGTGGTTCGTCGCAATTGGGGTTGAGTTCCCGAGCAGGCTGCCCCAGTTGACACGATGCGGGCTCAAGCCAGCGCGCTCAGGGGGCCGCGGGGAAGGCCCGATTCGCGATGAACTCTGCCGCGTTGAACCAGTGCGGAAGGACTCCGGTGGCCAAGCGGAACCGCGGGGCGCCCACTGCGGTGAAGGGCGGCAGCCCGGTGCTGGCGGCGGACACACGTCTCGCGACGCGACTCGCCTTGGGCCGGGCACGGGGGCCTTGAGATGCTGCCAAAAGACGCGAAGCTCCTTCGGCTTACGAGCGCCCGCCTCGACATGGGGCTCAGTCTGGAGGCATATTCGTTGCTGAAGAGCCTAGATCCGCGGTCGCCCGAGTTCTACCACGCCGCGGTCTCGATGGTCGTGTGCTACGGGCGGCCCTTCACCGAGAACTGGGGGGCGGGGTCGCTCTTTGAGGAATACCCCAACTTCCCCGACTTCGCCGACGAGGGGCTGAACCTCCGGCATCGCCGGCTGATGGACCTGCGCAACAAGTTCATGTCGCACAGCAGCTGCGAGGGCCGGAAGCTGGTGATCCTGCCTCCGGGCTCCGAGAATCCGGCGACGCGCGAGCGCGTCGCCTCCCTCGACCACATTGTCGGCCAGCGCGAGTTCTCCGACGCTCGCTTCTTCGACTGGCTGAAGGATGTCGTGGTCGAGTTGAAGGGGCGGCTCGACAGGGACGTCAGGACCCGCCTCCAGGAGATCGCCGGGCACCTGTCCGCGCCCGAGGAGATGGCGACCGGATACGAGACGTTCTCCTGGACGGTGCCGGGGGAACCCTGATCGTCCTCGAGGGGATGCCGGCGTTCCCGGCGGCCTCAATCTGTTCCTCGGCCAAAGGAGTTCGCCGGCGCGCGGTTTACGGATTTACAGATTGGCGTCGACGGCCATTCTGCCTCCGCATGCGCGCCAGACGGCTCATCCCCGCGAGGCTCCTCGACCCGTTCGAGCTCGACCGCTTCGCCGGTCGCTCCACCGGGCTTTCCTGCGCGGTCTGGACCAGGGCGGCCGTCAGGCACCGGCGCTGCCCGCGGATCTGGGCGGAATGTGGCCCCCGGCTCGTCCCGGTATCCATCCGCGAGCCGGTCCGGCCGCTCGCCCGCGCCGCCCTGCCGGAGGGCCACCTCGAGGAGCTCCGGCGCTTCGTGCGGCGCAACCGGGTGTTGCTGCTGGCCTACTGGGCGCTCCGGGTCGACACGGTGCAGCTGGTCCGGGCTCTGCGCAGGGCCGACGGTACGCCGATGGCGAGGCTGCGGCGGTAGGCCCGCCCGCGCCAGGGGGACCGTGGCGGGAGTCTCATCGCCTCCGCGGCGCCGGCACCACACCGGGCAGCCCCAGCTTGCCCCAGTCGACGCGCTGCGGGTAGAGGTCGGCCACGGAGGTCCCGAGGACCTTGGCGAGCAGGGCGACCTCGAAGTCGCCCACCCACCGCACGCGGCCCTCGATGGCCGCGACGATGCCGCGGGAAACGTCCCACCCGGCGAGCTGGCACTTGGCCGCGAGGGTCGCCTGGGACCAGCCCAGCTCGGCCCGGCGCTTCTGAACCGCCCTTCCGACGACGTTTCGGGGCTGCGTTATCCTTCGTGGTCGCATTGTCCGGATTTCCGGACTTGCACCCTAGCGGCTTTCTCGGCCTCATGTGTCTGGATTTCCGGACAATATTAGGATGAAACGCCTCTTCTCGGCGTCGCAGAGACATGAAAACCCACAAATCGTCGTTCTGGCTCAACGGCAGGTATATTCAGACGACTATCACGCCAACGGGTACTGGCAGGCGAAGGAGATGATCCAATCCCAGTACCCCGGCGCCTCGAACATCACCATCACCGAGATGCGTTGAATCGCGGACACCGACCAGCCGCGGCGAATCTGGATAGAGCTGAATGCCGTGCGAGTTCGGATGAATTATGGATGACGAGACCCAAGTTGCGGTGGGAATAGTCTGGTGGCTCTCAGCGGCCAGCCTCTGGCTGCTGTTTTCCGTCGTGATCGGGGTATGGTCGCGGAGGAAGGGGGGCAGCTTCATCGCCGGATTCCTGTTCTCGCTCCTTTTGAGCCCCCTCGTCGCGGGGCTGATCCTCGCGGTGCGGAAGCCGATCAAGGGCACCATCGAGGCCCGGGAATTGGCCAGCGGGAAGATGAAGAAATGCCCGTACTGCGGCGAGCTGATCCGGGCCGAGGCCAAGAAGTGCAGGTTTTGCCACGAGGAGGTGCCATGACAACCTGCGCGCTCAAGGCTGTCGGCAGTATAATTGCGGTCGGCACCGGTCTGTTTTCGGCATCCTTCTTTACAGCATGCGCAGCCCACGAGAAGCCCACCCATAGGATCGAGCCGGGCGACATCGTCTTCAGGAACTGGTCGTATCTCACCGCCTACGAGGAGGAGGTGGGCCGGATCGTCGCCGTAAGCATGGCGGGCATCACCGCCGCCGACCTCGGCGCCCGAAGCCAGGAGCTGGCGGCGCGGATCAAGAAGGAGACCGTGGACCTCACGGTCAGATTCCAGGAAACGCAAAAGACATGGCAGATCCCTGCCGGCACGGTGGTGAAGATCGTCGGCTACTACGATCATGCTGGAAAGAGCACCGTCCCGAAGGTCGAAGGCACATACCTCTACGCGGCGGACGGAAACCTTCTGATCGGAAGGCTCGAGTGGGACGGGAAAGAAGGGTATATGGCGCTTAGCGAGACCCAATAAACATGAAAGCTCGGCCGATCAGGTTTTCCAGGGGTAACAGCCGGGGATCGATCGCTGCTCGGTTCCTTTGTTTCAAACGGCGTATGGTTTCTGTCTCGGTGCAAACATTGCCATGAAGTACATTCCCGGTTTGCTGATCCTCTGTTTCGCGTTCGCCGCGTGTTCGCTCGAAATCGAAAAGCCGCCGACGACCGTGATAGATTATGCCGTCAGACGCTATGGCGGCATCGCCCATTATCTTGAGAATCAGTACACTCTTCGGGTCGCGAGCTACAAGGAAACGAATTACTACCGCCGAAAGCTAGACGATGAGGTTTGGCATGTCTATGATTTCGATGTCTCGCGAGAGCTCCCGACCGGGTCAATAGGGGCGTTCATGCCGGAGAAGGTTGAGATCTCGATTGGATTCATTAAGCGCGGTAGCAGCTGGTATTTTCGTCCGATGTGAGACAACCATTCTGTTGCTGACTGACGCCCCAGAGAGTAACAAGCCGATCGCTATGGCACTCACAAAATGTCCAGAATGCGGGGGAGAGGTCTCCACGAGAGCCCCAGCTTGTCCTCACTGCGGCTACCGGTTGATCAGCGTGGGGGCGGAGGTGCCGTCATCTGTGCCGCAACAACAGCCGGGAATCGGGCCAAATGTTACCGCAGCATCAACGCCGCCTTCGGCCACTGCCCCGGGGAAAGAAGTAACCGTGGGCTGCAATGGCGCGGAGGCTAGGGAGTCTTATGGGCAACGCCTCGCGACTGGCATTGCTGGCACACTAGTCGTGGGCGCATTGCTCGTCATTTGCGCCCTCTATGCTTACACAGTGAGAGTGAGGGCTACCCTGCGACAGCAAGCTCGGAATTTTGCCGCTGAGCGTTCCCAGTGGGGGCACATGTTTTCTGAACATGTGGAGCAATCATTTTACGATTTGTTGTTCACGAATGCGAAATACGATCCCGGCGCCCTCGATGAGGTTAAGAAAAAGATCGCTTTGACCTTTGGCCCAGATGGCACGGTCCTGAGAGAAATTGAGACGGGCTATTTTACGGCAGAGCAGGGGGAAGCGCTTAGAGCCAAAGTCGCGGACATGTTGACTCGCAGGCTTCGGATTAACGAGGAAATGCTGGCGGGCCGTGGCTCGCGCGGACAATGAACCGGCCGGCGCACGGTTGCACATAACTCACGAAACGTCCGGAGGATAAGGATCGCCTTTATGGCACTCACAAAATGTCCGGAATGCGGCAACGAGGTTTCCTCTAAAACAACCGCGTGCCCGCACTGCGGCTATCCACTGGTCAGCGTTGAAGATGGGGCGCCGGCACAAGCTTTGTCGTCGCACGAGCAAGACGTGCAGAATGGCGCCTCAGCATCGGCTGCATCGGCCGCCGCCACCGATGGTCCCACGGTGACCGCGGGGGCACGCATAGCCGCCAACGATCAATCGAAGGCGGTTGGACAAATCGGGAAAGAGCGCGGGTCTGGGGGGCGCACTATGGCTGTGCTTCGATGGACGCTTGTGGCTGGGGCGGCGGTGATGATGGGCGTCGGGGGCCTGCTATTCTGGCAACGATCGTCCGCGTCGCGTAATAAACGGGAAGGCATTGTGCCCGCAAGAAGCGTCAACGAGGCGCGAAGCGGCGCGGAAGACGGTGGTGCCTATGGAGGACGTGATCGTGCGTTATTGCGCCTCGGCCTAGTGCGGTCTAGCGCGGAAAAGGGCGATGCCGCGGCCCAGCGCCAACTTGGTGTCATCTTTGCCGACGGCGATGGCGTAACCAAAGACTTGGTTGAGGCGGTGAAGTGGTATCGCAAAGCCGCCGACCAGGGAGATGCCTTCGCTCAATTCAACCTCGGCGTATGTTACGAAAGTGGTGCTGGTGTGGCCAAAAACCAAGTCGAGGCTGTCAAATGGTATCGCAAGGCGGCTGAACAGGGAACCGCCAGAGCCCAATTCAACCTAGGCGTATGTTATGACAAAGGCGAAGGCGTGAACCAAGACCCGGCTGAGGCCGTCAAGTGGTATCGCAGGGCAGCCGAGCAGGGCAGCGCCGACGCCCAAATCAACCTCGGCAGGATGTACGCTTACGGCGACGGCGTGAACCAAGATCCGGCTGAGGGCGTTAAGTGGTTCCGCAAGGCCGCCGAGCAGGGCGACGCCGACGCCCAATTTATGCTCGGCTATATTTATTTCAGCAGCATGGGGGTGACGAAAAACGATCTCGAGGCACTTGCATGGCTCAACGTAAGCGCAGCTTCGGGTAATGTGCGCGCAGCAAAGTATCGCGACATTCTAGAGAGCGCGGTGGGGCCACAGGCTGTACTTGAGGCGCAGCAGCGCAGCAGGGAAATCCTTAGGACGATTGAAGCGTCAAGAGCCCGTTAGGGGGTCTCGAACCCAAGAGAGCCGAGCATAACCAGACGATCGACCGAAAGCCTCTGTCCTTGCGCTGCGCATCGCTGAAACCAGATCCGGCCCGACGAAAGCTTGCGCGAAGCCCTGCGGGACCGAAACCGGTTTGGACGAGGGGCTGATCATGGAGACGGGCGTGGACACCGGCGACGACTACGATCTCCTCCTGGAAGCGATCACGATCCTCAAGGCGGAACGCCGGGCTTCGACCCCGATCCTGCAGCGCCTCCGTATCGGCTACAACCGGGCCGCGCGCATCATGGAGCTGATTGAGGAGCGGGGCATCGTCGGCCCGGAGGACGGCGCCCAGCCGCGGAGAATCCTGGTGGACCTGGACACGTTGTGAGCTTGGCCGCGCGGCTCCCGCTTCGGTCGCCGGCCGTGGAAGCCGTGCTGCCCGCTGCGCCTCCGCCCCGCCCGTCATCTGGCCTAGGCGGGCAGATCGAGGGCCGATGCTGGCCGGACCACGCGGGAGTCGCGCGTCTCGGCCAAGACATTCTGGTAAATGTAAACAAACCCCAGAAAGGAGGAAGCTCGCGATTCGCATCTGTTCTTAAGGGCATGAAGAAAACCAAATCAACAGCCATGCCGAGCATCGCTTCGGCTTCCACCCCGATCGAACCCGCTCCGGCGCCGGTGGGCGGGAGACGGGAGGACCTTGAGCCCGAGTCGGCGATGGAAGAGCGGATTCCAACGGTCACGCATTTGGGCCTGACTACCGCCCGGACGGTAGTGGAACAGCTTGGGAAGATCCCGAAGAAGGACCCGGAGAAGATCCAGGCCCTCGAACTGGGGCGCAACGGGTGCGCGAGGAAATTGCTGCAACCGCGGGTGCGTGCCGCATTCGACAAGGCCGACGGAAAAGATTTCGTCGTGGTGGAGGTGGCGGCCTTCAGCCCGGGGAAGGTCACTGTGACGTGGGTTTCCAGATCCGAGTTATACATAGCCCCGAGGCTCATGTTCGTTCTTGAGCCGAAGGCCCGGCTTCGGTTGCGATTGAAGGCCCTGGCGCGTCCCGGCTTCTACAAGCAGGTGATCGACGGCATTGAGGAACTCCGCGCAAAAACGCTGTCAGCCGACGGCGGCCACGACGACATGCACGCGGAGGTCGGGTTTGACCAGACCAAACCGGCGGTGGGGACGGCGCCATGAGCAGAATCACTTCATTCTGATGGAAACGACAGCTGCGTTATTTAGTGCGGAAGGTCGCGTTTTGCACCACGCCGGAGCGCGGCGAACTTCGCGAGGCACGGGCGCGGCGCGTGCGGCGCTGCCGGCGGCCGACTACAAGCGCACGGCGGCGGGCCTCCTGCCGCTGGCGGTGCTGGGCGCCGCGCACCTGCCCCGGTCGCGCTGGGCGGTGGCCGTGGTGCTGGTCAACTTCCTGCTACCCTATTGGCACATGTACTGGAGCACCTTCGCCCCGGTCCGGTCCGTCTTCTCGGCCCCGCCCGGCACGTGGGTGATGCCGTTCACGATGCCGCCGCTCGACCAGACTGGATCATGTCCATCGCAGAGATGGGGACGCGGCCGAAAAGGCGTCGGGAAGAGCTGCCCCCAGCGGATTGAAGGGGTTTGAATGGAAATCCTAACACAAGGCCACTCCAGTTTCAGGGCAGAGGGTCAGCGAGACAGCTTATTTAGAGACGCATAAGCTGTCGCATTGCGGACTTGCCCGGCGCCGCGGTCACAAAATCGCCGTCGGAACGCATAAGCTGTCGCATTCCGAACTGCCCTATAAGCTGTCGTTTCCCGACATTTTATGGTCCCCATGACCAGTTTTTGTCGTGGGGACCACAACTTGGCCATGCGGGGTAGCACAAGTTGGCCAAGCCCGCCCCAGAATAACCGGTAGGGATCATTGGAATAGATACCATCAGCTGGCCAGAAACCCGGTTTGGGTACCAACAGCTGGCCAAAAACATGGTTGAGCGGTCAGCCTTGGCCCTGTCGTAGCACTGCGTTTCAAAGCGTGTGACACCAAGAGCGATGGATGGACCAGTTGTGGCTATCCTTTCGTCGAACGGCTAACGCTTGACCTGCAAACTGATGCCGAGAATCGGCCTCGGAGAGTCTGGCCTTTGGGCTGCGGCTTGTCAGGTCGAAGCGCTTGTTAGGCCGGCCGCCGCTGCAGCTGGATGACCTTCGCTCCGGGGATAACACCTTCAATGCAGTTAAGCCGACACGATTGATGGTGCCGAGCCAAATCAAGGTTCATCACGCCTTGGTGTGGGTGGCTGAGGGATGAACGAGGGCAGGCAACAGGTTGAGGTTGACGCAAAAGAACAGGATGCGGGGGCGCGGTATTGGCTAGACACCGGAATCTGCGGGCGTCGGCCTTGAGTCCCTAGATGCGCGAGTTGAGACCCGCGGTCATCCATGTACACCGGGGTGGCAACGCGAGGGAGTATATGCGTGACTGACTGGGTGGCCACATCAGCCAGGCGCAGCTCACGGTCCACTTTAGTCGTCGCGCTCCGCGACAGGCTTGCCCGGGGCGATCTCGGCGCTGGGCGAGACCGCAACGAATCTATGCCAGGGTTGCGCGCGGTAGGCGTACGTACCATAAGATAACGTGGCTCATCCGCCGGCGGCGAAACCATCTTGTCATTTGAATCGAAAACACATTTTTTGGAGGCAAAACGTGCTGCGCGGCGAGGACCTTTGGGGTTCGGACTTATGGTCCGTCTTGGTGGTGGCATTCTTGCTGGGATTGGCGGGCTTTGCCACTCCGGTTTTCGCGGCGCCCAATTATCAGTTCAAGGCATGGCAGACCCAGGATGATTTGCCAGATAACAAGATCATGGCCGTCTTGCAGACGCGCGACGGCTATCTCTGGATCGGTACTTACAACGGGCTGGCGCGGTTTGACGGCGTCAAGTTCACGTTGTTCGACAACGGCAACACACCGGAGATGCACGACAGCAGCGTGACCAGTTTGTTTGAGTCCGAGGACGGAACGCTGTGGATCGGACATGCGACGGGGGGCGTGACACGTTACCTAAAAGGCCGGTTCGAGGCGATGGAGGCACGAGCAGACCAGTCGGCAGGCAGGATTCAAAACATCGGGTCCGATGATGCCGGGGACATCTGGGTGTTGCACGACACCGGGCCGCTGGTGCGTCTGAGAGACGGTCTGGTGCTCGTCCCGCAGTCGGGCACCGCATTACTGCTGGAAATGGCGTGGTCGCCGCAGGGAAAAATCTGGGTGGTACGCGGAGGGCGGCTATCCCAGCTCGAGCGCGGGAAACTCACGGTGATGGATTTGCCGGGCGATCTGGCGAACAGCTACGTCCACGGAATCTGTGCCAGCCGCGATGGCGGCCTTTGGGTGGCAAGCGACGGGCGTTTGCGGAAATGCCGGCAGGGAGAATGGGTGCGGGATTTAGGCACATTGCCGGGGGCAGGAACTCCCCTCTTCACGTTCATTGAAACTAGAGCGGGACAGCTGGTGGCGGGGACTACGGATCATGGGTTCTATTTGATTTCCCCGGAGACCGATGAGCCGGTGCGACAGTTCGACCGTGCCAATAGGTTTGCTTCCGACTGGGTGATCTCGCTGTGCGAGGATCGCGAAGGCGGGCTGTGGGTTGGAACCGGCGGCGCCGGCCTGCTTTTGATGCACCCGGGAAAAGTGGAAACATTTTCGCCCCCGGACCAGTGGCAAGGCCGGTCCGTGTTGTCCGTGAGCCCAAGCCGGGAGGGAGGGCTGTGGGTTGGCACCGATGGGGCAGGCTTGTATCGCCTGCATGAAGCGCAATGGGAGAATTTCGCCAAGGATGCCGGGATTCGAAACCCGTACATTTGGTCGGTGGTGGAGGATGCACAGGGCGGCTTGTGGGCGGGTACTTGGGGTGGGAGCCTGTACACGCGGCGGGGTGACCGCTTCGAGCGCGCGCCCGGCGTGGAAACCCTGACCACCCCCATGCCCGCGATCAGTTGCGCGCGGCAGGGCGGTTTGTGGATTGGCACGGGGATGGGGTTGATGCGATATGAGGCTGGGCAAGCCACCTGGGTGGGAACGAATGAAGACCAGACGTTGCGCGATGTACGGACCGTGATCGAGGACGGCGAAGGAGCCGTGTGGTTTGGCAGTTACGGTGGCGGATTGGGCTGTTGGAAGAACAACCAGATCCGGCAGTTCAGGAAACGCGACGGGTTGTCGAGCGATTTCATTCAATGCCTACACTTCGATCGCGATGGTGCGCTGTGGATCGGGACTTTTGGCGGCGGGCTGAACCGTCTCAGGCAAGGGCGCTTTGCGGTCATCGACCGGCAGCAGGGCCTGCCCGATGGCGTCATCTGTCACATTGAAGAGGATGGGCGGGGCTATTTTTGGATGAGTTCGCATGCCGGGATCATACGGGTTAGCAAGGTGGAACTGGATCGCTGCGCCGATGGCCAGATCCCGGAAGTGCATTGCCTGACCTACGGACTGGCCGACGGATTGCCGACGTTGAAATGCTCCGGCGGACTCCAGCCCGCTGGGTGCAAGACGCCGGACGGACGATTGTGGTTTGCCACAAGCAACGGATTAGTGGCCTTAGATCCGGAGAAGGTGGCCACCAACCCGATCGCGCCACTAGTAGTGGTCGAGAGTCTGGCGGTGGATAACCGGCCGGTCGCCGAAGGTGCGGCGCTCGGCACGCCGATAAGAATCCCGCCGGGCCGCCACCGTTTTGAATTCCACTACACCGGCCTGAGTTTTGTCGCGCCGGACAAGGTGCGATTCAAGTGCCGATTGGAGGGAATGGACACGGAATGGGTGCCAGCAGGGAAGAAGCGCGCTGCGGACTACAGTTACATTCCGCCGGGCGATTACACGTTTCGCGTGACAGCCTGCAACAACGACGGCGTCTGGAACGAGGCAGGCGCGGCGGTGGCCTTCACTCTGCTGCCGTTCTTCTGGCAAACGCTATGGTTCAGGGCACTGGCCGGGGCCGCAGCGATTTCCGCGACGGGTGGATTGGTATGGTATGACACGCGCCGGCGGATGCGGCGCAAACTTGAGCGGCTGGAACGGCAGCGCGCCATCGAACAGGAGCGGGCCCGGATCGCCAACGAAATTCATGACGATCTCGGCTCCCACCTGACCCGTATCACCATGTTGAGCGAAACGGCGCGAGGTGAGCTGAACGATCCGGCTAAGGCCGACAAGGGCCTGAGCAGGATTTATGACATCGCGCGCGAGCTGACACGGGCCATGGACGAAATCGTTTGGGCAGTGAATCCCAAGCACGACACCATGGAGGGGTTGGTCAACTATCTGGAAAAGTTTGCTCTGGATTTTCTTGAGATGGCCGGTGTCCGCTGCCGATTGGAGATCCCGATGGAGTTTCCCTCTTGGCTGCTGACTTCCGAGGCTCGTCACAACATGTTCCTAGCGTTCAAGGAGGCGCTCAACAACGTGGTGAAGCACGCAGGGGCGAGCGAGGTGCGTATCACACTCGAACTGACGGGATCCGGATACCAACTGATGGTTGAAGACAATGGTCGGGGATTCGTTCCCGACACCCGGACGGCCAAAGCGACCGCCGCCCGCGACAAGTTAGTCTCTGGCAACGGATTGGAGAACATGCGCCAGCGGCTGACGCAAATAGGCGGGCGTTGCGAGATTCGCAGCGCACCGGGGCAAGGGACGAAGGTCGTGTTTGTCGCCCCTTCGAAAATGCAACGGCCCAAGGTCGGTTGAGGTCAGGTTGGCTCCTTATATCGTAAGAACGCATGACTTTCGTGTTTCGTACAACCTGCTAATAAAGACGCTTTGAATATCGTGGTTTCAATTATTGAAGACGATCCGGGCGTGTGCAAAATCCTTGCCGGTTGGATTGACCAAGCCAAAGGGTTTCGGTGTGTCAGCCAGTATGGAGGCGTTGAAAGCGCCCTGGCACATTTGACGGAGGATAGACCGGACGTGGTGCTGGTGGACATCAATCTTTCCGGACAAAGCGGCATTCATTGCGTCCGCCAGCTCAAGCCCGTGATGCCCAAGACGCAGTTTTTGATGCTGACCGTTTACGAGGATAGCGACCATATTTTTGACGCGCTGACTGCGGGCGCCTCCGGTTATTTGCTGAAGCGCACGCCGCGGGAGGAGCTGCTGGCTTCTATTAAGCAGGTGTATGAGGGCGGTTCGCCTATGACCAGCTACATCGCCCGCAAGGTGGTGCGCTGGTTTCAACAGGAGCAGTCGCCGCGGCAGAAACCGGAGGGCCTTTCGCCGCGGGAAAGCGAAGTGTTGCGTTTATTGGCGAGAGGTTACGCCTACAAGGAGATTGCGGACACGCTGGGTATCAGCATGCCGACGGTGAACACGCATATTCATCGCATTTACCAGAAACTGCACGTGCGGTCGCGCGGGGAAGCGGTGGCGCTGTTTGCGCCGTTCCCGGGTGATCCGCAGGTGCCAGCGGTGCGCCACTCTTGAACGGCGCGGGCCAGTCCGGCGATTCGGCGGACATTTTCCAGGCCAAACGTCTCGCCTTCCTCCGGCAAGACGTTGCGCCACGCAGTTTGTCGACAGGAGAGAGTGCCCGCGCCCGGCTTTGATTGCTGCTACGCCGCACACCGTTCCTTCTTCTTCGCCTTACCCCTGGCGAGCGTAGGTTCTAGGCCGATTTCCTCCATGCGGCGGTGTTTCGCAGCGAGGAATCATAGTTTTCCACGACATGACGGTTTCGCCGTGGCTGTTACTCTGACGGGCTACAAGCCCGTTTCCTGAGACAGATCCAGCTCCCTAACAGCAATACCCCATGCGTGTCCCGTTGGTAGGCTTTTCCGGCCAGAGCTCTGCGCCCGCGAAAAGTTAGCGCGGAACCGGACGTGCGGAGGTCAGCCATTTGGGCGCGCGTTGGTTTTTTCCTACTGCAGGCCAATTCGAGCCTAACGGCATTGGTTCATGTTCCTTAACACCAAACCTAAAAACATATGAAACTACACTCCCAATTAAGTTCGATCTTGGCATTGCTGATCGCCACGATCGCTTCAGGCGGACGCGCCATCGCCCAAGCCACTCCAGCAGCCCCGCTCGCTACTGGAACCAGCAACGCGACGACAGAAGAAGTGGTGAAATTGTCACCGTTCGAGGTAACGGCCGGCCGGGAAACCGGCTACGCGGCGGCGACATCGCTGGCCGGCAACCGGTTGAACACGGATCTCCGCGACGTCGGTTCCGCGATCACCGTTGTCACCGGACAGATGCTACGCGACATCGGCGCCGTCAACAACCTGACCTTGCTGCAGTACACGTCCAACACCGAGGTCGGCAGCATCTTCGGCAATTTCTCGAATGCTGGCAGCGGGACCCAGCTCAACGAATCATTCAACAACGTTAACACCAACACCCGCGTTCGTGGTCTCACCTCAGCAGACAACACCCGGGACTACTTTCTGACCGATATCCCGTGGGATGCCTACAACACGGATCGAATTGATTTTCAGCGTGGTCCGAATGCGATCCTGTTCGGATTGGGCAGCCCCGCAGGTGTCATCAACAACGGCACCAAGACCGCCGGGTTCCGGGACAAGGGGGAAATCGAATTCCGTTACGGCAGTTATGGCAGCAACCGCACCACGCTGGATCTAAATCACGTGCTGATCGATAACGAACTGGCGTTTCGCTTTGATGCGTTGCGGGACAGAACGGAGTATGAGCAGCAACCGGCCTACAGCCTCGACCAGCGCATCTTCGGCACCGTTCGTTATGAGCCTGCGTTCCTGAACAAGGGCTCGGCCCACACGACGATCAAGGCCAGCTACGAGGCGGGCAAGGTCAACAGCAACCGCCCGCGCGCTTTGACGCCTGGTGATAATATCACGCCATGGTTCCGAACCGGCACTGCTCAAGGTTTCGATTCGGCAGGTAATCCATTGACCTACAATAACCTGAATAAGATAGGGTTCAGCGCCATAGGTCTGCAGGACACCAACATCGCCTCGACGGGGGTGTCGAATCTCGGGCAATTCGTTAAAAACTATTCCAACGGGGCGCTTAACCCGTACTGGCAGCCGTGGCTCGGAGGCCAGCTGAATGCAGGCGGTTATGACAACCCCTTTGCCGTCTTCGACAGTGGTGCGAGCACCGCGGTTCACTACTATGTTGGCACGCCGAGCACAGTCCGGGGCCTTTCTCCCAGCGGGACGATCGACGGCAGCATCGGAGGCATACCGTTCAGCCGGGAATCAACGATCACCATTTACCGCGACATTTCCAAGAAGGTTAACCTCCCCGGCGCCAAGTTCGGCCTCACCAGAAACCTGCAGCTTTCGGACCCGTCGATCTTTGATTTCTACCACAACCTGATCGACGGTCCGAACAAATCGGAATGGCAGAATTTCCATGCGTTCAACGTGAGCTTAGCGCAGACGGTCCTTAATGGGGATGCCGGTTTCGAGGCGGCTTACGACCGTCAACACTACGACCAGGGCCAGCTCAGCTTCATCGGGAACGACAAGGGTCAGACCCTTAACATCGACGTCATCCAGACGCTGGCCGACGGCACGGCCAACCCGAACTTCGGGCGTCCGTTCATCGGCGACAGCAGCGCCAACGGCAATAATTCCAGCAGTATCGATCGTGACGCCTTCCGGCTGACGGGGTTCCTGAAGCACGACTTCAATCAGGGGCAGAACCGCTCATGGCTGACCAAGTTGCTCGGCGAGCACACGGTCACGGGACTTTACAGCGACGATACGCGCAAAGCCGACGGCCGCAGTTGGGTGCGCTATGGCACGGACCTCAGCTACAAGGATATGAACAGCAACTCTGTTCTTGCGATCGACAGCAGCACTCGTGTGATCTACCCGATTGTCTATCTTGGAGGGTCGCTGGCCAAACCGACCACGGCATCCGGCGCGAACATTCCGAGGCCAACAGCGCTGCAGGTGGCGAAGACCGGCAGCATCCGGGTTTACGATTCGACATGGACGGCGACCGGTGTGAATCCGGGCGACCCGTGGACGAATACCTACTACCCCGTGGGCAACAGTAACCGGAATTCCACCCAATCCGAGAATCCGGCCAACTACCGTGGCTGGACCGATATTCCGTTCAATGTCCTCGATTCCGAGCAGGGGAATCGCGACGCACTTACCAACTCCGCGCAATTGACGAAGTCGAATGTCGCCTCCCAGGCCGTCGTCTGGCAGGGGCGTTTTTGGGACGGTGGATTGGTTGCCATGTACGGCTACCGCGACGACATCTCGAAAGCGTGGTCCAAACAGGGCGTCAAAAACAACCTCGACCAAGTCAATCTGGACCCCAGTTCCTATTTCCTCCCCTCCACCCATATCCGAATCCACAGTACGTCGAACACATACAGCGTGGTGGCGCACCTTTCGCAGTTGATTCCCAATCGGCTGCCCGTCGAGCTGAGCGTTTTCTACAACAAATCCGAGAATTTCCAGCCTCTGGCCGGCCGGGTTGACCCGTATGGCAACGCGCTTCCCCTCCCCAAAGGCAATACGACGGATTACGGCATCATGCTGGCCACGAGGGACGGACGCTACTCGGTCAAAGTAAACAAATACGAGAGCAAGGTGGTCAATGCCTCCGGTCAGGGATTCAGTGCGTTTCTCCTTGGTAGTATTTTTGCCGAGGGCCAGGATGCGTGGAACGTCTACACATACAAACTCGGTGGATACACCATGGACACTGCCAACCAAGGTGATCCGAGCCGCTACACCTACCAGCCCTCCACGGGCCAGACCCAGGCGCAGGCGGCCGCGGAGCAGGCGGCGGCGGTCGCGGGCTGGCAGGCCCTTTTTGCTCAGATGCCACAGTCATACTTCAATGCGTGGGGCCTGGACTTCAGTCAGATCAAGCAACATACAGCCGTTACGCCAATTGGACTTGCTCAACCCGAGGACGATACGTCCAAGGGCTACGAGCTCGAGTTCTATGCCCAACCGATCCGTAATCTGCGACTGACGATCAATGCGTCAAAGGCCGAGGCGGTGCGGTTCAACATCGGTGGGAAATCGTTGAGTGATCTGGCCACGCTGATCAACACGGCCCTAAACACCACCCCGGCGGGCGACCTGCGCCTACCCAATCTGACGGGGGCAGGGACTTCCTCCGCCACGACGACGTTGCAAGATTGGAACGCCTCTTTCTGGGCGACCTACAGCTCGTTCAAGATCCAGGAGGGGGCGGCGGTGCCGGAACTGCGTAAGTACCGGGCCAACTTCGTGGCCAATTACGACTTCGACCGGGGCATCCTCAAAGGAGTGAACGTTGGCGCCGGTTACCGCTGGCAGGACAGGGTCGTGATCGGCTACACGCCGATATACCTCAACGGCGTGACGCCCACTACCAACGCTCCCGCTGCCACGGCCGTGACCTTCGATTTGAGCAAGCCATTCTATGGCCCTTCGGAAAAGAACATCGACCTATGGATTGGCTACGAACACCGGCTCAACAAGAAATTAAACTGGCGGACCCAGGTCAATGTTCGGAATGCATTCCAACATGACGCGCTGATCCCCATCACGGTCCAGCCCGATGGTACGCCGGCGACCTTTCGAATCGTGCCGGCGGCGGTGTGGACTCTCACGAATACGTTGGAATTCTGAAGATTTGTTAGGGGTTAGATTAGAGTCACGGCGCCTCCCGGGCTGACGGGAGGCGCCGTCTGTTAGGAACCTGGACAATTCACTTGACTCAAACCACGCGGTCTTCGTTTGCCTATGCAACCCCCCTTCCTGCTGTTTGGGTTAATCATTGGCGTGTTGGCGCTGGCGGGCGGCCCGCTCGGCCGCGCGGCGGTCGGCGACACCCCGCGGCAGGAGGTGATGCTAACGGCTGGCTGGAAATTTCACAAAGGCCAGGTAGAGCAAGCATCGGCAGCAACGTTTGACGACGCGACCTGGGAAGCTGTCACGTTACCGCACACTTGGAATGCGCAGGATGGGCAAGTTGGCGGAGGCGATTATTATCGTGGCGACGGCTGGTATCGTCGGCATTTTCGCGTCGAGGAGAGCTGGGCGGAGAGGCAGGTCTATCTGCAGTTCGACGGTGCAAATCGCAGCGCGGAGGTCTTTCTTAACGGTCGTCGGCTCGGCGCGCACCGTGGCGGATTTGCGCGTTTCCGGTTCGACGCGACTGCGGCGATCAATTTCACCGGCGACAACGTGCTGGCCGTGCGCGTGAACAACCGAACGGACGACAACATGATTCCCGTGTCAGGAGACTTTACGTTTTTCGGCGGGCTCTACCGCGGCGTCAGCCTCGTGGCGACCGAGCGCGTGCATATCGACCTACTCGATTACGCCTCACCGGGTGTTTATGTGCGGCCGTCGAAAGTGTCTGCCAAGTCGGCCGAATTGGACGTGCGCATGAAACTGGCGAACGATAGCTGCGCCGCGTGCAACGTCGGTGTGCGCGTGACTATCCTCGATGCAACGGGCTGGCCAGTACAGGTCGCAGAGACTGAGGTCTCGCTCGCGGCGCAAGCGCGTGGCGAAGCGCGGAAACAGCTGGTGCTGGTACAGCCGCGTTTGTGGAACGGCCAGGCTGACCCCTACCTTTACCAGGTGCGGACAGAGGTGTTCGAGGGTGGTGCCGTGCGCGATTCGGTGACTCTCCCTCTCGGACTGCGCTTTTTCTCAGTCGATCTAGAACGCGGCTTTTCGTTGAACGGCCATTATCTCGATCTGCGCGGCGTCAACCGTCATCAGGATCGTTGGGACAAGGGTTGGGCCATCAGTGAGGCCGATGAGCGCGAGGACTTTGAAATGATCCGCGAGATGGGCTGCACGGCGGTGCGGACTTCGCACTACCAGCAGTCGCAGCTTTGGTATGATCTCGGCGACGAACAGGGTGTGGTGATGTGGGCGGAACTCGCCTTCGTGAACGACGTGAGGGACAACCCGGAGTTTTTCGCGAACGCGAAGGAACAGCTCCGCGAACTCATTCGGCAGAACTATCATCATCCTTCGATTTGCTTCTGGAGCGTGGGTAACGAGACGTTTGTGCGCGACCGGCATGTAACGCCTGCCGATACGAATGACCGGCTGATTGTCGAGCTCGCCGCAGTGGCGAAAGAGGAGGACGACACACGACTTTCCACGTATGCGAGCAACGGCCACGTCGGCGAGCCGCGGGCGAGCCACACGGATGTAATCGGCTTCAATCATTACTTCGGCTGGTATCACGATGCGCCCGAGGATTTTGCCCGTTGGGTGGACACGCAGCACGCGAGCCGGCCGGATTTGCGCATCAGTATGAGCGAATTCGGGGCGGGGGCCAACATCGCCCAACATGAGCTGCCTGCACACAGACCGGAGGCGGGGGGACCGTGGCATCCGGAGGAATGGCAAGCCGTCTATCACGAAGTCTATTGGCAGGCGATGGCTGCTCGGCCATGGCTGTGGGGCAAGTTCATTTGGTGTATGTTCGACTTCGCGAGCGATAGGCGCAACGAAGGAAGCACACCGGGTCGCAACGACAAGGGACTAGTAACGGCCGACCGGAAAACGCGGAAGGATGCATTTTACTGGTACAAGGCGAACTGGAGCGACCAGCCGGTGTTGCATATCACCTCTCGGCGATTCACAAAACGAACGCAGGCGGTCACGACGGTGAAGGTTTACTCCAACGCCGAAACCGTGGAATTGCGGGTCAACGGGGTCTTGCGCGGCAGGAAAACAAGCACCAATCACATTTTTCTCTGGCCGGACGTGGACCTCGCAAAAGGTGAGAATCAGATCACCGTCAGTGCGCGGCGTGACGGGCACGAACTCGAGGACCAGTGCGTATGGATCTACAGTCCGCAGACCAATGCTCTTCCGTGAAGGAATCCACCCGCTCAAAATACCATGATTAAATCACTCTGTTACGCCATCAGTTTAGGTGCATTCGCCTGCCAGCAAACTGCCTGGGCGGGTGAGCCAGCTTCGGATGCCCCGCCGGCAGCCCCCCGGCTGATCAAGATCTCCACGGCCCGCTCGGCGCTCACGCTCTTCAGCGCCGCCGATGGCCGGCTTTACCAGCTAGACTTCGGTCCGGCCACCCGGAACCCGGTCGCGCCGACAACCGTTCCTGCTCGAGAGGACGAATTTCACCCGGCTTCCGGCAATGGCTTCATCCTCGAGCCAGCGGTGCAGGCGTTCCATGCCGATGGCAACTCATCCACTGATCTGGTTTATGTGAAGCACGGCACGGAGGCTGTCGACGCCGATGTGGTGCTCACCCGGGTCGAGCTGAAGGATCGATTCTATCCGTTCTTCGTCACACTCTGTTTCAAAGCCTTCCGCGATGAGGATGTCATCGAGCAGTGGAGCGAGATCCGGCACGAGGAGAGCGGACCGGTGATGTTGTTCCGATTCGCGTCGTCAGCGCCGGTGCTGCCGCGGGCCGCGAATTATTGGCTGACGCAGTTCCAAGGCAACTGGGCCCGCGAAGCGAATATGGTCGAAGAACGACTTACGCCGGGCATCAAGGTGCTCGACTCGAAGATCGGAGTGCGGGCGCATGAGTTCCGGACGCCGATGTTTTTCCTCTCACTGGGTCGGGAGGCAAATGAGAGCGCGGGCGAGGTCATTGGCGGCACGCTGGCCTGGTCCGGCAGTTTCCAGTTCGCTTTCGAACTGGACACCGACAACCGGCTGCGCGCCCTCTGCGGCATCAACCCCTTCGGCTCCCAATACCGGCTGCTCCACGGCCAAGTGTTCGTCACACCGGCAATGATCTGGAGTTGGAGCGACCAGGGCAAAGGTCAGATGAGCCGCAATTTCCACCACTGGGCGCGGCGTTACGGTATTCGCGACGGTACCAAGCCCCGTCCGGTGCTGCTCAATAACTGGGAGACCACCGTCTTCGATTTCAACGAACCGCGCTTGGTGTCCCTCTTTGACGGCGCGAAGGAAATTGGCGCCGAGTTGTTCTTGCTGGACGACGGCTGGTTCGGGAATAAACACCCACGCAACGACGACCGAACCGGCTTGGGCGACTGGCAGGTTAATCAGAATAAACTGCCTCACGGCCTTTCCTTTCTCGCGGACGAGGCGAAAAAGCGCGGCGTGCGCTTCGGCATCTGGTTGGAGCCGGAGATGGTCAACCCTGTTAGTGACCTTTTCGAACAGCATCCGGATTGGGTCATCCAGCAGCCGCACCGGGAGCTCCAGACCACGGACTTCCGCAACCAGGCCATCCTCGATCTCACTCGCCCCGCAGTGCACGAGTTTGTCTGGAGTGTCGTTGACAGCACACTTCGCCAGAATCCTGGCATCTCTTATGTGAAATGGGACGCCAACCGGTTCGTTTCGCAGCCGGGCTCGACGTGGCTGACACCCGAGACGCAATCCCACCTATTCATCGATTATACTTGGGCACTCTACGACATCATGGCACGCATGGCGCGACAGCATCCGGAGGTCATGGGTATGGCGTGCTCCAGCGGCGGCGGCCGGGTGGACTACGGCGCACTGCGCTATTTTCATTCTTTCTGGGCGAGCGACAACACCGATCCATACGCCCGGGTGGTCATTCAGTGGGGTTACAGCCATTTCTTCCCGGCCTCCACCATCTCGGCGCATGTGACCCGTTCGGGCAACCGGCCGCTCAAGTTCGCCATCGATGTGGCTATGAGCGGTGCGTTCGGCGTCGACATGGATTTGAACCGATTGAACGCGGAAGACCGCAAATTCCTTGCCACCACCATCAACCTCTACAAAGAGCACTTGCGCGAAGTAGTCCAGCAGGGCGATCTCTACCGGCTCGAATCTCCCTACGATCAGCCGCGCGCCGCACTCAACTATGTTTCCACTGATCGCTCACATGCTGTCTTGTTCGTTTACCAGCTGAAAGATTCCACCGCCAAAGCAGTGAAGCCGCAAGGCCTCGATCCGGCGAAGCGCTACCAAGTACGCGAAATGAGTCTGTCAGAAGGAGCTGCCTCGCGAATGGCAAAAGATGGTGAGGTCATTGACGGCGCCACCCTGATGCGCGACGGCTTGGTGCCGCCCTGCACGAAGGAGTTCGACAGCACGGTGATCGAACTGAACTCGTCCCCCTGAGTCTGGCAGGGAAAGCACTGTTACAATAGAACACCATTGGGGGTCAGCGACGGCGCGGATAGCCGGGCGCCAGCCCTAATTCGGCCGGATGCACCCAGCGGCCAGAGCCATGAGGAAAGCCCCTTTTTAACCACGCATGATCCACATCCCGCCCAGTGGCTGATCCACTATGCCGCTTTCACCGCTGTATCTGGAGACATCACTGGCGGAATTTCCAGCACCGCCACAACGTCCAGCTTATCTGGCTGTTTGTCGTGAGGATAAGCTCTTCACAATTCGGCAATGTAAGAGGGCATCCAAGCTGCTCAATGTTATCGGACCGGTTGGATCGGCATAAAGCTGCACGCATAAACGTATCTCTCTTTGCTTTTCGTATCGCTTATCCTTGAGAAACGGAAGCGGCGGCATGGGATTACGATCGTTAACCACCACCCTGTCGCCGTAGATGCACTCGCGGATCGCCGCCTTTGCAATGGGCTGAGAAATCTTCCCTACTAGACAGCCACAAAACGCCTCAAAGTCGTCAATTTCGATACAGCAATCAGTGTCAGCGAATTCACCGAAGAGAAAATGGTCGGAAATTAGCGCAGCAGAAAAGACCAAAAGATTGACGCTCGTAAAATTGAGCACAAATCGGTTCCGCTCGAACTTGCCGGTTTTTTCTCCCTTCGCGTACATCAACCCGAACTCTTGGGCAGAAGTCAGCTGCTTAATAAGCGCGTTGCTGGTCTTAAAATCGAACGAGTGCTGTCGGTCAAACGTACCTTCGCGGGCGTCCCCAATAGCGCTTCCGTATGCCTCTTCACGACGATAATCGTAGAGCGTTCCAAGCCGAAATGAACCGCGGTCGTAGTACCGCCGCTTTGTGAACTTATATGCCTTCACTGCCTAGTCACATTGACAGGTTCGGCTTCTTTGCCCCTAGCACCTTCACCACCTGGAGTGATGCCCCGGTGCCGGTAATGAAGACGAGACTGCCTCGCCGAATCGAATCTTTGAGTTCGGCGATATGCTGTTCGTTCGCCGAAGCATTTGCATCATGCTTGAACACACTGGCAGACATAAGATTTCGTTTGTGAGCAGCAAGAATGCTCTGGCTAACGCCGATCCTCCGTCGCCGTTTCACTCGAAAAAGTTTTCCCAACTTTCTCCGAAAATGCGACGAGCCAAAAAAACCGACCCCATACGAGCACGAACCGAGAACTCAAATTAAAAGTTGGAAAAATTGGAGCTGCCGCTCCACCGAGCGCAGCGTAACATAGCCATTTGTCTTCCCAACGTCGATCTTGGTTCGTGGTTTAGAACCGCTGGCGGGCCGGCATGGATTCAAACCGCCAAACGCTGAACTTCCCCGCTTCCTCCTTCCTCCTGTGTCGCGGAACCAACTGCGGAGACTAGGGCGGGCTCATCCGAGCAGGAATGAATCCCACGTGCACTCGAGCGCCCTCCGGAGCCTGACCGCCGTCGTCACGAGGATATTTGTTTGGCCCGCCTCGATCTTCTGGAGCGTCCGGATGTTGAGGTCAACGAATCGAAAGTCAGTTTCGTCCCGTGAATGCCAGCGACCTTTAGAGTCGCTTTTTACTCATCCGAATGCCTGAGCTGCACTAGGATGGCTGAGCGGTCGGTCGAGTAGAGCTGGTCAACCTCTTTGCGCAGCGCCTTGGCGAGTACGAAGAGTTCGGCATCGCTGACGCAGCGCACCTGCGCTTCGATCTTTGCGAGGGTGCTGCGGGAGAGCCGCCAGCCGAGAACGCCGCAACGGGCCGAGAATTGCTCCTGGGTGAGGTTCGCGGCGTTCCGGAGGCGCCTGATCTGCGGGCCGACGATGTTCTGAGCTTTCATGCTCCGTTATCGGAGCTTGACTATATCGTCGGGTCATTGAGATTTGCTCCGTTATCGGAGCATCTGTTACTTCCGGACAGAGGGTTCCGATGAGCCCTTTGCCGCTATGTCCCCATGTGGAGGGAGCCCATTCCTGCCATGCGAAATCCTCCCGCTAGTCGGGTCGAAATCTGGAACTCGACCATCGCCGGGTTCATCAAGCGCGCAAGCGGATTTGTCAGGGGCTTCCGGCAGGCGCTTCAGGTAGGGGAGCGGGTGCTGGAGGTATTTTGCTTCCTAGTCGTGGCCGTATTCCTCTGGAAACGACTCGCTTTTATCACTCTCGGAACCGCAGTGGCTGTCACGGTCGCCTCGTGGCGCTGGCCGGCGCGAGTGACCCCGCAAAACTGGAGGAGCTGGTGGACCGTCAGCCAGGCGAAGACCTACGGTTCAACCGACTGCCCGCAGGTCAGCCGCGTCCCGGCGCTCCTGGCGCAGCTGAAGGACCCGGTCAACTGGGACAAGGGCCGGCTCACGACCTCCAGCGAGAACGCGCTGCGCTGGCGGCTGCTGCCGCCCGTGGTGGCCGGCCGGCTGGGCCTCGGGCCTGAGGCCTACCTGCAGGCGGCGCGCTGGGGCGCGCTCATGCTGCTGATGGCAGCCGGATGGTACGCCGGCACAGCCGGCCGCGGCGCAGCGGTCGTGATACTCACGGCGACTTCAAGCGCCTGGCTCTGGAGCTGGCACTGCGTCGGCCAGTTCGACTGGATCTATTTGCTGCTGCTCCTGTGGGTGAGCTTTTCACCGCTGAAGATTCTCGTCCTGCTGGCCGAAATCGCCGGGCCTTGGGTCGACGAACGCTTCATCCTGGCCCTGCCGGCGGTTTGGTGGCTGAGGCGGAGGCTGAACTTGAGCGGGGGCGCCTGGGTGCTGCCGGGCCTCCTGCCCTACCTGCTGGCGCGGGCGGCGGCATGCGCAGGAGGCGACCTGTCCGTCGCGCACCAGCTTCGGTTGCAGGCGGCCCAGCTGTCGGCGGAGTACTGGTGGCACTGGCTCCCGGTCGGCTGGTTCATGGGCTGGCGGCTGGGCTGGCTGCTGCTCGCTGCGGCAGCCGCAGTCGCGGTGGGGCGCGGGTGGCTCAGGCGGGACCCTGCGCTTTTAACTGCAGCCACCTTGGGCTTCGGCGCCGTGACGTTTCTGGCGTGGGATTCGACGCGCAGCGCCGCCATGCTGCTGCCGTTCACGGTGGCCGCCGCGCGCAAGCTGCCTGCGTTCTCCCTGCCATTGCTGGCGATCTCCAATCTGGCCCTGCCGGCGATCCTGTGGATGAACTCCCTCGCCATCCCGCTCTAAAGACCGCTCAACTGATCTTGACCATGTCGATGCAGGAGATTCGGACGCGGTTGCTGTAGAACGGCAGCCGCAGGAAGCCTCTGCACGAGTCGTTCACCTTGGTATGTTAGATTTTGTTATCATTCCAATTAGTATTCTTTGACGTCTGCTGCGACGGTGCGGCGTTCGTCTATCTCAGACGGGAAAGTCGGCTCAGGGCGGTTGCGCGCTGCCGTGCAATCACATTCAATTTTGCACACTGAATGCTGGTGAAATATACTGATAGTCATTTTCCTTGTCATGGAAAGGCGATCCCGCCAACCTAGCTTCACTTATGATGGCAGTGGCCGGAGCGGGCCATGACTCGCGATGCCGGCAGGACGAACCTCCGCCCGGCCCCGTAAAGATCGGTCGGGCACGGATTCAATGTTGAAGGGCTATGATGCTTCTCGTCGTCAAGCAATTCTGGCCGAGCGGAAAGCCTGCACCCGTCCTTCCTGAGGAACGCCTCCCCTTTCTCGCCGCCGGCGGGAGTCAGCCGTCTGTGTATGGTGAAATCGAGGTTGCCGGCGATGCGCCGGTCGGGGTCCAGGCCGAGCTTCTCGAATCAGGTGAGGTCCTGCATGTGGCGTTCATCCGTAACGGCGTCGTCGTGGCAGACTTTACCGGCGGAGTCCGGGGCTACCACCACGCGTCGGTCGCCATTCCTTCGGGTCCTTATCTGGTAGTATGGGTTGAACGGACCCCCGACTAAAGTCAGGCCGCCGTTGGTACGTGGGCCTTTTTGAAGGCGAGGGAATGTCTTATCGGCATCAACCGCTACCGCGGTGCGGATATCATTTCCATTTTCGTAATGCGAAACATCCGATACCACGATGACACCATGGCTCGGGCATGTTTCCTCACACAGGAAACTAGGTCCAGACTTGCTCTGTGAAAATTCCTGTCCAAACGCGCGTGCGGCCCTTGAATGCCGCCCGTGCCCGGCCTCACGCGCAGAAAAGATTCTTCCAAAGATAGGAGTTTTCGAGTTACATAACATGTTAGATCATATTGACTTAAATTCAGCATTCCTGACAACCTCCAGCCGCATTTCCGCATCCGCCATCCAGCTAAGACTTGAAGGTTGCCATGCCCAAATCCCCCTTTCCCGTCCGTCGGACTCAGTTCTTTTCGAACACACTGCTTCTCCTCATGGAGCGTAACGATGTCAGCCAAGTGGATGCGTCCGCAGCGAGCAGCATAGCGTGCAGCCGCATCAACAACTATCTGCAGGGCAAATACCGGACGATCCGTCCAGACCACCTGGCTTCGTTGGCTCAGGCGGTCGGACGCAGCACAGAGGAACGCGGGGAACTGGTGCGAGCCTATATTTTGGACTTATTGCCGGAGTCACTGCACCGGATCGTGCGTATCCAAGTGGAGGGCAGTGGCGTTGTGCCAGCCGTATCTGGCCGCGATTCGCGGAGTCCGTTGCCACCCACCGCCGCCGATGCGATAGCGCAGCTCCGTTCGCTGTGTCTTCGCAACGCCAAAGCGCGCGCCCGCATGCAGTGGTTCGTGGAGATTCTGCGGGAGGCGCATCGGATGTAATCGCCGGCCCAAGACGTTTTGCCCCAAGGCCAGCATCAAAATGACCGGCTCCCCTGAATCTGGACTGCTGTTAGTTTTTCGGGGCAGGTCAACAACCTCGAACGGCCCCTAGCCTGAGTTCGTCAGTTGGACCACGGACGGGCGGCCACGCCAGCCTACCCAAAATAGAGTGCTCAAAGTGATCGAATGCCGCCCCTCGATGATTAGTTTCCTTAACCCAATCAGGTCCTCAACTGTCGCAGGCTATCCCGTAATTCATCGCGTTTGGGCGAGGAAGCTCCGCACCCAGCTCATTTCCGAATTGCCTATTCAGAACTCAGACTTGCTTGCATCGGGCACTTCAAACCTCGGGATCACGCTTGGAGGGGTGGGAACCACGGACGCGCCGTTGGGATGGACTCAGTGGGGCGCGGACCCGAAGCGCGGGAGCAGCGGTGCATCGCTGGGTCTGCGACCATGAAACCGCACCACCAGTCCCTGTTTGGCGGCGGAGGCGCGCAACGCAAGGCGCAGGAGCGAGAGATCGCACGGCTGACTCGCTTTTACAGGGTGTTGAGCCAAGTCGATCAAGGACTGGTGCGCAGTCGATCAAGAGAGGAGCTGTTGGCCCAGGTGTGCCGGGTGGCGGCGGAGTCCGGCGGTTTCAAGCTCGCCTGGATCGGCTGGCACGACCCGCAGAGTCGTTTGATCCGGCCCGTAGCGCAGGCGGGCGAAGCCGCGGGCTACTTGGAGAATATCGTCGTTTCCACGGATGAGGTTCCGGCGGGGCTCGGACCGGTAGGAACGGCGTTTCGCGAGGGCCGGCCGGTTGTCATCAACGACTTTCTTGCGGATGAGGGGACCGCACCATGGCACGAAGCGGCATCGCGGTTCGGACTGGCCGCCTGCGCCGCGTTTCCCATCCGTTTCGGTGGAGAGACTGCCGGCATGCTGGTCATCTATGCTGGCGAGACCGGCGTGTTCGGCCCGGAGGAGATTGCCCTGCTGACGCAAGTCGCCGCGGACATCTCGTTTGGCATGGACAATCTGGCGCGCGAGGCCCAGCGCCAGGAGGTCGAGCAGTCCCTGCGGGAAAGCGAGCTGCGGTTCCGCACCCTGATCGAACACGCCCCGGACGCCGTCTTCGTCCATACCCAGGGCAACTTTGCGTACCTCAATGCCGCCGCCATGCGGCTTTTCGGCGCTGATTCAGCTGATCAGCTGATCGGCAAGCCGGTCCTGGACCGGGTTCATCCCGATTCGCGCGCCATCGTGCAGGAGGGCATCCGGCGGACCGTGGAGGAAGGCATGCCCGGGCCGCCGCATGAGCACAGCTATCTGCGCCTCGACGGCACGCCCGTTGCTGTCGAAGTCACCGCCACGCCGATAACCTACGAGGGAGCAAAGGGAGCGCTCGTTTTTGTCCGCGACATCACCGAGCGCAAGGGGGCGGAGGCGGCGCTGCGGCAGGAGCAGGCCCTGTTCAACAATCTCGCCAGCACGATCCCAGACCTCATTTATTTCAAGGACCGGAAGAGCCGCTTTGTCCGCATCAACGAGGCGATGGTGCGGTTTTTCGGTTTGCGGAGTGCCCCGGAGGTGGTGGGCAAGACAGATTTCGACTTCTTCAGCGAGGAGCATGCCTGGCAGGCTTACGAGGACGAGCAGCGCGTCATGAGCACGGGCGAACCGCTCATCGGTTTGGAGGAGAAGGAGACCTGGCCTGACGGCCACGTCACCTGGGCGTCCACCACGAAGGTTCCCCTGCGCGACGCGGACGGCAACATCACCGGGCTGGTCGGCATCTCGCGCAACATCACCGAGCGCAGGCGGGCGGAGGAACGCATCCGCGAACAGGCGGCACTGCTCGACAATGCGAATGACGCCATCTACGTGACGGCCCTCGACTGCACGATACTCTATTGGAACCGTGGCGCCGAGCGGACTTATGGCTGGACCAGCGCCGAGGTGTTGAATCGAAAAACCACGGAATTGATCTCCCCTGATCCCGCTGCCACGGAGGCGCTTGTCGCGGGCCTGCTCAAGCAGGGAAGCTGGTCCGGAGAACGGCGGCAAATCACGAAGAGCGGAGGGATACTGGAGGTGTTCAGCCGGGTGACGCTCATGCGTAATGAGCAGGGCCAGCCGCAGTCGGTCTTTGAGATCAATACCGACATCACGGAAAAAAAGCAGCTCGAAGTCCAGTTTCTCCGCGCCCAGAGGCTGGAGAGCATCGGGGCGCTCGCCAGCGGCATCGCCCATGATCTGAATAACGTCCTCGCTCCGATTATCATCGGCGCGCCGCTGCTGCATGAAATGGTGAAGGACCCGACGGCGCGCCACCTGCTCAAGACGATGGAATCAAGCGCCCAGCGCGGGGCCGCCATTGTCAGACAGGTGGTGACGTTCGCCCGCGGAGTTGAAGGCGAGCGCGTGCCCCTGCAGCCGCGACATCTGCTCTGGGAGATGGAAAGACTCGCCGCCGAGACCTTCCCCAAAGGCATACGAATTGAATCCGACGTGGCGGCCGACCTGTGGCAGGTTCTGGGCGACGCAACGCAGCTGCATCAGGCCTTGATGAACCTGTGCATCAACGCACGCGATGCCATGCCGGGGGGCGGCGTCCTCACCCTGGAAGCCGCCAATGTCGTGCTTGCCAAGGAGGAGGCGGAAAAAATACCAGGCGCTCAGCCGGGTTCCTATGCCTGTCTTCGCGTCACCGACACCGGTCCGGGCATTCCGCCGGAAATCGAGGAGAAGATCTTCGAGCCATTTTTCACGACCAAAGGCGTGGGCAAGGGCACGGGACTGGGGCTGTCCACCGTGCTGGGTATCGTGCGCAGCCATGGCGGCTTCGTCCGGGTCGCCAGCAAAGTCGGGCAGGGGTCCACCTTTGAACTGTATCTCCCCGCCACGACCGAGCAGGTGGCGGTTAAAAGCGAGTCAGCCACGCCCTGGCCTCACACCCACGGCGAAGGCATCCTTGTGGTCGACGACGAAGCCGCCGTATGCGAGGTCACGCGCCAGGCACTGATGGAATTCGGGTACCAGGTGATCACAGCCGGACGCGGAGCCGAGGCCCTCACGATCTTCCAGGAACGCCGGCGGGAAATTCAATTGGTGCTGACCGACATGATGATGCCGGAGATGGACGGACCGACCCTGGTCGCAGCCCTGCGGGTACTCGATCCGGCGGTCAGGATTGTCGGCATCACGGGCATGAGCGACACGGCGGGCATGGGCGGGCTGAAGACGCTGGCGCTGTCGGCCATGCTGGCGAAGCCGTTCACGATCAAAAAGCTCCTTGCGGTCATCCGGGACGCGCTGCCGGTGACTGCCGGTCAGGAAAGGGCCGTCCCGGAGGGCGGAGGATCGCGACCGGCGCCGCCGGCCTGAAGTCCGATCCGGCGCGCAGTCCTCGAGTGCCGCGTGTTCGAAAAGTAGCTGCATCAATTTGGCGAGGTCACGTCACACTCATTTTCAGAGTGGAGGCGGGGCCGGAATCGGCCATTTTTCGCCGCGTTTGCAGTCACAAAATGGACGATTTTCAGAGGGACCCAAGCATAATCTGCCACTACTGCTCCACCACCAGTCTTAACTTGTTTGGTGTCCGTTTTGGTGAGTTGAGCGATGTAGAGTTGCATAACACGGAGGTTCTTCTTGCCATGCTCAAATCGCAGGGCGGAATGGACTCTCGGTGGCCTGAATGGGTGGGCCCTCAATGGCCTTAACAGTCTTCATCCGGCCACCACTTAGTTGCGAACCGGGGCCATTTTGCGTGATCTTCGCGGGTTCAGTTCCGGGTAGTAACAGCTGGCCAGAAACATGGCACCCGGAGGGAGCAAGGCCGCATTCGCTAAATCAGGTAGTAACAGCTGGCCAAAACCCGAATGTAGTAACAGCTGGCCAAATTGGCCAACTTATGGTCCCCACGACAACACTTTTCTTTCGGACTCCGAAAGAAAAGTGGCGGAGGAGGAGGGATTCGAACTCCTGGTGAACTTGCGCCCACGTCTGATTTCAAGTCAGGTGGGCCGCGGGGTGATTCGCCTCAGTTCAAATGTCTTGGGAGACCCACATGCCGACATCCATGCACCTATTTAATTCGGCGCATGGGAGTCCATTCACCTAATTAATCGAGCCGTGCACCTATTTAATCGCCGCACACCTATTTAATTCGTTCCCACAACGTCAGCGGTACTCTTCGCCGGTGACGGCGTTGATGATCTTGAAGTTCTCGACGTGATAGTTGGGATCGGCGCGGAAGGCCAGCTTCACCCCGTAGTTCTGCTCCATGCGCACCAGCAGATCGGCGTCCTCGCTGCGCAGGCGCTCGAGGATGCTGGGATGCACCAGCACGCGCAGCGCATACTCCTTGCCGTCGGCGCGCGCGTGGAGGCGGCGGACGATCGAGGAGAGCTTGCGCTGCAGCTCGACCGACATGGTCGTGCCGCTCTTGACGATGCCGCGGCCGTGGCAGTAGGGGCAGTTGGTGTAGAGGTTGGAGGCGAGCGACTCCTGCTGGCGCTGGCGCGTCATCTGCATGATGCCGAGCAGCGAGATGGGCAGGATGTGCGTCTTGGCCTTGTCCTCCGACATCGCGCGCAGCATGGAGTCGTACACTTGGTTGCGATGCCGGCGCTCCTTCATGTCGATGAAGTCGATGATGATGAGGCCGCCGATGTTGCGCAGGCGGATCTGGCGGGAAATCTCCTGCACCGCCTCGAGATTGACCTGAAAGATGGTGTTCTTCTCGTCGCCGGGCCGGGCCTTGTGCGAGCCGGTGTTGACGTCGATCGCGATGAGGGCCTCGGTCTCGTCGATCACGATCTCCCCGCCGGAGGGGAGGATGACCCGGCGCTGGAAGGTCTGCTCGATCTGGCGCTCGATGTTGAACCGCTCGAAGATGGGGATGCTGTCCTTGTAGTGGACGATCTTGGAGCGGGAGCGCTTGGAAATCTGGCCGACCAGCTCGAGCACACGCTCGTAGTCCTGCGGACTGTCGATAAGCACGCGGTCGATCTCCTCGGTGAGGAAGTCGCGCACGGTGCGCTCGACGATGTCGGGCTCCATGTAGAGGCCGCAGGGGGCCTTCTCCGTCTGCACCTTGTGCTGGATGTCCTCCCACGTCCGGAGCAGGAGGTGGAGGTCGCGGACGAAGTAGCGGGCCTTCTTGCCCTCGCCGGCGGTGCGGACGATGACGCCCATGCCCTCGGGGATGGTGAGCTCGTTGACGAGGTGCCGGAGGCGCTGGCGCTCCCTGGAGTCCTCGATCTTGCGCGAGATGCCGCACTGGTCGGAGTAGGGCATCAGCACGAGGTAGCGGCCGGGCAGGGCGAGATTGGTGGTGGTGCGCGGCCCCTTGCTGCCGATCGGACCCTTGGTCACCTGGATGACGATGTCGGTGCCGGACGGATAAAGTCCGGGGATGTCCTTGACCGTGGGCTCCGCGGTGCGGGGGACGGCGCTCTTCTTCCGGTTGACGCGCACGACCTCGACGGACGAATCGGCCGCCGCCGGGAGCATGTCCCAGTAGTGGAGGAAGGCGTTCTTGCTGAAACCGATGTCGACAAAGGCGGCCTTCAGGCCGGCGTCGAGGTTCTTGATCTTCCCCTTGAAGATGCCGCCGACCATGCGGTGGTCGGACTCGCGCTCGATCTCGAACTTGTCGAGGATGCCGTCGACGAGGAGGGCGACGCGCTTCTCGAGCGGCTCAGAATTGATGATAAGCTCGCGGAAGTCCGCCTTCTCCTTCTGGAAAAGGCTGAGGATCTTCTGCAGGATGGGGCGTTGCTTGGAGCGTTCCTGGGCTTCGCTGCGCAGGGCGGAGGGATTAACCGGCTCGCTCGACTGGTTCGCGGGCGGGCTGGCCAGTTCCTGGTCGTACCGGTTGGAAACGTCCTGGGGCGGGACGTTGGAGGGGGGCTGATTGCTCATGGCGGGCGTGGTCGTGGGTTGGGACGGCGCGCCTTTGGGCGGATGGCGGTGCGCAGGAGATTCCGGCAGAGCGGTCGTTATCGGGGAAGGAGGGACGCATGATGGTCAGAACTCCTTTCGGAACCGATAGACGCTTTGGACCAGTCCTTGCAGCACACAGCAACTGAGCGCAAAGGAGCCACCGTAGCTGAGGAAGGGAAGCGGTATGCCTGTGATCGGCACCAGCCCGATGGTCATGGCGATGTTAACGAATACGTGGACCGCGAACAGCACCGTCACGCCGAGGGCGAGCAGTGTGCCGAAGCGGTCGCGGGCGAGGCCCGCGATGCGTACGCCGTTCCAAAGCACCACGCCCAAAAGGGCGAGCACCGAGATGCTTCCCAGAAAACCTTTCTCCTCGGCGAGGACCGAGAAGATGAAATCGTTGTGGGCGACCGCGCGCGGCAGGTAGCCGAGCTTGGCCTGCGTGCCCTCCGTCCAGCCCTTGCCAGCGAGGCCGCCGATGCCGACCGAGATGAGCGACTGGTTGAGGTTCCAGCTGATCCCCATCGGGTCGATGCGTTCGGGCGCGATGAACGCCAGCAGGCGGTTGCGCTGATAGTCATGCAGCGGCAGCAGGCTGTGCGGTTCGTAAGCGCCCTTGTCGGTCGAGGGCGAAAGATTGTTGACCTCCAGAAAGTGCAGGTAGCGGCTGGTGTCCAGGGCCACCATGCCCATCAGAAGCACGAACGCCCCCAGCACAGCCGCAAAAAAGCGCTGCGAAAGGTTGGACACGTACAGCAGGGCGAAGACCATGGGCGGGATGACGAGGGCTGACCCGAGGTCGGGTTGCAGCAGAATCAACAAGATGGGCAAGCCTGCCGCAAGAGCCAAATTCCCAATGACTTTCAGAGATTCTCGAATCGTGCCGATCTCCGAACGCGTGAGCAGGCTGGCGGACATGATCAGCACACCAAGCTTCGCCACCTCAGAGGGTTGGAGCGAAAACGGCCCGAAATCGATCCAACGCGTGGCTCCCAGGCGCGTCACCCCCAGCGGCGTCCACAGCAACAGGAGGGGGACCAGGCTCGCCACATAAATCCAATGGGCGTATTTCAGCCAGAGTTTGTAGTCGATGAGCGCGACCAGGCAGTAGCTCAGGGCGCCGATCGCCAGCCAGACGATCTGCAGCATCCACTGGCCCTTGCCGGTGGCCAGCTGCGCGCTGTAGATGAAAAAGACGCCGATGGTGCCCAGCCCCAGCATCGCGAGCGGATTGATCCAGTCATAGCGCTCGCGCGTGCTGATCTTGAAGACGCTCAGAAAATCGAAGGGTTCGCGCAGATTCACGCCGGCGCTACTGTCGAAGGTCGGCGGCCGAAAGTCGATCCTACTTCGCCGTTTGCCCTGCCGAGGCTGCGGCGGACAAGAACCCCCGACCCACCGTTACCGCTCAATTCAAGCAAACGTTACCACTGTCCGACGGGCGGGCGCCAACCGGCGCGGCCGGCGCGGTGATTTTTACAGTCGCCACCGGCCGACCGGGCTGAGGGAACGGGATTGATCTTTCCGTCTCGGCACCTAGTTTGGCAGGCCTTGAAATCAGGAAGCGCAGCCGACTTCGTCTTGCTGATTCTCCAGAGCGAGCCGTTTCTTTTCTCCCTCGTGGTCGCCGGCATTGCCGGCACGAGCCTGGGTATGCTGATTGTCTGGTTCGTCACGCGCCACACGCGCCGCATGGCGGAGCAGAATGCCGCCCAGTTGCTCGAGGTGGCCCGGCGCGAGGCCGCGGTCGGCGCCCAGGAGTTGAAAAGCAAGGTCGAGGAGGAGATTCAGGCCAAGCGGGCGGAGATGAACCGGGATTTCGACCGGCGGGAGATCGAGATCGAGGTGAAGCTGCGCGAGATCCGCTCCCACGAGGAGTCGCTCGCGCTCCTTGACTATCAGCTCGAGCAGAAGCAGGAGCGCCTCGCGCGCGAGACCGCCGCCGTCAAACAGGCCCGCGAGGCCATTCGCAATCTTTCCAAGGGCGTGCGCCAGCGCCTCGAGGGCGTCGCGCACATGGACGCCGGGGAGATCAAGGAGGCGCTCCGCGAAGAGGTGCTGCTCGAGTGCCAGGATGAACTGCGGGCGCTCCGCCGCGAGCGGCTCGAGAAATCCGAGCAGGAGCTGCAGAGCGAGGCGCAACGCATCCTGGTGACCACCATGCAGCGGCTGGCGGGCCGGCCGAACAACGACATCACCGCCACCATCGTCCAATTGCCCGGCGAGGAAATGAAGGGCCGCATCATCGGCCGCGAGGGGCGCAACATCAAGGCATTCGAGGCCGCGACCGGCGTCACGCTGCTGGTCGACGAGTCGCCGCAGATGGTGCTGATTTCCTCGTTCGATCCGGTGCGACGCGAGATCGCCAAGCAGGCGCTGGAGGGCCTGATCAAGGACGGCCGCATCCATCCGGCGAGCATCGAGGAGTTCGTCACGCGCGCCAAGGAGGAGATCCGCCTTAACGTCATGCAGGCCGGCGAGGAGGCCGTGCAGCGCCTGCAGGTCAATGGTCTCCATCCGGAAATCATCAACCTGCTCGGCAAGCTCAAGTTCCGCTTCTCCTACACCCAGAACGTCCTCGACCACTCCGTCGAGGTGGGCTTTCTCTGCTCGATGCTGGCCTCGGAGATCGGCCTCGACCCCCAGGTGGCCAAGCGCGCCGGGCTGCTGCACGACATCGGCAAGGCCGTCGACGGCGAATACCAGGGCAGCCATGCCATCATCGGCGCTGAGTTCGTGAAACGCCACGGCGAGACCCCCATCGTCGTCAACGCCATTGCCGCACACCACGAGGAGGTGAAGCCCGAGACGGTTTATGCGGGGCTGGTCATCCTGGCCGACACCATCTCGGCGGTGCGGCCGGGCGCGCGGGCGGAGTCGATGAACGGCTACGTCCAGCGGCTCGATCGGCTGGAGAAGCTGGCGCTGTCCATGGAGGGCGTGCAGCAGGCCTACGCCATCCAGGCCGGCCGCGAGGTGCGCGTGGTCGTCAACCCGCAGACCGTCACCGACGAGCAGGCCCGGGAGCTGGCGAAGCAGCTGCGCCGCAAGATCGAGGAGGAGCTGCAGTACCCGAGCACGATCAAGATCACCGTCATCCGCGAGCAGCGCTTCAACGAGACGGCGATGTAGCGTCGTCGCGCGGCCGCGCGACGACGCCGATTCAAAATCCAAGATGAAAGATTGAAGAAACCGGCTGCATCTTCCATCTTTCCTCTTGAATTTTAAATCAAAGATGGCCGATCCGAAGATTCTTCAGACGTTCCCCAATCCGCAGCCCGGGCGGGACTACGTCATCGAGCATACGCACCACGAGTTCACGTCGTTGTGCCCGCTCACGGGGCACCCGGATTTCGCGACGATCACGGTGCGCTACGTGCCGGACCAGGTGTGCGTGGAATTGAAATCGCTGAAGCTCTACTTTCACGCCTACCGCAACGAGGGGATCTTCTTCGAGGCGGTGACGAACAAGATCTGCGACGACCTCGGGGCGCGGCTCCGGCCCCGGCGCCTGACGATCATCTCCGACTGGAAGGCCCGCGGCGGCTTCACCTCGGTGATCACCGCGGAATGGTCGCCCCAGGCGAAAAAGGGGAGACACTGACCAGTTTTTCTGCGCGTCTACACCGCCACGCTCGGTGTGCGTGACCTGATCGGTAACGAGACTGGGGCCGGACGGTTTGTAACGTAATACGTTACAAACGGTGCAGGTCCAATGGCCGGAGGGCAGACCCCGTAGCGGGGGGCGCTCTCAAGGATTCAAGGCGGCGATCACCTGTGGATGCAGCGCGGGGGTGGCGGCCACGATGGAGGCGGCATTCACCGGGTCGCGGCCCTGCCAGTCGGTGATGACCCCGCCCGCGCCGCGGATTACCGGGATGAGCGCGGCAACGTCCCACGGGTTCATGATGGGATCGCACATGATGTCGGTCCAGCCGGTGGCGACGAGCAGATAGCCGTAGCAGTCGCCCCAGGTGCGGACCAACTTCACCCGTCGGCAGAGCGCGTCGAAAGCCGGCCCGTTGTGGTGTTGGGCGGGCGAAAGCACGTCGCTGCAGAGCAGGGTGGCCTCCTCGAGGCGCGCCGGGGCGCGGACCCGCACCGGCCGGCCGTTAAGCGTCGTCTGGCGGCCGTCGCCGACCACCAGTTGCCGCAGGACGGGCTGGTGGATCGCCCCGAGCACCGGCTGGCCGCGATGCAGCAGCGCGATGAGCGTGCCGAAAAGCGGGGTGGCGGCGGCGAAGGCGCGGGTGCCATCGATGGGATCCAGCACCCACACGAATTCCGCGTCGGTGTTTTCCTTTCCCAATTCCTCGCCGAGGATGCCGTGGGCGGGAAAACGCGTGCGAATCATCCGGCGCATCAGCTCCTCGGCGCCGCGGTCCGCGATGGTCACCGGCGTCCGGTCGGACTTGGTTTCGACCGCGAGGTCGGGGGCGGCGAAGTGCGGGCGGATGAAATCGCCGCTCTTTTCGGCGAGCTCGACCAGAAAGCTGCGATAAAGGTCCAAGTTCACATCCATAGACTGCCCACGGAACCCACGGAATACACTGAAAAAGCGCGGGAATCCCAGCCGCAAATTTTCCGTGCCATCCGTGTATTCCGTGGGCCATAACTCCATCATGCGCTGGATCGAGCAGCCGGTTTTCTTCATCGATTTCGAGGGCAGCCTTGCCTCGGGCATCCTCGAATATGGCGTCGTCACCCTGTTCGGTGGCCGGATCGTCGAGACGAAGACCCGCCTCTGCCGCGCGACGGGCCACGTGCGCCCGGAGGACGCGGCTGTGCACGGCCTGCGGGAGGACGACGTGGTGGCGCAGGCGCCGTTTACCGGCGACTGGGAGTATTTCGCCGGACTCCGCGAGCGCGGGCCGTTTGCAGCGCACTACGCGCACACCGAGAACTCGCTGCTGAAGTCGGTCTGGCCTTATCCGCGCAGCTCGCCCGATTTTGCGCGGCCGGGCGAAAGCGCGGCTGAGTGGGGGCCGTGGATCGACACCGGCCGGCTCTACGCGCAGTTCCATCCGCAACTGCCGTCCGGGCGGCTCGAGGACCTCGTCGGAGCCTGCGGACTGCAAGTGCCGCTCGACACCCTGGCGGCGGCGCACTGCCCCGAGGCGCGGTGGCGTTACCACGCGGCTCTCTACGACGCGCTGGCCGGGGCGCTCCTGCTGGCACGGCTGGCGGCCGAACCGGCGGTGGCGGACAAGTCGGTCGCCTGGCTGCTGGCGATGAGCACGCTCAACCCGGAGAAACGCGACGCGCTGCGGCAGGGGAAATTATTTTAACCGCGGGCGGATTTTTGCGCACCGTTTCCCGCGGCAGCGAAGCGGTCAAGCAACCGGGCCAGGGGCATGTCTGCCAGCGACGGCAGCACGAGATGCGCGGAGGCAAAGTCATGCGCGTGGGTTGACGGATTGGGCACGGCGACCGTCCACAAACCGGCGGTCCGGGCGGCGAGCGTGCCCGCGGTTGAATCCTCGAAAGCGACGGCCTCGGGCGGCGCCACGCCCAGACGGCGCATGACCAGGTAATAAAGATCCGGGGCCGGCTTGCCCGCGGCGACGTCCTCGCGGCAACAGGCGAGATCGAAGAGCTGGCGCAGGCCGAGCCGGGTGAGGTGCCGGTCGACATGCTCGTGACTGGAGTTGGACGCCACCGCGAGCTTCAGGCCGCGCGCGCGGGCTTCCTGCAGGCAGGCAAGCACGCCGGGCAGGATGGGCTGCCGCGCCGTCAGCTCGCGCGAAAGGCGCCGGTGCTCGGTCTCGAGCGCGGCGCGGTCGGCAGCGGGGCCAAAGGCCGCCCAAGGATCGAAATCGATCTCCACGTGGCCCACGAGCCGGTGGGCGTCGGCGCGCGAATAGGCGCGGCCGGCGCGCTCGTGCAGCGCCGCCCAGGCGTCGATGAGCGGCGTCTCGGTGTCGATGATGAGTCCGTCGAAGTCGAAAACGAGGGCGCGAATCATTGGGGATAGAAGTCAGAGGAAGGGTGCCGCCGTCAAGCAGCCGCTCGCCGGGCAATGCCGCCGACCAGCCGTCACGCCGTCATGTCATTCGTCATCGGCAGCTGGACGCCGGCGGGAAAATCTCCATCTTTCGCCCCCATGCACCCACTGCTTCACCAGACCGGCCGGCGCGGCCTGATCCTCGCCACGGCCACCGTCGCACTCGCTGTTGCCCTGGCCGCCAAACCCACGACCCGCAACCGCGCCGAGATTCCCGCCCAGTACCACTGGGACCTCACGCCCATCTTCCCGAATTGGGACGCCTGGGAGCAGGGGATGAAGGCGCTGGATGCGAAAATGACCGAATTTGCCGCGCTCAAGGGCACATTAGCCCAAGGTCCGCAGGCCGTGCTGCACGCCTACGGGCTGTCGGACGAGATCGGCATCCTGCTGGGCAAAGTTGACAGTTACACCGAACTGCAGCGCGACACCGACACGCGCAACCAGGACGTAAGCGCCCGCTTCCAGCGCGTGCGGGCGCTCGTCGCCAAATTCAATACCGCGACGGCGTGGTTCACGCCGGAACTGCTCACCATTCCGCAGACGACCATGGAGCAGTGGATCGCGCAGACGCCCGGGCTGGGCATCTATCGTTTCACCATCCTCGACAACTACCGCCTGCAAAAGCACGTCCTCGACGAGAAGGGCGAACGGCTGCTTTCCTACAGCACCCGCGCCAATGACACGCCGACCACGGCCTTCCAGGAGTTGTCCACCTCGGACATCAAGTTTCCCAAGGTCACGCTGGCCGACGGCAAGGAGGTGACCGTCACGCCGGGCGTCTACCAGTCGATCCTCGCCACCGATTACAACCAGGCCGACCGGACGAAGACGTGGGAACACTATCTGAAGACCTATGCCGCCACGGCCAATACCTACGCGGCGCTCTACAACGGCATCCTCCAGCGCGACTGGTTCCTGGCGCAGGCCCGCAACTATCCGAGCACGCTCGAGGCGGCGCTCGACGGCAACAACATTCCGCCCGCCGTCGTGGACACACTGGTCACAGCCGTGCGCCAGGGCACCGCCCCGTTGCAGCGCTACCTGCGCCTGCGCAAGCGGCTGCTCGGGCTGGAGACCTATCACCTCTACGACAGCTTCGTCCCGATCTACAAAATCGAGAAGAGCTATCCGTACGAAGAGGCCGAGCAGATGGTCATCGCCTCGGTGGCGCCACTCGGGGCCGACTACCAAGGGAAGATGAAGCAGCTCCTCACCGGCGGACGGGTTGACGTCTACGAGAACGAGGGCAAGCGCAGCGGGGCCTACAGCGAACGCATTTACGGTGCCGGTGCATTCATGCTGATGAACTACAATGACACGATGGACGCGGTCTTCACCCTCGCCCACGAGGCCGGCCACTCCATGCACACGATCCTCGCCTTTGAGACGCAACCCTACGTCACCGCCAATTACACGATCTTCGTGGCCGAGGTCGCCTCGACCATGAACGAACGCCTCATGTTGAAGAAACTGCTTGAGACCACCACCGATCCCAAGGAGCGCTTCGTGCTCGTCCAGCACGCCGTCGACAACATCGTGGGCACGTTCTATATGCAGGTGCTCTTTGCCGATTATGAGCTGAAGGCGCACCGGCTCGCCGAGCAGGGCCAGCCCATCACGGTCGATGTGCTCAGGAGCATCTACAGTGATTTGCTGAAGGACTATTTTGCCGATTCGATCGCGGCGGATGAACTCCTCCAGTACACCTGGGCCCGCATCCCGCACTTCTACAACTGGCCCTACTATGTCTACCAGTACGCCACCTGCTTCGCCTCGTCGGCCCAGCTCTACAAGGCGATGAACACCGGCACCGCGGCGGAACGCGCGGCGGTGACGGAACGCTACCTCAATCTGCTCAAGAGCGGCGGCAGCGATTATCCGATGGAGTTGCTGAAAAAGGCCGGCGTCGACCTGACGCAGCGTGCGACCGTGCAGGCGGTGATCGACCAGATGGACGAGCTGGTGTCGCAGCTCGAAACCGAGGCGGCAAAGATCAAGTAGACGATCAGCACAGGTGAGCCCTCACGGGTCGGCAGGCGAAATGCCGGCGGCCGGCCCGGTTTCGGTCTGACGCCTGGCATCTGCAATCCAGCGGTCTGAATCGCGGCAACGCCACCTGGTTATGACGGCGCCAGCAGTCTCGCCTCGGCGACCTGCAGGACCCGGGCGAACTCCTCCGGCGTGGCGGCGGTCATAAGCGCCTCGCGACTGGCCGGATTCTTGAAGATATGGCAAAGCAGGCCGACGATTTGAAGGTAACCGCCGGGGTCGGACTTGGGTGTGCCGAGCATGAACATGAGCCGCACCGTCTGGTTGCCATTCTCGAAAAATACCCCTTGCTCGCTGCGGCCGACCGCCATGACGATCTTTTTCACGTGTTTAGTACGCGCGTGCGGCAGGGCAATCTCGTTGCCGAGGCAGGTGGTGTCCAGGCGTTCGCGGGCTAGGAGATCGTTGTAGAAACCCTGAAAATTGGTCACGTCGGGATGACCGGCAAGCAAATGGGCGACCTCGTTTAGCGCCGCGGTGTGCTCCGTGCTCTCCACCTGCAGCGTGATGCGCGCCGGGTCGAGGAGTTGGGCGAGTCTGCCAGCCATGGGTGAATCCCGGCAAAAACCGGGGGGAAAGGGAAGGCCGGCGCGGCGGACCGTTACTTGGAGCCGGCACTGAGCTTGAGGCGCCAGATATTGTAGGCGCCGCCGCGGTTGGAGAGGAAGAAGATCACGCCCTCCTCGGAGGGCGACCAGGCCGGCATGATATCGTCGGAGCCGCGTTGCAGGTTGGTGCCGTCCGCGTTGATCAGGTAAATGTCGTTGTTGTGCCGGCCCTGCTCATCCACGCCGTGGTCGGAGACGAACAGCACCCGGGCGCCATCGGGGCTGACCGCCGGGTTGAAGCAGTTGCTCTTGCGGAAGTCCTCCTGGTTGATCAGGGCCGTTTCCAGCTTGCCGTCCGCGGTGATGGAAAAGATCTGTTTTTTGCGGGTGTCCTCATCCAGCTTCACGAAGAAGACCTTTTCCGCGAAGGTGTTGTTGATCTCGCTGGCGCCGCTGATGGGCAGCTGGGTGGGGAGCGATCCGTCGAAGCGGATGTTGCTGACCAGGGATTCCGCGAGGGGGAAATTGGGTTCGGTGGACAGATAGAACAGCTGCCGGTTGCTGTCGCCATAGGTGGGCGCGAAATTGAAGCGGGCATCGTTGGTCAGGCGCGAGATGCCGCCGGAGAGCCGGTTGTCGACGAGGCTGACGCGGAAGATGTCGGGCTTGTTGCGGTCGCTCCGGTTGGAGGCAAACACCAGGTAGTTGCTGCCGTCGTTGGCGATGTCGGGCAGGGTGTCCCAGTAGCGGCTGCCCTGGGTGAGGCGGGCCACGCCGCTGGCGGCATCGTCGGCCTGTTTGATGAAGAGGTTGGAAAACAGGCTGCCCTGTTCGTCGTGCTCGGTGAGCCCGAAGATCACGTGCTGCCCGTCGGGCGTCACACAGAAGGAGTTGATCGATTCGGTGCGGGTGGCGGCCGCCTCCTTCTGGTCCTTGCGCCCGAAATTGGTCACCGGCTTCAGGTCGGTGACGACCTCGGTGGACTCGCGCGTGCTGAGGAGGCCGAGGGCGGCGGTGGGCAGGGCTTTGAAGACGACCCCGGTCGGCGTCATGACGAGGGCGGGGCAGGTGAGGGTGGTGGTGATCTCGGTGATGGGCTGCAGCGTCAAGGCGATCGCCGGGCCGCGGGCAAAGTCGATCACCGTGGCGGCGGGCTTGTATTTGGCGGGCACTTCCACCGCCAGGTTGAAGCTCGGCCAGGCGGCGCGTTTATTCGGCCGTTGGAAGGTGATCGGCAGTTTGAGCGGGGTCTGGCCCACCCCCGTGCCGTTGAGCGTCACCTCGGCGTTGAGTTCGGCGCCATCGGTTGTCGTGGCCGCGATGGTGTAAACCCGGTCCTCCCGCAGCAGGGTCAGCTCGATCTTCGGCACGGACGCGGTGGCCGAATTCAACCGCACCGTTTCACTCTGATAGTTCGGCTTGGAGACGACCAGCGTCTGCTCCTGCCACGGACTGGTTTTATAGTCGCGCGTGTAAACGACCGGCAGTCCACTGGCCGGCGTGGTGCCCACCGGCTGTCCCTCGAGCGTCAGGGCGGCGCCATCGGGACTGGACGTGAGGTCGTACGTCTTGCTCAGGGTCTTCGGCTCCAGCCGGACGGAGATCTCGTGCTGATTGGGGTCGGGCTGGTAGACGAACGATTCGGGGAAGTAACCCTCCAGCCGGAATTCAACCGGTACCGGTTTCTTCCCCCCCAGGGTCACCTGCGTCGGGGTCACGCCGATATTCTGATTGTTCACGAACGCCGTCGCGCCGGGCGGGTTCGAGGTCACCTGCAGGGGGCTGGTGCAGCCGCCCAGGAGGGCGAGGGCAACCGCGGCCAGGCCGGCGACCGCGGCGATGGGATGACGGGAGGACTGAGCGGCAAAGCGGGCAGGTATCATGGGTGGGGAGGGGTTGGAGGACATTGTTAGTCACTGACCGCCCGACGAGGCAAGACCCATGTCGGTGCGGCCATCGTTCATCCCCGGTCCGCCGGGTGCGCCTTTCCCGTGGTGCGGGGAAGCCTCATGCGGGGTTCCTCCCGGCGGATCAGCGATCGACTGCGGGCTTTACTTTTCTGGTCCAAAACGGGCATATAGCGCCCAACCCGAAGCGGCCCGGCCTGGGTGTCGCGGCCGTCTTCAGACCTCACGATGGATTTTCAGGCTTCGTTGCATCTCGATGGCCTCACGGACATCGGAAACTCCCGTCTCAACAATGAAGATGCGTGGTGGGCCGGGCAGTTGGGCGGCGGGCATGTCTTCATGGAGGCGGGCGCCGAGCCGCTGCATCTGACCACGCCCGGCGCCCCGGTGCTCCTGCTGGTGAGCGACGGGGTGGGCGGGGCCAATGCGGGCGAGGTGGCCAGCCAGATGGCGATCAATCTGATTGTCGACGAACTCGGTCGTGAGCCCGACGCCTTGCAGGAGCCTGCTTCCGCTTGCGAGACCATTCGCGCCGTCCTGGGCAAGGCCAACGCGGCCATCAAGGCCCAGGCCGCCGAACCCGGATTTGACGGCATGGGCGCCACGCTTTCGCTGCTCTGCATCACCCGCGCGGGAGGCGTGTGCTGGGGCCAGGCGGGCGACAGCCGCATCTATGTCTGCCGCCAGGGCTGGTTGCGGCAGATCAGCCGCGATCACTCGCCGGTGGGCCGGATGCGCCAGCGGGGTGAGATCACCGAGGCGGAGGCCCGCCGGCATCCGCTGCGCAACCAGATCGACCAAAGTCTCGGCGACCCGGCCGCCACCTTTCAACCCGAGGTCGGCGTCGAGCAGCTCCGGCCCGGCGATGTCTACCTGGTTTGCTCCGACGGCTTGAGCGATGGACTCTGGGACCACGAGATCCGGCGGATCCTCACCGCCGTGCACCACCCGGCCGAGGTGCGGCCCGCCGTGCAGAAACTGGTCGCCAGCGCCAAACAAACCTCCGGACGTGACAACATCACCGCCGTCGTCGCCCTGGTGGAGAGCCACCCCGGCCCCGTCGGGCTGGTAGCACCGCCCCCCATGACTGATTTCCGAGCGCATGCCGGTTGAACTGAACCTCTCACCGCTGATGGCTGTCTAACCCTTCCAAGATGGATCGCCTAGTCATCCCCGACATCGTCGCCTTCCTCCAAGCCGCCGGAAAATGGATCGGCGATGAACTCAGCCTCGATCAGCTCCGGGCGGGCGACCGTCTGCTCGTGCGCACCCGCAACACCCACTATCTGTTTTTAATGACGGGTCTGCATACGGCACGATTGACGACCAATCGGCGCGACCGGCCGCGCGGCATGGTGCGGATCCAAGGATGTGTCTTTGGCCGGTCGCGCATGATCAAACCCGGACATCTTTTCTGCGGGGGAGGCCTCGAATTCACCCTCGATCACGATCACCGGACCTTCACCACCACCCCCATTAAGGCCATCCAGTTGATCAGCGCCTCGCCGCCTTCCTCCGCCGCGCCCTGAATCACGCACGCGTGGCGTTCAGTCGGCCAGCCGATACACCGCATGCGTGCCGGGGAAGCCGTCGAGTGGATGTTCGCCGAGCGGCGTGCAAGGGCATGTGGCGGGCAGGGTGGCGCGCGCAGCCTCGCTGACAATCGAGTCGGACAGAAGCCCGGAGCAGACTTTTTCGAGGCGAAAGACGTAGATGACCTCGGGACCGGATAGGTTGTTGGCGCCGCCAGCGCCGCCCTCCAGCGTCACGGGCGCGAAATGCAGGACGATACGGAAATCGGGAGCGCGCAGGCGCTGCAGCTGGACGAGCTGCCGAAGCGTGCGAGCGACCAGATCCGGCGCTTCAGGGCTGTGCTTCCAGTAGGCAAAGATCGCATCCCCCAGGAACTTGTCGACCACGCCCCCGGTGTCCTCAAGGGTGTCGCGGCACTGGCGCAGCCAGGTGCCGACTTTGAGGCCGAGGGTGTCGGTGTCGAGCTGGCGGCTGAGATTGGTGTAGCGTTTGATGTCCACCATGAGCAGCCAGCACTGCTGGCTGTCGCGCACCAGTTCGGTGGCCGGCGCCGCCGTTTCGAAATTGCCGCTGGCGGCCTCTTCCGCGGTCCGGAAGGCAAAACTTTCGTCGATGATGGTGATGACGTCGCCGTCCTTGAGCCGGCAGGGAATGGTGACGCGTTTGCCGTTGCGCAGGGTGCCGTTGGTGCTGCCGAGGTCGGCGATCCAGTATTCGGTGCCGCCCTCGGCCCGCTGGGCATGAAGGTGCGCGTGCCGCCGGGAGGCGCCCGGTGACAGCAGCTGTACGGTGTTCGCATGGGCACGCCCGAAGTAACAGTTGGTTTCAATGGCGATACGACTGCCATCGCTTTTCTCGATCCAGGCGCTCATGGGGTTTCGTCCTTGGCGGGGAACATGCCGGAATACGACTGGTTGGGGCAATGGAAAAGAAGCGGCGGGATGGTCCTGGCCACCGGGTGGGACCGGCCCAAAAGTCGGCTTGCGCCGCCCATGGCGGGCGTCCCAAACTGCTTCATGCGGCGGAACCGAACCCTGCCCCAGCATGGACGATAACAAGCCAAACCAACGGGAGTCTGCGGATGACAGCGAAACCGTGCGCGCGCCGGCGAAGGAGGTGGTGTTCGGCCGCTACGAGCTGCTGACCGAGCTGGGCAAGGGCGGGATGGGCGTGGTCTGGCTGGCGCTCGACCGGGAGCTGAACTCCCGGGTCGCGCTCAAATTTCTCCGCGAGGAGATGACGAGTGAGGCCGATGCGCTGAAGGAGCTCAAAGGCGAGGTGATCATCAACCGCGATCTGGCGCATCCCAACATCATCAAGACGTTCGATTTCGTCACCAACGGGCGCACGTCGGCCATTTCGATGGAGTACGTCAACGGCACCAACCTGCACAAGTTGAAGGCGCAGCGGTCCGGGCGGTTCTTTGAAGTTGCGGACATCCAGCAGTGGGTCTGGCAGCTGTGCGAGGCCATGCACTACGCCCACCAGCAGAAGGTCGTGCACCGCGACATCAAGCCGGCCAATCTGATGGTCAACGAACGCGGCGAACTGAAGGTGGGCGATTTCGGCATCGGGCGCACCGTGGCGGACACGATCAACCGGGTGACGAGGAACAGCGCGGGCACGCCACCCTACATGAGCCCGCAACAGATGATGGGCGAAAAGGCGGCCCCGTGTGACGACATCTACAGCATCGGCGCCACCATCTACGACCTGCTGACGGGTGATCCGCCGTTCTTCCGTGGAGCCATCCGCGAGCAAACGCTCGCCAAGGTGCCGCCGAGCATGACCGCGCGGCGCCAGGAACTTGAGCGCACCGGCCAGCCGATTCCACCCGGATGGGAAAGAGCCGTGGCGGCCTCCCTGGCCAAGGACGCGGCGGTGCGTCCGCCCAGCGCGAGAGCTCTCCGCGAAATGCTCGAAGGCAAACCGATGGCTCCGGCGGGCGGAGGCGGGCGGCGGGCCGGGGTCAAGTGGGTGATCGCGGCAGCCGTCCTGTTTCTGGCCGGCGCCGGTGGCGCGGCCTATTGGAAGTTGACGCGGTTGCCGCCCGCCACTCCCGGGCCGCTGCCGCAGGCCGTGTCTGCGCCGGGCAAGCCCTCACCAACCGCACCCACGCAGGCATCGATTTCTGCGCCCGAGCAGCCGGCAGCGCCCGCGACAGCGCCGGCCGTTGCGACGCAACCGGGTCCCGGCCCCGCTCGGGTGGCCGCCTCCCGGACGCCCATCGAGGACTTGGTGGAGGCCGGGAAGATCACCCAGACGGAAGGCGGCGTTCTGAATGCGGCCTTGCGCGGATTGCAGGGCGACAATGAAAAGACCCTGGCGACCCGCCTGGTCATCGATCATTCGCTCGCGCCTGAGGATTGGCGCAATTTCACGACCCTGGTGCCGCCGGCCGATGAAATGGTGGCGAAGCTCCGGCCATTGCTGGCCACGGACTTCATTCGCGAAAAGGAATTTGGCTGGCTGCATGCGGCGGAGACAGGTGGGAAAGGCGAGGCCGAGCGGGCGCTCGCCCGGCAGTTGGTCGAAGAGAAATCGCTGACGCCGGAGCAGTGGAGGAAGGAGACTGAACTGTATCCCCGCCCCAAAGATCCCTTCCTTGAAAAGGTCAAGCCACTCATTGCGGACGGGACGGTCGTCCAAGCGGAAGGGCAATGGTTGCGCGATGCGCTCGCCGGAGAAAAGGGGGACGGGGAAAAGGCCCTCGCGGGGCGTCTGGTTGACGAAAAAAACATCACGCCCGGCCAATGGCGCGCCCGCACGGCGTTCAGCTACGCGCTGAAAGAGGGGGCGGCGGTGGATCCGGCGCAGCTGCCACCGGCCATCGATCTGGCCCTGAGCGACACGGTTAGCTTGCGACTGCTGCGGATCGAACCGGGCAGCTACCTGCGGGGTTCTCCGCCCGAGGAACGCGGCCGGCGGATGAACGAGGTGCAGGAGCGCGTCGCGATCGGGAAACCTTTCTACATCGGAATCTACGAGGTGACCCAGGAGGAATACTCCAGCATTATGATGCAGAGCAGCCCGAGCTGGCACAGCCCGAGCTACTGGCGCGGCAATGCCAAGTGGCCGATTGATCAGGTCGACTGGCCGAGCGTGGCCGGGGGCAACGGCTTTCTCGCCCGGTTGAACCGAATTCTGGCGACCAAGTATGGCGGAACTTTGGTGGCAGACCTGCCGACTGAGGACGAATGGGAATATGCCTGCCGGGCGGGCACACATACGTCCTTCAACAACGACCACAACATCTCCAATAGCGACAGCGACAGCGGGCTCGACCTGCTGGCGAACTACAATCGCGCTGCGGGCGGCAAACCGAAGCCGGTGGGCTCCTATCAGCCCAATGCCTGGGGCCTGTACGACATGCACGGCAATGTGTCGGAATGGTGCCAGAAACTTTATATCCGCGGTGGATCCTGGCAGTCCAATGCCGCCAACTGCCGCGCGGCGTGGCGGACCCAAGTCAGCGCCGACGCCTCGGGTTCCAACCAGGTGGGGTTCAGATTGGTGCTGCGCTACCGCGCCCCGAGTGGCGGAAGTTGAGGACGAGGCGCGGGCAGGGGCGCTATCCACCGCGCGCCGCGGCGTTTTCGGAGAAAACACCCTCCCTTTACGCGGGCGGTGGGGCTGCGGGGGTGGATGAAGCGGCGCCGTTCTCCTCCCCGGGCTCGGTCTCGACGACGCGGGCGATGGAGAGGAGTTTGTCGCCCTCGGCCAAGTCAACGAGCTTCACGCCCTTGGCGCCGCGGCCGGTCTCGCGAATCTCCTTCACGCGGGTGCGAATGCTCTGGCCCTTGGTCGTGAGCAGCATGACCTCGTCGATGTCGCGCACACTGAGCGCGCCGGCGACGTTGACCGAGCCATCCTCGGGCAGGTCGATGGCGATGACCCCCGTGCCGCCGCGGCTGATGAGGCGGTAGTCCTCGAACGGCGTGCGTTTGCCGATGCCATCCTCGCGCGCCACCAGCAGGCGGGCGGCGGGATCGCAGACCTCGATGGCCTTCACATGGTCGCCCGGGTATTTGAAACGCATGCCGGTGACGCCGACGGTGTCGCGGCCCTGGTCGCGGAGGTCGTCCTCCTTGAAGCGCACGGCCTGACCCTTGTAACTGACGAGGACGATCTCGTTCTCGCCGGTGGTGAGCACGCAGCCGACGAGCGTGTCCTTTTCCTCCAGCTTGATGCCGCGCAGGCCGCCTTCGCGCGTGGCGTTGGTGTAGTCGGCCAGGTTGGTCTTCTTGGTGACGCCATTGCGCGTGGCCATGACGAGGTGGAGCTGGTCGGAGAACTCCTTCCCGCAGATCATGGCGGCGATCTTCTCGCCCTCGGCCAGGCGGAGGAAACTGGAGACCGACTTGCCCTTCGAGGTGCGAACGCCCTCAGGCACGTCGTAGACCTTCTTCGCATGACCCTGGCCCGTGTTGGTCAGAAAAAGGATGAAGTCATGGGTCGAGGCGGTGAAGAGGTGCTCGACGAAATCCTCCTCGTAGGTCTCGGTGCCGATGACGCCCTTGCCGCCGCGGCGCTGCGAGCGGTAGTCGGCGACCGGCGTGCGCTTGATGAAGCCCTGGTGAGAGACGGTGATGACGCAGCCCTCGTTGGGCACGACGTCCTCCATGCGGAACTCGGCGAGGGAATCGATGATTTCGGTGCGGCGGGGCTGCGTATACTTTCCCTTCAGCTCGAGCAGCTCGGTCTTGATGACGGCAAGGAGCTTGGCTTCGGATTCAAGAATGCCGCGCAGTTCCTCGATGAGTTTGATGAGTTCAAGGTATTCCTGCTCGATCTTGTCGCGCTCGAGGCCGGTCAGCTGGTAAAGGCGCAGCTCCAGGATGGCGGTGGTCTGCCGCTCGGAGAGCGGGTACCGGGCCATCAACTTGACCTTGGCCTCTTCCCGGTCTTTCGCGCTGCGGATGAGGCGGACAAAGTCGTCGAGATTGTCGAGGGCGATCTTGTAGCCCTCCAGAATGTGCGCGCGGTCCTCGGCCTGACGCAGGCGGAACTGGGTGCGGCGGGTGATGACGTCGCGGCGGTGTTCGACGTAGCACTCGATGAGCTCCTTGATGTTCATCTGCTTCGGCCGCTTCCGATCGAGGGCCAGCAGGATGACGCCGAAGGAGGACTCGAGGGCGGTCTTCTGGAAAAGCTGGTTGATGACAACCTTGGACTGCTCGCCGCGCTTGAGCTCGATGACGATGCGGGTGTTTACGTCGGATTCGTCGCGGAGGTCGCGGATGCCGTCGATCTGCTTGTTGGAAACGAGCTCGGCGATGCGCGTGACCAGCGAGGCGCGGTTCACGTTGTAGGGGATCTCGGTGATGACGATCTGCTCGCCGCCGCCCTTGAGTTCCTCGGTGTGCGCCTTGCCGCGGATGCGGACAATGCCCTTGCCGGTCTTGAGGTAGGAGATGATGCCTTCGCGGCCGGCGATGACTCCGCCGGTGGGAAAGTCGGGTCCGGGAATCATCGCGACCACCTCGTCGACGGAAATGCCGGGGCGGTCGATGACGGCACAGGCGGCCGTGATCAGCTCGTCGAGGTTGTGCGGCGGAATGTTGGTCGCCATGCCGACGGCGATGCCGGTCGACCCGTTCATCAGCAGGCTCGGCAGCGCGGCGGGCAGAACCGTGGGCTCGGTCGTCGACTCCTTGTAATTGGGCGCGAAATCGACCGTTTCCTCCTCGATGTCGCGCAGCAGTTCCGCGGCGATCTCGGAGAGGCGGCACTCGGTGTAACGGTAGGCGGCGGGCGGATCGCCGTCGACGGACCCGAAGTTGCCCTGCGGGTCGATCAGCGGATAGCGCATGACCCAGGACTGCGCCAGGCGAACGAGGGTGTCGTAGACGGAGGCGTCGCCGTGCGGATGGTAGTTTTTAAGGACTTCGCCGACCACACCGGCGCACTTGTCGTAGGCGCGGTTGTGGAGGAGACCCTCGCGCAGCATGGCATAGAGGATGCGGCGCTGCACGGGCTTGAGGCCGTCGCGCGCGTCGGGCAGCGCGCGCGAAATGATCACCGACATCGAATAATCGATGTAGGCGGTCTGCATGATCTCGGTGATGTTGGCCGTCGAAACCTTCTCGTTGGCGGTGTACATTTCTGTAAGGAGTCAGGAGGGGAGGAGGGCAGGATTCAGGAGGATAGTGCCGGAGGTTATACTTCCATCCTGACTCCCGGCTCCTTCCTATACATCGAGATACTGCACGTTCAGCGCGTTGTCCTCGATGAACTGCCGGCGGGGCGGGACTTCGTCGCCCATGAGGAGGGTGAAGAGGTGGTCGGCCTTGGCGGCGTCGTCGATCGAGACGCGCAGCAGCCGGCGCTTCTCCGGGTCCATCGTGGTTTCGTAAAGCTGCTTGGGGTTCATTTCCCCCAGGCCTTTGTAGCGCTGGATGGCGAGGCCGCGGCGGCCGAGGTTGCGGATGTGATGCAGGATTTCGAACGGCGCGTGCAGCTCGGTCTTCGCCTCGGTCTTCTGGCCGGGGTTCTCGGTGCTGACGTAGCGCGGCTCCTCGGTGGGCGTGAAGCGCGAGATGTCGAGACCGCTCGCCGCCATGGCGCGGAGCAGCTTGGTCATCTCCGTTGACTCGAAGATCTCATGGATGGTGATGCGGCGCGTGACGATGGGCGAAGCACTGCCATCCTTTTTGCCGTCACCGAGGGGCGGGGTACTCAGGGTGCCGTCGGCTTGGTCGAAGGAAGCGGCGTCGAGGCCCATGCGGCGGATAAACCCGGCGCGGGCCTCGTCGTTTCGGAGGAACTCGTGCGACTCCTTGTTGCCCTCGCGGATGCGCGCGACGTAGCGCGGCAGCTCGTGCGTCTTCGGCGCGTGCAGGTCGAGGTATTCGGCGAGCGCGGCGCCGTAGCGGGTGACCCCCGCACCCAGCTTTTCCAGCGCGGCCAGCGATTCGACGATTTTGTCGATCTGCGTGGAGGCGAAGGTGGTCTGGTCGCGGAGGCGCGTGAGCAGCACGTCCTCGGAGCCGAGTTCGAGCAGGATGCGGTTGAGCTGCTCGTCGTTGTCGATGTACTGCTCGCGCTTCTTGCGCTTGATCTTGTAGAGGGGCGGCTGTGCGATGTAGACGTAGCCGCGCTCGATGAGACCCTTCATCTGGCGGTAGAGGAAGGTCAGGAGCAGCGTGCGGATGTGCGAGCCGTCGACATCGGCGTCGGTCATGATGATGACCTTGTGGTAGCGGGCCTTGTCGGCGTTGAAGGCGGAGTCGTCCTCGCCGGCGCCGATGCCGGTGCCGATGGCGGTGATGAGGGTGCGGATTTCCTCGTTGTTGAGCACCTTGTCCAGCTGGGCCTTCTCGCTGTTGATGAGTTTGCCGCGGAGCGGAAGGATGGCCTGGTAGCGGCGGTCGCGACCCTGCTTGGCGGAGCCGCCGGCGGAGTCGCCCTCGACGATGTAGATTTCGGTGAGCGCGGCGTCGCGTTCGGAGCAGTCCGCCAGCTTGCCGGGCAGGCCGCCGCCGGAGAAGGCGCCCTTGCGGATGGTTTCGCGGGCCTTGCGGGCGGCTTCGCGGGCCCGGGCGGCGTAAAGACACTTGTCGATGACGCGTTTGGCGATGGCCGTCTCCTTCTCGAAAAAGAACTTCAGCTTCTCGCCGACGATCTTCTGGACGATGCCATCGACCTCGGAGTTGGAAAGCTTGGTCTTGGTCTGGCCTTCGAAACGGGGCTCCGACAGCTTGAGGGAGATGACGGCCACGAGTCCTTCGCGCACGTCGTCACCCGTAATGCCGGGATCCTTTTCCTTGATGAGGTTGTTGGCCTTGGCGAAGTTGTTGATGACGCGGGTGAGCGCGGTGCGGAAGCCCGAAAGGTGGGTGCCGCCCTCGAGGTTGAAGATGGAATTGGCGTAGGCGAAGATCTGGTCGTTGTAGGAGTCGTTGTACTGCATCGCCACGTCGACCATGGTGCCGGCCTTCGCCGGATCCTCGTTGGGCTCGGTGTCGCTGAACGTGATGGGCCGGTGATGCAGGACGTTTTTGTTGCGGTTGAGAAACCGCACGAACTCGCTGATGCCGTCCTTGAACAGGAAGCGCTCGTTTTTTTGCGACCGCTCGTCGATGAGGTCGATGGAGACGCCGGGATTGAGGAACGCCAGTTCGCGCAGGCGGTTGGCCAGGATCTCGTATTTGAACTCGCGCGTGATCTTGAAGATCTCCGGGTCGGGCTTGAAGGTGATCTTGGTGCCGGTCTTCTTGGTCTCGCCGATCACGGTCATCTTCTGCGAGGTTTTGCCCTGGGTGCAGCGCATGTGGTAGACCTTGCCGTCGCGGCGCACCTCGGCCTCGAACCATTCGGAGACGGCGTTCACACATTTCGCGCCCACGCCGTGCAGGCCGCCCGACACCTGGTAGGCGCCCTTGCCGAACTTGCCGCCGGCGTGAAGATTGGTGAGCACGAGTTCGAGCGCCGGAATCTTGTACACGGGGTGCAGATCGACGGGAATGCCGCGTCCGTTGTCCTCGATCGAGCACGAGCCGTCGAGGTGGATGCTCACCGTGATGTGCGTGGCAAAACCGGCCAGGGCCTCGTCGATGGAGTTGTCGACGACCTCAAAGACGCAGTGGTGAAGGCCACGCTCCATGGTGTCGCCGATGTACATGTCGGGGCGTTTGCGGACACCCTCGAGGCCTTCGAGCTTCTGGATTTTGGATGCGTCGTAAGCGGCGGCGCCAGCCCGGATTTTACTCAGGATTTTCGGGTCTTCTTGGTCGGGCATGCAGGGGGGAAATAAACGTTGGAAATGAAAGTAAAACTGTCTCGGAAAACATACCTGCGGACAATGTTTTTCTTAATCAATTTCGGCCATTGTTCAATTTTAGGTTGCCAGCCAAAGATGACAGTGTAAGTTGCTGGCATCGTGAAACTTTCGGTTAAGGTGGATTATGCTTGTCGAGTGCTGGCACAACTGGCTCGGCACCACGGAGAAGGACGGCTTGCGCACATCGAGGAACTGGCCAAAATCGAGGCAGTCCCGGCGAACTATCTGGTGCAGATTTTGAGCGAGCTGCGCAATGGCGGGCTTATCACCAGCCGGCGCGGCAAACAGGGCGGCTACGTGCTTTCCCGTCCGCCGGAGAAGATCACGCTTTACGACATCGTTAAGCTCATCGAAGGCGACCTGTTGGGACTCGGCGGGAATGCCGACGGTCAATCCGGCAGGCGCGTGCAGCAGGTCTGGCGCGACGTGCGCGCCACCCTCGAGGCCAGGTGCAAAAGCTACACCCTCGACATGCTGGTGGTGAAAGGGCCGGGCGAAATGTATTACATCTGATGCCTCTCAAAGTTCGACAACAACGGCGAGTGGTTCTACTCGCGCTGTATCTACTCAGAAAGCTGCATCATCAGTCTCAGCCGGATAAGCAGCAGGTCTTGAACTATGTTGATTCGAGAGGTCTCATGCATGTCCCGGAGTGGGACGAAGCGTTTCGCGTCACAAATGAGCCTGTGGGGCAGAACGATCTGGCATGGAGACGTGAGGACCTGAAGTTAGATGGGTTAATCACGATGCCGCAGGTGGGTGTCTGGCAAATTACCGACGCCGGCATGCAGGATGTCGAGAGCTGGGCGCGATGTGTGAAAGAGGAAACAGATGCCAAGTCAGATTGGGAGGTAGACCTCAACGACGCTCAGGATGATGAACTCTATATCACTAAAGCGACGGTCGAATGGGCTCGAAGGATTGCCGAGGGACATTGTCGTACGACACTTACCCCGCCACTGGAAAAGCTGCTGGTCCTTCAGGAGCGCGACCAGAAACGGCTTGTCCTTGAGACCCAGTTAAAGGCCGTGCCGCGCGATATCGCGGCCGTTGAACAAAAGATCGCCGCCGAAAAGGCCGCCATCGAGTCCACCCGCGGTGAGTTGAAGGAACTCGAGGTGAAAAGGAAGGCGGTGGAGAACGAAGTCGGCGCCACCGAGGAGAGGCTGACGAAATACAAAAGCCAGCAGTTGCAGGTGCGGAAGAACGACGAGTATCAGGCGCTCGGCCATGAGATCGAGGCCACGCAGGCCCAGATCGACGCGTTGGAGGAGGAGGAGTTAAAGGTGATGTATGCCATCGACGAGGCAAAGCGAAAGTGCGCCGCCGCCGAGGAGGAGCTGAAGCAGAACATCGCCGGTCACGAGTCACGCATTCAGACGCTGCGCGAGCGCGAAGCCAACCTGCAGGTCGAGTTGCAGGCGGCGCACGAGTCGGTCGCCGCCGCACGCAGCCTGCTCGACGAACCGTCGCTGCGGCTCTACGACTGGCTCGCGGCCAAGCCCGGCCAGCCCGTCGTTGTGCCCATTCACGAGGGCAAATGCGGCGGGTGCCATCTCAAGATTTCGTTCAATATCGACAGCGAGACGCGCAAACCCGACAAGCTCGTGACTTGCGACCAGTGCGGGCGGATCGTTTACTGGGAGGCATGAACGACGGCCGCAGACGCGCCCGCCGTAATTCAAGATTAAAGAAGGAAGAGGAAAGAGGACGAACCGGCCTTCGGCCAAGAGGTTACCGGACTCCGAAAAGGGTCTCTTGCTTCTTGCTTCTTCCTTCTTCAATCTCCCCCTCCTTGGTCTTGGGGCCAGGTTGTCGCTCCGTTCTTTGGAAACATCCCGACGGCGCGGGTAAACCCGCGCCAAGTGCGCCTGCCGTTCGGGGAAACCCGGACCCTGGCAGGCGGTTCGGAGAGGAAAGTCCGGACACCCTCGGGCAGGATTCCCGGCAAGAAACGCTGTCGCGCCGGCACGGCTGGCCGCAAGGCCGCCGGCCGGAGGCGCTTCCGCTCAAGCCGGGGCACGGCGGGTCAAGCCGCCGTGACGGACAGTGCCACAGAGAAAATACCGCCTCCTCTGGAATCTCAAATCTCAGGTTTGAGATGGCAGAGGCGGCAAGGGTGAAAAGGTGGGGTAAGAGCCCACCGCGCCGGCAGCGATGCCGGTGGCAGGGAAAACCCAATCCGGTGCAAGACAAAATAGGGGACTGGGCGGCCCGCCCAACAGTCCCGGGTATGTCGCATCCCGCTTCGGCGGGGCGGCCGCGCGAGCGGCCGAGAGAAATGACGATCACCCTGGCGCAAGCCGGGGTCCAGAATCCGGCTTACGGCCCCAAGACCAAGGCCTGCCGCACGCGTTTTGCGCGGTGTAAAACGCGCATGCGCCAAGGGGAAAAACCGCTTGACTTGCCGGGGGGCGTTGGGATGTTCGACGGCCTCTCAAGCCGCTCGCAGCATATTTCGCATCACCCATGGCCAACACCAAATCCGCCATCAAAAACGCCCGCAAATCCTTGAAGCGCATGTTGCGCAACAAGGCGGTGAAGACGCGGCTGAAGACGCTCGCAAAGCAGCTGGAAACGGCCGCGAAGGCCGGCGACGCCCCGGCGGCCAAGAGCGCCGCCATCGCCTACGTCGCCGCCGTCGACAAGGCTGTCCGAGGCGGCGTCATCCACGCCAATGCCGCCGCCCGGGTGAAATCGCGCGCCGCGAAGTTCGTTTTCGCCAAGTAAGGCGCCACGGTCGCGCCCCCGCGGTTTTCACCTCCCGCCGGCCCCTGCCACGGCGGTTTTCCTTATGCCGGCCGCCGGGCACGGCGCCCGCTTGCAGGGTTGAAGCCGCGCGGGTGATCTGCCCAAGCTCTCCCCCGGCATGTCGTCAGCCCCGCCCACGTGCGAGCTCCGTCTTTTCCGCCACGCCGACACCGCGTGGACGCAAGTGGTGCGTCCGTGGTTGGCGGCGGCGCCCGGCCGCCTGATGCGCCGGTATGTCGTAGTGCCTACGCGCGGCCAGTCACACGCGCTCAAGCAGCGCTGTCTCGCCGAGGGCGTCGCGTTGCTCGGAGTGGAATTTCTCTCGCCGGGACTCGCCCGCCAGAAATGGCTGGCCCTCGCGCGTCCGGCCCAACCTGCGCTCGGACGCGAGTTGCTGCTGCTCGGCCTGCGGGCCATCCTGTCGCGCCGGCTGGCGCGCCTTGCGAATGTGACCCCCCCGCCGCCGGAGCTAGGCCTCCTGAAAAGCCTGCAGTCCGACGCGGGGCGCGCCCTCGACCACTTCGACGAGCTGCTGCAGGCGGGGTTTAATCACGAGCATTTCGGCCTGCCGCTCCTGCGCGATCTGTTCGGCGAGCTGTCGGCGTGGGTGCGCGAGACCGGCTATGACTTTGCCCAGCTTCAGAGCGAGCGCGGCGCGCTTACGCCCGTGCCGCCGGAGGCGCCGCGTGCGGGCGACGCCTTGCTGATCTACGGCCTTTCGGCCGAGGCCTGGGGGGAGTTTTTCAATGTCGCCGCGCTCGCGCGCCGGTGCGGTGATCTCACCGCCGTGCTGCCCGAGCCCGCTTTGCGCGGCCGGGGCTTGGATGAACAGTGGGTGCAACTCTGGGAGGATTTTCTCGGCGTCGAGGCGGTGTCCCTCGCGGAGGAAGAAGCTGCGCCCTCGTGCGAGCCGGTCGGCCAGGCATTGACCGGCGAAGCGCCGCCTTCCTCTCCGTTGCCGTGCGAGATGCTCGTCGGCCGAACCCACGCCGACGAAATGGCGCTCGTCGCCGGCAGGATCGGATCGCTGCTCGCGGCGGGCGCCGGGAACATCGCAGTGATCTTCCCCGGGCCGGAGATGGGGCATCGCCGGCTGGCGGCACTGCTGGCCGCGCGCGGCCAGGCGTTTGCCGACCTCCTGGAGACGCCGGGTACGCCGCCAATCGAGGTGCGCGTGCAACGGTCGCTGCTGAGGTTCTACGAGCGCGGCGGCCGGCTGGAGGAATTTCTCGAACTGTGGACGCTGCTGCGCACGCTCGACTGGGTGAAAGCCCCACCAGGGGCGGCCCGCGCCGTGTGCGAGCAATTGTTCGACGAATGCCAGTCGCACCTGCTGGCGGCCTGTGCCAACCGCCTTGCTGACGGGGAGCACCCTGACTGGCGCGCCGTGCACAAGCTGGCCGAGCGCCTGCTGCCGGCATGGCCGGCTGAGCTGACACTGACCGACGCGCTGGCGAGGTTCGACCGGGTGTGTGCAGGCTTTCTTCTACCGCGGCCGGTGGGCTGGGATGCACTGGTCGCCTTCGCGGAACGGGAGACGCGGCTGCTGCCACTACCGCTGGTCACGGGCACGCTGGCGGCATTCCTGCCGGAGACAAGTCCGGCGATGGTTGCCGGCAAGGGAGCGTTCGCCCGGGTCACGTTTACCACGCGCCGCCGCGCCACCGGCGTGGCGTGGTCGCACGTCATTTTCACCGGCGCCAACGCCGGCGTATGGCCGGTGCGGCATGAATCCGGACCCTGGCTGACCGACGAGCACCGCCTTGTGCTCAACGAGGTCTCACGGTTTTCGCTCGGCCTGTTCACGGGCGACGACCTTGCCCAGTTGGAGCGCGACGCCTATGCCGCCATCACCCGCGATACGCGCGAAGGCGTGGTTTTTTCGGCCGCGCTTTTCGACGAGGAGGAACCGGAGCTGAAGTTGATACCCAACGTCTGGGTGGAGCGGATGCTTTTCTGGCAAAAAGGAGCGGATCCGGGGTGGTCGCTGGAACGGGCCTGGGAGGCTTCGGCCGCGAGCGCACCGCGGGCGGCCGCTTCCGCCACGGCCGCCCCGGAGGAATTGGAACAGTGGCAGGCAATATGGGTGGCGCGCCGCGATCCGGTGCGACCCTTCGACGAATATTTTTACTGCGCGGACCTGGCGGAGCGGCCAGCGAACGTCGCGGCGGGGCTCATCGAGCGCGGGCTGCGTGACCCGGCGGAGCTTTGGTATGGGGCGGTGCTGGGGGTGCACGCGATCGACTGGCGGCCGTTTGCACGCGCCACCCGCAAGGCACTCGGCCTGTTCGCGCACCGCCTGCTGGCAGGGGCGCTGCGCGGAGAGGCGGAGGAGGGTGACTTCCACCGCGTGCCGCCGCCGGCGGAGTGCCGCGCGCGGCTGGATGCGGCGCTGGCCGCCTGGCGCCGCGGCCGGCCCGGCGACCGCTACTGGGATTCGTTTCACGCCGAGCTGACCCATGTGACCCGTGCATTGCTCGAGAAGGTGCTGACGCTCAAGGGAGGACGTTTTGCGGTGGTGGAGTGGACGCTGCCACGCAGGCTCACGCTGCCGGCCGGCAATGGTCGCGTGGGGGTGCATGGCCGCATGGACGTGGCGTTGGCGGATCAGCCGCGCTGGCAGGGCAGCACGGTCAACATCGTGGATTTCAAGACCGGGGCCATCCGGCCGCTGTCTCCGGGACGCATGGCCGAACAGGGCGAGGGCCTGCAACTGGGCGTCTACCTAGCCGCGGCGCGCGAGCTGGGCGCCGTGGACGGACGGGTCTGGATGCTCAAGCCCGAAGCCGGCGGCGAATCGTTCCTCGCGATGGCTGATCTCAACCCGGCGCTGGCGCGGTTGGCCCGCCTGGGGGAGCACCTGGCCACCGGAAAATACGGACAGCTCACGGTCGACCGCACCGACTACACGCACGGCTTCGAATCGCCGCTGGCCTGCGCGCCAATCAGGCATGCCGTGCTGGCCGGAAAATATGCCGCGACCTTTGGCCCGCCACCGGAGACGGAGGAGGTGGAGCATGAATGAGCCGACCGCCGATCAGGGGGACCGGACGCGCTTCCGCGAGGAATTCCACACGAACTTTGCGGTGAGCGCCAACGCCGGCTCGGGCAAAACCACGGCGATCTCGGAGCGGCTGGCGTGCCTGGCGCTGTCGCCCGAGGGCGCCGGGTTGCTGCCGCGCATGGTGGTGGTCACCTTCACCAAGAAAGCGGCCGCGCAAATCCGCCAGCGCTCGCGCGCGACGCTGCTGCAGGAGCTGGCCCGCCGCCGGGCCGAGGGCCGCACCCCGCCGGCGCATGTGCTCGAACAGCTCGACCGCGCCTTTTTCGGCACGATCCACAGCTTCTGCCTGCAACTTGGCCAGCGATTCGGCGCGACCTACGGCTTGAACCTGAATCCCACGGTGCTCGAGGAGGGAGACGAGGCATGGTGGGAGGAGTTCCTGGAACAGGACGCGATGCAGTTCGCGGCCATGCCGGCGGAGTGCGTCGAAGTCTTCCTGCGTTTCCTGCCGCTCGGAGAAATTTTCCCGCTGGCACGCGAACTCAACCTGGCCGCGGCGAAGCGTTTTCTCGAGCGCGCCCCGCGCGAGGGGCCGGCTGGGCCGGACGAGCGCGTGCTGGCCGCTTTGCAGGCGCTCACGGTCAAGAGCCGCGGACGCGAGAACCTCGAGGCCACCAAGCGTGCCGCCGCCGACTGGGTGCGACGTTTTCATGCCAACCGCGGTTTCCTGCCAATGTTGCGACCCATCGGATCGGCGGAGCGCGCCCAAGAGCTGGTGCAGGCACTCACGGCGCCGCTCAAGGCCTGGCTGGCCGACGCGGCGGCGGCACTCGCCGCCGAACTGGCGCTGCGCTATCGTGATTATCGTTTTGAGCGCGGGGTGCAGACCTACGCGGATCAGGTGGAGGCCGCCCTCGCCGTCCTGCAGCATCGCGAAACCCTGGACCAGATCCGTGCGGAGGGCTACCACGTGCTGCTCGACGAGGCGCAGGACACCGATCCACAGCAGTTCGCCGTGCTGGTCGAAATCACCCGGCCGCCGGGTGCGATCATTGGCGACTGGCCCGAAGGTGGCGGGGTGCCGCCGCGGCCCGGACATTTCAGCATGGTTGGCGACGGCCAGCAGGCGATCTACGGCAGCCGGGCCGATGTGCGGAATTTCCTGCGGCATCTCGAGGCCTTCGGCCGCGGCGACGGCGGCGAACGACTCGAGTTTCAGGTGACCTTTCGCGCGCCGCGCCGGGTGGTGGACTTTTTCAACGCGGGATTTCCCGCGGCCTTCGGCGACGGGCGTGAATACACCTGGGGTGTGGCGCCCCGGTGCCGGCTGCAAGTGGCGTATTCGCCGCTGGTCGCCGCCCCCGGGAGCGCGGAGGGCATGGTCAGCCGTCTGCCGCTGGCACCGGTGGCTCCGGAGCTGGGGGTCGAGCCGCGGCTGGCGGAAGAGGTCCGGCAGATTGCGCGGGTACTGCGCGCGGGCGGCCCGGCGGCGGTGGGGGCACGCACCTGGGGTGAAGTGTGCCTGCTCGCGCCCCGCAACGACTGGCTGGCCACCGCGCGCAAGGTGCTTGAGAGCGAAGGGCTGAAGGTGGCACTGCAAATGCGGCGCAACCGCAACGCGGATCATCCGGTCTATGCCTGGCTGAACGGTCTACTCGCGGTGCTGGGCGATCCTGAGAACGCCTTCGAATGGGCGGGGGTGTTGCGCGAGGTATTCGCGGTGTCCGATGCGGTGATCGCGGAGGCAAGGCGCGCCGAGGGGGCGTTCCGTTGGGATGAACCGGAACGGCAGCCGGCTCCCGTTGCGGCGGCGCTGCGCACGCTGGCGCCGTTCATCCTGCGCGCGGATGAGGAGGGCGTGGTGCTCGAGGAATTCGTGACCGCCCTGATCGAGGCGTGCACCTTGCGCGAAAAGGCCCGGCTGGCCGATCCGGCCGGAGGATACGAAGCTGAGCTCGAGCGGCTGCGCGTGCGGGCGGCGCGGCTCGGCCAGACCGGCGGGGGATCGCGCGAATGGCTGCACGAACTCCTGCAGCACCGCGAGGAAGGCCGCCCGGTCGGCAAGCCGGCCGACGACGCGATCAACCTGCTGACCTCCCATTCGGCCAAGGGGCTCGAGTGGCCGGTGGTGATTCCCGTCGGGTTGTGGCGCAACCTGCGCGAAAGGCCTGAAACGGGGCTGCGCCTGCTGGCGGGCGATGAACCGATGGCGCGGGTATATTTTGACGCGGCCAGCGTGCCGTCCGAGGCGGCGGAAGCGCGCGGACGCGAACGCTGGCGCGAACTGACGCGCCTGCTCTACGTGACTTTCACCCGGGCCAAGCGGCATCTCGTGCTGCCATGGCATCCGCAGTTCGCTCCGAGCCTGAAGGGAAGCTTCGCCGACTTGTGGGGTGCAACGGAGCTGGTTGACACGCTGCCGGAAACAGCCGCCGTGGCTGAAAGCGGTTTACGGGAATTCGAAGCAATGACCGAGGGGATGGCACATTCCGCCTCCGCCGTGACTGTGGGCGGGACGACAACAGCTGGGGGTGAAACAAAAGCGCTGCCCTCCTTGCCCGCTCGTCTGCTGCCACACCAACTGGCGTATCATCCCGATGCGGTGCGCACGACGAGGCATGAATCCGCCCTCGACGAGCCGTGGATCGGTACGCCGGGCGATGACCCGGTTGACTACGGCCGATGGTGGCACGAGACCATGGAATTTCTGCCATGGGACGGGAGCGAGGCCGAGATGGAGGCATATCTGGCCGCGGCACTCAGCCGCGCGCAGCAGGCGGGTCTGGAACGACGGGCGACAGGCGAGATCGCACAGCTGCGCGCTGGCGAGTTTTTCCGCGGCCTGCGGACCACGGCGGGGCGGTGGCTGGCGGAGCTGGCCGTTTTTGCGCCGCTGCGCAGTGAGGCGTGGATCGACGGCGTGATCGACCTGGTCGTGCACGACGTGGCGGCGCGCCGAGTGCGGGTGATCGACTGGAAGACCAACCGGCCGCGTGCGGGCGAGGACGCCGGCGCGCTCCTGCAACGTCTGGGTGAGGACTATCGCCCCCAACTCGAGGCCTACGGCGCCTGCATGGCCGGATTTTTCCCGGACTGCACGGTCAGCTTGGAACTCTATGCGAGCGCAGTGGGTGCGGTGCGCGTGCTGCCTCCGACCTAGATTCTGCTTTACAGAGCGGAAAAAGCGCCGCACGGTGCGGTTTCTCGCAGAACCTTGGATCGCCAATGGGTAACCTGAAAAAGAAACGCCGTCTGAAGATGAACAAGCACAAGCGCCGCAAGCGCTTGAAGTCGCACCGCCACCAGAAGCGCACGTGGCAGAAATAAACTGCCGTCATCGCGCGCACTCCTTTGCGAAAAAACCGGACCCGCCGCCCGATTTGCGGCGGGTTTTTGTTTGATCGTTGTCGCGATCACTTCCGGAGCGATCGCCTCCGAGGGAACGCCAGCCAGACGCCTCTGACACCGGTGCCAGGAAATGACTATTGCACCCGGGTGATTTTGAACCCCCTGGTGCGGAGGAGGGCGATCACGCTACGGGGACCGACGAGGTGGGCGGCGCCGATGGCGACGAAAGCCCCGCCTTGTTTGAGGTAGGCTTCGACACGCGCCGCCATGCGCTGGTTGCGTTGATAGAGGAGGGGATTGGCCAGCTCGCGCACCGACGGATTTTTAAACTCCGCCTCGACTTCGGCGGCGATGCGTCCCTCGTCGCCGGAAACATAGGCGTCAAGCAGCCTGCCGAGTTGCGCGTGGCCGGCCGCAAAATCGTCGAGTGATTCGACGAGGAGAGCCTGGGCCTGTGCGGGCTTGAGCTGGTCGAACAGGTCGAGTTGTTCGTCGATGGTCTCCAACGCGGCGATAGTGAGGCCGCGGGATAGGCTGTATTCGTAAAGCTGGCCGTCGACGGTGGCACTGATGTCGGTCTCTTCGGGCGGTGCGGCAAACAGCAGGGCGGCCAACCCGGGGCTGAGCCCGTGCAAAAGAGCTTCCGGCAGGCCGAGTCTGGCGCCAGCGGCCTTTACACGTTCCCATAATGGTGGAGGCAGGCGAGTCTCGAGGTCGGGAGCGGCAGGATTGAACAAGCGCGCAGCCATGCGTCCGACAATCTCCGGCGACAGTTCGACTTCCGGATGGAACGACCTGCATGTGTCGAGTGCCTTAAGCACCGGGGGTGGAATCCCCTTTATCCGCGGATCGGAGCTGTGCACCGTACCGTAGAGATAACTCGGATGCGGTCCCTCCACCCGCCAGAGCAGTGGCGCTGCCGCGGTCCCACTAATCGCAGAAAGCGGCATGAAGAAAAGGTAAATGGCGCTCAGCGTGGGACTAAGGCACTTTTTTGGTCTTGTCATGAGCAGGCCTTTTTGTAAAAAAAACCATTCTGTTGTTGTAGCTTAGTCAGTGATTGCCCAGTGGATGCAATCATGATTTAGATCAACCACGGGTTGCATCCGTCCAATTCCCCGCCTAACGCTGCCTAGCGCTTTGTGACCGCATGTTCTCGTTCTCGAAGAAAACGAAAGGATTTTTCATCGATATCAACGCACAAACGGCGTTGATAGCGCGCACCTCATCCCCCGAGGCGCCCTTGGCGATCGAAGAGATGAAAGAGATCCCCATCGGCAATGACCCGGCAGTGCAAGCGGCGGTCAAGGAAATGGTCGGGAAGAAGAGCAGCAGCGGCTACATGCACGCGCGCTGTAGCATTTATCCGCCACGACGGTTCGTGCGGCGCTTCACCCTCGATCTGAAGCGCGTAAAGGAGCCGGGTTATCTCATGGAAATCTGTTCGCAGCAGTTTCGCATGGAGACTGAGAAATTCGCCATTGTAGTCCTCAACTCTGCGGATGGCACCGATTATGAGGTGGAGGTGAGCAAGGTGATCACACAGAAAGAGGTGGTCTTTGTGGGAGGGAATAATAGCGAACTGCTTGCGGCGCAGGACCGGCTCCTGACGCTGGGTGTATTTCCGGAGGGGCTTGAACTGGGTACGTTATCCGCGTTGGGCAGCCTGGTGGACTACCATGCTTTCGCCCAACTGAAGGCCCCCACGCTCTTGCTGGAAATAGATGCCGACAGCACTCAGTCTTTCATCATCACAGCCAACGGCCTCGACGCGACCCGGTCGATACCACACGGTCTCGATGCGATGATCCCGGTCGTTCAGAAGGAACTGAATTTAAAGGACGAGGAATCAGCCCGGAAGCTCTTTTTTTCGAACACGTTCGATTTTACGAACATGGGTGTGCTACTCATCAAGAAGCTGCTGAAGGAACTGCAGTCTTTGATTGGGTTTTACGAAGTGCAGACAGGCCAATCGATTGGGCAGGTGTTATGCACCCTACTACCGCCGAAGCTCGGCTGGTTGAGCAACACCATTGCCAAGGAATTGAGTGTGAGCGTGCTCAGACTCGATCTCGCGGATTGGTTGAAGTCACACCAGATCACTTTTGCCAACCCGTCTGCCTCTTCCAACCTCGACCCGAGGTGGCTGGGCCTGTTCAGCCTCATGGTCTACTACGATGCCGTCGCTGCTACAAAAAAGTGACCAGTTCCAGAGGCCGCTTATACCGGCCTGGCACCCGGATTTCCGCAACCCCGCACGGCTGCCGGACACGAAAGTTGTCCGGACGCAGTTTTTCATCAATTTTGCTGCGATCGCGATTACTGCCAGCCTCCTGTTGTACTTCAGCTACCAGGAATACAGGATCAACAACCTCAACCGCCAGGTGACCGACTGGGAGGTCCAGATTGACACGAACAAGAAAGCCAGCGTGCAAGCGCTCATGCTTTCCCAAAAATTTGCCGCTGAGGAAAAGAAAATCAGCGAGCTTAACAACTTCCTGAAACCACGGCTGGTGCTGTCCCAATTCCTTTTAAATCTCGGGAGCACGTTGCCGCAGGAGCTGGCGATGAGCGCAGTGGATATACGCAATACAGGGGCAAATCTGCGCGGGATAGCCACGGGCTCGCCAGACGAGGCGAGCGGCCGCACGTCCACCTACGTGGAGCAATTGCGGCAGGACAAGTACTTCAGCAGTGTATTCGAAGATGTCGCGCTGAACAAACTTGATCGGGATCAGGCGAGCGGACGACTCTCGTTCGACTTGTTTCTCCGCTTCCGCGGCATGGGCGGTAAGAAGTAACCATGGCTTTCACAACCAAAGACATAGTGGCATTTCTCAAGAAGTATCCCGTCGCCATTGGCTGCGGGGTGCTCAGCGTGGTACTGCTGGCCGGCTCTTACATCCGGAATTCCAGAGCGAGCGAACTGGACACGCTGATGAGACAGAAGGAGGAGGAGGGAAAGAAGATCCTCGCTAACATTCGCGACGGCACCAACCTTCCCGAGCAGTTCGAGACGCTTTCCGCCGCCACGAAGGGACTGGAGGCAAGGCTGGTGCACGCTCCCGAACGCGCCCGCAACCAGCAATATTTCTACCGCATCGAGTCGGACACCGGCGTCAAGGAACTCAGCCTGCAGCCGAATCCCACCAGCCCCGCGCAGCAACGCGGCCCCAAGACACTGTTCACCGGCATCAGTTATACTATCGCCGTGCAGGGTGACTACCGCCAGATTCTCAATTTTGTGGGCCACCTCGAATCCGGACCACATTTTTACCGGCTGATCTCCGCTTCCGTTTCCCGTCCAGGACAGCTCGGTGGGCCTAATTCATCCCCCACGATCAACCTGACGCTCAACCTCGAATTGCTCGGCTTGCCATGAAAATGCACCGCATGCTGGTTTGCGTTCTAGCCCTTGGCGCGCCGGGGTTGATTTCCTTTGGGCAGGAGGCGATCTCCAATCCGTCCAAACGGCAGGCCACGCTTGATCTGGCAGCTCAGCTGCTCGCGGCAAGGGAAAATCCGACCGAGAAGCTGCCAGCCGAACTGGTGGACCCATTCAGCCCCCCCGGGCTTGGGGCCATCCCGGCACCCAGTGTAGTCAGGTCAGGCGACACCGTTCGTGCGTCCAGTTCCGATCTCGATATACTGGAGAAAATCGCCCCCCACATCACGCCTTCGGGTTCGCTGATGCTAAACGGCCAGCCCGTGCTTCTATTCCGTGAAAAAAAGCTGAAAGTCGGTGATAGTCTGACAATTACTTTCGAAGGAACTACGTATGTGGTAGTGATCACGGCGGTAGATCGGAGTTCCTTCAAGATTCGCCTTAACCGTGAAGAAATCACCCGGCCGATCAAACCAAGAAAAGTCCCATGAGAACACGCCTGTTCCAGTTTGCCATCATCCTGTCCGCCTCGGCTGGCTTCCTGTGGAGCCAGGCCACTCCGACACCTCCGGCAGCCAGCCCAGCCGCGCCCGCTCCTGCTCCCGCTGAGAAATCCACCGAGCCGGTCGTTACCGTTCAGGGTACCGAGCCCACCGGCGCCGGGGTAAGCCGTACCCACGACACGCTATCAGTGGATTTTCCTGATGAGGATATCCGCACCATTCTGCGGAACGTCGCCGATCTGTTTGAACTGAACCTCGTCATTCCTGACACCCTGCAGGGCAAGACCTCCATCAAGCTCCGCGACGTGACTTGGCGGCAGATTTTCGAGGTCATCCTCACGCCCGTCGGCTATACTTACATCGAGCAGGGCACCATCATCAAGATCGTCAGTTTGGAAAGTCTCGCCCAGGAACCGGTCAACACCGAGGTGTTTATCCTGAACTATGCGCGCGCCGCGGACATCCAAGCTGTCATCTCCACCCTCGTGGACACCGCCGCCGGCGGCAAACTCGTCGTTGATGCCCGCAGCAATTCCCTGATCGTCACCGAGCGGCCGTCGAAGTTGAACAAGATCCGCCCGATCATTGCGGAACTCGACAAGGCCACCGATCAGGTGATGATCGAGTCGAAGTTCGTCGAGGTCACCAGCAGCGACGTCAAGAACATTGGGGTCAACTGGAGTTCGTTGAACGGCTATCAGGTCGGCGTCGGCCAGATTTCGCAGTCTTGGACCCGGAGCCGCGGGCAAACCACAGGCGATGGTTTTAACACCACCGCGGGCACCACCAATGGCACGACGAATAACACCACCAACAACACCACGAATGGCACGACGAACGGGACCACCGGTTCTTCGACAACCACCAACACTGGTGCGGTCAACACCGTCTCGACCACCACCAACACGGGTAGTCAGTTGCTTCCAGTGACAATCACGGATCCGCTTACCGGCCAAACCACCACCAGCTATCAAGTTGTCCCGACCAACACAAACAGCACCACGACCGTCAATGCACAGCCCAGCACCCAAACGATCTCCACCAGCGGCACCACCAGCGGCACAAGCAGTGCGCTGGCCAATACCATCGCCAGCACCCTCACCGGTGGTACGACCAGTGCATTCAATACCCTCGCATCCCTCGCCGACACCGGCAGTACTAATCGCCTCGCGTCGGCTGTGTTCAGCGCCTCGGACTTCAACATCGTCCTCAGTGCGCTCAAGACACTGAGCCAGACCAAGATCGTCTCCAATCCCACCATCGTCACCCTGAACAATACCGAAGCCAGCATCAATGTGGGTTCTGAATTCCCGGTGCCAAACTACACCTATAATGAGCAGCACGGTTCGTTTGAGGTCAGCGGATTCACCTACAAGTCGATCGGCATCAATCTCAAGGTTACGCCGCAGGTGAACGCCCGGGGCTTCATCCGGCTCACCCTCGAACCGGAGGTCAGCCAGCAAAATGGCACCACCACCTTTGGCGGGGCCGGCGGCGCCGCCATCCCCATCATTGCGACCCGCAAGGCCAAGACCCAGGTCTCGATGAAGGACGGCTACACCATGGGCATCGGCGGTCTCATCCGCAGCCAGAGCAGCAACAGTGGCACGAAGGTGCCGGTCCTGGGCAGTATTCCTGTGCTGGGTCGGCTTTTCAGTTCCACGAGCAAAGACGATGAGATGACCAATCTGATCATCTTTATCACGGCGAAAGCCATCAACGCTGAAGGCGCCGGCATAGAGGAAGTCTTCAATCCCCAGCAGATTCGTGACCTGAATATGCGCCGCGATGAATTACCCGGCTATCGCGACAAATCCGATCCCTTCCTTCCGTCCGCGCCATCCCAGCCAAAGAAGTGAGCGAGCGGTGCCGCTCCCCCTCGGCGCCACCGCCCCGCCCCAGCCTTTTGTGAACTTCCAGGCGTGCTCATCGACGGGCACGCCTGGTTTGCATAAGCGCAGGATGAGCCAGGGCCGCCCGCGCTGCGTGCCGTTTTACCGCAATCCGCGGACCGCCAAGATTTGCATTGAGCCGGTGAACAGCCGCGCGGTGGCGGGCAGTCAATGTGGATGATGATGGGAGGCCGCAGCCGGGTGAGGACAGCATCCGCCGCGCGACTATTGGTTAGCCATTTCGGGAAAACCACCTAGGGTTCGCCCTGAATGACCGTTCGCAACGCCCGGACCGCAGACACCCTCCGCCTTGGAGTTGGCGAATTGTTTGTCCGCCTCCAGCCGCATATGCGCGAACTGGATGATTTCCTGCGGTCGCAACTCGCCAGTTTTGAGCCCGAGATCCGCGATCTGGTGGAGTATTGCCTGGATGTCTCGGGCAAGCGCATCCGGCCGGCACTGGTGTTTTTCAGCGGCTGGCGCGGACCGGATCAGATCCTGCCGGCGCTCGTGCGGGCAGCCGCCGTTGTGGAAATGGTGCACCTCGCAACGCTGGTGCACGACGATATCATGGATTGCGCCGAACTGCGCCGCAATCGTCCCACGGCCGCGCGCCGCTACGGGAGCGACGCCGCGGTGCTGCTGGGCGACGCGCTCCTCGCCCACGCCGTCCACATTGCGTCGCAATTCCCCTCGACCGAAGTCTGCCGTGTCGTGTCCGACGCCACGCGGCGGGTATGCGCCGGTGAGATCGCCCAGACCTTCCGCCGGGGCGACACCTCCATCACGCTGGCAGACTACCGTCGCATCATTGATCTGAAGACCGCTGAACTCTTTCGCATTTCGTGCCTGCTTGGAAGCCGGCTGGCGGAGCTCGACGACGGCTACATGGTGGCGGCAGCCGAATTCGGCCGGCGCCTTGGCATCGCCTACCAAATGTACGACGATCTCGCCGATTTTTTTGGCGAGGAGAAACGCATCGGCAAGACCCTCGGCACCGATCTGGCGGGCGGCAAAGTTACGCTGCCCCTGCTCGTGTTGCTTGAAAAGCTGCCCGGAGCAGAACGGGCGGAGTTGTTGGAAGAAATCCGCGAGTGCCGCACACCGCAGTTTGAGCGCCGCTGTGCGCAAATGTGTGCCCGCGGAGTTTTTACCGGGGTGGTTGAATGCATCCACGCGGAGTTGGAGGAGGGAGCTGCGATACTGGCGCCGTGGTCTCACCTGGAACCGGCGCTGCTTTTGGAACAACTGATTGATCTGCTTCGTGAACAAGTGGATAGTTTGAAGCCAGGGACGACTTGCTAGGAATCCGGTTGCGTCAGTAATGGACTGTGGTTTGTTTACGCGTCGTGGACCTCACCAAGGTGATCAGCAAGACGCTGACGACGACTCCTGAGCGGCAGCAGGAGGCGGATGCTGATTGGGTGGTGGTGAAAAAGGTGCAAGCCGGCGATGTCGCGGCATTCGACAAGCTCATCCTGAAGTATCGCGAGCGGGTCTATTCCATCATCTACAACCTGTGCGCCAACCGCGAGGACGCCGCCGACCTCACGCAGGGCACCTTTATCAAGGCATTCCAATCCATCAACCGCTTCCAAGGGCAGTCATCCTTCTTTACCTGGCTGTACCGGATTGCCGTGAATGCCACACTGACGCACTTGCGCAAAAACAAGCTGCGGACCTTCTTCAGCTTTGAGCGCATCACGGAGGAGGACAAATCCTCGGAAATCTTAGAGGCCCTGACAGATAAGACGGGTGCTGACCGCGAGGTGTTTGTAAAAGAGCTTCAGGAAAAATTGAACGAAGCGCTCCAAAAACTGTCTATCAATCATCGGATGGTGGTGACCTTGTTCGAGATCGACGGCCTGAGCCACAATGAGATCGCTGAGATCATGAGCTGCTCGGTGGGGACCGTGCGTTCGCGCCTCCACTATGCCAAGCAACTCCTACAAGCCGATCTGCAATCCTACCTACGTTAGTCCGCCATGTCCGACCACCAATTCAATCCGCCGTCTCGAGTCACACTGGAGGATCTGCTGCATCTGAAGCGGGCGGAGCGCCCGCCGCCTGAATTCTGGGCCGAATTCGAGCGTGAACTGCGCAAGAAGCAGCTGGCCGCCTTGGTGGAACGGAAGTCATGGTGGCATGAGCTGGCCGCGGCCTACAGCCGATTCGGGCGGATGCGACTGCCCTTGGGCGCGATCGCGGTCCTGGCGCTCATGTTTCTTTCTTTCCGTTATTATTCCCCGCCCCGCGGCGAACCGCAGGGGATTGCTGACGGAAACTCCCCGGCCAATCAAGCGGTGGTGCTGACCGCGGCACAGCCGCACGACAATGCCAGGCTGGTCACCGTCACTCCCCCGGCTCACGAACGCATGCCCGATGCCCAGGCTGCGGCCGGCAGCCTGCACACCACGGCACCGGTCGCCGAGGTTTCCCAAGCCGCCCCCGGGCAGGTTTCCATGGTGATTCCGTGGTTGGGTGATGTTTTGGAAAACGGGGCCGGCACGGTCGAACTCACGCCCTCCGCACGCACGATCGCGGTCAATCTGGCCGCGGTGGCCGTCATTGAACCCGAACTCGTTGATGCCGTCGCCCGTCCGCGCGGTTTTGAAGAACGTGCCATGCCGGCCGTGCGCCCGCGCCATACGGCGGAGGTGCTTCCGACCGCCGCCGCCGTGACGGAACCGCGCCGCGCCCGGCTGCTGGCCTCCTTGGGATCGGCCGGGACCTACGCGCCCGAGTTATCCGCCCCCGAGCACGCCACGCGCAGCGTCAACCGTTACCTTGCCCAAGACGGATGGGATCGCTCCATCAGCCGCCTGGAAGCTGAAGGCGACCATTTATCGATCAAGTTCTAGTCCGCCGGACGTTGCCCTTGGGGATCCCCACCGCCAACGATAGAGCCCCGGGCATCTGCACGGGGCTTTGCTTTTGTCACGGATCTGACCTAGGCTGGAGCACACTGAGCCACCTATGAGAATTGAACGTGACTCCATGGGCGAAATGCAGGTCCCCGACGAGGCCCTTTATGGCGCTTCCACCCAGCGGGCGGTGCTCAATTTCCCGATCAGCGGCCGCCCCCTGCCTCCCGCTTTCATCCGCGGTCTTGGCCTGGTAAAACTCGCGTGCGCCATCGCCAACGAGGAACTCGGCCTCCTTAGCGCCGAAAAAAGCCGCCTCATCCAGCAGGTGGCCCAAGAGGTGAGCGACGGGAAACTGCTCGCCCATTTCCCCGTCGACGTCTTTCAGACCGGCTCCGGCACCTCGGCGAATATGAACATCAACGAGGTCATCGCCAATCGCGCCAGCCAGCTCAGCGGTCATCCCATCGGATCGAAGAAACCCCTGCATCCGAACGACGACGTCAACCTCGGCCAGTCTTCGAATGACATTATTCCCACCACGCTCCACGTCAGTGTGGCGGTGGCGCTCGACACCCAGCTGGTGCCCGCGCTCGAGGAGCTGGCCGCGGGCCTCGAGGCCCAGGTTGCCGCGTTCCGCGACATCGTGAAGATCGGCCGCACCCACCTCATGGACGCCACGCCGCTCACGCTCGGCCAGGAGTTCTCCGGCTACGCCGGGCAGGTGCGCAAAGGGGTGGTCCGGGCCCGGCAGGCCATCGCCGCGCTCGGCGACCTCGCCATTGGCGGGACGGCGGTCGGCACCGGCATCAACTGTCACCCCGATTTTCCCGGCAAAGTCTGCCGCATCCTTTCGGAAAAAACCGGCCTCGCCTTCCGCGAGGCGGCCAACCACTTCGAGGCCCAGGGCGGGCGCGACGATTGCGTCGAGGTTGCCGGACACCTCGCGACCATCGCCGCGAGCCTTACCAAAATCGCCAATGACATCCGCCTGCTCGGCTCCGGTCCGAGGGCGGGCATAGCCGAGATCCGTCTGCCCGCCACGCAACCCGGCTCGTCGATCATGCCGGGCAAGGTCAATCCGGTGATGAGCGAAATGCTCGTGCAGGTCGCGATCTACACGATGGGTCTGGCCAACATCGTCGTGCTATGCGGCCGCGACGGCCATTTTGAATTGAATGTGACGATTCCGCTCATCGCCCACGCGCTGCACGAGTCGATCACCTGCCTGGCCAACGGCTGCCGCGTGTTCGCGCGCCAGTGCGTCGCGGGCATCGAGGCCGATGCCGCCCGCTGCCGGGAACTCGTGGATCGCTCGCTCATGCTGGTCACCGCGCTCAATCCTTACATCGGGTACGACGCCGCGGCCTCGGTCGCCAAGGAGGCGCTGGCCCGGAACAAGACCCTCCGTGAAGTCGTGCTTGAACGCGGCTTGCTGGATGCCGCCACGCTCGACAAGGCCCTTGATCCGCAATCCATGACACAGCCGGGCGGCAGTGCGCCGGGTCTCGGTACCGGCGGTTGAAAGGCGCGATCATGTAGGAGCCTGCTGGCAGGCGATGTTTTTTGCGCGCCGGCTCGCTCCCATTCCCTCCTCATGCCGGTTCACTCCACCACGATCAACGTCGCCACCCGTGGTCAGGGCATCTACGAGATCACCGATCAGTGCGCGGCCGTTTTGCGCCATAGCGGCCTGCGCCACGGCGTGCTCACCGCCTTCTGCCGGCACACGAGTTGCAGCCTTGTCATGATGGAAAACGCCGACCCCACGGCGCGGCGTGACCTCGAGGTCTGGCTGAACCGGCTCGTGCCCGAGGACGATCCGCTTTTTCAACACACGCCGGAGGGCCCGGATGACATGCCGAGCCACATCAAGATGGCGCTCACCCGCACCAGCGAAAGCGTCCCCTTCGCCGACGGCCAACTCTTGCTCGGCACCTGGCAGGGCATCTTCCTCTGGGAACACCGCCGCGCGGCTCATTCCCGAACCGTGGTGGTGACGGTGATGGGCGAGTAAGGGCTGCGCCCCAAGGCGGTTCCTGTCCTATTGCTTCGACGCGGGGTGAGCGGCGCCGCCCTCACAGCAGCTTCATTTTGGGCAGGTCCTGCACGTCGACGAGGCCGACCGGACAGCCGGTATCATCAATCACAATCAGATCGTCGATCTTGTAGTGATCGAAAACACGGAGGGCTTCGACCGCCAGCGCGTCGATATGCACGGTCTTGGGCGTGCGCGTCATGAAACGGGCAACGGGCTGGGATAGGAAATCGGGGCTGCTCAGCACGTGCCGGCGAAAGTCACCGTCGGTCAGGATGCCGGTGAGCTTGCCGTCGCCTTGGTCGACGAGGGCGATGCAGCCGGCCTTGGCCTTGGTCATGCCCAGGATGGCGTCCTGCACGGTATGCTGGTCCGGCATGATGGGCAGGCGATCGCCGGTGCGCATGATGTCCCTCACCTTGAGCAGCAGGGCGGTGCCGAGGTTGCCGGAGGGATGAAGACGGGCGAAATCCTCCCGGGTGAATCCGCGGCGTTCGAGCAGCACCATGGCGAGTGCGTCGCCCAAGGCGAGCGCGGCGGTCGTGCTGGCCGTGGGTGCCAGCCGCAGGGGGCAGGCCTCGCGGGGCACGCGGTAAAGGAGGCGCAGATCGGCGTCCTTCGCGATTTCCGAGCCGGGGTTGCTGGTGAGGGCGACGATGGTGAGCTCGAAGCGCTTCAGCATGGCCAGGAGCCGCAGCATTTCCGCGCTCTGGCCGCTGTTGCTGAGCAGCACCGCGAGGTCGCCCGGCGCGCACAGGCCGAGGTCGCCGTGCAGCGCCTGGGTGGCGTCGAGAAAGCACGAGGTGACCCCCGTGCTGTTAAAGGTGCCGGCCAGTTTTTGTGCGATATGCGCCGACTTGCCCACACCGCTGAAAATGAGTTTCCGGCCGGCCTGCATCGCGGCCTCGACCGCCTGCACGACCGCCACGAACGATGCGTCGAGCCCCTCGGCCGTGGCCTGCAGTGCCTCCATTTCGATCCGGATGCACTCGCGGCCGCGAGCCAGGGCGGATTGGGCGTCGTGAGTCATTTAGGATTTGTGTTGGAAATGCGCGTGGGGTGAACTTAGCCCGCAATTTCACGCATTCAATCCCTTTCCCGTTGCTCCATGCGGAGACTGTTGCGCACCGTCAACCTGTCGAGCGGGCTGCTGCTGCTCCTGTTCCTTGCGGCTGGCTGCGAACGCGGCGACCGCCTGGCCCTCAGCGCCGAGACCGACGATCCGCAATACCGCCGCGGGCAGCAGCTCCTCAAGCAGGGTCACAATCAGGATGCGCTGGGCGCTTTTCTCAAGGTCATCGAAAAACGCGGCGATGACGCCCCGGAATCGCATCTCGAGGCCGGGCTCCTCTATCAGCAGTACATCGGGCCGGATCCCATCGCCGCGATCTACCATTTCAACAGATACCTCGAGCTGCAGCCGAATGCGCGGCAGGCCGATCTGGTGCGCCAGCGCAAAGACGCCGCGATGCGCGAGTTTGCCCGGTCGTTGCCGGCCCTATCGCTCGAAAGTCAGGCGGCCCGGCTCGAGCTGATGAGTCGGATCGACGAACTCCAGAAGGAAAACCTTCAACTCAAGGATGAGATTGCCACGTTGCATCAGAGTGGGGTGGGCTCGACCGGACGCCGGGGCGCCGCCGCGCCGGCGGAAACCACGTCCCCGCCGCCGCCCATGCGCACGCCGCTGTTTAACCTGTCAACCACCGGTCCGGCGGGCGCGGTCGCCAGACCGGCCCCGGCCGTGCGTCCGCCGGCGGCCACGGCGGCGAATTCGCCGTCCAACTCCGGGCGCCGGCATGTGGTTGTCCAAGGGGACACCCTCTACAAGATCGCGCAGCGCTACTATGGCAGCGGTTCCAAATGGCCCGAAATTCTCGAGGCAAACCGCGACGTGCTGAAGAACGAAAACGCGGTGCGGCCCGGCATGGAGCTGCGCATTCCCTGACGGAGTGATTGGCTGACCTCGCGGGCCATGCCCTGGACCCGAGTCTTTGCGCTGCGGCAACAGGAACTCAGGAAGGCAGCCGGGCAGCCAGGGGAAGCGCACGGCAAAATAATCATCACGGTGCGGGACGGGGCAGAGAAAAGGCGGCGGCTATGCGCAATACTCTGCCCAGGTTGTGCTGGTTTCTGTCACCCGCACGCGGTCGACCCGCACCCCGGGGGGCACCGTGGGGCGCAGGGCGGGTTTCGCCGCTATCTCGGCGAGCTGGCGCTGCAATTCCTCAAAGATGGCCTTTGCCATGACCTCACTGGTGGGATCGGTATGGTCGAAGGGAATGATGCGTTCGCCGTACGCCTTGCGGTAAAACTCGAAATGGGGGTCGGTCGTGTTGAGGCAGAGCGCATGATCCCAGGTTTCTAGGAAAGCCGTGAGCGCCGCTTTCACCGTCTGGAAATCGCAGACCATGTCGTTCGCATCGAGCTGGTCGGCGGCCAGCACGACTTCCACCGTCCGGCTGTGGCCGTGGGGGAAACGGCACTTGTCGGGATGCTTCGTCAGGAGATGGCCGCTCTCGATTTCAAAGGTCTTGCAGATACGAAATGGCATGAGCGCGGAGCATTGCCGCAAAAAGGCGCATAAAGCGCAAGCGCGAGGACGGGCGAACCCGGCGCGGCCGTTTGATCCTCACACCGTGCGCGAAAACTGCCGCGGACCTGTTTCAAGGTAGGCGTCGAAGCGCATGGCGATGATGCGAATGAGCAGCGCCCCCACGCCCGTGACCACGAATCCCTCGGCATGGCGGTGCAGGAGACCGTCGGCCTCCAGATCGGCGAGCGATTCGATTTCACGGGCGAATTTGTTCCGGAAATCCACGCCGAGCCGCCTCGACAGGTCGGCGTAGTTGACGCGCCGGTCGCACATGATGCGCATGATGGCCTGCCGGCGAAGGCGGTCCTCCGCGCTCAGCATCAGGCCGCGCTCCAGCGGCAGGCGTCCGGCGTCGAGCCTCGCGTAATACCCGGGCAGCTCCTTGAGATTCTGGCGGTAGGAGTCCTCGGTCTGCGAGATGGACGACATGCCAAATCCATAAATCGAGGCGCCGGCATGGGTGCTGTAGCCCTGGAAGTTGCGCTGGAGTGTGCCCTCGCGCTGGGCGATCGCCAGTTCGTCGTCGTCGCGGGCGAAGTGATCCATGCCGATGTACACCATGCCGGCCTCGGTCAGCTTGCGCACAGCGGTGGCGAGCATCTTCAGTTTCTCCTCGGTCGATGGCAGGTTGGCCTGTTTCTCAAAAATGCGCTGGGAGGGTTTGATCCAGGGGACGTGCGCATAGCTGAACACGGCCAGGCGGTCGGGTTGCAGGGTGAGCACTTCGTCGATGGTGCGGGCGAACGACCCGGCGGTCTGGTGCGGCAGGCCGTAGATGAGGTCGATGCTGATGGAATGGTAGCCCTCCTCGCGCATCCAATCGAAGGCTTGGCGGGTCACATCCATCGGCTGGACACGGTGGACGGCCCGCTGCACCACCGGGTTGGTGTCCTGCACGCCCAGCGAAGCGCGGTTGCAGCCGAGTTCGCGGAAGGCGCGGATGTGGTCGCGGGTGATGCGGCGCGGGTCGACCTCGACGCAGTTTTCCGAATCGTCGGCAAACTTGAAGCGCGCATGGATGGCTTCGCCCAGCCTTCTGATCACGGGCGGCGGCAGAAAAGTCGGCGTGCCGCCGCCGAAATGCATCTGCGCGACGCGGCGCGATGGATTCAGGAACGGTTGGATCAGCGCCAGTTCTTTTTCCAGATAATCGAGGTAGACGGAGCCGGCATCGCGCTTCAGGGTGATCACCGTCGTGCAGCCGCAGAACCAGCAGAGGGTCTCACAGAAAGGAAGATGAAAATAGAGCGAGAGCGGACGCCGGGCGCCGCGGTTGTCCCGGCGGATGGCTTCAGTGAGCGCCTCAGGCGGCGTGGCCTCCGTGAAGTGCGGCGCGGTGGGGTAGGAAGTATATCGCGGTCCCGGAACGTTGTATTTCCGGACGAGCGCGAGGTCGAACTCAGCCGGGGTGGGCGGTGTTCCGGTGATGGGACTTGGCGCGATCATGGCAACAGTCTGATGGGCATCCAACATGGACGACGGTGAGCTTTTTGGCGAGGGCAACGTGAGTTTTCCAGTGGGCCGATCAGCCGAAGCCAGCCGGCTGACCGCACAAGCCCGTTTATTCGGGTGTCGTAGGTCCTTTATTGTGACCCTGTTCGCCGGCCGACCGATGCAAAGGAACCTTCCCAGGCGAGGACACGAGCCATGGGTAAAAAGATCGCCCGGTTTGCGACCGGCCCAAGGGGATGCCCTTTCAGGGTAATTGCTGGTCTTCTCCCGCGTCTTTCCCTTTTATTGATGGAGTTTCCATCGCCCAGGGCGGCCAGGCCCCAGATTAAATGAAACAAACTATTTTGTTCGCGGTCGGGATTAATTTTCGTACCCCTTGCCTTTGCGTCTCGTTAAGCAATCCATAATGCAACCCGGTTTCCAGCATCTCCTCCCTGCACCTTACGCAAGATCCGCTCCACGCTTGCTGCGTTCTCTTTTCTGGCTGACCGCCCTTCTGCCTGCGCTGGCCGTCGGGCAGACAACTTATACGTTCACCACCCTGGCCGGGGTGGCGAGCATCGGGAGTCAGGATGGAACGGGCAACGCCGCGCAATTCAACCGTGCCGGCGGCGTGGCGGTGGATGGCACGGGCAACACCTATGTGGCGGATACCGGCAACAGCATCATCCGGAAGATTACGCCGGCCGGCGTGGTGACCACGCTGGCGGGTTCCCAGGGCAACACTGGCAGCACCGATGGCACCGGCTCGGCGGCACGATTCTTCGATCCCGCCGGTGTCGCTGTGGATAATGCCGGCAATCTCTATGTGGCGGACACGGGCAACTACACGATCCGCAAAATCACGCCGGCCGGCGTGGTGACCACGCTGGCAGGTTCCCCGGGCAACAGCGGATATGTCGATGGCACCGGCCAGAACGCGCGATTCGATCTGTCCATCGGCGTGACGGTGGACAGTTCGGGCAATGTCTATGTGAGCGACACCATCAACAACACGATCCGGAAGATCACCCCAGCCGGCGTGGTGACGACGCTCGCGGGTTTGAGCATGGCGCCCAGCCAGGGCAGCATGGACGGGACGGGAAGTGCCGCGCGGTTCAATTCACCTTATAGCACGGCGGTGGACAGCACGGGCAACGTCTATGTGGCGGACACCGTCAACTGTGTGGTTCGGAAAATCACCCCGGCTGGCGCGGTGACCACGCTGGCGGGTTCCCCGGGAGTTCGTGGCAGTGTGGATGGGACGGGCAGCGCGGCGCGGTTCAATTCACCTTATGGCATTGGGGTGGACAGCTCTGGCAACGTCTATTTGGCGGACAGCTTTAACTGCACGATTCGCAAGATTACGCCCGCCGGCGTGGTGACCACGCTGGCCGGTTCACCGGGATACTCAGGCAGTACGGACGGAACGGGCAGCGCCGCCCAATTTTACATTCCAGCGGCCGTCGCACTCGATGGCTCGGGCAACGCCTATGTGGCCGATGCCTACAACTACACGATCCGCAAGATCACGCCGGCGGGCGTGGTGACCACGCTGGCGGGTGTGGCGGGAACCGCCGGCAGCACCGATGGAACCGGGACCGCCGCGCTGTTGGACAGTCCCATGGGTCTGACGGTCGACAGCGGGGGCAATGTTTATGTGGCGGATGCCGCTAATAATATCATCCGGAAAATCACTTCGGCCGGCGTGGTCACCACCCTGGCCGGCGCGGCAGGATACAGTGGCAACACGGATGGCACGGGCACTGCGGCTATGTTCGCCAGCCCCCGTGATGTTACCGTGGACAATGCGGGAAACCTATATGTGGCGGATACCGGTAATGGAACAATTCGCATGGTCACGTCCGCCGGGGTGGTCACAACCCTGGCAGGTACCGTAGGCATCAGGGGGCACTTGGACGGGACGGGCTCGGCGGCGCTATTCAGTCTCCCCAACGGTCTGTCGGCGGACAGCTCCGGCAACGTCTATGTGGCGGATACCGGCAACAATACGATCCGCAAGGTTAGCTCAGGCGGAGTGGCGTATACCACCTTTAGCGGTGTGGTGACCACCTTTGCAGGTTCGGCAGGCAATGCTGGTTATGCGAACGGCACGGGCAGTGCCGCCCAGTTCGACAAACCCGGCGGCCTGACGTTGGACCGCCAGGGCAATCTGTATGTGGCGGATGTGGGCAACAACATCATCCGACTGATCACGCCGGCCGGGGTGGTGAGCACCGTCGCAGGTTCCCCCACGGACAGGAGCAACCTCAGCCGGGACGGCCGCATCATCCTGGCGCGATTCAATACCCCCAACAGCGTCGCCGTGGACAGCGCGGGCAACATTTATGTGGCGGACACCGGCAACAGTGAAATCCGGCTGATCACGCCAGCCGGAGTCGTGAGCACCCTCGCGGGCTCACCAGGCAACCGCGGCCTGACGGACGGGACGGGTAGCGCCGCGCAATTCAACATCCCGGAAGGCGTGGCGTTGGACAGTGCAGGCAATATTTACGTGGCGGACTCATATAATAATGCCATTCGCATGGTCACGTCGTCCGGCGTGGTCACCACGGTGGCCGGTCTGACGGGCAATCGTGGCAGCGCGGACGGGGCGAACAGCGTTGCGCGGTTCAATTCGCCCACGAGCACGGCGGTGGATGGCTCGGGCAACGTCTATGTGGCGGATGCCGGCAACAGCACGATCCGCAGGATCGCCGCTAGTGGAGGGGTGACAACCCTGGCCGGCATGGCGACCAGCACCGGCAGCACGGACGGCACCGGCGCGGCCGCGCGATTCATGCTGGCGCAAAGCGTGGCGCTGGACAGTTCGGGCAATATCTATGTGGCCGACACCGTCAATAACACGATCCGGATGATAACACCGACCGGAGTCGTGAGCACCCTGGCGGGCATGGCCGGAACCGAGGGCAGTACCGATGACACCGGCACGGCCGCGCGATTTTTCTCTCCCTCCGGCGTGATCGTGGACAGCTCGGGTAACGTCTATGTGGCGGACACGGGCAACGACACGATCCGCAAGATCACCGCAGGCGGCGTGGTCACCACGCTGGCCGGTTCGGCCGAAGCCATCGGCAGTACGGATGGTCTCGGCTCGGCGGCGCTATTTTCATCACCGAGCGACGTGGCGGTGGACAGCTCGGGCAACGTCTATGTGGCGGACACGGGCAACGACACGATCCGCAAGATTGACACGAACTACTTTGTTACCACCGTGGCTGGCGGCGCGGGAGTCAGAGGTCGCTTGGACGGGACGGGCATAGCGGCGCGATTTTATGCTCCTTCCGGTCTGTCGGTGGATACCAGCGGCAAAATCTATGTGGCCGACACCGGCAACGGCACGATCCGGATGATCACCCCGGGCGGAGCAGTGACGACGCTGGCGGGTTCGCCCAGCGGGATCGGTTATGCGGACGGGACGGGCACGGCGGCGCTTTTCAATTTGCCTCGTCGCCCGGCATTCGACAGCGCGGGCAACCTCTATGTAGCGGACTACGCCAACAACGTCATCCGCAAGGTCACGCCAGCCGGAGTGGTCACCACCTTTGCGGGCACATGGTTTGCCGGTAGCAAAGGTAATTGGGACGGGACGGGCACGGCTGCGCGTTTCAATGAGCCCCAAGGAGTGGCCGTGGACAACAGCGGCAATATTTACGTGGCCGACACTTTCAGCGCCACCGTCCGTAAGATTACGCCGGGCGGAACGGTGACCACGCTGGCCGGCTCACCGTATGGCTCCGGTAGCTCGGACGGGGTGGCCGACACCGCGCAGTTTTACCTCCCTACTGGTCTGGCGGTCGACAGCGCAGGCAATGTCTATGTCGCCGATGCGTATAATTCCGTGATCCGGAAGATCGCGCCGGACGCAACGGTGACCACGCTGGCCGGTTCGGCGGGCGCCCGGGGCAGTGCCGACGGCACGGCCGGAGCGGCAGCGTTTAACAAGCCGACCTCTGTGGCGGTGGACGGCGCGGGCAATGTCTATGTGGCGGACACCGTCAACAATATAATCCGAAGGGTCACAGCGGGCGGTATAGTCACCACCTTGGCGGGCACGGCAGCGGCCAGCGGTTATGTCGACGGAGTGGGGACCGCCGCGCGGTTAAACCAACCGGAGGGCGTGGCGGTGGACATCGCGGGCAATGTCTATGTGGCGGACACGGGCAACAACTCCATCCGGAAGATCACATCGGCCGGAACAGTGACCACGCTGGCTGGTTCGCATCTAAGCAGCGGCAGCCAGGATGGGACCGGCGTCACCGCTTGGTTTGCCTCACCCATCGGCATATCGGTGGACAGCTCGGGCAATGTTTTTGTAGCGGACAGCAGCAACAACACCATCCGGAAGATCACGCCAGCCGGCGTAGTGACCACCTTGGGTGGCGCGGCGGGAGTCGTTGGAAGCACGGACGGGACGGGCAGCGCCGCGTTGTTTTCTTCGCCTTACGACGTGGCGGTGGACAACGCAGGGAATATTTATGTGGCGGACACGTTCAACAACATGATCCGCAAGGGCCAGCTCAGCGGCTTCCCCACGATCACGACCCAGCCGGTGGGTCAAACGGCGGCATCGGGACAAAAGGCCGTCTTCTCCGTGGCGGCGGGCTCCAGTTCTGCCCTGACGTATCAATGGCAAATCCTGGCATACGGCAGCTCCGCGTGGAGCAACCTGAGCGACAGCGCGAGCTATAGTGGCACCAGCACCGCCACGCTGACTGTCAACACCATCACCGCCGCGATGAACGGCGATTCGTTCCAATGCGTCATCGCCAATGCCAACGGCAGTGTCATCACTTCTCCGGCGTACCTCGTCGTACCCGATTCGCTGACCGTCAGCACCATGGCAGGGCAGGTCGGAACCAGCGGCAGCACCGATGGTACGGGCACCGGCGCCCGATTCAATTCCCTCAACGATGTGGCCGTCGACAGCACCGGCAATGTCTATGTCGCCGACACGAACAACCATACGATCCGGAAAATCACACCGGCCGGAGTGGTGACGACGCTGGCCGGAAAAGCCGGCAGCAGCGGCAGCGCTGACGGCACGAGCACCGCCGCCCAGTTCAATCATCCCACCGGCGTGGCCGTCGACAGCGGCGGCACGGTCTATGTCAGCGATACCGACAATAACACGATCCGCATGATCACGTCGACGGGGGTGGTAACGACGCTGGCCGGACAGGCTGGAGTCAGCGGCAGTTTGGACGGCACGAGCTCGGCCGCCAGTTTCCGCGGTCCTTCGGGCATTGTGATGAATAGTTACGGCCATCTCGACGTCGCTGACACCCTGAACCACACGATCCGGGATGTCGCGTTGTCGGGAGCGGTAACGACGTTGGCCGGACAGGCTGGAGTCAGCGGCAGCGCCGACGGCATAGGCACGGTCGCCGGTTTTCACGGTCCTCAAGGGCTCGCGATCGACACCAGCGGTCACCTCTACGTCGCCGACACCAACAACAGCACGATTCGCAAAATCGTCGTCGCGACCGGAACCGTGACCACCGTGGCCGGACTGGCCGGCAACACCGGCAGCGTTGACGGTACCACCAATTCAGCGCGATTTTACTATCCTTCCGGTGTGGCCGCGGATAGCACGGGAAATCTTTACGTCACCGACACCGACAACCAAACGATCCGGGAAATCACGGCAACGGGAGTGGTGACGACGCTGGCCGGCCAGGTCGGAGCCAGCGGAAGTTCTGACGGCACAGGCGCTGCCGCGCGCTTCTTTTATCCCACCGGCATAGCAGTGGACAATGCCGGCACTCTCTATATCGCCGACACCAACAACCATACTGTCCGACAGGGCATATTCCCGGTCGCTCCCACGATCATTGTCCAGCCGCAAGGCCTGACGGTAACGGCTGGAACCGCTGTCGTGTTCTCCGTGGTGGCCACTGGCAATCCGACGTACCAATGGTACCTCAATGGCACGGCGATCAGCGGAGCGACCAGCAGCACTTACAGCCTGACGAGCGCGCAATCGTCCAATGCCGGCGACTACACCGTCACCGTCACCAATAGCTACGGCAGTGTCACGAGCAGCAAGGCCACGCTGACCGTCAACGCGGCCAGCACGTCTTCATCGGGCGGTGGTGGTGCGATGGAGGCCTGGTTTGTCGGTGCGCTGGCCCTCTTGGGAATGGCGCGATGCTGGAGAGGGGCGAATAGGCGGAGATGATGCGAGGCTGGCTGGCAAGTGTATCGTCTATCCCTTGAAGAACGATGCCCGCCTGCGTCCTTCAGGCGGGACTTCGGCACGGCAACCTTCGCTCTAAACACCTGCTGCGCCATTGCCGCACCTTACAGGCTGGCCACGCCCCGAGCCTACGGCGCACAGCCTTCGCCTTGGGTTCTGCCGGGAGCGACCCTGCCCGCAACGGTCGTGGTCGGCTGACGGATGGCCTTACCCCTCTCTGACATCCCCGACTTTGCGTGTAGACCGTAATGTCCGCCTTCGCCAAGGCTACAACGGACACTTTTCTTTCGGACTCCGAAAGAAAAGTGGCGGAGAGGGAGGGATTCGAACCCTCGGTACGGTTTCCCGTACACATGATTTCCAGTCATGCACGTTAGACCACTCCGTCACCTCTCCGGAGATCCGGACGACGCCGGGCAGGCAAGCGTCGCTGGCGTGGCCAAGGGGCGAAATAGAGCGCAAAGCTTGCGCGTGGGTCAAGGGGTTAATCCGGGCATTACGGTCCGGGCGCGAGCAATCCATGGCGGACGGAGTGGCGCGTTTAAAACCTACTTGCGCGACCAAGGGGGGGGTGGTAGCGTGATTTGATTTTTGAGCCGCCCATGGTCTCGCCGAACACCGAATTAGCCTATGACAGCAAGATCGAGGGGGATGTGATCGTTTCCCGCCTCGATGCGGTGATCAACTGGATCCGCACCAACTCAATGTGGCCCATGCCGATGGGACTGGCCTGCTGCGCCATCGAGCTCATGGCGGTGGCCGCGGCACGCTTTGACATCGCCCGTTTCGGCGCCGAGGTGATGCGTTTTTCGCCCCGCCAGTCGGACTGCATGATCGTGGCCGGTACCGTCACCTACAAGATGGCCCCGCAAGTCCGCCGCCTCTATGATCAGATGCCGGCGCCCAAATGGGTCATCGCCATGGGCGCCTGCGCCAGCACGGGCGGCATGTATCGCAGCTACGCGGTGCTGCAGGGGGTGGACCGGATTCTGCCGGTGGATGTGTACCTGAGTGGATGCCCGCCGCGGCCGGAAGCCCTGCTCGACGCGCTCATGAAACTGCAGGACAAAGTACGCCGCGAACCGGCGGCCAAACGACTCTTCAGCACTTGACCCGTCCCCTCCACGCCCGCCGATGACCGCCACCGCCGCCGCCGCCACCGTGCTCAAGGAGAAGTTCCCGCAGATCACCGGGCGTGAAAGTCTCGACTGGCCGGCGTTCAACGTTCCTGGCGACCAGGTGCCGGCCGTGTTGCAGTGCCTACGCGACGAGTGCGCCTTCGACCTGCTGGTGGATGTGACGGCCGTCGACTGGAGCGCCGGGAAGTCGCCGCGCTTCACGGTGGTCTGGCACCTGCTCTCGACCACGCGCCACACCTACGTGCGGGTCGCCGCTGATTGCACCGACGACGCCAGACCAAGCATGCCCAGCGCCACCGGTCTCTGGCCCGGCGCCAACTGGCACGAGCGGGAGACCTACGACATGTTCGGCATCGTTTTTACCGGCCATCCGGACCTGCGCCGCATTCTGATGTGGGAGGGTTACCCGTATTTCCCGCTGCGCAAGGAGTTCCCGCTCGCCGGCCTCGACACCAGTCTGCCTGATCCCGAGGTGGCGGAAGAGACCGGCGCCCGGGTGAAACCCGCCCCCTACATGGGTGGGCCGTTTGTGGCTGCGCCCGGCGGACCGATGGATGAGGCCGAGCCCCGCGCCAAGGACCAAAGCTGGACCGAGCACCAGGAGAAACCGTCGTAAGCATCACCGCCCGCACCGCCCATGGCCGCCGATTACACCTTTCCTGACAACGCCGCCCGGACGGCGGCTGCCGCGGCCGCGCCGGAGTTTCCGCCGGAGAAGATGTCCATCAGCATGGGGCCGTCGCACCCCTCGACCCACGGCGTGCTGCGTCTGCAGATGGAACTCGACGGCGAGATCGTCACCAAGGCCGATCCGGTGGTCGGCTACCTGCACCGCGGGGACGAGAAGATCGCCGAGAACATGACCTACAACCAGTTCGTGCCGTACACGGACCGGTTGGACTACCTCGCGCCGCTGGCCAACAACGTCGCCTATGCCATCGCTGTCGAGCGCCTCGCCCGGCTCGAGGTGCCGCCGCGCTGCCAGGCGATCCGCGTGATCATTTCCGAGATGGCCCGCATCTCCTCGCACCTCATGGGCCTCGGCGCCTTTGGCATCGATGTGGGCGCCTGGACGGTGTTCCTCTACACGTTCACCGAGCGCGAGAAACTCTACCGGCTCTTCGAGGAACTCACCGGCGCACGCTTCACCACCAGTTACACGCGCATCGGCGGCGTGGCGCGCGACGTCCCCGAGGGCTGGCTCGACCGCGTGAACGCGTTTTGTGACCAGTTCCTGCCGATTCTCGAGGAGACGCTGGCGCTGCTCACGCGCAACAAGATCTTCCAAGATCGCACCGCCGGCATCGGCGTCATTTCGAAGGAGGACGCCATCGCCTACGGCCTCACCGGGCCCAACCTGCGAGGCTGCGGCGTGCCGCTCGACCTGCGCAAGGACCGGCCCTACAGCGGCTACGAGCAGTACGAGTTCGATGTGCCCGTCGGCACCCGGGGCGATTGCTACGACCGCTACCTCTGCCGCGGCGAGGAGATGCGCCAGTCGGTGCGGATCCTGAAGCAGGTCCTGAAAAATCTCCCCGGCGGCGAGTGGTACGCGAAGGACGCGAAGCGCATCTTTGCCCCGCCCAAGGACAAGATCCTCACGAGCATGGAGGAGCTCATCCAGAACTTCATGCTCGTCACCGAAGGCCCGCAGATGCCGCCGGGAGAGGTTTATTTCGAGGCCGAAAACCCCAAGGGCGCGCTCGGCTTCTACGTGGTGTCGAAGGGCGGCGGGGTGCCGTGGCGTCTGAAGATCCGCAGCCCCTCGTTCTGCAATCTCAGCATCCTGCCGAAGGTCTGCGTCGGCGCGATGATCGCCGACATCGTGTCCATCCTCGGCTCGTTCGACTTCGTGATGGGCGAATGCGACCGGTGAATTCGCCACCACCAAATACACGAAACACACGAACAAATCACAAAGAACCTCATTCACCCCATGCCTGAAATCCCTTCGTGTTGTTCGCGTATTTCGTGGTGCCCTTCTTCTCCACCGTGAATCTCCAGCCCGCGACACTTCAGAAGATCGACGAGGTCATCACGCACTACCCGGTGAAGCGGAGTGCGGCGCTGCCCCTGCTGCACCTCGTGCAGGAGGATCAGGGCTGTGTTTCGCCGGAAGCCGTCGAGTGGATCGCCCAAAAACTCGAACTCCAGCCGATCAATGTCCACGAGCTGGTCACCTTCTACCCGATGTTCCGGCAAAAGCCCATCGGCCGCCGGCACATCAAAGTCTGCCGCACGCTGTCCTGTGCGCTCGTCGGCGGCTACCGGGTCTGCGAGGAGCTCCAAAAACAGTTCGACTGCCCCGTCGGCGAAACGTCGGCGGACGGGGAGGTGACCCTTGAGTTCGTCGAATGCCTCGCGAGCTGCGGTACCGGCCCGGTGGTGATGGTGGACGAGGACCTGCACGAGCGCGTTGATGTCGCCCGGGCTCACGAGCTCGCCGCGCAGATCAAACAGCAGGCCGCCGCCCGGGGCAAAACATGAATCCCGCACCACCCCGATGAAGGATCGTCCGGCCACCGACCTGTTGTTCACCTACGGCACGCTCCGCCGCGCCGCGGGCAACGCCGCGCACCGCCTGCTGGCCGATAGCGCAGAGATCGTCGGCCTTGGTTTTGTGCGCGGTCGGCTCTATCAAGCGGTTGATTTCCCCGTGCTCGTGCCCGACCCGAAGGGCGTCGAGGTGATCGGCGAGGTCTACCGCGTGTTTGCTCCGCAGGCGGTTTTTGTGCGACTCGACCAGTACGAGGGGTTCGACCCGGCCTCGCCTGACACGAGCGAATTTCGTCGCGACTTGGTGCAGGTCGCCATGAAGGACGGACGTATCGTCACCGCCTGGGCCTACGTTTATCAGCACCCCCTGTTCGATTTGCAGCCGATCCCGCACGGCGACTACGCACGCTTCCTGCGGGAAGCGTGATTCAAGATCCAAGATGCAAGAATCAAGATGAAAACAAAAAACAGAGCCGCCGAACTGGAGGGAACGGCAGGGGAAGCGCGCCCCGCTCTTCCCGGTGCTGGGCTCTTCCTTCTTCCGTCTTTCATCTTAGATCATTCCTTCCATGCCGCATCCCGCTGAACGCCGTCTCATCTGCCGGCATATCGACGAGCCCGGCTACACCACTGACATCCAGTGCTACTTCCGGCACGGGGGGTACGAGGTGTTGAAGAGATCGGTGGCGCGAAAACCGGAAGAGCTCATCGATGAGGTGAAGAAGTCCGGCCTGCGCGGCCGCGGCGGCGCCGGCTTCCCCTGCGGCGTCAAGTGGTCGCTGGTCGACCGCCGGAGCGGCAAACCCATTTACCTGATCGCCAATGCCGACGAGTCGGAGCCCGGCACGTTCAAGGACCGCTACCTCATCCACCAGGATCCGCACCAGCTCATCGAGGGGATCATGATCTCCTGCTGGGCGAACCAGGTGCAGCAGGCCTACATCTACATCCGCGGCGAGTTTTCCCAGGGCGCGCGCCTCCTCGAAGCGGCCATCGCTGAGGCGCGGGCGCATCAGCTGGTCGGCCCGGACATCCTCGGCACCGGCTACTCGTGCGAAATCTACGTGCATCGCGGCGCCGGCGCCTACATCTGCGGCGAGGAAACCGGCCTCATCGAGTCGCTCGAGGGCAAGCGCCCATACCCGCGCATCAAGCCGCCGTATTTTCCGGCGGTCCTCGGCCTCTACCAGTGCCCAACCATCGTCAACAACGTGGAGACTCTCTGCCACGTGAAGCACATCGCCGACATGGGTGGCGAGGCGTTTGCGAAGATTGGCACGCTCAACAACACCGGCACGCGCCTGCTCTGCGTGAGCGGCCATGTGCGGCGGCCGGGCTACTATGAGTTCGAGTCCGGCAAGATCACCCTCGGCCAGCTGCTCAACGACATCTGCGGCGGCCCGCCACCCGGGCGGAAATTCAAGGCCGTCATCCCCGGCGGCTCCTCGTCGAAAGTCCTCCGGTTCGGCGAGCGGTTCAAAGTCCGACAGCGGGACGGTTCGACGGCCGACTGGGGCGTGGAGGACATTCCGCTGGACTTCGACTCGCTGGTCGCGTGCGGCTCGATGGGCGGCTCCGGCGGCCTCATTGTGATGGATGACTCGGTCGACATGGTTGCCGCGCTCGGCAACCTCAACGCCTTTTACGCCCACGAGAGCTGCGGCCAGTGCACGCCCTGCCGCGAAGGCTCGCTCTGGATGAAAAAGATCACCGCCCGCATGGTGCACGGCGACGCCCGCCCCCAGGATGGCGAGCTGCTCGAGAGCGTGGCCGACCAGATTGCCGGCCGCACCGTCTGCCCGTTCGGCGAGGCCTGCGCCTGGCCCACGCAGAGCTTCGTCCAGAAGTTCGGCGATGAATTCACGGGCTACGCCGAGGCCAGGAAACACCCATCCGCCGCCTCGCCCGCACTAATTTAGTTTTTCACCATGATCGCCCCGCCCAAACCCGACCTCATCACCGTCAACATCGACGGCCGGGAGATCGCCGTGCCGAAAGGCACGAACATGATTGAGGCCGCGCGGCTGCTGGGCATCGAGATTCCGCATTTCTGCTATCATCCCAAGCTGAGTGTCGCCGGCAACTGCCGCATGTGCCTGGTCGAGACGGGCACGCCGGCGCTGGATCACGCCACGAAACAGCCGGTCGTGGATCCGGCGACCGGGCGCGTAAAAATCAACTGGGTGCCGAAGCCCGCCATCGCGTGCTTCACCAACGCCGCGCCCGGTCTGCACATCCGCACCGGCACGCCGCTGGTGAGGGATTGCCGCGAAGGCGTGATGGAATTCCTCCTCATCAACCACCCGCTCGACTGCCCGATCTGCGACCAGGCTGGCGAGTGCAAGCTGCAGGAGCAGGCCACCGGCTACGGCCGCGGCTATTCGCGCTTCACCGAACGGAAGAACGTCAAACCCAAGCGCACGCGGCTCGGCCCGCGCGTCATGCTCGACGACGAGCGTTGCATCCTCTGTTCGCGCTGCGTCCGCTTCTGCAAGGAGATCGCCGGCGACGACGTGCTCGGCTTCGTCGACCGCGGCAGCTACACCACGCTCACCTGCTACCCGGGCCGGAAGCTCGAGAACAACTATTCGCTCAACACCGTCGACATCTGCCCGGTCGGTGCGCTTACCAGCACCGATTTCCGCTTCAAGATGCGCGTGTGGTTCCTGAAGACCACGCCCGGCATTTGCGCGGAATCCTCCGCCGGCGTGAACACCGAGATTTGGAGTCGCGAGGGCGTCATCTACCGCATCACCCCGCGCCGCAACGACGAGGTGAACGACACGTGGATGACCGACAGCGGCCGGCTGCTCTACAAACAGGTGGCCGCCGAAAACCGCCTCCGGCACCATCTGGTCGGCGGGGCCGCGACCCTGCCCGCCGAAGCCTTGGCGAAGGCGGGCGACCTGCTCAAGGCCGGCGGCGTGGCCATCGTCGGCTCAGGCCGCAGCAGCGTCGAGGAACAGTTCCTCACGAGGAAGCTCGCCGAAGCGCTCAAGGCGCCGGCGTGGCTGGTCGGCCGGGTGGGGCAAGGCGACGGCTTGCTCATCTCCGCCGACCGCAATCCGAACGTCCGCGGCGCGCTCATGACCGGCTTGATCAAGACGCCGCCGGCACCGCAGCTCAGCGAGCTCGCCGCGCAGATCGACGCGGGGCGGGTGAAGACCGTGCTCAGCCTCGGCGAGGATCTGGCCGCCGCCGGACTCAGCGAAGCGCAACTCAAGAAAGTCGCGGTCATCTATCTCGGCACGCATGCCAGCGCCACCAGCGCCGCGGCGAAGGTGGTCATTCCGACGCTCACGGTCTTTGAGAAGGCCGGCACTTTCATCAACCAGCAGTTCCGTCTCCAGAAGTTTGCCCCGGCTGTGCCCGGCCCGCAGAATGTGGCCGACGATCTCGTGACGCTTTCGCAGCTCGTCCTCACCGCCGGCGGCCCGGCTTTGGCCGCCGACATCGACGGTCTCTGGACGACACTGGCGGCCGAGGTCCGGCACTTCGCCACGGTCGCCTACCAAAACCTGCCGGCCACCGGCCTGCTGCTCGATGGCAGCGGCTTCGCCCACCTGCCCTTCGCCGAGGGTGAAACGCTGCATTTCAAGCCGGCCAGAGCTGATGCCGTGATCACGACCCGATCTCAAACATGACCGAGTTTTTCGCCAATCTTCATCCGATCATTCTGGGCCTGCTCAAGGGCCTCGCGGTGATCTGCGTCATCTTCCCGATCGCGGGGGCATGCTCGATGGCCGAGCGCAAGGTTTCCGCCTGGCTCCAGGGCCGCTACGGACCCAACCGGGTCATGGTGCCGTGGTTTGCGTGGGTACCGTTCCTCGGGCGGTGGCTCCAGCGGCTCGGCGCGTTCAATCTCCTGGCCGACGGCGGCAAGCTGCTCTTCAAGGAGGATCCGCTGCCCGGCCACGTGAACAAGTTCTACTACATGATCGCCCCCGGGATTGCCATGATCCCGGCGTTCACCACCGTGACGGTCGTGCCCTTCGGGGCCTATCTCGACGCAGCCGGGCGGGTCGTGCCGCTCATGCTGGCCAATGTCGACGTCGGCCTGCTCGCCGTCTTCGCGATCGCGTCGCTCGGCATCTACTCGATGATTCTGGCCGGCTGGGCGTCCAACTCGAAGTACCCGTTCCTCGGCAGCGTGCGCGCCTCGGCGCAGCTCATCTCCTACGAGCTGTCGCTGACGATCTCGGTGCTGCCGGTGTTCCTGCTCATTAACCGGCCGGGCATGCCCGCGACGCTCAGCCTGGTCGAGGTGGTTCAGCAGCAGAGCGGCGTTTTCCCTTCCTGGCACGGCCTGTGGCTCGTGTTTGTGATGCCGGTCTCCGCGCTGATCTTCCTCGTGGCGCTCTTCGCCGAGACCAACCGCCTGCCGTTCGACATGATCGAATCGGAGGCCGACCTCGTCGGCGGCTTCCACACCGAGTATGGCTCCTTCAAGTGGTCGCTCTTCTTCGTGGCCGAGTATTCGCACATGACCGTCGGCTCGGGCGTGTTTGTGCTGCTGTTCTTCGGCGGCTGGAACCCGCTGCCGTGGGTGCCGCTCGCGACCGTGGTCCACTGGCTCGGCCTGCAGGGCTGGCCCGTGCTCGTCGGGGCGATCTCCATCGCCATCTTCCTCGCGAAGGTGCTCTTCATGATCTTCTTCTTCATGTGGGTGCGCTGGACCGTGCCGCGCTTCCGCTACGACCAGGTCATGCGCATCGGCTGGCGCGGCCTGCTCCCGCTCTCCCTCCTCAACCTCGTCGCCTACGCCCTGCTCATCGCAGTGATCCAAAAATGAAGAAGCAAGAAGGCAGAAAAGGAAACGATGTCATGCACGGGCGCACGGCTCTCCTTGCGCCGTCGGGTTGGGATCTTTCTTCTTAATTCTTCCCTCTTTCCTCACTCTCATGGCCGTCATCCCCGTCGAACGCAAGCCCCTCACCTTTGCCGAGCGCACCTATCTGCCGCAGGTCTTCGGCGGCTTGCTGATCACGATAAAACATTTCTTCGCGCCGCGCGTCACCCTGGAATATCCCGACCAGCGGCCGGAGGTCCCGCCGGGCTACCGCGGCGTGCCCACCCTCGTCAAGGATCCGAACGGCCGCGAGAAGTGCGTCTCCTGCCAGCTCTGCGAATTCGTCTGCCCGCCCAAGGCCATCCGCATCACGCCGGGGGAGATTCCGGCCGACGCGCCCACCGCCCACGTCGAGAAGGCCCCGCGGGAGTTTGAGATCAACATGCTGCGCTGCATCTACTGCGGCCTGTGCGAGGAGGTCTGCCCCGAGGAGGCCATCGTGCTGCAGAACGTCTATTCGCTCTGCGGTTACTCGCGCGGCGAGCTGGTCAACCACAAGGAGAAGCTTTATGAACTCGGCGGCACGCTGCCCGACCGGCACTTCAAGTGGGACAAAAAGAAGGAGGCCGCCGCGCGCGGCAACGCGCACGCCTGAATTCACCATGTCATTGCGAGGAGCAAAGCGACGAAGCAATCCATCCAGTCTCCCAAGGCGAGGGGACTGGATCGCCACGCCCGCCAATGGCGGGCTCGCGATGACCGGAGAATCCTGATCCATGGCCGACTTCCTGTTCTACCTGTTCGCGTTTCTGACGGTGCTGGCCGCCGTGGGCGTGGTCCTCAACCGCAACGCCGTCAACGCCGCCATGTGCCTGCTGTTGAGCTTTGCGGGAGTGGCCGCGCTGTTCACCCTGCTGGATGCCGGCCTGCTCGCCTTTGTCTTTCTGCTGGTCTACGCCGGCGCAGTCGTCGTGCTTTTCCTGTTCGTCGTCATGCTGTTCGACGTGCAGGGGGCCGGCCCCCGCAAACCGTATAAAACCGTCCCGGCCGCGGCTTCGGTCGTGGCGCTGGCGCTGCTCACGACGGGTCTGCTTTCGCTCATCGAGCGGGGCCGGCTGCCGGGTTCCGTCCCGGTCGCGGCGCCCGGTTTCAAGGAGTTCGCCGCGCGGCTGTTCACCACCTACCTGCTGCCCGTGCAGGTCACGGGTTTCCTGCTGCTGATCGCCATGCTCGGCGTGGTCGTGATCAGCAAGCGGCTGGAAACCAAAGAGGCGGCCCAATGAATGCGCTCCCTCCACTCCTCGCGGCCGGATGGCTGCCGGCGCAGGTCGGCCTCAACCACTACCTCCTCGTCAGCGCGCTGCTCTTTGCCATCGGCTTCTTCGGCGTGCTGCTGCGCAGGAACACGCTCGTGATCTACATGTGCCTCGAGTTGATGCTCAACGCCTCGGCCCTCGCGGCGGTGGCCTTCTCGCGGTACAACGGCACGATCGACGGCCTTATCCTGGTGTTCTTCATCATTACCGTTGCCGCGGCCGAGGTCGCCGTCGGCCTGGCCATCATCGTCGCCCTCTTCCGCCTGCGCCACACCGTGCAGGTGGAGGAACTCACCCTGCTGAAGAACTGACATGGACCCCGCGCAACTCGCCTACCTTGTCCTGCTGATTCCGCTGGCCTCGGCCGCGGTCATCGCGCTGTTCCTGCGGCGCCAGGGCGCGCTGGCCTCCTATCTCTCCGTCGCCGCGGCGGCGGGTATCGTGGTGGTGTCGTCGGTCCTGATTTTCGGCGGATACCGCAATTTTCCCGCCTCGGTGGAGTGGCTGCGCTTCGGCGGCTTTGCGCTTTCGTTCGGCGTGAAGTTCGACGACCTCGCCGCTCTCATGCTCTTCGTCGTGAGCTTCGTGGGTTTCTTCATCCACGTGTTCAGCCTCGGCTACATGCGCGACGACCCGGCCAGGGGGCGTTACTTTGCCGGGCTGTCGGTCTTCATGCTGTCGATGTGCGGCATCGTCGTGGCCGACAATCTGTTCATGCTTTTCATCTTCTGGGAGCTCGTCGGCTTCAGCTCCTACCTGCTCATCGGCCACTGGTACGAACGGCCGTCCGCGGCCGCCGCCGCCAACAAAGCTTTCATCGTCAACCGCGTCGGCGATTTCGGATTCCTGCTCGGCATCATCTGGTGCTATCATGCGATAGGAACAACCAATCTTAGTGAACTCGGGCGGCTTGGGGGGCCGCATTGGTTGATGGTTAATACGGCCATCCCTTTGCTTTTGTTCTGCGGCGCGGTCGGCAAGTCGGCGCAGATGCCGCTGCACGTCTGGCTGCCCGATGCAATGGAGGGTCCGACGCCGGTCTCCGCTCTCATCCACGCCGCGACGATGGTGGCCGCGGGCATCTACATGCTCTGTCGCATCCAAGTGCTCATGGTGCCGGATGCGCTCACCGTGATCATGTGGGTCGGCACCATCACCGCACTCTACGCTGCGATCTGCGCCATCGTGCAGACCGACATCAAACGGGTGCTGGCTTATTCCACGCTTTCGCAGCTCGGCTACATGGTCGCGGCGTTCGGACTGGGATCGCTGGTGCAGGGGTCGGCTGTCAAGACCGCCCTGGTCGCCACGGGTGCCGCCGCGGCGATGTTTCACCTGACGACGCATGCCTTCTTCAAAGCGCTGCTCTTCCTCGGTGCAGGCTCGGTCATCCACGCCTGCCATCACGAGCAGGATATCTTCAAACTCGGCGGGCTGACGAAAAAGATGCCTTGGACCTTCCTCACGTTCACCGTCGGCGTGTTTGCCATCATCGGCATGCCGTTCTTCGCGGGGTTCTTTTCCAAGGACGCCATCCTCTACCTCGCCCACGAAAAGAACCCGATGGTGTTCGGCGTGCTTGTCTTCACGGCCGTGCTGACGGCGCTCTACATGACGCGCCTCTGGCGCATCACCTTCTTCGGCCAGGCGCGTTCCGAACCTGCCGCCCATGCGAAGGAGAACGGGCCGGTCATGGTCATCCCGCTCGTCCTGCTTGCGATCGGGGCGGCACTAAGCGGCTATGGCTTCTTCTACGACACCCTGCTTGGCGACGCCTTCAAGGGCGTGCTTTCGCTCGTGCCGGAGCCGGAGGGCGCCGCGCATTGGACCATGGTGACCATCGGCACCGGGGCGATGCTGGTCGGTCTTTTCAGTGCACTGATGTTCTACCATCCGGCGGCCATCGACGCGCTGCAGGCCCGCGTGCCCGTCATTTTCGGCGGCCTGACGTTCGCCAAGGAGTCGTTCGACCGCCTCTACGGCTACTACGTTGCCAAGGTGCAGCAGCGTTTCGCCATGCTGCTGAACCTGCTGGAGCAGATTTTCCTCGCCGGCTGGCTCATTCGCGGCGGTGCCAGCGCGGTCGGCCTCCTCGGCATGGGTGCGCGTGCGCTGTATGTCGGCAAACTGAACGTCTACGTCTACTGGTTCCTTCTCGGCGTGGTGCTCCTGTGGGGCTTCGCCGCCGGCAAGTTCTAGCCACGCCTGCTCACCATGGACGCCCTGAATTCAAATCTCCTCCTGCTGGCCATCGCCACCCCGCTGGCGGCGGCGCTCGCCATTGCGCTCGGCCTGCAAAAGCGGTTTGCCACGAAGCTGGCCGCCGCGGCCTTCGCCCTGCCGGCCGGCATCGCGCTGTGGCTGTGGAGCCGGTTCCCGGCGTATGACGCCATCCCGGCGGGACACCAGGGCTTCGCTTTCTACAGCCTGCATGCGCTGGGACTGGAGAAGATCGGCATTCATCTGACGCTCGGCCTCAACGGGGTCTCGCTCCCGCTGTTCGTGCTGGCGGGCATTGTCGGCCTCGCCGCCGGCCTCTATGCGCTGCAGTCCGGCGCCGAGCGGCTGAAGATCTACCTGATGCTCCTGCTCATCATGCAGGGCGGCCTGCTGGGCGCCTTCGCCTCCATCGACATCTTCTTCTTCTATTTCTTCCACGAGCTCGCGCTCATCCCGACGTTCATCATGGTCGGCGTCTGGGGCACCCGCGGCGAGAGCGACAACCGCTACGCGGCGATGAAGATGGCGATCTACCTGACGGTGGGCGCGATGCTGTCGCTGCTCGGCCTCATCGCCATCTACCAGAAAAGCGGCGTGGAGAGCTTTGACCTCATCAACCTGCGGGCCGCCGTGGCGGAGGGCGGGATGCTGCAGGTGTGGCAGAAACACATCTTCGGCCTGCTGCTGTTCGGCTTCGGCATTCTCGTGGCGTTGTGGCCGTTCCACACCTGGGCGCCGCTGGGCTATGGCGCCGCGCCCAGCTCGGCCGCGATGCTGCATGCCGGTGTGCTCAAGAAGTTTGGCCTCTACGGCCTCATCCAGATCGCGTTGCCGCTGCTGCCCGCCGGGGGCACCGCGGGCATCGTCATCCCGCTGCCGTGGCTGCCCGGCATCCACACCACGTGGATCGGCCTGCTGGCCTGGCTCGCGCTGGGCAACGTGCTGGTGGTCGGTTTCATCACCATGGCCCAGCGCGACCTCAAGCAGATGGTCGGCTACAGCTCGGTCATGCACATGGGCTACGCCTTTCTCGGCATCGCCTGCCTGTCGGTGCTCGGCGCCGGGGGCGTGGTCCTGTTCATGGTCGGGCACGGTCTGTCGGTGGCGCTGCTGTTCCTGCTGTCGACGAGCATCCACCACCGTACGCGGACCTTTGACTTGGCCGAGATGGGCGGCCTCGCCCAGAAGGCGCCCGTGCTCGCGGCGTTTTTCACCGCGGGCACGCTGGCCAGCATCGGCCTGCCCGGCTTCGCCAACTTCTGGGGCGAACTCACCATCTTCGTCGCGCTGTGGAAGTTCTCGCCGTGGATGACCGCGGCGGCCGCCGCCGGCATCGTGATATCGGCGGTCTACGGTCTGCGCGCGGTGGCGCGGGTGTTCTTCGGCCAGCCGACGGCGGAATTCGCCCGGGTCGCCGCCGGGCAGCCCCCCGCTGATCTGCGTTGGAGCGAGCGTTTCCCCGCCCTCATTCTTCTCGCCGCGCTTTTGTTTGTCGGCTTCTGGCCGCGCTCCCTTTCGAATCCGCTCAACCAAGTGCTTCCCACCCTCTATCCGGCCGCCGTTACCGCGCCCGCCCAAGTCGCTGCCGTCCGGTAGCCCACCGCCATGTTCGCCACCGTCAACCTTTCCGACCTGCAGGCCGCCGCCGGCACCAACCAGTGGATGGCGGTTTACCCTGAGCTGATGCTCGGCCTCATCGCGCTCCTCCTGCTCGTGCTCGAGCTGGTGCTGCCGAAGAAGCAGCGTGCGTGCATCCCGGCGGTGGCCATCATCAGCCTGCTCGCCGTGCTGGCCGGCCTGGGGAGCAACTTCCACCCGGCATTTCTCAACCAGGACACGTTTGCCGGCCTGCTGCATCACTCGGACGGCGGACAGTTCATGCGGGTGTTTTTCGTCCTCAGTGCGATTCTCGTCTGCCTTCTCGCCACCGTCACGCTTGACCGCCAGCCGGTGCCCAAGGTCGAGTTCTACCACACCGTGATCGTCATCACCGCGGCGCTGATGCTCCTCGTGCAGAGCAACCACTTTGTGATGTTCTTTGTGGCGTTGGAGACAGTCACCGTCGGGTTCTACATCCTCGTGAGTTACTTCCGCACGAGCGCGCCTTCGCTCGAAGCCGGCCTCAAATACCTCATCATGGGCGCGCTCAGCTCGGCGATCCTGCTCTTTGGCATCGTCCTGCTCTACGGCGCGGCCGGCTCCGCCGGCCAGCAGAGTGCGTTGCCCGGCGCCACGGCCGAACCGATGAATTTCGGCGCCTTGCGCGGATTCCTCGCCGCCAACCCCGACAACTTTCTCGCCAATATCGGCGCCGTGTTCGTGCTCGCGGGCGTGGCCTTCAAGATCGGCGCGGTGCCGTTCCAGATCTGGATCCCGGACGTCTACCAGGGCGCCCCCACGCCGGTGACAGCCTTTCTCGCCGTCGCCTCCAAGGCCGCCGGCTTCGCGGTGCTGCTCACGCTGGTGCTGAACGTCTTCAGCCCCCTGCAGGAGGTCATCGTGCCCGTACTCTCCGTGATGGCCGTGGCGACGATCCTCCTCGGCAACCTGGCCGCGCTCTCGCAGCACAACGTCAAGCGCCTCATGGGCCTCTCCGGTGTCTCGCATGCCGGCTATCTGCTCGTTGGCGTGATCGCCGCCTGCCGCGAGCCGCTCGCGGTGGGGGCCGTCTATTTCTACCTGCTGGCCTACCTGCTGGCGTCGTTCACGGTGTTCATGGTGATGGCGCACGTGTCGGGCGGCAACGACGCCGACCAGGAGCTGGAGCATTACGCCAATCTGGCCCGGGAGCGTCCGTTCCTTGGCACGATGCTGGCCGTCGGCCTCGGGTCGCTCGCGGGTATCCCACCGCTGGCCGGATTCATGGGCAAGCTCCTCATTTTCATCGTCGCCTTCAAGGCTGCGGCCTCTCTGCCGTCCCTCTACTGGCTGCTGCTGGTGGCCGTTGCCGGCGTCGTGGTCTCGATCTATTACTACTTCGGCTGGATCAAGGCGGCGTTCTTCCCGGCGTGGCGGCCGCCGCCGATGGTGGGAGATGCGGCGCCGCCGGTCATTGCCCGCGTGGGCCTGGCCGCCGGCACGGCGATGGTCGTGCTGGCGCTTGCCTCGGTCATCCTCGGCTTCTACCAGGGACCGATCGGCGAATGGCTGGTCACGCACTGAGCCCGCCGACGGTGGTCAGCCACGCCGCATGAAAGTCACCGGACTCGCCCTCGTTCCGCCCCCGACCGCCGCGGATTTGCCCCAGGTCACGCCGGAACTCCTCGCCTCCGTCCTCGCGCGTTATTCACGCAGCAACGAGGGTCTGGCGAGAATCCTCGAGAAGGTCGACATCGCCCATCCCGACGATTCCATCGACCGCATTTTGAAGTTTGTCGACTACGGCCACGCTTCCATCGGCGGCCTCACCGGCGGCCTGGCCGTCGCCGTCGACGACGTTTCGATGTGGCTCGCCTATAAATTGTTTGAGATTTCTCCGATGGCCGACGGCCAGGAATCGAGCACGCGCTACATCACGATGGATGCGTCGAACCTGCCGCCGGCCGGGGAGCTCGGCGTGCCCGCCGATCTCGCGCCGCGCTGGCGGGACCTCATGGCCCGCGCCTTCGCGGCCTACCACGCCGAGTATGCGCGGCTCGATGAGCTCGGCAAAGCCGAGCCGGGGCGTGTGCGCCTGCCCAAGGACGCCCAGCCCGCCGTCGTGGCGCGCATCCGGAAAAACTACGCCCTCGACCGCACGCGCTACTTCGTTCCCTTCGCCACCCGCACCAGCCTTGCGCTTGTGCAATCCTCGCGCATGTGGGCGCAGACGGTGACCCACCTCGATTCGCTCCCGCAGCCGGAGGCCCGCGCCGCCGCCCAGGCCATCCGCGATGAACTGCTCAAGCTCTCCCCGCGCCTCATGCGCCACAGTTACGCGGAATCATCGCACCAGGAGCAGGCCCGGCAGGAACTGGGCGCCTCGCTCCGGCTCGGACGCGAGCGCCTCTCCGCCGAGCCGCTGGCCGACGCGGTGTGGGTGAAGGTCGATCGCGACACGCCGCCGTGGCTGCCGGAAACCCAGCCGGTCACCGAGGCCCTGCGCCACCGTGCCAACCGCTATGGACAGTGCGGTCCCGCCATCCGCCGCATGCGGGTGACGTTTGCCTGGAACAACCTGGCCATCGCCGAGCTGCGCGATCTCAACCGCCATCGCACCGGGCATCGCTACACGCCGCTCATCCAGGCCGGCTTCTACCTGCCGCCCGAGGTGCCGCCCGCGCCGCACGCCGCGCTGCTCGGCGACCAGCTTGCCCTGACGCGCGAACTGCTCCGGCGCGGTTCGCCCGCCTACGTTTATTCGCTTTTGCTCGGGGCGCAGACGCCGTTCGAGCATGGCACCCACGCCGACAAATTCATCTACGAGGCCGAGCTCCGCACCGGCTTGGGCGCGCATTTTCGCTACGCCGAACACCTGAGTGCCGCGCTCAGTGAATTCTTCAAACAGGTTCCCCAAGCAAAGGAATGGGTCATGGAGGGCACCGCCGAGCCGGAGTGAACGGCGCGCATGGGTGCTATCATCGAGAATTGACTTGCGAACCAGTGGGCGGACGAAAACATGCCAATCAGCTGTAAATCATGACCTTGCCTGATGCGCCCTGAGTAGTCGCACTGCTCTAGGTATCTTACTACCTGTCAGGGCCGCCACCCCACATCGAGTCCTCCTGCTGGCATTAATGCTCCGTCCCATGTGCGCGTTCAAGGTCCTGCAATTCAACATACAGTTCGGGCAGAACTGGAACGACGCCAATCCGGATGTCGCCCCGATCAATCTCGACCTGACCATCGCCGAGATCCGCAGCCACGATGCGGACATCGTGCTCCTGCAGGAAGTCGAGCAGGGCCGGCCCGGCGGCGTGCAACCCGAGCCGCCGCCCAACTTCACGCGTTTGCGCGCTGAGCTCTCCGGGTATCACAGTTTTTTCTCCTATCCAAAGGCGGATCCGCGCGAACTGCCCTTTGGCATCGGACTGGCCATCCTGTCGAAAACCCCGCTGCGCGACACTGTGCGCCGCGACCTGCCGTCGCCAGCGGTGGAGTTTGATTTTCATGGCGAGCGGAGGACTCCCACCGACCGCCTGCTCATCGGCGCGAAGACCGTCATTGCCGGCCGGGAGTTGCAGCTCTTCAACACCCACCTGCTTGCCTTCTTCATGCTCAACGCCACCAGCGAGGAGCACAACAGCCAGCGGCAGTTCGTCGTCGACCAGTTGCGCGCGGCGACGGGCCCCACGCTGTTCGGGGGCGATTTCAACGTCAGCAAGCACGGTTCGCTGGTGCAGCAGTTCACCTCGGCCGGGTATCAGACCGTGCAGACCAGCGAGGTCACCTGGCGACGCCGCCCCTACGTGCTCGACCACCTGTTCTACAACCGTCATCTGCGGCCGGTGCACCATGCGGTGAAGCACACGCCGGCCTCGGATCATCACGTACTCGTGGCAGAGTTCGAGTTTGTGGATTGAAAGGCGAACCGGGCCGGGTGGCGGGGTCTGGGCCGGACGCCTAGGTCGCCGGGGAGGCTCTTGCCTGGCGCACCTTCTCCTTCTCCGCTTCCTTTTCCTCCGCGAGGCGGGCCTTTTCACTGGCGAGTTGTTTTTTGACTTTCTCGGCCTCCTCCCAGTTGCTTGCCGCCAGCAGGTCGTCGAGTTGTTTCTTTAAAAAGATCTCCCGCTCGGCGGTCTTGCCCTGATAAACGCGGTCGATCTCGGCGAGCCGTTCCTTCTGTTCGGGCGTGAGCGGTGCAGCGGCGTCAGGATCTGACAGCCGGAGACGTTCCATGGCGAGTTCGTAGGCGCTTTTCATGAGAGGAAGACGAGAGTCCTGAGAACACACGGAACACACTGCAGAAGCAATACCGGAGCCTTTCCCGGGGCATTTGATCTGCCCCGGGGCGCGTCATCCCCCGAACTTCACTCCGAAGATCACCAGCAGCCCCACGAGGACGAACGGGGGCCAGAAACCGCCGCGCTCCCGCCGCCAGCGCCAACCGTAACCCGCCAGACAGAGGGCCAGCAACGCCGCATACCCCGTCGGCCCCAGCCAGGTCGTGCGGAACTGCGCCGTATGATAAACGCCGGGCACCGCCATCGCCGTTCGCAGCAGAAAATCCATCAACCACAGCAGCAGCGCTCCCGCGTGGTTATAAAGCACGCTGCCAGCCGTGAAGCCAATCAGTCCGCACAGGAGCGACAAGAATCCGGCCCCGATGACCAGGGTGGAGATCGGGATCAGCACGAGGTTGATGGCCAGCGACCCGGGGGTGAAAAGCTGGAAGAATTGCAGGCTCGACACCGTGCTGACCAGCGACGTGGCCAGGCCGATCCCGAGCATTCCGAGCAACCCGCGCCACGCCCAGTCAACGAGGCGCCGGTGCCAGCCCCACGTCGCCTCCGGCAGGGAGACGAACAACGGCCAGCGGGCCTGCATCGCCTCCGCCAGCGGCAGTCCCAGCAGCAGCAGCACCGCGACGATGCCGTACGACATCTGGAAGCTGGCGCTGAAAAGCTGCATCGGCTCGATCAACAGGATGAGCAACGCGGACGTCACCAGTGCCGCGAGCGCGTTGCCGGGCTGGCGGAGCGAGAATGACGCGATGAACAGCGCACACATCAGGAAGGCGCGCACCGCCGACGGGCTGGTTCCGGTGATGGCGACGTACAGCCAGAGCGCCGAGAGGCCGGTGGCGGCCGCCGCGAGACGCGGCACGCGCAGGAGGGAAAGCAGAATCTGCACGCTGAGGGCGATCGCCGTGATGTTCAGACCGCTGATGGCGAAAAGATGCATGGTGCCGCTGTGCATGAAGAGTTCCTGCTGCTCCTCGCTCATCTCCTGCTTCTGGCCCAGCATCATGGCCCGCAGGATGGCGGCGAGGGCCGGCTGGTCGGTGAGACCGACGCCCAGGATCGCGTAAAACCGCTGCTCCGCCGCCCGGCAGAACCGCTGGTAGCGCGAGGGCGGCGTCACCTCGCCCAGCCACCGGCCGCGCGTGAACTTGAAGGTCATGCCGGCGCTCGCGAGGTAGGCGTCAAAACCCTCGTTGCGCTGGTGCCGGGTCAACGGCTCGAGCAGGCCCACCGCCATGATTTCGCTGGAACGCAGCGGCGGGGGGGTGCCCGGGGGCAGGTTGAGCGAAAAGTACAGCCGCTGGCTGGTGAGATCATGCAGATGGGGGTCGGCTCCCGTCACCATCGCGAAGCCGCTGGTTCGTTTCCCTCCGGTCGGCGGTGCGAACGTGCGCTCCACCTGCAGCCTCAGCCGTGCCTCGCGCGGGGGAAGTGTTTCCCAGGCGGATAGGCGGTTGAGCCGCAGTTGAAAATAAGCCATGCCTGCGAGGACGACCATCAGGGCGAGAAAAATGGGCCAGGCGCGGCGGGCGGCCGGTTTTTTGCTCCAAGCCAGGGGAAGCGCCGCGGCCACCAACAGGGTGGCCAGCGTCAACAGAAAGGCGGGGGACGCATCACATGTTCTGCCGGCGGTCAGACCCGCCATGAAAGGCAGCAACAGCCACAGCAGGGGTGCGCGATGGCCGTGGCGGCCGGGGCTCATGATTTACGGCCGGTGGTTGATGAATCGGCGGCCACCCAGCGCGAGGCTCCGCTCCAAGCCGCGCCGCAGGTACAGGCGGGCGGCTTGCACCGCGTCGTCCAAGCCAAGTCCCTTTGCCAGATTGGCCGCGATCGCCGCCGAAAGGGTGCAGCCGCTGCCATGCGTGTCGACGCCGGCCACGCGTTGCGCCGTGTACGTCTTGACTTGGCCGTCCGGCCTCGCCAGCACGTCGGCGAGGTCGTCGCCCGGCAAATGCCCGCCCTTGACGAAAAAGGGCACGCCGTAGGTTTGGGCGAGCTGCCGGCCTGCCCGGGCCATCGCGGCCGGCGTCGACGGCTTTTCGCCGAGCAGCACTCCGACTTCGTCGAGGTTGGGTGTAACCAGCGCCGCCAGCGGCAGCAGCTTCTTCCGCATCGCGGCCAGCGCTCGGGGCTTGAGCAGCACGGCGCCGCTCGACGCCACCATCACCGGATCGATGACGGCCGGGATTTTCCTCTGGGCCCGGAGGAAATCAACCACCGCATCGATGATCCCGGCGGAGTAAAGCATGCCGGTTTTCAGTGCGCGCACCTTGAAGTAGCGGTGGACCTGCCGGATCTGTTCCGCCACAAACTCGGCCGGCAGCGCCTCGATGGCGGTGACCCCCGCCGGATTCTGCGCTGTCAGGCAGGTGATGGCCGTCGTGCCGAAGACCCCGTGCGCCGCGAAGGTCAGCAGGTCGGCCTGGATGCCCGCCCCCGCGCCGCTGTCGGAACCGGCGATGGTGAGGGCGACGGGATGCTCGCGGGTGATCATGTTGATTTTTCTAGTCATTAATTTCGCGTAATCGAACACATTTTCAAGAAACCTTTCCAACGGGCAGGATTCCTGCCAAGCAGGGATGGTCATGAGCGACGGCGAGCAAAGCGATCTGTTTGGAGCGGCCGAGCCGGCGGCGCCGGCCGGCGAACGTCCTGCGTCCGCCCCCTCCGCCCGCCGGACCGCGACCCAGCCGCTCGCGGCCCGCATGCGCCCCCGCACGCTGGCTGAGATGGTCGGCCAGGAGCACATCCTGCGGCCCGGCAGTCTGCTGCCGCGCCTCGTGGCCAGCAACCGCTTCGGCAGCCTGATCTTTTACGGCCCGCCCGGCAGCGGCAAAACTTCGCTGGCCGAGGCCATCGCCCGCGAGACGGGGAGCCGTTTTGTGCGGGTCAACGCCGTCATGTCCAACGTCGCCGAGCTGCGCGACGTCCTGGCCGTGGCGCGTCGCCGGCCCGAGGCCGCCACGATTCTCTTCATCGACGAACTGCACCGCTTCAACAAGTCGCAGCAGGACCTGCTGCTGCCCGACGTGGAGGAGGGCAGCGTGCGCCTGATCGGCGCCACCACCCACAATCCCGGCTTCTACGTCAATCCGACGCTCCTCAGCCGCAGCCATCTCTTCCGCCTCGACCCGCTCACGCCCGCCCACGTCGTCGCCGTGCTCAAACGCGCGCTGACCGATCCGGAGCGCGGCCTCGGCGGGCGCGGCTGCACCGCCTCCGACAAGGTGCTGCTCGATCTGGCGAACCTCTGCGACGGCGACCTGCGCCGGGCGCTCAACGCGCTCGAGGTCATTGTGCTCAGCCTGCCCGGGAAAGCCGAAATCACCTCCGCCGAGCTGGAGATCTTCGCCCGCGAGCGCCGCATCCGCTACGACGCCGACGAGGACGAGCACTACGACACCATCTCCGCCTTCATCAAAAGCTGCCGGGGCGGCGATCCCGACGCCGCGCTGTACTGGCTCGCCAAGATGCTCGCCGGCGACGAGGACCCGCGCTTCATCGCGCGCCGCCTGGTCATCCTGGCGTCGGAGGACATCGGTCTGGCCGATCCTCAGGCGCTGCCGCTCGCCGTGGCCGCGCACCACGCCGTGGACTTCATTGGACTGCCCGAGGCGGAACTCACGCTCGCCCACGCCACGCTCTACATTGCCACGGCCGCCAAAAGCAACTCGGCCAGCCAGGCGCTTGCCGCCGCGAAGGCGGCCATCGCCGGACAGCCGGTTCAGGCAGTGCCGATCCATCTGCGCGACACCGGCGGCCCAGCCTCGAAGCGCATGGGCCACGGCAGGGACTATCTCTACAGTCACGAGTTTCCCGAGGCGATCTCCGGGCAGGAGTACTTGACCAAGCCGCTCACGCTCTACACTCCGAAGACGACCGGCGCCGAGGCCGCCATCGCCGAGCGCTTGGCGCGGTGGAAGAAACTCAAGGCTGAGCTTCAGCGCAAGGGGCGGCAAAAGCCTTGAACGGACACGCCTTGGCGGAGCTTCCGGCTGGTGCGAAATCCGCGTAAACCTCGGGGAGACGGGGGTGATGCGGCTTGCGGACGGGGCTGCAAGCGTTAGTTTTAGGCGTTTTTCCTACCATGAAGTCCACTGCCTGCATGATGAGAACGCTGCTGGTGGCCGCATCGCTGGGAATCGCGGTGCCATTGTCAGCCCAGGATACTACCGCCGTTCCACCGCCGAAGCCGGATACGACGAAGAAGCCCGATGCGAACAAAAACACTCCGCCGGCGCCCAACGCCAAAAAGCCCGCGAACCCGGAACCGGAGCCGCAGATCCCGGGCATTACCATGCCGCGGGCCAAGGGTGGCTACCTCGGCATTCTCGTGGAAAACGGCAATTTCAAACTGTCGTTCTACGACGCAAAAAAGAAGCCGGCGCCGGTGGATGTCACGCGGGCGACGGCGCGCTGGCCGGTAAAGTACAAACTGGGGGATGAGCGCACGGTGCTGAATCCCAGTGGCGACGGCACGACGCTGACTTCGGGCACATTCGTCCACCCCCCCTACGTCTTCAAGCTCTACCTCTCCCTGTTTGTCGAGGGCAGCAATGACGCGGTCGAAAATTACGTCATAGATTTCCGACAGTAACGCCGGCGGTGATACGGCCTCCCGCGGGCGGTTGACACCCGCCAAACTTCGCGAGACCGTGGGCGACTTTTCACCCCGATCTGGTCGGGGTTCACCGTGTCCGCCAGCACCGTCAACCCGCCGTTTGATTCCGTCGAGTCCGCCATCCAGGACGTCGCCGCCGGCCGGCTTGTCATCGTGACGGACGACGAGGACCGCGAGAACGAAGGCGACCTCATCATGGCCGCGGCCAAAGTCACGCCCCAGACGATCGGCATGATGATTCGTTACTGCAGCGGTATCATCTGCGTGCCCACGGTGGAGCACCAACTCAGGCGCCTCGGGCTCGGTCCGATGGTGGGTCACAACCGCGAATCGCGGCGGACGGATTTCGCCGTGAGCGTCGACGCCGCCGAGGGCGTCACCACCGGCATCAGCGCCCACGACCGCACGCAGACCATCCGCATCCTCGCCGACGCGCAGGCGCGCCCCGAACAGCTCGTGCAGCCGGGGCATGTCTTCCCGCTGCGCGCGCGGCCCGGCGGCGTGCTGGAGCGCGCGGGACACACCGAGGCGGCGGTCGACCTCTCGATCCTCGCCGGGTTTTTCCCGGCCGGCGTGCTCTGCGAACTGGTCAACGACGACGGCACCGTGCAGCGGCTGCCGGAACTCGTGGAGTTCAGGCGCCGGTTCGGACTGCGGATGATTTCCATCGCGCAACTCATCGAACATCGCGTCAAACGCGACCAGTTGGTCGAACTCGTCTGCACCAAGCCGTTTCCGACGGAGTTCGGCGACTTCACCCTGCACGTCTTCCGCGGCACGCTCGACAACCGCCAGCACCTGGCGCTCACCATGGGGCAGCCCGGCGCCGAGCCGACGCTGGTACGGGTGCACAGTGAAAACCTGCTCAGCGATGTATTTCGCGCCAAGGGCATGGGCAGCAGTCGCGCGCTCACCACCGCGCTCGAGACGATCGCCCGGGCGGGGCGGGGCGTGGTGCTTTACATGGAGCCGGCGAACGCGGGCGAGGTGCTGCTGCGCCGCCTCAACGCCGCGCCGGGCGAGACGGTCGCGCCGATGAGCCTCCGCGACTACGGCACCGGCGCGCAAATCCTGCGCGCCCTCGGCCTCGGCCGGATCCGCCTGCTCTCCAACAGCACGCGCAAGGTCGTCGGCCTCGACGGCTACGGGCTGGAAATCGTGGAGCAGGTGCCGCTGTGACAGGTGCGGATTGCAGATGCCGGAGACCGGAGAGCAAGCCCGCCGTTCATTTTCGCTTTTTGTTTTGCAGCCATCCGCAATCCGGTTTCCGGTGTCCGGTTTCCCCATGAGTCTTCACGCGCCCACATCCTCCGCCATCGATGGATCCGCTCTGACGGTCGGCATCGTTGCGGCGCGTTTCAATGAACGCTTCGTCGACGCGCTGTTGGACCAGGTCCAAGCTCACCTGCGTTCCGCCGGGGTGGGAGAGCGCCGGATCTTCCTGGTGCGCATCCCCGGCTCGAACGAACTGCCGGTCGCCGTGCAGATGCTTTGCCGGCGCCACGGTCTCGATGTCTGCATCGCCCTCGGGGTTATCATCCGCGGCGAAACCCTGCACTACGGGCTGGTGGCCGAGGCCGCCTCCCAGGGACTGATGCGCGTGGCCCTCGAGGCACGCGTTCCGGTCATCAACGGGGTCATCGTCGCCGAAAACGTGCGGCAGGCCCAGGTGCGCTGCTTCGGCCACATCGACCGGGGCGCGGAGTTCGCCCAGGCCGCCCTCGCCATGGCCGCCCTCAAGCGAGAGCTTTCCCGATGAGCAAGGGCCAGTATGCCGAGCGCCGCGACGGCCGCGTGGCCGCGCTGCAATATCTGTACGCGTGGAGCCTCAACCCGCCGGCCGACCTGGCCGGGGACTTGCGGATGTTTTTCGAGGGCCTCGAGAAGCCGCGCGACCAGTATGCGTTCGGCGAGGAGTTGATCCACGGCACCATCGAACACGTCGGCGAGATCGACGCGAAAATCCGCGCGCTGGCGCAAAACTGGGAGTTCGATCGCATCGCCAAGATCGATCTCGCCATCCTGCGCCTGGCCATCTTCGAAATGCTCTACCGCAAGGACATCCCGCCGGTTGTCTCCATCAACGAGGCCATCGACCTCTCCAAGCAGTTTTCCAACGCCGACGCCAAGCGGTTCATCAACGGCATCCTCGACCGGCTGAAAGGCGACCTGGGTCGCGACGCGCGCAAGGCGGTCACCGAATGACCTTTGACCACGGATCACACGGATAAACACGGATTGTTCTTCATCCGCGTCCTCCGCAGCTGATTCCACTCGATGCGCTCTCTCCTCCAGAAATTCCGGGACGGCCTGACCAAGACGGCCCGCGGCATCGCCGACAAAACCCAATCGCTGGTGGCCGGCCGCGCCCTCGATGCCTCGTCGCTCGAGGCGCTGGAGGAGGCGCTGTACACGGCCGACTTCGGCGTCGCGACCACCACGGAAATCCTCGAGGAAATCAAACGCGCCCACCATCAGGAGCGGGAACTCCGCGGGCAGGAGGCCGCCGCCATCGGCGCCGCCGTGCTGCGGCGCGTGCTGGCCGGCAGCGAGGGCCGCCTGAACGGTGAAGCCCGCCGTCCCGGCGGGTTCTCCCAGCCCGAGGTCATCTGTCTCATCGGTGTCAACGGCTCGGGCAAGACCACCACCGCGGCCAAGCTCGCGTGGATGCTCAAGCAGGACGGCCGGTCGGTGACCGTCGCCGCGTGCGACACCTTCCGTGCCGCGGCCATCGAGCAGCTCCGGACGTGGACGGAGCGGCTCGACCTCGAACTGGTCGCCAGTCACACGGGCGCCGATGCCGCCGCGGTGGCCTTCGATGCCTGGCAGGCCGCGAAGGCGCGCGGTCGCGACTGCCTTGTCATCGACACCGCCGGACGCCTGCACACCAAGAGCAATCTCATGGTGGAACTGGCGAAGATCCGCCGGGTGCTGCAGAAGCATGATCCTACCGCGCCACAGCACGCCTGGCTGGTGATCGACGGCTCGCTCGGCGCCAACTCCATCGAGCAGGCCAAGGTTTTCCACCAGAGCTTTGGTCTCACGGGCCTCGTTGTGACGAAGCTCGACGGCACGTCGCGCGGCGGCGCCATTGTGGGCATCTGGCGCGAACTGAAGCTGCCGATCTATTTCGTCGGCCTCGGCGAGCAGGCCGGGGACCTGCAGCCCTTCAGCGTCGACAACTACGTCAAGGCCGTGTTCGGCCTGGAGGCCTGAGCACGAAATCCTGAGTGGTACCGCCGGTCAGAAGGCCAGGGTGAGGCCGCCGTAGCAGCCGCGGCGCTGGCCGAATTGCGGGGCGCCCACGCCGATGCCGGAGCCGTCGCGCAGTTCGTAGATTTCGTCGAAGACGTTCACCACGTCGAGGCGGGCGACGTCGAGGCGGGCGAGGTGTCCCGCCGGGCCACAGCTTGCCGGAGCGGTTTGCGCGGCCAGCTTCGCCAGCTGGTCATACTGCCGCTTTGCGTCCCATAGAAATTCGGCTTTGATATGGTCATGAGGCCACGCGTGTTGCTCATTTGACATTTTCGGCATTCGCGTAGTGTAAGGATGCTTGATGACGACCACCGGCCTCCATCGTCCGGCTCTCCCGGAGTGGCCGCGCCGCTTGCTGGCGGCCGGGGCGGCTGTGCTCGTCTTGACGCTCAGCGTCCTAGCCGCCAGCCCGCAGTTGCACGAGTGGCTGCATCCGGATGCCGGTCAACCGGAGCACGAGTGCGCCATAACGCTCTTCCATCACGGCGTGACCCAGCCCGTCGCCGGGATCGCCCTGGCCGTAATGCCGCTGTTGCTGGTCGCGCGCGCGGCCTTGGTTCCCGCCGGGCCGGACCTAGTCGCGCCGCGTTACCGGCTGAGTCCGGGACGGGCGCCGCCGGGTTGGTGAGTTGATCCCGCTCCGCGGAGGGCCGCCGTGCCCGCCGCTGCTTCGTTGGCCAGCCGGATTGGCCGCCGGCGCCTTCCGATCAATTCAACCCAGCCTTACCATGTCCGTGCGAATTTACCTGCCCATATTTTTTCTCGCTGCCGCGGCGGCGCCGCTTGCCGCCGACGACAACCAAGACACAGCCGCCAACCAGACGCCCATCGCCATGGACCCGGTGGTGGTGACCGCCAGCCTCGACAAAGCCCGCGACGACATAGTCCCGAGCCTTGGTGCCTCCACCTTCAACATCAGCAGCGAACAGATCACGCTCCAGCCGCTCGGGACCGACGCGCCGTTCAACCAGATCATGCTGCGCGCGCCGGGAGTAGCCCAAGATTCAGCAGCCAACGGCGACCTGCATGTCCGGGGTGAACATGCAAACCTGCAGTACCGCATTAACGACGTGTTGCTGCCCGAAGGCATCACGGGATTCGGCTTGGAACTCGACCCACGCTTCGTGGGCGGCATGCAACTCATCACCGGGTCACTGCCGGCTCAGTATGGGTTCCGCACCGCGGGCGTCGTGGACATCCACACCAAGAGCGGCTCGTTCGAAAACGGGGGCGAGGCCGATGTGTTCGGCGGAAGCTTTGGCACCTCGAAAGCCAGCTTTGAGTCGGGCGGCACCGCGGGGAAGCTGGGGTATTTCATTGATGGCAGTTTCGATCACAACGGCATCGGCATCGAAAATCCGACCGCCAGCAAGATGCCGATCCATGATGCCACGGATCAGTACAAAACCTTCGTCTACCTGTCGCGCATTCTGAACGACACGAGCCGGATTAGCGTAATGGGCAGTGCTTCCTACAGCAACTTCCAAGTCCCGAACACCACGGGACTGGCCCCTGGCACTTCCCCTGACGGCAACCCCTGGCTGCCCGGAACCTTCGATTCGGCCAGCCTCAACGAACATCAGAACGAGCAGAATTACTACGGCATCATCGCGTATCAGAAGTCGACCGACGGCCTGCATTTCCAACTCGCAGGCTACGGTCGATACAGCAGCGTGCATTTCATTCCCGACCCCACTGGCGATCTTTTCTTCAACGGCGTCGCCAGCGACGTCGACCGCAAGATCTATTCCGGCGGGCTGCAGGCGGACGCCAGCTACCTCACCAATGGACCGCACACCCTGCGCGGCGGCGTCACGCTGCTCTCCGAACATCTGACAGCGGACACCACGACGACCGTGTTCCCGGTCGACGGCAACGGTGACCCGACGGGCTCGCCGTTTCCCGTCGTCAACAATGGCACTGAACACGCCCTGTTCTTTGGCCTTTACCTGCAGGACGAATGGAAGCTGACGTCCCGACTGACGCTCAATTACGGCGCGCGTTGCGACGTCTACTCTTCCTCGTTCGACCACGAGAATCAGTTCAGCCCGAGGGTGAATCTGATCTACCGCCCGACCAACGCGACCACCCTGCACGCCGGCTATGCGCGCTACTTCACGCCGCCGCCGCTCGAGAACGTGTCCGCGGCGACGGTGACGCTGTTCAACGGCACATCGAACGCCTCCGCCGTGACCCAGGATGATCCGGTCCAAGCCGAACGTTCGCATTATTTCGATGCCGGCATCTCTCAGACACTGTCGTCACGGCTGCAGGTGGGCTTGGACGGCTACTACAAGACCGCCCGCAACCAACTCGACGACGGCTTGTTCGGGCAGTCGTTGATTCTTTCGGCGTTCAACTACCAGAAGGGTAAAGTCTACGGCGTCGAATTCACGGCTTCCTACGCCGCCGGCGGGTTTTCGGCCTACGCCAATCTTGCCAGGTCGGAGGCTCAGGGGAAGGACTGGTCCTCGGCGCAGTTTCTTTTCGACCCCAGCGATCTGGCCTATGTGCAGGATCACTGGATCCACCTCGACCACGACCAGCGGCTCTCCGGTTCGTGCGGTGCCAGCTACACGTGGCAGGGCTCGCGGGGCAGCACGCGGGCCTATGTGGATGCCCTTTACGGCACCGGGCTGCGGACGGACGCGACGGACAACTTGGGTAACACGATCCCGAACGGAGGAACCGTCCCGGCCTATGCCACGATCAACGTCGGCGTGGAGCGACGGTTCAACTTGGCGGGGAAGCGAACTCTCAAGGCCCGGCTCGACGTCGTGAATCTCACGGACAAGAGCTACGAATTGCGGAACGGCTCCGGCGTCGGCGTCAACGCCGCCCAATATGGCATGCGCCGCGGATTGTTCGGCTCGCTCGGTCTCTCCTTCTGACCGCGTGGCACCGGCCGGAGGGCGAATATCCCGACGCGGCCGGACGGCAAGCGCGCGGGCCGGTTTGCCACTCCTGCGCGCCCTGTTTTCGGTGACGACAAAACGGCGTTGCTCTGCTAGGCATCCGGCCGCGAACGATTGCCATCGCGGTTTATGATCTCACTCATCCTCCAACAACTCATTCCGGTGATCCAGACGGCGGTTGGGCCGGTGATCCTCATCTCCGGGGTCGGTCTGCTGCTGCTGTCGATGACGAACCGCTTCGGGCGCGTGCTCGATCGTGCCCGCCTGCTGGCGCGGGAGCTGCCGGTGGCGGCCGCCACGGAGCGCGAACATCTGGCCGTGCAGCTGGCGGTCCTTTACCGGCGCGCGAAGCTCATCCGGCTCGCGATCATCCTGGCCACGGCGAGCCTCCTGCTGGCCGGCTTGCTGATCATTTCGCTTTTTTTCGCGGCGCTCCTGCAGGTCGAGGCGGCGTTGCTGGTCACGTTGTGCTTCATCCTGTGCATGGCGTCGTTGATCGCCTCGCTGGTCGTGTTTCTCCTCGATCTGCAGGTGTCGCTGACGGCCCTGCGGGTGGAGCTGACCCAGGCGGGTTTTGACGGGACCTGAAGAGATCATCCGCAAATCAGGCCTCCGCCGGCGCCATGGAGAATGTCAACTATTAGTTGACAATTTCCCCGTGCCCCTTGCCGGCAGGGAGATGAAGCTGGACATCAAACACTCGGGAGCGGCGGGAACAGAAGGGAGCGGGTTCTCATTGCCCGGGTTCCGGAGGACTTCCCCCTCACGACTCCGTTCAAAACTCGTAGAACGGCGTGCCGGCGCCAGGGGCGACGATCGAGAAGCCGCATTTGATCGAGGTCAGGACGCCGGCGCAGGCGGTTTCGACGGCGGCGGGGCTGTTGCACTCGCGGCTGAGGTGGGCGAGGAAGACATGACGCCAGCGCGGCGAGGCCACCGAGGTGAGGAGTTCACAGGCGCTTTCGTTGGAGAGGTGGCCGTGCCGGCCGCTGATGCGCTGCTTGACCGACCACGGGCGCTTCGGGTCGTCCTTTAGCATCTGCGGGCAATAGTTGGCCTCGATCACGAGCACATCGGCCTCGCGGATGCGCTCTTTGATGTGCTGCGGGGCGTGACCGAGGTCGGTCAGCCAGGCCAGACGGCGCGCCGGCGTAAAGAGGTCGTCCGCCCCGTGGGTGAAAAGAAAGGCCACGGGGTCGTGCGCGTCATGGGGCACGGCAAAGCTTTCGATCTCGAGATCGCGGAACCGGAAGCGCGTGCCGGTCTCGAAAAACTGCCAGTCGGGGCGGTGTTTCAACCCGGCCTGTACGGCGCGGGCGGTGGCATGGTTGGCGAAGACCTTGATATGCCGGTGGCGCGTCAGTCCGCCGATGCCGGCGGCGTGATCACCGTGCTCGTGCGTGAGGAAGATCGCATCGATGCGTTCGAGCGACTCGCCGACGGCGGCCAGCATCTGCGCGATTCGCCGGGCCGAGAAACCGGCGTCGACGAGCACGCGCGCGTGCTGGGTCTGGAGCAGGGCGCAATTGCCTTCACTGCCGCTGCCGAGGATGCAAAACCGCAGACCCATGGGGAAGCATGATGCAATGCCCCGCACGCCCGGCGAAGCAAGGGGTTTTTCTCGGGAGCACGGTCGCCTCCACGGGGCATACCCGGCCGGCCTCCCACCACCTGTCCCTTCACCCGCCCGTTCATCCAAAATCGCTGCAACCCGGCCCGTCGTTATAGTGTTTTGGAGACACATCGCACCCCTGCCGGTGAACCAGCCGTCCATGCCGTCCCGCCCTCCAATTCAGCGAATCCTCCGCATCAAGGATTCCCCTTGCTTGCCTTGGAGCCCTGGATAAGCCAAACATTTCCGCCCCACTGACTAATTTAACCATGAGTTCAGCCACCCTTCCCAGCTCCGACGTCGCGCCTGCGGCGGCGGCTGTGCCCGTCCGCAAGAAATCCCGCCGCAAATGGTGGATCATTGCCGCCATCGTGCTCGTGATCGGCCTGGTCGTCGCCGCCGTGCTCAAAAGCAGAAAGAGCGAGAAACCGACCACGGTCACGATCGACAAGGCTGTCATCCGGACCATCACGCACCTTGTCACCGCCACCGGCAAGGTGCAGCCGGAGCTCGAGGTCGGGATCGCCCCAGAGGTGTCCGGCGAGATTGTCGCCCTGCCCTTGAAGGAGGGGGCCGTTGTGAAGAAGGGCGACGTCATTGTGCGAATCAAACCCGACCTCTATGTCGCCGTCGTTGATCAGCAGGAAGCGGCGCTGGCCGCGGCCAAGGCCGCCAGCCTCCTCAGCAAGGCCAATCTCGACAAGGCCGACGAGGATTACCACCGGGCCAACGATCTTTACCAGAAGAAGCTGATCTCGGACGCCGATTACACCACCGCCAAAACCCTTCTGGAGGTCGCCCGCGCCAACTATCAATCCTCGCTCGCGGCGATTCGCCAGATGGAGGGCGCCCTCAACCAGTCCCACGACTCGCTGAGCAAAACCACCATCTACTCGCCCATGGATGGGATCATCAGCGTGCTGAACAACGAGGTGGGCGAACGGGTCGTGGGCACCGCCCAGTTTGCCGGAACCGAAGTCATGCGCATTGCCGATCTGAACCACATGGAGGTGCGCGTGAAGGTGAACGAAAACGACATCGTCAACGTGAAAATCGGGGATCACACGAATGTCACCGTCGACGCCTTCCCCGGCCGCAATTTTGACGGCACGGTGAGCGAAATCAGCAGTTCCGCACTGAATACGGGCGCCACCGCCGCCAGCAACAACCAGGCGGCCCTCGCCGCCTCGGCCTCCGACGAGGTCACCAATTTCCTCGTGCGCATCCGCGTCACGGATCGTGAAGCCCGGCTGCGTCCCGGCATGAGCGGCACGGTCGACATTGAGACGGAGACCGTGAGCAACGTCGTCGCCGTGCCCATCCAGAGCGTCACCGTCCGCGCAGAGGGCGGCAAGACCACGGAGGAGCTCCAGCAGCAGCGGGCCAAGGAGGCCAAGGAGCGCACGGGCAATGATCTTGAGCTGGTCAAGGAGCGCCAGGAGGCCAAGCGCACCCAGGAGAAACTCCAGCGGATCGTCTTCGTGCGGCAGGGCGATATGGTTAAGCAGCGGCGGGTGGAGACCGGCGTCTCCGACAACACCTACATTGAAGTCAAAAACGGCGTGAAGGTCGGCGAGGAAGTGGTGTCCGGCAGCTACGCCGCCATCAGCCGCAACCTCAAGGATGGCTCGAAGATCCTCGTGGAAAAACCGAAGAAGGATGACACCAAGAGCTAAGGCGGCCCGCCCCGGTGCCTGACCCGACCAACCATCGCCGCGCATCCCGCCGCCATGATCCCGCCGCCTCCACCTGCCACCAACGCCCCCCGCACCGTCCGCCCGCCGGGCCCCCTGGTGATCGACATCGAGGGCGTCACCAAGCTGTATCGCATGGGGGCGGAGATTGTGCACGCCCTCCGTGGCGTTACCCTCAAGGTTCATCGCAACGAGTACATGGCCATCATGGGTCCGTCCGGCAGCGGCAAGTCGACCCTGATGAACATGCTCGGCTGCCTCGATACTCCCACCAGCGGACACTACCACTTCAACAGCAAGGACGTCTCCAGCATGTCGGACGACGAGCTCGCCAGCATCCGCAACCGCGAGATCGGCTTCGTCTTCCAGACCTTCAACCTTCTGCCGCGCTCGACCTCCCTGCATAACGTCGAGCTGCCGCTCATCTACGCCGGCCTGCCGCCCGCCGACCGGCGGGAGCAGGCGCGGAAGGCGCTCGAGAATGTGGGCCTCGGCGACCGCATGCTGCACAAGCCCAACGAGCTGTCCGGCGGCCAGCGCCAGCGCGTGGCCATTGCCCGCGCGCTCGTCAACCATCCCTCGATCATCCTCGCCGACGAACCCACCGGCAACCTCGACTCCAAGACCGGTGAGGAGATCATGCAGCTCTTCGACCATATCTACGAACAAGGGAACACCATCATCGTCGTCACCCACGAGGAGGACATTGCCCGGCATGCCCGCCGCGCCATCCGCCTGCATGACGGATTGATCGAGAGCGACCGGATGACCGGCAACTGATGATCCCGCCCCATCTCGCCATGAAAACCCTGGCCCGTTTCTACTACGAGTTCACCGAATCCATCCGCATTGCGTGGGCGCAGATCCGCGCGAACAAGATGCGCTCGGTGCTCACCGCACTGGGCGTCATCATCGGCATCGTCGCGGTCACGCTCATGGGCACCGCCATCCGCGGCATCGACACGGGCTTCAACAACAGTCTCGCCATGCTCGGTGACGACGTGCTCTACGTGCAGAAGTGGCCGTGGGGGCCGGTGGAGGATTGGTGGAATTACGTCAACCGCCCGCCCATCCTGGCGACCGACGCCGAGAAGCTCAACCGCATCATCGAAAACACGCCGAATTCGCTGCTGGAGATCGCCGTGCCGGTGGCGGGGCGCGGCAACTCGGTGAAAGCGGGCGACAGCAGCGTGGACGGAATCTACGTCTTCGGCACCACGGCTGATTACGCGCGCATCAGCGGGGTCGATTACTACGAGGGACGCCTGTTCAACGATCCTGAGGCCAGTGGTGGCCGCTCCGTGTGCGTGTTGGGCTACGACGTCGCCGAGGCGCTCTTCCCCGGACGGTCCGCGCTGGGCGGAACGGTGACGGTCGGCGGCCATCCCCTCACCGTCATCGGCGTGTTCGCCAAGCAGGGCGAGTTTCTCGGGCTCTTCAGCTTCGACAATCAGCTGGTCATGCCGCTCAACGCCTACCGGAAGATGTTCAGCATCCGCCGCAGCACCGACCTGCGGGTGAAGGTGACGGACAAGACCCGGCTGCTGCAGGCCAAGGAGGAACTGGTCGGTGCCATGCGCCGCGTGCGCAGCCAGCTGCCCGGCGAGCGCGATAATTTCACCATCAACGAGCAGCAGGCCTTCAAGGCCCAGCTCGATCCGGTGAAAACAGCCATCGCGCTCGCCGGCTTGTTCATCACCGGTCTGTCCCTCTTCGTGGGCGCCATCGGCATCATGAACATCACCTTTGTCAGCGTGAAGGAGCGCACGAAGGAGATCGGGACGCGCAAGGCCCTCGGCGCCCGGCGCCGCACCATCCTCCTGCAGTTCCTGATCGAGGCGGTATCCATCTGTCTGATCGGCGGAACCATCGGCATGGTGGTCGCCTATGCGGTTTTTCTCGGCATCCACTTCCAGATGCCCAACTTTCCCGTCCAGTTCTCGCCCGATCTGGTTGTCATCAGCATGCTGGTCTCGGTGGTCACCGGCATCATCTCCGGTTTCGCCCCGGCCTGGGGCGCCTCGCGCCTCGATCCGGTCGTGGCGCTCCGGTACGAATGAATGCGGCCGGCGGAATGCGGCGTGCGGAATACCCATGGACAACACGGAACTCAAACAAAGGACCAAGGACTTTGCCCTGCGAGTCATTCGGGTATGCGGGGTGCTGCCGCGCGGCATGGTGGCGGACGTGCTCGGGCGCCAACTCGTCCGGTCGGCGACCTCGGTGGCAGCGAACTACCGCTCGGCCTGTCGTGCGAAATCGCGATCGGATTTCATCTCCAAGATGGGCACGGTGGAGGAAGAAGCCGATGAAACCATGCTTTGGCTTGAGTTGATTGCCGACGCCGGCCTGCTGCCTGGGTCACGGCTGGCCCCGTTGACCGAAGAAGCGAATGCACTGACTGCGATCGCGGTGAAATCGATCCGAACCGCGCGCGCGCATTATTCCAGGCTCGTCGCGGACGCGCGCCAGCCACAATCCGCAGCCCCCAACCCCCAATAACGGATGCCGCTCATCGAAATCCTGAGAATCGCCTTCAGCTCGATCGGCGTGAACAAACTCCGCTCGATCCTGACGATGCTGGGCATCACCATCGGCGTGTTCTCGGTCATCGGGGTCATGACCACGGTGACCGCATTGCGCAGCTCGATTGAGACCGGGCTCAGCTTCCTCGGCACGAATTTCTTTCAGTTCGGGAAGTATCCCACCGGCATTTCCAGCGGTTCCAACCGCCGCCAGATCGAAATGCGCCGCGACATCACGCTCGAACAGGCGATGCGCTACAAGCAGCTCATGGAGGGCACGTCGGACGTGATCTGCCTGAAGGTGTATAACAACGGTGCCCAGGCGGTCTACGGCGGCCGCAAGACCACCCCGGACATCACTTTCTGGGGAACCAACGAATACTTCATCAATGCCAACCAGTACAGCATCGAGCTGGGGCGCAATTTTCAACCCGAGGACATCGAACTCGGCCGGCCGGTGGTCGTCATCGGCCAGGACATCGTCAAGAAGCTCTTTCCCTCCGAGCATCCCCTGGGCAAGACCATCAAAATGAAGGAGCGCACCTATGTGGTCATCGGCACCCTTGCCGACAAGGGCACCTCCTTCGGCCAGAGCCAGGACAACATCGCGATGATTCCCATCAGCCGCTTTTTTAGCGACCTTGGCGCCGCGAACCGCACCGTCAACATCGCGACCGAGGCGCCCAGTCATCTCGTCTATAACGACACGATGGACAAAGGCGTTACGGCCATGCGCGTGGTGCGAGGCCTCAAACCCGAGGACGAAAACGATTTTGAACTGTATTCCAATGAGTCGCTGCTGGGCGCCTTCGCCAAGATCGCCGACGTCATTACCGCGGGTTCATTTGTCATCAGTGGCATCGCGCTGCTCGCCGCCGGCGTGGGCATCATGAACATAATGCTCGTCAGCGTGACCGAGCGCACGAAGGAGATCGGCATCCGCAAATCCATCGGTGCGCGCAAGCACTCCATTCTGACCCAGTTTCTCATCGAGGCCGTGACCATTTCGCTCGCCGGCGGCGTCCTGGGCATCGTGCTCGGCGTGATCGTCGGCGACGTTCTGGCAATGTTGATGAAAGCCAGCGCGGTCTTCCCGTGGGACTGGGCTTTCCTCGGCCTGCTGGTCTGCTCGGGCATCGGCATCGGGTTCGGCTTTTACCCGGCGTGGAAGGCCGCCTCGCTCGATCCCATCGAGGCGTTGCGATACGAGTAATTTGAGACTTTTAGATTTCTGTTTTTTGAGTTTTGATTGGCGGCATGACCGAAATCGAACTCAAACAACGGACGAAAATCTTCGCACGGCGCGTGCTAAGACTGATCGAAGCTCTGCCAACGAGCAGGTCGGGCAATATCATCGCCAATCAACTCGGGCGGTCAGGCACTTCTGTCGGAGCGAATTATCGTGCGGTCTGCCGGGCTCGTTCCGATGCGGACTTCTACTCGAAACCGGGCATTGTCGAGGAGGAGGCTGACGAAAGCGCTTTTGGGCTGGAGCTTGTGGTTGAGGAAAGGATGCTCACGCCGCGGAGGGTACAGCCGCTCCGCGACGAGGCTGATGCGTTGACCGCAATCATGGTGAGCTCGCGCAAGACTCTGGCCGCCAGGAAGCAAAACTCAAAAATCAAAACGTGAAAATCACCCGCGGCGGATTTCCGAACCCGGGAAGCGCACCTGGATGCGGAACACTTTTTTCAAACGGCAGGTGATCTGGCCGGTCAGGGGGTCCACTTTTTCCGGCACCTCGATGCGGTGCAGGTCGACGACGGCGTGAAAACCGCGCTCGGAGAAGACATCGATGAGCATGGCTAGGGCGAGCGGATAGTCGAGCAGGGGATCCTCGGTGTTGATGAGGGTGAGGCCGGAGATCGCATGGCGCTTGATGATCGGCATCATCTTCTTCTCGATCAGCGCCACGACCTTTTGGAAGAGTTCGGGATGTTCGAACTCATAGGAGTCGAGCCGCTTGACCATTTCCTGCCGCGCGTGGATGACGATATCGCTGGCCAGCGGCAGGCGGCGCAGCCGGTCATGCGTGCGCGGATCGAGCTCGAGGGTGCTCTGGTACTGCAGCTCCGTGAGAATGTTGTACTCGACTTCTTTGACCGGCCCCTGGGCATCGACAAAGTGGTAGTGGAAGATGTCGCGCAACGACTGGAGCGCGTCCCACGTCTGCTCCTTGAACACGCGATAACGCCGGCGGGCGAGGTCCTCGTCATAGTCGGTGGCGCGTTCCTCCAGCAGTTCGCCCATGCCGGTGCGCCGCACCTCCTCGTTATGGGCGCGCACCTCGCGGCCGCGCTTGAGCTGGCGTTGCACGGAGGTGTTCTCATCGACGAACAGCACCATGATGTGAATCGTGGGCTGGCGGAAGTGGATGCTGAGCGGCGTGGACGAAAACTCGTGCCACAGCGACTCCATGCGATCGACGAGCAGTTTCAAGCACTCGACCTGCACTTGGGTGCGCGGAAAGCCGTCCAGGATGCAGCCGTCGCGATACTCGGGCTGCAGGAGGCGGCGGAAAAGGATGCCGACGACCTCCCGATCGCCGACCATGTAGCCGGCATCCTTGAGACGCCGCGCTTCGGGCGAGTCGAGCTGGGTACTGACGACAATCGGCGGGCAGGTGAGTCCGCGGGTCTTGAGGATGAAAGCGGTATTGGTCCCCTTGCCGGCGCCGGGCGCGCCGCCCAGCAGAATGATCTCCTTGGGGAAGCGCAGACTCTGCAGGCCGAATTCAGTCTCGAGACTCTCCCAGGCCGATTCAAAAATGAGCTGGGCGTCCTTGATCTCCAGATCGGAGAATCTGGCTGCAGGGGGGGCACCCGCGCAGGATCACGGTCTGCCGGGGAAGGGGAGGCGGGTGAGACGGAGGAATTCATGGACTCGAAGGAATGTGGTTGATGAATGCGACGCGCACCGTTGGCGCGGGCTTGGGCCAAAAAACGCGAGTCCTGGCGTTTCGATCGCGGAGACTAATGGCGCGGGCAAGACTGACGGGGTAAGTAGACGGCCGGCGATGTGTATTTTATTAACTAATAGCCGGCTCACTGCATGGGCCCGCTTGAAAGCTTGGAGTCTGCCGGGCCTTTCCACTTCGGGAATGGCAGGATAAGTGGCTTATGGTCATTTAGATGGAATACATTGAGGCATTGACAAAATGGACCTCGCTCATCGGATTTCTGGCGATGCCGGGTCATCCTGTCGGAGGCTCGCATGGAACAGCTTGCCGACGCCATGGGGCTACCGTGGTTGTTTTTTGCGATTTTTTGGTGCTTCGCAGATCGCCGGAGGGCTGGCGTTACCGGCCCGACCAGCCGGAGCATTTGCAGAAGCCGTGAAACCGCCTGCGCAGCCGGAACGTCATTTATACGCTTCCCGGGCTGCGAGCCGTCGTCAAACGACGGCTAGTAGATCGGGATTTAGTTGAAGCTGGACTTGGCGGGGCCGCCTTAGGCGGCCCCGCCTTGACTTTTTTGCACGGGACCCAGGCTGGTCACCAGTGGCGGCAGGGACCATGTTTGGGGTTGGCGGGGAACCGCCCTCGCCTTTATCTGACAGTGTTGGTGCCACATGCGAATCCTCATCGTCGACGACGAAGCCAGCATCCGCAAGACCACCTCCATTGCCGTGCAGACCACGGGCCATGAGGCGGTGGAGGCACCCAACGGAGCCCGCGCCCTCAGGCTGGTTGAAACCGAGGGGTTCGACGTGTGCTTCCTCGACGTGAAACTCGGCGCCGAGGACGGCCTCGTGGTCATGGACAAACTGCTGCAGGTCTCCCCGGGCCTGGCGGTCGTCATGTTCACGGCTTTCGCCAGCATTGCCACAGCGGTCGAGGCCATGCGCCGGGGCGCCTTCGATTTCATTCCGAAGCCTTTCACCCCGGAACAAATCCGCCAGGTGCTCCAAAAGATCGTCCGGACGCGCTCGCTCGAGCAACGGGTGCAGCAACTCGAATCACAGCTGGCCGACGAGTCGCCCGAGATTGATCTCGCCTCCCTCGAACCCGCCGTGCAACGCGTGCTCGAAATGGCCTTCAAAGCCGCCGACACCACCGCGACGATCCTCATCCTGGGTCCGAGTGGCACCGGCAAGAACGTGCTCGCCCGCGAAATCCACCGCCGCAGCGCGCAGCGCGAGCGGCCCTTTGTCACGGTCAACTGCCCGAGCCTCTCGAAGGAATTGCTGGAGAGCGAACTCTTCGGCCATGTGAAAGGCGCGTTCACCGGCGCGGTGCAGGACACTTTCGGCAAGGTCGCCGCCGCCGAGGGCGGCACGCTGTTCCTCGACGAGGTCGGGGAAATGCCGCTCGAAATCCAGCCCAAGCTCCTGCGCCTGTTGCAGGACCGCGAGTACGAGCGGCTGGGCGAGGCGCACCCGCGCAAGGCCGTCGTGCGCGTGATCGCCGCCAGCAACCGCAACCTCGCCGAGGAGATGAAAGCCGGCCGGTTCCGCGAGGATCTTTTCTACCGGCTCAACGTCATCACCGTCGCCCTGCCCGGCCTGCTCGCGCGCCCCGCCGATCTGATGCGCCTCGCCGGAAACTACCTCGTGTTTTTCGCCCGCCGTCTCGGCAAAAAAGTGCAGGGGTTCGCCCCTGACGTCACGGCGGCGTTCCGTGCCTACCCCTGGCCGGGCAATCTGCGGGAACTGCGCAACGTGATCGAGCGTGCCGTCATTCTGGCCGGCAGCGACATCCTCACCCTGGCCGATCTGCCGGAGGAATTTTCCCACCGGCCTGATTCAACGCTGCAGGTGGGCGCGCGCGTTACCCTCGACAGTTTGGAGGCCGAGCACATCCGGCGCATTCTCGCCATCTCCGCCACCCTGGAGGAGGCCGCCCGCACGCTGGGCATCGATCCCGCCACCCTTTACCGCAAACGGCAGAAACTTGGATTGTTGTGAATCCGGCAATCAGGGTGTGCCCATTCCGCGGGGAATGACTGACTGGAAATAACATGCTCCGCACGCGTCTCTACCTCGGCTTGCTGCCGCTCCTGCTGCTGCTCATCGCCATGGGCGGGTATGCGCTTTTCACCTGCTTGGAGTTGAGCCGGTCGGTCGAAATCACGCTCGTGGACAATTATCGGTCGATGCTGGCCACGGAAGAGATGAAGGACGCGGCGACGCTCATGAACAGCGCGCTCTATCAGGCGCAGGGCGGCGACATCCTGGCAGCCCGGGAACGGTTTGCTGCGCAACGCGCCCGCTTTGAACGCACCCTGCATGAACAGTCGATGACCGCGGCGGGCACCCCCCGCGCCCGGCCCGTCGAGGCGGTTGACGAGGCGTTCCTGGCGCAGAGGAAAACCGATGAGGCGTTCCTGCGCGAAGGCACGCTTTCGCCGTTGGAGACGTTAAGAGGAACCGAGACGGCGCTCTTCAACACCCTCAGGGCACTGGAGGCCCTGGCGCAGCACGATTATGGGGCTTTACAGGCCGAGCTCACCCGTGCCGGACAGACCACCCGCATGACCATCAAACTCCTCATTGGAGCGATGGCGGCGGCGATCCTGCTTTCGCTCTATCTCTCCTACCATCTCAGTCGTTCGCTCCTGCGACCCATCAAGGCGCTCACCTCATCGGTCGTGGCGTTGGGTGAGGGAGACCTGGACCGCAAGGTGCCGGTGCTTTCACACGACGAGCTGGGCGAACTCGCCCGCGCGTTCAACACGATGGCCGCCAAACTTCATGCTTTCCGCGAGGCGACGACGGCGAAGGTGCTGCGCGCCCAGCGCACCATGGAGGCCACGCTGACCTCGACGCCCGATCCGGTGTTCGTGGTTTCGAAAAACGGTGACGTCGAACTGAAGAATCCCGCCGCGGAGATGCTGGCGGCCGCGCCCGAGTTTGCCGGAGGATTTCCGGTGCCGTTGCGCCAGCCGCTGGCCGAAGTACTGGCCTCAGGCAACCATTACCTGCCCACTGGCTACGATCATGTCGTCACCCTGCGCCTCGGCCACGAGGACCGGCATTACCTGCCGCGCATCCTCGCCGTGGGCGACGCGCTCACCGGCTTCGGCGGCGCAGCCATCCTGCTGCAGGACGTCACGAAGTTCCGCCTGCTGGACGACGCGAAAAATAATCTGGTCGGCACGGTAAGCCACGAACTCAAAACGCCGCTGACCGGCCTGCGCATGGCGGTCTACCTGCTGCTTGAGCAAAACCTCGGCCAGCTTTCGTCCGCGCAGCGCGAACTGCTGGAAACCGCGCGCGATGACACCGACCGCCTGCTGCGCATCCTCAACGATCTGCTTGATTTGAGCCGGCTGGAGGGCGGAGCCGCGGCGTTGAACCGCACGCCGGAGCGCGTGGACGGATTGCTCGCAGCGATGACCGGGGAAATCAGGCCGCTCATCGAGGCGGCGGGCCAGCGCCTTGAGGTGAGCATCGCCGCAGGAGCGGATACCGTGTCGGTCGATCGCGATCGCATCCGGCATGTGTTCATCAATCTGCTCACCAACGCCAGCAAGTATTCACCCGAGGGCAGCAGGATCATACTCTACACCGAGCCGGCTCCCGACGGCTTTGTGAAGTTCGGCGTGCGCGACCACGGACCGGGCATTCCACCGGAGAGCCTGCCGCATGTGTTCGAGAAATTCTACCGCGTCCCCGGCCAGACCAAGAAGGGTGCGGGCCTTGGGCTGGCCATCGCCCGTGAGATCATGGTGGCGCACGGCGGTTCCATCGCCTGTGCCAGTGTGCCGGGCGCGGGCAGCGATTTTCACTTTCTCCTGCCGGGCGTCACGCCTTCGGAATGACCGGCAGCTGGGCTTCCACCCGCCCCGGATGATTTATCTTTTGCTCCTTTGAGACCCCCGTGGGCTTGGGAGCTTGGGGAGGCAACGGCGGCATCACCTGTCCGCTATTTGTGCCGGCCGTGGCGGAAAATATCCCAGATCACCCAGAGGCCGAGCAGCGCGGAGAGGAGGTAACCAACGATGCCGAGGGCCGGATAGCCCAGAAGATAGGGGTGGATGCCGGTCGTGACGATTTGTGACGAGCCGATGATAAGGGCGCCAATGATTACCCCGAGGGCGATGCGGTTGCTGGCAGCCCGCAGCGCGTCATTGAGGCCTTCCAGGCCGCGATGCTGGAAATTCACCGTCAAGTCATCTTGTTCGAGGCGGCGCAACAGACGGTCGAGTTCGGTGGGCAGGTCGCCGAGGCGTCCGAAGGCTGAAGCGAAAAGCGTGCGCGTCTTGCCCAGCAGCGCTTTGGGGCTCCAGCGCTCGCGGTGCAGCTCGCGCAACACGGGCCGGGCGACCTGACGCAGGTCGAATTCCGGATCGAGCGTGCGGCCGACTTCCTCGATGGAAAGCACCGCCTTCGCCATGAGCGCATAGTCGCGCGACACACTGATGCCGTTGCGCCCAAAGATCCCGATCACTTTGAGGATCAGCAGGCCGATCTGCTCATGGCCGGTGGCGAAGTTGAGGTTTTCCCGCAGGGCGATGGTGACTTCCTTTTCCATCGTGCGATGGTCGGGCTTGGTGCCGGGGCCGGCGAGGCTCATGCCAATCTGCACGACCTGCTCGGCATCGTGCGCGGCGGCGGCGATGAAAAGGTCGGCCAGCGCATGACGCAGCCGGCGCGTGAGGTGGCCGGCGAGGCCCCAGTCGAGCAGGCAGAGGCGGCCATCAGCGGTCACGAGCACATTGCCCGCATGCGGGTCGGCATGAAAAAAGCCGCTGATCACGATCTGGTGCAGCAGGGAGGCGGCGCCGGCGTTCGCGAGCGCCTTGGCCTGCTCGGGTGTGAGGGGTGCCTGTTCGATGCGCCGCCCGTCGACGCGCGCCATCACCAGCATGCGGCGGGTGGTAAACTGGCCGATCACCTCCGGCGCGAAGACCCTGTCGGGGGAGGGGTTTTGGGCGTTGAAGTATTGCTGGTTGCGCGCCTCGTGGCGGAAATCGAGTTCCTGGAGCAGGCCCGAGCGAATCTCCTCGACGATGGCCGGCAGGTCGAAGGGCCGCAACCGGGCGATGTAATGGTGGATGCGCGCGGCGAAGAAGGCGATGAGGTCGAGGTCGGCGTCGACGATCTTCTGGAGATCGGGCCGCTGGAGTTTCACCGCGACGTCCCGGCCATCCGCCTTGAGGCGGGCGTGGTAGACCTGCGCGAGCGAGGCGGAGGCGACGGGGGTCTCGTTGAACTCACTGAACACCTCGGCGGGATCGCATTCCAGCTCTTCCAGCGCGACTTTCTGCATTTCGGCGAAGGGCAGGGGCTGCACGGCATCCTGCAGCTTTTGCAGCTCGAGAACCAACGGCTGCGGCACCAGGTCCGGCCGCATGCTGAGGAGCTGGCAGAACTTCACGCAGGTTGGTCCGAGTTCCTCGGCGGCGAGGCGGATGCGCGCGAACGTGCTGCGATGCTCCTTGGGCGTCGGGACGAAGCGTTGCCACCAGGCGCCGGGCGTTTCGATCTGCTCGATGATCTCGGCGAAGCCGTGCCGGACGAGCACCACGGCAATTTCCTTGGCCCGCACGGCGTTGGCCAGCAGGTCGAAGGGCTTGAGGGAGACGCCCGGCATGGCGGTAAGCGGGCGGAACCGGTCAGGCGTTGCGGTCGGGGCCGCGCGCGGCGAGGGTTTGTTCGAGTTTCTTCACGCGTGCTTCCAGCGCCTCGATGCGCGCCTTGTGTGTCAGGTCGGCCTTTTCCATGAGCTCCTTGAATTTGGCGCCCAGCTCCGCACTCATGGTCTCGAATTCCTTGCGGCCCTGCTCCGCAATCTTCTCGGCCATGATGCGCGCATCCCCGGCCGAGACCTTGCCTTGCCGGATGGAATCCTGCAGCACCGCCTCGACTTTCTCCTTGGTGATAATCGTTGCCCCCACGCCCGCCAGCAGAGTCTTTTTGATGAGATCGATCATAAGGGTGCGGACATTAGTGGCGTGAAGAAGTCCGGGCAAACCCGAAAGGGACGGCTAGCCGGGACAACGCCGCCGCCTCCACGGCGGCGGTTGCGCCGCAGGTGGGCTGCAGAGCCACGGAGTGGACTGCCGGCGAGTTCAGATCAATGGCGACTCAAGACTTCACCACAGATCTGCCTTTGACTTCACCCATTGCCGTCAGACCAGCGACGGAGGCGCGGAGCACCTTGAGGAACAGCTCCGCCCCCTTGGTTTGGTAACGCTGCCAGTGACGGACAATTACCACCTCACGAATGGGCACATGACCGGTGAGTTTGCGGTAAACGAGGGTCTTTTTATCCTCCGGTCGGTGGGCGATCTGCGGCAGGATGGAGATGCCCTGGCCGAGGGCGACCAGCGCCTTTACCGTGGCAACCTGTGAGCAACGGTGCCCGAGTTGTGGGGCGAAATGGTGATCGCCACAAAAACGCTCAATCTCCATCGCGAGGGTGCTGGAATGGCCCAGCAGCACAAAACTTTCATCAGCCAGGTCACGCGCGGTGATGGCGGGCTTTATGGCGAGTGGGTGGCTCCGGCTTACCACCAGTAAGAGGGGTTCGGTGAAGAGAACTTCCGTCGAAACCCGCGGATCCTTCACCGGCTGGGGCACGATGGCCAGATCGAGATCGCCCTCGATGACTCCCCGCATCAAATCCGGGCGGAAGTCTTCATGGGTGTGAACCAGCAGATTGGGGTGAAGCTTTCGGCAGTGCTCGAGCACCGGCGGCAGCAAATAGGGGGCAATCGTGGGCACAGTCCCGACCTTGATATGCCGTTCCAGAGTCGGGCTGTCCTTCAACTCCTTTGAAGCATCCTCCACCTTGCTGAGAATGTCGCGCGCCCGTTCCAGGAAAACCTGCCCGGCCTCCGTCGGAACAACGCGACGTCCCAGGCGGTGGAACAGCTTGTGACCCAGCTCGCGTTCGAGATGTATTATCTGCAGGCTGAGAGATGGTTGGGATATGTGGCACCGCGCTGCCGCCCGGGTGAAATTTCCCGCTTCGGCGGCGGCAAGGAAGTAGCGGAGTTGGTATAGTTCCATAGGAAATAACTATGGTATGGATAGAAGCATGTTATTTTTCTTATTACAAGTCTGGGGTATACTATCCGCGGTTCCGCAAGGAGCCATTAACCTGAAATAGAAAGTTAACCATGAACCTCGAAAGTAGACTGATGAGATTCGTTCCGGCAGGCGTCGTGCTTGCCGCAGCGGTTTTTCTCGGCCTCGACCAGGAAAGGGTGCACGACTTCGACCTGCTCTACATCCTTTTCGGGTGCGGCACGGTAATCGCGCTGCTGGCTCTGGCTGTCCTTGATTACAGCGGCAGACTGCGGAGGCGGGGCAACCGCTGAGCCACCGGCTCGTTGATTCAGCAAACATGGAGGCCGGAACCGCAAGGTTCCGGCCTCCTCATTTAATCTGTTTGCTGCGTAGCCGCGGCGATCGTACGGAGCGCAAGCTCACATCACCGGCGGGCTGGCTTCAGCCGCAGCTTCCGGTTTGCGCTTCAGGAAGGCGGACAGGATCAGGGCGATGACAAGGCCTAAGAGCAGCGACAGGAGGAAACCCCAGATGGATAACATGACCGGCGACATGAACAGGCGTATGCCTTTTTCCGCTGTTTCCATCTGGGCGTCGCTCAGGCCGGCCTGCGTCCATTTTTCGCGTGCCGCGTCGATCGAATAATCCACAAAGTTTGGATTGATGAATTTGAAGTGGAAGAATCCGTAGACCGTGCCGATCAGACTCGAATACAGGGTGATCAGGAAGCCAGTACTCACGCCCTTGCCGTAGCTGAGCGATTTATCCTTCGCTTCTTCCCGGGCAGCCTTGATGCCCAGCCACGTCACTACGATCATCACGATAAAGGGCAGGAATCCGAACCAGCGGCCCTGTGCTATCTTGTCGGTCTGATAGCCCAGGAAAAAACCGACGAGCGTGAGCACGATGTTACTCACTGCGAGAATGAGTCCGTAGAAAAACGTGGTGTTCATGCGGAACACAGCATGCAGCTTCCTCCTGTCAGCACAACCCCGCAGTGACGGGCGGCAATCGTGACGGATAAATGGAAGGACGCTGAATCATCCCGGCGGGGCTTTCAGCCTGACCAGCGTGGCACCCCAGCCGCCGCTGGTTTCATTACCAAGACGGAAAGAGGCCACGAGCGGCGAGCGGCGCAGCAGGGCGTGAACGGTCTCACGCAGGGTGCCGGTTCCTTTGCCGTGAATGATGCGCACCTCGGTCAGTCCACGTTTCCGGCATTCCTGGAAATATTCGTCGATCAAACTGGCGACTTCAGCGGGCGGGAAGGTGTGCAGATCCAGCTCGCCAGTGATGGGAATGCGGACGGGTGGGGGGGTGTCATCAGCCATGGGTTGGATGGTTCCTTGCACCGGAGGCGCGCCAATGACCGGCCAACTGCCCTCTAGGGATAATGGGGCTCCGCGGGCGGCTGCGGTGGTTCGCTCGGGGCTTGGGGGGTGTCCTTCGACGAGCTGTCTGTTCCGGAGGGAGCCGCAGGCCTGAACGGCTGCCGGGGCGGAGGAGGAGCTTCGAGGGCTCGTTTAAGCTCTTCTTCGAGGCTGCTGGCCGCCTTCTTGAATTCACGGATCGACTTTCCCAGGCTCCGGGCCAGGTCCGGCATCCGCTTGCTGCCGAAGAGCAGCAACGTCACCAGCATGATCATCAGGATCTCCGTGCCTCCGACATCGAGGAAAGCCAGACTGGGCAGCAGTGCAAACATGGTGGGTACGAGATGCCGCTAGGGAGGATAGGTAACAACCGAAGATAAATCACTCAGGCTGATTTCACCATCCTTTTGGTGAGGTGGATCGCAGGGAGGGGACGGCCTGGTCCGCCCGGCGGCGCGGCTGGCCAGCAAATCGGTATAAAGGAACCGGGGACTACTTCAGGTTGACTTCAACGAGGAAAGTCTGGGCTTCGCTCGGTGCGACGTGGTAAAGGCCGGTCCTGTGCTCAGGTGAATTGGCGGGGCCCATCCACGGCTCCACGCAGTAAAACGGCGAGTCGTCGGCCTGCGTCCACGTCACCACCACCGCCGACTTGGGCGGCACGCGATCGGGGCCGATGCGCAGGATGATCTGGTCTTCGCCGCCGCGTTCCCCGAAGACGACGGCGTTATTTTTGAGCGCCGTGTGAAAGACATCAATCAGGTCTTTGTTGGCGAGTGATTCCTCGGGACCCAGACGGGGGCCGATGTGCAACTGGCCGCGCTCAAAATCCTGCCGAAGCGTCGCGCGGGCGGGGATCCGGATGAAGTAGTCCGCCCGCGTACGGCCTTCGCTCCATGGCAGCGTAAAGTAAAAGTGGTGGCCGGCACTCCAGGGAATGGGTTTGGTGTCGAGGTTGCGCAGGGTCAGCTCAACAAAAAGCGCCAGCGGCTCGAAACGATAGCTGACGGTGAACTCGTAGTCGTAAGGGTAGGCGGCGCGGGCCTCCTCTCCGGGTTGGAAGAGGGCCGTAAAGCCGCGCTCGTCGAGACGCGTGACCTGAAAGTCGCCTTGCCGGGCGATGCCGTGAAGCGGCATCGGCCGGCGCGCGTTGTTATCGTCGCGCCAGAAGTGGATGTCTCCCTGATCGAAGGTGCGGCCGCCAAAGGGGAAGAGGATGGGGTTTCCGCCGCGAACCTTGGCGATGTCATCGAGCGACTGCAGTTCGGGCCAGTAGACGACGTCACGCACGCTGCCATCACCGAGCGTGAGGTGCCAGTTCATGAGGCGCGCACCCTTCTCGGGCAGCGCGAGAAATGTGGAGGGGCCAACCTGCCAGCGTGCCAGGGTGTGGCCAAGGTAGGGAATTTTTTCCATGCGCAGGGAAGGTGTAGAGGATGACTCCGACGCCGACAAAGACTTTTTCACGGGCATTTGGGAGCGGGAGCCGGTCGGACGGGAGGCCATGTGGCCACCCTGGCAAGGAGGGGGTGACCGCGTCGGGGACTTGATTCGGCGGCCCATGACAAAGAATGGCGCGGGGTGTAACGCCTGGCTCCATCGGGGTGCTTGCGTCAGGGCTGGGGGCTCGTCAGAGTGGCGCTCTATTTATGCCTGGGAGATTTTTTCAGTTCTGCCTGCTAGGGATGCTTGCCCTGCTGGTCGCATCGGCTGAGGAGGCGGCATCTGCATCCCCCACGGCTGCTCCCGCCGGCGGCGGCCAACCGGCGGGCCCGGTGGCATCGGAGCGAGGCCAGCCGGCCAGAATGGTCATGGTGTATGTCATGCCCGTGCGCGACCAGATTGCCCAGCCGGTGCTTTACATCCTCCGGCGGGGTCTGAAGGAAGCCATCGAGCGCAAGGCCGACGTGGTGGTGCTGGACATGGAGACGCCGGGCGGCGCGCTCGACGTGACCTTCGCGATCATGGAGGCGTTGGGGAAATTCCACGGCCAGACGATCACCTTCGTGGACAAGGAGGCGGTTTCCGCCGGGGCTTTTATCTCGGCCACGACGCAGGAAATCTGGTTTGCCCCCGACGGGGTGATCGGCGCCGCCGCGCCGGTGACAATGACGGGCCAGGATATCGACGAGACGATGAAGTTGAAGATCGTCAGCTACCTGAAGGCCCGCGTGCGGGCGATCTCCGAGGGCAAGGGCTACCGCGGCCAGGTGATCTCGGCCATGATCGACAAGGACTACGAGCTGAAAATCGGCGATACGGTCATCAAGCCCAAGGGCGAACTGCTCTCGCTCACGGCCAGCGAGGCGGCGAAAACCTACGGCGACCCCCCCCATCCGCTGCTCGCAGCAGGCATGGCGAAGAATATCGACGATCTCCTCCGGCAGAAGTTCGGCCCGGGAGGCTATGAGATCGTCCAGCTCGACGTCACGTGGTCGGAGCAGCTGGCCGTCTGGCTCAACGCCATAGCGCCGGTGCTCATGGGGCTGGGTGTGCTCTGTCTCTTTATTGAATTCAAGACCCCGGGCTTCGGTTTCTTTGGCATCGCCGGCATCGCGCTGCTGGCGATCGTGTTCCTTGGCCACTACGTGGCGGGCTTCTCCGGACATGAGCCGATGATCCTTTTCGCCCTCGGACTGCTGCTGCTGGCCGGGGAGGTGTTCTTTTTCCCTGGCGTGGTGGTTTTGGCTGTGAGCGGGGTGGCTCTTATGCTCGGCTCGCTCGTCTGGGCGATGGCTGACATCTGGCCCGATGAACCTCCGACCATCGCGACTTCGGGCGATCTGTTTCTCATGCCGCTCATCAACCTCGCCGTCGGTCTCGGAATGGCGCTGGTGCTGGCCGTGCTGCTCGCGCGTTTCCTGCCCAAAGGCTGGCTGTGGGACCGGATGGTGTTGCAGACGTCGCTCGGATCCGCGGCCCAAGTGTCCGGCACGGCTCCGGAAGTGGCGGCGAATGCCGCCTCGCTTGTCGGCAGACGGGGCATGGTGATAACGCCACTGCGTCCGGGCGGGGCAGTGGAGATCGACGGGCGTCGTTACCAGGCTCAGCTCGAACTGGGTTCCGCCGCGGCCGGCACACCGGTCGTGGTGATCGGCTGCACGGATTTTGGCCTTAAAGTGGATAAAATTCCGACATGACTGCGATCATTTTGCTGTTTCTGCTTGGCACGGTGCTGCTGGTTTTTGAGGTCTTCATGCCCAGCTCCATCCTGGGCATCCTCGGCGGTGTGGCGATGCTCTGGGGCTGCATCGTGGCCTTCATGCATTACGGCGCGCTTGGCGGCGGTCTGGCCGTGCTGGCCGGTCTTGTGCTGCTCGGCCTGGCGCTTTACGCCGAATTCGGCTTGCTGCCCAAAACACGGTTGGGGAAACGCTTTTTCCTCCACGCCGCGATCGGAGCGACCAGCCAGCCTGCGCTCGCGGAGGCTGACGCCGTGGTGGGCAAGCCCTGTGAAGCGGTCACCACGCTGGCCCCCTCGGGCTACGTACTGCTCGACGGCCGGCGCTACGAGGCGTTCTCGCAGAGCGGCCACGTGGCCAAGGGCACCACGCTCAAGGTCGTCGCCGTGGACAACTTCCGTTTAACCGTCACCAAATCATGATCAACCTATCCATTGTATTCTTCATCGTTCTCGGCATCGCCGTCCTGATCCTCGCCGGGATCATTTTCTCATTCTTCAGCGTGTGGCTCCGCGCCTGGCTGGCCGGCGCCTACGTGGGCTTCATCAACCTGGTGGCGATGCGGCTGCGACAGGTGCCCTACAGCCTGGTCGTGGATGCGCGCATCCGGGCCAAGAAGGCGGGCATCGACCTATCCATCGATGAGGTTGAAGCCCAGTACCTCGCCGGCGGTAATGTCATTGCCTGCGTGCATGCGCTCATCGCGGCCCAGAAGGCGGGCATCGCGCTCGATTGGAGACGGTCATGCGCGATCGACCTCGCGACGAAAGGCTCGGGCAAATCCGTCGAGGAGGCCGTGCGCACCTCGGTGGATCCGAAGGTGATCGACTGCCCGAATCCCGCCAGCGGCCGCACCACCATCGACGGCGTGGCCAAGGATGGCATCCAGGTCAAGGTCAAGGCCCGGGTGACGGTGCGGACGCACCTCGACCGCTTTGTCGGCGGCGCCAAGGAGGAGACGATCATCGCCCGCGTGGGCGAGGGCATCGTGACGACCATCGGCACGTCCGAGTCCTACAAACACGTGCTCGAAAGTCCGGACAGCATTTCCAAGACCGTGCTCGCGCGCGGCCTCGACGTGGGATCGGCGTTTGAAATTCTCTCGATCGACATCGCCGACGTCGACGTGGGCGAAAACATCGGCGCCCGACTGCAGGTGGCGCAGGCCGAGGCCAACAAGAACATGGCCCAGGCCCAGGCGGAAATCCGCCGCGCGGCCGCCGTGGCGCTCGAACAGGAAATGAAGGCCCGGGTGCAGGAAATGCAGGCCAAGGTCGTCGAGGCGCAGGCGCAAGTACCGCTCGCGATGGCTGATGCCTTCCGCAACGGCCGGCTGGGGGTCATGGATTACTATCGCATGCAAAACATCCAGGCCGACACCGACATGCGCACCGCCATCGCGCAGCCCGAAGGCGGAAAAAAATGAACGAGGCTGGAGAACCGGACCGGCGGGCCAGGTTTGAACCCGGCTCCTCCTGATTCGCACGCCGCTTCCCATGGACTGGCTGCTTGATCATCTGCAGGTGCTCTTTGTGATCGCCATCGCGATCGCGGCAATCCTGCAGAAGTTGAAGCAGTCCCGTTCGCAGGAGACGGCGCGTGAAGCGCCCGCGGACGACCGGCAGGAGGCGGAGCGCACGCGCCGCATCCAGGAGGAAATCCGCCGTCGGATCATGGAGCGGCGCGGTCTTATGCCAGCCCCACCGCCCGCACCTGATTCCGTCGAAGCGGCTCCGGAGTTTCTGGAGCCTCCGCCGATGTTTGAAGAGGTGCGTCCGGTCATGGTCGAGCCTCTGCCGATGCAGGCCAGGGATGCGACGGCGGCCCCGGGCGACTCGAGGGAACTGGAACGGCAGCAGCAAATACTCCAGCGACTCCGGGAAATGGAGACGGCACGACAGGCATATGCCGGGATCGCGCCGGCGACCGTCGAGGCGCCGGTTTCTGCACCGGCGAACCGGCTGCCGGCGGATTTGCGAACTCCGACCGGCCTGCGCCGGGCCGTCGTGTTGCGCGAGATCCTCGGCCCGCCGGTAGGGATGCGCTAGCCGCGCTCGCCCGCGCTGCTCCCGCTCAGCACCTGCGCCCGCGGGTTACGGGATTAGCACCTTCATGTAACCCGAATTGGAGTTCGCCACGCGCTTGCCGTTGATTTCGATTTCGACGTTTTCCTGCGCCGTGGCGGTGAGCAGCAGTGAGCCGCGCTTGGTGAAGGTACGGGACTCGCCCTTGATCAGCGTGCCTTGGAACAACTCGGTTCCGTCCAGTTCCTGCACGAGCTTCACGCGCACCGTGTCACGGGCGATCAGGGTGATCGTTTGCTGGGCCGCGGCCTTGATTTCCATGGCAGGTTTCGCCGGTCCGCTGGAAATCGCCCTGATGCCGAAGCCAATGGCGACAACGAGGATCAGCGCGCCCACGGCGAGGCCGCCTTTCATGAGCAGCGCGGGATCAATGGGCGTGGCGCCGGCGCCGGCTGAGGCGGGAAAACTCGGGCGCGCCGGGGCGGTTACGACGGCAGAGGCCTCCGCGCCCTCCGCAGCGGGGGCAGCCTCGGCGGTCTGGCGGGCGGCCTGTCCGAGATCCAAGCGACCGTAGATCTCGCGATTTTCGCGGCGGGAAGCGCGGCCTTCGTTGGGCGCCAGCGTTTGGTAGTCGGTGAGAATCTTGTCCGCGTTGAGCTTCAGATAATTCGCGTAATTGCGCAGGAAGCCGCGGACGTAGATCTCCGGCAGGTTCAGATCGAAGCTGTTGCTTTCGAGCTTATGCAGATAGTCGCTGCGGATTTTGGTGGCCTCCGAGGCTTCGCGGATGGAAATCCCCTTGCGTTTGCGGGCCTCTTCGAGTCGCTCGCCGATGGTCTGCATGGCAGACAATTATGCAATTTTGCCGAGGATGGGAAGGCGGATTTTGCAGGGAATGCTCAAAACCCGGCGGGTCGCCGGGCGCCCGGGCGCCACGGTCGGAGGGTTGCCGCGGAGGACGAAGCCTAGAGTTTGTCCAAATCCGTCAGAATTTCGCGCGGCTGGGCGCCGTTTTCGGGGCCGACGATGCCCTTTTCTTCCATGAGTTCCATGATGCGAGCCGCGCGGTTGTAGCCGATGCGCAGGCGGCGCTGGAGCATGGAGGTGGAGGCGCGGCGCGAGGCCTTGAGAACTTCGACGGCCTGCTTGAACAGTTCCTCGTCATCGCCCATCTCGCCTTCGTCGTCCTCACCTTCGACGGCTTCCTCCTCGTCCTCGCTGGCGGCCCGGTCGATGTGCGCCTGCACGTCCTGGGCGTAGGCCGGCGGGCCGTTCCGTTGGAGGAACTCGAGGATTTTGTTGATTTCGTCATCGGAGACCAGGGCGCCTTGCGCGCGCACCAGCTTGGAGGTGCCGGGCGGGGAGAAAAGCATGTCGCCCCGGCCGATGAGCGTCTCGGCTCCCTTGGTGTCGATGATGGTGCGCGAGTCGACCTGCGAGGCGACCTGGAAGGCAATGCGCGAGGGCAGGTTGGCCTTGATGATGCCGGTGATGACGTTCACCGATGGGCGCTGGGTGGCGATGATGATGTGGATGCCGGTGGCGCGGGCCAGCTGCGCGAGGCGCGCGACCGAGGTCTCGATCTCGACCGGGGCCGCCATCATCAGGTCGGCCAGTTCGTCGATGATGGCGACGATGTAGTACATATGCTCGGGCACCTCGATTTCGCCGGGAAGGGAGGCCACGTCGAGGGTGGTCTGGGCCGCACCGGCGGGAGCGGCCTCCTTGGCGGTCTTCTTCCGGCTGTTGAAGCCGCTGATGTTGCGCACGCCGGCCTTGGCAAAGATCTGGTAGCGCATCTCCATTTCCTTGAGCAGCCATTTGAGCGCGGCGGGCACCTTTTTCGCCTCGGTGACCACCGGGATGAGCATATGCGGCAGGACATTGAAGATCTTCAGTTCGACGATCTTCGGGTCGATCATGAGCAGCCGCACATCGCGCGGACTCGCGTGATAGAGAAGGGAGGAAATGATGGCATTGATGCAGACCGACTTGCCCGAACCGGTGGCGCCGGCGATGAGCAGGTGGGGCATCTTGGCGAGATCGGAGACGAGCGGCCTGCCACTGACGTCCTTGCCCAGCGCGATGGGCAGCTCGGCTTTGGTGCCGGCCCAGTCTTCCGATTCGATAATTTCCCGCAGGCCGACCTCCATCCGCTTCTGGTTGGGCACCTCGACCCCGACGGCGGCCTTGCCGGGGATGGGAGCCATGATGCGGACGGACTGCGCGCGCATGCCCAGGGCGATGTTTTTGTCGAGGCCGGCGATCTTCTCAACCCGCACCCCCGCCGCGGGGATGACCTCGTACCGGGTGATGACGGGACCGACGTGGATCTCGCCGAGCGTCACTTCGACGCCGAATTCGGCCAGGATGCGCAGGAGATTCTCGGCGTTTCGCCGGTGTTCCTCTTCGCTGGAGCTGACATCGATTTTAGTCGCTTCGCGCAGCAGCGAGAGGGGCGGAAACTGGTAATTTTCGTCGAGGCGCGTCAGGAGGGTGCTTCTGGCTTTCTTGGTTTCCTCGGGTTTGACGATGTTGAGCTTGCCCAGCGCCGAAGGCGCGGCCTTGGCGCCAGTGGGAGCCGCTGGCTCGGCGGCGGGCGGGGCGGAGGTCGTTTTGGGCGCAGATCCGGCGGGCGCGAGGGTGGAGGGATCGACAATCTTCGCTGCCGCGGCTTCCCGCGCGATTTCCTCCTTTGTCTTGGGGATGATGAGCGGCTTCCGACCGGCGGGCGGCGTCAAGGCAGCGGGGGTCGCCTTGGCTGCACCCGGCTTTTCCTTGGCTTCCTTCGCCTTCCGCTTCAGTGCGGCGCGCTCGGCTGCGCGTTGTGGGCGCTGTTCCCACCAGGTGCGCAAAAAGCCGAACATCCGCTCCAGTTCCATCCCGATGTCGCGGGTGAAGATGAAGGCCAGGGTCAAGATGTAGACCATGCCCAGCAACAGCCCGGCACCGAAAACGCCAACGGTGTCCTTGAGCGTGTGTTGATAAAACAACTGGCCCAGCAAGCCGCCCAGTCCGCACGTGAAGTAATTGCTTTCCTTGAAGCGTTCGATCATGGCCGCCAGACCCGAAGCCGACAGGATGCACAGCGTCATCGCAATAAAGCGGGTGAGCACGAGCCGCCGGGCATTGCGCACCGCCACCCAGGCAAACCAGAGGAGAAAAACCGGCACCAGCCATGTGCTCCACCCCAGCAGGTGCAGGGACCACCAGGCAATATCCGCGCCCCAGGGTCCGCCGAGGTTTGGCGCGGGCATGGCCTTATTGTGAATGACCCACTTCCCGCCTTCCCACGCGCTCTGCCCGCCGATCTGGTATTCATGACTCTGCGAGGGATCATAATTAAGCAGGGTCACGGCCAGCCACGCCCCGAGCAGGAAGCAGATGCTGGCGGCCAACCACTTCGGCCGGTAGCGCGGACCCTCGAACGACGGAACGCTCTTTGAGTTTGAAGTCTCCGACTTGGGCATTTGTGTAACGGCAAAACTCCAGCTAAACATCCACGCTATCGATCCCGCCGGCCAATGTAAATAACCGGTTTTCATGTTCACGATCAACTCCTAAGCACCGCATCATGGAGATCCTGCGATTCGAGCCTGTTTATCAGGAACGCGTCTGGGGCGGCCAGACGCTGGCGACCGCGTTCGGCCGGGCGCTGCCGGCGGGCCGGGCCATCGGCGAAAGCTGGGAGATTGTTGACCGCCCGGAGGCACAATCGGTCGTGCGTGACGGACCGTATTCCGGCCACACCCTGCGCCAACTCATCGAATGCCATGGCCGGGACGTGATGGGGCCAGAGTGGCCGATGGGGCGGCCTTTCCCGATTCTGGTGAAATGGCTCGATTGTCGCGAGCGCCTCAGCCTGCAGGTCCACCCGCCGGCGGACCAGGCGCCGGCATTGGGTGGTGAGCCGAAGACCGAAAACTGGTTCATTGCCGAGGCCGCGCCGGAGGCGTCGCTCATCGTGGGGCTGCGGCCGGGCGTGACCCGCGCGCAGTTTGAGCGAGCCCTCGCCAGCGGCATGCTGGAGACGTGCGTCAACCGCTTTCCGGTGGCGGCGGGCGATTCCATCCTCGTACGCAGCGGCACCGTGCATGCCATCGATGCCGGCAATCTGATTCTCGAGATTCAGCAGAACTCCGACACCACCTACCGCGTCCATGACTGGGGACGCACCGGTCTGGACCACCAGCCGCGCCGGCTTCATCTGCGCGAAGCGCTGGCGTCGATCCTCTGGGATCAACCGGAGGCGCGGCCACTGCGCGCCGCCGCCGCGCCCGCGGTGCTGGCGGATTGCGCCCAGTTCCGCATCCGGCGCGAACCCCTGGCTCGCGGGGCGAGCTTGATGTTTGCCGCCGGGCAGCAGCCGCGGCTGCTGCACGTGGTGGCGGGTCGTGTGCGGGAGGCCGCCACGGCGCGGGTGCTGGGACGCGGCGACAACGCCCTGCTGCCGTTTGCCGGCCGGTTTGCCTTCACCGCGACCGAGGACAGCCTTCTGCTGGTGACGGAAAACTTCATTTGAGGGCACCATGAACGCATTGCACCCAGCATCACGGCGGGGAGGCGTCGGATTTAACCTGATGCTTTTCGTCGCCATTCTTTTCGCCTGTCTCGCGGTGGCGTGGATGATTCTGCTGCCATTTGCCGTGACCAGGCTCGTGCAGGAACGCACGGGTTTCGGCATCGAAATCCAGACACTCTACGCCAATCCCTTCACGGCGCACCTGGAGCTGCGCGGACTGGTCATCACCAACCCGCCGGGGTTCCCGCGGAAGGATTTTGTCGAAGTGCGCGAGTTCCGCGCCGACGCGCAGTTGTTTTCGCTGTTCGGCCACCGTCCGGTGATCAATGACCTCGTCGTCAATGTGGCGGTCGTCTCGCTCGTGAAGGATCAGCGCGGCCGGATCAACACGAGGGTTTATCAGGAGGGGCTGGCCGGACCGTCCCCTGAGCCGCCGGCGGCGGCCGCCGCGCCGGCCCGCGAGTTCCTGATCAAGCGTCTGCAGGTGCGGCTCGACCGGCTGGTGATCGCCGATTACTCCAAGGGCAAGCCGGACGTGCGTGAATTCACGCTCAATTTCAGCCACACCTACGAAAATGTCACGAGCGCGAAGCAGCTGGCCGCACCGTTCGCCGACCTCTTCGCACCCGTCGCCGGCGCCATCGGCGGCATCCTGCCTGAAACCGATGCAGCGCTGCGCGCCGCCGGTGGCCGGGTCAAGGAAACAGGTCGCAAGACCGGCGAAGCGGTGAAAGGATTTTTCGAAGCGCTTGAGAAAACCCTGAAGAAATAGTTTACTTGCCGTTTCCCATGACCGCACCCGCACCGCAAGACACGCCTGCCAAGGCCGGCCCGGACTCCACCGCGGCGGCGGACAGTCCGGCCGCTGCGGCCGGGCTCCCGCTGGAAGAGCAGCTGGCGGCGGCGAAAAAGGAGGCGGCCGGCAACTATGACCACTATTTGCGCGCCGTGGCTGATCTTGAGAATTACCGCCGGCGCGTCACCCGGGAGAAGGATGAACTGCGGCAATATGCCGCCGTGAACCTGCTGCAGCATCTTCTGCCGGTGCTCGACACCCTGCAACTCAGCCTGGCGGCCGCGCGCCAGCAGACCGACGCCAAAACCATCACCGACGGCGTGGCGATGGTCCTGGAGCAATTCAAGGGTGTTCTCGGCCGCCATGGTCTGAAGGAGGTGAATCCGGTGGGGCAGAAGTTCGACCCGCATCTGCACGAGTCGCTCTCGCACCAGCCGAGTCCCGAGGTGCCCGAGGAGCACGTGCTGCAGGTGGTGCGCACCGGCTACACCCTCCACGGCCGGTTGCTGCGGCCCGCCAGCGTGATCTTGTCCGGCGGTCCGGCGAAGGAGGCCAGGGGCTGAAACTGGAGGAGCGCGCTTGCGCGCGATCTGACGATCGCACGATCGCCTGCCAGCAGGTTTTTCCACCCGACCACAACCACTCATGGCCAAGGAAGACTATTATGAACTGCTCGGCGTGGGCCGGGACGCCTCGGAGGAGGAGATAAAAAAAGCCTACCGCAAGAAGGCGATCCAGCATCACCCCGACAAAAACCCTGGCAACAAGCAGGCCGAGGAAATGTTTAAAAAAGTCTCCGAGGCCTACGAGGTGCTCAAGGATCCCGACAAACGCGCCGCCTATGACCGCTACGGACACGCGGCGTTCGCGCCGGGCGGGGGGCCGCGCGGCGCCGGCGGGCCGGCGGGCGGCTTCCACGATCCGTTTGACATTTTCCGCGAGGTGTTCGGTGGCAGCGGCGGCAGCATTTTCGAGGAGTTTTTCGGCGGGGGTGGGGGCGACGGGGCGCGCGATGGGGCGGACCTGCGCTACGACATCGAGATCGCGCTCGAGGAGGCTGCGCGTGGCGTGGAGAAGGAGATCTCGTTCCGCAAGCTCGCCCCGTGCGACCACTGCGACGGCACCGGCGCGGAGCCGGGCTCGAAACGCGTGACCTGTCCGACCTGCCGGGGTGCCGGGCAGGTGACAACCGCGCGCGGATTTTTCACCGTCCGCCAGGTCTGCCCGACCTGCCACGGCACCGGCACGCGCCTCGATAAACCCTGCCGCGAATGCCGGGGAGAAGGGCGGATCAACAAGACCGCCAAGCTTAACGTGCGTATCCCTCCCGGGGTCGACACGGGGTCCAGGCTGCGTTCCTCCGGCAACGGCGAGGCGGGCGTATACGGCGGCCGGTCGGGCGATCTCTACATCGTCATCCATGTCAAGGATCACGAGATCTTCGAACGGCAGGGGGACGACCTGTTCTGCGAAATCCCGGTCAAGTTCACGCTGGCGGCGCTCGGCGGCATGATCGAAGTGCCCACGCTTTCCGGCAAGGCGTCACTCAAGATCCCGGCCGGCACGCAGTCGGGCACGACCTTCCGTCTCAAAGGCCGCGGCATGCCCGGGCTGCGCTCCAGCCATTCCGGCGACCAGCTGGTGCGCGTGCAGGTGGAGGTGCCCACTCATCTCACCGCAGAGCAGCGCAAAAAGCTCGAGGACTTCGCCATCGCCAGTGGCGACGCCGACGAGCCGGTGGGGCGGAACTTCTTCGAGAAAGCCAAGAAGTTTTTCTGATCTCAAGCTCCGCTCATGAAGTTGAAGAATGCAAAACTGATGACCCTCCGGCAGGCGGCCCTGGCGCGCCGAAGGCTGCGGCGGGCCCGGGGGACGTTGGTGCTCACCAACGGCGTGTTCGACCTGCTGCATCCCGGGCACACGGCGTATCTGGCCCAGGCCCGGCGACTGGCGGGCCGGCGCGGCCGGCTGTTTGTCGCCCTCAACTCCGACCGGAGCGTGAAGCAGCTCAAGGGTCCCCTGCGCCCGATTCTCGATGAGAAGTCCCGGGCGTACAACCTGGCCCAGCTGAAATCGGTCGACGGCATCGTGATCTTCGGTCGCCGGCGGCTCACCCGGGAGATCCGGACCCTGAAGCCCGACATCTACGTGAAGGCCGGTGATTACACGCTGGCCACGCTCGATCAGGAGGAGCGCGCCGCCCTCGAACGGGTGGGGGCGCGCATCCGGTTTCTGCCGTTTGTGCCCGGCTTCAGCACCACTTCGCTCATCGCGAAGCTCAAGGCGGCGGACGGAATATGATTCGTTATGCGCGTGGTCATCCTTGGTTCCGGCCGGGGCAGCAATGCCGAGGCGATCCTCAAAGCCCAGCAGGCGGGGAGGCTGGGGGACGCCCGCGTGGTGCAGATATTTTCCGACCGGCCGGATGCGCCCATCCTTGGACTCGGCGGCCGTTTTGGCGTACCCGCGAAGTCTCTCGACCCGGGGCCGTTCAAGACCAAGTTCGATGAGGCCGGCGAGACGCGCTACCTCGACGCCATCCGGGGGTGCGAGCCGGGACTCATCGTTCTGGCGGGCTTCATGCGCATTCTCAAGCCGCGGTTCGTCGGTGCGTTTCCCCGGATGATCATCAACCTCCACCCGAGCTTGCTGCCCGGTTTTCCGGGGCTCGACGCCATCGGCCAGGCGTGGCGGCACGGCGTGAAAGTGACCGGCTGCACGGTGCACTTTGTGACCGCAGAGGTGGATGGGGGGCCGATCATCGATCAGATGGCGGTGCGGATCGAACCGGACGATACGCTGGCGACGCTCGAGGCCAAGGTACACGCGGCCGAGCACGCGCTCCTGCCGGCGGTGATCGCGCGGCTCAGCGAAACTGGCGTCGGCGGAACGTGATCAGCCTCTACCTCCTCGGACCCCACCGGTGCGTCCTGTAGGAGCCTGCTTGCCCGTTCGACGCGCTCAGGGCCCCGAGCCTGTCGAGGGGCAGGCGATTCCTCCTGTGCAATCCTCCTTCGCTCAGCCGGACTCATGCAGTAGAACCATGATGCCCCATACAAACACCTGACCATTCGGTGAAAAATGTAGGAGCCTGCGCGCAGGCGATATTCGCTCTGCTATCGCGAGCACCTGTCCGCCGTAGTCCCGCGCCTGCGGGACGAAGGCGGAAACTCGCTCCTACAACTGCATGAGTCCACCTCAGCGTGGCAGGCGTAGCGTCAACTCGGCATCCTTGTAGCCGAGGGTGAACGTATCGCTGGTGATGCGTTTGATCTTAACCTCCACCGTGTTCACCCCGTAGAGGAGGGACAACGTATCACCTTCATCAAAGAGTTTCCGGCCGATGATGATGGCGGGATGCCCCCCGGTCTCAACGATGCCGCGAATTTGGACGGCCGGGGCGAGCCGTTCGAGAAGTTCACGATCCGTGAGGGTGGCTCGTTTGGCGGGATCAGCCACGGCCGAGGCTTCTCCGCCGGCAGAAAGGCGTTCGCTCGGGCGGCTGAAGGGATTGCGCAGTTCGACCGGGAGGATCGGGAGCGCATCCCGTCCATGCAAGAGGGCGTCGATTCTTTCGTGGGTTTTCTCGAAACTGGTGGTCTCGGACGCCGCGGCATCGGCCGCGCGCAGCACCGGCGGACAAAGCAGCAGCAAGGCGAGGATGACGGGGCGACGAATCATGGGAAGCTGAGCAGTTCGAGATTGATCTGGAGGACCACATCGTTGGTTTTGGGATCCAGTCGCTGGAGCAGGAAGGAGTTGATGCGGCCGAAGTGCGAACCGTTTTCCAACCGTTGCAGATAGGCGATGACCGAGCGGTACGGGCCGGTGAGCCTGAGGGAATAAGGCACGCGTTTGTAGGTGACGGGGGTGTCGGTATCCTGCATGGACGTGGGGCGCTGCTGCAGTTCGATCAGCTTAACCTGCGTATCCTGTTCGATCTTGTAGAAGTACCAGAAGTTCTCGGGGATGTTTTTCTCCACGACCAGGTTTTCAGTGATGCGCTGCGTGGCCGTGCGCGCGGCGGCGAGCTCGGTTCGCAATTGCGAGCCGCGCGCGATGGATTTGAGCATGGCGTCGCCTTCGCGGGCGCGTTTTTGCTGCCGGGCTTCGAGATCGCGCAAGTCGAGGCGAAGCCACTGGCCCACCCCGGCGAGCAAAATCGACAGGATGAGGCAGACGGTGCAAAACGGATAACGCAGCGCCAGGTGGCCGAACTGTGCCAGAATCCTATTGTTCATGATGGCGGGTGGTGTTCGGCGGATTTGAGCACGATCTCAAAGTTGAACAGGTTGTCCTGCCTGGCGCGGTCCAGGGTGGGGGCGGTAATGTCGTTAAAACGTGATTTGATCTGGGCATCGTTCCGCAGGGTTTCAATGTAGCGGCCGAGCACGCGGCTGGCTTGTTCGGGCGGTTCCGCGAGGCTGCCGCGGATGGTGGCGATTCCGTTCGAATACCCGATCGTATCAACGGTCATGCGATCGGGAAGCGTGTGGCCAATGTCGAGGACAAACTCGGAGGGGACAAACGGGACATAGATGAGATCGTAGGCGTCCTGGATCTTGCCCGCCTCGAGCATGTAGTCTCGCAGCACGAATTGCAGTTCGTCGTATTCCCGGTGGTGCGTGGTGATCTTCTCGTCCCAGAAGCGGAGCTGGGCGGCGGTGCCGTGACGCGTGAAAAGCTGCCAGCCGACGATGATCAGCAGGATGAGAGCCAGCGCGCCGGCGCAGGCGTTGATGAGAAAGCGCACCCGCACCACGCGATCCTCGGGCAGGCTCGTGAGATCGCGGAAATCGGAGTGCCAGTTCGGCTCCCAAGGAAACTCAGTTGGTTTTCTTGGCATAGGAGGCCGGGCTGAGCCGGGCGATCAGACTGAACAGGCTCAGCCAGTGGGGGCCGAGCCGGGCGGGGATATCATCGCTGAAGGTGATGCCGAGCGCCGTGAGCCACGCGGCGCAATCCACCGGGAGCACCGTCATTTCAATCGAGGCGGCCAGTGTTTGGGCCATCCACGCGAGACCGGGAGGCAGAAAGGTGCAGTAGAGATCGTTCACCCGCTGGCCGGTCTGCAGTTCGAAGTAGTCGATGGCCGGTTTAAGATTGCGCACCAGTTGTCGGAGCAGGCGGGGCGATCGTACCACGATGTCGTTTTCACCGGCGAGCAGGCGGGCGCGGATGGCCGCCGTGTCTTCGCCGCCCAGTTCCTTCCGCGTGGTCTCGACCAGGGCGTTGAATCCGAACTCGATGGGGACCGGCGTGTTGACGCCGTTTTTGCCCAGGATGAACACATAGGTGCGATGGAGATCGATTTCGACCACGGCAGCCGGCTGGGAATCGCCCAGCAGGGCCTGATAGCTCTGCACGCCGCCCAAGACCGGCAGCGACGAGATTTCCATCTGCCGCGGGTGCACCCCGAGGGCGAGGAAGCGGCGCTGGGCGGCCAGCAGCTCCTCAGTGGCCTCGCCGCACAGGAGCACTTCCTTGATGGGGGGATGCGCGGAATCGAAGGGGGCGCCATCGAAGGGATTGACGAGGGCGATGCGCCATTTGTCGGCGGGGATCTTGTACTGGTTGGCCAGCAGCGAGGGTAGGTAGTCCGGTTCGCCGATTTTCCGGGAGTTGATTTCCTCGCGCTGCAGCAACCGCGTGGTTGGGAAGATGCCGCAGATGCCCGGCACGAAGGCCTTGTATTCGGGGAAAAGCGTGCGCAGCTCGCCGCTGAGGCCGCTCAGATCGTCCGCCGGAAGCTCGACCACCTGCTCGATGTGCAGGGGATCGCCCCCGAAGCGCCCCAGGCGTGCCATCAGCACGCGGAAGGGGTTGATTTCGATGACCACTCCACTACGGGATCTGCGCAGCAACATGACTGGATAAGCCGGGACAATGCCGGCGATGGCCGCGGAGGCGGCACCGCCTGCCAGGATGGTTTAATGCAAATGGAGGGATAGGAACAGAAAAACATGCAGGCGAGCCGCGCCAGATGACAATGCTTTTCTAACCGCCTCCCGCCGCCGGCCGGGTCAATTCGAGACGAGCCACTGCGAGACGTCGTACGGGGCGTTCACGACGCTGAAGGTGGCCTTGCGCAGGTCGAGGTCGTAATGGATGGCCGGGGTGCCAGTGAACGTCACCGATTGGCCGACGAGCGCGCCGTAGACGGTCAGATCGCTGTTCACGACCATCGGGGAATTGGGCGCATAAACGGCCCCGTAGAAGGGGGTGTTGGTGCTGATTGTACCCTGAGTGCCAGTGCAGAATATCGCCAGCTTCCTCGGCCGCATGGTCTGATTGTCTATGCCGTTGCCGGCGATGGTCAGCTTGCCTCCAACGTAAATCTGAACGGGGCCAGGCGAAGTGGGATCGATGATGATAGAGCCTTCGACATCAAAATCACTCGAGGCGAAGATGATGGCTGGCCCGGTGATGGTCAGTATGGAACCGGAAGATTGTACCCAATTGCCGGCAGTGTAGTAACCGGAAGGGAATGGACCACCGCTTGTGAGCAGGACTCCTTGATCCGGTAATCCGCTGCTCGCCGCGGTTGTTGGGGCGACAATGTCAAAGGCGTATTGGTTGGCATTGTTGGAAATTCGGCTGTTGTCGATGCGAACACTTGAAGGCAGACCTGTGGTGGAATCGATACTCGTTACGCTCCCGTAGCTGTCGATGAAAGGGGTGTCGTTGGTGGAGTTGGCGGTGGTGGCGTAGCCGAGGATGACAGCGTTTTTGATAGTGAGGTGTGATCCACTGATGATCGCTCGGTCGGACCGATTTATTATTAAGGGAGACGGTGTGTAGATGCCGTTATTGGAGTCATAGCTATCCACGATACCGCCGGAAGTGTTGGCGAAAGATACGGAGGGGTTGAGGGTCAAATCCACAGCGCCAACGGCATTGCTGAAAAGCGCGGCGGGTTTGACGGTGGCCATGAGCTGTTTGTCGATCGAAATGCCGTCCGGCATCTGGGATACCCCGTCGGATGTTATAGTCGGCGGCCACGTTTTCGAATCATTCGTATCATAGGGTATTCGAGGATCGTAGCTGCAGTTCTTGATCTGGACTGTGACTGTACCGGTGATTCCTTTGTTTGTAATAAAAGGAGGCAGTGTCTTGGTAGCTGTCTTTACACCATTGGCATCCGTAGTAATCGTCCATTGCGCCCCCAGCCAGTCGTAGGAAGAATTGCTGTTCAGAGCCAGCAGGGCTTGGTCAAGCGACCACAGCGCCTCCTCCATGCCGATCTCGGCCAGTTGTACGCTGCTCGTGGTGCAGAACGACCGGTTGCTCATTTCCATGGTGCGCGCACAGACCGCAACGTAGCCGGTTACAGCAATACCAAGGACAATGACGAGGCAGAGGGCGACCAGCACCACCGAACCACGTTGCGCTATAGTTCCGCGTTTCACGTCAGTATACGACGAGATGTTTGCTACGCAGGACCCAACGCGCAGAGGCGCCGGTGTAGCTTGACTGGGTGCCTGTGCTGGCAGTGCCAGCGGAAACAATGAAGTTGCTTACTTCGATCTGCTTGATCCGGAGCGAATAACTGGCGTTGACCTGTGAACCCTGTTTATCGAGGTAGTTGAAGCTGAAATTGGACACCCCGGTGAGCAGGGTGAGCGGTGTGCCAGAACTAAAGTCAGGATCGGTACGCGTCAGGGTGCCGGTAGCTGCATTGTAGGTCACAACCTTTGTGATCACGTTGCCATTGCCATCTGTAATCGCATGGCCTTGGGCATCTACTTTGGGAACGGTGAGCGTGAGTTGGCTGGAACTGGCGGTCTGCACATCGGTCGCCACGTGCACGTCCTGGCTAAGCATTTGCAGCGCCTTGCGGCTTTGTGCCTCGAGCTGCTGCTGGTTGGAAGAGCGGATCAGGCTGCGGACAAGGAAGGTGTAGCTCAAAAGCATGGCAGCAGTCAGAAGCATCGAGAGGAACAGCCCGATCAGCAACTCCACCATGGTGAACCCCGGAGAACGCACGGCGAATGCTTGGTTATGACTTCTGGTAGGAGACATTGAGGCCGTACTTGCCGAGGTAAATGTTGCTGCTGCGTGAATGGGGTTTACCTATGATGCTGGTCCAGCTGACCGTCATCGTGATCCAGCGGAGGTTGGTATGCGGGTCCAAGTTTACCTGCCGGGTGAAGGTGAATCTCGTGCCGGCGGACGAAGCTAGGCTAGTCTGCGTAAAATCAGGATAATTGCTGAGATAATCCGGACCTGAGGAGGGAGGTAGATTTTGGATCGTCGTCCAGTCCTTCAAACGCAGGTAATCGATTTCTGTCTGCATGATCTGCGCGGCGATCGTCTGTTTGCGCGCCGTGTCCAGCATCTCCGAGCCAATAACCAGTGCCGCCGCCATGCCGGCGAATCCCACCAGCAGGATCGTGGCCGCCAGCGCGACTTCAACGAGCGTGAAACCAGAACGGATTCTCAGGGAGTACTTCATGGCGCTGGTCTGGAGGGGAGGAGCCTGATGATAGGACATCTTTCTTGGAAGCATCCCAAATTGCCCGTAATGCCGATTTTTAACAAGGCGTTTACTATTGAGGACAAGACCCGGCGTTGTTCAAGCCGGACGAGGAGCGGGTAGTGGGTCCGTTTGCCTGTCATCGCGAGTCCGGCGCAGCCGGACGTGGCGATCCAGCGGCTGGATTGCTTCGTCACCCGCATTCGCGGGCTCCTCGCAATGACAAATTAGGACCCACTACCGAGGACCGGCCGACTGCATGGCTCTAGGCCAGGCTGATTTCAAAACCAGAGGAACCGCTCGATCGTGAGATAGCTAAGGCGTGTTTTCAAATGTTGTAGGAGCGGCTTTACGCCGCGATTTCAAGGCATGGTTCATGTTCATGATCGCGGGATAAACCCGCTCCTACAGTTCGAACAGGCCTTCATGAGACGGTTTGAAGACACGCGTAGCTTCATGCGAAGGTGGAAGCGCGCTTCCTGCGCAGCCCTTACCGCCCGCCCTCGAGCAATCGGTGGACTTCACTGCCCGCGAGCAGAAACGCGCCGACGCCGTAGACCTCGGTCGCGTTCTCGTCGTATTTCCTCGGATCGGCGCCAATGGGCTGCACATGGGTGAGCTTGCCCTCCGGCGTCACACACTCGACCAGCTCCCGCCAGGCTCTCACGACGGCCGGCTTGAATTTACCCCGGTCAAGCAGGCCTTGATTGATGCCCCAGGCAAGCGCGTAGCAGTAAAACCCGGAGCCGCTCGTCTCCTTGAGCGGGTAGCTGACAGGATCGAGCAGACTGGAGTGCCACAGGCCGTCAGGTTGCTGACAGAGGAGAATCTTGTCGGCCATCTCGCGATACTGTTGCACGAAACGGGGTCGCGCCGGATGGTCGGCGGGCAGATACTGGAGCACGCGCACGAGACCGCCCATCACCCAGCCGTTCCCGCGGCTCCAGAAGACTTTTTTGCCGTTGGCCTCCCGTCTCTCGAAATAGGTGCTGTCGCGAAAATACAGATGCTCTTCCTTGTCGTAGAGAAAGTCCGAGGTCTTCCACCATTTATCGACCATGAAATCGAGGTAGGCTTTTTCGCCCGTCGCCACGTAAAGCCGGATCCAGGCGGGCGGCCCCATGAACAGCGAATCGCACCACGACCACCGGTCGCGCGCGTCCGGATTCCTGGCGGGGTCAAAAACGAGATTGTCATCCTTGGGATGGGCGAGGATCCAGTCGAACCGTTCACGCAACGGCGCGATCATGCGCGGGTCGTGACGGCGGAAATAAAGCTCGGCATAGGTCTGGCCCACGCAGTGGTCATCGGCGTCGTAGAGCCGCGGTCCCGGTTGCCACGCGTTCGCCTCGGCCATCTTCAGCAGGGCGTCGAGGAAACGCGGACTGCCGGACGTGCCGGCGAGAGCCATCAGGCCGGCATCGCCGGCGGCCTGCGTCCAGTCGGTTGGACTGTGCGGCGAAGGATGGGCGAGCTGCCAGTCGGCCACGTGTTCCATGACGCTGAGCACGGCCGCGGGCGTGGGGTCCGGCGGTGGTGACGGGATCGGGTCGGCGGCGTGAAGCAGACTCAAGACGCCGCCGAGTTGCGCCGGGAGCAGGGCAAGGAGAAACCTTCGGTTCATAGCTATGACTGGGGATGGAGGCCGGGGATTGGATTCATACGGGCAGGCAGCGCGCCCGCGCAACAGGTTTTGCCACCAGAGCCGGCGGCGGCCGGGTGGTGGGCACTGCTCCGTCAGCGCCGCTCGGGCTCCATTCCCCCGAACCGTTTGGTAAACAATGTAGGAGCTTGCTTGCAGGCGATTTCTCCTCTGCACCCTCCTTCGCCGAGGCTGCGGAGGACGGGTCGCGAGCACCTGTCCGCCGTAGCTTCATGCGAAGGCGGAAGCTCGCTCCTACAACTGCATGGTTCCTGCTTAAAACAGGTCCGGCGGCGTGCGGCTGAGGAATTCCTCGAGGTAGGCGGTGGTGGCCTTGCCCGCGATGAAAATCGGGTCGCTCAGGATCGCCTTGTGCAGCGGGATCGTGGTCTTGATGCCACGGATGAGGTATTCGCTCAGCGCCCGATACATGCGCTCCAGGGCCGTCTTGCGGTTGTCGCCATGCGCGATGAGCTTGCCGATCAGCGAGTCGTAGTAGGACGGAATGGTGTAGCCGCTGTAGACGTGCGAGTCGACGCGCACGCCGTGCCCGCCCGGGGCGTAATAAAGCCCGATGGTGCCGGGGGAGGGGGTGAAGTTGCGGGCGGGATCCTCGGCGTTGATGCGGCACTCGATGGCATGGCCGCGAAACTCGACGTCCTTCTGGTCCAGGTTGAGCTTTTCGCCCGCAGCGATGCGGATCTGCTCCTTGATCAAGTCGATGCCGGTGACCTCCTCGGTGACCGGATGCTCGACCTGGATGCGGGTGTTCATCTCGATGAAGTAGAACGTGCCCTTGGCATCGACGATGAATTCGATGGTGCCGGCGTTCTCATACTCGGCGGCCTCAGCGGCGCGCACGGCGGCCTTGCCCATGCGCTTGCGAAGATCGGAGGTGAGGAAAGGCGACGGCGACTCTTCAATGAGCTTTTGGTGGCGGCGCTGCACGGAGCAATCGCGTTCGCCGAGATGAAGCACCTTGCCGTGGCTGTCGGCGAGGATCTGAAACTCGATGTGCCGGGGATTCTGGACGTATTTCTCGATGTAAACAGCGCCGTTGCCGAAAGTCTTCTCGGCCTCGGCCCGGGCGGCGTGGTATTCCTTGGCGAAGGAGACGTCGTTATGGGCGATGCGCATGCCGCGCCCACCACCGCCCGCCACGGCTTTGATGATGATGGGATAACCGATCTTGCGGGCAACCTTCACCGCCTCGGCTTCGGAGTCGATGGGACCGTCGGAACCCGGTACGGTAGGGACATTGGCCTTGCGCACGGTATCCCGGGCCACCGACTTGTCACCCATGATCTTGATGCTATGCGACTTGGGCCCGATGAACTTGATGTTGCACGATTCGCACTGCTCGGCGAACTTGCTGTTCTCGGAAAGAAAACCGTAGCCGGGATGAATGGCGTCAACGTCGGCAATTTCCGCCGCGCTGATGATGCGGTCGGCGCGCATATAGCTATCCTCGCTCTTGGGACCGCCGATGCAGATGGCCTCATCGGCCAGCTGCACATGCAGCGACTGCACATCGGCCTCCGAGTAAACGGCCAGCGTCTTGATGCCCAGTTCGCGGCAGGCGCGGATGATGCGGAGGGCGATTTCGCCGCGATTAGCGATGAGGATCTTTTGGATCATAAACCAAGATACCGCCGATGCTCATCTGCGATGCCGCCGGGGGATCGGCTGTGGGGCAGGAATCGTCAGGATTGGCTGCCGGTTAACCCTGCTTGATCTTGAACAGGCGCTGGCCGTATTCGACCGGCTGGCCGTTTTCGACGAGAATCTCCACCACGGTGCCCTTCGCCTCGGCCTGAATTTCATTCATGATTTTCATGGCCTCGATGATGCAGACGACGGAATTCTCGGAAACTTTCGCGTTCACCTCGACAAACGGCGGGCTTTCGGGCGAAGGCGCCCGGTAGAACGTGCCCACCATGGGGGCCTTGATATAGGTGATGCTTGGATCTTCCTTGTCCCTACCATTCTGAGAGGACGATGCCAGGGTGGCTGCCGCAGCGGCGGATGAAGCCGCCGGTGCTTCGGGGACCGCCGGGTATGGCGCAGCCAACCCGGCGCTGGATGTCACCACCGGCACGCCGTTGGCGCCCCGGCATATCTTGAGTTTGAAGCCCTCTTCTTCCACGGCGAACTCAGTGAGTTCGGAGCGCTTCATTAAATCGATGATCTGCTTGATCTGCTTGAGGTCCAAAACAGAGCCTTGGTTAGGTTAGGCTTACCGTGGTTAGTTGGCTTTGGGGAGCCCTGCGTTCAAAATTAGTTTCCCGCGACTGGCAATCACAGATTTTGAAGTAAATCTTCTCCTCGCCTTAAAATGGCCTAAAGAAGGCCAAAAATGGCAAAAATACGCCAAAATCATCAAAAAATCGGCGAAAACAGGCTGTTTTTAAAGTGCCTGCCATAAACAATCATCAACGAGTTGCGTAATGGATAAAAAGGTTGGGAAACCCGGAAGTCAGTGGGACTTAGCATCAAATCCGAGATTGCTGCACTGAAAGACACTCCCTCATCTTTCCAGCACGTATTCTCTTTCCACTATTCCCCGACGATTTTTATAAGCACTCGTTTGCGGCGCAGACCGTCGAACTCTCCATAAAAGATCCGTTCCCACGGTCCGAAATCGAGCCGTCCGGCGGTTACCGCGACGACAACTTCACGGCCCATGATGGTGCGTTTTAGGTGGGCATCGGCATTGTCCTCACCGGTGCGGTTGTGGTCGTAAGCGGAATACGGTTTCTCCGGAGCCAGTTTTTCCAACCACCGCTCGAAGTCGGCATGCAGTCCCGATTCGTCGTCGTTGATAAATACGCTCGCCGTGATGTGCATGGCGTTCACCAGACAGAGACCCTCGCGGATACCGCTCTCGCGCAGACACTGCTCCACCTGCGGAGTGATGTTGAGGAAGGCGCGCCGCCGCGGTACCTCAAACCAGAGTTCCTTGCGGTAGGATTTCATGGCGGATAGAGGTTGTCATATGGGGAAGTCAGGAACTCAAGGAAATGTGATTTGCCTGCCTGATTTCCTGAATCCGCTATTCTGACTCTTCACCCGACGATCCTATCCGCCGCGTTTCCACCCGCGCCCTGGCGTCCTCCCGTCTTCCTGAGATGCGCTTTTACGCCGACCTCCACATCCACTCGAAGTACTCCCGGGCGACGAGTGGCGATCTCGACTTCCACCACCTCGCGCTCTGGGCGAAGAAGAAAGGCATCACCGTCGTCGGCACGGGCGATTTCACGCATCCCGCGTGGATGGCGGCGATCAAGGAGGAACTTGTCCCTGCCGAGCCGGGGCTGTTTCGGCTGCGCGACGACCTGGAGGCGGCCGTGGCCGCCGAACTCGGCCCTTGGGCCGCCGCCGCGGCGCCCGTGCGCTTCCTCCTGGAGGTCGAAATCTCCACGATCTACAAGCAGGGTGACAAGGTCCGCAAGGTTCACCATCTCCTCTATGCACCCGACCTCGCTGGCGCTGACCGCATGGTCGCCCGCCTCGCGCGCATCGGTAATCTCGCCTCCGACGGCCGTCCTATCCTTGGCCTGAATTCGCGCGACCTCCTCGAAATCTGCCTTTCCGCCGGCGACGGCTGTTACCTGATCCCCGCCCACATCTGGACGCCTTGGTTTTCCGTTTTCGGCTCCAAGTCGGGTTTTGACGCCTTCGATGAGTGCTACGGCGATCTTTCCCCTCACATCTTCGCCGTGGAGACCGGCCTCTCTTCTGATCCGCCGATGAACTGGCGGCTCTCGATGCTCGACCGCTTCCGCCTCGTCTCCAACTCCGACGCGCATTCGCCGGGCAACCTCGGCCGTGAGGCCTGCCGCTTTGATTGCGCGCTCGATTACTTCGCGATCAAGAACGCGTTGGCGACCGGGGCCGGCTACGGCGGCACGATCGAATTCTATCCGGAGGAGGGTAAATACCACATGGACGGGCACCGGGCGTGCGGCTTCCGCTGCGAACCGGCGGAGTCGCGCCGGCTCGGCAACCGATGCCCCGTCTGCGGCGCGCCGCTCACCATCGGCGTGCTCAGCCGGGTGCTCGAGCTCGCCGATCGCACCGGTGAAAAACCGCCGCCCACCGCGGCGCCTTTCCTCAGCCTCGTGCCGCTCGCCGAGGTGCTCGGCGAACTCGCCCGGACCGGCCCGAAAAGCAAGACCGTGCAGGGCAGTTATGAGCAGTTGATTGCGCGTCTCGGCCCCGAACTGGCAATCCTCGGCGAGGCGCCGCTCGACGAGATTGGCAGGATCGCCCCGCCTCTCCTCGTCGAGGCGGTCCGCCGCATGCGCGCCGGTGAAGTCATCCGGGAGGGCGGCTACGACGGCGAATACGGCACCATCCGCCTGTTCAAGCCGGACGAACTCGAGAGCGGGAAGTCCATCAGCCTGCTGTTCGAGCTGCCAGAGGTTGCACCACCTGTAGGAGCGGCTTTCTTGTCCGCCGTAGCTCGCAGAGCGAAGGCGGAACGCCGCGATAAAGAACGAAAATCAAAACAATCAATCACAGGGTACACCGAGGACACCGAGAGCGGCGTAGGAAGCGCGCTTGCGCGCGAGGGATATTCCGGTCCCGCCGAAGAATCGCCCGCCAGCGGGCTTCCTACGAATTCTTCCCCTATGCTGGTGGGGCTCGATTCCGACCAGCGCGCCGCGGCGGAGATTGTCGATGGCCCCTTGCTCATCGTCGCCGGGCCCGGGACGGGCAAGACGCGCACGCTCACCCACCGCATCGCTCATTTGATCGCCGATCACGGCGTCGCGCCCGAGGCATGTCTCGCCATCACCTTCACGCGCCGCGCCGCCGGGGAAATGCGCGAACGGCTCGCTTCGCTGCTTCCCGGCGGCCGTGGCTCCCGTTTGCCGGTGATGACTTTCCACGCCCTCGGCCTCGCCATCCTCCGGGAACAGGAGGACAAGCTCGGTCTGGGGGCTCCGCTCCGCGTGGCCGGCGAATCCGAGGCTCTGGCAATCGCCCGGGAGACGCTCGGCGTATCCGCCCTCGAGGCACGCCGACTGATTTCCGACCGGGCGGCGCGTCCCGCCGCTTATGAACGCGCGCTCCGCGCCCGGGGTCTGGTTGATTTCGACGATTTGATCGCCCTGCCGGTCAGACTCCTCACCACGCATGCTGATCTCGCCGCGCATTACCGTGCGCGCTGGCCGCACCTCTCGGTCGACGAGTACCAGGACATCGACGCGCAACAGTACCAGCTGGTGCGGCTGTTGGCGTGCGCCGTGGCGGAGCCGAAGGGTAGTGCGGTGCTTCAGCCCGCACCATCAGGCGAAGAGCGCGGGCTGAAGCACCGCGCTACAGCTGGCTGCTCTCTCTGCGTCATCGGCGACCCCGACCAGGCGATCTACGGTTTCCGCGGCACCGACGTGCGCTTCTTCCAGCAATTTCAGGCCGACTACCCGGCGGCGCGCATCGTTTCGCTCACGCGCAACTACCGTTCCACCCGCACCATCGTCGACGCGGCACTGCAGGCCGTTGCCCCCACCACGCTCGTGCGCGATCGCGTTCTGCATGCCCGGACCGTCGATGCCAGTCGCGTCATCCTTCGCGAATGCGCCACCGAGCGCGCCGAGGCGGAGTTTGTCGTCGAAACCATCGAGCGACTCGTCGGTGGCACCAGCCTCACCTCGTTCGACACGGGCCGCGTCAGCGGCGCTGCCGGGAGCGCCTGCGCCTTCAACGATTTCGCCATCCTCTATCGCACCGATGCGCAGACCCCGCCGCTGATGGAAGCGCTCGCGCGCTCCGGCCTGCCGTTCCAAAAGCGGGCTCACACGCCGCTGGTCGAGCATCCAACCGTGGTGGCACTACTCGCCCGCCTGAAAACCCTGTCGGCCGAGGCTCCGCTGTCGGATCGACTCGCCGCCGCCACCGCGCTGCTCGTCCGGGAGGAGAAACCGGATCCCGACCTTCGCGCCATCACCGATGCGCTCCGTCCGCTGGCCGAAAAGCACGGCGCCAGCCTCGACGCCTTCGTGAGCGAGCTGGTTCTCGGCGTGGAGGTCGACCTCCACGATCCGCGCGCCGAGCGGGTGTCGCTCCTCACGCTGCACGCCGCCAAGGGGCTCGAATTCCGGGTGGTTTTTCTCGTCGGCTGCGAGGACGGACTGCTCCCGCACCGGTTCAGCTTCGACGAGGCCGGCGACATCGACATCGCCGAGGAACGCCGGCTCTTCTTCGTCGGTCTCACCCGCGCCAGGGAGCGCCTCTTCCTGACCCATGCCCGCCGCCGCCACTGGCGCGGCGAACTTTGTGATCGTTCCCCGTCGCCCTTTCTCCAGGCCATTCGCGAAGCTCTGCTCGACCGGCAGAAGGAGGAAGCTCCTGCCACACCGCGGGTGCGGCAGCTGGAACTCTTTTAAACTCCCATCCCGTGCACGCGCCCCAGGGCGAGGTTGTTTCTGCAGGCATACTTCCGGACGCAATGTCAACTATTAGTTGACATTGTGTCCGGACCAAAGTGCTGAACTGCCCCAGCGAAATGTGATGGGTGCGTGCCAAACGCACGGCACGCATCAAACCTTGGCGAGGGCCTGTTCGAGGTCAGCCTGGAGGTCGACGAAGTCCTCAATGCCCAAGGATCCGCCTTCGCTCCGCAGAAGCGGAGCTACGGCGAGACCGATGGCCTCACACTTTGGCCAGCGCTTGCTCTAGGTCCGCCTGGATGTCGATGAAATCCTCCGTTCCCAGTGACAGGCGCACGTAGTCGGGCGAGACGCCGGTGGAGACCTGCTCCTCGGGTGTGAGCTGGCTGTGCGTCGTGCTGGCGGGATGGATGGCGAGCGACTTCGCGTCGCCGATGTTCGCGAGGTGCGAGAAGAGCTGGAGCGACTCGATGAGTTTTTTGCCCGCCTCGAAGCCGCCTTTCACGCCGAAGCCGAGCAAGCCGCCAAAACCGCCGCGCAGATATTTTTTCGCCGCGGCGTGGTGGGGACTGGTCTTGAGACCGGGATAGTTGACCCACTGGACCTTCGAGTGCGCCGCGAGGAATTCGGCCGTCTTCAGGGCGTTCTGGCAGATCCGCTCCATGCGCAGGTGCAGCGTTTCGAGCCCCTGCAGCATGAGAAAGGAATTGAACGGGCTGATGCAGGCGCCGATGTCGCGCAGGAGCTGCAGCCGCATCTTGAAGATGTAGGCGACGTTGGCGCCACCGGCGGGTGGGAAGTTCTTGAACGCCTCCCAGTGCACGAGGCCGTGATAGCTCGGGTCGGGCGTGGTGAAGCCGGGAAACCGGCCGTTGCCCCAGTTGAAGTTGCCGCCGTCAACCACGATGCCGCCGATGGACGTGCCGTGGCCGCCGATATATTTCGTGGAGCTGTGCACGACAATATTAGTGCCCCACTCGAACGGGCGGTTGAGAATCGGCGTGAGGCAGGTGTTGTCGACGATGACCGGCACGCCGACCTCGCGGGCGATCTTGCCGACCTCTTCAAAGGGGAAGATGTTCAGCGCCGGATTGCCGAGGCCCTCGCCGTAGAACGCCTTGGTGTTCGGCCGAACCGCTTTGCGGAAGGCATCCGGCTCCTGGGCGTCGACGAACGACACCTCGATGCCGATTTTGGGCAGCGTGTAGTGGAACAGGTTGTAGGTGCCGCCGTAGAGCTGCGAGACGGAGACGAGGTGGTCGCCCGCGCCGGCGATATTGAGGATGGCGTCGGTGATCGCCGCCTGGCCCGACGAGTGGGCGAGGGCGCCCGAGCCGCCCTCGAGCGCGGCCATCCGCTGTTCGAAGACGTCGGTCGTCGGGTTCATGATCCGCGTGTAGATGTTGCCGAGCTCTTTCAGCGCGAAGAGGTTCGCGGCATGCTCGGTATCGCGGAAGACGTAGCTCGTCGTCTGGTAGAGGGGGACGGCGCGCGCGCCGGTCGTGGGGTCCGGCGTCTGGCCGGCGTGAAGGGCCTTGGTTCCGAGTCCTTGGTAGTTCATGGCAGGCACAATGGCCTAGGATTCTCAGTGGGCAAGGCAAGCAGACAACCGGCGCGGCGGGGGAAATCCGTGTCATCAAAGGCGAAACCCGCGGCTGGCGGCGAGGGGTGACGGGAAAAACGGTGCGGGGCGAACGCGCCGGCTTTGACCTCCGGGGGCATCCGTCTCATCGTGGCGGCATGGGTGACCGCGAACGCAACGCCCTGCGTGCCGAGCCCGCGCCGTGGCGCCAGTGGGGCCGCGACCTCGATGCGCAGTCGGTGGAGCAGATGAAAAACGCCTGCGCACTGCCGGTGAGCGTGCGCGGCGCGCTCATGCCCGATGCGCATGTGGGCTACGGCCTGCCCATCGGTGGCGTGCTGGCGACCGACCGCGCCGTGATCCCGTTCGCGGTCGGCGTGGACATCGCCTGCCGCATGAAGCTTTCGGTGCTCGACCTGCCGGTCGTCTGGCTGCGGGAGCGCCGGGAGCGGCTCGCGCGCGCCATCGAGGAGGAGACCCGCTTCGGCGTGGGCGTGGAATTCAAGCACCCGCGCCAGCATCCGGTGATGGACGAGGACTGGAGCGTCAGTCCCGTGACGCACGCCCATCGGGACAAGGCCTGGCGCCAGCTCGGCACGAGCGGCAGCGGGAATCATTTCGTGGAGTTCGGCCTGCTCACGGTGCCCGACGCCAGGCTTGGTCTGCCCGCCGGCGAGCATCTGGCCCTGCTCAGCCACAGCGGCAGCCGCGGCACGGGCGCACTCGTGTGCGACCATTACAGCAAGCTCGCGATGAAGAAGCGGGGCAACCTGCCGAAGGAGCTGGCGCGGCTGGCCTGGCTGTCACTCGACGAGGACGAGGGGCGGGAATACTGGGCGGCCATGCAGCTCATGGGGAAATATGCCTCCGCCAATCATGCCTGCATTCACCGGCACATCGTGGCCAACCTTGACGCCCGCGTGCTGTTCGACGTGGAAAACCACCACAACTTCGCGTGGAAGGAGATGCACCCGATCGATCCACTCAGGGCGGGTGACGAACGCGAGGTCATCGTGCATCGCAAGGGCGCCACGCCGGCGGCGTTGGACGTGCTCGGTGTCATCCCCGGCTCGATGGCGTCACCGGGTTTTGTGGTGCGCGGCAAAGGCAGCCGGGAGTCGCTTTGCTCCGCGGCGCATGGCGCCGGGCGGGTGATGAGCCGCACGCAGGCGAAGCGGACGCTCGACTGGAAGACCGCGCTGCGCCTGCTGGAGGCCGCCGGGGTCACCCTGATCTCGGCGGGGCTCGACGAGGTGCCGATGGTCTACAAGGACATTCACGCCGTCATGGCGGCACAGGACGACCTCGTGGAAGTGATGGCACGCTTCGACCCGCGATTGGTGAAGATGGCGCCCGCCGGCGAACGGCCGGAGGATTGAGGCGCCCCGCCGGGGACGGCGGGGGAAGAAATTTCAGACGGCCGGGCGAGAGTCAGGCGGGGTTGGTTGCCTCGCCGGTGCGACCATGGGCGATAACCGTCACCATCGCGCGGCGGCAAAGCGTGAACGCCATCATTTCGTCGGCGGCGCCAAGGAGCTGGTTCGACGGTTGTTGGCGGGAACTTGGTCGACGATTCCGCTGGGGTTGACCAACTGCGTGCGGAACACGAGGCCGTCGCTCGCCTCCAATTGCTCCTGGTCGACGGCCATTTTGGCCACATAGATGGCGCCGGGACCCAGCAGGGGAATGGAGTACGTGCTGGTGGCACCGTCAGCCTCGACGTTCAGCACCATGCCGGCGACGCCCTGCCCGCTGCGGTTCTGCACCACGAATTCCATCTGCCCGGTGGCGGCATCGTAGTAATGGCTGGAGATGGCGGTGTCGATGTAGGTGGGATCATTGCGAGCCATGGCCCAGCCGAGATTGAGAATGCCGTTGCCGTAGTCGGGATCCCACCCCGGGGCGCCGCCGTCGCTGGCGTATTGCTGGAGCACCTGCGACGCCTGCGTCGCGTTCATGCCGGGGTTGGCGGACATCATCGCGGCGATGGCGCCGGCGACGATGGGTGCGCTGGCGGAGGTGCCATCGAAGTACACCCGCTGGCCGTCGAGCCACGCGGTCTGCACTCCGTAGCCGGGCGCGGTGATCTTCAGTTGCGATCCGGAGTTGGAGAATGTCGCCTGTTGGCCGAGCGCATCGACGGCGCCGACGGAGACGACCCGCGAATCAGCCGCGGGCCAGGTCAGTTGCGCCGCCTGGTCATTGCCGGCTGAGGCCACGATGACCACGCCGTGGCCGCTCGCATAGTCGATGGCGCTGGTCAATACGTCGCTGGGATCGTAGCCACCCAGGCTGATGTTGATGATCCGCGCCCCGGCGTCGACCGCCGCCACGATCGCCTGCGACACGGTGAAAATGTCGCTCTGGGCGTTCGCGTCGGTGACACGGATGCTGAGAATACCGACGGCCGGCGCGACGCCGGGCGCGTCCGACGACATTCCCGCGGCCAGCGCGGCCACCGCGGTGCCGTGTCCGTCCTCCGACCCGTTGCCGGCAGCGGTGCCCAGGCCAATGTCCAGATACCGCAGGCGCCCCTGGCCGAACGTGCTGTCAGGCGCCACCCCGCTGTCGAGCACGGCGATGGTCACCGCGCTTCCCCACTGGCTGTAATCGCCGGTGACGCCGAGGAACAGGCGCAGTTTGTCGCCCAGCGGCACCAGATTCACCGTGGCGCGATCCTCCTTGGCCGGCGTCTGCGGAATGTTGATGTAGAAGTTGGCGCCCACCTCGGCGTAGTCCGCGGCGTTGGCCAGCATGTCGGCCTGCAGGCTGTCGAGTGAATCGTAGCGCACCCGCACCGTCAGGAGCGCATCCAGCCGCCCCAGCACGGTGATTCCCAGTTGCGAGGCGCGGGCGAGGAATCTCCGATAGGCCTCGGCGCTGGTGAAAGTCAGCACCGCCTCGTGGGGCCGCGCGTCGGGCTGATCGAGCAGCTGTTGGAGATATTTCAGCACCGGCTTGGCTGGTTGGTTCGATCGGGCCTCCGCGGATGCCCGGCCAGCGGCAGCTGGCGGCATGCCGGCGCCGGCTGGTCCCGGGTTGGACGAACCGGCGGCAGCCATCGATACCGGACCGGTCGATTGCGCAATGCGACCATCCGTCCCGTTCCGCAGCACCAGCCAGAGCAGGAGCAGCAGGGCGGCGAGGCACCCTCCGGCGAGCGGGATGACATGAGAGGGTCTCTCGCTCATCGCGCAAAGGTGGCTGATGTCAGATCGGGCGGCTTTGGCATATCCATTACCACCGGTTACAGACGCGACGGCGGGAGTAAAGTTTCAGCCGTGCACCGTTCAGCGATGGCGTCAATCCGGCGCCAGGTGGCGGCTTTGATGGAGTTGCCAGGAATTCCACAGGTTGTGCCAGAGCACGTAACAGGTGGGGCCGAGGGCGACGAGCGGGTTTGCGTAGGTGAGGGCGAGATAGATGGTAAACGAGGTGTTCTTCTGGCCGAGCGACTGGCTGGCCTCGCGCGGGAACTCCCGCCCGCCGATCACCCGGCCGAGCGCGAAACTGGCGGCGCACACCAGGGCGGTCGTGACGGCGATCTTGACGAGTACGATCAGCGAAAGGTCCGCCTGGACGCGCAGAAAATGCGAGCCGTTGGCCGTGACCAGAAAGAGTGCGAGCACCCACATGCCGAACGACACGTTGCGCAGGTGCCGCGGCCACTCCGCGGCCCGCGCCTGCACCGTTCGCAGCAGCCACGCCGCGCCCATGGGCACAAACACCACCAGCCCCACGCTGCCAAGCACCTGGACGAACGCCTCCGGCGTGGCGCGCCCCAGCACGAGCGGAAGCAGTCCGGGCAGCAGCGCCGCGATGACGAGGTTGGTGAGGAGAAACGCTGCGATCACGTACTCCACGCGCCCCCGCAGAAAGCTGACCACGACCGGCGCGGCCGTCGCCGTCGGCGCAATGCCGGCAAAGAACGCCGCCAGCGCCACCTCGCGTCCGCCCACCAGCCAGCCCAGTCCCCACGCGGCGAAACCCATCGCCAGATTCACGACCAGCAGGACCACATGGCTGCGATGGATGGTCTGGTGCGACAGGCGCGTCTGCAGAAACACGAGAAACAGCATGCCCATGATCAGCCAGCGGATGGCCCACGCTGCGGCGTGCGCCTGCGGCAGCAGCGCGCCAAGAACCATGCCCGCGACGAGGGCGACGGTGCGGAGGAGGCCGGGTTGCATGTGCGAAAGGTCCCGAGCAAAACCGGACCCACCCGGCAAGGCAATGGCGCATCACGGCCGGGACCGGCCGGCACCATCCGCAGCCCCCGTTGACTCTGCCACAGGCCTGTGGATGGATGTTCGGATGATGACCACGCGGCGGCGAAAGATCTGCCAGATCGGCGCAGCACTCGCGATCTGCTCCGCGGGGAGGTGGCTGTGCGCGGAGGCGCCGGCGTCGAAGGCCACATCGCCGGGCCCCGTCATCTGGCCGCTCGATAGCGTGACGTCGGTCGGCGGGTGGGCGCCAACCGTGCTGGGCGCGCCTCGGGTGACGGCAGGCGAGTCCGCCGTGTATTTCAACGGGGTGGACGACGGACTGGTCCTCCCGGTGAATCCCCTGGCGGGACTCCGGGAATTCACGGTCGAAATTCTGTTTAAACCCGAAGCCGGCGGACCACCTGAGCAGCGGTTTCTACACATCGAGGATGAACGCGGCAGCCGTGTTTTGGTTGAAATCCGCCTGAGGGATGGCGACCGCTGGTGCCTCGACACGTTTCTGTTTTCAGGAGCCAACCGGCTTCCCCTCATTGATCAGACGAAGCTGCATCCCGCCGGGCGGTGGACATGGGTCGCCCTGGTCTACGATGGCAGGAAGATGGCACACTTTACCAACGGCGTGCGGGAGTTGGAGGGGGAGATAGCATTCGTCCCCATGGCGGCGGGGCGGACGTCGCTCGGGGTGCGCTTGAATCAAACGTCCTGGTTCAAGGGTGCCATTCGCGAAGTGCGGTTTCACCCGACCGCCCTTCCGGAGGATCGCCTGCAACGACCGCCCTGATCGGAGGAGCGCCGGGCGCCTCGGGCGAGATCCTCACTGCGCATTCCAGACCGTCGCCGGCAACAGGACGCGGTTGTTCAGGCGCGTGATCTCCTGCAGCTGGTTCTCCGGATCGACCTCGACGGAGCCGCCGGCCATCTGCATGCCGTGCGGAAGCAGGAGGACCACTTCGGCAGTCTTGGGCAGCAGGTCGACGGGCGCCGGCAGTGACGGAATCCTGGCCGACGCGGCGACCGAGCCGTCGCTGGTTTTCAAGACCAGCGTCGCTGCCGGTGTCGCTACCGCGCCCAGGCTGTGAACGATCACGTGCAGGGAGCCGTCACGGAATGTCACGTCCTCGCGGCTGATGCCAAGATCGGGACGCGACCAGTAGGGCGTGCCCGGAGTCCTTAATTTCAGGGTGAGAACGGTGACGGCGCGCGAAGGGAAAGTGAACTCGAGTGAGCGGCTGCGTTCGAATCCGGTGTTGCGTGTCGAGATCGACTGGTCGGCGATGTCGTCGTTGTCGGTGTCGACACCCTCCCTGATCTCCCAAATACCCGGATCGATGTTCCAGCCGGTCATGATTGCGTGCACGGGCGTGGTCTCGAGGTTGTACGCAATGACTTTAAAGGAGATCGGCGTGGCATCGGGAATGAGGATTGCCACGCTCTGGTCATCGGCGGGCGCCCTGAATCGCCAGCTCACGGTATGGCCCGGGTAAAGTTCGTTGCGCAACAAAGCCACGCCGCCGAGCCGCGCCCGTTGCAACTCGGCGGTGGGCACGCCGACCCGGTCGATCCACAGGCTGCCCTCGGTGTTGATGTATTCGAGCAGGTCGCACTCCTCGATCTGCCGGGCATAGAGCTGCTCGAGCTGGCGTTTGTCGCCGGTGAGCTGCCAGATGAAGTGACTCTCCGCGGAATAACGGTAGGCAGTGGAACGCGCCTGGCCGCGGCCGTCGTTCGGGCGGGCGTCGAGTGACCGCCCGCGTTCGCCGGCGAGGATGCGTTGGCCGATGTCTTCGCGCAACGTCAGCCAGTCGAGGGCGTTGGCGTTGACCGCCATCACGGCGGAGGGACCGGCATCGAGAATCGGAGCGAGATATTTGCGGTCACCGGTCCATTTCCAGGCGCCCCAAAAGACGTGCCAGGGAAAATAGCTTCGCGTGGCGTGGGCATCCCGATCGTCCGCAAAATGAATCGCGGTGGGCAGGCTGTAGCGGCCATCCGCGTCCTGCTTGCGGTGGGCCAGCAGTCCGTCGGCGAGCTCGAGCAGGACTTTTTTCGCCGCGGGGTTGCCATTGTAGTCGACCAGCAACTGGCCGGGCTGCAGCACAAGGTAGGAGTAGGCCTTGGCGTAGCCCCACGGATCATCCGTGGCCATCTTGACGCCGTTGTAGTAGGAGGTGCGGATGTGGCGGTGGCCCGCGGCGTTGATTCCCGTGATGCCTTCGACCCCGCGTTCGGTGACCATGGCGCGCTCGATCTGCTGCGGATTTCCGTAATCGAGGATCAAGTTCGCGCTGAGGCAATCGATGCCTTCCTCGTAGCTGTGCAGTTCGTCGGCCTGGATGGTCGGCAGGCCGTTCGTGAACATGCCGTTCCTGAACGCGGCCTCGAGGAGACGGTGCAGGGAGGCGGTCAGCTTGTCCGGGTCGCAGCCCATGAGCGCGACGCCGGGCCAGGTGTTGAGCAGATCCACGTCGTCCGAGATGCCGCCGCCAAAATCGCCGTAGTCGACTTGACGATGGTCGATGTACCAGTTGACGAAGCGTTTCACCCGGCCGAGCAGCTCGACCTGGCGGAACGCCCACAACGGCATTCTGCCGGACGGCTGAACGGGGGGTTCGGGCTGCTGGAACGGCGGGCGCGGCCAGCCCAGGCCGACCGCGGCGTAATTGCGGCCGGGAACGTGGTTCGGGTTGACGCGCATCAGGTCGGTGAGGTCGGCCTCGAAGCGGTTCCAGAGGTTGAACTCCGGGCTGTGCGCATGCTCCTCGACGAGCATCGCGTAGCTATCGCGCGCCTGGGTGAAGCGATCGAGCTCGTGCTCGGCGCGCGCGGCTTCCCGGGGTTTGAATACGAGGCGGATCTCCGCGCCGGCGAGCATGGTCGCATCGAAGTCTGCGCCCGCGCCGGCGATGGTGATCCACATGCCCTTGCCGGCGGGCAGCAGGCGGTCGCGCAGGTCGAGCCACAGCGTTTTCGCCTCGCCCGGTTTCACGCTGAGCGTGAAGTCGCACATGTTACGCATCGGCCAGAGCGGGTCCTTCACCTGGATGTTGAGGGGAAAGAAGTCGCCGTGCGTGGGTTTTACGGGGAGCGCGGGCAGATCGATCGCGATGCCGTCGAGACCGTCGACCCGCTGATCCCATGTGTCAGGAATCAAGAGGTGAACGAGCGGGAGCGAACTGGGACGCGGCCCGGAAAGATCGAGTCTTCGTCCGCTGCCGGGGTGGGCAAACAGCCTCGCGCGCTCGTCGGGTTCGAACCGACCGTTGATGAAGGTGAGCAGCGGCGCGAGGCTCGCATCGTCCGGCTCACTCGGTACCAGCGAGAGCCAGAAGGCGAGCTTCCTGCTGTCGACGGGTTCGCGGCCGGCGGTAACGTGGTAGGCGACAAGTTCGCCGATCGGTTCCTCCTGCTGGGCATTGGTGAAACGGATCTTCCGGCCGGTGATCGGCGTCGCCAGAGCGTGCACGGTTTTTTCCTGGCCTTGGGGACGCTCAAAAAGCAGCGACTCGGCCGGGCCGTCATTCGCGGCGTCTGGTTTTAGCAATTCCATCCTGCCCCAGGCGGCGCCGGAAATCTCAAGATGATTCCACGGTTCATCGGGCATGAGGAAGGTGATGGCTTTGCCCGACTCGACGTAACAGTCCCAGTCGGGCAACTGGAAGTAGTCGTTGCGGCCGGGGAGGCGCGAGCGGTTGTAGACGCCGGGCCAGGTGGTCTCCCGGATGCCGTCGCACGCCTTCCACCACCAGCGTTTCAGATCGTAGGCGTCGTGGATTTCGACCTTGCGCACGCTGAGCGCGGCGCCGGGGTAGTAGGGCGGAGGATCGTCTCGGCGGTTCCAGCCGTAGCGCAGCCACCATTCGTTGCGCCAGCGGACGTCGGCGAGGTCGCGGGGCGGGAGCGGCGGGAGATCCGCGGGCGCGTCGCCTTTTGCCAGGGTCACGATGGATTCATCCGCCAGCATGCGGTCGTAGATGCGGATTTCGTCAATATCGCCTCCGCGCACGAAGTTGTAATCGCTCTGGACGTTGTGCGGGCTGATGATGCGCGAATGCGGTCCGAACTGGTCGAGGGCGGTGTTGTAGACGGCTGTCGTCTCGTTTTTCGCAATGAGTCTGCCGTTCACATAAAAGCGGATGCCGCGCGTCTCGTCCCATGACAGTGCGAGGTGCGTCCATTCGTCGGGCCGCGGGAAGGGTTGCACCGTGACCGATACGCGCGTGCGGGCGAGACTGGCGTCGGTCACGAAGGCGTCGAAACCGTGGCCGTTGTAGTCGATGCGCAGCCAGACCATGTCCCAGCTCGAATGGTCGCCGAAGCCGACGCGGAAGATCGGGAACTCGGTCGGGCCGACCGGGTAGCGCGAGCGCCAGAAGAACGAGAGGGTGCCCCGCTGCGCGTAGATGTTGCCCGGCGCCCGCCACGCGAGCCGCTGCAGGTCGCCGCAGCTTAGAGCTGCTCCTTTCGCGCCGGCGGCGATGCGCGTGACCTCGTCGTCGAAGGTGGGCGCGGGCGTGCCTCCCGCGGAATAGTCGGCCATGGTACCCTGTTCGCCGGACAGGTAGAAGAGCAGTCCGGGGGCCGGCGGCGCCATGGGGCCAGCGGCGGCGGCGCCGCCGCCCGCCAATGCAAAGCCCAGCAGGAGTGTCAACCAGACTGCTGGTTGTGGCGGGAGATTTCGAGGCGGCATGAGGGCGGCAGGGGAAGACTGAAGCGACGGCCGGACACTTAAAGCGGCTTCGCGCGCTGGCAGAGCTGGACCGGCACACCCCAGGGATCGCGCATCATGATGAGCATTGAACCATCGGGCTGAGGCTCCTCGAGGAAAAGCTTGGCGCCAGCCTCTTCCAAACGCCGGCATTCGGCGCGTGCGTCCGCGGCCACGACGGCGAAGTGAAACACCAGCGGATGCTGCGCGCCGTACTCGGGGACAGTCGCTTTGGGGTTGGAGTAGAGCTCGATGATCACGCGGCCGGTCTCGTCAGCCAGGAAATGCGTGTAGGGGGCATCCTCGCGGCTGCGCGCCACCTTGAAGGCGAGGTGCTCGACATACCAGCGGCTCATCGCGCGCGCATCGGGGACATTGAGAGCGAAGTGTTCGAACTTCATGGCGCAAAAAACTTCGGGCGTTCGCAGGAAACCATGACGGAAATCGCCAACGCGGGATTCTGCGTGCACCGAGCCCGCGGCGCGAGCCTGCAATTCGCGGGCCGGGCAGAAGCATCGGCTTGTTCGGCGCTGGCGGGGCCGGAAGAACCCATGATTTTCTCCCGATTTGGCTCCGGCGTGCGGGTCGGCTCAGCGGATCGTGTCACCCCAGGCCTGCCCGGTGGGCGTGAAGGTGCCGGCCTGCAGGGCGGCGGTCGCGGCGCGGTTGGCCCGGCGCCGCAGCTGGTCAAAGGGCAGGCCCTGGGTGTCGGGCGCGTAGTCGACGTTGCCCCAGAAATACGTGGTCCAGAACGGCGCGACATAGGCGACGCCGTTGACGCGGGCGAAGTGCGCGACGTTCGCGAAAAACTTCGCGTCGAGTGGCGCCCAGAAACTGAAGGCGTCGCGGCCGAAGATGTCCGCCATCTGGTTGAAGTCGGCCACCTGGGTCCGGGCCTCGGTCTTGGAGAGCCAGGCCTCGTCGAGGATCACCGGCTTGCCCGCGGCCCTGGCGATGTCGGCGATCTGCTGGCAGAGGGTGAACACGCCCGGCCCGATCGGGTAGATGTGCAGCGAAAGGTAGTCGACCGGACCGGCGGCGAAGGCGCGGTCGAACTCCGGTGCGTTGCGCAGCCAGGCCCCGCAGCCGGCCCCGATCTTCGTGTGGCTGCGATCGAGGCCCTGCACGACGCGTTCGATCATCCTGGCCGCGCCGGCCGGGTCGCGCGCCTGCTGGTAGCCGGTGAGCTTCACAAAGGTGTCGGGCTCGCTCAGCAGCGTGAGGGCGTCGGGCTTCACGTGCTCGATGATCAGCCGGGCCATGTGGTGAAAGGCCGTGATGAAGTCGGCGAACGGCAGCTGGCGGTAATCGAACTTCACAGTGGAAAACGGCGTGTCGCTGAAAGCGATGTGCTGCTCGACCGTGAAGTAGAGGCCTCGCGCCCGCACGTGCTCACCCACGGTCTCGTAGAAGCGCAGATAGTCCGCGGATTGCGGCTGATCCTCGTTGAGCAACGGGAAGGAAATGCTGATCGTGACACCGCCGACGCCCAGCTGCTTCAGCCGGTCGAGCGTCAGGTCGACCATCGGGAGCGTCATCGGCTGGAGCAGTTGCGCGCCCCGGTTGCCGTTGGCTGCGAGCACGTGGGCGCCGAAGATCGATTGGGCGTTTGCCACGGGCGGCTGGCGGTCGAGGGTTTGCTGCCACAAGTCGAGCGCTGCTGAGAGCGATTGGTACATTTTCGCGTATTCCGCCGGCACAGCCGGCGGCGCAGCGGGAGTCGTCGGGGCCGGAGGCTGGGTCGCGGGGACCGGCTCGCCGCCCAGCCGCGCGCTGATTAGCATCAGCAGCAGCGTCAGGGCCGTCGCGAATAACCGGTGGACGAGCTTCCATCCCCTGCCGCCGGGCAACTTGTTTTCAACCGGTCCCGCTTTGCCGAGGCGAAGGTGCATGGAAGACGAGACGACGAAACAAGGGCATCTGTTACGCGTCGCAGTTCCGCTGCTCAGGGGATGCACCCCGTGAGCCTTCCGTCAGGACCTTCTCCCGCCGCGCTTTTCTGACCCTTCTTCCGGCGGACTGATTGCGGGCTGCGGGCTTGACTTGGCGTTGGGCTTGAAGAGCCCGTCAAGGACGGTCTGCACCATGAAGCGGGGCGTCTTCAGGAAGGCCGTCGGCCGGATATAACTGGCGCTGGCCAGCAGGCGGTCGGAGTTGGCTTCGCGCAACGTGATGCGGAGACTGATCATGCAATCCTTGAAGTCCCACTCCCACTGATCCTCGTAGACGAGGTATGCCTTCACGCCGATCGGCATCAACGTGAGCGGACCGCTCTCGGCCTGAATGCCGCGGGCCTGCAATTCCTGCGCGATCCGGTCATGGAGATCGTGGTTGTCGTTCAGGCTTTCGACGACGTAGATGTGCTTCAACTGGCCGAGGTCGGCCTTCGGCTCAAAATGGGTGGTGAGGGTCGCGCAGCCGGCGAGCAGTACTGCCACCGGCAGCAGAAGTGCGGGAAATTTCATCGGGGACAAAACTCGGAGGACGGTGGAAGGTTTATTCTTTCCCGCTCATCCGGCGAGCACGATTTCTAAAGCTCCAAGACGCGCCTCGGAGGGATTTGGTTTCCCGGGTGTCTGGATGGTGAATCTTGTTTCCGCATCCTTCGTGCCCCGGCGGCGAAATTCCATCCGCGAGCATCAGACGAAGGGGAGGGGGGTGGTTTCGCGGGCGACGTAGAGCGGATGCTTGGGCTGCCCGCTGGCGTTGCGTTCGAGGCAGAAGATCTTTTCCGGGTCGAGGCTGGCCAGCACTTGCCGGTCGCGGCCGAGGTGGGCGCCATGCTCGCCCCAGCCGAGCATGACACGGTCGCAGCGCGCGCTCCAATGCGCGGTCCAGCGATTGTTGTCGGGACCGATCGGATCAGCGGCCGCCTTGATCCCGGCGGGGTCGGTGGCGCGCCACGCGAAGAGATTGAGCATGACGAAAAACGCGTAGCCCCACACGGCGGAGAAGTCGCGGATGCGGCGCAGGGTGGGGTCGAGCTGGTGTTCATCCGCCGTGCTGGGATTGAGGCAGATCCACGCGATACCGTGGCCCGGGTTCAGCGATTCGTCCCACCGGTGGATGAGCGTGTAGCGGTAGCGCCGATCGGGGGAGAAAACGCACTCGTTGGACATGGCAGTCGCCTTCCACCCAAGCCGGACCGTTGGCGGGAATCAATCCTGGTCGCGGACCGTCGCGGCGTCCGCCCGGGCCAGCGGTCGCGCCGCCTGGCGGGCGGCTCGGGGGCGGGTTGGTGGGCATGAGGCGGCACGGCGGCTATCATGCGCAACCATGCGGCTCTCTCAACTCGCCGGTGGCGATCGGTCGCGGCCCGGCGCCGCTCGGTGCGGTTCCGCCCGGGCGCGGGGTGGACGCGCCCCGGGGAATATCAATGCATCCACGGTTGTATATCGGCGTTTGCGACGGGAAGCGAGAGCAACCGCCGGGAATCTCATTTAGTAGGTGCGCTCCTATCCCATGGAGGCCGTCCATCGTGACTGCAATCGCTCCCAAGCGGGAGTAGGTTGAATCGTTACTCAGCAAACAAGGCAAGCCATGACTGACTTAAAAACCTATCAAGTTTATGCAGCGTCGCTGCTCGACGACATCCGGGCGGTAGCCCAAAATGGCCTGCCCCGACGGGAAGTCCTCCTTGACTGGCTCGATGACTTCCTCGTGCGCACGAAGAAGCGGGGGTTTCAGATGGAGCAGGCGGAAGTGGACAATCTGATCGCGCTGGATCAATTCGTGCACATGAACGGAATCCCAGCCACGGTCCGCACGATGTTGGAATAGAATCGCGGAGTGTGCCGCGTGCTTCGGCCGCCGCCGCCAGCCATCGCGCAATGCGGAACGCTTGGGCTGAGCCTCGAAAAAGAAGACGCTTCATCTCCGCGCCCCGGCCCCCGCTCAGCGGGCGGCCATGAATTTGTAGAGCGTGACCCCGTGCGGCTCCACCGTGACGGCCAGCTCATTGAGCGCTTCGGGCAGATCCTGCTGGCGCCAGAGATCGCGCACCCGCTGCCGGCCGCCCAAGCCGAGGCGATCGAGCTTGGCGGTCATGGTGTGCACCGTGTCGCCACGGTTGAAGAAGCCGACCGCGAAGCCGCCATCCTCGAGTTCCTTCCTGAACACGTCGATGGGTCCGGAGGTGGCGACGCGCCGGGCGGACCGGCCGAGCGCATCCTGGTCGATGGCCAGCACCTCGTCGTTGGTGAGCAAATTGAGCGTGAAGGGATCGAGTCGCTCAAGGTCGCAGCCGATCAAGAGCGGCGCGGACAGAAGGCACCACAGGCTGAGGTGCGAATATTGTTCGGCGGGCGTCAGCCGGGTGGCATGCAATTGGGGTCCCCAACCGACATAGCCGATAACCAGCATGTCGGGATCATTCCAGTGCCCGGGACCGCCCAAGGGCGCCCAGGGATCCTGGTTGAAGCCGATTTCCGAGACGCCGTTCTGCCAGGGCCCCGGGAGATCCCACGTGTCCCAGATGTCGCCCGTGGTCCGCCAGCAGTTCGCCCAGCGGGAGAACTCGGTGACCAGATCCATGGGGGTTGAGCACGACAGGCTGAACACGATGTCACGGCCGGTGGCGCGCAATGCCAGGGACATCTCTTTGACATGCTCCAAGTCATTGGGAGCCCAGTCGTATTTGAGGTAGTCCATACCCCACTCGGCCCATTGCGCGGCGTCCTGCCGGGCAAAGGAGTATCTGCCCAGGCGTTTGTTGGGTTCGTAGTTGCTCAAGCGCTCCCAAGCGCCCTTGGCATCATCGCTGGAGCCGCCGGGGTAGCCGGCGAAGGTGGTGATCCAGGGACTTGAATAGATGCCCACTTTAAGTCCCAGCGCGTGGATATCGGCGCACAGCTTCTTCATGTCCGGGAATCTCTCGTTGGGCTGCAGCGCGAGGGATGATCCGGCCCGCTTGCCCTGCCACGTGTCGTCGATGTTGATGTAGGCCCAGCCGTGCTGGCTGAGTCCCGAGGCGACAAGATGGTGTGCGGAGCGGAGCACCTTTTCCTGGTCGACGGCCTGGGCCCAGCAGTTCCAGCTGTTCCAGCCCATCGGCGGCGTGAGGGCAATGCGGTCCCCGCAGACGATCTTGAATTTCTTCTCGGCCTGACCCTGTGCGTTGCGGGCGCGCAGCACCACGGAGTACTCGCCGGCGGTATTCAGCATGCCGGCGATGCGGCCGTCGGCTCCGTCCACCGTCAACCCCACGGGCAATCCGTCGACGCTGAACTCCATCGGGCGTTCGCCGGTCGCCGGGATCGTGTACAAGAACGGCGCGCCCGGGGTCACCCCGAAAACCGATGGACTGTTGATGCGCGGCGTGGGTGGGGGAGACGGCGTGAGGATTTCTCCCGGTCCCTCCGCGGCCGCCACGGCGTCGCTGTTCAACGCGAGGCAGCCCACGAAAAATATCCCGTGCCACCAGCCGTGAAACGCTTTCATAGGGGTTACCATCATGGTTGGCTGCGCTGGCGCGCCTCAAGCAATATTCGCCGGATGGCATTGCCACTGACAGATCGGACGAAACGAACTGCCGGACAAGTTGGCCAGGCTTCTTCGACGCGCCCGAGCCGGGCACGGGATCCTCAGCGGCTGAATACCGAAGGCCTTACGGTGTGTCTCGGAAAAGCAGCGACGTGAATTGGGCGAGGAGGGGTCGCCAGGTCCGGAAGCTGTGTGCACCGGGAATCTGCGTCCACGTGTGATGGACGCCTTTCTCCTTCAGCCAGCCGTCCAGCTTCTGGTTGATGCCCAGCAAGCCGTCCTGCTCGCCGCAGGCGAGCCAGAGCAGGCGCAGGTGCGCGTTGGTGGCTTCACCCACGCCGGGATAGATTTTTTCAAAGTCGGCATCGAGGCCGCCCGAGCCGAAGGCTCCGACCCAGGCGAAGCGCTCGGGTGCATTCAGGCCGATGTAAAGCGATTGGGTGCCGCCCATCGACAGTCCGGCGATGGCGCGCGCGCTGCGGTCGGGCGAGACGCGGTAGGCTTTCTCCACCTGCGGAATCACTTCCTGGAACAAAGCGTCGCGGAATCTGGCATGACTGTCCTGATAAATGGCCTGAAACCCCGGGGTGCGCAGGCGAGTCCAGCCGCCGGCGAGCACCTCGGCGTTGCCATAACCCAGGGGCATCACGACGACCATCGGTTTTGCCAGACCGCGGGCGATGAGGTTGTCGAGGATCACATCCGCTCGCCCCACGGTTGTCCACGTGTCCTCCGCATCGCTGTAACCGTGCAGAAGGTAGAGCACCGGGTAGGGCTGCGGCGCGGCGGGATCATAACCAGGCGGCGTGTAGACGAGGAACGGGCGCTCGTCGCCGATGATGGCGGACTTGTAGTGATGGCGGTGGATCACGCCGTGCGGCACCTCGTTGATCTCCCACGGCAGCGCGGCGGGGCCGGGCACGTGTACTTGGTTCTCCGTGCTGAACAGGTTGTACTTGAGCACGGGATTGCCCGGATCCAAGACCCGGAGGCCGTCGACCAAGAAGGAATATACGTAGATGTCCGGCGCCAGCGGCTCAGTGGTGATCGACCAGACGCCCTTGTCGTCCTTCTGCATGGTCGCGGGTTTGACGCCTTCGCAGCGCAGCACGACATCCTTCGCGGTGGGGGCCTGCAAACGGAAGGTCACCCGCCCGTCGACGTGGACCTCGGGCGAAACCAGACTCTGGGAGAAAGCCGGTGTGGCGAAAGCGACCAGGAAAAGGACGGCGAGGTGTTTCATGGAATGAGTGGATCAGGAAGGTTATCGCAGGGAAATCGAAGAGGGGAAGCAGGAAGGCGGATTTCAATTTCCGTGGTCCTCCGTGTCTCCGGGATGAGGTTTGCCACGGGGATTTTGTGGCGCCACTGACCGAGTTCCGGCACTGCCCGGCACGAATTTCGTCCGAGCGTGAAACATTTCCGGCGGTTTGAGCGTCTAACCCGGCAACCGTCCAAATCACAACCAAGGCTCATCCATGAAGATTTCTCCCGCTTCCATCCGGATTTTACTGCTGGCCGTGGCCGGCGCCGCCGCGGTCGCGACCACGGAGCTGCGCGCGGACTCGCATCTCGACGTCGGGGTTGCCCTCGGCATCCCGCTGCCCCACGGCTACCTCGACGTGGTCGTCGGCGGCGACCACTACTACATGCATCGCGGCATCTTTTATCACCATGGTCCCCACGGTCTGATGGTCGTCCGCGCTCCGCGGGGCGCCATCGTGCGCGAGTTGCCCCCGCACTGTGCCCGCATCTATGTGGGCAATGTCATCTATTACCGTTACGGGGATGTTTACTACCAGACGGTGCCGCAGGGTTATATGGTGGTCGATGCGCCGACGGCCGTGAATATGCCGCCGCCACCCCCGCCCGCGGTCGAATATCAATCGGTGTGGGTCGGCCCGACGGAGTACCTGTTCAAGGAGGGGCAGTTTTTCCGGAAGACGCCGGAAGGCCTGGTGTGGATGGAGGCGCCGCTCGGCGCGGTCACCAATACGCTCCCGTCTGACGCCACCTCCATCTGGTATCAGGACAACGAGTATTTCGAGTGCGACAATGTGTACTTCCGCAAGACGCCGGAGGGCTACAAGGTCGTGCCTGCGCCTTTCCCCAAGTGATTCTCCCGCGACCCGGCGGCTACTAGCGCCGGATTTTTGCCCGAACTCGACCGCGCGTATGGCGAGCGAGTGCGGGTTTTCAGCGCAGCCAGTTCTTCATCTAATCAAAGCTGATTAGACTCCGCGCTTTCCGCGTCTTGCGGTGAAATCGCTGCGAATGTTGCGACTACTTCTTCCGGGCAAGGGCCTTGATGGCCGCGGCCGCCTTGTTGGCGTCATCCCAGTTGTCGAAGCCGAGGTAGGCGACGAACTTCCGGCCAATGGCCGCGGCGGTCACGCCCCGCATGCTTACGCCGGCGGCACCGACCGCCTGGGCAAGCTGTGCGCCGAGGCCCGGGCGATCTCCGCCCTCCACCTTGAGCGAGGCGACGCGCTGGGTTTCGTTGAATCCCACGGTGGCCGCGGCTGCCAGCAACTTTTTGCCCCTGAGCGGGGTGATGAAAACCACGCCGGTTCCCGGCTTGTCGGGTTGCCGCCGGGCGATGACACACTCGAGGTTGGCGCCGGCGCAGGCGATCGTTTCCATGACTTTGGCCAGCCCGCCCGGGTGATCCTGGATCTCGGTAGCCCATACATCTGTCTTGGTGACTTTCAGTGTCATGACAAAATCTCCTTCTTTGGGGTTATGGTTATCCGAACGGGCTGTTGCTAACAACACCCGGGTCGGAAGGCAATCCGGCAGGCGCCGCCTCCATCCGCGGGAAAACCATCGCGTCCGCCAATCCAACGGCTACCCCGGGATGACTCCGAGTTCCCTGAGCGCCGTTCCGGCGGCCGTCAGGTTCTCCGGCTTCATTTCCGTGTAGTTGCGCGAGAGGATGATGCCTTGGGCGCCGGCGCGGAACACCGCCTTCACCGCCGCTTGGACGCCTTCCGGCGTGCAATGACTCGCGCCGGCGGCCACGGGCACGTCGATGTCGATGCCGGGCCAGATTTGCGTGGCCGTGCCGCCCACGCCGTCCACCGCGCGCCGCGTCTCGCGTTCGACATAATCTGCCGACAATCCCGTCGCGGCGAGGCGGTCATAGGGCGCCTCCGCGTGATAGTTGAGCTGCTGATAAAGGACCTCGAGCGTCGCATCCGGCGGCAGGTCGCCGAACACACTGTGACGGGCCCCGTTCACGAAACTCACGAAGCGGCTGCCCGCGACATTGTTGTAGAGCGCCGGCCGGAGGAAATCCGCGTATGCGGTCATCCCGGCGAAGTCCTCCTCGGCCCGCTGGAACGGGCTGAACGACAGGTTGTGCCAGACGTGCCAGCCGACCTGCAGCGCCGGGTTGATGGACTTCACCTTGCGGTAAATTGCAGCCTGAAGGGCATGCCGGCTGCTTACCCAGAGGTTGGCCCAGGCCAGCACCTCGGGGTAGGCGAGCAGGAGGCGCCAGGTCGCCGTGAAATACCCGTCGCGGGGCCGCTCGCCGGCGCGGCTGGCCAGCACGAACGTCTCGATTTCGCCGAAACCCCGGCGCGCCCGCTCGACGTCGATGCCGAGATCGCGCCCCTTCTTCTGGCAGAACTCGCAGAAGCAGGTCGTCCGGCCCGGATCGACGCCGTCGCTCTGGGAGAGATTGAGCGCATTGAGCAGCCCGCTCTGGCGCTCCGAGCCCCACATGATGCCGCCAAGTTCGTAGGAGCGGGCGTAGTCCTCGACGAGCCCCAGGGTGAAGGCTTGGTAGTACGGATTGTTGTGGCATGGTCCACCTGGCTGCCGGTCGGAGCGGCGGCCGTGGTGGTCGACGGTGTAGAGCGCTTCCCAGTGCGGAACCGCGGCAGGCCGGACGTTGTCCTCGAGGATGAACGCGAAGGTCGCGATGCCGTGCTGGCGCGCAGCGGGAATCACGCGGGCCAGCACGTCAACGTCACCGAATTCCGGTGCGCGCAAGTCGGCGTAGGTCAGCGGCGCATCGTGGTAATACTGCAGGTGCGGAACGCCGTAGTTGCCGCCGTGGAACCCCGCCGTCGGCGGCACGCCGCACCGGTGAGGCTCGTGGGTGTAAGCAAAGGGAAACAGTGCCGTCACCCCGGCTCGCTGCTGGAGGTCGTCAAAGAGACGGTTGAGATCCGGCTGGGCCAGCGGCGCCACGCTGATCGCGATGCCGACCAAGGCGGCCGGGCGCTGAGGTGCCGGCGCGGGCGTCGCAGGGGCGGCGGCCAGTTGGGGCAGGCGGGACATGGCGACCGTGACACCGGCTGCGGCTGCGGCCTTCAGGGCTTCACGGCGAGTCGGGAGAAGGGATGACATGATGAACTCCTGGTTGAGGGGGACTGGGCCAAGGGCGCTGGATACCGCAAAGACTGCCAGTCCTGCCGCGGCTCATCAAGGCTCGTAGTCCAGATATGGCGCCAACCATTTCTCCGTTTCAGCAACGCTCAAACCTTTCCGTTGGGCGTAATCCCCGATCTGGTCCTTTCCGAGCTTGCCGACCGCGAAGTATTTTGAATCGGGGTGATTGAAATAGAAACCGCACACACTGCTCGCCGGATGCATGGCGAAGCTTTCGGTGAGCGTGATGCCGGCGGCGGCCTCGGCGCCAAGGAGGTCAAAAAGCAGGCGCTTCTCCGTGTGGTCGGGACACGCCGGATAACCGGGCGCGGGACGGATGCCGCGGTATTTCTCGCGGATGGTTTCCGCCATCGTGAGTTCTTCCGCGCGGCCGTAGCCGCAGAAGTCGCGGGCCTTTTTGTGCATCAGCTCCGCCAGCGCCTCGGCCAGACGGTCGCCCAGCGCCTGCGCCATGATGGCCGAATAGTCGTCGTGCCGGGCGCGGAACTCCGCGGCAAACTGGTCGGCGCCGTGACCGGCGGTGACGGCAAAGCCGCCCACATAGTCGAGCCGGCCGGTGTCCTTCGGCGCGATGAAATCGGCCAGCGAGTGATTGAACTGGCCGGCGGGTTTTTCGTGCTGCTGGCGCAGGCAGTGGATCGTCGTCAGGCGGCGGCGGCGCTGTTCGTCGGCGTAGACCTCGAGGTCGTCACCCACGGCGTTGGCGGGCCAGAAGCCGATGACGGCTTTCGCGATGAAGCGCTTTTCAGCGACGATGCGTCCGAGCAGTCCCTGCGCATCAGCATACAGCTTGGTCGCCGCGGGGCCGACGGCTTCATCCTTGAGCAGGTCGGGAAAGCGTCCGCGCAACTCCCAGGCGCTGAAGAACGGTCCCCAGTCGATGTAGGGCACGATTTCATCGAGCGGCACGGGGTCAAAGACGCGCGGGCCGAAAAACTCCGGATGCGGGATGTCGGTTTTAGACCAGTCGACCGGCGTGCGGCGGCGGCGGGCCTCCTCGAGCGAAAGCAACGGCCGGCGCGCCCGGTGCGCGGCGAACTCCTCGCGCTGGCGCACCTGCTTCGCGTGCACCTCGGCGAGGAAGCCGGGCTTGTTTTCCGGACTGAGCAGCGAGCTGGCAACATTGACGACGCGTGAGGCGTCGAGCACGTGCACCGCGCCCGGCGGATACTCAGGCGCGATCTTGACGGCGGTGTGTGCCGGGCTGGTGGTGGCGCCGCCGATCAGCAGCGGCACGGTGAAGCCCTCGCGCTGCATCTCCCGGGCGACGTGCACCATCTCGTCAAGCGACGGCGTGATGAGGCCGGAGAGGCCGATGAGGTCGGCCTGCTTCTCGCGCGCCGTGGCGAGGATCCGGTCGCACGGCACCATCACGCCGAGGTCGATGACCTCGTAGTTGTTGCAGGCGAGCACGACGCCGACGATGTTCTTGCCAATGTCGTGCACGTCGCCCTTGACGGTGGCCATGACGATGCGGCCTTGGGCGCGGGTGGCGGTGCCGGCGGCGGCGAGGCGCTTTTTCTCCTCCTCCATGAACGGCGTGAGGTAGGCGACGGCCTTCTTCATGACACGGGCGGATTTCACGACCTGCGGCAGGAACATCTTGCCCGCCCCGAAGAGGTCGCCGACCACGCGCATGCCGTCCATCAACGGCCCTTCAATGGTGTCGAGCGGGCGCGGATATTTCCGGCGGCACTCCTCGGTGTCGGCCTCGACGTAGGTGTCGATGCCTTTGACAAGGGCGTGCTTGAGACGCTCTTCGACCGTGCCATCGCGCCAGGCGAGGTCCTCCTTGACCTCGGTTTTGGACGCACCTCCTTGCCGGGCTTTGAGTTCGTCGGCGAACGCGACGAGGCGCTCGGTGGCGTCGGGGCGTCGGTTGAGCAGCACGTCCTCGATGCGTTCGAGCAGGTCCCGGGGGATTTCCTCGTAGACGCCGAGCATGCCGGCGTTGACGATGGCCATGTCGAGGCCGGCCTTGATGGCGTGGTAGAGGAACGCCGCGTGCATCGCCTCGCGCACCGGGTTGTTGCCCCGGAAGGAGAAGGAGACGTTGGACACGCCGCCGCTGACCTTCGCGCCGGGCAGGGTCTGCTTGATGAGACGAACCGCCTCGAAGAAATCGACCGCGTAGTTGTTGTGCTCCTCGATGCCGGTGGCAACGGTGAGGATGTTGGGGTCGAAGATGATGTCCTCGGGGGGAAACCCGAGCCGGCCGACGAGGAGCCGATAGGCGCGCGTGCAGATGCGGACCCTCGCGTCGCGGTCGGCGGCCTGGCCCTGCTCGTCAAACGCCATGACGACCGCGGCGGCGCCGTAGCGCCGGACGAGCTTCGCGCGGCGGAGAAACTCGTCCTCGCCGTCCTTGAGGGAGATGGAGTTGACGATGCCCTTGCCCTGAAGGCACTTCAAGCCGGCCTCGAGCACGCTCCACTTGGAGCTGTCGATCATGATCGGTACGCGGGCGATCTCCGGTTCGGCGGTGATGAGATTGAGAAACCTTGTCATCGTCGCCTCGCCGTCGATCAGCGCCTCGTCGACGTTGACGTCGAGGACGTTGGCGCCGCTCTCGACCTGCTGGCGCGCGATGGCGAGCGCGGCGTCCCAATCCCCGGCCTTGACCGCCTTGGCGAACCTCGGCGAGCCGGTGATGTTGGTGCGCTCACCGATGACGACAAAGCGGGCGGCGTTGGCGGAAGGATTATTCACCAGAGGGAGGCAGGGGGCACGGAGAAAGGCATTGGGAGGAAGCCCGCTTGCGGGCGACGGGGGAATCGGTGGCAAGCAACCTTCCTACATAAATCATGCGATCGCGAGCGGTTCGAGGCCGCTGAGGCGGAGGACCGGGGCGGTGGGCGCCGGCAGGGGGCGCGGCTTCAGGCCGGCGACCGCGGTGGCGATGGCCTTGATGTGCGCCGGCGTGGAGCCGCAGCAGCCGCCGAGCAGGTTGACCCAGCCGTTGGCGGCGAACTCGGCGAGGGCCGCCGCCATCTCGGCGGGCGTCTCGTCGTAGCCGCCGAAGGCATTGGGCAGGCCGGCGTTGGGATAACACGTGACGAAACAGCCGGCGATCCGCGCGAGTTCCTCGATGTAGGGCCGCATCTGTTTCGCGCCGAGGGCGCAGTTGATGCCGACGCTGAACGGACGCGCGTGGACGACCGAGTTGTAGAACGCCTCGACGGTCTGACCGGAGAGCGTGCGGCCGGAGGCGTCGGTGATGGTGACGGAGATCATCACCGGCAGGCGGGTGGGCAGCTCGTCGAAAAGGTTTTCGATGGCGAAGAGGGCGGCCTTGGCGTTGAGCGTGTCGAAGATGGTTTCCACCAACAGAATTTCCGCGCCGCCCTCGACCAGCGCCTGGGCCTGCTCGTAGTAGGCCGCGACGAGCTGGTCGAAAGTGACGGCGCGGTGGTCGGGCCGGTTGACGTCCGGGGAGAGGGAGGCGGTGCGGTTGGTCGGGCCGATGGTGCCCGCGACGAAGATGCGGCGCTGGAAGCGCTCCTCGCCCCAACGCGCGGCGCGCGCGCAGAGCTGGGCGGCGCTGCGGTTGATCTCGGCCGTGTGGGCCTCGGTCCCGTAGTCTGCCTGGGAGATGCGGGTGGCGTTGAACGTGTTGGTCGCCACGATGTCCGCGCCGGCCTCGGCGAAGCTGCGATGGAATTCCTCGATCAGGTCGGGACGCGTCAGGCAGAGGATATCGTTGTCGCCCTGGAGGTCGCGCGGGTGGCGGTGGAAGCGCTCCCCGCGGAAATCGGCCTCCACGAGCTGGCGGGCCTGCGTCATCGTCCCCTTGGGGCCTTCGAGGATGACGATGCGCTGCTCGAACAGGCGGCGCAGTTCGGCGTAGGCGGGCGAGACCGGCTGGGCGGGAGTAATCATCGTGGAATTAATATGTATCGTCGCATCAAGATATGATGATATGATAATGGCAACACCGGAAAATGGGCACCTACATACCTGACGCATTAAGTGGGTGAGGACAGCCCGTGACCACCGCCGAAATCAGTTCTAACCCGGCATGGGCCACTCTGCACCTAGTTCGGGGAATGGTACGGGGGCCGGGGCGAGCCAGCCTGAAGGCCAGCACACACCCTTCAGAGTTCTGGTCAGGCGGCAATGGCCTTGGGGATGATGGTGCGGACGAACGTCTGCTGCTCCGGCGATAGTTTGTCGACTATGGCGTCGGTGAAGAACCCACTCTCGACGATGAACCAATACGGATTCCCATACGCTTGCGGGCAGCCTGTCGGCCCCTCGTCGTCGTTGCCGTTCCACCGTTGCGCGAGGGTGGGCTTGCCGTCCCAGATGCCGATGGCGAGCGCCATGGTGCCCTCGGAGCCCGGGATGAGGACCTTGATCATGGACCAGCGGTTCTTCGGTGACGTTACGTCTTCGGGTGGAATGTATTTCATAGGTCATACCTTATAGGTTTACCTATTACCTATAGTCAAGCCATTTCCCATGAACTTCTCCAACTACGCCGGCACGTCCATCCAGTCCATTGGCAGCGACGCGCTCGTCTGCTGGGCGGTACGAACCGAAATGATGTCGAGCTTAACAGTTCTTACTGAGGTGTGAAATCAAAGCCTCTCTATCCGCGTTCCGAATGGCCCGCGTGGTTCCGCGAGTGGTCTGACAGAAGATTGCGCCGGTTTGTGCGCGATATTCAGCTTACAGCGCTCAATTTCGGGAAGACTGTTCATCCAAGAGACCCGCGAGCAGCGGGTCGGTGGTCGCGAGACTTTTTAGGATCTCTGCGTGACGGGTCTTTCGATAGTGTTCCAGTTCATCCACGGCAGCCTGTGAAGGCTGGTCTTCCGGCAGGGGCCGCATTGACCGGCAAGGAGCCGAACCCCGAGCCTACTTCCCCGTAGGCTTGCGCGGCTTCTTTGGCCCGTTGCCGCCGTTCTGGAGCCCCGTCTTGGGCACCGAAAGAATCGCTTGCGTTGCCAGGACAAAATTTTCCCTGGCCGCCGGCCCCTCCTGATAGATGGCCACGTGCCTGGGGCGCCCCCCAGCCGGCTTCTGATTTGTCATAAACAAAATCTACCCGCTCAAAAATATCGGGTCAAGTGTCTCGCGGAACACCCCGGAGACGCTACCTCGGGGGCTTCGCCCGGGCGAGGCGGTCGCGGGCGATCTCCCCGTCCAAATCAAGCGTATCCAGATCGGCTTTCGCCTCTTCTACCGTCATTAACCGCTCCTCGTGGAGTTGCGCCGCTTTCCGGTAGAGCGTCCCGATCTTCTTCTGCGCGTCGAAGGCCAGCAGGGGCACCTCCTGCCCCCTGAGAATATCCCAGGTGACCCTGTGCCGCCCCACCCCCGTCGCATCGGAGAGCCATTCTGCGATGACGGCGGAGGAACGCAGAACAGACCACAAGTATATGGGGTCTACCCTCACGCCGTCTTTGATGCGCAAGACGGTAAATTCCGGCGTGACCAGGACCCCCTCCATCCCTTCTGGGTAGACGCAAATTGCCCGATACACCGCGCTGATGTTGCTCACAACGATGTCGTCAGGCCGAGCGAGGCCGACGTTGCTGTACGACACCTCCCTCCCCAGCCGCTGCTCACCGCGCACAGCGTAGCCCTCGTAGGAAATTTTCAGGAATGTGTACCGTTTGTCCGCCTGTAGTTTTGTTTCCTCCCACACTGGATCGACCAGGTTGGACAGCAAATCCGTGCCGGCCCCAGCCTTCTCCCATGTTTTTTTGAGTTGGTCCACGCTCCACGGTCTCAGGTGCTTGGCGTCGAGCCGGTCCGTCAGCTTGTCAGCCTTGACGAGCCACGGCCCCTTTTTCCCTCCCAAGAACTCAGCGTAGGCCGCGACTACCTCGTTGATCTCTGCCACCGCCACCTCCCGCGCCTTCTCCGCCTCGCTGGCCGGGGTCCGCGCGGTCACGTCGTCGAGCCCCACGTACCGGCTTTCATAAACGAACGCGTCAGTCTGTTTGTCCTCTTGACTGGCCCGTTTGGTGAGACAGAGGACGGATGTCTTGGTCCGCGCCCCCGCTCGCTGAAATGCGTCCCCGTGTAGGCTGATCACACCGTTGATAATGAACTTGTCGCGGATGAAGTCCCTTACGAAGCCATTCTTTTTTCCGCCCAACACACTATCGTCGATAACGGTGAACAGCCTCCCTCCCGGCTTGAGCAAATCGTAGTACCGCTCGATGAACATCACCGCGGACCGAAGCGAAGACCTTTCCCTGCCCTCCCAAGTCCGCAGCCCATAGTCTTTCAGCACCGCTCTCTCCTCTGGCACGGTCATTGAGTAATCCATCGAGAAGGGCGGGTTAGTCAGCACAAGGTCGAAGCGTAGAGGGCCGTTCTCGCCCCCGTCCAAGGCCAGCCTGAGTTCTTCGACATCCTGCCTAGTCTCAATGTCATCGGCCCCAGAGGGTGCAGGACTCTTGCGGAGACCGTCGGCCAGGTAAACCCGGCTGCCACCGTCCCCATGTAGATACATGTTAATTCGGGCGATTTTCACTAAGGGCGGGTCCTGCCCGGCGTCGATCCCGAAGATCGCTTCGTTGGCGATCTCGTTGAGCAGTTTGGACCGCTCGCTAAGCGTTAGCGCCCCGTTCTCGTACACTTGCCTCCGCATCTCGGTCAGCGCCTCGATCAGGAAGCCGCCCGTGCCGCAGCAACCGTCAAGGACACGCTCTACTTTATTCCGGTTGGCGACGGGACTCCCCAAGCGTGCCATCAATTTCACAATACTTCTGGGCGTGAAATACTGTCCGAGCTCTTGTCCGCGCATCGTGGCAACCAGAAATGCTTCGAACATCCGCCCGTTGAGATCCTCGTCGATCCCGAAGAGATACTGATGCTCTAGCGCCTCGACGACGCGCTTCACCGTCCCCGGCGACACCTCCAGTCGGGCGGAGGCGTCGAAGATGCGCTTCCGCCGCCGGGCTTGGATCTCGGCTTCGAGCGCTTCGACGAGCTGCCGGAACAGTATCCGGTCCACGGGATTCTCCTCGTCTGCCTCCTGCTGCTCGATCCAACGCGTGGAGAACCGCACGGCGTCGGCCGGCAGCGGGTCACCGCGCCCAATCGCAGCCAGATACACGGGGTTGTCCCGGAGCTTCCTATCCTCCCACAGCTTCACGAAGAGAATCTTTGCGAAGCGTAGGAACGCAGCCTGCGGGCTTACCTTCTCGGCTTTCCAGATGATCCGGTGACAGCGATAGAACGTCCTTTTGACTTCCTCCATGCCGGGGCGCGCGATCCTGTGGGTCGCGACAGGCGCCCCGGGGCTCCCGCCGCTCGCCCAGCCTGACCGAACAGTTTCGGCGCCTAGCAACTCTCGAAGCGACCTGTACTTGGTGTTTTCATCCACGAAGTCGGCGAACCGCAGAGAGAGTATCGGCTGTTCCCTGTCCCAGCGGTAGACCCTGGTGAGAAAGCCGTTGGTCAGCATGAAGTATCGGACGGGGCTGTCCTCATGCTTTTGGTTGATCAGTAGGCTGTAGCTGGCGCCCTGATAGGCGTAGTCATCGACCGCCTCGCCCGGAGATTTCGCGTCGATAATCCAGCGAGGCTTGTTCGTGCACACCAGCACGTAGTCCGGCTTATATGGCTCCTTTTTCCGCCCCTTGCTCACCTCAAGCTCCGCAATCGCGGTCTTCGTCTTGACCTCCCGGTCCTCGTAGCCGAGGTCGGCGAGTAACCGGAGGACGAAGAACGCCTCCACGCTGGCCTCGTTAGAAAGGTCCTCAGAGCGGCAGAACTTGTTCGATGATACGCTGGCCGTCGCCATCTCGGAATTGTTACAACCTCTGTCCCTTTGTGCTAACTAGCAAGAACAGAGAAACCGCAGCAGGACGCCTGTCGCGACGGCCATTTCTCCGGGGGCTAGGACAGGACTGTTCATGCGTCAGGTGTATAGATGCCGGAAAATGGGTCGTGGCAAAAGAGGGCGAGGAGCCGAAGGACGGACAAAGAATGCACACGAAACGCGCTTGCCGCGAGCCAAGAGCAACGTTCAGATCGCCGCGTTGGTTCTTTGCATCGGTTCCGGAGACGCAGGGAAGGCCGTGAGAACCGGCCACAGTAGCGCTGCGGTATCGCATCACAAACCCCGAAGGCCGGGGATTAACCCGGCTGACAAAGCCAATTGAGGCGCCAGCCTCGGTGAAGGCGAGGGGTGAGAAAGCCTTTAGACATCCCGGTTTGCCCGGGATCGCCGAGGGCGGGAAATGCGGAGTCCGAATATCTGGCTCTGGAAGCTCACTACGCCGACGCGGATGCGCGCGTTGGCGAGAAACCTTCATCGCATCAATGAAGGGTGAGAGTAGAAGTGGCGGGCGTTGGCGGACCGGAAAAAACGGAGGTCCGCGACCGGCACCCACGTTTCTGCTCTTCCCGCCCAGCCTACAGGAGCAGATATGAACACCCGTCCGCCGGCGCCTTTTGCGCGCTGGAACCTCATCACGCTGGCAGCCGTCCTTGCGGCGCTGCCCGCCCTGGCCGTCCGTCTGGCGGCCCAATCGTCGTCGGAGCCCGTGCAGCTCGACGAAGTCATGGTCACAGCCACGCGCACGCCCGTGCCCTTGAGCGCGTTGGGCAGCAGCGTCGACTTCATTTCCGGCGAGGAACTGGCCCGACAGCAGGTCAGCTCGCTGCGCGGGGCCCTGGGGGGCATGTCGGGCCTGCCGCTTTTTGCCAGCGGCGCCGCCGGTGCGGCGACGTCGCTCTTCCTGCGCGGCTCGAACTCCAACCAGACGCTGTTTCTGGTGGACGGCCTGCGCTTGAACGACCCGAACACCGACTATGCCGTGTTTCTCGGCGGTGCGAGCGTGTCGGCTTCCGACAGCATCGAGATCGCGCGGGGTCCGCAGAGCACGCTCTACGGCGGCGAGGCCGTGGGCGGCGTCGTGGCCATGTGGACGCTCAAAGGCGAAGGCGCGCCCTCGGAACGCGTCGCGATCGAAGGCGGTTCGTTTGGCACGGTGCAGGGGGCGATCAGCGCCCAGGGGGTGCGCGACGCCTGGGCTTACGATGTCACGGTGCAGGACGGCCACACCCAAAACCAGCGGCCGAACAACGAGTTTACCGGGACCAACTATGCCGCGCGCCTCGACCGGCGGGTGAGCGGGCAGCTCACCATCGGCGCGACCCTTCGCGGCTTCATCGGCAAGTACGGTTCGCCGGGCGACCGCTTTACCAACGATCCGGACAATCAGGAGCGCGAACAGAATCATCTCGCCACGGTGTTCGCGGAGTACACGGTGTCGCCGGTCTGGTCGGGCCGCGTGATCCTCGGCGGGCAAGACCGGCGTTTCGTCTCGGAAAATCCGACGCCCGGCCTGCCCACGCAGGTGACGGTCGTCACCAACCGCCGCGGCGTGTTCGACTGGCAAAACACCGTCGCGCTCGGCGAGAAACACCGTCTGACCGCCGGTCTCACGGCCGAGCGGGACCAGACGCGCAACAACGGCTTTGGCGACATCAACCAGCAGGAAAACCTGCTGGCCTTTTTTGCGCAGGACGAATGGACGCCGGCGGACAACATTTTTCTCACCGCCGGCCTGCGCAATGACGACCATGACACCTTCGGCCGCGCCACGACCGGACGCGCGACCGCCGCGTGGCTGCCGGTGCCCGGGCGGGTCAAGCTGCGCGCCAGCTACGGCACGGCGTTTTGTTCGCCGAGCTTTCTCGACCTCTACGGCCAGAGCGCGTACTACCGGGGCAACCCCCAGCTGCAGCCCGAGCACGCGCGCGGCTGGGACACCGGCGTTGATGTCTACCTTCCGCAGCACCGGGGCACCGTAAGCGCCACGTGGTTCGACACGCGTTATCACGATCTGATCGTGTATGATTTCTCCGTGTTTCCGGGCACCACGGCCAACGTCGATCAGGCGCGCACCCGCGGCCTTGAACTGTCGGCGCGCGAGCGGCTGCGCGGTTCGTGGGAAACGCGGGTGGCCTACACCTTCCTCGAGGCCGACAACCTGACGCAGCATACCCGTCTGCTCCGCCGGCCCCGGCACATGCTTTCGGCCGATGTCTGGCGGGAGCTGGGCCATGGCTTCAGCCTCGGCGCGGGTGTCGCCTACGTGGCAAAACGCCAGGACGTTGATGCGCTAACCTTCGCCACCATCGATGCCAGGGATTACACCGTGGCGCGTCTCTATGCGGCATGGGCTGTGAATGGCCATGTGACCGTGAAAGCGCGCGTCGAGAACCTCTTCGACGCGCATTATGAGGAGGTCAGCGGCTATCCGGCCCTTGGCGCCGGGATCTTCGCCGGTATTGAGGCGAGATACTGACACGGCACGCGGAACGAAGACTGTGGCCGACCTGTTGCAGGCAGCGGAAGCGGCAGGCCGATGGCGCGGCCGTTATCGGCCGGTCACCAGGGAGTCCAGTCGGAGTAATCAGTCACGATGGTCTCGACCCAGCGCAGGGGGCGATGGGCGCGGAACCAGGCGGCAAATCGTTGGTAGAGGCGGGATGTCTTCATGGTGCTTGGTCGGTTGAGTGATTATGTCAGGCGGCGGACGTGGAGGTTCCGGTAATCAGGCAGCGGACGGCATCATCATCAGGTCAGGCATAGTTGATGGCGGGCTGGCCATGGACGGGCCGCGCCGTCAGGAAGAAATCGGTGACGGAAAGAGCCGGCTTATATTCCGGGTGCGACTCGGCGAGCATCATGCGCAGGTTTTCACGGGCGCGGGCGATGCGGCTCTTCACAGTGCCGACGTTGATGCCGAGCGAACGCGCGATCTGCTCATAGGACAGGTCGAGCACATTGCGCATGGTGAGGATTTCACGATGCCTGCGGTCGAGGCGTTCCATGCACGCCGCAACGAGTTCGGTAAACTCGCTGACGATGGTTTCCTGCGCCGGATCGTGGTCCGGGGCGGCGACCATGTCGGCAAACGTGGCTTCCGAATCATCCCGCAGTGGACGCTCGAGCGACACCCAGTGATGTCGGCGGCGACGGAAGAAATACCAATAGCGGTTGCGGGAGAGATTAAGCGTGATGCGATAGAGCCAGGTGGAGAGAGAGGAGTCGCCACGGAAGCGGCCGAGCCCGCGATAAGCACGGATGAAGGTGTCCTGCGTGATTTCCTCCGCATCGGCGGCGTTGTGCAGGAGATTCAGAGTCAGGCCATAAATCTTGCCGCGGTAACGGGTGACAATTTCGGTGAAGGCGGATTCATCGCCCGCGATAAACCGACGCACCAGGCTGGCATCGATGGCTGCCTCTCCAGCCTGTGCCTCACGCTTGGAAGGAGCGTCAGAATGAGGGCGGCAGTGGACTAAAGGCGTGCGAGCAGGCATGGCGGTTGAAGTGTTGTGGCGGAGAACACCCTGCCTTCACCATGAACGATGCCAGACGGGCGGAATATGTAATAACGCGTTATGGCATAACAGGATAAAATATCATGGACGATTTCCCGGTACTGCTGGCTATTGCAGAATGAGCGAGCTGGTGGGGTCTTACCCTGCAGAATGCACACCGACATAGCGGAGTGCAGGGCGGCGCCGCATCATTGATACAAAATCGCGAGGGTGCTCCGGTCAGGCCGAGTAAGAGAGGATGCTTGGGGCAGGACGGCAGATTGATGCGATACGGGAGGGCGTCATGAACGCTCACAATTTTACTGCCTCGAAGGTGCCTCGGTTTCCATCGTTGTTGTCTGGCTGGGGCCGCGGCGGTATTTAATCATGCCGGCCAAGGCGGGGATTCAGATGGATCAATCGGGGCTTTCCACCGGGACAGGTTCTCGCAACTCATGCTTGAAGCACCTGGCTGAACAACGCGTGAGAGCGAATGGACACCGCGATCGATCCAGAATCGCGCTCCAACCAGCATCGGCTCCGCGGGAGTTTTTTCTTGCGCCGTCTTTTTGCGACGCGAAGCATCGGCGCGCGTGTTCTGGATCAGCAAGACCATCCACTCGATCATGAAATTCCGCCGCCGGACCTTGCGGCCAATTACAGCAAATGGTCCAAGCATCACTCCCATGGCCGCGGACCTCGACGGCCTCGAGGAATTCCGGTGGGCAATCGTCGTTAATACAGCGATCGGTCGCCAAAGCTTGTCCAAGCGCTCCGCGGGACCGACCCATCGAATCAACCGCCGCCTGGACACTCCGCTTCTCCTGCACATCCCCGGCTATTCACCTTGAATCAGTGCAGTGAAGCGATGACCGTCTACGTTCGATTTTGCTCTCCGATACAACCCAATACACCATTCCTGATGCGGAGCTGCTCAACCGTCTGGGCAGTTCCAGCAACGGGTTGTCCTCCGAGCAGGCGGCGAAGGTTTTGGACGAGACCGGACCGAACATAGTGGCCGCGGGCAAACGGGCTTCGGTCCTGCGTGACCTGCTGGAACGCTGCCGCAATCCCCTGGTCGTCCAACTCCTCGTCATCGCCATCGTGTGCTACCTGACGGGCGATACGCCCTCGACGGTCATCGTCGGCACCATGGTGTTTCTCAGCGTCTTCCTTTCCTATATCCAAGAGGCGCGGTCGTCGCGGGCGGTCGAAAAGCTCCAGAAGCTCGTAAAGACGACCGTGACGGTGCTGCGCGACGGCAAGGAAACCGAGGTGCTGCTGGAGGAGGTGGTGCCCGGCGATGTGGTGGCCCTGACAGCCGGCAGTCTGATCCCGGCGGATTTGCGCATTCTCTCGGCCAAGGACTTTTTCGTCACCCAATCGGCGCTGACGGGGGAATCCATGCCCGTGGAGAAGGGCCCCGACACGAACCAACCGGCGGGGCGCGCCGCCTTCGAGTTTTCCAACGCCTGCTTCATGGGCAGCAACGTGCTGAGCGGTGCGGCGCGCGGGGTGGTGCTGGTCACGGGCGTCCGCACTTACTTCGGCTCGCTCGCGGAGAAGCTCATGTCCAAGCGCGAAGCCACGAGTTTCGACAAGGGCGTGCGCGGCTTCACCTGGCTGATGATCCGTTTCATGATCGTGATGGTCTCGGTCACGTTCCTCATCGTTGGCTTGCGAGACCATAACTGGATCGAGGCACTGGTGTACGCTCTGGCGGTGGCGGTGGGGCTGACGCCGGAGATGCTGCCGATGATCATGACCGTCTGCCTCTCCAAGGGTGCACTCATGATGTCCCGCAAGAAGGTCATCGTGAAGCATCTGCACGCCATCCAAAACTTCGGCGCCATGGACGTGCTCTGCACCGACAAGACCGGCACGCTTACCCAGGACCATGTCGTGCTGGAACGCTATGTGGACGTGACCAACCGGTCCAGCGAGGACGTGTTGCGTTACGCGTACATGAACAGTTTTTACCAGACCGGTCTGCGCAACTTGCTCGACCGGGCAATCCTGGCCCACACCGAACTCGACGTCGAACGGAACTGCCGCAAAGTCGATGAAATCCCCTTCGACTTCAAACGGCGCCGAATGTCCGTGGTGATCGATTACGAAGACCGGCATGTGCTCATCTGCAAAGGGGCGGTCGAGGAGGTATCGGCCGTCTGCGAAAACTACCAGGTGGACGAGGACATCAACCCTCTCATCAGACTTATCCGTGACGATCTGATGGATGAGTATCGCAGTCTGAGCGCCGAAGGGTACCGCGTGCTGGCCATCGCCTATCGTGAGTTCGACCGCTCCAAGCAAACGTTCTCGGTGACCGACGAGGCCGAGCTGATCCTGCTGGGCTACATCGCATTTTTCGATCCGGCCAAGGACACCTCAGCCAAGGCCATCGAGGCGCTTTCACGCTCAGGCGTCGCCGTCAAGATCCTCACCGGCGACAACGAACTCGTCACGCGCAAGGTCTGCCGCGACGTGGCCATGCCCATCACCAGGATCGCCACGGGCACCCAACTCGCGGCGCTCGACGATCCGGCGTTTGCCCGGGAGGTCGACGAAGCCAATGTGCTCGCCCGCCTCACCCCCGATCAGAAGGAGAAGGTCATCAAAACCCTGCGGGCCCAGGGGCACGTCGTGGGTTTCCTCGGCGACGGCATCAACGACGTGCTCGCGATGAAGGCCGCCGACGTCGGCATCTCGGTGGATACGGCGGTGGATGTGGCGAAAGAATCGGCCGACATCATCCTCCTCGAGAAAAGCCTCCTGGTGCTGGAAGATGGCATCATGGAAGGCCGGAAGGTCTTCGGGAATATCATCAAATACATCAAAATGGGGGCCAGTTCCAACTTCGGAAACGTGTTCAGCGTGGTGGGCGGCTCCTATTTCCTGCCGTTCCTCCCGATGGCGCCGATTCAGTTTCTCGTCAACAATCTGCTCTACGACTTCTCGCAAACCGCCATTCCGCTCGACAACGTCGACCGGGAATACCTCGACAGGCCGCGCCGGTGGAATATCCGCAGTATCCAAAAATTCATGGTCTATATTGGACCCCTCAGCTCAATCTTCGACTATGCCACGTTCTTTTTGATGCTTTATTTCTTTGGCTGCGCCGCGTTTGGCTCGCCGGGAACCTCTGTGGCCGACAAGAGCCATCTGGAAAAACTTTTCCACACGGGCTGGTTCGTCGAATCGCTGCTCACCCAAACGCTGATTGTCCACATCATCCGCACCCAGCGCATTCCGTTCATCCAAAGTCGCGCCAGCAAATCCATGCTCTTCACGACGCTGGTCATCATGGCCGTTGGAGTCTGGCTGCCGTTTTCTCCGTTGGCGCGATTTCTCGGTTTCACCCCATTGCCACCGGTTTTCTTCCTATGGCTGGCGGGATTTCTCCTCGCCTACAGCGTTCTGACCCACAACGTGAAGATGTGGTTCGCCCGACGGTTTGGAATCGATTAATCTATGCGTAGCATTTTGACCGCGCTCCAAGAGGGACGGCTCTTCGAACTGCCCGAGGCGGGCAAGGCGCGGGCCTTGGAATTCCTCGCCCGCATTCTGGACGCCAACCCGGACATTGAGGTTGGCACCGACACGATTGAGGAGATCAAGAATCGCGAGCAAGAGTGCAACACGGGCATCGGCATGGGCGTGGGCGTTCCCCACGTCCGTGCGCGGCGTGAGGAAGGCGAGCTTTTTTGCGCCATCGGCTGGTCGTCGCAGGGCATAGCCTACGACGCCTCGGACGGTAAGCCCGTGCATCTCGTGGTGATGTATTACATCCCGGGCGCGCAGAAGAACGTTTACCTCAAGGAGATCTCCAGCTTGGTCAAGGCCATCCGCAAGAGCGGCGGCGTGGATCCCATCGCGCACGCTCTCGACCTGAATGCCGTGCGCAACCTGCTGCTGGATTGGGTGAGCGCGGGGCTGGGCGACACCGGTCCGGAGGCCGTGGCCCGAATGATCAAGCTCGAGGTCAAACAGGCGCAGACCGCAGCAGTGCCCGCGGTGCCCGGCGCAGTCGCCGGCCGGCCGGCGGCCCGAGTCACGGTGTTTTCTGTGTTGGTCGCACCACCGAACGGCGTTTTTGTCCTCGCCCAAGACGCGGACTGGGTGGCCGCGTTGGAAAAAGAAACCGGGCTGGCACAGGGTCTCTCTGGGAATGCCATTTTGAATGCCGCCGGACACCAGCTTTTCGTAACCGGTTCGACTCCCTATCCTGGCGGACGTGTCCTTTACCAGTGCGTGGCGATTATGAACGGGTCGTAAGCGGGGGGGACGGGCGATAAAATAGGCGCGTTATTTCCGGGCCCCCGTCCGCCCGCCCCGTTGCCGTCTTCCGCCGTCCCGGGCATTTGGCAAACCAGCCATCCGGCAAGACAACACACGTGACGATCACTTTGCCAAGTGCAGTTTCCGAAGGCGTCCAGGCGTGGATATATAAGGAGAGCGAGCAGGCTCGTTACCGGGCGCGGAACAGATCCAGAAAGCAGGCTGAATGCAGAATAAAAAAAGCTACGCACCAGCGGCGCGCAGCTTTAAATTCCAATGAAGAAAGGGAAGAAGGAGGATTACTTTTTCGGCAACTGCGCCTCGATGTCAGTCAGGCGCTTCTCCAATGCGTTCATCTCGTTTACCAGGCGCTCTTCGGTCTGCTTTCGTTCGTTGCTGTCAACAATGCTCAGGTGGGCGGCATCGCGCACAACATTGGCCGGCAGCGTGAGGAGGCGGGTGACCAGCGACTGGTCCTTGAAGCTGCTGAGATAGAGGGCAATGACCTCCTGTGATAACTTGAATGAATCGCGTGCGACCGCTTCCGTGGCAATCAAGTTGTTGTTTAGTTGCTGCTTGGCGGCGAGTTCGGAGGTTAGGACGTTGCTGATCTGATCGGAGATTTTCTGGCTGTAAGCGACGATCTGCTCGCGGGTGAGGTTCTGGTCCTTCGCCATGTCCGCGAGGATGGGTTGGATACGCTCGGCGAGGCGCGCAGAAACCTTGTCGACCTGTTCATTCTGCTGATGCTCGGCTTCTTCGGGGGTCTTGGGCAGGGGATTGTAAGGCTGAATCTTCTGGGCGATGGCTGCCGCCAGCTGGTTCACGCGATCAACGTTCAGCTTGGCCACCTCTTGCTCCGTCATGAAGACATCAGCCGCGCGCTTTTGAATGGCATCTTTGAGAAGGGTGTTGACGGCGTCGATCTGGCGGCGGGTCTCTTCGGCCGTGGCCTTAAGCTCAGCATTAGTCTGTTCACGCAGGGAGTTCATTTCCTGCTGCTGACGGGCCGCCATGTCATTGACCGTTTTCAGATGGAGCCAAAAGGCGGCGCCAACCACGACGACAGCGGTCAGGATGACAGCAGGGAGTTGCTCTTTCAATTTTTGCCACATGGGAGGAGCTGGGGGGTTAAAATTTGGTGAAGCGTAGCAACGCTACCTCTAAAAGCAATGCTGCTTTCGACGGGACATCCGGGGTTGTTTTGGCGGCTGGATTCCCGCAACGTGCGCAACATGAGCCTCAACCGCATTGAGCAGATGTTGTTCGATTATTTGCAGCGTCACACCGAGGAAAGACACTTCTGGCAGGCCAAAGTTCGCGAATTAATGCAGAAGACTGAAAGCGATTTTGTGGTCGCAGCGGACATGGCTGATCGTCTCCGGATCTACTACGAGGAGCGTAGCCGGGCAGTTCCGTCGCTTCATGAACTAGCTTCACAGGAAGGACTCCGGAGGATTAGTCTCCGCAATCTGGCTGAGCATATGATGAGGATTTGGGGACCAGTACGACCAGCGCAGCGCGGTAAGACGGATCGAGCCGGAATGAGATTAGATAATAGCACACAGACCAACTTATAACTATAGCGATTATTGCTTATATCAGAGTGATAATTGAAGTTTTTCCTTTAATGTCGCGTCTTACATTTACGCGATAGCTACACTCTCTCCCGCTTAGCGGGAGATTTGGGGTAACTAAAGAAAGCAAATGGCGGGCCGCTTAGGGGTAGGCGGCCCGCCTTCTTTTTCGGCAAAAAATACAGCGCTTGCTGGCGCAAATCCCGTGAGGGCTTATGGTATGGGAAACATCCGACTTGGGGTGGTCTTTTCAACGTGGCAGCATCGGTCTTGTGATGTTCATTCACAATGAAGCGGACTCCGGTATCGACAATCTGCCAAGAACTTACACAGTTTTTCACAAGATATCCACATCGATGGAACACCTGAGCGGGGGCACCTGAGCGGGGGCACCACCCTTCAACCGCAGCTCAAGGTCACAGGAAAAGTAAAAACCTTCGTCCTCGATACGAACGTCCTGCTGCACGACCCCCAGTCGATTTTCAAATTCGAGGACAATAACCTCGCCATCCCTGTCGAGGTTCTGGAAGAACTCGACACCATAAAAGGCGAACAGTCCACCGAGCGTGGCCGCAATGCCCGCCGCGTGCACCGGTTCCTGCAGGAATTGCTGCCAGACTCCAAAACGATGCTTGAAGGCGTCAAACTGCCTAACGGTGGCACGCTTTCAGTTATCATCAACCGCTACCTGATTGAGGACAACAGGGGGTCGCCGGCGATGCAGCGGCTGCGCACGATCCTGCCTGATCTCGCCAAGAAGGACAATCGCATCATCGCATGTGCCCTTTTTGTGCAGGAGACTTTCCCACCGCCGACCATCTTGGTGACAAAGGACGTCAACGTTCAGCTCAAAGCGCGCGCGGTGGGTCTTGAGTCGCAGGATTACCTGAACGACTAGGTTCCGGAGAATCCGGACGAAGACTCCTATCGGCGCATTGCGGTCAGTGTCTACGAACTACAACGCTTTGCGTCAGAAGGTGAATTTGAACTGGAGGCCGATATTGCGAAGTCACTCGCTATCAACGAATATCTGTTGCTGGTCTCTTCCGAAGGCAAGACCATGCCTGCCCGGTATTATGGGGCTGGTTTTGTGCGACGGCTGCGCCTGCCGGAGTTTGTGAAGGCGCCAGCCGGCATTCCCATTCGCGCCCGCAACCTTGAGCAACAATTCCTTATGGATGCGCTGCTCGACGAGAGCATATCGCTCATCACCTGTTTTGGAAAGGCCGGTACGGGCAAGACTCTCCTTTCCACGGTATGTGCACTGTATCAGGCGTATGATGTACATGGCCGCTACGACGGCGTGGCGATTTCGCGCCCGGTCATCGCGCTCGGCAAGGACATCGGCTTTTTGCCTGGTTCTCTTGAGGAGAAGATGAAGCCGTGGCTCCAGCCCTACTATGATGCACTCGAGGTGCTCATGCCCTCCAAGCCGCCGAAGGAACCGCAGTTTGTCGGAAAGAAAGCCAGCAAGAAAAAGAAGAAACAAGAGGAGGCCCTGCTGCAGGCAGCCCATCACGCCCAAGGGAACGGTCACACCAATGGGGCCACGGCCAAACCTTACGAGCGCCTCATCAAGAATGGCATGGTGGAGATCGAAGCGCTCTGTTTCATCCGCGGGCGCTCCATCGCCCGTCGATTCTTTATTCTCGATGAGGCACAGCAACTCACTCCTCATGAGGTGAAAACCGTCATCACGCGCATTTCCGAAGGCTCGAAGATTGTGCTCATCGGCGACCCGGCGCAGATCGACAATCCCTATGTCGACGCACGAAGCAACGGTCTTGTCTACTGTCATAACCGCATGAAGGGCCAGCCCATCGCCGCCCATATCAAGCTCACCAAGGGCGAGCGCTCAAAGCTGGCCGAGCTTGCGGCAGATTTATTGTAAGGCAGGCGGTGAGTTGGATCAGCGGGGAGCGGCCAGCGCCCGTTCCCCGCATTTTTTGCGCGGTGGGAGTTGCTTTTTTTTTGCTTCATCAGCCATTCTTTTGCCTCGCGCTCCTGCCTTTCCGATGGCTTAACACCCCGGCTTGGGCCGCGTTCTCCGGCTCTTCTTCTCTCCTTCCATGAATTACGGCTACTTCGACGATGCCGCCAAGGAATACGTAATCACGCGCCCCGATACGCCCCAACCGTGGAGCAACTACCTCGGTTCGATCGAGTATGGTGCCATTATCACGAATAATGCCGGTGGATACAGTTTCTACCGCAGTGCGCTCAGCAGCCGGTTTCTGCGCCTCCGTTCGAACTCGGTCCCCAGGGATCAACCGGGCCGTTATTTCTACCTTCGCGATCGTGAAAGCGGCGACTACTGGAGTTCTTCGTGGCAGCCGGTCGGCAAGCCGCTCTCCAAGTATAAATCCACCTGCCGCCACGGCACGGCCTACACGATCATCAGGTCGCGCTATGCCGGCATTGAGACCGAGTCGACGTACTTTGTCCCGCTCGGCCAGACCTTCGAATATTGGCGGCTGCGCGTCACCAACCGGACGAAGAAGCCCCGTCAGCTCTCGGTGTTCACCTATTGCGAGTTTGCCACCAGCTGGCACCTGCACAACGACCTGCTGAACCTGCAGTACGCGCAATTCATCGTGAAGGCCGTGGTCGAGGAGGGCATGCTGGGCATGTCGACGCACCCTTACCTGAAATTTGATCCCAAGAACCTCACGGGTTGCGGTCGCACGTGGATGACCCTCACGGGTGCGCCGCTGGCGGGCTTCGAGACCGTCCGCGAACGTTTTCTCGGCAGCTGCTATCACACCTACGCCAATCCCGAAGTCGTGGCCCAGGGCAGATGCTCGAACTTCCTTGCCGAGGGCGAAAACCCCTGCGGCACCCTCCAGACCGACGTGACGCTCGCGCCGGGGGAGACGCGCGAGCTTATCGTGCTGCTCGGCATAGGCACGCCCCATTCGCACGGGAGGGCGGCGGTGGCCGAGTTCGGCAACCCCGAGCGCTGCGAAGCCGAGCTGCAAAAACTCAAGCAGTCGTGGCACGCCCACCTCGGGTCCGTGCGCGTGAAGACACCCGATGCGGAATTCGACAGCATGGTCAACGTGTGGAATGCCTACAACGCGCTGGTCACCTACGCGTGGTCACGGCACGCCTCGCTCATCTACAACGGCGAGCGCGACGGCCTCGGCTTCCGCGACACCGTGCAGGACTTTCTCGGCGTCATACCATTATTGAAGGACCAGATTCGCGACCGGCTGGAACTGATGCTAACCGGCCAGGTGTCCACCGGCGGCGCGATCCCGGTCATCAAGCCCTTCGATCACAAGCCCGGCCACGAAGAGGCCCCGCCCGACAAGAAATACCGCAGCGATGATTGCCTGTGGTTTTTCAACGCCGTACCCGGTTATGTCGCCGAGACCGGCGACATTGATTTCTACCAGAAGGTGCTCCCCTACGCCGATAAGGATGAGGCCACTGTTCTTGGCCACCTCCGCCGTGCCCTTGAGTTCAACCTGGAACGCACCGGCAGAAACGGCCTGCCCTGCGGCCTGGCCGCCGACTGGAATGACTGCGTGCAAATGGGCTATAACGGCGAAAGCGTCATGGTTGCTTTTCAGGTGCGGTATGGGCTCGATGTCTATGCCAAGATAGCCGATCGGCTCGTCCTGCCAGACGAAGCCGCTTGGGCGCGGGACAAGCTCACCGAACTCGACACCAGTATTCAGAAAGCCACTTGGGACGGCGAATGGTTCCTCTGGGGTATCGGCGCCGACGGCCATCGTTACGGTTCCCAGCAGGAGGAGGAAGGCCAGATCTACATCAACACCCAGGTCTGGGCCGTGATCAGCGGCGCCGCCACGCCCGAACAGGGACGCCGTGCCATGAATGCGCTCAAGGAACGGATCGCCACCCCGTATGGCATCATGCTCAGCGCGCCGCCCTTCACCAACACACCGAGCACCGTCATGGGTGGCGTCATCTACAATCACGGCATCAAAGAAAACGCCGGCATCTTCTGCCATACCCAAAGCTGGGCGGTAATGGCCGAGACGCTCCTCGGCAACGGCGATCAAGCCTACACCTATTATCGCGCCTTCATGCCGGCGGCCTACAACGACCGGGCCGAGATCCGCGAGATCGAACCCTACGTCCACTGCCAGACGACGTATGCGCCCTGCAACCGCAACGCCGGCAAATCGCGCGTGCCCTGGCTCAGCGGAACGGTGTCATGGAGCTACCACACCGCCGTGCAGTGGATTCTCGGCGTCCGACCGGAAATCGATGGTCTGCGCATCGATCCCTGCATTCCGAAGAGCTGGCCGGGCTTCACCATGCACCGGATCTTCCGAGGCAGGACCTTGAAGATCGAAGTAAAGAATCCGACGGGCGTCTCCAAGGGGATCAAAACTCTCACGGTCGACCGCGAGATCATCGAAGGGGACCTGATCCCGCTGGGAAAGCTGAAGGACGGTTCCAAGATCATCGCCGTCCTCGGCTGAAGCGCGCTGCACCGGTCGTGTTCCCGGGGAAAACGGGTGATGACTCGTTCATGAGACGCCGGGTCTGCGGCAGACTCAGGCGCCCAAGGTGACCCCGACCTTCACGGCGGTGCGGCCGCCGCCGGGCGGAGTGAGCAAATTGCCGGCAACTTTCTTGCCGTCGACGACGAGTGACTTCACGCCCTTGGAGATACCCCGCGGGTTCTCCACCTCGATGGTGTATTCCACGCCGCGGAACTTGCGCTTCACGGTAAAGCCCTTCCACTTTTTGGGGATGCAGGGATCGACGCGCAGGCCGTCATAATCGGGCCGGATGCCGAGGATGTACTGGCTGGCCACGACGAACGACCAAGCGGCTGTGCCGGTGAGCCAGGAGTTTTTGGCCTCGCCCGGAGTGGGGGACAGGTGGCTGGCGGTCATCTGTGCGTAAACATAGGGCTCGGAGCGGTAGACGTCGTAGTCCTTCTTTGCCGAGGGGCAGATGCTTAGATAATAATCAAGCGCCTTCTCGCCCTCGCCGAAGAGCGTCCAGCCGATGTGAATCCAAGTGTTGTTGTGGGAGAACACGCCGGCGTTTTCCTTGTAGCCCGGCGGGTAGCTGGAGACTTCACCGAGCTCGAGGTGGTATTCCGAATACGCGGGATACTGCAGCGCGCAGCCGAGGCCGGGCCGGTAGAGGTATTTGTCCACCGCCTCGAGCGCCTGGCGGGCGCGGCCGTTATCCTGCCCGGCGCCGCCCAGGACGCACCAAGCCTGGCTTTCGATGTAGATCTTGCCTTCTTGGCACGCCTGGGAGCCGATCGGTCGGCTCGCAGCATCGAACGCGCGGGTATACCATTCGCCGTCCCACGCCTGCGTTTCGATAATCTTGAGCATCCCGGCATAGGCCGCGTCGATGCGGGTGGCATCGGAAGCGCGCCGGAGCCAGCGGTAAAGCGCGGCGAGATCGCGGGTGGCGTAGAGAAAGAGGCCGGCGATCATGACCGACTCCGCCACATCGCCCTTCCCGGCGTTGGCCGTGGTCTGGAAGGGCTCGTTGGGCTCCCGGGAGAAACAGTTGAGGTTGAGGCAATCGTTCCAGTCGGCGCGGCCGATGAGCGGCAGGCCGTGCGGGCCGCGGTTTCTCAGTGTATAACTGATGGACGTCTCGAGGTGCTCGAGGAGCGTGTTGCGGCTGCCAGGTTTGTCGGCGTAGCCGATCTGCTCGTCGAGGACGGTGGCATCGCCCGTCTCACGGATGTAGGCGCAGGTGGAGAGGATGAGCCACAGCGGGTCGTCGTTGAAACCGCTGCCGGCCTCGGCATTGCCCTTCTTCGTGAGGGGCTGATACTGGTGGTAGCAGGTGCCGTCGGCGAGCTGCGTGGCGGCGATGTCGAGGAGGCGCTGGCGGGCGCGGGCGGGCAGCAGGTGGACGAAGCCGAGGAGGTCCTGGTTGGAGTCGCGGAAGCCCATGCCGCGGCCGATGCCCGTCTCGTAACCTGAGGTGGAGCGCGAGAGGTTGAAGGTGGCCATGACCTGGCACTGGTTCCAAGTATTGACCATGCGACGCAGGTGTTCGTTGGGAACGCGGGGCGCCTGGTAGACCGAGAGCAGTTCGTCCCAGCGGGTCCTCACGGCCGCGAAGGCGGCGTCGATCGCACCCAGGTCGGAGAACTTGTTCAGGATCGCGCGGCCTTTCGTCTTGTTGAGGACGAAGGGTGCGTCGAATTTTGGCAGGTCGCCCTGTTCGACGTAGGCCAGGATGAAGGCAAACGTCTCCTCGGCTCCGGGCTTGAGCACGAGATTGATCTGATGGGCGCCGATCGGATTCCAGCCGTAGGCGCGGCTGCTGCGGCATTTGCCCTCGAGCACCGCCTGCGGGTCGTGGAGCCCGTGGTGTACGCCCACAAACTGATCGCGCGAGGTATCGTAGCCGTCGATCGGGCGCGTGCATCCGAACAGCGTGTAGTGGTGGCGACGCTCGCGGTACTCGGTCTTGTGGTAGAGGGCCGAGCCCTCGATCTCCACCTCACCGATGGAGTAGGTGCGCTGGTAATTCGTCATGTCGTTGAGCGCCTCGAAGAAACAGAATTCGACGAACGAAAAGAGAACGAGTTTCCGGGGCTGGGCGGACCGGTTGCGCACCGCAACCCGCCACACCTCAAGATTCTCGTTCGGCGGCACGAACATCAATTGCTCCACCTCGATGCCACGCTTGCGGCCGGTGATGCGGGTGTAGCCGAGGCCATGGCGGCATTCGAAAGCGTCGAGCGATGTGCGGGTGGGCTTCCAGCCGGGATTCCAGACGGTCTTGCCCTGCTTCACGAAAAGGAAGCGGCCGTCGTTATCCATCGGGTTGTTGTTGTAGCGGTAGCGCGTAAGGCGGCGCAGGCGCGCATCCTTCCAGAAGGAGTAGCCGCCGGCCGTCTGTGTGCAGAGGCCGTAGAACTCATCCTGACCGAGCATGTTTAGCCAGGGCAGCGGAGTGTCCGGGCGCGTGATCACGAATTCGCGGTTTTTGTCGTCGAAGTAGCCGTAGGTGGACATGGGAAAGAAGTGGAGGCCGGGATCAATCATCGAAACGGAGCCTGGAGCTTATGTGTGAGACACGGATGTAACCGGAGGTCCGGAAACGATCAAGCCGGGCAAGCTGCCCGGCTTGAGACAACCCATGGACCCGGGTCAGGCTGCTCGCGCGGCTGTGTTCTTAAGCAGACTCGGCTGCCCGGCGCGGAGCGCGGTCCATTCCATCGCGAACACAAAGGTGCCGGTGAAAAACAGATCACCCACCAGCGTGTTGCGGAAGAAGAAAAGCGTCGGGGGGAATTCGGGGTGGCCGACCGTCATCGCCTGCCACCAGCCAACGAGCGTCTTCGCATAAAAGGCGTCACCCAGAAACGAGGCCGTGTTGGTTGCGAAGTAGAAAAGCAGCGAACCACCCACGCAGCCGGCGAGGAGATTCAGCCAGTTTTTACGCTGGGAGACCATCCAGCCAAGAACCAGCGCCGCCACAAAGCACACCGTGCGCACGAGCACGCCCCCAAAATCCCACGTGTAGCCGAAATGCGTGGCGTGGTAATGGTCGAGGTAGACGTCGGATGCGCTCAATGCGATGAAGGGAATGAGCCACATCCAGCGGTTGCGGAAGTAGACGGCGCCGCAAAAGGCAAGGGCCATGAGCGGCGTAAAATTAACCAGGTCCGGATTCCAGGCCGCGACAATGCGATAACCCGTGGCCAGAAGAATGAGGGCGAGGGCGGTTCTCATAAGTGAAGTGGCGCGATTGTGGCGGTCGCTTTCCGAAAGGACAGCAAAAATTATCCGCATATCTTGGGAGGGATTGCGGTTGCTTCAGCCCTGATGGGGAACTACCGGCGCGGGAGGCGGGGGGGGCTGCACTCGACGAAGCTTCAGCACTTGCGTCTCACCCTTGCCCCCGCTCCGCAGGGTCAGCGTGACGTCGAGTTCCTCAAAATTGTTGTCGAAAGTCGACAGCATGGGATCAATCGAGCCCTCCTGACTGGGAGCGAGGGTGAGTTGTTCGGGGCGGGGCGCAAAATTGCCGAGTAACGAGTTTACTTCGGCGATGGTAAGCGTGATTGTCCGGGTGCTCGTGTTGACAAAGGTGAAGGTCAGCGCCAAGCGGGGCGGCAGTATGTACTGATAGTTTACCCGGCCGTACATCTCGTCGATCTCTTCCTTCGAATAGTCATTGTCCCCTTGTTCAAACGGAGCGCTGGTGCGGTCAAAATTATCCGATGGTTGTGACGACGAACCCTCCAGGCGATCCCGGCGTCCCCCGGTGCGTGGTCCTTTCTCGGTGGCGTCCGGCTGACCGTCGGCCTTCCTCAAACGCACGGACGGACCGAGCCAGGCTTGGACCGCAACGGTGCCTTCCCCATATTTGGAGCTGGCGGACAGGAGGGGCTGGGGCGGGGGTATTCTTTCGAGCAGCTTTCTTTTGTCCCGGTGTTCGGAAACACAGGCGGTGAAGCCAGCCATGGCGAGGAGAAGTACGAGGACCGGGCCGCGCCAGGCCGGCTCATTGGTTCGCCGGCGGAGCGACAAAAAGGGTGAAGAGAAAGGGGATCGCATGAATTGCACAGCATTAGTTTTGCGGACTTCCTCCGTGCGGTGCAATACCGGTCAGCACCAGCCAAAGCGTGATGATGCCTGCACGGATCGCGGCGGGTTGGCGGCTGTGAACGGGTTGCGACCCCCGCTTCCGGTGTTCTTTGTGGCTGCCTTTTTCGCATGACAACGCGACGGTGGAGCTTTGTGATCGCCATCGGTCTGCGGCACCGGCTGCGCGCCGGGTCCACTCCCCCACGACTTTGACCGTCCCTTCCTTGAGTGCCATGCTGCCCCCCGCCCCGGAATCAGTCGCGTCCGATGGAGAAGTGCTTCTCGCGGTCGAGGATCTCCATGTGCATTTTTTCACCGACAATGGCGAGCTTTCCGCAGTCGATGGCGTGTCGTTCTCAATCCAGCGGGGCCGTACACTCGCGCTGGTGGGGGAATCCGGCTGTGGCAAATCGGTCACGGCTTATTCAATCCTCCGGCTTATTCCCAAACCGGGCCGGGTTGTCCGCGGCAGGATGGTGCTCTACTCCAGGCGTGCTGGGATCATCGACATCGGCGGACTCGGCGAAGGCGACGATCTGCTCTACCAAGTGCGCGGTGGGCTTGTGAGCATGATCTTCCAGGAGCCGATGACAGCGCTCTCGCCGGTGCACACGGTTGGCAGCCAGATTTCCGAAGCCATTCTGTTGCACCGGGAGGTCACGGCGGTGGAGGCGCGCCGCATCGGCATCGATATGCTGAGGAGGGTTGGCGTATCTGCACCGGAGCATCGTTTTGACCAGTATCCGCATGAAATCTCGGGCGGCATGCGGCAGCGCGCCGTTATCGCCATGGCCCTTGTCTGCAATCCTGAGTTGCTCATCGCCGACGAGCCGACCACGGCGCTTGATATGACCACCCAAGCCCAGATCCTTGGCCTGATCAAGGCGTTCCAGCGTGACATTGGCTGCTCGATACTGTTCATCACCCACGATCTCGGGGTCGTGGCGCAGACCGCCGACGATATCGCCGTGATGTATCTCGGTCGCATCGTTGAACACGGGAATGTGCACGATGTCCTCCGACATCCCGGTCACCCCTATACGCAAGGATTGCTCAGGTCGTTACCGAGTCTGAATACCGGCGGCCACCTTGCCGCCATACCCGGCGCGGTGCCGTCGCTCACCGCCATCCCCGCCGGCTGCGGTTTTCACCCCCGTTGTCCGCACGCCAGGGCCGGCCTTTGTGATATCGGCGGCGCGCCGGCGCTGCGCACCTTCGCCCCGGCTCATTCCGTGGCCTGTGTCCGGGCGGAGGAGATTGCAGCCATCAATGGCCCCGCAAGGTGAATGTCCATGAGTCTGACCGCTCCCACACCACCCAGCTCGGCCATGTCTCCCCGTGATGGCATGGAGCCCCTGTTAAGCGTGCGGCACCTCAGCAAGCATTTTCTAGTTCGCGGCCGAGGCTTTCTAAAAAAGGTCATCGGCACCATTTGTGCGGTGAATGACATCAGCTTTGACCTGCGTTCGGGGGAAACACTCGGGCTGGTGGGCGAGTCCGGCTCAGGCAAGACCACGGCCGCCCGCTGCATTCTGCGCGCGCTCACCCCCACCGCGGGCGAGGTGTTGTTCCGCACCAACGGCCGGATGGTGGATCTTGCCAGGCTTTCCGACCGCGCCCTCAAACCGTTGCGTCCGGCCATGCAGTTGATCTTTCAGGATCCCTACTCATCGCTCAACCCGCGCATGACCGTGAGCCAGATCGTCGGCGAGCCGCTTGCCATCCATAAGCTGGCCAAGGGCTCCGAACTCAATGACCGCGTGGCTGACATGCTCCTGAGAATCGGCCTGAAACCCGAACACCGCACGCGTTATCCGCATGCGTTTTCCGGCGGCCAGCGCCAGCGCATTGGCATCGCCCGGGCCCTCATCATGCATCCCTCCCTGGTCGTGGCCGACGAGGCCGTGTCGGCCCTCGACGTATCCGTGCAGGCTCAGGTCCTCAACCTGTTGAAGGATCTCCAAGAGGAGTTCAAACTCACCTGTATCTTCGTCGCCCACAACCTCGACGTCATCCGCCATGTCTGCGATCGCGTGGCCGTGATGTACGCCGGCCGCATCGTCGAAATTGGGGAGACTGCCGCCCTGTTTGAAGATCCCCGGCATCCCTACACCAAGGCGTTGCACTCGGCCGTGCCCAAGCCCGACCCCGACCAGCGCATGAACTTTGAGATTGCCGGCGAAGCAGCTGATCCGGGCCATCTGCCGCCCGGTTGCGCCTTCCATCCGCGCTGCCCGCAGTGCTTCGTGCCGTGCCAGCAACACCGGCCTGAATTGCAGCGTGCCATCGGTGTAGAAGCCGGCCGGACCGGCGATCATCTGGTCGCATGCCATCTCAACGACGAGGCTGGCCCCAAGGAGAGCCAATAAGGCAGGATCAGAATGTACTCGCCGCCGATCATCCGACTCGATCCCTTTTCGCCGTGCTGATTCACCCGGTCTTCTTCTGGCGGAAACCCGGACTCACCGAAGCGCAATGCGCCGAGTTCCGCCGCGGGGTCGAGTCATTGGCGGCCATCAAACACATTGAGAAGGTCTGCATCGGCGTGCCAGCCGCCGTCGCGGACCGGCCCGTGGTCGATAAGACGTTCGCTGTCGGCCTCACGGTGATTTGCCGGGTTGTGCCGGCCCACAATGCCTACCCGGCCGATCCGATCCACTTGGCGTTCGTCGCGAAATTCAAGAGCTGCTGGACGCGTGGGCAAATCTACGACACGGAGTAAGCACGCGCTTGGCGGTACCCGGTCGGAACTGGGGCGCGCCGGACTGGGACGACGGAGGCTTGCCTGGCGGAGAAATTGATCAATCTTCCTCCCGTGCGCTGGAACCAACCGGTTCGCTCCTTGCTGGCCGGCGGCGAGGGATTGCTCGATCGCCTGCTGTGCGTCGTGGGGGCTGTGCTGTTCTCGCAACTGCCGGAGTTCATCCAGCAGTATCTGCAACGGCTGGGCGGGCATCTCGATGAGGCGCGCCGGCAACTGGAACAGTTCCGGGCGGTGGCGGCGCAGTCGGACCTCACGCTCGACCAGTTGATCGCGCGGAATCTGGGCAGCGGTGAACCGACGGTGGCGCGGCTCGGGCGGGTGATCCAGGCAACGACGGAACGGGTGGACGCGCTGGCCGCGGCGGACGCGGCCATCCGGCAGGCGTCGATGTTAAGCCGGCCGTTCGTTTTCCTCCGGCACCTCGATTTTTCCATCGTTCACGCAACATGGACGATCTTCAAACCGGCGGTGCCGACGACGGTCGAGGGACTCTTTTACGCCGTTTGCGGAATGCTCTTGGCGCTCGCGTTCTACCATGGGGGCGTGAAGATCATTGTCCGCCGCGCTTGGCGGCGCCGGGCGGAGCGCTGCGCCGGCCCGACCGAACTTGCGATTGCCGCACAACGTCCAGAACAGCCGGGGCACAATACTTCCAGCCACGGGCCGATCGCGTGAAGCGATTGCCGGGGAGATAAAAAAGGCGCGGCTTGGCGGCCGCGCCTTGGAGTAAGGCAGTCCCCGGCCGCTCGCTTAGCCGTGAAGGTACTGGTTCAGCAGGTTCTCGAGGTATTCCTGCCGTCCGCTGTGCGGAAGGGGTTCACCCAGTTTAAGCACGATCTTCTCCAACTCCCTGAAGCCAACCCGACCCGATTCGATGTCGCGACCGAAGCCCACGTTATAGCTGTTGTAACGGGCGGCAACGAACCGGGTGAACTTACCCTCAGCGAGAATGCGCCGCGCGAGCTTGAAGGCCAGCGCATAGGCGTCGAAGCCGCCGATGTGCGCGTAGAAGAGGTCTTCAAGATCGACGGAGGGGCGGCGCAGCTTGGCGTCGAAATTGAAACCACCCGAGCCGAGACCACCGGCGCGCAGTATTGAGACCATGGCGAGGGTGAGTTCCTTGACATCGGTGTTGAACTGGTCGGTGTCCCAGCCGAGCAGCAGGTCGCCGGTGTTGGCGTCAATGGAGCCGAGCAGGCCATGCGCCGCCGCGGTCTCGATTTCGTGCTGGAAGGTATGGCCGGCGAGGGTGGCGTGGTTGGTTTCGATGTTGAATTTGAAATGCTTGTCCAGACCGTGGGTTCTTAGGAAGGCGATGCCGGCGGCGACGTCGAAGTCATACTGGTGCTTCGTGGGCTCCATGGGCTTCGGCTCGATGAGGAATTGGCCCTTGAAGCCAATGGCCTTGGCATAGTCGACCGCCATGTGCAGGAACGCGGCCAGGTGGTCCTGCTCACGCTTAAGGTCAGTGTTAAGGAGGGTCTCGTAGCCTTCACGACCGCCCCAGAAAACGTAGTTCTCCCCCCCTAACTCCTTCGTGACCTCCAGCGCCTTCTTCACCTGCGCGGCGGCAGAGGCGAAGACATGGGCATCGGGGTTGGTGGCGGCGCCGCACATGTAGCGCGGATTTGAGAAGAGATTGGCCGTACCCCAGAGCAGCTTCACGCCGGTGGCCTTTTGCAGTTGTTTCGCGTGGGCGACCAGCTTGTCGAGGTTCCGGTTCGACTCGGCGAGCGAGCGTCCCTCGGGCGCGATATCGCGATCGTGGAAGCACCAGAAGGGCGCCTGAATCTTCGCGAAGAACTCAAAGGCGGCGTCCATACGCGCTCGTGCGATCGCCAGGGGATTCTCACCGTTTTCCCAAGGACGGACAATGGTACCCCAGCCGAACGGATCGGCGCCGACGCCGCGAAAAGAGTGCCAGTAGGCGATGGAGAAGCGGAGGTGGTCCTTCAGCGACTTGCCATCGATAATCTCGGCGGGATTGTAGTGCTTGAACGAGAGGGGATTCTCCGATTTCGGGCCTTCGTAGGCGATGGGCGGGATCTTCGGGAAGTGAGCCTTGGTTTTTTTCATGGGAAAGGGGGTGGAAATAACCCTCGCATAATGGGGCGGTGCTTAGAAACCAGATTTTATTCTCACAGTAGACAGCTATTCCTGATCCTCCCGAGCGGCCGGCGGCAACCAACAAAATCCCCCGCCGTAAGCAGGCGGAGGGCAGGAGGGGCACCATTTACCTGGTGTTGGATGACACCCGGCGTTGCTACTTGGAGAGTTGGGTCTTTAGAAATTCAACGCTGCCGCGGACGGAGTCGTCCTGCTCCATCATGTTCTCGACGGTCTTGCAGGCGTGGATGACGGTGCCATGGTCGCGCCCGCCGAACGCGTCGCCAATTTCCTGCAGCGAATGCTTGGTAAGCTGGCGGGCCAGATACATGGCGATCTGCCGGGGCAGGGCGATGTTGGCGGGGCGTCGCTTGCTCGTCATGTCGCTGTGGCGGATCTGGTAATGGTCGGCCACCCGCTTCTGGATGGTCTCGAGAGTGAGCAGGTTTTGCGCCTGCTCCATGAGCACGTCCTGCAGCAGCATCTCGACGGTGGGCAGGTCGAGGGCCTTGTTGGTGAGGGCGGAATAGCTGGCCACCTTGATGAGGGCGCCTTCGAGGCGGCGGATGTTCTTGGAGATGTGCTGGGCGATGAAATTGATGACAGCCGGAGGAACGTCGAACTTCAGGCAGGCGGCCTTTGTGCGGAGAATGGCGACGCGCGTCTCAAGGTCGGGCGATTGGATGTCGGCCACGTAGCCCCACTGGAAGCGCGATACCAGGCGCGATTCGAGCTTGGCGATCTCGCTGGCGGGACGGTCACTGGAAAGGACGACCTGTTTCCCCGATTCGAAGACGTCGTTGAAGGTATGGAAGAATTCCTCTTGGATGCGCTCCTTGTTGCTGAGGAACTGCACGTCGTCGAGCAGGAGTACGTCGACGTTGCGATAGCGCTGGCGGAAACGGGTGAGACTGTTTTCCTGCAGGGCCTGAATGAACTCGTTGGTGAATTTTTCGGTGGAGAGGTACGCGACCCTGGCGTCGGGGTTGTTGCGAAGAATGCTGTGCCCCACGGCGTGCATCAAGTGCGTCTTGCCGAGGCCGGTATCGCCGTAGATGAACAGTGGATTGAAGGCCTGGGCCGGCGCTTGCGCCACGGCCAGGGCGGCGGCATGGGCCAGCTGGTTGTTGGCGCCGACGACGAAGTTTTCGAAGGTGTTGCGGGGGTTGAGCGTGCCGGCGTTGGGGCCTTTTTCATCATAACGGCCGGAACGGCGTGGGATGGTCCGCACGCGATTCTGGTGCGTGGGGGCGGGCGGAATGTCATGAATGCCGTTGCCGGCCGATGGGGAGCCGGGGGCGGGCTTGGCCGCAGGCCCGGAATGATGAACCTTCAGGGAAACGTTGATCAGCCGGCCGGCGGTGAGGCGCAGGCGTTGAGTAATAAGATCGAGGTAGTTGTCGTGGATCCAGATCGCCGCGAAGTCGTTAGGCACGCCGAGTGCCATTGAATCCTCGGTCGTTTCGAGGCAGACGATGGGCTCGAACCACATCTGGAAGACATCCTCAGGGAATAGCCCTTTGAAGTCGCACTTGACGGTTTCCCAAAGGCTGGACGGGAGGGTCAATGAGGGCATGGAGCGGGCAAAGGGAAAAGATTATTCACACAGCCTCGGGAGAAGCTCTTAGCACGCGTCTTGCAGCGCAAAATTCCGTCGCTCGCTCGGAGGAGAAAGGTATGTCCAGTCTTCGTGGATCAGGGTGCAGGTCAATTTGTTAAAATAACGCATTGAAGACCAGAGGGTAGGGGAAAACTCCCCGGGAGCTTGCAGGGGGAAGCAGACTGCGGACGTGGCAAAGAACAAATGAGGTACCGAGTAATAGAACGGATTTGCGCAGTAACGTGAATCACAAAATGCATTTCAAGAGCAACTTTCCCACAAGTTATTCACACCAGCTCCGCCTTGGTTGCTTGCATTGGTGGGACGGGTGGGGCCGCAAGTCCAGGCAACGGAGCAGACGTAATAAGACATTCACTACGCTTACGCGGCACAGCTGCGAAAGTCACGAATGGGTCACGGCCGTGTGCGTAGTGACGATGTCGTGACGCGGTACAGACCGGTAGGACAGGTCCTCCCGGTCTATTCGCTCGGGAGGCTGTCATTGTGCTGGGGGCGATAAAGGCTCCAGCCATTTACCGTGCTCCTTGATGAGAGCGATCAAGCGGCCGTCCGCCTCGGCTTGAGGAAGATTGTACTGTACACAGTTTTTCCCGACGTAGAGGTTGATTTTGCCGGGTGCGCCGCCCACGTAACCAAAATCCGCATCGGCCATTTCACCCGGGCCGTTTACGATGCAACCCATGATAGCGATCTTTATCCCCTTGAGATGGCCGGTCTTTGCCCGGATGCGCTGGGTGGTGGTCTGCAAATCAAAGAGGGTGCGACCACAGCTCGGGCAGGCGACAAACTCGGTCTTGGAGATGCGCGCGCCGGCGCCTTGGAGAACGTTATAGGCAAGCTTGGCGGCGCGTATCGGGTCAGCCTCGGTTTCAATGCTCACCAGATCGCCAAGGCCGTCGCATAGGAGCCCGCCAGTGAGAATACTGGCTTCCAGCAGTCGGCTGAGAAAACTGGTGTCGTCACGTGTGGTGGTGGCGGAGGTATTGCGAATCCAAAGGGGCGCCCTGAAACCAAGGCGGAGCAGGTGTTCGGCGAGCCTGCGATAGGCACCGAGCGCATGGGAGAAACCGGCGGCGGGCGCCCGGAAGGCGGAGAGGGTGAAGATCAAGCGGTCGTCGCCGAGCGACCGGAAAACATCGGTGAACGCAGGAAAATCGGCGACCGCCAGGTCGATGGCGAGGAAGTGACCATGGCGGCGCACGAGTTCAGTCAGGACGACCAATTGTCTGGCCGCGGATGCGTGGAAACGCCGGCACAACACCAGGCGGCCGCGACTGGCGGAAACGAAATCGACCAGGTCGGTGGGAGTAAGAATCTCCGCCAGCTCCAGCACGAGAAAATCGACCGGGAGTTTCACCTTCTCCAGAGTCCGGCGAAGTCCGGCCAGCGTTTCGGCATCGGCCACCGGCATCATCAGGCCCTCCACCGGCGTGTCCTTGAGCGAGGGCACAGCCAGCTGCGGGGCGACCTTGGCGAGATGGTCCGAATCAGGAACCCGCACGATGACGCGTGGCGGCTGCTCCGGGCCGACAATGCAACGATCGGAAAGAGACAGGATATTCGTCTCGCGTCGGGTGAAATGAAACGGGTCGACGGGGTCTGCGGATCGCGGATCGAGGATACTGGCTGCCGGAGAGCCGGTCAATTCGGCGGTTGCACTATCCGCCATCCGCCTTCCGCTTTCCGGCATCATCCACAGGCTCATCGCCTTCTCGGCGATGGCCCGGGCGACCGGAATTTCGTAGACCGAATCCTCGGTGAGCGAGACGCGAATTGTGTCGCCCAAGCCGTCGAACAGGAGGGCCCCGATGCCGATGGCGCCCTTGATGCGGCCGTCCTCGCCGTCGCCCGCCTCGGTGACGCCAAGGTGCAGCGGATAGGGGCGATGCGCCGCGTCCATGCGTTCCACGAGCAGCCGGTAGGCCTGGATCATGATCTTGGGATTGCTGGCCTTCATCGACAGGATGATGTCGTGAAAGCCGTCTGACTCCGCGCTGCGCACGAACTCGAGCGCGCTCTCGACCATCCCGAGTGGCGTGTCGCCATAGCGGTTCATGATGCGGTCGGAGAGCGAGCCGTGGTTGGTTCCGATGCGCAGCGCCCGGCCGAGTTCCCGGCAGCGCCGCACGAGCGGCGAGAACGCTTCGTGGAGCCGCTGCAGTTCGCGTGCGTACTCGGCATCGGTGTACTCGCGGGTGGCGAACTTTTTTTTGTCGGCGTAGTTGCCGGGATTGACGCGCACTTTTTCAACGTGCTCGACCGCCTCCATCGCCGCTTGGGGAAGAAAATGAATATCGGCGACGAGCGGCACGTGACCAAAGCCGGCGGCAGTGAATTTCTCCCGGATGGACCGCAGGCATTGCGCCGCCGGGACGTTAGGCGCGGTGATGCGCACGATTTCGCAACCCACCTCGGCCAGCGCGATGCACTGCCGCACCGTGGCCTCGACGTCCTGCGTGTCGCTGGTGGTCATCGACTGGAGGCGGATCGGATTCGCCCCCCCAACACCGACCGCGCCCACCTTCACTTCGATGGTGGGGCGGCGGACGGTTTGGAAACGAGACACGCAGTAGGACATGGCGATCCGCGCAGGGCGCGGGGGCTCCTAGGGGGCCACCGGGGCGGGCTCGGGCTTCGCGGTCGGCGCCGGCGCGGCCTGCTGCTGTGCCTCCGCACGCTCGGTGCGTGCGTCACGCGCCCAGCGGCGACAGTCGAAGACCGTGAGAAAGCAAAAAAGGGAGATGATCAGCACGACGAAGACGCTTTGCGTGGTCATGATGAAGCTGGCCGGCAGGGCCCGGCCGCGCAGCCGGCCGATCGTGGCGAAGAGCATATGGCCGCCATCGAACACCGGGATGGGCAGAAGGTTGAAGATCGCGAGATTGACGTTCAGCAGGATGGTGAACCAGAGGACAAAGCGGATGTCGCTTTGCGCAGTGGCCACGAAAACGCGCATGATGCCCACGGGTCCACTGAGCTTGGATACGCCAAGGTCGGATTGGGGGTTGATAAGTCCTGCGAACACACGGAACGTCATCACGACATTATCCCAGATTTGGGCGAACGGATCGGGATACACGAGTTTGAAGCCCGATTTGAAAGCAAGACCGAGCTCGACGGCATTTTTTGTTCCGGGGCGAGGCGGCACGGTGAGCGCAAGCTGGCGCCCGGCCCGGAGCACGGTGAGATCCACGGGCCGGTCGACGTTCTTGCGCAAATACTCCGCGAACGTGCTGGAGTGCAGAACCGGCCGGCCGTCAAGGGCGACGATCTGATCATTGGGTTTGAGGCCGGCCTTGGCCGCCGGCGAGCCGGGGGTGACCGCATAAACGAAGAACTCCTCGGCCGGGGCGATCCCGATGCTCCGCATTCGTTCATCGCCGGCGAGGCGTGGATAGACGGTGAGTTTCAGCGTTTCACCGCCGCGAGCGACGGTGAGCACCGTCCTGGGTCGGCCGTCGGCAGAACGCCCGCCGCTGGCGATGAGGGTCTGCTTCAAGTCCGGCCAGTTGGTGACGCGGTTGCCATCGATGGCCAGGATGACATCGCCAGCCTGCAAGCCGGCTTCGAACGCCGGACTGGGCACGCTCGATTCGTCGGGCAGGGTGATCGCTGGCAGGACCAGACCGATCTTCGTGGTGTCGAGTTCGGCGCTGGTCGGCTGGCCGACATACCACACGATGCAGGCGAGCAGAAATGCGAAGACAATGTTGAAAGCCGCGCCCGCGACGAACACCAGCATTTTGGTGCCGTAGCCAAGAGGCGGGAGCTTCGTTGGTTCGATCTCCGACTCGCCCTCGATCATCCGCAGGTCAGCCAACTGGGGCAGCGCGACATAACCGCCGAGCGGCAGCCAGGACAGGCGGTACTCGATGCCATCCTTGCCGCGCCAGGCGAAGATCTTCGGCCCGAAACCGATGGAAAAGCGCTCCACGCGCACGCCGCGGCGCCGCGCGGCGAGGAAGTGACCGAACTCGTGGACGAAAATGGAGCTGCCGAAAAACAGGACGCCCAGGAAAACCGACCAAGGATGCAGGAAGAAGGTCTGGATCAGATTCAGGAGAACCGACCACAGATCCGAGACGAGGGACTGGAGCAGACCGGAGGGCACGGATGGAATCAAACGGGGAGATGGGCGGCGATCGACCGGGCGGTCCGGCGGGCGGCAGTATCGGCCTCCAGGACGGCGTCGAGATCGGCCGGTTCGAAGTTGGCAGTAGTCTGAAGACTCTTGTCGATGACCTCGGGAATAGCAAGAAAGGGCAGGCGGCCGGCCAGAAACGCGGCCACGGCAACCTCGTTGGCGGCGTTGTAAACCGCCGGAGCCACACCGCCGGCGTTCATGGCCACCCGGGCCAGCCGCAGGCAGGTGTAGCGCGTTTCATCCACAGGACGGAAGTCGAGCGTGATCAGTTTCTGCAGGTCAAGGGCGGCCTCGGTGCCGGACGCGCGCTCGGGGTAAAGGAGGGCGTGCTGGATGGGAAACGTCATCGAGGGCGGCGCCAGCTGCGCGAGCATGGTGCCGTCGGCAAACTCCACCAGGCAGTGCACGATGCTTTGCGGGTGCAGCACGGCCTGGCACTGATCGGGACGCAGGCCGAACAGCCATTGCGCCTCCATCAGCTCGAGGCCTTTGTTGGCCAGCGTGGCTGAATCGACGGTGATTTTTGGACCCATCGACCAGTTGGGATGCTTCAGGGCATCGGCGGGAGTCACGTGAGCGAGCGCGTCGGCGGGCAGATCGCGAAACGCGCCGCCAGAGGCAGTGAGCACAATCCGGCGCACAACGGCGTGCGCATGCCCCTCGAGACACTGAAAGACGGCGTTGTGCTCGCTGTCGACCGGCACCAGCCGGACGCCGCTGGCGCGCGCCGCGGCCATGACAAATTTGCCGGCCAGCACCAAGATTTCCTTGGAGGCGAGCGCGAGGTGCTTGTGCGCGGCGAGGGCGGCCAGGGCGGGCCGCAGGCCGGCGGTGCCTACGACCGCCACGAGCACGAGATCGGCCTCGGGCAGCTGCGCGAGTTCGATCAGGCCGTTCAAGCCGCCGTACAGGCGGGTGTCCGCAGGGAACGCCGCGGTGGCGGCGCGGGCCTCAGCCAGTGCCCCGTTGTCAAACAGACCCACATGCCGGACCGCAAAATGCCGCGCAATCTCCGCGAGCCGCCGGTGGTTGGCACGCGCGGCGATGCCCACGAGTTCCAGCCGGTCACGGTGCGCGGCGATGACCCGCAGCGTGTTTTCACCGATGGAGCCGGTGGCGCCCAGCAGGACAATGCGTTTTCTGGAGGGAGAGGTGGACACTTTCTTGGCAGATTTCTGTCCTCGTCCTGCGGGGGAGGACAGGCAGGCGATTTCGGCAGGCGCCGGGGGCTATAGCAAGTGAAACACCAACCAGCCAACCGGCGCAGCGAGAATCAAGCTGTCGGTGAGGTCGAACACTCCCCCGATGCCAGGGATGCTGTGGCCGGTGTCTTTGGTGTCGGCCCGGCGCTTGATGATGGATTCGACCAGGTCCGATACGATGGCGAGACCGGCCAGGGGGACCGCCGTCACGGCGCCCAGGAGGGGTGTGAAGTTTGCCGGCAGGTAGGCACGGCAGCCCCAAGCCAGTGTGGCCCCAACTACCACGGCCGTGAGCATGCCGCCCACCACACCCTCCCACGTCTTTTTCGGACTGATGTTGGGCGCCATCTGGTGCCGGCCGATGGCGAGCCCGGTGAGAAACGCACCCGAATCGCAGAATTTCGTCACGGCGACGAGCCAGAGGCCGAGCACAATGCCGGTATGCTGATGCGGGCTCGTGATCAGCAGGATGCGCACGAGGAAATGCAGCATGAACGGCACGTAGACGAGGCCGAACAGGGTCCAGCCCAGCGTTTCGATCCGGTTCTGCGGCTCACGCTCACCAAGGATGCGCACGGAAAAGACGATCACGCCGAGCGCCAGCAGCTCCGCCGGCGTGAAGTTCGGTTCGAAATAGCACGGGGCAAGCGTGATGGCCGCCCCGAGGGCGAGACCGAGGCGGTTGAAGGGAGTGAGTCCCATGCGCCGGAGCATCGCATAAAACTCATTTAGGGTGAGCACACTGATGGCGGTGACGAACCATACACAGCCCGTGGCGCCGAAGTAGCGCGCGCATACGAGCACCAAGCTCCACAGAATGATTGTGCTGAACGTCCGTTTGAGCACAGGCGGGATCAGGGGTGGGGATGGTTATGGCGTGGCGGCGGGCGAGGGGGCCGCCGTGCCCGTCTTGAGCTGTTCGCCGGTGAGGCCGAAGCGGCGCTCGCGGCGCTGATATTCCTCCACGGCCGCGGCAAGTTCGGTTTTCGAGAAATCGGGCCACAGCACAGGGGAGAAAATCATCTCCGCGTAGGCGCACTGCATGAGGAGGAAATTGCTGAGGCGGGCTTCGCCGGAGGTGCGGATGAGCAAGTCGGGGTCGGGGATGTCGGCGGTGTAGAGATAGCGGCTGAATGTCGTCCAGGAGGCGTCGCTTGGTTGCTCGCGCCCGGCGGCGACAGCGGCGGCGTAGGCGCGGGCGGCATCGGCCAGCTCGATGCGCGAACCGTAGTTAAGCGCGAGAATAAGATTCCAGTCCGTGAAGTGCCGGGTGGCCTCGATGGCGTGTTTCAGCTCCCGGCAGGGTCCTGCGGGCAGTTCCTCGAGGTGGCCGATCGCACGCAGACGGATGCGGTTTTTGATGAGCACCTTCGTCTCTCGTCGGAGGAAATGTTCGAGCAATCCCATGAGCGCCGATACTTCGTCAGGTGGGCGCTGCAGGTTTTCGGTCGAAAGTGCGTAGAGCGTCAGGTAGCGGATGCCCAGTTCGCGCGCCGCGTCAATGATGGCGCGCACGGTCTCCACCCCGCGGCGGTGGCCCTCGATGCGCGGAAGCCCCCGCTGCTTCGCCCAGCGTCCGTTGCCGTCCATGATGATGGCGACGTGGTTGGGAATGTTGGCGCTGGCCGTCTGCATACGTGGCTTCCGGCCCTTTATGAAGCGGCCCCATCGTTTGACAAGGGCAATGACCGATCCATCGTCTTGCATGACCACCCCTCTGGCTCCCGCGGAGATTCAGCAGGTGCTCGGTGCTCTGTCCGGCTGGACCAGCGAAGGTGACGCACTCGTAAAAACCTTCACGTTTGGCAGCTTTCGTGAGGCGTTTTCGTTCATGACGCGGGTGGCGCTCGAAGCCGAGGTGATGGACCATCATCCTGCCTGGACGAACGTGTACAACCGCGTGACCGTGCGTCTCAGCACCCATTCGGCTGGCGACAAGATCACAGCCAGGGATGTCGAACTCGCCCGGAAGATTCAGCAGATCTCCTGGGTGGGGTGAAAGCGGGATGGCGGGAGGCGTCTGTCGACACGCAACCGCGCCGCCGCCAGAAAGCGGTTGCCTCGATGCGCTGGCGGGCGCGTAGTTGCAGGCATGAAGGTCGCTTTTCTCAGTGGTACCAGCATCGTCAACAGCACGCTTTTTGCCGCGTGGGACGTCCGCGCGATCGAGACGCAGTACGGCCCGGTAATTTATAAGCAGCACGGTGACTTTGTGCTCATCAACCGCCACGGTTATGGCTTTCCGGTGCCGCCCCACTCCATCAACTATCGCGCCAACATCCGCGCGCTCGCCGACCTCGGTTACCCAGACGTGCTGTCGGTCAACTCCGTTGGCTCGCTCAAGCCGGAGCTGCCGCCCGGCACCATCGTTTCGTGCAGCGACTACGTCGGACTCCAGCAGGGACCGGCGACCTTCTTCGACACGGAGCTCAAAGGCGGCGCGCCCGGCATCGCCAACAACCTCATCCCGTTGCTCGTCGAGAAGCTGGCGCCCGAATTCAAGATTCACCCCGGCAAAGTCTACGTGCAGATGCGCGGTCCGCGTTTCGAGACCAAGGCGGAGATCAGGATCATCCAGCACTGGGGCGACGTGGTTGGCATGACCGCCGCGCACGAGGCCGACCTGTGCGCCGAAATCGGGCTGAGGTACAACAGCCTTGCCATCATTGATAATTATGCGAATGGCCTCGAAGGCACGGAGATCGACTTTGCCAAGTTCAAGGACCTCGTGAAATCCAACCAGGAGCAGGTCAACCGCCTCTTCACGCGGCTGCTGGAGATTCTCGCCTAGCAACGAGTAGCGAGAATCGAATGGCGCGCATGCGCTTGCGACATGCTCACTCCTCGATGCTCGCTTCTTTCTCATGAAAACCATCGGCGTCATCGGACTGGGTATCATCGGCGGAACGTGGGTGAAACATTATGCCGCGGCGGGCGTGCTGGCGGGCTGCTGGAACCGCACGCCGCAACCGGCCATGCCGCAATGGAAGGACACGCCCGAGGCGGTCGCCGCCGCGGCTGACGCGGTGCAGATCGTCGTGGCTGATCCGCCCGCGGTCCAAGGTGTGCTCGACCGCATCCTGCCGCAGCTCGGCTCCGGCAAGGTGGTCATCCAGTCGTCCACGATCGATCCCGCGAGCAGCGATCGCTTCCGCGCGCAGGTCGAGGCGCGCGGCGCCCGCTATCTCGAGGCGCCGTTCACGGGCAGCAAGCCGGCGGCGGAGCAAAGGAAGACGGTGTTCTATCTCGGCGGACCGGCGGATCTGGTCGCGGCCGCCGAGCCGCTGCTCCAGCTCGTGTCGGAGACGCGGTTGTACATCGCCGTCGAGCCGCGGAAGGCGGCGGCGCTCAAACTGGCGATGAACCTCAATCTCGCGGTCATGCTCGAGGGATTGTGCGAGGCGCTGGTGTTCGCGCGCCGCGCGGGCATCAGCGACGACATCTTCTTCGATGCCCTGGCGCGCAACGTCGGCGCGTCCGGCCTCTCGAAGCTCAAGGAACCCAAGCTGCGCACGGGCGATTTTTCACCGCAGTTTTCGGTGAAACACATGCACAAGGACATGCGGCTGGCGTCCGGAGCGGCCCGGCTGCCGCTGCTCGAGGCCGTGCGCGAGCGCCTCCGGCTCGCCGAGGCGCAAGGGTCCGGCGACGAGGATTTCAGCGCGCTGCTCAAGCTGCTCTAACCGGGCCGGAGGGAACGGCGCATCCCCGGCGGCAGGCGCGTTGACGCCGCGGCCATCCTGTCTAGCCTTGGGGGCCATGAGCGAGTTCATGCACACCACCCAGGTGGCGGAGGCCCGGCAGGCGCTCGGCCAGCTCAAGGCCAACATGCGCCTGGCCATCAAGGGCAAGGACGACGTCATTGAGCGCACCCTGGTCTGCTTCGCCGCGGGCGGGCACCTGCTGATCGAGGATCTGCCCGGCCTCGGCAAGACCACGCTGGCCTACTCGCTGGCGCGTTCCATGGACTGTTCGTTTTCGCGCATCCAATTCACCAGTGACCTGCTGCCGAGCGATGTCACGGGGGTCGCCATCTACGACGAGCACGTGAAGGAGTTCGTATTCAAACCCGGCCCGATTTTCGCCAACATCGTGCTGGCCGACGAGATCAACCGCGCCACGCCCAAGACGCAGTCGGCGCTGCTCGAAGTGATGGACCGCGGCAAGGTCACGATCGACGGCGAGGCCCACGCCGTCGGCGCGCCGTTCATGGTCCTGGCTACGCAGAATCCGGTCGACTACGAGGGCACCTTCCCGCTGCCCGAGAGCCAGATGGACCGTTTCCTCATGCGCATCCGGATGGGCTATCCGCAGACGGCCGATGAGCTGGAAATTCTGCGCGCCCCGCGCATGACGTATGACTCGATCCAGCTCAACCCGGTCGTGATGCGCACCTACGTGCTCAAGCTGCAGCAGCTCGTCACGCAGATCTTCATCGAGGAGAGCGTGCTCGACTTCATCCTCAAGATCGTGGCGGCCACGCGCACCGAGGCGGAATTCAAGGCCGGCATCAGCGTGCGCGGCGGCCTCTCCCTCAAGCTGGCCGCGCAGGCGCGGGCACTGCTGAACGGCCGGGACTTCGTGGTGCCCGAGGACGTACTCGACCTGGTGCAGGCCGTGTTCGGCCATCGGCTGGCGCTGGTGCGGCAGACGTCCGACGTGCTGGAGGAGCGCAACGCCATTGCGGCCGTGCTGCGGAGGATCACGGCTTCCATTCCGACGCCGGTTTAAAGCCGGCGGGAAATCCCAATGGCCCAATCCCCAATCCCCCCAAGATTCCAGGCCATCATGGCGCATCGGAGCTTTGGGGTTGTCTGGCACCTGGCACTTCGAGGCTAGGAGCGGCCGATGAAAGCTGGCGCAGAGACTCCGAATCCAAACCTCGGCTGGTCCGGTCCCACCCTGCACGGCCGGTCGCGCTTCCGTTGGAGCGAGTTTCTCTGGGCACTGATCTATCCGGCCAAGAACCACCGCATCATGCCGACCGTGCCCGGCCTCGTCCTGATCGGCCTCGCACTCGGCATCGGTTCGGCGGCCTACAACACGGCGAGCAACATCCTCTTCATCACGCTTTCCCTGCTGCTGACGTGCCTCATCCTCAGCGGTGTGATGTCGTGGCTCAACGTCCGGGGCGTCTGCTGGCGTCTGCTGCTGCAGCCGCCGGCGCGCGCGGGCCAGAAAACGCCGGTGACGCTCGAACTGTGGAACCGCAAGGCGTTGCTGCCGACCTACGGTCTCTGGTTTGAACTCACCGCGCGTCCCGTGGCGACGGGACCGCAGCGCGCGGAGGCGACCATCCGGGCTTCGTCCGCCGAGATCAGGGCTGCGTTCTCCCGGATCGAACAGGCCACGGCGCGCGCCACCTTGCCGCTGCGTGAGCGGCTCGATCCGGGCGACCAGACGCGGCTCGACTGGCTTTTCACACCCCAGCGCCGCGGCATGGTGCGCGTGGAACTGGCGAGCGTGGGTTCGCTCTTTCCGTTTGGCTTTCTGCGTAAGAACCACGGCACCCGGCTGCGGCGCGAAATCATCGTCTGGCCGGCACCTGTGGAGTATCGCTTCACGCGGACCGCGGCGGCTGCGCGCCAGGCGGAGGGCGAACGCGTGGCCCGGCCCGGCGCCAGCAACGACCTGCTGGCCCTGCGGCGCTACCAGCCGGGCGATTCCCACCGGCTCGTCCACTGGAAGGCGAGTGCGCGGTTGCGGCAGCTCATGGTCCGCCAGTTCGCGGCGGAGAGTGCGGAGGGTTTTTTCCTGTGGATCGAGACGCCGCCGGGCGGGTGGCCCCGGGAGGAGCAGTTCGAACTGTTGTGCCGCTTTGCCGCGACACTGGCGGAGGATTTGTTCACCGCCGGCCGGCTCGCCGGTGCGGCGGTGAACGAGGAGGAACCGCTGGTCATCCGCCGGGTGCGCGATCTGGAGTCGTTCCTCGACCGGCTGGCGGTGCTGGAGTTGCCCCGGGAAACATTGAATGCACCCCTCAAAACCGACGTTGTGGCCCGGATGCGCCGCAATGTGATCACCTTCGCCCCCGAGGGCGTCCGGGGTGTCGCGGCCTACATCGATGGAGAGAAAACGGCCACAACTTAACCTCGACGAGCTATATCAGCTCCGATGGCTGCTGGGCGGTGGGCTGGCCCTGATCTCGGTCTGGACCGTGTTTTATCTCGAGATCGACGCATGGGTGCTGATGGGCATCGCCACCACCGTCGTGCTCGCGGCTCTCGTTCGGCCCGATCTGCCGGCGCACCTGCCCCCGCTGGCGCACAAACTCGCGTTTCCGTTCATCGTGGCATTCTTTGCGTGGGACCTTTATTCCACCGCGGAGGTGCTGCCGGCAATGATCCGGCTCGACATCCTGCTGCTGCTCTATCGGGGCATCAGTTATCGCAAGAAGCGCGATGAGCTGCAGATCATCGTCCTCGGCCTGTTCCTCGTGATGGTGGCCGGCGTGCTCACGGTGTCGCTGGCGTTCGCGGTGCAAATTCTTGCGTTCACGGGCTGCACGCTGGCGTTTCTCTTCGTGATCACCCTGGCGGAGGCCGCGGAGGGCAGGGAGAATCCGGAACCCGGGATCCAGCAGGCGGCGCGCGAGCGGGTGCCGTCATGGGCCAGGGGCAACTGGCGGCGGCTGGCCCGGCGCCTGCGGGAGGTGGCCGACTGGCGGCTGCTCGCCTTGGGGGGCGCGCTGTTCATCGGCGTCGTGGCGGTGTCCGCCCTGCTGTTCATGGCCATTCCGCGGTTCCAGCTTGAGAACAGCTTCTTCCTTGATCGTTTCATCACCAAGAAAAGCCGCACGGGCTTTTCGGACTCGATCCGATTCGGCGACGTAATCGACATCCAGCAGGACAATTCGGTGGCACTCCGCGTCGACGTTTCGGACCCGGCGCACATCCCGGTCACACCCTACTGGCGGATGGTGGTGCTCGACGAATATCGGGCCGGCCTCCTCCGCACCTCGCGGCGCCTGCAGAGTGAAATGGTGATAACGACGCAGATGACTCCATTTGTGACGGGCCTGTTGCCGCCCTCGCGAGGTACGCCGATTTACTGGACGTTCTACTTCGAGGCGGGCATCAGCCGGCATCTGCCAGTCCTCGGATCGTTTTACCTGATGCGCTTCCGTGAGCCACAATGGGTGCAACTGCAAGTCAGCCTGCGCATGACCGCGCTGCGCGACGAACCGGTGACGATGACCGCCTATCGCGTGGAAGGCATGCGGACGGACGGCTTTGTACCGGACCGCCTCTACGGCGCCAGGCTGCGCAGCGCCCAACGCGGCCAGTTCGAGGGCAGACCCGGCCGCCAGGAGGTCGATGAGCGCGGCCAGCCGCGCACCGTGTATCCGCTGACAACCCTGCAGCTTCCGGAGAGGACCGATGACCAGCAGGCCCTGTCCCAAATGGCGGACAGCATCACGGGCGGCGCCAAGGTCAGCGCGGAGGAGTTTGCCACGCGGGCGAGCCGCTGGCTGACGGAGAAGCACGGCTACTCCCTCCAGGTCACGCTGCCCGAGGGCAGTCGTGACCAGGTGGTGATGTGGATGGAATCCAACCTGCCCGGTCATTGCGAGCTGTTCACGGCAGCTTTCACGCTGCTGGCGCGCGCGGCGGGTTTTCCGACGCGCGCAATCACCGGCTTCAAGGGCGGCGATTGGAATGCCTACGAAAACTACTTCATGGTGCGCAACTCACACGCCCACGCCTGGTGCGAGGTCTATAACGGCAGCACGGGATGGTTCCGGGTCGATCCGACCATCGGCGCGGCGGCCGTCACCGCTTCCGGGCAAAGTCAAACCGGTGAAGCCGCGATCAGTCGGCGGCTTGACCGAAGCTGGCAGGCGCGTCTCGACGCGGTTCGCATTCTTTGGTATCGGCGCATCGTCAGTTTCGACCAGCGAGCGCAGATGGCGCTCCTGCTCTCGCTCAAGGAAACGACGGGCAACCTCGGGATGGCGCTGCGCGATGTCCTCGGCAAGGCGGGCGCCTCGTTGCGACACTGGTTGCAGCGTCCTTGGAATGTGCCGCGCGTGCTGGGCTGGCTCGGCTCCGCGCTCGGTGCGGCGGTGGCGGTGGCGCTGTGGTGGCGCCACGGACGATCGTGGTGGTGGCGGGTCGTGGGTACGCGACGCCATGGCAGAACCGATCCGGTGCGGCGCGAGGCGGGACGGTGGCTCGCGCGTTTGCGTGCACTGCCGGAGGCGGGCTTGTCTGCCGAAGCTGAAGAAGTGCGTGCCGACCTGCTGCGGCTGCGCTACGGCCCGCGCGACACCTGGCCTGAGCCGCAGGCGGTGTTCCGCCGCGCCCGGCGGGCGCGGCGGATGGCGCGGCGGACGATCAATTGGCGGTAAGACGCGCCGCGGACGCGCCGGCGTGCTGGCTTTTCTCGAACCACGTCTTCAGCACGGCCTGGGCCACCGGCGCGGCATAACGGCCGCCGGCGAAGTTTTCGCCCGGCGTGTCGCCCTCGATGGCGACGGCGATCGCGATCTGGGGATCATCGATGGGCGCGAAGCAGACAAACCACGCGATGTTGATGGTGGCATTCTGCGGGCCGACTTGCGCGGTGCCGGTCTTGCCCGCGATGCGCAGGCCGGGAATGCGCAGGAAATTCGCGGTGAGAATCTTGGCGGTGCCGTGGGTGGTGCAGCCTTCCATGCCATCGAGGATGGCGGCGTACTGGCCGGGCGCGAGGCCGATGGGTTCCGTGTGCTGGGGCGGCCGGTCCGGATCGTGAACGAGCGTGGGCTTGGTGGTGGTTTCGCCGCGGGCGAACGAGGCGACCAAGCACGCCATCTCGAGGGGCGTGACCCCCATGAAACCCTGACCAATGGCCATGTTGGCGGTATCGCCGGCAAACCAGGGCTCGCCTGTCGTGCGCTTTTTCCATTCCGGGTCGGGGATGAGCATGCGGCGGGTCTCGTGGGGCAGGTCGATGCCGGTGGGCTGGTCGAGATGAAAGCGGCGGGCCTCGGCGGCGATCAGGTCGGGGCCGATCTTCAGCCCGTAGGTCCAGAAAAAAATGTCGCAGCTCTGCGCGACGCCCTCGACGAACCCGATGTGGCCGTGGTGGCCGTAGCCGTTGTCGCAGCGAAAGACCCGCCCGCCGATGCGCATGTCGCCGTCGCAATCGGCCGTCGAGTTCTCGACGGAAATGATGTTGCTCCGCAGGCCGGCGACGGACGTCACGAGCTTGAAGGTGGAGCCGGGCGGGTAGATGCCGCTGAGGGCGCGGTTGAACGGCGCGCCCTCGTCCAGAATCTTCTGCCACGTCGCCTGGCTGATGCGGGGCGAGAAATCGTTCAGGTCGTAGTCGGGTTTGCTCAGGAGCACGAGCACCTCGCCGGTGCGCACATCGAGGGCAACCGCGGCGCCCTTGAAGTCGCCGATTTCCTGCATCTTTTGCTCGGCGGATAGTTGGAGGTCGATATCAAGGCTGGTGTAGAGATTGTGTCCCTGAACGGGTGTGCGCTTTTCCTCGGGCTCATTGACGCGAAAGCCGGCCGGATCGACCCGGTAGATCGCGCCGCCGGTTTTGCCTTGGAGCAGGGAGTCGAACTGCAGCTCGAGTCCGTCGCGGCCAACTGTGCCCTTGAATGCATAGGTCTTGAGGTCCTCGCCCGGCAGGTCCTCCACGGAGATTTCCTCTCTGCTGCCGACATAGCCCAGCGTATGCGCGGCGGCGGAGCCATAGGGATAGAAGCGAATGCTGGCGGTGTAGACTTGCAGCGGCGATTCGACCGGGAGCCGCTCGATCAGGCGGGCGAATTCCTCGGGCTTCAGGTCGTCAAGCAGGATGTAGGGCAGCAGGAGCTGCTGCTGGAAGTGGCGGTTGAGTTCGCGCAGATCGACCTTCTCGTTGCGGCCCAGCAGGCGGTTGATCTGGTCCAGGTAGCGCTGGACCACCTGGGCGCGGGCAATCTGCTCAAGCTGACCAGGTGACGGCCGGTCGCTCCGGGCGATGTCGCCCTCCGCCTCGCTCTCGCGATAACGGCGGACGATCTCGATGTACTCGGTGCGGAATTCCCGGCGCAGCTCGTCGAGATAGAGCGTGACGGCAAACCGGGAACGGTTGCCCACGAGCAGGCGGCCGTGGCGGTCGTAGATGTTGCCGCGCGGTCCGGGCACCAGCACACGGCGCTGGTTCTGGAGGCGCTCCCGTTCGCCGTAGGCGCCCGACCGGAAGAGTTGCCGGTAGGCGAGGCCGGCCGCGAGCACCAGCACCATCCCGCCGATCAGGAAATGAAACAGCAGAAGGCGCGGGCGCTGCGGCTTGTAAGTTTCAATGATACTCACGGCGTAAGGCGCGTGACCCGGGGATTCCCGTACGACCATTCAGGGCAGGGCGGGCTCCCTGAACCTGGCTGGCAAGGTTGCATGCTTCCCGTGCGATTTCAAAATGTCCGGCGGTTCTCCTCGGCGAGGTCGACCTGGCCAAGTTCGAGCGCGCGCTCCTGGAGGGCGAAAAACCACGGGGCGATGATCACAATGAAGAGCTGCGACCAGCCGAGATCGGCGAAGAGCCGCAGCCAGGCGGCGCCGGGCACCGGGTGGCGGCCGAACTCCACAAAGACAAAGGAGAGACCGAGAAAGAACCCGAGGTTCGCCAGCAGCGCCACGACCACGCCAATGACCGTCTCCTCGCGCGGGAAACGCGTCCGGATGTGGAAGAGGACGACATGCATGACGCCGAATAGCACGAGGTGCGTGCCGGGGAGGGCGTGCGAGCTGACGAGAGGCACGGGCTCAACCGCATCGATGGCCAGTCCGATGAGCAGGGTGGCCGTGAGGCCGATGCGCAGGCTCAGCCGCAAGGCGGCGAAGGTCACCAGCAGGCCACCGACAAAAAGATAGGCGCCGTGCGGTGCAAGATAATGGTTGAGTTGCATGACCACACTCCAGAGCAGGAGCGTGGAGGCAAAGGTGATCAACCAGCGGCGGTGCGGGAGGAGGAAAGTCACAGGGCGAAGGATGGAAGGCGGGAACCGTCGGTCATTCCGGATTCAGCGGCACGAGCACGGTGACCTCGGTGAGTTCGGACAGGCGCGGGTCGAGCGAGACCTCGCCGCTTTTGAACAGGCCGTCGGTGCTGGCCTCGAGCCGGGTGACATAGCCGATGGTCAGACCGGGTGGAAACAGGCCGCCGAGACCGGAGGTGACCAGCCGTTTGGGGTCTTTGGCGCTGGCGAAAATATCGGGTGGCACGAACTCCACGATGCCGCGGGCGGGGGCCAGCGGCGGGTTGTCGCCGCCCTGGTAGCTCACGGGGCGGCTGTCGTTCTCGATGGTGGCCGCGAGGCGCGTGCGGGGACTGGTGACGAGATCGACGTCCGCGGTGTAAGCATGGACTTCGCGCACGCGGCCGACGACGCCGCCGCTGTAAACAACGGGTGCGCCCACCGGAATACCGAAATTGGCGCCCTTGCGGATGACGAGCTGCTGCCACCACCCGGAGAAATCGCGCAGCGCGACGCGGGCCGGTTCGAAGCGATAGTGGGGATTTGAGGGCAGGCGAAGCAGCTGTTCGAGGCGCGCAATCTCGTTGTGCAGGGCCTCCGTCTGCTGGGCTTGGAATTCGTAGCCGGCATAGACATGCCCGAGTTCGCGCCCGGCCGTGATCAGATCATTTTTCGAATGCGTGCGCTCCGCCCAGTACTCCTGCAGGTCGCGCGCATGGGAAACAGTGGCTTGGATGGGCGACTGCAACTCAGCGAAGCCCACCCGCAGGAACGATTTCACCACGACAGGCAGCAGCATCCACGCGAGCACGACAATGCCCAGGGTGATAAAGGGCTTGGCCTGATCAAAGCGTTTGGAGGGCACGGGCAGCGGGAGACGTTAGCCCGCAGAGCGCACGAATCGATCCGAATATTTCATGACCAGAGGCAGACGGGGAGGGAAGGCGCTGGGAGCCGGCCGTCCTTGCCCGTCCGGGATGACACACCACAGGACGCAGCTACCACAGGACTTCACTCTTGCCGGCCGCGCCGGCGCGTCAGCTCCTTGCCTCGCTCGTGATATGCGCCAGCAGGTAATTCTGATCGCCGCTCATCACCATTCCCGTGCCGTTGGCGACGGCGCTGAGCGGGTCGTCGGCGACCGTCACGGGCAGGCCGGTCTTATCGCTGAGCAGGCGGTCGATGCCGCGGAGGAGCGAACCGCCGCCAGCCATCACAAAGCCGCGGTCGACCAGGTCGGCTGAGAGTTCGGGCGGGCAGCGCTCGAGGGCGCTGCGCACGGCATCGACAATGGCGGCGATGGTGTCGCCGAGGCATTCGCGGATTTCCTGCGAGGTGATGTGGATGGTCTTCGGCAGGCCGGCCACGGAGTCGCGTCCCTTGACCTCCATGGAAAGCTCCTCATCGAGCGGGTAAGCGGAGCCGATCCTCATCTTGATCTCCTCGGCGGTGCGTTCGCCGATGAGGAGATTGTAGGCCCGCTTCATATAATTGATGATGGCGTTGTCGAGTTCATCGCCCGCCACGCGGATGGATTTGGTGAACACGATGCCGGCGAGGGAGATGATGGCGATCTCGGTGGTGCCGCCGCCGATGTCGACGATCATATTGGCGGACGGCTCCTCGATGGGCAGGCCGACGCCGATGGCGGCGGCCATGGGCTCCTCGATCGTGATCACCTCGCGGGCGCCGGCATGCGTGGCCGACTCCCGCACCGCGCGCTTCTCGACCTCGGTGATACCCGACGGGATCGCGATGATTACGCGCGGGGCCACCCAGGAGGAATTGCGCACCTTGCGGATGAAGTAGCGGAGCATGGCCTCCGTGATGTCGAAGTCGGCGATGACGCCGTCCTTCATCGGGCGGATGGCTTGGATGTTGCCGGGCGTGCGGCCGAGCATGCGCCTCGCCTCTTCGCCGACTTTCAGAACCTTGCGGGTGGAAGTACTGATGGCGACCACGGAAGGCTCGCGAAGGACGATGCCCTTGTCCTTCACGTAGACGAGAGTGTTCGCCGTGCCTAGATCGATGCCGATGTCGTTCGAAAAATAACCAAACAATTTGCTGGTCATGTCGTTAGGGGGGAGCGGCGGGTGGGTGCGGCCCAAGCAAAGCAATCGGCGGCGCGGGAAATTGTCAAAAGCATTTTCCGCCGCGCCGCCTCGCGGGATACGGAGAGCAGGGGTGTATCTGGGGGCGGAGAGCCAGCCGGCCGAGGATGCGCTTGACCGCGAAGCGTTTCGGAGCGTTGTCGAAGCGAAAGGGCGCTAGCCCACATCGGTTCATGCAGGGCATCGATTTCATCCAGGATTTGGCGATCGTCGTCATGGTGGCGGGCGTGGTGGGCTGGATTTGCCAGCGACTGCATCTGTCGGTCGTGGTGGGGTATCTGGCAGCCGGCATGCTGGTGGGTCCGTACACTCCGCCGTTTTCGCTGGTGTCGAACTTCAGCCGCATCGAAACGCTCTCCCAGGTGGGGCTGGTGTTTTTGATGTTCTCGATCGGCATGCGGCTGAGCCTGCGGAAGCTGCGGCGGCTTGGGTTTTCGTTGGTCATTGCCACGCTGATCGAGGCCAACCTCATCTATGATTTTTCCCGGCTGGCCGGCACGCTGCTCGGCTGGAGCCAGGCCGAGGGGGTGTTTCTCGCGGGCCTGCTGATGATCTCCAGCTCGGCGGTCATCAGCAAGGTGCTGCATGAAACCGGCATCACGCATGAAAAGACGGGGCAGTATGCCATGGGCGTGGTGGTGATCGAGGACATGGTGGCCGTCGTGATGCTGACGCTGCTCAGTTCATTCGTGCAATTCCGCCAGGGGGGCGCGACCCGGCTCGGCGAGACGCTGGGTTTGCTGAGCGCCTTTGTGGTGCTGGCAAGCATCGGCGGCCTCCTGGTCGTGCCGTGGCTCCTGCGCAAGCTGAGCCTCAGTGCGGTCGAGGAGCTGCAAACGCTCGTGACCGCAGGACTGCTGCTCACGATGGCGCTCCTTGCGGCACGCGCCGGCTACTCGCTAGCCCTGGGGGCGTTCCTGCTCGGCGCCATCGTCGCCGAGACGCCGCACCGGACGCAGGTGGACCGCACCTTCGAGGGACTGAGGGACGTGTTCAGCGCGGTGTTTTTCGTGGCCATCGGCATGCAGATCGACGTCAGCCGTCTCGGCGAGAGCGCCTGGCTCATCCTGGGGGTGGCGGTGCTGACCATCTTCGGCCGGGTGACCGCATGCACCATCGGGCTGGTGGCGATCGGCACCAACGCGAAGGCCGCGCTGCGAGTGGGCCTGGCCGTGACGCCGATCGGCGAGTTTTCCTTCATCATCGCCCAACTCGGCGTGTCGGTCGGGGCGGTGCCGGAGAAATTCTATCCGCTGGCGGTCGGCGTGTCGCTGCTCACGACCCTGGCGGCGCCCGTGCTGACGCGGCATTCAGACGGGATCAGCACCTGGCTGGTGGAACGCCAGCCCGGGCTGTTGCAGGACTGGATCAATTATTACCAGCAGCTGCTGGAGCGCCTGCAGCTGCGCGCCAAGCGCAACCGCCTGTGGCAGCTGAGCAAGAAGCGCTTCGTGCAGATCGGCGTGGAGATTCTGTTTGTCACCGGCCTGCTGGTTTTTTCCGAACAGATGTTCAGCGAGGTGGGGCAGTATCTCGGTCGCGACTGGCTCTTCCCTCACGGGCTTGAGATTGTGTTCTGGTCGTTGCTCGTGCTCGTGGTGTTGGCGCCGCTGGTGGCCATCTGGCGCAACATCTCCGCGTTGTCCCTGCTCTATGCCGAGGTTTCGACCGCCGGACATCACCGCGCGGCAGTGTTGCGCCCCATTGTGGAGACGGGTTTGAAGGCCGTGGCCGGAGCGGGGCTTTTCCTTTGGCTCTCCGCGGTGCTGCCGCTGGGCGATGTAACCCGCTGGCTGCTGATCGCCATCAGCTTGATCGCCGTCGTGGGTCTGGCGGTCTTCTGGCGCAAGCTCATCTACTGGCACAGTGAACTGGAGGTGGGCCTGAACGAGATTCTGGCGGGTGCCGACCAGCGAGGCTCGGTCACCGCGCCGCCCTGGCTGCGGCTGCATGGCGAATGGAATCTCAACATCTCGGAATGTGTGTTGCCCGACCTCGCCGACTGCCGGGGGCGCACCATGACCGAACTGGCGCTTCGGGCGAAGTTTGGCTGCTCGGTGGTCGGCATCGAGCGCCAGGGCTACATGATCGTGAACCCTTCGCCCGAGACGGTCCTGTACCCGCGCGACCGGGTGCTGCTGCTCGGCTTGGGACCGCAGATGGCGGCGGCCAAGAAGTTCCTGGCCATCGTGTCCGTCACGGAGCCGGCCACAGCGGGATTCGACGAAGTGCGCATGGAGGCGATCATGGTGCCGGCACGCAGCAAATGCGTCGGATTTACCCTGGCTGCGCTGGCGCCGACGCGCCATAGCGGCGTGCAAATCGCGGGCATCAGCCGGAACGGCTGCCGCATCGTCAATCCCGGGGCCGGCGAATTCCTGCGCGGAGGCGACGAGGTGCTGGTGCTGGGCAATCCTGAACAGATCGACGCCTTCCGGGCCATGGTACGCGAGGAAACGGAGGCGGGGGAGCTTCGCACCGACTGACCGGGCGTGCGGAACGGGGGAGCGCATCATCTTCGCCTCGGATCAACGCGCTGGGATGCCCGGCCGCGGCTCGCGCCCGCAGCAACAAAACCGGCGGCGCCACGCGCCGCCGAGCGGAAAACAACTCCAAGGGGGACAAGCCTAGCTCCGGTCGCGGCTGCTGCGGCGGCGCGGGCGCTCTCCCTCCTCGAGATCGTCGTCAGCTTCCTCCTCGCCGGCCTCTCCGCCCTTGTCTTTGTCCTCCGGGGCGCGCTTGCGGCCTTCCGCATCAAGCTCGTCATCCTCGAGCTTCTCTTCGTCCTCGTCCCATTTGAGCGACTGGTCGTTCTTGAGTCGCTCCTCCTCCGCCTCGTCGAGTGCCGGCAGATCCTCATCATCCAGTTCGTCCTCTTTGCTGGCGGGACGCTCGCCCTCCTCCTCCCCCTCCCAGCCGGCGGGCGCGTAGTCGAGAATGGCCGTGATCTCGGTGAAGACGTGCACAGCCTTGCCCTCCATGAAATCGATGTTCCGGGCCTCGCGCAGCTCGTCCTCCACCTCGTCGACACTGAGCTTCTGCTCAAAATCGAAGAGATCGTTGAGCATCTTCACGCGCATGCGGGTGATGTGATCGAGAAAGTCGGCATAGGGTCCGTTTTCCTCGTCGAGCAGGTCGGGCAGGGCGAAAAGTTTGTCCTCCGACTCGAAGAGCGAGTCTTTTACCCGGCTCAGGCGCACGTGGCCTGCCCCGAGGTCCTTTTCGATGCGGAAGGGGATGAACGCACGCTCCATGACGTCCTGTTCAAAGCCATAATCGCGCATCGGCTCGATCAGCTCGATGATGTGCTGCACCTGGCGCGGATCGATGATGCTCAGGCCGTCCACGTCCCAGCGCACGGGATCGCTGACTTCCTCGACCCACCAGTTGTGGTCCTCACCGAGGCGAACGATGCACCATTCGAGTTGGGAAGCGGCTTTGGCCATGGGCAGGGGGAAAGGATAGTGTAAGGTTTTCGTGCACCCAAAAGCCCGATGGACGATGGAGTCAACTCCACAGCGCAAAAAAAACGGTGCTGACTTTGAGGACGTCCTTCCCGCGGGTTTGGGGACGAAAGCGGTGCGCAGGGTGTGACGGGGGTGGAGCAAAAAACAAGCACAAAATCCGGGTGGGGGACAGGGGCTGGGGCGGGCTTGAGTTTTGCGGCGCGGACCGCACCTTCGCGGACATGGGATTCATCTACGACAAGCTCGTCCGGCCCGCGCTGTTCACGCTCGATCCGGAGGTGGCCCATGAACGGGGCGTGCAGGCGATGGCGCTGCTGGGCTCGGTCGCGCTGCTGCGGCGCGCCTTGGAGGCATGGACGCAGCTGCCGGCTGTGCGCATGCGGCCGATCGAATGTTTTGGGCTTCGCTTTCCCAATGTCGTGGGACTGGCGGCGGGTTTTGACAAGGACGGCGTGGCCTGGCGCGGAGCGGCGGCGCTCGGATTCGGCCACGTCGAGGTCGGCACGGTGACGTTGCTGCGCCAGCCGGGCAACGACCGGCCCCGCATGTTCCGCTATCCGGAGCAGGAGGCGGTGATCAATCACATGGGCTTCAACAACGAGGGCGCCGAGGCCGTGGCCCGCCGCCTTGCCCGGCAGATCCCGGCCGGTGCGCGGCGCATCCCGCTCGGCATCAACCTCGGCAAATCCCGGGCGGCGCCGCTCGACAAGGCTGTGCAGGACTATCTGGGCAGCTTCGAGCTGCTCGCCGACCACGCCGATTACCTCGTCATTAATGTCAGCAGCCCCAACACCCCCGACCTGCGAAGATTGCAGGAGGAACCCTGGCTCCGCGAGCTGCTCCCGGCCTTGGCGAACGCCAATCGCGCACGAGTCGCGGCCGGGAAGCCGCGCCGGCCGTTGCTGCTGAAGATCGCGCCGGACTTGGACTTTTGCCAGATTGACGCTGCGCTCGCGGTCATCGCCGAGTTTGGTCTCGACGGTGTCATCGCCACCAACACCACCCTGGCGCGACCGGGACCATTCGCCACCGTGAACCAGGCGGGCGGCCTGAGCGGCCGGCCGCTGCGGCGCCGTTCGACGGAAATCATCAACTACCTGGCGCGCGCCACGAGCGGGAAGCTGCCGATCATCGGCTCGGGCGGAATCACGGATGTCGCATCGGCCGGCGAGAAACTCGACGCCGGTGCCACCCTGGTGCAGGTCTACACGGGCATGATCTACCGCGGACCGTTTTTTGCGCGGGACCTGGCACGCGGTCTCGCTGCCCGGCAGGACTTGATCTTCGGGTTCTGACCGGCGCGGGGTGTAGGAGCCTGCTTGCAGGCGATTTCTCCTCGGCCATCGCGAGCAAGCTCGCTCCTACAACAGCATGCCTCCGCCTCAAATCACCCAGTCGGCCCCGTCCTTGAGGTCGGCGGCCGATCCGACGGCGGCCTCCTTTTTCCGGCGCGGACGGATGACCAGACCTTCGCCTTTGTTATAGGCGATGCTGTGCGGAGGCACGGACTGGCCGACCAGCCAGACATTGCCCGCGACAATGGAATGGGCGCCAATGCGGACGTCGCCACCGAGGATGGTGGCGTGGGCGTAGATCGTCACGTGGTCCTCAACGTCCGGATGGCGCTTCACGCCCTTGACGGGATTGCCGTCGGCGTCGAGCTCAAACGATTTCGCGCCCAAGGTGACGCCTTGGTACATTTTCACATGGGCGCCGATGCGCGCGGTCTCGCCGATGACCACGCCGGTGCAGTGGTCGATGAAGAAGTGCGGGCCGATCTGCGCGCCGGGATGGATGTCGGCGCCAGTGCGCTCGTGGGCGTATTCCGTGAGCATGCGCGGCAGGAGCGGCACGCCGAGTTCGTACAGCACGTGCGCGATGCGCTGGAGCGAGATGACGAGCACGCACGGATAAGCAAGGATGATTTCCTCGATGCTGCGCGCAGCGGGATCGCCATGGTAGGCGGCGGTGACGTCGGTCTGGATGATCTGGCGTACCTCCGGCAGGCGGCCGAGCGTGTCCATGGCGAGTTCGCGCGCCCGCGTGCCCGGCTGGGAATCCTTCGCAAAGCGCAGGCACTTCTCGATCTCGGTGGTCATGCGCGCGGCGATTTCCCCGAGGCGCCGTTCGATGAGGGTGCCGACACTCCGGCGGGTGACGGGGCTCTGCTCGAAAAAGCCCGGGAAGAGCACGTGCATCAGGTCCGAGGCCAGCCGGTTGACCGACTCTTCGGAAGGCAGGTTGGTGCCGTCGAAATGGTTGATGCCGCCGTGGGCTTCGTACGAAGCAAGGAGAGCGTGCTTGATGGAGTCGAGGGACATGGCCGGGTGCACACCACTTTCCGCGAGGAAGCCCGGCGGGTCAAACCGGATAACGGGACATGGCCGGGTAGCAACCACAAGGCGCATGTCCTCCCAAACCATGGCGTTGAGCAGCCCGAACTGAGCACCGTTTGATCGGTGCCGGCCGCGGATTTCTGGCCGGTCTTCGCCTCTTGATGGAACCTGTTTTCAAGAGGGTAAACCAGGAGTAAGTTTTATCGTCATCTCCCGAACAAAATGGCCTTAGAAAGCGGGCAAATTATCTGCGCAGGCACATGACTGTAACTTCGCCGATAATATGTCCGCTTTTGAGAGGCATCTTGTCCGGGAGACGACGACAAGATCCTACTCCCGGCCATCGCACTCTGGGAAAACAGATTCCAGAGCAGGGCGAAGGCCGGTCAATTTTGTTCAGGCAGGGGAATTAAACAGGGCTGAGTTCGGGCTGCTGAACTAGGTTGGCTAATCGGTTCGCCGGCACACCAGGGGCCGGGAAAGAGGGGATGGCAGAGCCTCTGCAGGTTGCCGGCATGGGCGTTGCAACGGGCCTGCCGCTGGTCGCTGGTGGCCTGCTTGGCCTGACTAGGATTTCGTCCAATGCCAACGCTACCAGCGCCACTTCAGCAACGCCGGGGCGTCGCGATGCGAGGAAATCCACCCGCTTTCGCAGGTTCACTATGGTCGAGAGATACCCGAGCGTGATTAGTGCCGCGCCAGCGATGCGAGTCGCGTCCTGCGCTGACACCGATGGGAAATACCGCTTTGCAATAGCAATCGCGTCTTTCTTGCTCAGATCTTCGGGCAACTGCATGGTGCGGGTCAACCGCCGCTGGATCTGATTCGCATTCCAGCCTGCTTTTCGAAACCGGTCGCATTGGCGTGCGAAGAACTGTGGCGTGCTAACGAGAGCCACCGGCACGGAGAAATCCACCAGCGCCGTACGCAGCCAGTCCAGACGTTTGGGCACGCTCCCTTGGTAGCGCTGGCTCTGCGGCCATAAGAAGTGTGCCTCGTCCAGGACAAGCATTAGATGGCCTGGTTGGAGCGCATCTTGAATCCGCGCACGCATTTCGACGGCTTTCCTCGCGTAGGAGCATGCGGTTCCGATTCGCCGCGCGATGGCCCGGTAAAGTGTCATTTCGTCCGATCCGGATTCCAGGCGCACGTAGACCGCCTGCCCCGGATGCTGATCGCTCCAGGCGCGGGCAGCTTCGCTCTTGCCGATGCCTTCACGGCCCTCAATGAGCACAAAGCTGCGCGTCTCTCGCGCGAAATCGAGTTCCTCATACACCTGGCGGGTGATCGCGGTTTCCACGATACGCTCGCGGGCCGCGGCGATCTCACGCTGCCGCAAGCTGCAGAGCGCGTCCCACAGCGTTGGGAAATACCAAAGCCCATTCCGGAGGCTTTCGCTCTGCGGATCAACCAACGCACACTTTAGGGTCTGCGCAAATCGCCTGTCATCCAGACGGCATGCCTTCACGAAGGCCGTTGCCGGGTAACTCGTCGGATAGCCAGCTGCCTTTGCGCGTGCCTCGTTCCGGCGTGCGGGGTTGTCGTAAGCGACGAGGCCCACCATGGGATCGGCTTCCTCGACCTCGCCCTTCAGCGGGAAATCCTGCGCCCAAGGTTCGCCGATCTCGGCACGGACCGTCCGCACCTGAGCGGATGTGTAGATCTGCCCAACCTTCGCGCCGAATTTGAACATTGACGGCGTGCCAAGCCGCTCGCGATTCGCATCGAGGAATTCCGCCGCGAAGCGCTCCATACCGCCGTCCCGCCAGGAGATCTGCTGCAGCCACCAGAGCATCGCGATCTCGTCAGGATCGCTGAGCTTCTGGCAGCGAGCGGCCACGAGATTACCGAGCACTCCGCGCTCGTATTCTGCAGACGAGGCGAAAGCGTCCTGGCGGAACTGCCGCTCTTCAGGGTTCTGGTGGCGTGTGTTGGGCATCGCGGTTGGCCTCCGCTAGCATTTCGTAACCGGCGCGCAGCCGATCTTCTGAAATTGCATCTTGGTTTGGTGACACGCCGAACCGGTGCCGGTAGCGGGCGAGTTGGCGTCGCGTGCTGGCGTCGCTCTTCTGCTGATTTCTGATCTCCGCTTGCTCTTCGGCGATCTCCTGGCCCATTTCGACAGTTTCAGGGTCGGCGACCACGCGGCGGAACGGTGATGGACCATTTTCGGGGAAATAGGATCGTACCGCGGCATAGAGCGTGCGTGCTGCCCGATTGTGCGCCTCGCAGCTGGCCATGGCATGGCTGAGCTGCTCGGCAGTCGCGGACATGGCCGGAATCGTCGGTGCGGCCGGCACCACAAGCGCGGTTTTGTCGGAGCGATCGAGTTGAAGGAAAACGCTGCTGAGATCTTCGGGATTGAAGTAGACCTGCACCTGCCGCCCGCGCAAAAGACCGGTCTGCTCGCTGCGAAACCAATGCCGCTCCTTGCCGAGCTGCACGCAGATGCCGTTGGCTGTCACTTTCAGTGGCCTCCGGTGGTTGGCCAGGAGGAACCGGTATTCGGGATCGAGCCTGATCAGCGGCCGACCGTAATCGAAGAGTTGCTCCCAGGCTTCGCGCGGTGAGAGACTTTTAAGCAACCGCCCGTCCTGCGGCTCGTGGTTGTAGCGATCGCAGATCGTTTCCAAGCGCCGCATCCACTCGTCGCGATGCAGCAGAAACTCCGATGGGTGCAGGCGTCCGGCTGCCACCTGAAGCAGGTTCTTCTGCACGCGCTCGAATTTCTCCTTCTTCTCGTCGCGGCCGACGTACCCAGGCTGATCCTCCATCTCCGTCTGCAGAATTCCGAGGATGCGTTCGACCAGCTTCGCCCTTGGCAGGCGGGCATGCACGAATTCGCAGAACTCCCGCAGACCAAGCTCGGTTTCCTCCAGCGGCACTTCGTCCGCCGCACCGGTGATGAGCTTTGAGCTTTTCCAGATGCCGCGCTCGAAGTAGAATCCCTTGCGCGGCAGGCCGTACGTGTCATGAGTGCGTAGGGTCAAACCGCGAATGACCTTCGCGCTGTAGTTACGCTCGCTGTGAAGCGCGAAAGCGAGCACTCGCTGGGTCCGGCAATCGATCATCACCAGAAATTGGCCGCGGATCGCGTGCGGCCGGCCCTCTCCGTCTTCTTCCCAATAATAGACAGGCAGAGTGCAGTCATCGGCTTGGTACCAGTCGCCAGGAGCGACCTGCGACCAATCGCGACTGATGTAGGGGCCGTTCAATTGCGCTTGGCGCGGGCCGTGATGGATGTCCTGAAGCAGGCCGACGTTTGGCCCCACCAGATCGCGGACACGTCGCGGCACATACGATTTGCTCGCAGGGTTGGCGATATACGCCTGGATGGCGTCGGGCGAAAGATCGCCCTTTCGCATGAGGTCGCGCCAGGCCCTGGACAAACCGCCTGCGAGCGAATTCGCGGTGAGTTTCAGCAAGTCCTCTTCGCTCAACGGCAGATCGCGACGCGACCCCGAATGATCAGGCCGAAGATCGCAGATGGCACTCGGCTTGCAACCGCCCTCGACCCAGCGATCGAGTTTGCGGCCGAAATTACGCCGCAACGCATCGCGGGCGCGCGCCAACGGAAGCCCGGAGGCATCGAGAGCGGCGACCACAATGCGCACCGCTTTGGACTTCGCCATTCCAGCGTCGGCGAGCCGTTGGTACTCACTGAGCGCGGAATCCCAAACAATCAGCAGCTCGCCGGCAGTCGGCGCAGCTGCATCCCGCACGCGGAGGATTTGGGATGCCAAGGTTGGCAGCTCTTTGGCCAGCCGCTCGAAAACGGTCTTGGAAGGCTTCCTGACAAGCCGGCCGGGCAGATAGAGGGCCAGATCTTCGAATTTGCCCCGGTTTCCCGCGCGCTGAATGACCAGGTCGAACACCCGCCAGAAATGCCGCGAGGAGATGGCATGTCCGAAAACGCACTCATAATCGCGCCGGCCGGCCGCTTCGATCGCCCCGCGCCCCCAGTGGTTGGCGACGTGAAGCTCCAGGGCGGACGCGAGCGCCTGGCGTAGCTTGTGGGCGTACTGCCTGGTGGCAGTGCTCAGGCGGTTCCATACCGAGCTGCCGACCTCGATCTTGGCAGCGTCGTGATGTGGAAAAACGGATTTTGGGGCCGACTTCATGGCCGCGCGGGAGGCGCGGGAAGGGGGATTGCAGCCATTGCACGCCAATTGCAGCGCCTCACTCCCCAGGGCCGCACTCCTGAGCCCAGCGGCGTCGAGATCTGCCGCTGGCGCCGATTTCAGGAAGTTCATCTTTTTACCCTCTCAACCCCTACTGAGGGTGTTTCCCGTGCCTTTCGGGCGCACAAGCAATTGGCGGCGGTCGCGATCTGGCGCAACTGATCGGTACTGAACTCGTGGAGGCACGTGAGAAACGCCTGCAACTTTGTTTCGGCGTCATACTCTGCAGTCTTCACCAGCATCGAGATGAAGAAGCAGCGCGGTACCCGCTTGGTTTTCCGCTGCCCGGTACCAGCATTGTACGAATGGCCGGAGAGCAACCGGCCTTCCTGATAGAGTGCCGCGACGAACGATTCGCTCCTATTGATGATCTTCGCGATTTCGCCGAGTGTGAACCACTGCTTCGAGGGCACCAGCCAGTTGAACTCGGGCGCAGTGCCTGCGCTTTGCCTGTTGAATTTGGCCTCGGTGGAGTTCATCGGTTCAGCCTTCGAGGAGATAGCCGCGGTTGCGCATCATGTCTCAATGAGCTCGCCGCGGTGACGATGAGCCCAGTCGAGCATGACGTTGTCGAAAGCGGGATCGCGGGCGAGCCGCTTGGCGCCGACCAGGTCATTCGAAAGTACGTGGATGAACCGAGTGGGCTTGCTGGCTGTCCCGCCACCGCCGGCCCGCCCCCCCCGCCGCCGAGGGCGGCCGTGTGCATCGCCCCAAGGGTCTGGGCGCCGAGCGCGCGGACCGCCGGAGCCGAGAAGACGAACTCGCCGCCATGGAAAATTCCCGCCGCCTGCCCCTCCTCACCGGGGAAATATCCGCCCTCCTTGGCACCCACCAAGCCCATCGCCTCCGTGGCTCCAATTGCGCCGGCGATCTCGAACGGAGCAGCCGCTGCCGCGCCGCCCCATGAGGCTATCGTCGCAAGGGTCGCGGGCGCTGCCCAAATCGCGCTCTGCATCATCGCGATCGGAACCAGCGCGGCGGTGGATGCGGCCGCAATTGTCTTTCCGGCCACGGCCATCATGATCTGCGTGACCACCCACTGTATGCCGATCTGGACGATCGTCTGGATGATCGTCTGCAGGATGCTGGAGCCAATTTGCCGCAACGAGTCCCCCCATTTCTCCGTTCCCGTGATCCAGCCGGTGATGCCCTGGCTGATGCCCGAGACGGTCTGCCCGAGCGTATTCTGGAGCAAGCCCGCGATCTGCTGGCCCTGGCTGCCAAGCGAGGTGGCCCAGCTCATTGCACCGGCCCCCAATCCCTGGCCGACGCTGAGGTAATCCGGATTGAGCATCGGGTTCTCCTGGGTCCCGAATTTGTCCTTAATTCTAGTGTAGGCGGGCAGCTGATTGCCGGTGATCGCGTTGGCCTTCTGCTTAATCTTAGCGATATCATCGAGGAGCTGCCTCTTCTCCTTTAGAAGATCGAGCTGCGCATCCGTCAAAGTCCCTTCATCGACATCGGGGCCGGCATGGATATTGGCATATTTCATCGCCAGGAGCATATTTTGCATATCGAGCGTGCTCTGAAGAATCGCATACAAGCGCTCGCGCTTTTCGATTTCGGTCTGGAGTCCGTCCCCGCTGACTTGATCATATTGCTGCTGCAGATATAGAAGCCGCGCCTTGATCGCCTCCTCCTCGGGGGCCAGCCCGGCAGGCTGGTTTGGCTCCGGCTTCGGTTCGGGTGGGCGTATGAAATTCCCGGCCGGTGGCAGTCCGGAGTAGAAATTGACCACATTAGCGACATAGCTGCCGACCCAGTCCATCGCCGTTTGCGCCCAGCCGATTGCGGTGCCGGCGGCGATGGGCATCGTCGTCCGCTTAAAATTATCCAGCCGCTGCTTCGCATCGGCGAGCAGTTTGACGTTCTGATCTGACATGACCGCGCCGGCCGCCTTCGCGGCGGCGGCGAGCTTGTCATAACCTTCGGTCGCGAGATTTTTGAGGGCGCTCAGGAGCAGCGGCAGACCGCGCTCGCCCAGGATCAGCCCGGCCGCCTGGAAGGCGCGGCTCTGATCGGAAGCCCCCATGATGGCTTGCATGATCGCCTGGAGCCGGAGCTCGGGGCTCAATTGCTCAAGCTGGCTGACATTGAGCCCGAGGGTGCGATAAGCATCGGCTGCCGCACCGACCCCTGTGCGCGCCAAGACCATGGTCCGGGTTTGTTGGGTCAGCGCCATGTTCAGATGCCCAAGGTCGCCGCCGGCCTGCTGGAATTCATAGCGCAGGACCTGGTAGGCTTCAGCCGACATGCCGAGCGCCTGACTTTGCTGGCGGATTTGCTGGGCCAGGGCGAACGCCTCACCCACCGTGGCCTCGAACGTGGATTTCAGCATTGCCACCGCGCTCGTGGCGAGGGCCATGCCGCTGCCGATGCCGAGGCCCTGCATCAGAATTGGGCCAAGGCCGGTCGCCTTCTTAGTCGTTTGATCGAGCGCCGCGTTGGCAGCATTCAGGCCGGCCAGCTCGCTGCGGATGGCGATGAGGATTTCGAGTGTGGCTTGGTCGGACATGGCTAGTCGTGAAAACGGACGCTCCCGAGGAACTTCGGCCAGCGGCGACGGAAAATCGCTCGTGCTACCTTCAGGCGGATTTCTTTGGCGCCGCCTCCCGTGAAAGGAGCCTTCTCCAGAAGACCCCCGATGGATTTATAGGTCTCAAGGAGCCGGTGGAACTGCTCAAAGGCGGCTCGATCGAGTTGTCTGGGATTCTCGACAGCCTGGATGATCCCATCGATCAGGGCGTTGTATTCCCTGCTTTGATTCAGACACTCATTGAGCCGTTTGGCCGCTGCCTCGATCTCGGTGAGCTGCATCTGGATTTCTGCGATGGTGGCGTCTGGCGGATTCATGATGTGCCCTTCGGGGCTATGCTGCTGCTGCCGCCTTAGCTGGCTGCGTTGCCTTGCTCGGTGAAAGCAGTCCATGCAGACGTCCTTGCAAGGCATGGAACCGCTCCGAGCGTGCGTTCCTCCCCCTTAGGTCATGCGATCCGGTCAGATATTTGGCCCATGTGATCGCGTTAATGAGCGCGTGCAAAAACGCCGTCTGCAGATCCAGAACATAGTCTTGGAAGTAAATGTTCTGAACAACGAATTGCCCGTGGTGCTTCAGGATTTCGGCCAGCTCCGTTTGGCTGGTGCGTGTCAGATCCTGGTATTCTTTAATTAGCTCACGGAGTTCCCTCTCGGTCTCGGGATGCCGTTGGTTGTGCTTGCTCGCCGCCTTTCTGATTGCCGCGGCGAGTAGGGAGGGCTCGTTTCTTCTCTCGGCGAGTGTGGCGTATGCGAGGGCTAGGATCGGGGAGGTTGGTTTTTTGGCTTTAGTCTTCATGGGGGTTTAGTTTTTCTGGGGTTTTTTGTTGCGACCAAGGTGTGCCGAGCGGTTCGTGTGAGCGCCGCGGTGACCTCGCGGCTGCGGGAAGCATGCAATGCTCGCAACGGCAGCCGAGAGCCGTTGATTCCATCTGTCTGATTAAATCGAGCGCCATAGCCTTCGCCTCTACTTCGTCGGCGAGCCACCACTGGCGCCGCAGCGCTGCAGTGGAAGGCTCAGGGAAATCAATCGCGCACCCGCAGCCCCCGGTTGGCAATGGTCGCTGGGGCAGAGAAGCGGGATTAGGAAAATCGATTATGCGCGCGAACGGCTCGTCTCGGTCCTCATAGAGTGGAGCGAGCGTGATCGGTATGACCTTCTCGAATTTCTTGGCTAAGTCCATGGGGGTAGTTTTTCGGGGGTTATTTTTGTTGCGACCAAGGTGTGCCGAGCGGTTCGTGTGAGCGCCGCGCTTCCAGTTCGCCGCGCCGGGCTTCAATGAAGTTGGTAAACCGTTCCAGCTCTCTCTGTGCGCGCAGCGCGGCGATGATCCGGTGCTGCCAGGCGCCAGGCCTCCCGGCTCCCAAGCAGCGGACCAGAGTTCTGTTTGAGAAGGGGAAACGCGGTGGAGCGGCCGATGCCAGTTCGCCATGCAGCCGATGCAGATACTCGGCCCAAGTGCCGAGCCCTGGAATTGATCTTCCCGCACGCCAGTCCGCCCGCAGCGACCGCATGACGGCCGCGGCCGTCACCACGCGATCACTGGCCAACCGGTTGAGAAATTCGCTCACGAGCGCCGCCGGGATCCGCGGCTTGCCGGGCTTATAGTGCCGCCGAAAGACCTCCGGTGAGCGATTCCGCCGCCAGCGGTAGAGAAGCATGGTGAGCCGTGGCCGCGACAAATGACCGTGCTTAAACAGCCTCATCCGCCGGTGCCTCGCAGCCAGGCGGATGGCAGCCCGCGCGGTCAGCCCTTCGCGAATCTTCATTTCAATCCACCCACAGAGCTGATGGAGATAATCACACCGTTCGTCTTCATATCCGATGGCGCCAGGCTTCATGCGTGACACGAGGGAGGATTGAGGCAGGGGCGGTTTTTTCATTGGCTTGTGACCGGTTTCTCGATCGTAACGCCTTCCCCGGCCTCGGCCTGCTGAGCCGCGGCAGTAGGCTTGCAGGCATCCTGCATTGATACGGTAACAGCGGCTTCGACCTGGCTCTGCCGGATCAGCTCTGCCTGACGCACGAGGATGCGCTCACGCAAAGGACTCTCCCGTTCTCCGGTGCATACTCGCCAGATGTGTGCCTTGTTGCGCCGAAATTCCCGTGCGAGCTGGTTGAGGAACGGAACCCGAGCTTTCAGAATTCTGATTGTATTGGGCTGGCGGTGCGGCACCATGGACGCATGAGATGCCTAAGACGCATGAATCGTCAAGGGCAAATATGCATCTTATGCGTTTCCACGAAAAACTTCGCCGATTAATCGCCTACCGAAACCTCACACAAGAGGAACTGGGCAGAGCTTTAAATATCGCTCAAACAACTGTAGGCCGTTGGCTTGCTGGCAAGTCGCTACCCTATGACCGCACGGCGAAGCGGCTGGCCGACTACTTCGGTATCGATGATATGGTCCTCTTAAATGATGAATTTGCGCTGCCGGAGAATTCTCTTGTGGCCGACTATCACGGTTACAAGGTCACCCCCGAACTGACAAAAAAGATGCGCCGTGTGCAGGCAGAGCATTATGTGCCCATAGCGAGAGAAATAAATGCCCTCTCCCCCGAGGAGGGACTGGCTTTAGCTCGCGAGCTTGAACAGACGGCTGCACGGCTGCATCGCTACGCAGTTGTTATACGAAGGAGACTGGCTGAGTTTAAAAAGAAGCGCTAGTGTACGTCCTTTCCCTTCGACCAAAGCTATGGCCGACGCCCGAAAGATACGCTTCGACGGCATTGAGCTGGGACTGCTGAAGCTCGACCGGCTTTATCGCATGGTAATGGACGGAGAGATCGATCACCGCGCGCAATTCTGGTCGCTGCATCAGAAGGCTTGGCTTCCGCTCGTCGGCATCATGTCCGACTTTGAGCCATCGCGGCTCAGCGAGATGCGCGCCGCCGGCATCAAGCATGTTAGGGTTTTGGCACAGGAGAAGATTGCCCTGCATGCGCCGCACTCTGCGCGCCGATTTATCCTATTGACCAGGCGCCTTCGCTTCCCCCGCCAGATTGCATCTGCGAACCTTGGTGTCGGTGCGTCATCATTGCCGTTCCCTGATCCAGGGCCAGCACACGCGCTTCAGATCCTGAATTGCCTCTTTACCCTATCAAACGCCTTCGCGGATAAGTTGTCCGCTTTTTCAATCTGCTTTTTCGCTGCACCAAGGGCTTGCGCATTTAGGTATGCATTTCAAACCCGGACAACTTCTCCGCGAAGGTGTAGCACAGGCTACGGCGGCGCTGCTTTTGTAAGTCCTTGGGCTTCGAGATAATTCGGGATCCTTCGGCTTCCTTCAGGGAAAACCCCCAAAGCGGACAACTTCTCAGCGAAGCTGTATGACGCTGGGAAAGTGGTGCTCAGGGCGGGACTCGAACCCGCACGCCTTGCGGCACACGCCCCTCAAACGTGTGTGTCTACCAGTTCCACCACCTGAGCGTTTCGCGCGTTGGGAGGACGGATAAGTAGGACCACGGCGGCGAATGTAAAGCCCTGAATTGGGCGGTGAATCCGCGGCGCCGGGAAATCGCTTGCCACGCCCCCGCGGGCGGCAAAACTCACCCGCTTGCTGCCCCCGCCCACCTGCGGCCCGCAGCGACTCTCTCTCTTGCCGATACGCTTTTTCGCGGGCACGCGCCCGCTGTGCCGACTTACTCATGGAAGAACCGCCTGCCAAGGAGACTCCCGAACAGGGTCTCAACAAAATCGATCTCAGCCAACTTCAGGACTTCCGCTTCGGGACGCAATGGACCGAGATCAAATCGGTTCCCGGATCGCGGCGGGAAGGTGAGCGTGAACGCGGCCCACGCCGCGAGGGTCCTGATCGTGGCGACGGAAGACCGCGCAGTGCCGACGGCGGCGAAGTGCGTCGTGACCGGCGCGGATTTCGCAAGCCAGGCGGAGCATTCGCCGATGCCGCTCCAGAGCGAGCCGCGGCCCGCCCGGGCCCCGAACGCGGCGGCCCCAACCGGTCGGCCGGTGGGCCCCCCGAGGGGGAGGGGTTCCGCGGAGGACGGCCGCCCGGGCGGGAGGGCGGCGGAGAACACCGGTGGTCCGGCTCGCGCCCGCCACAGGATTACCGGCCCTACCTGAGTCCTTATTTCAACGTCGCTTTCTATCCCGAGGATGCCGGGTTCTCGGCGCTGGTGAAAGCCATGCGCACCTCGTGCCGGACCTTCGAATTGTTCGAAATCGCGCGTTTGATTCTCGGCAAATACGAGCGCTTCGTCGTGGTGGTGACGCGCAAGCCGCCGGAGGCGGCGGGGACGGCCGAGGCGCCGGTTGCGACACCATCCACCGCGCCAATGCCAGCCAAGCCCGCCGGCCCGATCTGGGTGGCGATTCCCGACGGCATGCCGTTCGAGACCGAGGAGGCGGCTGTCGCCCATGTGGTGGGCAGGCACCTCGATAAATTCTTCGAGCTGGCGATCGTCGAGGTGGAGCCGCCGAAGGGCAACTTCCCGTTCGTCAATCGCTGTACCCTTTCGGGTGAACTGCTCGGTCCGCCCAACTATCACCGCTATCAGCAGATCGTGCAGCAGCATCATGCGACGCGCTTCCCGCGTATGCCGTTCGAAGATTTTCGCGAGCACATCGAGACCGTGCGCGATCCCGAAGTGGTCAATCAGTGGCTCGAAAAGATGAAGAAGGCCGCGCGCTACACCTGGAAACTTGGCGCCGAGGGTGAGCCGCCGGTGGTGTTCGACAATCTGGAGGACGCTCGCACCCACTTGCTGGCGGCGGCCAAGGACCGGATGGTGAAGATGGTCGAATCGGCGCGCTTCCATGCCAAGCTCGTCGAATCGCTGCCGCCGGGCGAAATCCGCCGTGCCATTGAAGGCCAGTTCGAACGCCAGCGCCGTTTCCCGCTCGACACGGCCAACGCCCTGCGCGGGCGGCTGCGCCGTGAGGGATTCACGATCTTCAAGAAAGGAGCCAAGGGCATTTCCTACGTGTGTGCGGTCAAGCGCAAGTTCCGCGTGCCGGGCCAGAGCTTTGCCGAGAGCATCGGCACGCTCATCGCATTCATCGAGGCCAATCCGATGATCACGGTGAAGGAACTGCCGGTAAAACTCCTCGGCATCACGCCGCCGTCCGTTCCGTCGACACCGCCGCTGTCCATTCCGTCGACTCCGCCCATGCCAGTGCCGACGCCCGCCGAACCGGCCGCACCTGCCGAACCGGCCGCACCTGCGGAACCGGCCGCCGCCGCACCCCCGGCGGCCGAACCCATTCCCACGGCCGCTCCGGTGGAGTCGCCGCTCACGCCCGAGCAGCAGGAAAAGTTGAGACGCCTGACGATGGATCGGCGCTGGCTCGTGCAGGAGGGGTACGTGACCGAGTTTGCCGACGGCCGTCTGTTTGCGCCGCCCCCCATGGCCGAGGCGCGCGCCAAGACCGCCGAGGCGGCGGAGGGCGAGGAGCACGACCTGGAAAATTTCCCGGAAGCCGCGGCCTCCACCCCAACTCCCGTCGACACGGCGGTGCAACCGCCACCCGCGGCTTCCGAGACGACAGCACCCGCGGCTCCCACCGACGCAGCGGCCCCCGCGGCTGACCCAGCGAATGCTCCTGGGTCGCCGCCAGGCAGCGAGGCACCATTTCCGGGTCCGGCTAAAGCCAGTACTGACCCGGCACCCATAACGGATTCCGCGCCAGCGGCTGCCGGTGAAGGCGATTTGCCCAAGCCTGCCTGACAGGTCAGTACGGATTATCTTGCGCCACCGTTGATACGGGCGGTGATGGCGCGCTTTGCTTTCCGCTCCCCTTCAACTCATGTCTTCTTCCGGCCAGCCCGCGCTTGGTTTTTGTCATTCCGCTTTATAACAGCGCTGGAACCATCAAGCCGCAGGTCGAGGAGATCGAGGTCCCTGCGTATCGAGGGCGGACATGAGATGATGCCTGTCAACGACGGCAGTACCGATGGCACGTTGGCCGGATGTTCCTGACCGTCAACCGCCGACCCCAGTCGGTCGTGCGCGAGGTGGTGCGGAGCAGGCCTGCCAGCTAGGCGTCGCCGAACATTTTCCGCCAGCGGGCGAGTTCGCGCTCAACGGCGCCATGCACCGCGGCCTGAACCACGGGCGGGATGCGGCGGCGCAGGCGCAAATGATATCCCAGGGCGGCGCGGGCAAGCCGATGATCGACGACGAACGACCGGTCGAAGGGATTGGTGATGAAGTCGCGGCACCACGCGCGTGCGGCGAGGGAGACCAGCGTGTCACGCCAGACCCGCGTCAGGCGGAAGCAGTTCTCCTCGTCGCGGAGTTGTTGCCCCCGCGAGGCGCTGATGTGATGGCCGATGACACTGCGCAGGGCGAGGTAGTGGCGATGGCCGGCCAGGTGCGCCCGGAGGCAGAGGTCAATATCTTCGCACCCGTTGACGTATTGTTCGTCGAAGCCTCCGAGGTCGAGGTAGGTCTGTCGCCGCACCAGGACGCAGGCGCCGGTCAGGGCCATGACTTTTTTATAAGCGCGCAGGCGGTGCAGCCGGGGCAAGGTCCGGTCGTGTTCGGGCTTGCCTTTGCCGTTGATGAAGACCCCCGCATGGTCGAGAGCGCCGGTGCAGGCGTCGCGCTGGATGTTGCCGATCAGGCCGGCCCAGGGAAAGCGTTCGAAGGCGGCCAGCATCGGTTCAAGCCATCCGCGGGTCAGGACAAGATCGTTGTTGAGCAGGACGAGGAATTCACCCGTGGCCGCGCGCGCCCCGCGGTTGTTGCTCGCCGCGTAGCCGAGGTTGCGTTCGTTAAGAATCGCCCGTGCCGGCGGCGGCAGCGCACCCAGCCAGGCCCGCGTGCCGTCGGTGCTGCCGTCATCGACATAAATCAGTTCCCAGGCGAGGTCTGCCGGCAGCGTGCGTGGGAGTGATTCGTGAAATTCCTGCGTGAGGTCGAGGCGATTGTAGAGAGGGACGATCACGCTTACGCGCGGCGGCGCGAGGAGAGAAGTCCGCGGTGGGGGAGAGGGATTGCTCACACGTTGGAATCAACCCTCACACTTCGTGCCCCTTACCTCAAGCCTTGCTGCCGCGAACTTCTCTGCCTGCCGATCCATCGGGACTTGACCACGCCGACGTCGACAGCATCTGCCAGCACCTTTTGAGCTGGAACGCCGGGCAGGGCTGACAGTCGCCTCTTGATTGGCGGCTGCCCGCCAGTCGAGGTTCTAAACGGCCGGCTACCAGAGGGCGAACGAATCCAGGCGCCGCAGGTACTTGCGGCCGATCGCCTCCGGCGAGAAACGGCGGCGTATGTCCGCGGCCGCCTGCGCGCCCAGACGTTCGCGCATCGCGCGGTCTTCGATCAGACAACGCATCCAATAAGCGGCATGATCCACGTCGGCGTCGGCCCAGGTCTGCCCGCGCGGGTAGGGACCGTGGTCGCGGTCGAGCGTCACCAGCCGGTAGTTGACGGGGCAGCCGTTGGCGGCATTGACGAACTCGGCCGTGCCGGACCAGTCGGTGGCGATGACCGGTTTGCCGAGAAACATGGCCTCAGCGATGTTGAGGCCGAAGCCCTCCGCCCGGTGCAGCGAGACAAAGCAGTCGCAGGTCTGCTGCAGCTCGCAGATTGCCGCGCGCGGCAGCGTTTCGCAGATGAGGTGGACGTTGCACTGCCCGGTCAATTCCGCCTGGAGCTCGGCAAAGGCGGCGGCATGCCGGTCCGGGTTGTGGGTCTTGATCACCAGTCCGACCGGGCCGCTCCCGGGGAAGGCTTTCCGAAAAGCCGCGACCACCGCCCGGGGATTCTTGCGCTCTTGGGTGGAATTGAGGTCGTAGATGAAGAGGAAGAGGAAGGTGCGCTCCGGCAGTCCGAACTTCGCACGGAAATCACCCTGCGGAACGGGGAAGTCGATCGCATGCGGCATGGCCAGCACCGGCTTGGGCACCTTGGCGGCGATGGCGGCGCGGGTGAATTCGGATGGGCACCAGATTTCGTCGAAATAACGGTGTTGGTACACCCAGCCATCAGGGAATTCCGGCAATTCCCACGCCCAGTAGGCGACGTTGTATTTGCCGTTCCGAAAGTGCCGGCCGTGATGATGATCAATCTCCTCCGACTGCCGGGCGTCGAGGTGAAACACGTTCACCGGGTGGGGATTGTCGGACTGGAGCCGGCTGGCATAGGTATCATCGGCCGCCGGGTTGAGGCAGTTGAGCCGCAGTTCGATCAATGCGACCGGCAGGCCGGCGGCCTCGGCGGCGCGCACGGCGCAGCGCACCGACTCGCCCACGCCCAGCGCCGCGCGAAAGAAGCCCACGAGGTTCAACCCCGGTTGCCAGCTCTCCGCAAGGAGGCGGGGGGCTGGCACAGGATGGTGCTGGCGGAAGCGGATGATGGCCTCGCCGTCGACGGCGATCATCTCGATGCGCAATTGACGGTTCCGTTTCTGCAGGCGGTATTCCTGCAGGCGGGCGCGCAGGCGGTGCGACAGCGGAACCTGATGGGTAAGGCGCCCCAGCCACGCCAGAAAGTTGCTCCCGGCGACCCCGAGCAACTCCAGGGACAGCACGGCATGCGCGGGCACCCCGCCCGGTGGAAGGGGAAAGTGCCAGGCGAACGGTCCGGGTTGCGCCGGGTGGATTTTGCCGAGCACGCGGCCGTTGAGCCGCACGCGCAATCCAGGGAAAGGACGCGCGGTCGGAAACTCCTTGGTGAAGTCAAGCAGCTCACCGGTTAGCTCGAGTCGGCTGCCCCGCACCGCGACCGGCAGATCGATTTCGCCGTGGTCGCGCAGCCAGATCATGGAGCCGTCAAAAAAGATCCGGCGGTGCGACCAGCGGGCGACGGGAAGCACCTGCCATCCGGAGAAGGTCTGCCCGTCAGCACGAGATCTGGTGGTCCAGAGGGACATGGAGGCCGGTCGCCCGGGGCTTCAGGCTCCCGGCATTTCCGCCAGGAGGCGGCGGAGATAGTCGGCGTAGCCTGATTTGCCGAGCTTCTCAATGTTGGCCTGCATCTGGGCCTGATTGATCCAGCCGTTATGCCAGGCGATTTCCTCGAGACAGGCGATCTTCAGTCCCTGGCGGCTTTCGATGACGTGCACAAACTGGGCGGCCTCGATGAGCGAGTCGTGCGTGCCGGTGTCGAGCCAGGCGGTGCCGCGACCCAACAATTCGACATGCAGCCGGCCTTGGGCGAGGTAGAGACGGTTAAGGTCGGTGATCTCAAGTTCACCGCGGGCGGAGGGCTGGAGCGACCGGGCCAGCTTCACGACCTGCTCATCGTAGAAATACAGGCCGGGCACGGCATAGTTCGACTTGGGCTGCCGCGGCTTTTCTTCGATGGAGAGCACGCGGCCGTCGGGGGCGAACTCGACTACCCCATAGGCGCCGGGATTCGCGACGTGATAGCCGAAGATCGTGGCGCCGGTGGCGCGGGCACTGGCGGCCAGCAGCGCCCGGGCGAAGTCGTGGCCGTAGAAGAGATTGTCGCCGAGCACGAGGGCGGAGGGATGGCCGGCCACAAAGTCGGCGCCGATGTGAAACGCCTGCGCGAGACCCTCGGGCTGCGGCTGCGCGGCGTAGGCGAGCTTGAGGCCGAGCTGCGAGCCGTCCTCGAAGAGGTGCTGGAAAAGCGGCAGGTCCTGGGGGGTGGAGATGATGAGAATCTCGCGGATACCCGCCAGCATGAGCACCGACATGGGGTAGTAGACCATCGGCTTGTCGTAGACGGGCATGAGCTGTTTCGACACTGCGATGGTCAGGGGGTAGAGCCGCGTGCCGGAGCCACCGGCGAGGATGATGCCGCGGCGGGGCACGCCGGGTGATGGGTGATGGGTCATGGGTGAAGGGTCAGTCTGCTGACCGTGCCTTAATCAGTGAGCCAAGCATGCGTCCCAACTCAGCGCATTCTGCTTCGAGGTTTTGATAAACAGTTTTGTCAAGTGCGCCAATCTCACAGGCAATCTCCAGTTGAGTACGTAATTCGGCGAGAGACCCCTTGGCAATGTAAAGGAAGCGGACGGAGTCTTTGTTAGTGTCGCGCTCATCGCCCTCGGCAATGTTGGAGGGAACACTGACAGCGGCACGACGAAGCTGGTCACGAAGTGCCAGGTCGCGCGCCAGGGAGCCCTTGGAAGTGACGCGGTAGACGGCGACGGCAAGTGCTTTGGCCCGTTGCCACACCCGGAGTTCGCGGAAGCCTTCGGTGCCCATAACCAATAACCCATCACCCCTGACCCGTGCCAAGCCGCTCGCGGGCGTAGCGCTGGTTGGTGATGTCGCGGCACCAGTCGCGGTGCGCGAGATACCAGTCGACGGTCTTTTCGAGGCCGGTGGCGAAGGACTCGCGCGGGGCCCAGCCGAGTTCCCGCTGGATCCTGGCGCAGTCGATGGCGTAACGACGGTCATGGCCGGGACGATCCTGCACGAAGGCGATGAGGGCGGCGTGGGGCGAGCCATCGGCACGCGGAGTCTTGCGGTCGAGCAGGGCGCAGATGGTCTGCACCAACTCGAGGTTCCGCTTTTCGCTGAGGCCGCCGATGTTGTAGGTCTCGCCGACGCGACCGCGCTGGAGCACAAGCCAGATGGCCGTGCAGTGGTCCTCGACGAACAGCCAGTCGCGGATTTGCCTGCCATCGCCGTAAACCGGGAGCGGCTTGCCGTCGAGGGCGTTGAGCGTGACGAGGGGAATGAGTTTCTCTGGAAACTGGTAGGGCCCGTAGTTGTTTGAGCAATTGGTGGTGAGCGTGGGCAGCCCGTAAGTGTGATGGAAGGCGCGGATCAGGTGATCGCTTGCAGCCTTGGACGCAGCGTAAGGGCTGTTGGGCTCGTAAGGGCAGTTCTCGTTCCACGGAGCGCCCTCGGGCGCGAGCGCACCATAGACTTCGTCGGTCGAAATGTGGAGGAACCGGAACGCTTTCTTGCGGGGTTCGGGCAGGTTAGCCCAATACTGACGGGCACAATCCAGAAGGCGGAGTGTGCCGACGACGTTGGTCTGGACGAACGGCTCGGGCGAGTCGATGGAACGGTCGACATGCGTCTCGGCAGCGAAGTTCACCACCGCGTCGATCGCATGTTCGGCCAGCAGGCGCGCGACGAGCGCGGGGTCACCGATGTCGCCCTGCGCGAAAACATAGCGCGGATCATGCGCGCAATCCGCGAGGTTGGCGGGGTTGCCAGCGTAGGTGAGCTTGTCGAGGTTGACGAGCTTGCGCAACGACGGATCCTTCCCGGCCAGCCGCTGCCGCACGAAGTTCGAGCCGATGAAACCGCAACCGCCGGTGATCAGGACATTCATAGGAAAGAGCGAAAGAGTCAGCCGGTGGGCGCGTCAGGGTTGAAGCACCAAGCCAAGGGCGTCATGCCAGTCGGGCAGGGTGAGGCCGAACGTGCGCTGGAGTCTGGCGCAGGACATCACGGAGTAGGCGGGGCGTTTCGCCGGCGTGGGGTATTCGGCCGAGGTGATGGCTTCGATCGTGCGACATTTCCGCTCGGCGGCAGGCATCCGTTCAACGATGGCGCGGGCGAACTCGTGCCAGCTCGTCTGGCCCGAGCAGCAGAGGTGATAGACGCCGGTGCACGGGGCGGCCAGATCGGAACGGCGCGCGTGCTGCAGGGCCAGCGCGGTGGCCTCGGCGATCAGGCGGGAAGTGGTCGGGCAGCCAATCTGGTCAGACACGACGCGGAGGCTCTCCCGTTCGCGGGCCAGCCGCATCATCGTTAGCATGAAATTGCTCCCGCGCGGGCCGTAGACCCAGCAGAGGCGGAAGATGAGGTAATGGCCGCCGACCTGTTGGATGGCGGTGTCGCCGGCGAGTTTGGAACGGCCATAGGCGCCGAGAGGATTCGGCCGGTCGTCCTCCTCGTAAGGCGTGGTTTTGGTGCCGTCGAAAACGTAGTCGGTCGAGTAGTGGACCAGCAGCGCGCCCCGCGGCTTGGCTTCCTCGGCCATGATGCCGGGCGCGTCGCCGTTGATCTTGTTAGCCTGAGCAGGCTCGGATTCGGCTTTGTCGACCGCTGTGTAAGCGGCGGCGTTCACGATGATCTCCGGGGCAGTGTCCCGAATCCATGTCCTGATGGATTCCGGGTTAGTCAGATCAACCTCTGGAAAATCGACGCAGATCAGACGGCCCAGCGGCGCCAGCGTGCGCCGGAGTTCCCAGCCGACTTGGCCGATTTTGCCGAACAGGAGAATCTTGCGGAGAGGCATGCGGTGACAAAGAAGCTTGCGCCGAGAAGGTGCAAACCAGTTGTGATGTTCGCTAGAATAGTCGTTCGATCGGAATCTCGCTGAGCCGCGGGCTGGCCGCGTCGCGTTGGGAAAGGACGGGATGCTCGACGGGCGGCCATTGGATGCCGACGGCGGGGTCGTCCCAGCGAAACCCGAGTTCGTCTTTGGGCGAGTAGAAATCGGTGCACTTGTAGTGGAAGAGCGCGCTTTCGCTCAGCACGACGAATCCGTGAGCGAACCCGGGCGGGGCGTAAAGCTGGCATTTGTTTTCGGCTGAGAGGGTGACACCGAACCACCGGCCGAACGTGGGCGACCGGCGACGGATGTCGACCGCGACGTCCCACACCTCACCTTGGCACACCGACACGAGTTTGCCCTGCGCCAGCGGATTCTGGAAATGCATCCCGCGCAGCGTCCCACGGCAGGAGAACGAGAAGTTGTCCTGCACGAAATCGAGGGTGATGCCGGCGTCGCGGTAGCGCCGCTGATTCCAGGATTCGAGAAAGAAGCCGCGGTTGTCGCCGAAGACGCTCGGCTCGATGAGCAGCAGGCCCTCGAGGGGGCACGGGATGACTTTCATGCGGCGGAGGATTAATCGGGGTCGGCGCGGCCGCTGCAACTATTTCCTGCGGTAATCGCCGCGGCTGAAATATTTCTCCAGCCAGACATACATGCAGATGAAGAAATAGCGGCTGCCCATTTCCTTGATTTTGAGCTTGGCTTCGCCGTGCTGGCGATTCCGCCAGATGATGGGGGTAACGGTCCACGAATAACCGCGGACGATGGCCTTGAGGGGGATTTCGACCGTGAGATTGAAGTGGGGCGAGAGGAAGGGCCGGCAGCCCTCGATCACGCCGCGGCGGTAGGCTTTGAAGGCGTTGGTGGTGTCGTTGAGGGGGATGTGGAAGAGAGTTTTGATGAAAAGGTTCGCCAGGCGGTTGATGAAGAGCTTCACGCGCGGATAATCGACCACGCAGCCGCCTTGGATGAAACGGCTGCCAAACGCACACTCCCATCCCTCGTTAAGGAGGCGCCAGTACTTGACGGCGTCGGCGGGGGAATCCGAGGCGTCGGCCATCATGATGACGCAGGCGTCGCCCTTGATGTGGTTGAATCCATGGACCACCGCACGTCCGAAGCCGTGAAGACCAAGATTCTGCACCGGTGCCAGGGTCGGTACCTCCTGGCGTAGCGCCTGCAATGCCTGCCAGGTCGAATCCCGGCTGCCGTCATCCACGACGACGATCTCGTGCGGCACGTTTTCGCGCACGAAGGTCTGGTAGACGTCACGTACCGTGGCCGGTAGCGAGGCCTCCTCGTCACGGGCCGGTATGATCACCGAGTAGAGCGTCAGGGGGGAGGGGGCGGAATCAGGGGCGGCGGACATCGCAAAACTGAATAAAGCAACGCCTCGGGCTTACAGCGGGGCCGAAAGGTCGAGCCAGTCGGCGTGCGACTGCGCATGCGCGGCGATTTCGTCAAGAATGGCCGGGACCGGCGTCTGCGGCCGCCAGTCCCAGAGACGCGTGGCCTTGGCGTGGTCGAGCACGATCCAGGGAAGGTCAAACGGCCGTCCCGCGGCGGCAGCGGGATCCGCGGCGACTTCGTGCGCACCGAGATGCCCGGCGCACCAGTCGCTGAGCTGCCGCAGCGACATGGCCGAGGGTGTGCCGCCGGAAACATTCACCACGCGGCTGGCCGCGGCGATTTTCGGCGCCGCGAGCTGTTTCTCGAGGAGCGGCAGCAGGTCGCGTGGATGCAGGCAGTCGCGCACCTGGTGGCCGTGGCCGCCAAAGCCAAGATACCTCAACGGGCGGCGGCGCAGCCACGAGTTGATCCAATAGGCATAAATACCCTGGTCGGGCCGGCCGAACTGGCCGGCTCCGGCGAGCACACCGCAGCGATTGATAAAAACCGGGAAGCCGAAGGTTTCGCCGTATTCGAGGGCGAGCGCCTCGGAGGCAAGCTTGGTCGCGCCATAGAGGGAAACGGGGGCGGTGGTGGAAAAAGTCTCGTCAAGACCGGCGGCGGAAATGCCCGGCGGCAGCGGTTTGCCGGGGTCGGGTTTGAAGGCGTTCTGCTCGACCACCAGGGGCAATGACGCGAGCGGTTCAATGGAGTAAACCCGGCTGGTGCTGAGCAGAATGCAGCCGGCGCGGCGCAGCTTGCAGTATTCGAGCAGGTTGACCGTGCCGCCGAGGTTGTGCTCGATGAGCTGGCGACTGCTGGTGCGGCCGTCGATCCCGGCCAGCACACTGGCATTGGCGGCGGCATCGATGACCCAGTCGGCTGCGGGCAGCTCCTCGAGGTCGCTGGCGGCCCGCAGGTCGGCGTAGAAAAGGCGCACGCCGAGCTTTTTGAGCTTCGTCCGGTTGGTCTCGCTGCCCGGGCGGATGAAATTGTCGAAACCGAGAACCTCATGGCCCTTCCCGGACTCCAGCAAAGCTTTGGCGACCGTGCTGCCGGCAAAACCACACACGCCGGAAATCAGGATTCTCATGGCGGGCCAGCAAAGCAGGAGTGTCCACGCAGGAAAAGCGGGAAAACGTCGTGAAATTCGGTTGTCAACGGGGTTGGCTCAACACCGCAATTGATTGGCCGAGGTTTCCGCACTGCTTCATCACCGTGCCATTATCCAACCGGATTTCCTCCGGGATCGGGATGTTGGGTTTGTCTCCGTCAGCGAATACGACGACCTCCAAGCCGAGGTGTTTCGCCCAGGCTTGGATTCCCTCACGATCCATAAACTGATTCAGATGCTGGCTGGACGTTCGATGGACGACCGACTGCTCAAACACACTCCAATGCCAGGGGATGCGGAATTCCAGGAATGAAAACACGATCTTGCCTCCCGGTTTCAGCACTCGTCTGGCCTCTGACAGATATTCGTAGGCGTCTTCATGAAGCAGGTGGGTCAGCACGGAAAAGAAACAAACCATGTCGGCCAGCCCATCCGGACAAGGAATCTTCGTTCCATCGACCAGGCGAAACGACCAATCCGGTCGCTGCGAAAGACGCTGGGCGCAATCCAGCAATTCCGGGACGACATCCGTCCCGAGATAGCGCAGGCTTTTCCATGGAACGAGCTGGCAGGCAAGGCGGCCACACCCGCAGCCCACATCGACAACGAAATGGTCGGGAGAAAGACCGAGCGAGAGCAGCAGATAATACTCGAGTTTGCCCATCGCAATGAAGTCGCCCCCGACTGCGGCCATAAGCGCGGCGTCCCCCTCAATTTCCTGTTTGAGACGGGCGACATGGTCGAGATAGGCACGTCGAGGATCGATATTCGTCATTAAAGGAAAGGGATCCGCTGCGGCGCGACTGTCGCCTCCCGACCGAAGGGCGAACAAGATTTTTCCACGCTCCAATTTTAATCCGGACGATTCCGCTGCTGCCAGGCCTCGACAATCTGGCGGATGGTTTCCCCGAGGCTCACGTGGATGTCCCACTGGGGGTAGTGGGCGCGCATCTTGCGGAGGTCGGAGTAATAGCAGATGTGATCACCGATGCGGTTCTGCTCGACGTAGGTGTATACCTGCGTCCTGCCGGTGAATTCCTCGGCGAGCTTGAACGCCTCGAGGATGGAGCACGAGTTGGCCTTGCCGCCACCGAGATTGTAGACCTCGCCCGCCCGCGGCGCGGCTACGAAGGCGGCCATGAAGCGCGCCACGTCCAGCGAGTGGATGTTGTCGCGCACCTGCTTGCCCTTGTAGCCAAAGATGCGGTACTCGCGGCCCTCGAGGTTGCACTTCACGAGGTAGCTGAGAAAGCCGTGCAGTTCGACGCCGCTGTGGTTCGGTCCGGTGAGGCAGCCGCCGCGGAGGCAGCAGGTGGGCAGATTGAAATAGCGGCCGTACTCCTGCACCATGACGTCGGCGGCGACCTTGGAGGCGCCGAAAAGGGAGTGCTTCGACTGGTCGATGGTGAAGGTCTCGGGGATGCCGTGGGCGTAGGCGGGATCGGCGTAATCCCAGCGCGTCTCCAGCTCCACGAGTTTGATCAAGTTGGGGGCGTCGCCGTAGACCTTGTTGGTCGACATGTGTACGAACGGCGACTCGGGGCAGGCCTGGCGCGCGGCCTCAAGAAGGTTCAGCGTGCCGACGGCGTTGGTGTCGAAGTCGTCGAACGGTATGGCCGCGGCGCGGTCGTGACTGGGTTGCGCGGCGGTGTGCACAATGACAGCGGGCGTGAGCTGCCGGACCAGCGCCCGCACGCCGGCGCGGTCACGGATGTCGAGCTCGTGATGAACAAAGCCCTTGAGATGTTCCTGCAGCCGGCGCTGATTCCAGCGCGTGTCGCCCGGCGGGCCGAAGAAGACAGCCCGCTGGTTGTTGTCGACACCGTGGACCTGGTAGCCGAGCTCATGCGCAAAATACGCACAAACTTCGGAACCGATGAGTCCGGACGAGCCGGTAACAAGGAGAATCTTGGCCATGCGAAACAGTCTTATGGGAGCGGAACCGGGACAGGACAAGATCACATCGGAGGAATCCGCTGATTCCCCTGCGTGATCGTTCCCCTCAAGATCGCGGCAGCCAAGCACCGAGGTGGACCCCAAAAGTTCGACACGGGGGATCGTCCCTGTTAGATAAAAAAACGATCCCCGCCATGTCCAATAAACGCCGTCGGCATAATGCCGGGTTCAAGCCCAAAGTCGCGCTGGAGGCCCTCAAGGGCATAGAACCGATCCAGGCGATTGCGGCCCGCTATGGGGTGCATCCCACCCAAGTCACCACCTGGAAGAAGGAGATCGCTGAGCGACTACCGGAGTTGTTCGGCAAGAGGAGCGATCATGACGCTACGGCCGCTACCGACCGCGAGGATCAGCTCTACCGCAAGATTGGCCAGCTGGAGAGGCAGGTCGATTGGGCCAAAAAAAATTCAGGAGCTTGGACTGTGACCGCCGCCGAGCGCTGATCGAGAAGGATCACCCGAAGATGACGATCAAGCTCCAGTGCGAGACCCTAGGCGTGCCGCGGTCGACGTTTTACCACCGCCGGCGGCCGTTGTCGGCCTCGAACCTCGCCCTGATGCGGCGGATGCGCCTACCTAGTTGCGATCATGGACTGGCACAGCCGCTGCGTTCTGTCCTGGGAGTTGTCCAACACCCTCGACGCCGGATTCTGCGCCCGCGCCCTGCGTCGGGCCATCGCCCAGTTCGGCAATCCCGAGATCTTCAACACCGACCAGGGCTGCCAGTTCACCAGCGCCGAGTGGCTCGCCGTCTTCAAGGGCACCCCGGTGCGGCTGTCAATGGACGGTCGCGGTCGGGCAATCGGCAACGTTTTTATCGAGTGGCTGTGGCGCACGGTCAAACACGAGGAGGTTTACCTCAAGGATTACGTCTCGCTCATCGACGCCCACGCCCAACTCGACCGGTTCTTCCGCTTCTACAACGAACGCCGGCCGCACAGCGCTTATCGCGGCACCACGCCGGTTGAAGTTTGCCGCTGTCCCGAACTCCTCGTCGTCCATGCTTGATCCCCGGCCCAAATCGCCCGTACTCGGTTCCGAACGGGGCGGGAGCTTCGCTCCCTCCCCGAACCCCTCCCTCTATATTTCCTCTTATATTTTCAATCCCCCTGTCTAACTGATGGGGTCCCACCTCAAGCCTAGTGATTCGTTCAGACCATAGATCTCCCATGATTGCATTTGTAGCGCGCGTTAGGCTTCTTTTAACGTCAATCCTTCAGGGAAAGAAATTGCTGTTGTTGGTCCTGGGTTTCCTCGCTCTGCTTTCGAGCAGAAGGAGTGCTCAATTATTTTCTCCACAGGTCTGGGATGAGGAAGGTCGGATAATAACTGGATTCATGGAGCATTCATGGCATGAATTATTTGTACCGATTAGCGGCTATCTGATTTTGATCCCCAAAATCATCCTCGGAGCCTGCCTAGCCATTTCACCTTACTACTTGCCCCAGTTGAGTATGCTTCTCACCTGGGGATTTATAGCAACGGTCGCCTCTCTTGTTGCACTGGCTCCAACTCAGCTTCGCGGTAAGGTCCTGTGCTCTCTAGCCCTATTCTTGGTTCCTTCAGACGCGGAGGTTTTCGGAGTCGCTCTTTATACTTTCTGGTGGGCGGCTATTCCACTTTTTTTAGTCGCCCTCTGGGAATATTCCCCGCGCCTTCTCTGGCTTCGCGTACTTCTCGTGATTTTCGGAGCCCTATCGTCCCCAACAATCTTGGGCGTACTCCCGTTTCTTTACTTTAGAATATGGCGATCTAAGGGCATGCGGTCTGAAATATTTCTAAGCGTGCTGGCTACGGTACTAGCAGTGCTGCAGCTTCGCCAGCTATGGACAGGGGAGCAGGTTCATATCCCTTCGCTTCTCTCAATGCTTAAGAACGTCCCGCCCAAATTTTTAGGTATGTTCGTTATAGGAAACTTTACAGAAAGGCTGCCAATTTTATGGACGGTCGGAGTGGCTTTAGTGCTGCTGATTATTGCCTCAGTTATCTTTCAGAAGAACCGCACATCTCTAATAATGTTAGGTTTTATGTGGGTCATGACGGCTGCGTTGTCGTCATCCCGAGTTGATCCGGCAATTCTGCATCCAGTGCTCGCAGGTCCACGCTATTTTTTTTACCCTTATGTAATAACCTTATGGTTGCTTATACAACTGCTGACCTTTGATACGATTAATGCAATCCGTTGGTGTGCTGTTGCCGCCTTGCTGGTCTCAATTTTCAACGGATTCCAGGTTTGGTCTCGGACTCACGTTGATTTACACTGGGCGGAGCATATCCGCAGCGCCCGTAAATTTGGAAGCTATGTCGTGCCAATCCAATATGATGGGGCTCTCGAGAACGCTTGGTCGATAGTTCTGGCGGGGCCTTCTGTTAAAGAGTTAATGAAACATGATTTTCTGATCTCCCAAAACAAGTTAGAGCATCTTCAGACTTTTGCGTACACGGTGACGTCGGACAGGGCTTCGGTCATTAGTGGTCTGAAGTTCGATGGGCGGCATCCGCGGGAAATCCTGCCATCAAATCGAACCGTCGATTCTCTAATCAATGGTCGGGCTGATATACATCCAAACGAGCAGGCGGTGGTTGTACAACTTCAACGCGGAGATCGACTTTGTTTTTATTCTGGGGGAGAACCTTCGCATCTATCTATGAAGATCTTAGGTTATGAAGAAAGATTTATCGATCGGCTACCGGTGTCAGGAGGATGGGTCATGCTGGAATTTGCGAACAGCGATTTGCCGTCTGAGTTCACATTGTTGATCAAAGGAGCTGGTAGTTCAGACGCGGGTAAATGGTCTGTGGGTGTTTTCTAGTAATACTTGGTTGTGTTGCGAGCTCCTCGGTTTGAAATTCAAAAACTGTCGAAAGCCAACTTCTATAGGGGCGAATTTCTCTGAGCCTATGAGATGGACCCTGAAAAACTAACGCAAGGGCTGTCCAGTTTCAGGGAAGCACGTCAGCACCTACTGGAGTTCCTTTCGGCACGGACCGCTGGCGTACTAGGCGGACATGGGTGATTTCGCTGCTTGGATGAAAGTTGAAAGGCCGGTACTGGCGTTGTACGGTCTCTTATTTGCCAAAAAATGCGTAGCAAACGGCCATATCAACTAGCTTTCTCTTTCATCGTATGTTATTGCTAAAATGACACTTAAATATTGTGGAGGTGACAGGAAAGTCACCCGGGTCCGGGCCTGATACCAGCCACTCACAAACGTCCCGGTGAAGGCGTTGCCGTTCACCCAGGATCCGCAGGCGGCGAGCCCGCGCGGCAGGTCGGCATCGTCGGCGCAGTAGGCGTGCTCGACGAACGGCCCGCGCGCAAAGGCTGCGGACTCGCCAGGCATGGCGGGGATTCGCTGCGGCCGGGACGGCCGGAGCGCCGAAAACGCGGCGAGGAGGATGATTCCGGCGGCCAGCGCACCGATCACCCGGTGGCTTCGCGAAGGAGGACGGGGGCCGATCAACAGGTTCACAGTGGTCCGAAACGCGCCACGGCCCAGGCCCGGATCCAGCCCAGCGGATCGCGAAGAATCCGGATTTTCTTGCCCTCTTTGAACGAACGCGAGCGGTAGGTGACCGGGATCTCGATCGGCCGGTAGCCCTTGCGGATGAGCTTGATCAGCAGTTCCCAGTCGAAATCGAAACGGTTGCAGGTGAACGTCAGTCCGTCGAGGCATTCGCGGCGGAAAACCTTGTACATGGTGAAGGGGTCCTTCAGCCAGATCCCGAGGGAGAGGTTGATGAGCAGCGTGAAGGTCCAATGGGCCGTGTTAAGGACGAAGGCCTGCACCGGCTGATCGGAGAACTGGCGGATCGCCCAGCCGCCGCGGCCATGACGTGAGCCGAGCACGAACGTCTGACGACCGGAGACGATGGGTGCCAACAGTTCCTCGTAATCGTCGAGGTCGTATTCAAGGTCGGCATCCTGGATCAGCAGGATGTCGCCCGTGGCTTGGGCCAAGCCGGCGCGCACGGCGTGGCCCTTGCCCTGCGGTTGATCCTCCAGAATGAGTTTCACGCGTGGGTGGCCGCGGTAAACGAGCACGATCTCCCGCGAGCCGTCCGTGGAGTTGCTTTCGACCACCAGCACCTCGATGTGCACTCCGGGGATTTCCTTGGCCAGCAATGCATCGAGTGCCTTCCCGGCGGTGGCCCGCTCGTTGAAGACGGGCACGATCACGGAGAGAGTGCAGGGGACAGGCAGCGGCTTCATCGTGAAAACTGTCGCTATGCTCCAGTCGGGACCGGGAGGCCACTCCTTTTTTCGATCACGCGAAAGCCGGCGATGCCAGCGGCCACCAATGCCACCCCCAAGCCCGCCAGGGTGAGCGCAAGGGTCCAGTGCCTCGGCCGGTAGGCGAAGGTCACACGATACAAGCCGGGGGCTTCGACCACGAGGCCCTTGAAGGCGTGGTTCACGCGGAAATCGCCGGCGGGCTTCCCATTCACCGTGACGCGGAAATCGCCGGGGAAATATGACTCGTGCAGAACGATGACACCCGCCCGGGGTGCGTGAATGATAAACGAGGTGGTGTTATTGGTGAGGCGATAATCCGTGGCGGGCACGACTTGGCGCCGTTTATAATCTCGCGACAGCCGGGCCAAGGTCGTGTGCACCGTCAGGTCATGGGCGGCCATGGCCGCGAAGGGACGGCCGTCGGCATGGTCAGCCAGGGCGATGAGTTCCCCCGGTTCACGGATGGCGATGACAGTATCCGTGAAAAACGCGCGCGGCCAGACGGTGGGGCTGGCATAGATCGAGAGATCGAGATCGGCCACGCGGGTGTAAGTGCCGCCCGGCGGGACGGCGCCAGGCTCGGTGGCGCAGAACCGGACGTTGAGCAGATCAAGCATCGGCTGGATTTGTGCGAGCATGGCCGGTTGCAACACCATCCGCCAGTCGCCGGCACGCCACAGGCCGCACGCCTCCAGCAACTCGAAATAGCGCCGGTTCATCACGGCGTCGGGGCCGTTGATTCCTTCGAGGCCATAGACGCCCATGAAGCCCGGAAACAAGGTGTTGGCCGTGCCGACGGCTCGGAACGGCTGCCCGCGGGCCGATGTCTTCATGAACGTCACCGCGGCCGACGGGGCCTGAAGATCAGCCCGGATGGCGGGTGCGGTGAAATACACCTCCTGATAGGTGGTGGAATAGTGCAATCCATTGCGGCCGAGGAGAACCCCGAGCGCGAGCAGCGCGGCGAAACCCGCCAGTGCCGGCAACCGCCGCCGCCGCAGATACCAGACGGCGACAAGGGTCAGCGTCACCAGCGAAACCAGCATGAAGGCCAGGCAGGTGAAAAAGAATCGATGCACCGACACGATCAAAGGCCATTGCTGGAACGCAGAACTGCCGGACCAGTAAACCGTCATGCCATGGAAATAAGCCAGAAGAAGGCCGCCCAGCAGAAGCAGGGCGATCAGCGCGGGCCGCCACCACTTGTTTGCAGCCAGCGCATCCCGCGCGGCGCGAAAACCGTATCCCGCGAGCACCGCCAGGAAAATCATGGCCACGCAGGAGAAGGTGCTCGCAATGTGAATGACATTGCGCAAAACCGGCAGCCTGACGATCTGGCTGCCGGGCACCCACGAAAAGGCCAAGCTGACCGCACCCAGGGCGCCGGCGGCCATGACCATCGCGAGCGAATTCCGCCAGAAGCGATGGATGCGCGCACAAAACCACAGCACCCCGAGCAGCAGGAGGAAGTTCAGTGAGGGGGCGAGCACGTTGTGCTCCGACGAAAGTTCGCGGTAGAACAGATCATCAAAAAGGCCGATCACCCACTTGAACGGGAGCTGCCCGGCCTGCGGCCGGTCGGAACTCGTACTCGCCATGGCAAGCGTGTCGAGGAAGGTCAGCCAGACGGGAGCGCTCACCAGGATCAGAATCAATCCGGTGGCGGCGGCGAGCATGCCTTTGCGCCATTTCCGAGCGAGGGCGTCGGAGGAGAGAAGCAGCGCCAGACCGCCGGCCAGGTTGAGGGCCAGCAACAGCATATAGGCCTCCTTGACGGTGCCGCTGGTGAGGAGGGAGAAATTGGCCAGAAGCAGGCCGGCGCACCACCCGGCAGACTCGCGCAGCGTGGCCGCCTGCGCCACGCGCACCCAGCACAGCAGCACCCACGGCGCCACGCCGACGCTGAAAATGGCCGGGTGGTTCAGGCGATAATTGAAGAATCCGGCAAAGGCCGCCGCGAACGTCACCAGCGCCGCGGCCGGGAGATGGCGGACTGCCGCCCACACGGTGAAGCCCAGTCCGGCTGCGAAAAGCGCCCTGGCCAGGACGAATTTGAGGTCAAAAGCCCAGGCGGCACCGCCTGCCAGCAAGGCGGGAACGTGCAGCGGATCGCCGAACATCGACTGACCTTGGCCCAGCAGCGGAAGGCCGCAGGAGTTGTATCGGTTCCATAGCGGCAGTTCCCTGTCTTGGGCCAGCGCACGACTTTCAACGACGGTATAGGGAAGATGCTGCCACATCATGGCGCCAATATCGGCGCCCTTCACGTTCTCCTGCCGCAGGTCCGTGACGCCCGGTATGGTGGGTGCCACGTCGTAGAGCAGGACGGTGCCGTTGTTTGGCGAGACGCAGCTCCTGCCGCAGAACACCACGGGGTAGGAGGCGGCGACCGCCGCCGCCGCCGCGACCACCGCGAGGAAGGCGTGCGGATGTTCCGAAGCCCGCCTCCGGGTTTCCGCGAGGCAGGAGGGATGTTGCCGCAGGAAGAATCCCCCCAGTTCGACCAGTCCGAGACCCAAAGTGAAGAGGAGGGCAAAGCGCCACGCCACCCGGAGGAGACGTCGGACGAGGCCCTCATGGAGGTCGAAAGGGGTGGGCAGGGCGACAGCATAGTACGGATCGTTAGCGTCCGGCTCCGTCACCATCTGTACTGTGTCGCCGCCGACCGTGCTTTGAGCGATCTGATGGTTAGGATGGAAGTCGCGGGCGGCGAATGTCCGCACCGCGCTCCCGTTTGGGGCGACGATGCGCATGCCGGAAAACGTGACGGTCCCGCTGCGGTCGATCGGGTCAAAACGCAGCGCGCGATAAGTGCCCTCCGGCAGGGGAAACCGGCAGGCGGCGGAAAGGTTGCGGCCGCGCAGGGACAGGGAGGAGGAGTCCGCTTCGTTGAAGTTCCGCCCCAGATCGAAAAACACCTGGCTGCGGGCGGGCACTGACGACGCCAGCGTCACTTCGACGGCGAACGTGGCCGGATGCCAGTAGGCCCACAGCCAGATCAGAAGCGATGACACGCTCGCCACAATCAGGAGGGTCGATGCGCGGATCGCAGGAGGCATGGAAAGGTTTCGTGCTGGCGGGGGACATTTCCCTACGCCGGCAGCCGTTTGACGGCCATCCAGCTCGCGCCCAGCAACAACACTCCGCCGCCGCACAACATCAACGCCAGGGTGAAATAGGGCGGCCAATAGGTGAAGGTGATCCGATAGGTTCCCGCCGAGGCGACGACGATGCCCTTGAAGGCATGGTTCACGCGGAAATATTTCGCCGGACGACCGTTCATCGTGACCCGGAAGCTTTTTGCCAGCCAGGGTTCCTGCAGGACGATCACGCCGGCTCTCGGAGCGACCACCTCAAACAACGTCGAGTTGGTGGTGAGCCGATAATCCTGGGCCGGCACGACGAGATGGGTGGTGGGGTCGTGCGGCACGGGCGCCGGTGCCTCCCGATCACCCGTCTGAATCGCGGCGAAGGGATGACCGGGGTTGTTCTTGATCAGGGCGGCGAGTTGAAGCGGAACGTCGTAGGACAGCACCTCGTCGGTGAAGAAGGCGCGAGGCCAAGGGGTGGCGCTGCGGTATACATCAAGGTCGGCCTGCACCACAGGCTGAAGGACATTGCCCGGCGGGACTGAAGAGCCGGCAGCGGCGAAATAGTATTTGATGTTGAGAAAGTCATAGACCGGCCTGAGGGCGGCGAGTGTCTCGGGGTGTACCACGTAGCGCCAGTCCCACTCCCGGTCGACCTCACAGGCCTCGAGCAGTTCCCGGTAATGACGGTTGATGAGGGCGTCGGGACCGGAGATGCCTTCCAGACCGTAGACCCCAGTCCAGCCTGCAAACAGATTGTTTCCCAAGCCCACGGCACGACACGGCGCCTCTTGGGTGGCAAGGACGGTTTCGACTGCGGACGACTGTGCATGAAAGTCGGCGCGCGCGGCAGAATGGAACACGTAATCATTATCGCTGAAGCCGGCGTGCATGCCCTGACGCCAGAGCATCACCACCAGGCAGAGCACCACCAGCAGGCCGGTGGTGGCGGTGACCTCGCGCCGCACGAGCATGCGTCGGGCCACCACCAGCAGCAACACGGAGGCGGCCAGCAACGTCCACAGGCTGCCCCAGACAAAACCGTCGATGGGCAGTCGCTCGCCCAGGTGCCAGACCGTGAAGGTCTCCCCCAAGCCATAGAGCTGCCGGTGCACGGTTTGAGCGAAGGAAACATAGCCGAAGACCATCGCACCGAGCAGCAAGAGCACGATGCCGGCGTCACCCCGGCCCTCCGGCGTGCCCAGGCGCCGCCAAGCGGTTTGGAAGCCGACTCCGGCAAGAGGAATGAGATGGATGATCAGCACGCACGAGAAGGTATTGTCCACGTGCGACACGTTGGAGAGGAAGGGCACGGATTGAATCCAGTCCGCCGGGATCAAGCCGAAGGCAAGCGAGAGGGATGGCAATGCGGCAACGGCCAGACCGAGGATCAGGCGGCTGTGTCCGGCGCGCCGCAGCGTGGCGAGAAAGTAGAGCACGCCGAGCATCAGCAGGAAATTGACGGAGGGGCAGAACACCCGGTGCAGTTTTTGCAGCGGACGATAGAAGACTTCGTCGAACAGACCCAGGATCACGCCGGGCTGAATCTGGTAAACCCAGGCTTCGTCATAGCTCGTGTAGGACTGCTTGAGCGTGTCGAGGAACGTCAGCCACACGGGCGCACTCAGCAGGGCAAAGATTCCGCCGGCCGCGGCCAACACACCGAAGGTGCGCAGCTTGACCGGCCAGGGCAGCCCGGCGAAAGCCAGCACAATCGCCCCGGACAGGTTCAGGCTCGCCAGCAGCATGTAAGCTTCCTTGACCGTACCGCTGTTCAGTTCCGCCCAGTTGGCAAGGAGCAGCCAGCCGGCCCAGCCGAGGAGAGAGCGCAACGAGCCGGCCTGCACGATGCGCACCCAGCAATAAAGGATCCACGGCGCGTAGCAGACGCTGAAGAAGGCCGGATGGTTGACCCGAAAGACGAAGAAACCAATGAAAGCTGATGCCAGCGCGGTCAGCCCGGCGGATGGCAGGTGACGGGTGAGCCGCCAGACGATCAGTCCGAGGCCGAACGCAAACAGCCACTTGGCGACGAGGAATTTGAGATCCCAAACCCACGCGGCGCCATCGGCCATGATGACGAGAAAATGCAGCGGATCACCGAACATCGACTGTCCCTGTCCCAGCAACGCGACGCCGGTGGAGTTGTAACGGTTCCATAACGGCAGTTCGCCGTCACGAAACAGGGCGCGGTGCTGCAGCATTGAGAGCGGCACATGCTGCCAGACGATGGCGCCCACGTCGGCGCCTTTCGCATCCACGTTGTGCGCATCCGTGTAGTCAGGCAGCGTCGGATAATGATCATAGAGCAGATACGCTCCGTAGTTGGGCGAGACCAGGCTCCGCCCGAGAAACACCACCGGGTAGCTGCTGGCGATCACAGCCAGAGTTGCGGTCAGCGCGATGGCCAGGGCCGGGCGCTGCGCCAGCCGCTGCAGCATGGCGCCGGCCGCCCCGAGCGTCCGGATTCTCCTGGCTTCGGGAATCATCCGCGGCGCGAGCAGCAGCGCCAGCAGCACGGCGTAGACGATCAGGAAACGCTGGAGGAGCAGGATAATCTTCAGGGGGGCGGAAAGCTCCAGCTTCAGCCGCTGGGGCAAAGGGAGCCGGAGGAAGGGATCGTTGGCGCCGGCCGTAGTCGTGATCGTCAGGCTGTCACCGTGAACCTCCTGCGACGCGATTTGCTTTGCCGGTTCGAAGTCTTTCGGCGCGAAGGTCTTGATGACCGTCCCGAAGGGCGAAACCATGCGCGTCTGGCTGAAGGTGACCTTCGCCTCACAGTCGATCGGATCAAAACGCAGGGCGCGATAGGTGCCTGGCGGCAGGGGGAACTTGAGCAGGGCGGGCCTGCCGCCACCCTCGATATTCAGACGCACCGAATCGGTTTCATTGAAGCCGCGGCCGATATCGTAGAAAACCTGCACGATACCGGGGGCGCTGCTGGCCAGTTCGACTTGAAAAGTGAAGGGCGCATTCGCGGGGCGGGTGGACTTCGTGAAAGGAAGCACCACGACAAAGCTGGCCACAGCGGCAGCCAGCAGGCACCCCAGGAGACGTTTCCCTTTCATGCAGGCAAAACAGGTATTTGCCCTGCGAAGCCCGACGGTCGCAAGGCTATTATTCCCATCGAGGCAGACGGGTTTAATTTTGGGCCGTGCCCGACACCAACCATCATGCTTGGCGGGCAGGTACCGGCGCGATCAGCCATGGCCAGGCTTGATGGCCGGGGCTGGCTTGTTCAAGCCCGGGAGCCAGGAAAGACCGATGAAAAGAAGAATAGCGGCGCCGCCGGCTGCAAGGGCAATGAACCGGCCGCCAGTGGCGAGCCGCCACGCCCAGTAGGAGAATCGCCCCATTTCGACCGGCTCGCTGAAGGCGAACCATTGGGACGCACTCGCGTCGCGGGCCACCAGCACGGCAGCCGTGTCGGGGGCGCGCACATAGGCGGCGCACCAGGACTCACGCGGCAGGGGTGTAGGAACCACGGTGGCGAGCACCATGCCGGTGGTAAGCGAAATCAATTCAAGCGAAAGCCCCGGCTGGCCGAGGTAGCCGGCAACCTCGATCTTCCAGTAGCTCAGGGTCGGCCGGACGATCGGCACGCTGCGCCACTCGCCCTGGGCGGCGGCACCCGCCGGGGTGAATGAACCCCAGGTCCGGTATTCCGCGAGCCGCGGCGTGGGGTCGGCCACCCCGTCGCGGACAAAGGCTGACGGCGGATTTGACATGCCGTCCAAGGCGATCGGCGGGCGCACGCTCACCGGCAGGATGGCGCGGATCTCCGGATGGCTGAGGCGCTCGATGAGTCCGTCCTTGCCGGGATACGGAATATCGTGATCGAGGTGACGGGCGTCGCCGGTGGCAAGGTAGGCGCGGGTATTGAGCTCCCGTTCACGCATCTCCGTTCTGACCGTAGGCAGTTCAACGTCGAACATCTGCACGACATGTTGCCATTCGCCGTAGCCGACCACGCCAAACCAACTCGCGACCACGGCGGCACGCAGCCATATGCGCCAGCGGGGTGCGGACACTGGTGAAAAAGCCAGGAGCAGGGCGAGGGCATTGACCAGCAGGCCAACGTCGACAGTGTCGAGATAGCGCGACGCCGGCCAGCCGCCGTTCGCGCCGCGGCCATAGGCCGTGGCGGCAAATTGCAGGATGACCCACAAACCCGCGGCGAAGATCACGCGGAGGCGTGGATCGACGCGGTTACGTTGCCGCCAGCATAGCCAGCCCAGCCTTATCCAGGGCAACCAGACGAGCACGGCCAGCAGCGCATAGAAACCCACGGGCCATTGCAGACTGCGCCAGAAAGCGAGGCCGAAATCGGCGAGCGAGTGTGCCTTCATTGGTTCATTCTGGCTGACTTCAACCCGCAAAACCCAGCCGGCGGCGAAAACCAGCAGGCATGCCACCAGGGTGGCGCCATGCCGGCGCCAAACGGCGCGGGGGCGGTCGCTGATCCCCAGCACGGCTGCGGCCACGGCGGCGGCCAATAGTCCGGAGCCCATGCTGAAGAGCGCAAGCCCGGCACAGGCGACCCCGCCCCACCACCGTCCTGTCCACGACGGGGCGGTCAGCAGCCAGGCCAGCGCAGCCAGCGAGAACCAGAGCAGGAAATATTGCTGCGAATGGAAACCGCCCAGCACATTCTGCCAGGCGATGGGAGGCGCGGTCAGCGCGGCCACGATGGCGAACCAGACGCCATGCCAGCGCCGGCTGATGAGCGTGCGCCCGTAGAGAAAAATCGCCAGCGCGAGCGCGCTGTGCAGGGCGGCGTTGACGACGCATTCGAGGCGCGCATCCCACTGGCCATTGAGCACGAGGAGGCCGAGCGCCAAAGCCCGGGTGCATGCGACGCGATGTTCGTTGTGCGGAGTGAAGAAATCCAGAAATCCGAGACGGTGCTGGAAATAAGGCAGAAACACCTGGGCGCCCTCGGCATCCCATTGGTCCCAGTTGGGCAGGTCGCTGCCAAACCGGTCGATGACGGCGAGCTTGCTCCCGAAAACGATCAAGAACAAGGCCAGGACGAGCGTCACCGTCATGACCCGCGTGAAACGGGATGACATGACGAAATTCTTCTTGAATGGGGTTGTTTCGTCAACGGGCCATTCGCCACTCCCGGGTCACTTTCCCCGCCAGGCAAAGACGCCCGGCGTGCAGGATCGCAACGCCTTACTCCAAGCGGCCCTCGCCAGTCTGCCACGGCTTCCAGGAACGGGGCAGGGCGGCGAGCGAGAAATCGGTGAGTTCCAGCGTGAGGTTGGGGTTGTAGGCGGGATCGTTGGCCAATTCCCGACCCCAACGGGCGAGCATGAGCTCCGTCTCGTGGCGGAAGCGATCGCGTTTTTCCTCCGTGTCATCGGCCCCGCGACTGGCTGATTCGTGGTGATAAAGCTCCGCGAAGGGCGTCCAAAGGTTGCGATAGCCGGCCGTGCGCACCTTCAGGCAGAAATCGATGTCGTTGAAGGCGACGGCCAGCTCCTTTTCATCCAGTCCGCCCACCTGCTCGTACACCGCCTTGCGGATGACCATGCAGGCGGCGGTGACGGCACTATAGTTCTGCACCAGCCGGGGCCGGTTGAATCGGCCCTCGCTCCCGCGTTCGAGATCCCGAAACGCGTGCGCGGCCACGCCACCCACCCCGAGAATGACACCGGCGTGCTGAATCGTGTTGTTGGGATAGTAGAGCATCGCGCCGACGCACCCAATGCCGGGGCGAGCCGCCTGGCTGGCCATCTCGTCGAGCCAGTCGCCGTTGATGACTTCCAGGTCGTTGTTAAGCAGGCCGACGATCTCGCCGCGCGCTTGCCTCACCGCGCGGTTGTTGAGAGCGGAGTAGTTGAAAGGCGCGTCATCGCGGAGCACACGCACCCGCGCCTGCGGCGCGGCGGGAACAGGGAGGAGGGAGGAGGGAGCAGGGGATGAATCTTCGGACACCGTGTCGCCTCTTGCCCCTTGCTCCTTGCCCCCGGCTCCACCAAAGCGAGCCTCGAGCGCGCCCAGGTAGGCGAGAGTCTCGGGGTCGTCGGAACCGTTGTCGACGATGATGATTTCGTAGTCGGGATAGGTGGTTTTCTCGAGGATGCTGCCGACGCAGCGTTGGAGCAGGCGCCGGCCGTTGCGCGTGGGCACAATGAGCGACACGAGCGGGGTGGGTGAGGGCAGCACATGCTTCACCCGCCAATGGCCACCCGCGACCAGCAGGAGTTCCACCGGTTCGCCGCACCGCTCAAAATGTTCGCTGAGCGCCTTGCGAGCGGCCTCGACGTAGTAAGTTTTCTCACCCGGCAGAAACGCGGTCGAGCCGGCGACGGCGCGCCAATGATAGAGCACCTTCGGGATGTGACGGATGCGCTCCGGCTTCGTCCGTTCAATGAATCGCAGCCCCAGGTCCCAGTCTTGGCTGCCTTCGAATCCGACCCGGAAGCCGCCGATCTCGCGGACCAGGGCGGCGCGATAAACGGTGAGATGCGAGATGTAATTTTGCCCCGTAAAAAGATCGGGGAGGAAATCCGGTTTGCAGTACGGAGTATGGCGGTGACCGTCCTGGTCGATCTTGTCCTCGTCGCTGTAGACGAGATCGGTCTCCGGGCACGCATTGAGCACGGCGGCAACCTCGTAGAGGGCATGCGGGGCGAGTTCGTCGTCATGGTCGAGCAGGGCGATCCATTCCCCGGTGGCCAGTTCGAGTGCGGAATTGGAGGCGGCGGAGATGTGGCCGTTTTCCTGGCGGAAGGCGACCTTGATCCGCCGGTCGGCGGCGGCGGACCGCTCAAGCAGGGGGCGCACATATGGCTCGGTCGAGGCGTCGTCGGCGATGCACAATTCCCAGCGCGGATAGGCTTGGGCGGTCACCGACTCGATGGCCCGGGCCAGCCATTTCTCCGGGGTGTTGTAAACTGGCATCACCACGGAGATCAGCGGCTGGCGGGCGAGGCTGCTGACGTTGGCGGCGAGCGCATTGAGCGATTCGGGCGTATGGCGATCGTAGACGTTGATCCAATTCTCATAGGCCGTCAGCTCACGTTGTCCCGTGTCTTTATCAACGTGCAGCTGCGCGGCGAAAAAGCGATGCCACGCGCCGGTTTCGTCGCCGACCTCGAGGACTAATTCGGAGTCGCCCTGCAACAATTCCACCTCGATCTTGAAGCCGCAATATTCGGCCTGGGCATGCTCCTTCAGCATGGCCAGCACATCCATGCGCTTGAGTCCATAGAGGCCGGGGTAGGTGCGTTCGTCGATGAGGGCACGCACCGCCCTGAGCTGACGATGGGCGAGGGAGAGGCACCAGCCGCGAATGTTCAGGCTGCGCGGCGGAAAACTCCACGTGTTGGGATAGTCAACGCTCAGACGGAACTCGGAAACCTGCTGCCGAAAATCGGCCGGGCGGAAGTCGAATCGCACCTCAGGCGGGACGGGAAAGTCGTAGTGGGCGACGCCGGTGGGCCCCGTCGGCCTGCGGTGCCAGGGATCAACGAATTTGCGTCGCAGGAAACGCAGCGGCGCGGTGATCCGCCAGGAGGCCGTGGCCTGCATCTGGCGGATTTTCTCCTCCCGCTGGAAGATCCGGTCCTCCTTTTGCCGGACGGTTTCGCGCAGGAATTCTCGCAGGCAATCGCGCAGGCGCGTAAGTTCCTGCATGGAATTTTCACCCAAGGCCAGCGCCCGGGCGCGGGTTTCGGCGAGTTGGTAATGGGACTGGGCGAGTTCGGCTTCGAGCCGGGCGCGGGTAAGTTCAAGGTTGGTGGCGTGCTGGCGAATGGCATCGATCACCTGGTGCAGTTCGCCCCGTTCCGCGCGCTCCTTCTCGAGGCGTTCGATCGCCGCGCGGGCGGGGGACTCGCCTGCATCAGCCTGCAGCTGCCGGCAGAGCAAGGCCACGTCGTCGGCCAGAGGGGTGAGTTCGTTCCAGGTAGCACGGGCTTCGGGCGGGAGCGCTTCGCCGAGTGCGGTGATCTCGTGGTGAAGTTGCCGGGCCAGGAGAAAGACGTCGCCCATCGGGGTGGGGGCGGCGGCGCTCCAGTCGGTGCGCGGAGCGGCGGCGATGACGGCGTCGTAGAATCCGGCCAGCCCGCTGGTGTTGGCGGTCAGATCGAAGTGTTTCCGCGCGAAGGCCAGCGCCCCGCGCCCCAGCCGCTCCGCGAGCTCGGCGTCGGCAAAAACCCGTGCGCAGGCCTCGGCGATCTCCTCCGGCGTGCCGGTCTTGAGGAACAGGGCGTCGCGCCCGTCCTCCATTTGTGCGGCCAGATTGGTGGCCGGCAGGATGACCGGTTTGCCCATGGCGAGAAATTCGGGCAGCTTCGAGGGGAGACGGTAGTCATTGAAGGCGCCCGCGCACCCCGGCTGCACCAGCGCATCGGCCAGCGCGAGCAGCTTGGGGAGCCGGGCCTTCTCGATGAAGCCGAGGTCGATGACGATGTCCCTGAAACCGGCGGCGAAACCAGCCTGAAACTCCGGCGAAGTGAAGCCCGTGCGCACCAGGCGCGTGGGCAGACCGCGCTGGTTGAGCAGGCGCACGGCGGCATAAAGGTCGCGTATTTCGGGTTCGTTGGCGAAAGTACGGCTGCCGGTGAAGACAATGACCTTTTCGTATCCGCGCAAACCGAGTTCGCGGCACAACGCGAGGTCGCGGGGCTGGGGTTGATAGAGCGAGAAGTCCACCCCCGGAGTCAGGATGTGCACCGGGGGGCCGGCGGGCACGAACCGCCGGAGGGCGTCGACGATCACCGTCACGCCGTCGGCCAGCCGCAGTAGATTGCGGTGGCGGACGGGATGGGGCAGGCCGGCCTGCAGGGCGTCGATGATCTCGGCATCGAGCCGCTCCCGGAGAGCGCCCAGGGGCTGGCCGGTCCAGGATTCGATCACGTATTCCTCGTTGTCCTCGAGATGGACGACCAGCCGCGCCCGGGCGCGGCTCTGGTAGGCCAGCACGAACTTGCGCACGCCTTCCCGCGGGGTCCACGCGTGGATCAGGTCGGCCGGGCGGCGATCAGGGAAGAACGAAGGCCTGTAGAGCAGCTCCGCGTAGGTGGCCGGAATGAACACCGGGTCACGGACGGCGGCAAAGGTCTCCTTGCCGCCGGGCACGGCGACGATGCAAGCATGGCCGCGCGCGCACAGCGTGTTGGCAAAGCCAGCAATGTGGTTGAGGCTGCTGGCCGTGAAATCGCCGTAGTTGACGAAAAGAATGTTCACTCGTCGGCGGGAGAAAGGAGGCGGAGAGTACAGGGCCTCAGTAGGGTTTTAATTCCGCCGCGGCCTTTTGCACTTCCTTTGACTTCGGCTCGGGCAAATGCTCAAAGCCGCCGGCAAACCGGGTGACGACCAAATCCCATGGTGCCGGGCCACGGATGCTGCGGTTGGGGGTGAGGCTCCATTCCATGATGGCTTGCACCATCACACAAGGATCCTTGATCGGCAGGTCGGCGAAGGTGTGTTCACGTACGACCAGCTGATTCTCCTCGGTGGCCTGCATCCGTCCGCGAAACCACTGGAGCACGGCGGCGTCGGCTTGGGGCGCGGAGCCGGCGGCGTAGGTTTTGATATAATCCTGCAGGGCCCGTTCAGACTCCACCAGGCGTCCGGCATGGGCGAGGAGTTCAATGATCTTCAGATTGCACTGGCGCCGCTGGTCGTCGGTCAAGTGCGTCTGGGGCACAAAGGAGGCCAGCTCGTCGAATTTCTCAAAGGCGGCGAGGTAATCGAGGTAGGCGAGGTACACCCCGGTGAGGTCCGGCAGGCTGGCGGCTCCGGCAATGTGGCGCGCGGCGGCAAGGTCACCGAGTGCTGCACGATATTCGGCCAGCAGGCGGGACGCCTCGGCATTTCCTTTGGGGAAAAACTGGTGGGCCACGGCGTCGACGTCGTCCCGCACGTCGGGTTGCTCGAGAGAGCCGCCCTGGAGGATGATATTCTTCAACGGAATCCGCAAGGCCACGGCGCGCTGGATCTTGAGTTCCCGCTGGGTCATGCCGGAAAGGATCGCCAGTTTGACTGCGTCCTCGGGATGCTCGTCCAGCAGGGCGGCGATCTCCTCGCGCGGCACGCCACGGATGGCGAGCGACTCGCCGAGAAGGGGGAAGAGCACGGTCTTCTCGGCGGGTGTGGAGTTCTCGAGCAGTTCCTGGACCACCTTTTCCTGATTGAAGCGTGCCGCGACGCGAAAGACGCTCCCCAGCAGCAGCGGCCGGTGCTCCGCCAGGATCGGAAAATCCAGCGCCTCCGCCCAACGCTTCTGGCGCGACATGACCTCGATGATGCGGGCGAAGGCGGCAAGGCGCACATCATCCCAACGCATCTCATCGGAATTATAGAGAAAGATGGCGCAATTGACTGCATCGTACGCGGCGAGCCGTTTCACCTCCAGATAGGGCAGCACCCGGTCCTTAAAGTAGGTGAGTTCGAACGGGCCGAGTTTCAATTCGCCCGCCTTGAGCCGGGCACCGACGGGCGTGTCGCCGTACGAACGGAGAATGCGCTCGATGTTGGCCTGCGAGCGCTTCCAATAAAACTGCATGTAGGCGTAGGAGTACTGGCCCTCCACGACACGGGAGACGTAGTCGTTGGCCCGTTGGTAGAGCCGGTCGGCCTCCGCAACATCGGCGGCGTGGCGCTCGGCCTGGTTGGAGGCTGAACAAGCGGTCAACCATGCGCAAATGGCGGCAAGCGTGACGGGCAGCAGGCGTGTCCGGAACGGCATAGACGGAAATAAAAACGGCAGACCTGCCAAAGTGCGCAAGTCTGCCGGAGAGGTAAATGATTATTTTCTGCGCCCGGCCGGTGGCAGCGATCGCCCGCGGCGGCGCGGACCTCAGAGCCGGTAGCCGAGATCGGCGGCGTCCTTCGCGAACATTTTCACCGTGTCGAGCGAGAGCGCGCCGAGGTCCATGCCGAGGAGCTTGGCGGCCTTGCCGAGGATGTCGTGCGGCACCGTGACGATGTGGCAGCCGCATTCCACGGCCTGGAGGATGTTGAGCACCTCGCGCACGCTGGCCCAGAGGAGCTCGGCCTTCGGCTGGCCCTCGAGCAGCGCGCGGCTGGCGCGCATGAGGGGCATGGGATCACGCCCGGTGTCGGCAATGCGCCCGGCGAAGACGGAGACGACGGACGGAACGGCGGGATTGAGCGCCGCCGCGACCTCGCGCACCTGGCCCAGCGTCAGGATGGCGGTGATGTTGAGTTGCACCTTTTGCGCCGCCAGTTCGCGGATCAGCGGGATGGAGGACTCGCCGCGCGAATTGGTGATGGGGATCTTGACGTAGACGTTTTTTCCCCAGCCGGCCAGTTTGAGCGCCTGGCGTTTCATCTCCGGAAATTCATCGGAGAAAACCTCCAGTGAAATGGGCTTGGCGGTGACGGTCTGGAGGATGTCCTTGGCGAAGGCCTCGTAATCCTTGATGCCGGCCTTCTTCATCAGGGAGGGGTTGGTGGTGAGTCCCTTGATGTAAGGCTTGGCGTAGAGGTCGAGGATGCCGGCCTTGTCGGCTCCATCGGCGTAGATTTGGATCTTGAGGGTGTTGAGGGAGATCATGTTGGGGCGTAGTGAGTGCAGGGTTCAGCGATGCGCAAGTATAATGTCCACCGCTTCGGCAAAGCTGCGGACCATGAAATCAGGCGGCGCGCGCAGCTCCTCCGCGTAGCCGCAATCGATGAACACGGTGCGGCAGCCGGCGTTTTTGCCGCAATCGACATCGCGCCAGCGGTCGCCGACCATCCAGGAGCGGGCGAGATCGAGGCCGAGTTCGCGGGCCGCGCGCAGCAGCAGGCCGGCCGCGGGTTTGCGAAAAACCGAGGGCGGACTTTCACCGCCGGGATCGTAGCTCACCTCCACGCGGTCGACGGGCAGGAGTTCGCACAGCTTGGCGTGGATCGCCTCAACGTCGGCGCGGGACTGCGTGCCTCGGCCGACATCGGGCTGGTTCGTGGCGACGACCAGCGCATAACCGGCGGATTTCAGCCGGGCGCAGCCCTCGGCGACACCCGGCAGGAGGGTGAACTCCGCGACGGTGGCGGGAGGATAGGGCTTGCCGGCGCGCACGACCGCCGCGTTGAGCGTGCCATCGCGATCAAGAAAAACCGCCGGACGGAGGAGCGGCATCGGAGGTGACAGCGGGGATCTGCTTACGGTTTGGGAATAGTGATGCTTTCCCACTTCGTCTGGTTCACCTTGAGGTCGGGATGCGAAACGAAGAGGTGCCAGAGCACGGCCTGAAAGGCCTCGGAGTGCGGCGTGACATTGCCGGGGTTCACCGTGGGCACGATGACGCAGGCATCGGCGACCTTTGCCGTGTAGCCGCCGTCCTTGCCCACGAGGCCGATGACGCGCGCGCCGACCTGCTTGGCGAGCTGCAAGGCCGCGACCAGGTTGGGCGAGACGTTCTTTTCGAGGTTGCCGCCGCCGACGGACAGGATGAGCAGCGCGTCCTTCGCATTGAAGCGGCTGCCGCGCAGCCATTCCACGAACACGCTGGCCCACCCGTCGTCGTTGGTGCGGGCGGTGAGTTCGGAGACGTTGTCGGTGGGCGCATAGCACTCGAGGCCGGCGATCTTCCGGAAGTCATTCACGGCGTGCGAGGCGTTGGCAGCGCTGCCGCCGACGCCAAGAATGAAGAGGCGGCCGCCGCGCTCGCGCACGCCGCGCAGCTCGGCGACGCACTTCTCGCAGTCGGCGGGGTTGATCTTGGAGACGATGTCCGCGGTTTCTTTGAGATGTTGGATGGCGTAAGACATGGAGGTAGGGTGGGGCGGATGGGGGTTGAGGTAAAGAGGCTAGAAACTCTCAACCGTCAAGAGTGCCGGCGCGAAGGAGTTCGCCGAGTTCCCGCAGGCCCGCCGGGGAGCCGATCTCGTAGAAGCGCTGCTTCACCTTATAGCCGGCGAGCTCATTTTGTGCGACGAGGCGGCCATAGACAGCAGCCAGATCCACGACTTCATCGCGGGGCCAGCCGTCCAGGGCCCGGGCGTGGAGCAGGCCGAGTCCGTAGTCGATATGCCGCATCTGCGGCACCTTGTTCTTCTTGTCGTAGACCTTGATCTTTCCTTCGGCGAACCAGACGTTGCTGGTGTCGTAGCGCTCGTGGTTTTCGTAGATGGTCATCAAACCTAGCTGGCCCGAGGCGAGGAAGGTGCGGCCCACCTCGAGGTAATCGATGGGCAGATAAGAGTCGCCGTAAAGAACGTAAAACGCGTCACCGAGCAGCGGCAGGGCGCGGATGAGCGCGCCGCCGGTGCCAAGAAGTTTGGGACCGTCGAACGAGTAATCGATGTGCACGCCCCACTTGGCGCCGTCGCCGTAGCGGGCGACGATCATCTCGCCCAGGTGGCCCACACAGAGCACGATCCGCCGGAGGCCGGCGTTTTTCAACAGGCGGAGCTGGTGCGAGAAGAACGGTTCGCCCGCGACCTCGACCAGCAGCTTCGGCATCTTCTCGGTGATCGGCCGCAGGCGCCTGGCCAGGCCGCCGGCCAGGATGGCTACGGGGAGAGCGGAAGGAGTCATGGAGATCCCGTGGACACGCCGAAAAGAAAACCAACGGTCCCGTGTGGGGTGGGCTTGGCGGGCAGCATCCTAATTTTGTGTGACGACCTTGGTGCCTTCGAAGTCGAAGCGGAAGCGCACCTCCTGCAGGCTCTTCTCGCGCATGGCGTGGCGCAGCCGCGCCTTGTCGGCCGCGTAGAACATCAGGAAGCCGCCGCCGCCGGCCCCGATGAGTTTCCCCCCGAGCGCGCCATGGGCCATGGCGTAATCATACCACTCGTTGATGTGCGGGTTGCTCATGCCGGAGGAGCGGGCCTTCTTGCGCTGCCAGTGCACGTCCATGAGACGCGCGAACTCCTCGAGGTTGCCGGCTTCCAGCGCGTCGAGCGACTTGTAGCCGAGTTCCTTCGTGAAGTGGAGGTTGTCGAGCATCGCCGGGTCCTGCTTTTTGCTTTTGTCGTTCTGATCCTTGAGAATCGCCGAGGCCGAGCGGGAGTAGCCGGTGAAGAACAGCAGCAGATTGTCCTCGAGGTTGAAAAGCGTCTCCTCGGAGAGGCGCACGGGGCGGAACTCCACGCGGCCGTCCTGGCGGAACGTGAAGGCGGTGATGCCGCCGATGGCGGCGATATACTGGTCCTGTTTGCCGATGGGTTCGCCCAGCCGCTTGATCTCGATGTCGCAGGCCTGCTCCGCCAGTTCGGCGGGTGAAAGCAGATTCTTCTTGTAAGCGTGCAGCGCCTTGAGCAGCGCCGTGGTGAAACTGCCGGAGGAGCCGAGGCCGGTGCCACCCGGGATGTCCGCCATGGAAGTCAGCTCGAGGTGGGGATCGGTGATACCCACGAGCTTCAACGCCTCGCGCACAATCGGATGTTCGATCTGATCAACGGCCGAGACGCGCTCGAGCTTGGAATACTTGACGATGATCTCCTCCTGAAACGTGCGGTGCTGGGTGATGTAGACGTATTTGTCGACCGCCGCCGCGACGATGAAACCCCCGTATTCCTGATAGTAGGAAGGCAGGTCGGTGCCGCCGCCGCCAAGGGAGACGCGCAGAGGAGAGCGGGTGATGATCATGGGTGAGGAAAAGCGGAAAAGCGGGCGCAGGGGAAGGGGAAAGCGCAGTCGTGGCGATGCACGTCATGCTTTGGGATAGCCGCACTGGTGGTAGATGGTCTCCACAATTTCGAGCGTGCGGATGCCTTCGCGCAAGCCGGGCGAGGGTTCGCGTCCAAGGACGATGTCGTCGATGAAGGCGTTGGTCTCGCGCGTCCAGGAGTCGTCGCTAGCCGGGTATTCCCAGACCTTCGTCTCCGGTGGCCCCATTTGCGGCAGCATCTTGTAGAAGGTCAGGCGTTCGGGGCCGTAGCTTCCGCCGAGGCCGTCGATGGCGATCTTCGCGTCGCGGCCATAGAGTTCGAGGGAGAAAAGGTTTTTCCATTCAGTGCAGCTTACGTGCAGCCATGCGGTCTGGCCAATGGCGGTGCGCAGACTAAGGAAGGCGTTGTCGTCGACCGGCATGTTCCAGAAATACGTGGCGCAGTGGCCTTCGACCTTGGTGAAGTCGCCGAGAAACCAACCGGCCAGATCGATGAGGTGCACGCCTTGGTCGATGAGTTCGCCGCCGCCGGAAAGCTTGGGATCGGCGCGCCACTCGCGGTCGTAGCCCTTGCGCCCGCCGTGGCCGTAGCGACCGCGCAGGAACATGAGCGGGCCGGCGGCTCCGGCGTCGATCAATTCGCGCGCCTGCCGGAGCGCCGGGTGGAAACGGTGGTTGTAGCCGAGGCGGACGCGGACGCCCGTTTGGGCGGCGGCAGCCTGCACCTCGCGCAGTTGCGCCGCGTTCAGCGCGCCGGGTTTCTCCACGAGCACGTGCTTGCCGGCGCGGACGGCGGCAAGGCTGATCGGCGCAAGCGAGGCGTTGAGCGTGGCGACGATGACCGCGTCCACCGCTGGATCGCGCAGCGGGATATTGTAATCACTGACCGCCCGGCAGCCGGCAACGGTTTGCGCCAGCGCGGCGGCACGGTCCGCGTCCAGATCGCAGGCGTACAGCAGCCGGGCTGAACTAAGCGCCGCAGCCCGTTTTTTGCCGATGAGGCCGCAACCGACGATGGCGAGGCTGGATCCGGGGGAGGTGGGTGCAGACATGCGGTTAACGAGCTTGGGACGACGGGCGGGCGATTGTCGAGTCCGGCAGCGGTCCGGTTTGCCCGAGTTGCAGTCGGATCGCACTCGGTTGCAGATATCCGAAATCGGAGACGTCGGCTGTCAATTCCCTGATGGCGGTCGACGCGCCGATAAGGTTCAGGCCGAAGGTGATCGTGGCTGGGGTGGCATCGTGGAACACGGCAGGAGTATCCAGCACCGCGCGGCCGTCGCAGGTCACATACAGGTGGTGTTTGAAAATGCGCCACTCCGGGTGCTGTTGGTAGAATGGATCGTTCTCCGGAGGAAAGAGTGATCCCATGGCGATGACAAACACATGGGGCCGCCCGCGATCGAGGAGCAACGGCGCGGATACGATCGGTGGACCACCCCAGTGATCGAGCCCGATGCGGATATGTCCGGGATCTTCGTAACGCAGGAACAACACGTCGCCCTGGGCGGTCACCCCGCTGGACACCAACGGCTCTGGCCAGCCAGTGTAGGAGTCGCGGAAGCGTAACGTCATCCGGATGACGCCGGGAAAACCGGCGGCCGCTGGCTCGCCGGCAACCGGAGGCAGGATCGTGGCGGGGGAGAGCCGGGCGAAAGAAACGATCGTTGCGCTCAGGGCGGGAATGGCGGTGGATGCGCCAATGAGGTTCAGGCCGAAGGTGATGGTTGATGGTTCGACCTCATGGAACGCGGCGGGCACGTCCAGCACCGTCCGGCCGTCGCAGGACACAAATAGCCGGTGCTTGAGTGCCCCCCAGTCCGGGCGCCAGTGAAAAAAGGGATCTTTGGCCGGAGGAAGGAGTGAGCCCATGGCGATGACCAGAACATGGGGTTGAGCGCGGTCGAAGCGCAACGGTTCGGATACGATGGGCGGACTGCCCCAGTGATCGAGCCCCAGGCGAACCTGATCACCACCTTCAGGACGCAGAAACAACACGTCCCCCCGGCCGGAAGCCCCGGTCGTCACCAGCGGCTCCGGCTGGCTGTTGGGGAAATCAGGTAAACGCAGCGTCATCCGGACGACGCCGGGATAGCCGGACGCAGAAGGGCCGTGGGCGGTCACGCGGACGACGCGCATGGACAGGTTGCGGCGCAGAAAGGCCGCGCGGCTCGCCTCATTATAGCCTTCGAAAAGAAAGGGAGTGAAAGCGAATGGATGCGGCCGCTGAAAAACCACCTCATCCGTCACCGGGGTGGGGACGGCCCAGTCCGGGTTGTGGAGGAAATAGCAGTTGAGGATGCCGTAGGGGACGGCGTCGCTGTGAAGTGCCCGGCGGATGACCTCGACGGCCAAACGGTAGAACTCGGGAGGGTAGATCTGCCGGAGGGGTGTCGAGAAATTGAAGGCGGCCTGAAGGACGACGGCGCCGCTGATTGAGACGACGGCGATGCGTCCTTTCCGTCCCGAGCGCCACAGCTCAGCCAGCAGGGATGCAAGCAGCAGACAAAGGAACGGCGCCAGAACCCGGACGTGACGGGCGGTCACGGTGAAGCGCAGTACGACGTCGGAAGGTACCACGAGGATCGCGTAGAGCAGTAGCGAGGCGGCCAGCCAGAGCCGGGTGCGGGCTGGAGCGCGGCGTGCCACCCATGCCACCAAGGCTGCGGCGACCGCCGCGCCCCACACGAGGGCGAGGCCATGCTCCGCTGCCCAAAAGTACTCACCGACAAAGCGCCAAGCGACGCCGAAGTTGCCCTCAGTCACGGTGCCGGCGAAACGCCAGAACGACGCGACCAGGTTGAAGCCGAGCAGGCCGCCCGCCAGCAGGAGCGCCGCGACCGGCAGCGCCAGTCCCACCATCGCGCCACCGGCGTGGGCGAGCATGGATCTCCAGGAGTGGGGCGGCGACAGGGTGTGCAGGACGACGACCAGCACCGCCAGCGTCCAATAGCCGTTGTAGGTGACGAAACCCAAGCCGGCCCAAAGCCCGACCGCCAGCGATCGCCGAAAACGCGGAGCCGAGGGCAGGGCGCAGAGCAGGCTCGTGAGGAAAAAGCCCAGGGAGAGATCGTAGGGAAAAAAGCTGCGCGCGTAATAAAACAGCGCGTTGGTGCTGGCGGAAAGGAGGGTGGCCAGGAGACATTCGATGTCGTCGGCGCCGGCGGCCCGCGCCACGCGGCCGACCAGCCAGATTACCCAGGCCGAGGCCGCGGCAAAAAACAAAGCCGGCACCCAGAGCGGGGCATGAGCCGCCTGTTCGACAAGGGCCGGGATGACAGCGAGGATTTTGAATGCGAGATGATCGGCGTGGGCGAACAGGACTTCCGAGCCGGACCGGAATTGTCCCGCCAGGAACCAGCGGGCGGCCTGACGGGCGGTTTCGAACCGGCCTTCGTCCGGCCAGAATTGCTGGCCGCCGTGGCAGGCGAGGATGATCCGCAAGGCCAGCGCCGCGCCCAGCAGGCCCAGCTGGGACCAAGCAACAACTCCCATGGTGTTCTTGGGAGTGCGAGCGTTCGATTTCATCCAAGTTTGAGGGCGGTCCAGGCGGCGGCGCGCTTGCGCCCGATCAGACCGCAGCCGATCTGGGCGAATTGAAGTTGCGGTGGCGAGGCTTTGCTCATTCGGATTGGGCGATGATGAAACCGATACTTCCCACTCGCGAAACGCAAGGGAGGTTTTCGCGCTTCCTGGTGGTCGGCGGGCTCGCGGCCGTCGTGCAATTGTCGAGTCTGACCCTTTTCAAGCAGGGATTGGGTCCGAATCTGGCCTTCACCTTATCCTTCGTGCTTTCGACTGCAACGCACTACTCATTGAACCGTTTTTGGGCGCTGCCCAGCGAGCGCCGCGACACGGCGCAGCAGCTGGGCGAGTACCTCATGACGGCGGGGCTGAGCTACCTGATCAATCTCTCCCTCTTCAGACTGTGTCTCAGCGTAATTGGCTTGAGCGTCATGTGGTCCGCAGTCGTGGCGCTGCCTCCGTCCACCCTGGTGGTGTTCCTGCTGCTTAACTATCGCGTCTTCCGGCGCGGGCGCCCCGTGATCAAAGGGTGAGGCGCGGCCATTTTCATTGATTGCCAATGCTGGTTGGTTGGCGTGCATCTCGTGGCTTTGAACGACATGTCAGGGCAGGCCGTCGAGCAGCATTCCGGAGCCCGATCACGCATCATCGTCTGGCTGGAGCACGGACTGGTCTGCGTCTTAATTGCGACCTTGGGATGGCTTTATTGGCTGACAGTGACACTTGGTGGTGGTCGGGTAGGTTGGGGAAATCGGCAAGAGGACTATTATAGCCTGCTGGTTGATGGTTTTCTCGACGGACATGGATCACTCTCGAGACCCTAACGCCGCTGGCGCTCCATTTCTCCCTCAACAAATGGTGGACTTTCGGCTGTGAACGCACGGACATGGCGCAGCAGATCGCAGAGTATCTCGTCATGGTGGGAGTGACGTTTATCATCCAGTGGACAGTCTTCACGGCCTTGATCGTCTGGACTCCCCTCGCGGGCTGGCTGGCCGCCGCGGCGGCCAACGCCGCGCAAATGATCGTCACGTTTGTCATCCTGCAGCAAAGAATATTCACGGGTGTGCATTCGAGGAGCCCGTCAAGAGGGCTTACCGCGGGATGCGGCCTTCTTGTGAGTCATCGGGCTGGTCCAGAACTGCGAGCGCCCAGTGGGGGCGGTGTATGAGCATGACATTGACACCACCCCCCTGCGCTTCTTGTTGTTTTGAGGCTATCCGCTGATGCGAACCACCCGGCTACTGACGGTCATCCTGATTCTGTCCTACGTGCTGCGCGTATATCTGGCGTTCGGAGGCGGGCAGTATTTCTGGCCCGATGAAAGTCGCTATGAATCTTCCCAATATGCGGTCTACCACCTGGCGCGGGGCGAATGGCGACCGGCGGCAGAGGATCTTCTCGGCCATGCCGACCACCTCCTGTTTCGCTGGTTTGGGCTGCCCGCGGCATTATGGGAACATTTTTTTGGACCCAATCCACATATCGTTGCCTGCTATTTCAGTCTGTTTTCCGTGCTCGCAATCTACTTGGTGTGGCGGGTGGCGCGCTGCGCCGGTGCCGGTGAGCGCGAGGCGCTGCTCGCAGCCTTCCTCGCGGCGTGTGCCAACAGCCTCTTCTTTTATTCACGCCATTTCTTCCCTTACGACATCTCTCTATGCTGCATGCTGGTGGCTTTGCGATACGCGCTGGGGCCTGGTTCGTGGCGGAATTCCCTGCTGGCCGGGGTGGCGGCGGGGACAGGTTTCCTGACCTACAATGGCTATTGGCTGCTGGGCGGATGCGTGCTGGTTTTGCACGTGCTGCTCGGTGAAGGCGGCTGGCGCCGGATCTTTGCCCGGGCCGGACTGGCCGGGGCGGGTTTGGTTTTACCTCTGACGCTCTTCCTCATCTTGGGCCGGATCGCCGGGCATGATCTGACGATGGAGTTTTGGCAAAATGCCGCCACCATTATTCAGGGAGACTTCCATCTCGGTTATCGATTGATCGTGGAATATTTTTGGCAAACCGAGGGGGGAATCTCTCTCTTTTGGTTCGGGGGAAGCGTCATCGCTCTCATATTGTTGGTGCGTGAACGGCGGTTGTGCCGGGCGACATGGTGGCTGGGCGGAGCGGCACTCTTGGCCGGCGGCCTGGTGCTGTTGTCCGATGTGGTGACCAAGTTTGTCGTCTACGGGCGACTCGTGCGCGAACTGGTGCCTTTCCTTTGCCTTGCCACCGCTTATGCCGTTGAGCGGCTGGCCGAGCACCGGCTCATCTCCCGGCGTGTGATGGCTGGCGGCATGATGGCGGTCGTGGGTATTGCGGCTTGGAATTTCTCCGGACCGTTGCGGCAGATGTTTCCCGACGACTTCCGCCGGCTGGCAACGAAAGTCGTTTTCCAACAGCAACGCCAAGAACTCGGCGTCTATCGCGTGGTGTTTGACACACGCCTGTGGGGAGCCGATCTGCACGCCATACTCCCGCCGCATGTAGTAGTGCTGCGCCGCCGGCATCCCCTGCAGTTCCTCCCCTATCAATATGAGGGATACTCCCGGCAACAACGGCGTGATCTGAATACGCATGACATATCCATGCGGGTGGTCCGTCTCACGGACACGGAAACGGGAAACGCAATTTCGCTGCCTCACGGTAATGCGCTGTGGGGCGACTATCCGGGGCCCGTGCGCATGACGCTGTCGTTTCCGCAGACCCCCAAGGGACAGGGTCAACCGATTGTGACCAGCGGCAAGCCGCGCGTTGGCGATTTCCTTTACGTCATCCCGGAGGGCGCCGGTCAGATCCGTTTCGGTTATGACGATTGGGGAAAGGGTGGTTTTACCACCGAGCCCCTCCACGTTGATGCCACCCGGCCGCATGAACTTTTGGTGAGCATGGGGTCGCTTTATCCCGCCGATAATGCGACTCAGGTGGGACCGCCTGAACTGGCGCAGTTGCGCGATTATCTTTTGGTGGTCCTTGATGGAAAAACCATCGTCTCAAGACGGGTGCCCTACCACACCGTCAGTCCGGAAACGATCACGTTTGGCATCAATTTTATCAAGGGAAGCACGGCGGACCCCGCGTTTCTCGGCTCAATCACGCGGCTGGCGCGCGCGGGGCTGGATGAGGTGGTGGGGCGGATTGGCCCGCTCATGGGACCAGCCGTGGCGGCGCGACGCCCTCGCCTTTGGCAAGGTGCCATGGGACCGGTGCGGATGAGTGTTGCGCTCCCTGATGTGCCGGTGGGTGAGGCGCAGCCATTATTGGCTGTCGGCCGGCCAGGGAAGGGCGACCTCATCTTCTGGGTGCGGGATACGGATGGGCGTATTCGTTTGGGCTTTGATCGTTCTGCTGAAGGGGCGGTGTTGTCGGCACCATTGTCCGTTCCCCAGGGACATGTGGCCACGTTCCTTCTGTCGCTTGGTTCGATGATGCCTCCCGCAGACAGTCAGGACTACATTGACAATCCGAGTTACCGACGCTTGCGAGAGATCGCTTATGCGGCGGTCAACGGCCGAACCGGCTTGTGGGTAAGTCGCCCCTTTGACGGGCCGGCCGAGGGCGTTGCTTTCGCCGCCAACATCGTCGGCAGCCCTGAAGCCGGCGCTTACTTCACCGGCGACGTTCTTGGGCTGAATCCGGTTGATCCGTCCGAGGTGCTGACGAGCAGTCTGAAAATGGTCAGCATGGACGAGCTGCGGGAGAATACTTGGCAGGGATTTCCAGGCCCGATCCGGCTCAAGCTGCGATTTGCTGATCATCCGCTCAACGCCGGAGAGCCCATCATCGTATCGGGTGTGAATGGCCGGGGAGACTTCCTGTATGTCCAATATAAGGCCCCAGGTCTGATCCGCTTCGGTTTTGATCATTGGGGGGGCGAGGGACTGTTCTCTGCGCCCATCGAGTTCGATCAGGGTGCTGAGCATGAAATCATGCTCAGCTTGGGAGCGCTGCTGCCGCAGGACGGATCGTTTTATGACGCCTACCCCGCCATGCTCCTGGTGCGCAATTTCTTGTGGGTAACATTTGATGGTCGGGAGGTTTTTGCTCTTCCGGCGGCATTTTACCCGTGCACACCCCGGCAGATCACTTTTGGCGCCAATCTTATTGGCGGCACCACATGCGGTCCCACGTTCAGCGCCCAAGTCCTCTCCGTGGAGGTCATGCCGATGGCCGACATCCGTGCCCAAGTCCTCGACTTGTTCCTAAAACGACCGGGAACACCCAGTCCCGAATGGCAGGGGTATTCCGGCCCGGTGACCATGAAGGTGCGATTCCCCGACCTGGCGCCGGGGGCGTCCGAACCCTTGCTGACCACGGGGCAAACAGGTGCGGGTGATTCACTTTTCCTGCGTCGCGAGGTCGATGGCCGCCTCCAACTGGGCCTCGATCATTGGGGAGAACGGCATCTGCTTCTTTCCGAGCCCTTCGAGGCGGCAGCCGGATCCGAGCATTCCCTGGTGGTTTCGGTGGGTTCCCTTTTCCCGCCAGCATACTCTGATTTCTATTCCATTCACCCCGATTTCAGGTCTCTGCTGGAGACCGTGTATGTGGAACTCGATGGACGCCCGGTGCTGCAAGGGCAGCGCCCCGCCTTCGCGTCGCAGCTCGATGACATCAATTACGGAGCCAATTTCATTGGCATCACGGTCACGGGCAAAGTGTTTTCTGGCCGCATTGACCAGGTTAAACCACTGGCAGCCCAGGAAATCCTCCAACGTCTACCCAGGGTGACATCCGGTCTTCCTGCCGGTGCTCGTTAACGAGCACCGGCAAAATGGGGGGCGACCCGACACACGGCAATCCATCCTGCTGCCAGCAAGATGCCCCATCCAGCGAGACAAACGCCATAGCTCAGACTCAGAAGGAACGGCGGCTGATATTTAAGGATGACCTCACTGTCGCCCGGCCCAACGGGAATTGCCGCAAGGTTCTGGGGCGTCCGCTGCACCGTTACCGCGCGCCCGTTGACGGTCGCATGCCATTGCGGCTGCCATATCCGCGGTGTCTCCAGCCAGGCGGAAACCGCGGTGTGCACCCGGACCCTGTAGGGAATCCACGATTCGACCGCCACCGGCAATTCGCTGGGATCATAAGTGTACAACCAGTAGCGCGCAAAGGGGAACGAGGTCTGCCCAGGCTGGGGGGCAACAAATTGCAGGGTTGGGGTGATGCGATCCGGCCCATCGAACTGCAGGGGCAAGATTTTGCTGCATTGGGGTTCGCTGCCGAACGTCAAGGAGGGTCCGCGCCTTCCCAGCCCGGCACCGGCGTCAGGCAGAAGGTATTCACGAAACAACCGATCGTGAAGAATCTGGAGGACGCCGGTCTCGTCGGGACGAACGAATTCGAAACGCAAGACATAGTGCTTTCCCGGCGCCAGTTCGAATTCGGGGGTCAAAGCGTAAATGCGCGTGTCGCCGATTTGGCTGGCGGCGAACAGGCCCGATTGCATCAGACGCGGATGCGAGACCCTTGTGAACCAGCCCTTGGTGTTGGTGGCCAGCAGCGGCGCGGCGGCATCGGCGTTGGCCATCAGCACGGATCCTGTTTGCGGATCTATCAAGCGGTTTTCCAAGACCGGATCCATGTAGCCGTGATTGACGTAGGCCGGGGTCCATTCAAAGATGGAGTAGCAATACCGGGTGAGCATCACGTTTTGGGGCGCCAACATGCCCGCCTCGCTTTTGGGCGGGATCCGGGAGCGCACCACCTGGAAATCGAGCTTGCCAGCCTCATGCCATGACCAACCGCAGCCGGCGATCAGGAACAGGCCCAAAAGCCACACGCACCATGTGCGACGTGCGATGCGCGAATCGGAGATGACAATCGCCAATCCGAAGAAGATCACGCTGCTCCAGACCAGAAACAGCCGCTGCATGGGCCAGACGTTGTTGATCGTGACGAACCACCATGGCAGCGATGCCCAGAGCTTGGCGTTGAGCCATGGCACGGGGAGGGTAAATGGGCCGAGGAAAACGACGGACGCGGCGAAGGCTGTCGCTCCTTTCGGACGGATCCACAGGGAAAGGAGCAACGCCAGCAGGCCGGCGGCTGCTGCGGTATAACCGAGCTGATAGGCGAAGATGATGTCGGTGTGCAAATCAATGGGGAGAAAATTGGCCGGGAAGGCCCGGGCGATCTCCTGAACGACGCTCCCCACGTACGTTTGCACCCTGATGAGATTATCCAGCGACAGCACGGAGACAAACGGCAGCGAACCCAGGACAATGAAGATAATCGCCATGCTCGCAACCCGGAGCAGTTCCGAGCGCCATGAACGACGGACGAGAATAAGTGCCAGGTATTGCAGGGCGGAAAGCAGACTCAGCCACAGGGCGATGGGGGAATGGCTCAGCCACAAACCCGCCAGCCCGGCGGCGAGGCAGATGCCGGCCATGCGATCCCCCTGGTTCCATGCACGCCAGCAGCCGTAGAGGGCCAGCGGAACGAAGGGCAGGGTCATGAAAGTCATGTATTGGTCGCCGCACATCAATGGGGCGAGCACGCCTGGGCTGGCGAGCCACAGCCAGGCCAATATGGCAGCGATGGTGGGACGGGTTGCCAGGATGGACCGCAGGCAGCCATATGTCGCAAAGGCCCCCACCATGGCATTCACCACCAGCGTGACGTTCTTTAACGCGACCAGACTGAGGGCATGCCAGGTGATAAAGTCGAGGAGCCCTCCAACGTGCTGGAACCAAGGAGCGAGGCGGAGTGGCGAGACCGTGCCATTGAAGGCATAAACACTCTGACCTACCCACACGGGAAAGACCCCTGCCCTCAATTGAGCGACGAAATCGGCCAGCATCAGGGTATACCAATAGGCATCGCCGGAACCCATGGAATCGGCGGTGAAATAGGGCCAAAACAAAGCCGTCATCGCCGCAGCCAGAGCAAGCCAGCGCAGCATTTCCAGTCTCTGTCCCGGCCAGGTCGCCCGGGCCGCAAAATAGACGACCCGCATCACAAACAGCAGTACGCCCGCCGCCCCGGCCAGCCATAGTTGAGCCCCGGTGGTGGAGCGGACCCCTCCCGCGGCGCTCAGGACCACGAGCCCCACTCCTGTCGCCAACGCTACGCCCAGTCCTTTGGTTGCCAGGCGGAGAATCCGTCCCTCGTGGAAATCATGCCAACGCAAGATCCACGCCAGAAGCGCGGTGAGCGCAGCAGGGAGGGCCACCTGAAACCATGGGGTCGGCAGGTGATCCGTGAACGCCTGCTGGGCCAGGGCGAGCCACGTGACCAGACCGGCATCGCCGATCAATAGCGCCAGGCTGAACTTCCCGTTTCGTTCCTTCGCATCAAGCCAAGCCGTCGCGCTATGCCAACATTGTCCCAATCGGGCTAACATCCTGCCTGTTCTGGTGTCTGCCACAATGCGCCTAGACGTTGATTTTCTCCTCGATGATATAGCGCGGACGGCCGCGAGTCTCATCGAAGGTGCGCCAGAGATACTCGCCCAGCACGCCAAGCATGATGAGCTGCACCCCGGAGGTGATGAGGACGGCGCACATCAACGCCGGCCAGCCCTGCGCCGGGCTACCGAACGCCAGCGCCCGGACCGCCACCACGATCGCATAGAGGAAACCGGTGAGCGCGAAGAGGAATCCGCAGGACGACATCAGCCGGATCGGGAAATAGGAGAAGCTTACGAACGAATCGATCGACAGCTTCAGTTTCTTGCGCAGCGTCCATTTCGAGCGGCCGCTGTGCCGCGCGGCCTTGGTGTAGGTGATGTGGTCCTGTGCGAAGCCCAGCCATTGGATGAGGGCCAGCAGCGAGGTGTGTTTCTCCGGCGAGCCCTTCAGCACGTCGAGCACCTGCCGGTCCACCAGCAGAAAGTCGGCGCCCGTGGGGGCCGGCTGCACCTCGGCGAAGCGGCGCATGAGGAAATAATAGGCGCGGGAAAGCGCCTGGTTGAGCCAGGATTCACCTTCGCGAACGTCGCGCACCGCCCAAACGACCTTGGCGCCCGCCCGCCACTTCTCGAGCAGCTGCGGAATCGTCTCGGGTGGATCCTGCAGGTCGGCGGCAAGGATCACCGCGGCATCGCCCGTGCAATGCTCAAGTCCGGCCGTGAACGCCTTGTGGCTGCCGAAATTCTTTGAAAAACGCAGCACCTTGACCCGCGGATCGCGCGCGGCCAGTTCGCGCAGGATGGCCGGCGTGCGGTCGCGCGAGTGATCGTCCACGAACACCAGTTCGAGGTCGACGCCGAGCCCCGCCCAGTCGAGGGCAACCACGCGCTCATGGAGTCGCGGCAGGTTGCCCTCCTCGTTGAAGGCGGCGACAACGACCGACAGCAGCGGTTTAAGGTGCATGGCCCTTCTGGCTCCAGGTTTCGATTTCGGCGCGAAGGTCGCGCACGATGCGCGCGGGCACGCCCGCGACGAGCGAGTAGGACGGAATCACCGTGTCCTCCAGCACCACGGCGCCCGCCGCGATGATGGAATGGTCGCCCACCTTCGCGCCCATGAGAATGACCGCGTTGGCTCCGACGAAGACAAAATCACCGACCTCGGTGGGTTTGTAGTCAACCTCCGGGTGACGGCGCTCTGTCACACAACGCCGCGCGGTCGAATGGGAGATGATCTGCGCCCCCGAGCTGATGTTGCAGCCCCGCCCGATCTTCAATCCGCCGAGTCCGTCGATGAGGGTGAAGGCGCCGATCCACGTGCCCTCGCCGATCTCGGGGTTGCCCGCGATCCAGGCGAACGGGTTGTAGGGGTTGGGCGGCAGGGGCTTGGCGGCGGGGGGTTCCATGCGCGGCGTCAGGCGCGCGGTGCGTGCTGGCGCACGGCGGCCACGACCTGGTTGATTTCAACATCCGTCATCTGCGTGTAAAGGGGCAAACAGACGCACTGGTCGCTTGCAGCCTCGCTCTCGGGGAACGATTGCCGTCCAAACCGTTCGATGTAGCAGGCCTCGCGGTGGATCGACATGACGCCGCGGCGCGAGGCGATTCCGGCGTCAAGCAGTGCCTGCATGAATGCGTCCCGCCGCGCCGCGGTCACGCCGGGCAGGCGGACGAGGTAGGTCTGCTGGTTCCAGCGACAGTGCGGGGGTTCGCGGAAGAGCTGCACACCGGGTGCGCCGGCCAGCGCGGCGTCGTAATGCGCGGCGATCGCGCGGCGGCGCGCAAGGAGCGCATCGAGGCGGTGGAGCTGGCCCAGGCCGATGGAAGCCTGCACGTCCGTCAGGCGGTAGTTGTAGCCAAGAATGGGGTATTCCTCGGTGACGATGGTGCGCGCCTTGTGGCGCTCAAGGTCGTTGACGGACATGCCGTGCTGGCGCAGCAGGCGCAGGCGCCGGGCGAGTTGCGCGTCGTTGGTCGTGATCATGCCGCCGTCGCCGGTGCTGAGCACCTTGCGCGGATGGAAGCTGAAGCACACGAGCGGCGACCAGTCGTTGCAGCCGATGGGCCGTCCGCGGTATTCGCTGCCGATGGCGCAGGCGGCGTCCTCGATCAGGGTGAGATGATGGCGCCGGGCGGTCTCCGCGAGGGTGGTGAGCTCCGCCGGCCGGCCGATCTGGTGGATGGCGAGGATGGCCTTGGTGCGCGGGGTCACGGCACTTTCGACCGCTTGTTCATCCATGTTGAGCGTATCGGCGCGGATGTCCACGAACACAGGCTTGGCGCCGTCGTGGAGGATGGCATTGGCCGAGGCGATGAAGCTGTGCGGGCTGACGATGACCTCGTTCCCCGGGCCGACCCCGGCGGCGAGCAACGCGAGGTGCAGCGCCGTGGTGCAATTGGCCGTGGCCACCGCATGCGTGGCTCCCACGCGTGCCGCCAGCGCGGCCTCGAACTCGGCCACGCGCGGCCCCTGGGTGATCCAGCCGCTGCGGATAGTCTCCGCCACGAGGGCGATCTCCTCGTCGCCCATTTCCGGTTTGGCGAGTGGTATCACGGATCAAACCTCCCAGTTGCGCGTCTGCATCTGTTCGAGACAGTGCGGATTGGCCGCATAGAGCGCACGATAATACTCAAGCGTGCCAGCAAGGCCTGACGCAAGGGGGATGCGCGGCCGCCAGCCGGTGGTCTGCAGTAGCTTCGTGGCATTGACCCACAGGCGCGGCACGTCGCCGGGGCGGCCGGCTTCGTGCACCGGTTTGAGATCGCTGCGGCCGACGGCCTCGAGCACGAGGCGCGCGAGCGCGTCGATGCGCACCTCTTCGCCGTAGCCGAGGTTGACCAGGCCGCCCACCAGCGCATCGCACTCGGCGATGCGCACCAGGGCCTCGGCACAGTCCTGCACGAAGAGGAAATCACGCGTGTGCGAGCCGTCGCCAAAAATGACCGGCGGCTGGCCGGCGAGCGCCCGCAGCAGGAAGCGCGGGATGACCTCGCCGGAATCGCCTTCGAAGTGCGCCCGCGGGCCGTAGTTGTTGAAGGGCCGCACGCGCACCACCGGCAGGCCATGGCAGGTGTGAAACGCCGCCGCATAGTGTTCACCCGCGAGCTTCGACGCCCCATAGACCGTCGTGGGCCACGTCGTGGCCTCCTCGGTGAGCGGGAACGTCACCGCCCGCCCGTACACTTCGCTCGTGGAGACATAGAGGAACCGAGTGACGCCGGCGCGACGCGCGGACTGGAGCAGGTTGAGCGTGCCGAGCGCGTTGACCTGGTGGTTCTCGTGCGGGTTGTGCAACGAGTGCCGGACGCCGAGGCAGGCGAGGTGAAGAACGACGGGATGCCCCGGCACGGCAGCGTCGCAGATCCGCGGATCGACAATGTCGCCGCGCACCACAGTCACGCGGCCGGTGCGGAGCGCCGCCCGCAGGTTTTCTTCGCGACCGTTGCGGAAATTGTCCAGCACGGTGACGCGGCAGCCGGCGCCGGCCAGGAAATCAACAAGGTGCGAGCCGATGAAGCCGGCGCCGCCGGTCACAAGCACGCGGACTTGGTCACGAGCGATCTGCATGGTCACCAGTCCTTGAACTCGCGGATGGAGGCAGCGACGTACTCCACCTGCTGGTCGGTGAGTTCCGGATAGACCGGCAGGCTCAGACACCCGCGTGCCGCGCGCTCGGCCATGGGGAAATCGCCGGCCTTGTAGCCGAGGTGGGCGTAACATTTTTGCAGATGCAATGGCAGGGGGTAGTGCAGGGCGGTGCCGACACCTTTGGCAGCGAGATGTTCGCGCAGCTTGTCGCGCGAGGGATGGCGCACGACATAAAGGTGATAGGCGCTCTCGGCATAGCTGGCCTCGCGCGGCAGTTGCAGCGGGGTGTCCTTGAGCAGCTCGTGGTAGCGATGGGCGATGGCGCGGCGGCGTTGGTTCCAGGCGGGCAGATGCTTGAGCTTCACGCTGAGCGTGGCGCCCTGGATGCCCTCCATGCGGTAGTTGTAGCCGACCTCGTCGTGGTAGTAACGCACGCTCGAGCCATGCTCCCGCAACGAGCGGGCGCGGGCCGCGTAATCGGCGCGGGCGGTTACGAGTGCGCCGCCCTCGCCGCAGGCGCCGAGGTTCTTACCCGGATAGAAACTAAACGCCGCCATCTCGCCAAACGTGCCGACGGGCCGGCCGCGGTACCGCGCGCCATGCGCCTGCGCGGCATCCTCGATGAGCGGCAGCTGGTGCTTCCGGCCGATCGCGAGGAGTGGATCGACGTCGAACGGATGCCCGTACAGGTGCACCGGCATGATGGCCTTGGTGCGCGGAGTGATGGCCGGCTCCACGAGGCGCGGATCAAGGTTCATGGTCTGCTCCTCGATATCGACAAAGACCGGCCGGGCGCTGACGTAGGAGATGGCCCAACTGGTGGCGACAAAGGTGTAGGGTGTGGTGATGATCTCGTCGTCGGGATCGAGGTTCAGCAGCCGCATCGCGATGTGCAGCGCGGAGGTGCCGCTGTTGAAGCCGAGGCAGTGCGGCACGCCGAGGAAGGCGGCGAAGTCGCGCTCGAAGGCGGCCACATCCGGACCGAGACAGAACGTGGCAGCGTCGAGCGTGCGCGCGATGGCGGCATCAAGTTCGGGCCGGAGCGCGCGGATCTGCGCCGGCAGGTCGAAGTAGGGGACTTTCATCGAAAAGGATGGAGGAGTGTCGCGGGCCGCGGCGAACTCAGCTTGGGGGGCGGAGCAGGCGCGCCGGGTTGCCGGCGACGACGGCGCCGGGCGGCACGTCCTTGGTGACCACACTGCCCGCGCCCACCACGGCGCCTTCGCCAATAGTCACGCCGCAGAGAATAGTGGCGGACGTGCCGATTGAGGCGCGGCGCCTGACGCAGGTGGGCACCACCCGCCAGTCCGCATCGGTTTGCATCGCCCCAGCGGCGTTCACCGCAGCCGGGTGCTTGTCATTGATAAAGGAGACGTTGTGACCGATGAAAACCTCATCTTCGATCTCGACGCCCTCGCAAATGAAGCTGTGGCTGGAGATCTTGCAGTTCCGGCCGATGCGGGCGTTTTTCTGGATCTCGACAAACGAGCCGACCTTCGTCCCATCGCCGATCTCGCAGCCGTAGGCGTTGACGAAGTTGAAGAAGCGGACGTTCTTGCCCACCCGTACGTTGACCAGCGACCGGCGCGGGCTGTCTTCGTTGATTACTTCCATTCGAGGGAGACCTCCGAGCCCCCGGCTTTAACAGAGCGTTGGGCTGCCTCAAGGATTTTCACCGTATCGGCGCCGAAGCGGCCGTCGGAACGCGGGGCGGTGCCGTCGCGAATGGCGGCGACGAAGTCGGCGACCAGGTTGGCGAGCGCCTCGCGCGGCGGGATGCGCGGCGAGTGCACATCGCCAATGCGGTACTCGAAGAGCAGACGGTTGCGCTCCTCGTCAGTGCGGGCGACGACGCCGGAGTCGTAGATTTTGACGGGCTCGTTGGCGTCGAGATCGTCGTAGACGATCATCCGGCGGTCGCCGCCGATGAGCATGTGACGGATTTTGACCGGCGAAACCCACGAGCAGTTGATGTGGGCGAAAAGACCGGAGGTGTAGCGCAGGGTGAGGATGCCGATGTTTTCAAGCGGGCTGGAGGTGTGGCTGGCGCCGATGGCCTGCACGCGGACGGGGCGTTCGTCGACGAGCGCGTTGATGATCGACAGGTCGTGCACGGCAAGGTCCCAGAGCACATTCACGTCATGTTGAAAGAGACCGAGGTTGATGCGCGTGGAGTCGATGTAGTGCAGGCGGCCGAGTTCGCCGGCGCGCACGAGTTCGCGGATGCGCTGGACGGCCGGATGGTAGACATAGGTATGGTCGACCATGAGCACTCGGCGGCGGGCAGTGGCGAGTTCCACGAGTTCCAAGGCGGCGGCGTGGGTGGTGGCGAGCGGCTTTTCGACGAGCACATGTTTGCCGGCGGTGAGGGCGGCCTTGGCCAGCGGGTGGTGCGTGCCGACCGGCGTGGCCAGCGCGACGGCGGAGACGCGGTCATCGGCGAGCACCTCGGCAAACGATGCGCGGGCGGTCACCCCCGGGTTTTCGCGCCGCGCACGGGCGAGGCGCTCGGGATTTTCCTCGCAGACGGCGACGCCGGTAAAGACGCCGCTCTGGACAAAATTGCGGACCAGTTTTGGTCCCCAATAGCCGTAGCCGACGATGGCGATGGTATTCATGCGCGCTGGCTGGTTTCAAAATTTCAGGCCGCGATCCTCGGGCACAATGCGCCGGAGGGTGTAGACATCCGACTTGGCAATGGCCCCGGCGTGCCGGCCAAATCCGGACCACGGATCCCACGGGGCGGAGAGGAGGCGGCCGCTGATGCCGTCCGAGGCGGACGACAGCAGCCATTCCACCAAGCCGATGACCTTTTCGAGCGACCCGCCGCCGGTTTCCTTTTGCTTGCGCGCGGCTTGGTACTCGGCCTCGCCGACAACCGCTGGTCCGAGGCGGATCACCTCGTCGGTCAGCCGCGTATAAATGGCTCCGGGAGCGACAGCGTTGATGTCGAGTGGTTCGCTCCGCAGCTCTTCGGCGATCGTTTCGACGAGCCGGACGACGCCAGTCTTGGCGGCGGCGTAGGCGGAAAAATTGGAGCGGGCCTTGGTGGCGCCGCCGCCGGAGAAACACACGATCTTGGCGCGGCGCGGGGTGTGGCGCAGAAGTTCATGAAAGGCACGGATGGCATAGTAGGTGCCGTCGAGGTTGGCGCGAATGGTGGCGCTCCACTGGAGCGGATCGAGCGAGACGGCGGGGCCGATGGCGCCCTGCAATCCCGCGCAGGTGACGAGGCCGTCGGCGCATGGCCAGGCGGCATGAATTGCGTGCGCAACGGCGGCGACCTGACTCCAGTCTGCTACGTCGCACCGGGCCTGATGAAAGGTTTCAGGGTATTCCGCTGCCAGCTCTGGCTGGGCGGAACGGGCGAGACCCCACACGTGATGGCCTTGCGCGAGCAGGCGCCCCGCGAGCGCGCGCCCGATGCCCGAGCTGGTGCCGGTGATGACGAGGTGCATGCGGGAGGGCGGGGGAGACAAGCTCATTTTTTTACACGTTCGACGGCGTAGTCAGGCAGAAGCAGCGGAGCCTCGTCGCGCTGTTCAGGCGTGTGGTCCAGGATCCAAAACGCATCCAAACGCGGGTAGCGGCGCTCGGCCTCGTTGGTGAACAGAATCTCGAAGGTGACATGGGTGCCACGGCGGGTTTCATCACGGCGCACGGAGATAATCTTGAAACGATCACCGGTATGGGCGAGGTCGAGGATGCGCAGCGCGGGCAGGGTGGCGCCGACATACTTGGGCGACACTTCGGCTGGCAACTCGGGCACGCTCATGGCCGAACCGGGGGCGTTGGCCCCGACGAGCGGCCACTCGGTGTCGTGGTGCTTGAATTTAAAGATGTAGCAATCGCGCTGGAAGATAAACTCCCGGCCGGGGAGTTGGTTGTATTGGGGCAGGCCGTTGACGTACGCGGTCTTCGTCGTGTTGAGCTGCCAGTAGACAAAACCGGCCAGCAGCCCGGCGAAGACGAACGCGAGGATCCATTTCATCATGCGCCCAGAAAGACAAAGCGGGCGCGCTTTGGCGACGGTTTTGTTAGCCGGAGGGCAGACGATGTTCCCCGGTCTGCGACCGGAAATGATGGCAGATGCCTCCGGCAGCCCCTGCCACCAGACCGGCCATGCTGGCGAGTGAAACCCAGAAAAGTGCGGCGAGCCCCGTGGGAGGCCGATACTCCAGCTCGACTTGGGAATCGCCGGCGGGCACGGCGATGCCGAGCAGGCCGTCGGGTGTTTTGCGCAGTGCCGCGGGTTTGGCATTCACCGTCGCGACATAACCGGTCTGAAACATGCGGGGCGTTTCCAGCCAGGCCGGAGCGGGACTGCGGACCCGGGCCCGGTAAGGAATCCAGCCCTCCACCTGCACCGGCAATGCCGCCGGATCGTAGACCAGCAGCCGCCAGCGGGCGAATGGAAGGAGCTGCTCCAACCCGCCGGCCTCCGGCGCGGGGAGAAAACGTACGGTCACTTTTTCGGCGGCGGGCGCGGACGTCCAGAGCGACAGCCAGTCTGCCTGCATGCCGCCGGCGCCGAAGGCCCGCGGGCCGCCATACGCCGGCAGGGCGTATTCGCGGAAAAACGAGCGGCCGGCGAGTTGCAGCACGCCGATGGCCTTGTCCGGCCGGAGGAAGTCGCACGTGAACAAATACCGTCGGCCAGGCTCCAAGGCGAGAGGTCCGGGCAGATCAAGTTCGGTGGCGTCGGGCCAGGGAAAGCCTTGAAATTGCCCGGCGGCGACCTTCCGGCCGGTGGCGAGCGCGATGGCGGGATTGGTCGTAATCGGAGCCAGCGTGTCCCGAGCCAGCAGCCGTTGCTCCATCGCCGGATCCGCATTGCCGTGGGTGAAGACCCCGGGCGGCTGCGGGAAGATCAGATAGGAATAGCTGGTCAGGAGCACGTTTTCAGGCCGTAGCATGTCGACAGCGGTTTCCGGCGGCCGACGGCCATCACGGGAGCCTTTGGCGAACTTGGTCGCCTCGGCCAGGCTCCACGCGCAGCCGAGCGCCAGGAGCACCGCCAGCAGGCGGAATCGCTGCGGATGATCCAGTACGCCTCCGGCCATGACTGCCGCCGCGCCGAAAATCGCCGTGCCCGCGAGCATCAGGTACAGACGGTTCATCGCCCAGTTGCCGGTGATGTTGCGGACCAAGGCCGGTACAGCATTCCACAGCTTGAGGTTCAGTCCGGGAATGGGCGTCAGCAACACGACGAGCAGCACCGCGGCGCCAAGCAGGATCCCAGCCTCGGGCTGGCGGACGCGACGCAGATGCCAGAGGCTGAACAGCAGCAGGCCCCAGAGAGCATAGCCGAGCTGGAAATCGCCCAGCAGCCGGCCGTTGGAACTGAGCGGAAGCAGCACAGCGGGGAAGACCTTCCGCAGCAAATCCACCACATTGGCGGCGGTTGCCATCTGGAAGGCATCGGCTTTCATGGAAGCTTCCGGAGGAAAGAGCAGCACCGAACCGATCGGATAGGCGGCGACGGCGGCAAAAACTGCGGCGCCGGCGGCGACGCGCAACCATGCCCGGCCGCGCGGACGCCGGACCACAATCCGGATGGTTTGGGCCGCTCCGGCCAGCAACGTCATCCACAGCGCGATGGGCGCGTGCTCCCACCAGCAGAATCCGAGCGCCGCGCCCAGCAGCAGCATCGGCCATCGCGCCCCGTCATCGCGAAACGAGCACACCGTGGCCAGCCAGACCAGCGGCACCAAGGGCAGCGTGGTCCACGACATGTAAAGATCGGTGTTGTAGGCGATGCCCAGCACCCCGGGGCAGGAGAGAAAAAGCACCGCTAGGCCGGCCGCGAACCAGCGGTGGCCGGGAAGCAGGGCCCGGAGACTGAAATAAGCGGAAAAGATCGCCCCCACGCCGATGAGGGTGATCAGCAGGTTCTGCAGCGCGAATACGCCCAGCGTGCGCAGGGTCAGCGCGTCCAGGAGAGCGCCCAGGTAATGGAAGGCCGGCGCGACCCGCAGCGGGTAGATCGCGCCGTTGAATTGGTAGATGCTCTGGCCGACCCAGACGGGGAATACGCCGGCGCGCGTCTGCGCCAGCATGTCGGCCAGCATGGTGCCGTACCAACGCGCATCGGGTGTGCCGTGGAGCGTGTACTGGGCAAAGCCCTGCACGAGGAAAAGTCCGGCGACGGCCAGGAGGAGCCAGCGAAGATTTTCCGACCGGACCTCCGGATGACACACACTGGGCCGGACGGCTGCGCGATAGAAGGCCAGCACAACCGCGATCCAGAGAAAGACCGCGAGATGCGCACGGGGAATCGTCCCGTGAAGGGCAAGCCCGCCGGACCAGATTGCGGCCATCAAGGCAAGTGATCCGGCGAGGCGCACGGCGCCGACGGCGCCACGCGCGACCGGCCGGTGCCAGCCGGCCATCCTCCGCCCGGCCAACCATAGCAGGATCAGCGCCCACGGCAGCCAGGGGTGCGGCCAGAAAGCCGGGTATAAACTGTCCGCAAGGTAAAAGCCACAGCCCAGCACCACCGCCTCGCCAAGCAGCAAATCGTCGTGCGTCTCCTGCCGGCGCTCACTCCAGACCCGGATGCGCACTGCCTGCTGGGCCCCCCCGGCCCAGTTCAGGGATGGCGCGGCGGTGCGTACGGCGAACGTCGCGCACAACCAAAAAGGTACAAAGGCGAGCGAGATCCAGGGCAGGCTGAACACGGCGCGAAACAGGACCACTGCCACCGCGACCACGCCGAGCAGGGCTGGCAGCTGCGCGCCATAACGCCGCCATAAGCTGCCTTCGGCCGGAAGCCGGCGGGGGAGGATGAATGCGGCCAGCACCAGCACCCCGATTTCTGCCGTCCAAGGCACTGGAACTGAGGGCAGGGCCCGACCGGCGGCTTCCACCGCCGCACCGAGAAGCACAAGGTCGATCAAGCCTTCAAGGTGCTGCTGGAGCCAGTTGCGTATGTTCACGAGAGTCAGGATTGACTGCGGTGATTTATTGGCGGCTTGGGAATGCTCCCTCCATGGCGGGGTTGACGGATTCTCAGGCGGAAATGCGGTTTATTGATGAGGCAGGCCGGGGAGTTCAGCGGAATCGATGATGCCGGTGAACTCCGGCTCGCAGGTGGAGGCACCGATTCGCATCCGACCAACCGTGATTTCATCCAGAGCGGAGGGAAACGCGTTGCGCGGCACGGCGAGCGCCCGGACCGCCAACGCGCGTCCCACCGGCAGAAAGGCACGCCAACGGATGTTTCGATGCGGACCTTCATGACGGCGCGGTGGCGGCGAACCGCAGGTCAGCCCGTGGAGCGCTCCTCGTACACCCAGGGGTTGGCTTCGAGCCAGCGGAGGGTGTGGAGGATGCCCTGCTCGATGGTGAGCTTTGGCTTCCAACCGGTGGCCTGGATTTTCTTCGTGTCGAGGAAAATGAAGGGATTGTCCCCGATCCAACCTCGGTCACCACCGGTGTAGCGCAGTTCGGGTTTGAGGCCGAGCGCGCCGCAAATGAAGCGGATACTGTCGTTCACCTGAACGTATTCCGCCGTACCCAGATTGTAGATTTGCGTGCGGTGCTTTGCCGGGGCCGCCGTGGCCAGGTGGATGACGTGCAGCATGGCGGCGATGCAGTCCTGCACATAGAGGTAGCTCTTGCGCTGCGAGCCGTCGCCGAGCACGCGCAGCCACGCCGGATGTGCGAGGAGTTGCTGGTAGAAGTCGAACACGTGGCCGTGGGTGTAGCGTTCACCCAGGATGGAGACAAAGCGGAAAATGTAGCCCTCGAAGCCGAAGCCCTCGCCATAGGCGCTGATCAGGCTCTCGCCGGCGACCTTGGAGGCGCCATACAATGAAGTCTGGATGGGAAACGGTGCCTCCTCGGGCGTGGGGATGATGGCCGCCTCGCCGTAGACCGAGCCGGTCGAGGCGAAGGCGAGACGCTTGATGGCGTTGGCGCGCATCGCTTCGAGAACGTTGAAGGTGGCGAGGGTGTTTTGCTCGAGATCCTTGCGCGGGTGCTCGGTGCCGAAACGAACGTCGGCGTTGGCGGCGAGATGGAAAACGAAGTCGCAGCCCTTCATCGCGGCGGTGAGCCCGGGCAGGTCGAGGTTATCGCCGCGGATAAAGGTGAAGCGCGGTTGCTTGAGGGCGCCGGCGAGAAAACGCTCCTGCCCGGTGGAGAAATTGTCCCAGCCCACGACGGCGCGGCCGTCCGTGAGGAGACGGTCGGACAGATGGGAACCGATGAACCCGGCGGCGCCGGTCACGAAGACTTTTTGCATGCAGTGAGAGTGAAAGGGAGAGTGAAGGTAGGATGCAAGCGTGAGGTCGGCCATCACCCCGGTTGTCAGCCGAACAGCTCCGCTGTTTTTGGGGGTGCGTCGTAACCGTGAAGTCTAACCGAGGCCGCCATTCCCTTTCACCCTCACTTTACCCTTCACCCGGCCAAGGGCGTCACCTTCGGCCGCAGCGCGAGGCCGATGCAGAGGTTGCACCAGATGAAGGGAACGCGGAGCGGGAAGTAACTGCGGGCCTCGATGGTAAACCATGGCGCCAGCTCCTCGAAAATCTCGGGGGCCAGGTTGATGTGCTCGCGCTTGTAGAACCAGGAGTAATCACCACCGTAGCGTTTTTTGTACACGCGCTCGGCGGACATCTTGCGCGCCAGCGTGTAGGCGGGGCTGCCCTCGGTGGGAATGACCACGAGAAAATATCCCGTTTCCTTGTTGACCAGCCGGTGGGCCTCGCGAATCGCCGCCGGCAGATTGGGCAGATGCTCGAGCACATGCACGGCGACGACGCGGTCGAAATAGCCATCGGCGAAATCGAGCCGGGTCTGGCAGTCGCCGACGATGGCCTGGACACGGGGAAAGCTCTTGCGGATCTCCGCCGCCATATTCTCGCGCAGCTCCAGCGCGTAGTAATTCTGTTCCTGCTCTGCCGTCAGCCGCTCGTAGTGGAGGTGCTCACCGAGGCCCGCGCCGATCTCCAGCGTGGTCTTGAAACCGGGCTGGGAGTACTTGACCGGAAAATTGTGGTTGAACGTTTCGACGATGCCGAAGCGCCGCGGCAGCACCTCGTGCCAGAGCTTCATGAAATCGTCGCTGATGTGCTTCTGTTCCGGAGTCAGCGGCGGGAGAACCTTGGGCCACTTGGTGGGGGGGGTGGACGCCGGCATCGGGTTCAGTTTTTGAAGCCCTCGGCGCGGTCGACGATGAAGCGGGGGCGGGCCCGCACCTCCTCGTAGATGCGGCCGATGTATTCGCCGAGGATGCCGACGCTGATGAGCTGCACGCCGCCCATGAAGAGGATGAGGATGACGATGGTCGGATTGCCGACGGGGAAGGGGAAGCCGGCCAGCTTCATCATGAGATAGATGAGCGCGATGAAGATCGAGCCGAACGCCAGCGCGAAACCCAGCTGCGTGCTCAGCGTGAGGGCGAACGTGGAGAAGCAGAAGATGCCGTTGAAACCGATGCGCAGCGATCCGAGAAAGCGATTGTAGTTGGTCTGCCCGGCGTAGCGCGGTGGACGGTCGAAGGGGAGGAGCACCTGCTTGAAGCCGACGACCGCCACCATGCCCCGCAGGAAGCCGTGCGTCTCCCGGAGGCGGACGACCTCGTTGACGACCCGCCGCGCCATCAGGCGGAAGTCGCCCGTATTGGGCGGAATTTTCACGTCGGCGATCCGGTTGATGATCTTGTAGCCGGTCTCCGCGATCAGTCGCTTGATCCACGGTTCGCCCGTGCGCTGCCGGCGTTGCGGCAGCACCACGTCGTAACCTTCCCGCCACTTGGCGATCATGTCCACGACGAGTTCGGGCGGATCCTGCAGGTCCACGTCCATCACGATGACGGCGTCACCCGAGGAATATTGCATGCCGGCCAGGGTGGCCATGGGCTGACCGAAGCGGCGGGAAAACTTGAGCAGCTTGATGCGTTGATCCTGGCCGCGCTGCTCCAGGATGGCCTCCTCGGTGCGGTCAGGCGACGGATCCAGGGCGAAGATGATTTCGTAGTCCTCAGTGATGCCCGCCAGAATCGGGCGCAGGCGGCGGAGGAACTCGGGGATGTTTTTCTCCTCGCGGTAGACCGGGACAACAATGCTCAGGAGCATGGGAGGAAGTTTAGGTCACCAGAAAACACGGAAACCGTGCGAAAAGAAAGAACGGAAGTGTGCCCAGATGCCGGGTGGCGCGGGGCGGAACGGCGGCCCGGATTTACTCGAAATCGATGTTGACGATGCGGAAGGAGCGCTCGCGGGTATCGGGCGCAGCCAGGAGGTAGCTACGCGGAGCGGAAAGCGAGAGCGTGGCCGCGCGGGTGGCGGAGAGCGGCACGATGATGCGTTCGGTCTTTTCCAGTTCAAGGGTCCGCGTCTCCGGTGCGCCGCCATCCCGGCTGACCGCCAGCGGCAGGTCGGCATGAGCGGGGAAGCGCACGATTTCCACGTCAGCCTGCTTGAAGCGGTCAGTGGCGGGGAAGGAAAAGTTGATGCGGCGGTCCACCCAGCCGTCGTTGTCGGCGTGATCAATACTGAAGAGATAGCCCGATTGGTGCCAGCCGCGCGCGAAAAGGTCGGTGCGGCTCAGGTTTTCGAAGGAGATATTCTTGACGAGGAAGGCCCGCTCGCGCGAGTCGTGGGGCAGGGGGAACGCCTTGCCCGCCTCGAGGCGCACCTCGTTGCGGCCCCCGGCGGGGAGCGGGACGTAGAGGCTCAGGTAGGTGGCGCGCTCGGCCGTCAGGGCTTGGAACGGGGTGGCGTTGAGGGAGATTTTGATCTCGTTGGTGGCAACGGGAGCCCAGCCGGGCACCTCCAGGTCAATCTTGAGCACCTTGAACTCGGCGAAGGCCGGCGTGGTGAAGGTCACGTGCTGTCCGATCCAGCCGTCTTCATCGACGCCGGTCAGTTCGAACTTGTCGCCCTTCTGATTGGTGAGGTTGCGGAAGGCGGCGAGATCGGGGATGTCGCCGATGGAAATCTCGTGGACAAAGGCGGACACCGCCCGGTAGTCGCCTATGCCGTAAGTCTGCGCGTCCGAGAAATGCAGCGAAATGGAAGTGATGCTGGCCGGCTCCTTGATCAGACGGGTGAGGGTGAAATCACCGGCCTGCAGGTGAACAATCTCGGTCGGCTTCTCGTTGATCGACACCGTCAAATCCAGCCCCTCGGTGCGGAACTTGGTGGTCGCGGGAATGAAGCCCTTGAAATAAAGCACCTGGCCGGGATGGGACGGGCCAAATTTGAAGTAGGCGTCCTCGGCCACCCAGCCGTCTTCGAACATGCCCGAATACTCGAGGCCCGGATACTTGTAGAGATCCCAGGGGAACTCGCTGATCTTCGTCGGCCGCGGCAGGGCGCGATACTGTTCATCGGTCATGACCGAGATGTCGCGCACGAAGCCGATGAGGCGGCGGTCGTCCAGGTTGTACCGCACACCGTAAAGACGCATGAGACCGGTTTTCTTCTTGAGAATCGGGGCGGGCCGGTCGCCGAAGTCGACGGTGATGTAGGCCTGCTTTTCGTAGTGCTCGGGCTTGATGACGGGCGAAAACACGCGCGCCGAGCCATGGCCGACGAACGGCAGCGGATAGTCATCCTCGCCGATCACGATGGCATGGGTGGGCAGCTGGGAGCGGCCTTCGCCGAGGGAAGTCCGCGTAAGGTCGACCACGACGCGCAGGTCGGGCGAGGGATTGATGATGTTGAAGAGATTGTAGCGACCGCTGCCATGGAAATAGACTCGTCCACCGCTGACCGGCTCGGGCTCGCGCTGGAAGAACGCCGCCTTGAAGCGCGCCGAGGAGTAATAGTGCGGGCCGAGTTCGGAGTGGATGAAGACCAGCCGGTCCTTCAACTGGCTCTCGAGCTTGTATTGATACGTGTGCTGGACGGTCCAGCCGTCGCCCGGATTGGCCTTGTTGAAGTGGTCGAACTCGGTGCGGATGGCGACGAACAGACGATCCCGATAATTGATCTGCCGCGAACTGGTTTCCGTCCAGTTGTTGTCCAGCTTGTTGATGGTCATCACGCGGTAGTCGGGAACGTCGCCCACCATGATCTCGGGCGGCAGGAGGAAGCGCAGCAGGGACAGCTTCTCCATGATGCGGGCCTGCGGGCCGAGGTCGGGATCGGGCGTGCGCAGGAACTTCAACACCGCGATGTTGGCGATGTTGTCCATGTAGGAACGACTCAGGAAACGCGTGTCGATGCCCTGGGTGTATTGGGAGAGCATCTTGGCGCTGACCACGTTGCTGATGTCGCTCTCGATGGCGTCGTACTTGAGGTTCTTCGGCGGGTCGAAGCGCACGCCCAGGCGGGATGCGCCCACGACTTCGGTCAGGCCGCCACCGTAGGTGCCGAGCGAGGCGTAACTGTAGTAGATATCGCTCGGCATGGTGCAGAGAATGAACAGGACGAGGACCACGCGCGCCCGGCGGCGGAATTGGGGCGAGGGGCTGAAGAGAAACCTGGCGAAACCCTGGGCCAGTAATAGGGTGATCACCGGCTGGGCGAACATCGCCAGCTTGAACAGCCCGAAATCCTGGCCTTTGACGAACAGGTAGAAGCCAAGCGGGATCATGGTGGCGGCGAGGTAACCCAGGGGGGCGTCCTGCGCCACACTGCGCCAGGCAGCCCAGATCGTGTAGCCGAGGAAGATGAAGCCCACCGCGATCTGGATCGAGATGAGGGGATCAAAGCCGACCACGCCGAAGGGATGCAGGCCGAACAGCATGGGGACGAACGACGGCACGAGTGTCCACGGAAACAGCACGAGGCCACCGCTCTGGTCGTTGATCTCAGCCATCGCCCCCAGACCGGCGGAGCCGATCGACTGCATCACCAGCGTATTGATGAACTCGTAGGTGCTCGTGCCGAGCAGCAGGAAGGTCAGCACCGCGACGCCCGCCACGAAGAGCACATACCGGCCAAACTTCGGCAGATCGGTGTAACGCAGCCGGATCGCGACCAGCAGGATGCCGAGCGCGATGAAGGGCGTCACTTCCGGGTAGACGATGCCGAGGCAGCAGGTGAGCAGACCGGCCAGCAGCAGCTTGCGCACGCTGAGAAACCGGGCGGAGAACAACAGCGTGATCGCAGCCAGCAGGTTGGCGATGCCGCCGACTTGCGCGATCAATTGGTAGAGCGTGCCAAGGCCGAAGAGCGGACTCGTGGCGAAAAGAAAAAACCCCACCAGCACGATCTTGCGATAGCGACCGCGATAGATCGCGGCCGCGCCCATCCCGAAGATCTGCATCATGCTCATCATGAGGATGACTGGCATGAAAACCTCGTGGGGGTTGCGGCCGGTCAGCGACGCCGCCCAAGCCACCGCCAGCTCGGAGCCCGGCCGGATCTGCTGCAGGCCATGCATGAACCAGTAGTGCTGTGCGTAATCGATGCCTTCGAGGTCGGTCTGCTGCGGCAGTTGGTAATAGCCGTGGTTGAGAAAACGGTCGGCGGCCAGGGCGTAGTTGGCCATGTCGTCGTTGCCGTAGGAAATCCAGTTGAAGCCGTAGAGGAAAAGCGGCCAGCCGGTGTAGAGCAGATAGCCCAGCAGGATGGCGAAGAACGGCGCCAGGTGGCGCCATGGCAGGAGGGGCCGGCGCCACCAGAAGACCGCGCCCGTGAACACCGCCAGGCCCAGCGTGAGCCACGGACCGACGACCTTGAACGGCAGTCCCCATACGCTCAGGCGCGTGCCGATGACGAGCAGCAGCGCCAAGCCGGTCATCGGGGCCATGAACCAGCTCCACAGCACGCCCAGCCGCGGACGCAGGAGGCTGATGACAGCCTGGCCGACCAAAGTAAGGAAAAGGAAAAGCGCGACGACGAGCAGCAGAGCGATCATGCCGGTTAAAGGAAAAGAGAGAGTGAAAGTGAGAGTGAGAGTGGGTGCAAGCGCAGCTATGGTCGCTGAGGATTATTTTCTCCCGGGGTTTTGATCGTGGCGGCGAGAATGCCGACGATTTCGTCGCACCGGGCGACAATGGCAGCCGGCCGCCAGTGCTGGAAACGTCCATAGCGGCCGGCGGTTTCTTGGGCTGGGCCGCGGGCTATCACCAGGAAATGGACGTAATCGCGCTTCGAGCCCCGGCCATGACCTTCTTCCATATTCGAAGCAATCGAGTCTGCACTGGCCAACTGCTGGGAAATCAACCGGTGCAGCGCCTGATCTTTCGTGAGCGGACTCAGGTCAGCCACCACAGGATCGAACAATTCCCGCGCTTTTAGATAGCCACCAAAGCGTTTAAGATTTCCCCGTTCCGGCATAGATTCCCTGCCTCATTTTAGTTCTCACTTTCACCATCACTTTCACTTTCACCATCACTTTCACTCCCATCATCACTCTCACTGCGCCCGGCGCTACCAGCGAATTCCCAGCGCGTGCAACCGCGCAGTGAGGGCCCCCTGAAAACGTATCCGGCGGGCCCAGGCGGTGATTTTTTCCTGATCGCCCGGCCGCTCCAGGCCATGGAAACGGGCGCGCACCCGGCGCATCTCATCCGCGCCGGTCGTATGGATGGCCGCGCTGGTTTTCTGCGCCGGATGGATCCGGAAGCTGCCCAGAAAGTAAGGCAGCCGCACCACGCGCAGCCCCGCCTGCGTGAAGCGGGCGAGCAGGTCCCAGTCGAGGGCGAACTGGAAGCTTGGATCAACGCCCCCGACGAGATCCCAGGCGCGTTTGCGAAAATAAAGCGTCTCCTGCGGCACGTAGTCGATCCACTCCAGGGCGCGCGGATTGTGGCGGGGCATGATCCACCGGCCGATCTCCCGGTCGAGCTCGTCAATGATGAGGCGGTGGCCGTAGACCGCGTCGACCCGCGGATGGGTGGCGAAATACTCGCCGACATGACGCAGCGCGCGTGGATTGGTGAAATCGTCGGAATTGAGCCACGCCATCACATCGTCGGGACCCAGCCGGTCGGCGATGCGGGCGAAGCCGCGGCGGACGGCGTCGGACTGGCCGCCGTCCTTTTCCGAGGCCCAGGCAGTGAGGCGGTCGGCATAGCGCGCAATGATCTGCGGCGTCGGCGCGGGCGAGCCGCCGTCCTGCACGACATAGAGCAGCTTCGGGTATTTCTGGTTGAGCACGCTGAGCATCGTGCTCTCGATGAACGCCGGCTGGCCGTAGGACGGCGTGACGATGGCGATCTGCGGCAGACGCTCAATCGGCAGCCGGGGCTTGGGGAATTTGTCCCAGCGGATCGGGCGCGGTTCATAATGCTGCAACACGCCGATCTGCATCGGGTATTCCTCCACCACCTTTTTGAACAGCCAGTCGGTGAACGGGCACCACCATTTCAGGCGGACATGGCTGCAGAGGGCGATCCACAGCTTGTGCAGGCGGGCCCCGGGCGTCGTGGCGGCGGCAGCCAATTGCTGGATGACGGCCTCACGCTCGACGCAGGCGCGGTGGAGCTGCTGGATCACGGCCTCTTTTTCGGCGAGCAGCTGGATGTAATGTTTGGTGTATTCCAGCGTGGTGAGACCAGCGGCGTAGTTGGCCAGCGAATGGCGGGTCTCGGCGAGCGCGTCCTCGAGGTTGCGGAGGTGAACCGCCTGGTCGTGCAGCTTCTGGGCGTAATCCAGCGTGCCGGGCGGAAGCGCTGCAAAAAGTGTCTCGAGGCGGGCCTTCTCGCCCTGCAACCCGGCCAGCTGTGTCTCCTTCTGGGCGAGGCTGGTGCTGAGCTCGGCCAGCCGGGCATCCGCCTGCGCGAGCCGGGCATCCGCCTGCGCGAGCCGGGCATTCAGTTCGGCGACAATCTTCTGGAAATTCTTGATGTGCCCGTCTTGCGTGATGATGAGCGCCTCGCGCTCGTTGCAGACTTGCTTGAGCGCGTCGATCTCCGCGTCCTTGGTGTCGGTCTCCTTCTTGAGGTCCGCGATTTCGGCGTCCTTGGTGTCGGCCTCCTGTTTGAGGCCGGCGATTTCGATGTCCTTCCCATCGGTCTCGCGTTTGAGCGAGGCGATCTCGCCGTCCTTGATATCGGCCTCCTGCTTGAGGCCGGCAATCTCCCGATCCTTGTCGGCGCATTCGGCCTCCAGTTCGGCCTTGATCGATTCCATTTCGGTCTTGCGCTCCTCGGCGGCCTTTTTGAGGTCGGCGATCTCGGTGTCCTTGATGTCGGTTTCGCGTTTGAATTCCTCGATCTTGTGCTGGCGGTCGAGGCGGTCGCGCTGGAGGGCGGCGTAGCGCGGGGTGGCCGATTCGATCAGACGGAGGGTTTCGGCGGAGAGGTTGGCCGCCTTGATGACTTCGTCGAATTCCTTGCGCTCTTGGGCGAACACGAAGTCGACGGCGCGCTGCACATCGGCGAGTGCGAGGGTCTTGACGCAGGGCGCATCGCCGAAATGACAGTCCCAGTTGCAGCCGAAGCAGGGCAGGGGCTGCACCACCGACACGACCTGACGGCCGACCGGCCGGAAGCGTGGCCAGTGGCCGCCGCCGAAGATGCCGATGACCGGCCGGCCGAGCGCCGCAGCCAGGTGCATGGCTCCGGTGTCATGGCCCAGATAAAGCCGGCACTGGGCCAGAAGGGCGGCCAGCAGCGGGATCTCGCCGTCGCGTCCCAGCCAGACGGGCGGTTTGGGCATGCCGGCTTTTATCGCGCCGGCGGCGATCTCCTCCAGGAGGCCGGTCTCCGACTCGTGGCCGAGCAGGAGAACGGCGAGTTTCTCTTCGCGCCGCAGCCAGGTGATGAGCTCGACGAAGCGAGCGGCAGGCCAGGCCTTGATGGGTACGTTGGCCAGGCCGGCGGGAAAGATGGCGAGGAATCCGCCGGCCGGAAGCTTGTGCGCGGCGAGGAAGGCGGCCGCCTGTTGCGCCGTCCCGGCCGGCACGGTGAGCGCCGGAGGGATGCGCTCGGTGCGATGGCCAACGAGCTGATCGGCCAGAAGGTGGTTGCTGTCCCACTCCCGCTGATGCTCATCCACCGGCACCACTTCGGGAAAGGCCCCGGCCGCATCAATGCCCAGTTCGAGCCGCAGGGCCGTGGCGAAGATCGGATCGACGGCCCGTCCACCGAGCGACACGCGCCGCGCCTGCGGGAAATGCGCGGCGATGGCCGCCTCCAGCCACGTCCGGTTGAGCGTGGCGGCGACCACCACGTCGGGTCGCCATCCCTCCAGTTCGGTGAACAGCGCCGCCAGCTCCTGCCGGCAGTCGGAGGGTTTCTGCGCAAACGGATTGACGTGAGCGACACACCAGTTCAACCCGGCCGGGAACAGCGGGGCGAGCGTCTCATATCCCGGACGCACCAGCAAGGTATGCCGCGCCTTCGGCCAGGCGGCGCGGAGCTGCGCCAGGGCGGACGAGAAAATGACCAGGTCGCCGATGGTATCGGGCCGGATGTAGAGGACACTCTTGGGTGTTGCGGGCACGGAAAATGAAAACGGCGAGACCTAGGCATCTCTGCACGGTTAGGCGAGCAAGAATTGCCTCTGAAAATGCAAATAAATCAGTCCTGCTTGGAAAAGGCTCTCAGCTGGGTTTCGAGCCGCTGGATTGCCCACCAGCGGTCATTGGACTCATGCGCCTTGTCGAGCAGGGCCAGCACCAGCCGGCCAAGGGGACGCTGTGCCAGGGCGTCGGCGATCACCGGGGCATCGTGCCGGGGCAACGGAGCCCGGCTGGCCGTGAAGAACATGTCATAGGCATAGACCGGGCTCTCAAAGGCCAGATTGGGGAAGCCCATCCGTTCGAAAAAAAGACCAGCGCTGCGACGGCTGAAGAGAAACAGATGTTCGTCGTTGTTGTGCTCCATGTGCTTCAGGAACAAATCATTGGAGGCGCGCAGATCCGCATAGCCGAGGTGTTCCTTATATTCGGGCGTCTGGATGACGAAAAAACCGTCGGGTTTCAGCAGACTGACGCAGTGACGCAGGGTGGTGACCGGATCAGGCAGGTGTTCAATCACGTCATTGAGCACGAGCACGTCGAAGCTGCCTGCCGCGATGGACTGTGTTTCGACGGGGCCGGCGGATACTTGTACGCCGAAGGTCCGGCCGGCGAACTCCGCCACCCACGGGCTCAGCTCTGTCCCCATGGCCTCAAATCCGGCCCAGCCCAGCAAGGCCACGTATCCGCCGTGCGCGCAACCGATCTCCAATATGCGGGCCGGCGGCAGCCGCACCGACAGCAAGTGTCGCAGCCAGTGGGTGCAGCGCTCGGGAAGGTCGAGCCGGGCCCGCGCATGGATGTCGGGCAGATCGTGGTGCTCGGTCTGTCGTTTCAGCCAGAACTCCTTGCTATAGAGTTCGCCGGCATCGCGGCGGACGGTGAACGCTTCGGGAGCCAGCGGCGCCCGGCTGACCAGCGTGCCGCAATTTTTGCACACGCGGTAGTCGTCCGAGTAGTCGTGCAGCTTTCCGGATCCACACCAGCAGGCGCGTTGAAGGGACGGCGGGCTCATGCGTAGGCGATCTCCATCGGCAGTTGAGCGATTCCGTAGAAGAGCGAGGCGCCTGGCTGGTGTTGGCTGACGGTGATCGGCCCCACGCCGCTGACCCGGTCGAAGAAGGTGCCCACGTTGGGATTTTCGGCGTCGTATTCAGCTGCGTCGAGTCCCAAGGTGTATTCGCCGGGATGCACCGACAGCGTGACCTTGAAGTCGAGCATGATCTCTTCGCCGGGCTTGAGTGCCGGCAGCATGAAGCGGAGCTGCGCCGTGCCCGCAGCGAACACGAGATTGGCCATGCGGTCAAAAATCTGGATGCCCACCGAAGGGCGGTGAATGTCGCCTTGGGCGCGCAGCAGCATGCGCACGCAGGCCTTTTGCATCATGTCAAAATCGGTTGCGGGTTCGCCGCTGTGGTCCAGCACGGTCGCAGCCACGATCTCGAGCCGCCGGTCGCCGTGGCGCGAGCGGGCGTGCGGCAGCAAGTCGCGCGCAATCAGCGCCTGGCGGGTCGCGGAGGACACAGCTGGATGTGTGCCCGGGACCACATGGGTGCGGCCGGTGCCGGGCTGGTGCAGGCTGAAATAGCGTGCCACACAGTCCTCGGGACGACCGTCGAAGGCGAGGTGCCCCTGGTTCAGAAGCAGTGCCCGGTCGCAGAGGTTTTGCACCGCGGCCATATCGTGCGACACGAAGATGAGCGTGACGCCCCCGGCCAGGATCTCGCGGATGCGGGTGAAGCATTTCTGGGTGAAGAAAACATCGCCCACGCTCAGCGCCTCGTCGACAATCAGGATGTCAGGATCGACGTTCACGGCGACGGCAAAGGCGAGGCGCATCATCATGCCGCTGGAGTAGGTCTTGACCGGCTGGTCAAGGAATTCGTCGATCTCGGCGAAAGCGGCGATGGCGGGAAACCGCGCGTCGATCTCGCGCCGGCCCAGACCGAAGATCGAGCCGTTGAGGTAGACGTTTTCGCGGCCGGTGAAGTCGGGGTTGAAGCCCGAGCCGAGCTCGAGCAGCGCCGACACCCGGCCGCTGACGGCTACGCGGCCGCCGGTCGGCCTGAGCGTGCCGGCGATCAGCTGGAGCAGCGTGCTTTTGCCGGAACCGTTGCGCCCGATGATACCGGTGGCCTCGCCGCGGCGCACGGTGAAGGAGACGTCGCGCAGCGCGTAGAAATCACGGTAGCCGCGGGCGGCACGGGCGGCGAGCGCCCGGTGCGGCGGCGTGTTGCGAGGGAAGAGCCGCGCCATGGTCTCCAGCAGCGGGCTTTTCAGGCGGGCGGACGGATGCTCCCAAATGCGGTAGGCTTTGGTGAGGTTCTCAACCTTGATGATGGCGTCGGACATGCAGTGAGGGTGAAAGTGAAAGTGAAAGTGAGGGTGAAAGTGAGGGTGAAAGTGGGAGTGAAAGTGAGAGGGACGTGACGGTGAAGGGGAAACGCAGCCGTGACCATCGTCCATCAACCTGGGTCGCCCCGCAATGTTTTGATGCTGGCGGATACAATGCCGATGATCTCACCGCAAAGGGCGACGCGTGCGGCGATGGTTGAGGATGGCAGCCAATGCTTGAACCGCTGATATCGGCCGGCCGTTTCCTGCACCGATCCGCGCGAGATGATCAGAAAATGCGCGAAATCCCGCCGTGACCCGCGACCGTATCCTTCCTCGATGTTGGAGGCGACAGAATCGGCGCTGGCGTATTGCTGCGAAATGAGCCGATGGAGCGCCGGATTCTTGACCAGCGGTTCCAGGTCGGAAACGACCTGCTCGAACAACTCCAGTGCCTTTTGATAGGCACCAAAGTTTTTCAGATTATCGCGTTCCGGCATGACGACTCACTTTCACTCTCACTTTCACCGTCACTCCCTAAATGACATCCGCGAACGCCGGCTTCATTTTCTTGAAGAACCAGCCGCCCAGCATGAAAACGGCCACCCCGGCCGCATAGGTATAACCCAGATGCCGCAGATCGACCGGCAGGTTCCAGAGCAGTGCGTTGCGCGCCTGGTCCACGGTGTGCAGCAGCGGATTCCACTTCAGCACCGCCCAGTACTCCGGCGGGATGATGTGGATGGAGTAGAACACCGCGCTGGCGTAGAGGATGATCTGCGCGACAAACTGGATCACCTGCTGGACGTCGCGGAAGAACACACCCAGCGCTGCCAGAAACCAGCCCAGGCCCATGGTCAGAAGAAGATGGGGCAGGGTGATTACCGGCAGCCAGAGCAGGCCGCCAAGCGGCACGCCCCGTCCGAAGGCCGTCATCCCGATGAGCAGCAGTCCGAGGCTGATGAGGAAATTGAACCAGGAGGCGCCGAGCTGGGCGAGCGGCAGCACCTCGAGGGGGAAGACCACCTTTTTCACGAGGTTGGGGTTGCTGATGATCAGGGTGGGCGCCACCGAAATGGTCTCCGCGAGGACATGGAAAAAGATCAGTCCGAGGAAGACGCCCAGCGCAAAGTCCATCCGGGTCTCGTCCGGCAGCACGCGGAAACGTCCGCCAAAAATGACGCCGAAGACGAAGAAGTACAGCGTCAGCATCAGCAGCGGGTTGAGCACGGCCCATAGCACGCCGAGGTAACTGCCGCGGTGCTTCATCTCAATGGCGCGCAGGGTGAACTGCCACAGCAGGTCGCGGCGGCGCGCGAGATGGTGCCAGGCGGAGGGAGGAGTTGAGGCGGCAGGCATGAGGCGTGAGGTGTCAGGGATGGACACGGGAGCAGCGGGGAATGGGGGACGGTCTATTCACAGCGGGTCACGGACCGGGCGCAACGCGCGATTCCACAGCCGGGCGAGAAATATCTTTGGTCTGACCGACAACATGGGGGCAGGCGTCAGGATGTCGTCACACGAATTTCAGTTTGCGCGCGGCGAAGAGCACCATGCGCAGCAGGAGCCAGCCATGGTGCCAGCGCTGGATGTTGGTCGTGCCGTAACGGCGTTCGCTGTAGCGGATGGGAACGTCGGCGATCTTGAGGTTGAGTTTGGCCGCGCCGAACAGCAGGTCGAAATCGCCGAAGGGATCGAAGTCGCCAAAATAGGCCCGGTTGGCGGCGATTTTCTCGTAATGCGTCCGGCGGAGCGCCTTCGTGCCGCAGAGCGTGTCCTTCAGCGGCTGACCGAGCAGGCAGGTGAAAACGAGGCCGAAGGCCTTGTTGGCGCAGAGATTCAGAAAGGGCATGGCATTTTCATCCAGAGGATAGACGAGGCGGCAGCCATTGGCGAACTCGGCGTGGTCGCTCGCCACGACCGCGTAGAACTTGGGCAGCTCCTCGGGCGGCATGGTCAGGTCGGCGTCAAGGACCATGAGAATATCTCCGGTCGCAACGGCCAGCCCTTCGCGGACGGCGTTGCCCTTGCCCGTGCCGGTTTGTTGCAGGATCTTGATCCTGCGTTGCGGAACTTCGCGCTGCACGCGCTGGATCTCCGCCCAGGTGTGGTCGCGGGAGTGGCCCTCGACAAAGATCAGTTCGGTGCCGGCGCCCATTTCCGGCGTGCGTTCAACGGCCGCCTGAATGGTGCCGGCCTCGTTGCGGGCCGGAATGATCACCGAAACGGCCGGCGTCGGGAGGGATTTCGCGCGCCGGGCGGGCCGGGCGACGAGGTAGACGGTGAGGCAAAGCAAGGGCAGCAGCGGCGCCAGCCAGCGGTTGAACAGGGATTCGAGACCCCCGAGACGGAAGGGGCAAAGCAGACGGTGCTCGATCCTGACGGTTTCCCAGTCGGCGAGGGCGAGCAGGTTGCGGATATCGGCGGTGGAAAGCCAGTTGCTTGCCGGCGCTTCGGCACGAAGGCCGAGGGCGCGCCCGAGGGCAAAAAGGGGACGCCAGAGATTGGAATGGAAATTCAGGATGAGACGCGTGCCGGGCACCGCCGCACGGTGAAGGCGTTCAAACAACGCCTGCACGTCCGCCGCATGGTTGACGGTATCCGAGACGATGATCACGTCGTAGGTTTCCGCCAACTCGACAGACTCGCCCGCCTGAACGTGAAACGAGCCATGCGGCACGCGGATTCTGGCCCGGGTGATTTGGGCGGCAGAGAGATCGATGCCGGTGACGTTGCGGGTGTGCAGACGGGCGAGCAGTTCACCCCCGCCGCAGCCCACTTCAAGCACGCGCGCGTTTTCCGGAATCAGCAGGTTGTAGTAGTGCGCCAGCAAATCCCGGTAACCGAGTGCCGTGGCGGTGGGCCCGGGTGCCGTGTCAAAGAAACGCCGGATCATCTCCCGATGAGATTCGACAAGACTTTGGTCAGCAGCGGGCATGGGGTGATGACTCAACGGCACATGGGAGCACGACGACGACCGGCGAAGCAAGCTCTACGCTCCTGCATCAGCGTGACGCTGGAGGTGAGGGAGGGTTTACCCGTGGCGCCCGCTCAAGTCAAAAGCGGAACAGCTCGCTCCGCCTTGGGTTGGTGGAATGCCGAGCCTCGGATCGTCTGAATGAGCGCCAGGCCCAAGAACGAGTTTAATGGTAACCTAACACCAAGCCGTCGTGGACCGTCAGCCGTTGATCGGTGAAACCGATCTGCATTGCCGGTGGGCCGAGTTTGGTGCCAATCTCCAAGTGCACCATTTGGTTCGCCTCGGGTTGAGGCTCTTGGAATGTCGTACCATTCACATAGTCAATGCCGCCAAACGGTGCGCCTCTTTTCCACTACTGAATGAGTCCGGCTGAGCGCCCGCCTCCGCCTCCGGATGATGCTAGAAAGATTCGCGATGAATCTCCCGTCGTCTCCGCTCGATGCTCGCTCGCTCGCTCGGCGCCTGGAACTTGTGGCGTTTGCGCTGCTGCTGATCGCCGAATTCTTGGTGTTCGACCAGGTGGGCGCGAAGCACCAGACGAGGGTCTATCCGCGCTGGAACGATCAGATCCAATACCTCACCGAATCGTATCTCGGATTCGAGCAGTTCCGCCTGCACGGCCTCGGGAGCGCCCTCTGGCAGGGCCTCACCAAACGGGCGGCCCAAGGGGTGCTGCACGATTTCTTTGCGGTGCTGGCGTTCAGCGTCGCCGGTCCTTCGCGCAGCGCGGCCCTTGCGGTCAACGCCATCGCCTTTCTGACGTGGCAGGCGGCACTGTTCCTGGCCGTTCGTCGCGCGTTCGGGTCCCGGCCGCTGGCTTGGACCGGAGCGGGGTTGCTCCTCGCGCTGGCCTCGCCGTGGACTATCCAACAGGGCTCGGCCTTCGATTTTCGTCTCGACTGGATGGCGGCCAGCGCGCTGGGCGTGACCTTGGCCGTCGCACTGGGCACCGAAGGCTTCCGCCGGCTCGGTCAGTCCCTGCTGTTCGGCGGCGCGGTCGGGGTCACCCTGCTCATCCGTTTTCTCACCGGCAGTTATTTTGCCCTGATTTTCGCTGCCCTGCTGGTCTGGATTCTCGCCGGCGCGGAGCGCAGCCGGCGCGTTCGCAACCTTTTGTCGGCCGCGGCGGTCGCCTGCCTCGTGGCCGGGCCCACGTTGTGGAGCAATCGTCGCACTATCTTGGACTACTACTGGATCGGCCATTTCTTTGGCCCCGAGAGGCCGATCCGCGATTCCCATCTGGGGCCGGGATCCTCGCTCGTATGGCTGGTGCAGACCATTGGCACCCGGCAGCTGGGTCTCTATTGGGTCGCCTGGGTTCTGGCGGTCTCGTGCCTGCTCGCCGGTGCGCTCCTGTTCTTCCGCCGGTCGCAACCGGTCCCTCCTACGCCGCCCCGCCTTCACGCCGCCGGCATTCTGGGGGCACTCTTTGTGCTCGCCCCCGCACTCGTGCTCGCCGCGCAGCCCGAAAAAAACTTCGTCGTGCTCTCCGCCCTTCTGCCCGGGGCTGTGGTCACCGTGTTGGCCGGATGGCACCAGCTGCTGCGGTACGCCCCGCGCCGCCTGCCGACGGCGGTCGCAGGAGCCACGCTCTTGGCGGGTGCCGGCTTTTTTGCCGTGCACATGTGGCACAACTCCAACTCGCCAGAATTCGAAGCCGGCGCCCGCAAGGTGCTGGCGTTGAGCGACCTGATCTACGAGCGCGCCCGCTCCGCAGGTCTGACCGCCCCTCGCATCGGATCCGATCAGGTGACTGATTACCTCGACGCCAAAGTACTGCAGGTAATCTGCTATGAGCGCAAACATGAATGGATTCCGTTCCAGATGACGATGCCGCTCGGTATCGCCCGGGCGCCGGAATCGCTGATCATGGATCTTCTGCAAAACACCGACTTTATGTATATCACCGTGTCTGGTCCAATGATTGGCTATCCGTGGGATTGCGAACTCCGTGCCTTGGTGCCGCAAACCAAGGCCTGGTGCGACGCCCACATGCGGAAAATCGACGAGTTCGACCTTTTCGGGCGGCACATCATTCTCTATCAGCGCATAGATTCCTCCCCGCAGAGGTGAGACGAACCATGGCGTGGCGCGATAAATCGCTATTCTCGCTCACATGAAATCTCTTGAACCCCCAGAGCTTGGCTTAGTGATTATCAGGTCGGCTTGGTTGCTGTTGTCGGGCTGGTATTTTTTAACTCCGGTTTGTCCAACTTTGACCGCGTACTATCAGGTACAGCGAGGCGACGGCCCAGAAACTCAATAGCTGTGCACAAAGCTACTTCCTGCCTGTCACGATTGCCGTGGAAACGGAAGCGGGACCGATGAGCGAGGTGGATCCATTGGTAAACCGGCGGCTCAACATCGCCATCGGATGGCTCATCGCCCTTGTTGTGCTGGCTGTTTTATTGGGGAGTTCCGCGCCACAAGACTATGAAACATTTCCGGCCCCTCTTGAGCTCAAAGTAATTTTTCCGGTCGGCATAGAAGGATTGACCGAGCCTCTTGTTACGACCGGGAAGGCTGGGCAAGGGGACTTTTTCGCAGTGCGGTTTATCGATCCGGACACTGCAGTTTTTGTCTACGATTCTTGGAGCTCAGGCGGTCCCGCCTCCGGTCCATTTCCAGTCAAGGCAGGGACGGCGCACCGCCTCACGTTGCAGTTGCCATCAGTCCCGTCAACGGCGCCGCTCTCGGCCGGAGAAATTGGTCTGCTCCGCGTCTTACTTGATGGTCGCGAGGTGATGAAGGAATCGGTGGCGTTTCACCATCGCGCGTCCAGTCAACTCTACTTCGCGACGAACCCCATTGGTGGAACCACAGCGGACGGTTCGTTCCGCGGGACCCTCTCCACCCAGCAGGGTCGACTCCTGCGGGGCGGTGCCGCTGGGCTGCTCAGTTGGCCAACACGCGTCCGCTTGTTGGCAACGAAGCGCCCGTGGTTTTGCCTGGCCGCCGTCCTGTGCGCTGTCGTCACGGCATGGACGGTTCAGCGTCTGTTGTTGTGGCTCGCCCGCCATCCGCTGGCAAAAAATCCTTCGCGCCACTTTGTGGCGAGCCACGAGCCCCCCCATCGCTGGTTCATCGGCATTGCCGCAGGCGCCATCTTCATTTTCGCGGCGTTAATCACGGGCGGAACCTTTCATTTTCTCGCCGCCGACTCCTTCGGGAGCTTCTATGACTATCAGGCCGCGAGCCTGTTGCATGGCCGGCTAGACGTTCCCCAATCTTCACTCGCGGGCGAAGCGTTCATCGTCCAGGGGAAATGCTACGGCTACTTCGGGCTTACCCCAGCCCTGCTGCGAATGCCGTTTGTCGCCGCTGGGATCGCCTTTGGCAAACTGACCCGTCTGTACATGTTAACGTATTTTGCCATCGGGCTTGTGGCCGTCTATGGGTTGCTTTGCCATGCGACCCGAATCGTGGTTGGACCCGGCGCCTGGCCTTCGCGCTGGGCGGTCACGGTATTGGTGTCAGCCGCATGTCTGGGGAGCACCCTGCTGTTCCTCGGCAGCCGCGCCTACATTTATCACGAGGCGATCCTCTGCGGTGCGACTTTCGCACTGTGGTCTGCTTGGTTTTCTTTACGCTATTTGGAGGCGCCGGAGCGCCATGCTTGGATTGGGGCGCTGGCTTGTGGGTTCATCTCGATCCAGGCCCGCCCGCCCTCCGGCCTATTCGCGTTATGCGTGCTCGGTTGCGCGGCTTTGACGCACGTACTGCACGGCAAAATGACCAGGAGCAATTCCGGGGCCCTGCGGCATTTCTGCATCGCTGCGCTGGCTGCCTTGGCCGTCTTGTCTTTTCATGGTGTGAGTTACCTCAAGTTCGGAACCTTCGACAGCGAACCACTGCGCTACAACGTGCAATACACGCCGGCCCGATTAGCCCGTTTTCAGGGAGTGAATTTCCATCTCTCGAATCTGCGCCACAACATCGACGCCTATTTTTTCCGCCCGGATTTCCACTTTGAGCCGCATTTTCCGTACTTTGCCTTTGGTGGCAACGAGCGGGCTTATCCTGGGTCGATGCTCGATCTCACCGAGCCCACCGTGGCCTTTCCGTATGCGATGCCCGGTCTGTTCGCGCTCGCCACGATCGGAGCAGTATGGGCGTTGCTCTTTGCCCCGACCGTGCGGAAATTGCTTGCCGTTTTGGCACTCGGTAGCGCCCCCATGGCACTTGCGTTGTTCACGGCGATTGCGACGTCGCACCGCTATACGGCTGATTTTTGTCCCTGTCTAATCACCCTGGGGGCTTTCGGGCTGGCCGTCGCTGATGCCGAAACTCCTCGCTGGCGCAAAGGATTTCTTATTGGCTATAGCCTGCTTGCGCTGACGTCGATGACGGCGACCCTGGCGTTGGCGCTGCGCTATCAGGGAGAGATGATATGGGGCGTGCCCGATGAGATAAGACGGAACTACCAAGACCTCCGTGACCGCGTGGACGGCTTCTTCAGCCAAGCGCATCGCGACTGACCAGGCCCACAATGGCTGAGGAATAGCGGATTCTCACTCGGCAATACGGCATTTGCCCCAATGCCAGCCCAAAATCTTGGGAAAGTGGGTCCTGAGCAAGCCGAGATCGTCGCAGCGCAGCAAACGCTTTCGACTGAGGTACGCCGTGCGCTCCTGACCTTGCTGCGTGCGGCGCGGTAAGGGACCCGCCATGAGCCTCTTGGCGGAGGGGTAGGAACGCGGCGGCTCGCGGCGCCGGCCGTTGGAGGAAACATTTGCCTTGGTGCCAACTCCCCGCTGTAAGCAGGTCTGCGCAATCATGAAAGTAGTCATCCTCTGCGGCGGCAAGGGCGCGCGGCTTCACGAAGAAACGGAGTTCCGCCCCAAACCCATGGTGCCGGTCGGTGGCCGTCCCATCCTCTGGCACATTCTCAAAATCTATTCCCACTACGGATACCGCGATTTCATCCTCTGTCTCGGCTACCGCGGGGAGATCATCAAGGAGTACTTCCGCAACTACTGGTGGCATGCGTGCGATGTCACCCTCCGTTTCGGTCGGAAGGCGGCCGTGAAGTTTCATGACCGGCCCGAGAACGAGGACTGGCGCATCACCTTTGCGGAAACGGGCGAGCAGGCGCAGACCGCCGATCGGGTGCGAAAAATTAAGCACTACCTCGGTGACGATCCTGAGTTCATGCTGACCTACGGCGACGGGGTCGGCGATGTCGACCTTGCGGCGCTGCTGAAACACCACCGCAAAAGCGGGAAAATCTGCACGATCACCGCGGTGCATCCGCCCGGTCGTTTTGGCGAGCTCACCCTGTCCGGCAGCTCGCACGTGAACACGTTCAACGAGAAGCCTCAGACGGGGAACGGCTACATCAATGGCGGCTTCATGGTGTTTTCCCGCCGGATCTTCGGCTATTTGCCCGAGACGCCGGCGATGCTGGAAACGGGACCGTTGAAACGTCTGGCCCGCGAGGGGCAGCTGAATGCCTACCGGCATGATGGCTTTTGGCAACCGATGGACACCCAGCAGGAACTCACGCTGCTCAACCAGTTGTGGGAGAGTGGTCACGCACCGTGGAAAATTTGGTGAGGACGATGTTTGCGGGCGCATACCAGGGGCGGCGGGTGCTCGTCACCGGCCACACCGGCTTCAAGGGTGCCTGGCTGGCGCGATGGCTCGTGCAATTGGGCGCGAAGGTCACGGGATATGCGCTGCCTCCTCCGACCGATCCCAGCCTGTTTGCCGCTCTCGATTGGGAGGGCCGGCTTGACCATTGCCTCGGTGATGTGCGGGACGCGGCCGCGCTGGCAGCGTTGATCACGCGCCTTCAACCCGAGGTGGTATTCCATCTCGCGGCCCAGCCGCTCGTGCGCCGTTCCTACGCGGAGCCGGTGGAAACGTTCGCCACCAACGTGCTGGGGACGGTTCATCTCCTCGAGGCCGTGCGCCGGCAGGGTGGGCCGTGCGCCGTGGTCGTGGTAACGTCGGACAAATGTTATGATGAGACCCATGGACTGCGTGAGCGCCGGGAGGAGGATCCGGTCGGGGGACACGATCCCTACAGCGCGAGCAAGGCCTGCGCCGAAATCGCCGCCGCCGCCTACGCTCGGTCCTTTTTTCAGAAGAACGAGCGGCTGGCGCTGGCCACGGCGCGCGCCGGCAACGTGATCGGCGGCGGTGACTGGGCCGAGGACCGGATCATGCCGGACTGCGTGCGTGCGTTGAGCGCTGGCCGCCCCATCCTGGTACGACGTCCCGATGCGGTGCGCCCCTGGCAGCACGTGCTGGAACCGCTCAGCGGTTACCTCTGGTTGGGGGCCCGTCTGTGGCGGACGATATCGGCAGGGCGGACGAAGCCATCAAGCGCCTACAATTTTGGTCCTTCACCGGAATCCCATCGGAAGGTGCGCGCATTGGTGGATGAGGTTCTCCGGCACTGGCCGGGGCGTTGGGAGCAGGCTTCCGCAGCCGGCGATCCGCATGAAAACGAATACCTGCGCCTGTCGATCGACCGGGCGGCGCGCGAACTCGGCTGGCGGCCGATCTGGGATTTTCCCACCGCGGTCGAACGGACCGTACGGTGGTATCGTGCTTTTCCAGGCGAAAAGCGGGCCATCGTGGCCGATTTGGTGGATGCGGATATCGAGGCCTATGTGCAAGCAGCCCGCCGGCGAGGCCTGCCTTGGATGGAGGAGTCATGAAGGCTGAGTCATTGAAGGCCGAGATTCTCCGACTGGCACGGGCGCATGCGCGGCAAACGCACGCGAGCCGGCGTCCCGGCGGACCCAGGAAATTCACGCCCGGCGTGACACCCGTTCCCTATGCCGGCAGGACCTTTGGTAACGAGGAAGTCGCCGCAGCGGTGGAGTCCGCGCTGGAGTTCTGGCTCACGCTCGGTCCGGAGGGAGATGCCTTTGCCAAGGAACTAGCCACCGTGCTTGGCATACGCGCCAGCGTGCTGGTAAATTCAGGTTCTTCCGCGAACCTCCTGGCTGTCGCCGCACTGACCAGCCCGAAGCTGCCCCCCGAGCGCCGGCTTCGTCCGGGGGATGAGGTGATCACGTGTGCCGCCGGGTTTCCCACGACGGTGGCGCCGATTGTGCAGCATGGCGCCGTGCCGGTTTTCCTCGACAACAACCCTCTCACGGGAAACCTCGACTGCGTGAGGCTGGAGGAGGCGCTCGTGCCGGGAAAGACCAAGGCGGTGATGCTCGCCCATGCGTTGGGCAATCCCTTCGATCTTGCCACCGTGCTGGCATTTTGCCGGAAACGCGGGCTCTGGCTGATTGAGGACAATTGCGATGCGCTGGGGAGCCTCTACGCCATGAAAGGGGAGCCCCCGCGGCCGACCGGATCGTTCGGTGATCTCTCGACACAGTCTTTTTATCCGCCGCACCACATCACGATGGGCGAGGGCGGGGCGGTCAGCGCGGTTCGCGAAATGCGCTTCAAATCCATCCTGGAAAGCCTTCGCGACTGGGGCCGCGACTGCTGGTGCGCGAGCGGCCACGAAAACACGTGTGGGAAGCGCTTCGGCTGGCAGCTCGGTGAACTGCCGGCGGGTTACGATCACAAGTACATCTACAGCCATCTGGGCTACAACCTGAAACCACTCGACCTCCAGGCGGCGATCGGACGGCAGCAGCTGACGCGACTGGATGAGTTCGGCCGGACCCGTCGGGCCAACTGGAATCACCTGCGGCGCGGACTGGATGATCTGGGGGAGTTTTTCGAATTCATGCTGCCCACCCATGCCCGGGCTTGGACAAAGTCTGGATTCCGCTGGGACGATTCCGGCTGCCGGTCCGACCCGAGTTGGTTCGGCTTCATGCTGCTGGTGCGCAAGGGAACGCCGTTTTCACGCCTCGACCTTGCACGCTTTCTTGAAGGGCGGAAGATAGGCACGCGGATGCTTTTTGGCGGAAACCTTGTCCGCCAGCCCGCATGGGTGCGTCTGCGTCGTGACCATCCCCACGCATTTAGAATCGCGGGGAAACTCGCTGGCGCCGATCAGCTGATGGAGAGCGCCATGTTCGTCGGCGTCTATCCTGGATTGAGCAAGCCGATGCTCGATTACATGGTCGAGTCGGTGCACGATTTTGTGAGGGGCGAGAAACGATTCTGATGACCGCGGTGCTGAACGGACCGGCCTCCCCAGACATTGAGCACGTGCTTCAGCATACGGCCGATGCCTGGCCGATGCTGGCCGGGCGGCGGCTCTTCATCACGGGCGGCACCGGGTTTTTCGGCTGCTGGCTCCTCGAGACGCTGCTCGCGGCAAACCGGAAACTCGGTCCAGGCATCGAAGCCACGGTGCTCTCGCGCAATCCGGCCGCGTTTGCCCGGCGCCTGCCGGACCTGGCCACAGCGCCCGGTATCCGCTGGGCGAGGGGATCCGCGATTGACTTCACGCCCGAATCGGTGGCGCGGGCACTTGGCGTAGGCGGGGAGCGCCTTGCCTTTGACGCCGTCATCCATCTCGCCACGGAGGCGGACAACGCACACACGGTCGCTGATCCCGCGGCCGCCATCGACGTCATTGCCGGCAGCACACGGCGGGCGCTGGAGTTTGCGACTGCCGTCGGTGCGCGGCGGTTTTTGTTCACGAGCTCCGGCTCGGTCTACGGCCGTCAGCCGCCGGAGCTGGAAAAAATGTCCGAGGATTTTCCGGGCTCATCCGAACCCGCGCACCTGAACGCCGCCTATGCCATCTCCGGGAAGGCCAAGCGTGCCGCCGAGAATCTATGTGCCGCTTTCTGGCAGGAACGGGGAACAGAAGTGGTCATCGCCCGCTGTTTCGCCTTTGCCGGTCCTTACCTGCCGTTGGCCGGCAAGTTCGCCTTTGGCAATTTCGTGGCCGACGCGCTGGCGGGGCGCGACATCGTGATCAAGGGCGACGGCACACCGGTGCGCTCCTACCTGTATGCCGCCGATCTGGCCATCTGGCTCTGGACGCTGCTCGCCCGTGGTGCGGCCGGGCGCGCTTATAATGTGGGTTCGGAGCATCCCGTCAGCATCCGCGAGCTGGCAGAGACCGTGATCCGCCTGCTGGCTCCGGCGAACCGGGTCCGCGTGTTGCAAGCGCCGAATCCGGCGGCCCCCGCGGAACGTTACGTTCCGGACACGCGGCGCGCGCGGGATGAACTCGGGCTCGCCGAGCGCATTTCGCTGGAAGAATCCATTCTCCGCACGGCCACTTGGGCGCGGGGGGCTTACGCCGATGAAAGAGGAAAGAGGTAAGAGGGAAGATTATGCCGGTCTCCGATTCCTGTATCTGGCCTCCTTTTTTCCGGATTGGCGCTCTGCCCCCAGCTTGGTCCCTCTGCAGTTCCATCATGTCGAACTGCGGGACCGGTTGCGTTTTTGGTTTTGAGTTGGCAATCGACCTGCGACTTTAGACCTTCGACTCCTTCCGGTACTCTCACTTTCACCCTCACTTTCACTTTCACCCTCACTCTCACTTTCCCCCTCACTTTCACTCTCACCCTCACTTTCACTTTCACTCTCACTTTCACCCTCACTCTCACCCTCCGTGCTCTTCATCCTCGAGATGGCCAACAACCACATGGGCGACATCGCCCATGGGCGGCGCATCATCCGCGAAATGCGCGAAGTGTGTGCCGGCTTCGACTTTCGCTTCGCCATCAAACTACAGTACCGCGATCTCCCCGATTTCGTTCACCCCGACTACCGCGAGCGCACCGATTTGAAGTTCGTAAGGCGCTTCTCGGAAACGGCATTAAGTTGGAACGACTACCGGCGACTCAAGGACGCCATTGTCGCACACGGCTTCCTCTCGATCTGCACCCCCTACGACGAGGCCTCGGTGGACAAGGTGATTGAGCACGGTTTTGATTTCATCAAGGTGTCAAGTTGCAGCCTGACCGACTGGCCGTTGGCGGAAAAGATTGCCGCCACCAGCCTGCCGCTGGTGATTTCCACGGCTGGCGGGCCGTTTGAGGAGATCGACCGCATCGTCAGTTTTTACCAGCACCGCAACAAGCGGCTGACGATCATGCACTGCGTCGGTGAGTATCCCACCGCCGATGCCAACCTGCAGCTCAACCAGATCGAACTGCTCCGGCGCCGCTACGCCGACGTTGAAATCGGCTACTCCACGCACGAGGCCCCTGATCAATACGAATCCGTCATGATGGCGATCGCCAAGGGCGCCACGGTTTTTGAAAAACATGTCGGCGTGCCGACCAAGAAATACCCGCTCAACGCCTATTCGGCCACGCCAGCGCAGGTACATCGCTGGCTCGAGGCGGCGCAGCGGGCCGTGGCCATGGCGGGGGCCGCCGGCCGCCGGCACGAGTTCTCCGTCGCCGAGCGTGGCACGCTGGCGGAGTTGCACCGCTCGGTCTTCGCCCGCCGGACGATCAAACCGGGCGAGGTCATCCGGCTGGAAGACGTGTTTCTCTCGATCCCCGGACGGCCGGGGCAGCTGGTGGCCAACGACCTGTCGAAATACACCGAGTATCGCGCCACGCGCGCCTACGCACCGCGGGAGGCGATCATGCACGATGGCGTCGCCGCCACTGACACGCGCAGTCTGGTCCACGGCGTCGTGCACGACGTGAAAGCACTGCTGAAGACATCGGGCGCCATCGTGCCGGCGCAGCTCGAACTCGAACTATCTCATCACTACGGTCTCGAGCGGTTTCGCGAGGTGGGGTCGGCCATGATCACGGTGATCAACCGTGAATACTGCAAGCGGCTCGTCCTCCTGCTGCCCGGCCAGTGGCACCCTGAGCATTGGCACAAGCTCAAGGACGAAACCTTCCATCTGTTATATGGCGAGATCGACCTCGTGCTCGGTGGCGAGCGCCGCCGGTGCGCAAAAAACGACGTCGTGGTCATTCCCCGCGGTGTCAAACACGAGTTTCGCAGCGACACGGGCGCGGTGATCGAGGAGATCTCTTCGACTCATACGCGGGACGACTCCAGTTACACCGATCCCGTCATCAGTCGTAACGAACAACGCAAGACATATGTCACCAACTGGATGGATTAGGTCGGCGCGCGCCGCGTCGGTTTTGGGTTCAGAGTTTTGTGTTTAGGGTTGGCTTTCAGCCTTCGACCTTCGACTTTCGACCTTAGACTCCTTTTCTTTCCGCCGCTCAGTCGTTCTGCAGTTCCGCAGCTCCGACGGTTGATCCCTCAGTCCCTTATCCCTTACTCCCTTACTTACTTTCACTCCTTGCCACGCCGTAGCTTCAGCGTAGGCGGGTCACTTTCACCCTCACTTTCACTTTCACTTGAAACTTTCCGATTACGTCGTCGATTTCATTGCGCAGCAGGGTGTCCGGCACGTTTTCATGTTGCCGGGCGGAGGAGCCATGCATCTCAACGATTCACTGGGCCGACATCCCGGCTTGCAGTTCGTCTGTAACCTGCATGAGCAGGCCAGTGCCATTGCCGCCGAAGCTTACGGTCAATATGCGGGTTTGGGCGTGGCGATGGTCACGACGGGGCCGGGTAGCACGAACACCATCACCGGCGTGGCGGGTGCTTGGCTGGAATCCACGCCGGTGCTGGTGATATCCGGTCAGGTCAAGCGGGCGGATCTTGTCGGAGGGCGCGGGGTCCGTCAGATCGGATTTCAAGAGATCGACATCGTCAGTCTGGTTAAACCGATCACGAAATATGCAGTCACCGTCTTGGAGCCGCGGGAGATCCGTTTCCATCTCGAGCAAGCCCTCTGGCTGGCCACCCACGGCCGCAAAGGCCCGGTGTGGGTGGACATTCCGCTCGATGTTCAGGCTGCGGAAATCGACGTTGCCACCCTGCCGGGATACATCCCCCCGCCCGACGATCCGGGGGCGGGGCTGCGGATAAGAAAGGCGGCGGCTCAGACCTTGGAATTGCTGGCCCGGGCCCAACGTCCGGTCGTCCTGGTCGGAAACGGAGTGAGGCTGGCCGGGGCCGTCGATGTCTTTCTGAAGTGGATTGAACAGGCCCGGATTCCCGTGCTGACGACTTGGAAGGCACTCGATTTTCTGCCGGACGGCCATCCGCTTTATGTGGGCCGGCCCGGGGCAGTGGGCCAGCGGGCGGCCAATTTTGCTCAACAGACCAGCGATGTCTTTATCAGTCTGGGGGCGCGTCTCGATGCCGGTCAGACCGCTTATAATCATGCCCATTTCGCTCCCCGGGCGAAGCGGGTGGTGGTGGACATCGACCCGGCGGAGATCGCCAAGCTGCAGATGGAGATTGCAGTCCCATTATCGGCCGACGTGGGAATATTTCTCCGGGAAATCACCGTGCTCACGGCCGGTTGCCGGCTCCCAGACTGGAGTGCATGGCGTTCCCGGTGTGAAGCGTGGAAGGCGCGTTATCCGGTGGTGCTCCCCGCGTATCAATCCGTCCCTTCGGGGGTGCATAATTATATCTTTGTCGAGATGCTGGGACATCTTCTCGGTGACGGTGATCTGCTGGTTCCGGGCAGTTCGGGTGCCTGCAGCGAGGTTACCTGTCAGGCGTTGCCCACTTCGCCGGGACTGCGTTTCATCAACTCCCAGGGGCTGGGAGCGATGGGATTTGGGGTGCCGGCGGCGTTGGGGGCTTGTCTGGCCTCGGGAGGCCGGCGGACGGTTTGCATCGATGGCGACGGGGGATTCCCGATGAACGCCCAGGAACTTGCCGTGATCTCCCGCCTCAATCTGCCCATCAAGTTTTTCATCCTGAACAATGCGGGCTATGGCTCGATCCGCACGACCCAGATCACCTACTTCAACCGGCGGTTTGTCGCTTGTGATGCCGATTCCGGTCTTGCGCTGCCCGATCTGCAGAAGATGGCTGAATCCCACGGAATTTCATTCCGGCGCATTGCCTCGCAGGATCGTCTCCGGGACGATATTGCCGCGGTACTGGCCCTCCCGGGTCCGGTCATGTGCGAGGTGATGATGGCCCCCGATCAATTCACCCAGCCAAAAGTTTCATCCCAGCAGCAGCAGGACGGCCGCATGGTCACAATGCCCATGGAGGATCTGTGGCCGTTCCTCGACCGGGCGGAGTTCGACGCCATCATGGGGGAATAGGCGGGGAAAGTGAGAGTGAAAGTGAAAGTGAGAGTGAAAGTGAGGATGAGGGTGGGGGAAAACCGCGCAGGCCGGATTGCACCACGAGGGGATCGGGGCATGTGACCAAGGCTCTGGCGTATCGATGTTCGACCTTGGACTTTGAGCCGGTAGCTCCATTACTTGTGCCATGAGCCCGACTTCGGTTCGCGACCGCATTCACGAGCTTCTGGCCGAACCAATCGCGGCGGCGGCTGAGCGGGAGCGGGAGACTTTGCCCGCACTTCTCCGCGGGACCGACGGATCCGTGGTTCTCTTCGGCGCTGGACGGCTGGGCCGGCTTTGCGCCCGGGCACTGCGCCGGGGCGGGCGGACGCTGCGCGCATTCTGCGACAGCAATCCCGTTTTGCATGGAACCGCCGTGGAGGGAGTCGAAGTGATGAGTCCCGCGCAGGCGGCGCGGCTCTATGGTGATTCGGCGCTGTTCGTGGTGGCCGTCTGGACCGGCGCCGCCCATGAAAGCATGGCCGAGCGGATCGCATTTCTTCGGGGGATGGGATGTCGGGCCGTGGACACGTATGCGCCGCTCGGCTGGGCACATGGCGACAAAGAAGTCCCGTTTCATTCCTTCGACCTGCCGGTGCGCACCCTGGGGCGGGCGTCGGAGATCGGCCGGCTGACGGCACTCCTGGCCGACGATCCCTCGCGGAAGACGCTGCTCGCCGCCTTGCGTCAGCGCTTGCGCGGAGAATTTGATGTCGAACCGCCGGTCGCGGATCAGTATTTCCCTCCCGATCTCGTGGCGCTCACCACGGATGAAGTTTTCATCGATGGAGGCGCGTTCAATGGGGATACGTTGCAGATCTTCTTGGAGCGCACCGGATCGAAATTCGACGGATACCATGCCTTCGAACCCGACCCCGCGAACGCGGCACAGCTCCACGCGCGCATCCTTGATTTGCCGCGACCGGTGCGCGACAGGATCTTTGTCCACGAACTCGCGCTTTACTCGCATACCGAGGAATTGGGCTTCGCGAGCGATCGGCGGGAGGCTTCCCGGGTTGAGCCGGCGGGGAGGCAGCGGGTCCGAGGGCAGCCGCTGGACAACGTGCTCCCAGACCAACGCGTCACCTTCGTAAAATTGGACGTGGAGGGAGCGGAGCGACAGGCTCTGCTTGGCGCGAAATCCATCCTTTCGCGCAATCAACCTGTAACCGCTGTATGCGTCTACCACCTTCCGGCTGATCTCTGGGAGATCCCGCTGATGCTCCACGAACTCCTGCCGCAGCACCGTTTGTTTCTCCGCCAGCACGGATTCGACGGATGGGAACTTGTCGTCTATGCCGTTCCGCCCAGGCGATGCACCAAGCAGTCAGACCGTTGGACAGTTAGACCGTCATGACCGTCGGATCGTAATCCTTATCCAACAAACATCCCCATGAACCGTGTACAAAGTTATCGTGAATTGGAGGTCTACAAGGCTGCGTTCGATTTGAGCATGCGTATCTTTACCGTCTCGAAAACGTGGCCATCGGAAGAGCGTTACGCGCTTACGGATCAGGTCCGACGAGCCTCCCGCTCCGTTGGGGCCAATCTTGCAGAAGCTTGGGCTAAACGACGGTATGAAGCGCATTTTGTGAGTAAGCTCACTGACGCCGATGCTGAAAACAATGAGACTGAACACTGGCTTTGTACCGCGCACGCTTGCGGATATGTGGAGAAAACGGAACTTGATGCGCTCATCGACCGGAACCGTAGGATTGGAGGCATGCTTGGCCGTACGATTGCTAACGCATCAAGTTTCGTCCCTTCATCTGATCGCCCCACCGTCCAACCGTCTCACGGTCCTACCGAGCCGCCACAATGACCGTTCGACCGTCCGACTGTCCTGACCATCCACCGCTCCGCCGCGCAACGGCGGATGTCCGTCCCTGTCCGGTTTGCGGCGGTTTTGAACGCCGGGTGCTGCACCGGCAGCGATTTCTCGAGGGACCGCTGGGCGATGGCTATGACGTCGTGGTCTGCCAGGCATGCGGCGCCGGTTTTGCCGATGGCATCCCTGCGCAGGAGGAACTGGATCGTTACTATGCCGAGCAGTCGAAATACACCTACCATCACGCCGGCGGGGCCGAGTCACCGTACGATCTCAAGCGATTTGACGCGATTGTCGAACAGGTGACGCCGCATCTTCCTTCCCGCGATGTCCGTATTCTTGACGTCGGCTGCGCCACGGGCGGGCTCCTGTCGGTTTTCAAGCAACGGGGTTTTGCCAACCTTCTCGGTGCAGATCCTTCTCCGGCGTGCGCCGAAGCCGCCCGGCGGCTGCACGGCGTGGAGGTGCGAGTGGTGACGCTGGCGCAGCTGGCGGGATGGCATGAGCGTTTTGATCTCGTGCTCATGGTCGGCGTCCTCGAGCACCTTCGCGAGGTGCAGCCCGCCGTGCGTGCCGTTGTTGACCGGTTGAACCCCCGGGGGCTGTTCTATGGCGCGGTCCCGGACGTCGAAGGTCTGGCCGTCTGCCGCAATGCTCCCTACCAGCAGTTCAGTGTGGAGCACGTGAATTTCTTTTCCGAACAGTCCCTCGGCCGCCTGCTGGCGGTCTGCGGCTTGACGCCGCGGCAGACCTGGCGGCAAATGGTCGAGTGGCGCGAGGACATCACGGAACCCGTCCTCAGCGGCGTCTACGCGGTGCCGCCGTCGGTGAAAGTTCCAGGTTCCATCCTCCTTCGCCGAGGCTTCGGCGGACAAGAGTTCCAAGTTCCAAGGAAGCGCTCTGTGACGTTGCCCGCAGCAGGGCTCCGAGGAAGCGAAGACAAGTCACCGTCACCGTCACTTTCACTTTCACCCTCACTTTCACTCCCACCTCTTGAATCGGGGCTACCGCCCCCCCCCGACCAAGCGACGGAACCCGCCCTTCAACGCTATCTGGCCAAATGCGGCCAGGAGGACCTGAAACTGGCAACGGCGATCGAGCAACTGGTCAGCAGCCGTGAACCGGTGCTGGTCTGGGGCGCGGGAACGCTTACTCGCCGTCTGTTGGTGTCGACCCGGCTGGCCGAGGCCAACATCGTGGGATTCGTGGATTCAAATCCGGGCATTCAGGGACACCGCCTTGCCGGCCGGGACATCCTTTCTCCGGCGCAGATTGTCGGTCGCCGCGAGACCATCGTGGTCTGCTCAAAAGCCTTCGAGCGCGAGATCATCGAAACGATTCGCAATCAGCTCAGGCTGCCCAACCAAGTCATCACGCTGGCCTGAGTGAGCAAAGAGCCTTGTGCAAGGGGCTAAGTGTTGTTGCATGTAGACCATAATGAGGCCGCATTTTCGATTCGAGGATTTGGAGGTCTGGCGGCTCGGTCAGGATCTCGCGGTGCAATTTCACAAGCTGGCGCAAAAGCTCGATCAGAAAGGATTGTTCCGGTACGCCGAGCAGTTGAGGGCGGCAGGGCTTTCGCTGACCAACAACATTGCCGAAGGATCCGGCAGCACTCATGCCAAGGAATTCAAGCAATTCCTGAACATAGCCCGAAGGTCGCTGTTCGAGGACGCGTCGATGCTGCTGGTTTTTGAGAGCCTTGGCTTGGTGAGTTCATCCGAGGTCGATCTATTGTTGAACGCTTGCGATCTTCTCAGCCGGAAGATTACCAATTTCTCCAGAACACTACAGACTGACACGACCTAGCGCTTTGCTCTGAGGTTGTCCTTTGCCCTTGGCCCTTCGCCCTTGGCTCCTTGCTCGAACACTCCCATGCAAACTGACCAATCCGATCTGCTGCGCCGCGCCTTGACGCAGCGCAATCAGGCGATCGCCTGCGCGATCCTGTCCCTCGTCATCTCGCTTGCGCTCGTGATGAACACCTTCCTCGGTCATCGGAAGGAACTGGTGGAGGCTCATCAGCAGATTCTTTCTCTGCAAAATGACATTACCAATGTGCAGAACGCGCTCCGGGCCAACCAGCAGGAGCTGGTGCAGACCCAGGAAGCCTTGCGCCGCGAGCAGGAGGCGCTGGCCCGCGCGCAGTCCCATTAACCTATTCTAGGTATGCACTGAATTTCCCTAAGGCTGCGGTGCAGGGTGCCGACGCATGGCCGACTACCCACAGACGGTGATTGAGTTTCGTGACCAGTTTAGGAGTGAGGAAGACCGCCGAGCCTATTGCCACCGCCAAAGTTCGCTAACGGCGGCGGCTGGGATCATCAGTTCGTGCATTTGAAGTATGGGTTTCTTTAGAGGATCGCGGCGAACGCTCTTACCCACGAACAAAAGAGCCCACCTCTTTCGAAGCGAGCCCGGAGGCGGAACGGGGCCTGTCCGTTGCTGAATCTATGAAGATGAAAGGATCGGCATCAATTGACGCATAGCGGTAAGTGTGAAGCGGCATTGCGAGTTGCGACCCGAGCCCGCCAGGCTTCTCTTCCGCTATCGAAATTCGATACCCAGTCAAATACCACTTAGGCGTACATGCCTGCTAAACGTTAAGCACGTTATTTTCCTCGGCACCGGTGCATCGGTATGCGCCCGCCCGGCCGGGCGACACCGTTCACTCGCAAGGAGATCCGTCCGCGACCCAGGCGGAGCTTGGATTTTCCACTGCCGTCGATATTGAAACCGGGCTCGCCGCCCTCAGCGGTTTGCCCGATTGACAGGGGAATTTTGAACGAGATGCTCTCCCATTGCCGTTTGATTCCAAGAGGCTGAGGAAGTCGGAAAGATGAATACTGGCACCACGAATACTCGCAGGTTCAAGGGATTGCTTGCATTTGTCACGATCGCCGCCGGCCTGTGGATTGGCCATGCCACGTGGCAACGCAGCCAGCGATTTCCGATCAGCGCATCCTCGCCGTTCCGAGCGCGGCTGAATGCCCGACCGAGAATGCGACCCGGGCTTTCCGCCGTTTACGTAGATCTGGATGTTCCGCCCGAGGCGGCAGGATCCCTAGTGTTTCGCGTTCGCGAACTCCGGCTAGGGACGACCGCGAATTCCTATCGGTGGGACTGGCAGGCCGGCCACTATCCTTCCAGTAACTTCAGTTTTGTTGATCTGAGCAAGAGGGTGCAACAGGACGGCTCAGTAACGGCCTGGGACATCGACGTGGCCGTAATGGGCCAGTTGCGTTTGAAGATCTGGCGCGATAGTGGCGAGACATGGCAGGTCGTCGCACAATCCGAGACGGTGACGGCGGCATCCGGCCTCAATCACTTCGTGTCGAGGCCGCCTCTGCCCGTTCAACGGGGCGATTACATCGGCCTATATACTGCGGCCGGCGGCGTGAAACTGACCTCGCCGTCCAGGCTGGGTTCATTGAGTCACTTGGATAATCAGCACGCCATAAACTTGTTGCTTTCCGCGAACCGTGGGATGCAATGCGATTTTCCCGGCGATGTAACTCTCGGCTTGAAGGCGCGCGCGGCACCCGCACCCAATCCCGGCTACAGCTTCAGTGTCGATCTGGCTCCCGCGCCCGCCACGCCGGCCATTGGATTCATGGTTGGGAACGGCACACCGGCGGGCAACCCGCCGATCAGCCTGATCGATCTCGACAAGATGGCCAACCAGCCCGGTCTGCTGGATGCGTGGGATGTTGTTGCCCGGGGTCCCGGCACGATGCGGCTAAAGATCTGGCGACGCGCGGGTCTCGAGTGGAAGGTAGCGGCCGAGTCGGCCGTCGAAAACGTGGCCGCCGGATACAACCGGTTTCTACTGAGGCCAGCGCTGCCGGTTCAACCCGGCGATTACCTCGGCTATTCCTCGGTTGGCAAACCGGTTGAACTCTATAACTGGGCAGATGCGTCTGATCGACCAAGCCGAGGCCAACTGTACGTCTTAGATGCTGACTTGCGGAACGGGGTGATGGACAGTGCGCTGACGCATGATTCCAAGAACGGGAATTATAGCTTTCGCGCACTGTACGCGCCGGTGGAGAAAGAAGAGTCTCCGGCGGCTACGTTGCAGTTGCTGCCTGGGCGCAGGACCTATCGCGTCGAACTGCCGTCACGGACCTTCGCGCTTGACGAGGAAGTTGAGGTGTCGATTGAGGCGGAAGGAAGTGCCAGGGCATTTCTATATCCTAGTAATGTCAGTCGGGTGCTGGGGCACCCGTTCATCGAATTGGAATACGGCTCGCAACACCGTTGGCCAGTGGTGGATGTCCTTTTGGTCGTTGTGACCGCCATCGGGAGTTGGTCTCTTCTGAGAAGGCGACGCTCGCGATGGGAACTCACCTTAGGCGCGCTGCCGGCGATTGCCGCCATTCTCGTCTGGGCGCAATGGGTTGGGGGGGGGCCGGTAGCTCAATTGTTTCCCTCGGCCGTCGGCATGCTCCTCCTTCCGGGCTTCGTTATGTTGGAACTGGTATTTCCGAAAGTGGCGTGTCGCCTGGACGGTCTGGAGCGTGCGCCCTTGGCATTTGCCATCAGCGTTGGGCTTTGGATCGGAATTGCGGCCGTGGCGTACCGAATTCAGTGCTCCGGGGCTGCGGTGATTGGCGGAATTATGGCGTTTGATCTGCTGGGGCTTGCGGCAGTCTTTTTTGTACGGCCGATGCAGCATGCCATGAATTCGAATCTGATGGAAGGCGCCCCAAGTTCCTCGATGACGTCTGGATATCGGACGGCATTTCTGACCTTCATCGCGGGTGTCAGCATGGTCATGGCGTATGCGTCCCAGTACCAGATGTCCGACTACGACGTGATGTTTCATTTGGCTGGCTTTCGTAATATTGCTGACCACGCGCGGATCACCAACTGCGATAATCTCTTGGGCCCAGGTTCTCTCTCGCTTCCGCAGTACACCGCTAATCCCTGGTACTTGGTGGGCGGCCTCACGACGCGGTTGGCGCATGCCGACGTCACGTGGCTCTACGTGTTCCTGACGTTTCTTTTGACGGCCCTAGTCTTTCTTACCTTCTATTTATTGCTAAAGACGCTCCTAGCCGACGATCGTCTTGCCGTGATCGGCGTCATGGTGGGCACTATACCGTGGATCTATGGAATGACGGTGTTTTGGCGGATATTCTGGAGTTTCTATCTGACTTTCCTGCCATTCGGCAGCTCTATCGCGGAGCTGATCCTGCTCCCCATGTCGCTGGCTTATTCGCTGCGATACATCATGGTCCGTCAGCGAGAGGATGCTGTCGTAATGATCATCTTGGCGATTGCGGCCATGGGGATACACGTCGAGTATCTCGTCCACGTTCCATACCTGCTCGTCATGGTTTTGATTGCGTCGATGATTCCCGCCGACACGTGGCGAAATCGGCTGCGCACGCTCGCGTTGGCTGGGACAGTTGGCCTGCTGGCGGTCATGATCGCATATCTTGGACTGAGCTTCCCATCGCGCGCGCCGATCAGTCCCATGACTGAACTCGATATGCTTCGGATGTGGAAAGGAAAAATGTTTTTGCAAATCGGCAAGAACGTTTACGGAGCCGATCCGAAAGAGTACTTCCTACGCACGGGTTGGACGGTTGTCCTAGGACTGATCGCGGTCATACTCTTCATTCGTTTTCGAATCAGGACCCTGGTCGCCAAACGCTCGCGGGGTTGGCTCGGAGCAATCCTCCTTGTCTCCCGCAAGAAGGCGACAGCGCGTCTCGCTGCTGGTGTTGTGATGGCCGTGGTGGCACCGTGGTTGCTGGTCTTCAACGTAGTCTTGGTGCCTTGGCTGGTCAGGCTCTTGCATTCCACCGTCCCGTTTTATCGCATGTTAGGCTCGGCCGGGGCGTTTGCCCGCGTCGTCGAACTGGGTGGCCTGGCCTGCTTACTGACTTGGACGCTGGATTGCCGGTTCGTCAGATTGCGGGTTCGACGAGGACTGATTCTGGCGGCGGTTGTGGTGTCGAGCATCGTATTACCGCTGTCAATGTCCGCAGTCCGCGAGGCGGTGACGGGAGCCTTGGCCAATTACGGGTGGTATCCCAGCTTGCTCGATTTGCCTAACGAATCGCTTTACCGGGAATTAAACCGGCTTGAACCGGCGTCGGTGGCCGTCAGGTCGGAACAAGCAATCATTACGGCGGCGCTGACACCGCTGCATCCTATTTTTGTGGCAGGTGACCGTCTCGGCGACTATCGGCTAGCTGACGAACGCGGAGCGGCGAACGAACGGATCCTTAACTTTTCGGTTTCCCCGGAGCAAATGCGCATCCTACTAAATGAATATTGTTGTCACTATGTTATCATTTCAATCAATTCGCCGTATCTGTCCCGGTTCAGAAGCCATCCAGAACTCTTCCGCGAAGTGCTCAAGAGCGAGGCGGATGCGGTATTTTCCGTAAGCTACTGAAAGTAAAGACCAAGCACAATGAAAGCGGCCGCCGAAAAATCGTCCCAAAACCCGAAAATTGTCGGCGTTCTTATGACCTATAACTGCGTACGGCTGGTTGGAGACGTGTATGGTCGGATTCCCAAAGAGTTCTTTGACCTCATAATCTGCGTGGACGATGGCTCGACGGATGACACATGTGCAGTGGTCCACCGGTTGGGCATTCCCGTTTTCCCCCATCCCCATACGGGCTACGGCGGCAATCTGCTCTTTGGTCTTCGCAAGGCCCTCGAGCTGGGAGCGAGCCACGTCATCGAGATTCATGGTGACGGCCAGTTCGACCTGGCCTCCCTGCCTGCCACTCTCGATCAGTTGCGCGCGGGTTGCGATCTGGTGCTGGGCAACCGCTTTTATGATTATTGGCAGCCCCTGAGGGATGGAATGTCGCCGATCCGCTATCTCGGAAACCTTTCGCTGTCGACCTTGGGTCGCATCGGTACTGGCGTCCGCCAGTCCGATCTGTTCACCGGTACCCGCGCCTACAGCCGGCGGCTGGTCGAAACGCTGGATTTCTCAAATAACAACCAAGACTATTTCTTTAGTTTCGAGATCATTGCCCAGGCGCGGTTCTGCAACCTCCGTTTCGGCCAAGTCGCGACCCGGTGCAATTATCGCGGGCAGCACACCTCCATGAATCTTTGGAAGGGGATTCTGGAGATCTTTCAAACGGCCTATACCGTGTTTTTGTTCCGGCTCGCTCGCTGTAGCATCAAGCGGGGCGTTTTTGCACGGCTGGAAACCGCCTGAGCGCAAATGTGTAGTATTAGCGGAATCGTCCATGGAACCGGTGTTGCGAAGATGCTCGCGGCACAACGGCACCGCGCGCCCGATGAGGCCGGCATCTACAAGGACGACGACATCGAGGTGGGGATGGGCCGACTCAAGATCATCGACCTGACATCGCCCGGACTCGCCCCCTACCAGGAGGACGGCCTGGTCCTTTCGTATAACGGGGAGATCTTCAACTACGTTGAGCTGAAAAAAACCCTGCAGGGAAAAGGCTGGAAATTCCGGACCACCTCTGACACCGAGGTTCTGCTGAAGGCTTGGCGTCAGTGGGGCGTGAAGATGTTTGACAAGCTCAACGGGATGTTTGCGTTTGCCATTTTTGACGCCCGCAAGAAGCAACTGTGGCTGGCACGTGACATTGCCGGCGAGAAGCCGCTGTATTACCACCAGCGGAGCAGGACGCTTGTCTTTTGTTCGGAGGCGAAGGCGCTCGCCGAAGTCCTGGAATTGCAGCCTCGGGACAACGAGTTTTTCGATTCGTTCCAGCACTGTTTTTTGACAACGCTCTGGAAGAATGTGTCCGAGGTACCACCCGCCCATTACCTCTGGCATGATCTCAACACCCACCAGACGAAGCTGACTGAGTATTGGACTATTCAATCCCGTCACATCCAGCCCAAGACCGCGGTTGAGGAGCTGGAGGCGCTTTTGGAAGACGCTGTCAGGCTTCGAGTCCGCAGCGATGTGCCGGTGGGGCTGTACTATTCCAAAGGCATTGATTCGTCATTGATCTCGACCTATCACCAGTTCGACTGGAAGTTTTTCTTTGATGACACCAAGAACTGGCAGGAGGATTTCTTTGCCAACGTCGGCGCGGTGGTCCGGCATCTCGACTTCCCGGTTGGTTCCCTGTCGGCGTATCCTTTATGGAAGCTGGCGCAACAGGCGTCACGGCATGTCAAGGTTATCCTGTCCGGTGAAGGCGCCGACGAGATTTTCGGGGGATACGTCCGGTATGTGCCCATTGCCCGGCAGTGGGAGCTGCAGAAGAGGTACCCATCCTATCAGTACATCTTTGGGAAATACTACCCGCCTTACCTGGAAGGATTTGCAAAGATCACGGCGCGTAACGACGATGTTGAGTTTGTGAAGGAATGCCTGCGTCCTTACTTCGAGACCTTCCCCGACCCGATAAATGCCATGGGTTTCGCGGATTTCAAACTGGTCATGCCGAGTTTGCTCCAAATGGGGGATCGGATGGCAGGCGCGTTCGGTATTGAAAACCGCTGTCCTTTCCTCGACCGGCGCGTTATCGAATTCGGCTTCAGTCTTCCGCCCGAACTGAAGATAAAGGACCTGGATCAGAAGGTGATCCTGCGTCGCATCCTTCAGAAACGCGGTCTGACGGCGCCGCTCCGCGATGAAAAGAAGGGGCTTACCATCCGCTTCAACCAATGGTTGGGCAGAAAGGACTGGGATCGCAGCGCCTATTGTGCTCTGCTCCGAAGGGAGTGGGCAAAGATCTACGGCCCCGCCATGGGCAACAATAGGAGGAAAGTCTCAAGAAATTAAGCCTATGGCTACAGTACTGATCACCGGAGTCGCAGGATTTATAGGACCCCATGTCGTCGAGGCGTGCCTCGCGCGCAACTGGCGTGTCGTGGGCGTCGACATCCTTTCCTGCGACCTGCAACGCCCGGGCTTTGCCTTTCGGCAGAAAGACATCCGTGATTTGAGTCCAGAAGAACTCGGCGGGGTGGACTACATTGTTCACCTCGCGTTTGTCACAAACATTCCGAATTCGATCCAGCATCCGATCGAGACCACCCGGAACAACATTGAAATGACGGCTCGCCTGCTGGACATTGCCACGAAGGCCGGCGTAAAAAAAGTGGCGTTTCCTTCCACGGCATCGCTCTTCGGGAATAATCCGACACCGTGGCGTGAGGACATGCCCGCCGATCCCATTGAGCCGTACAGCTGGCAGAAGCTGTCCTGCGAATCCCTTTGTCGCATGTGGAGCACCCGTTACGGTCTGCCGACCGTCGTTCTGCGGCTGTTCCAGGTATTCGGTGAAAACCAGCGAAAAGACACGGCCATGGCGGCGTTTTTCAGGGCCCGGCAGGAGGGGCGGCCCATTACGTTGACCGAAACCACCGCCCAGTCATCTTTTCGCACCGGCCAGCGAGATTTCGTCTACGTCAAGGAAGTGGCCGATGCCTTTGCGCTGGCGCTCGAATCTGCCAAGACTGGCCAGGGTGAAATCATAAACATCGGCACCGGCCGCGTGACCACGATGGAAGCAGTCGCAAACGCGATCGGCGGCGAGGTGATCTTCATTCCCAGGCGGGGATTTGAGGTCGAGCGCCATCAGGCCGACATCAGCCGGGCCGAGGCGCTGCTCGACTGGCATCCGAAAGTGGAGGTAATTGAGTGGCTCAACGCTTTCGTACCCACACTGGCGAAGGGCGCGGAGGCTAGAACATGAAGACGATCCACAATAGGACATGCCGCATGTGCGACGGCAGCAAGTTCCAGGTCGTTATCGACTTGGACCGCCATCCCCTCGTCAACAGCCTTGTGCACAAGGGCAATCTGCGCAAAAAAGACCCAACATATCCGCTCGTCGTTAAGCAGTGCCGGAGATGTGGCCTCGTTCAGCTCGTCGACCTCATCGATGCTGAAGAGATCTACAAGAACGTGGACTACCTCTACTTCTCTTCGGACATGCCGGGGCTGGATAACTATTTCCGACCGTACGCAGACGAAGTCCGGGAAAGATTTCTAAAAGAGGACGATTTGGTCGTCGAAATCGGCAGCAACGACGGGATCATGCTGAATCTCTTCAGGAAGCACAATCGCATCCTGGGCGTTGATCCCGCCACCAATGTGGCGCTTCGGGCCCTCAAGCGCGGGATTCCCACGGTTCCGATGTTCTTTTCCGAATCGCTCGCGAACAAGATCGCCAGGGAATGGGGTCGCGCCAAGATCGTAATCGGCAACAATTGCATCGCGCACGTCAATGACCTGAGGGACCTGATCCGGGGCGTGAAGGCGCTCTTGTCCGACGACGGAGTTTTCATCATTGAATGCAACTACTGGGGCGGAATGGTCAAGAACACGAATTATTCGCTGATTTACCACGACCATTACTCCTATTTTTGCCTACAAGTCTGGACGAGATTCGCAGCGAAGCACGGCCTGCGCGTCTTCGACGCCGTGGTGACACCGGCGCAGGGCGGGTCATTGAGGCTCTTCCTTTGCAGGGATCGTCGGCGCGAGACAACGCGGCTGAAGGCATTGCGCCGCGAAGAAAGAGCCATCGCGTTAAATACCTATGCAACCAGCTTGCGGTTCCGTGCCGACGTCCAGGCGGTCGCAAAGAAACTGCGGCAGACGTTGGAAGACCTGAAAAAACAGGGAAAAACGATCGCCGGATACGGCGCGGCGGCCAAAGGGATGACGATCCTGAAATGCTCCGGAATCGGCAAGAAATTCATCGACTATTTTGTTGATGATTCACCCGCCAAACAAGGGTGGTACACCCCCGTCGATCACATTCCGATCATTTCGCGCCAGGCAGCCGAAACGCGACTGCCGGACTACTTCATCGTCCTGGCGCCCAATTACGCTGATGTGATCATTGGTAAGGAGGCGACATTCCGGGCGCGAGGCGGCAAGTTTATTGTACCGAAGGGGGGAATTACAATCATATGAAGTGCGGCGAAATTAGTCGGAGCGCGTTTGCAGTGTTTAAGGCCTTGTCGTTCGGCTCTTGCCAACCGCAGTGAGCATAACCGGTGTTCCAAGAAGATTCGTGCGATGAATCGACATATCGGTAAATCCGGCGCGAATGAAGATACCGGACGGCGTAGACTTGGCTGCACAAGCTGCGCGCGCGATGGTGCGTCCGGGCCGGGATCGATTGAGGGGCGTCGTGGAGGTCGAAGCGACGGGCGCAAACTCGGTCGCATCCGCTTGCAACGCATAGCTGATACCTCCGGGCAGACGCTGCAAACCCACGGTCGCGCAAATGGTGGAGCCGGGAGCCGTGATTCACACCGACGTTTGGAGTGCTTACGACCGGTTGCCAAAGGCGGGCTACGCGCATCGCATTGTTCGCTCTGACACCGACCCGCAGGTCGGCGCCAACCTGCTGCCCTATGCCCACCAAGTCGCGTCGTTGCTGAAACGCTGGCTGCTAGGCGCTCATCAAGGTGCGGTCTCGGCCGACCATCTGGACTTCTACCTTGATGAGTTTACTTTCCGGTTCAACCGACGCACTTCCGCCTCGTGCGGTCTGTTGTTCCCATCGGCTGATGCAGCAAGCCGTGACGCTGGCCCCGGTCCACGGGCGTACCGTTCGTAGCGGCCGGCCGCTACCGATTCCAGCGGTTCCCAAGGCGAGGGGGAATGAAATGCATACCTAGTGTGGTGTCGCAGAAATAACTTTCGTTAGTCTGCGGAGTTTTTCCAAGATGTCGTCGGCAGTAGCGACCCAGCGGAAGGCGGTGGCGTGTTGATTGTAGTTCTGAGTGTAGAGCCG
>JBEKWG010000002.1:0-206807 GCA_049513315.1 Opitutaceae bacterium
GTGGAGCTTGGTCCCGGCGGCGGCCCCGCCGGCGGCGAGATCCTCCACCAGGGCCCCCTCGCCGGTCTGTTCAAGGTCCGGCGCAGCCCCACCGCGCCTTATCTGCGGGCCAAGCTGGGGCGATGACGGCGGCCTAATCCCGGGTAGTGGGTCAGTTCGCTAGGACTGGACTGTTACTGTAGGTTGGGGGTTATCCCCGACAGAGTGATGTCGATGCGCATTGGCGTCGGGCATGAAGCCCGACCTACATAAACTGACCCGCGGCTTAATCCTTCCAGTGCGCGAGCACGAGGAAGGTTACCAGCGCGGCGAAGATCAACGTGGGCACGATCACCCACCCCGGATGGATCGGGATCTGCCAATGGGCGATCATCCACGGCACGGCCAGGCATTTCGCGATGATCACCGCCCAGCCGATCTCCAGGAACAGACGGACGCGGCGCGGGAGGGCCGTCGGAATGGTGAGGGGCGCCGGCATGGTCCCATGTTGGCGGAGACGCCCTTCCGCCGCTCCGCATGGGTTAAAAATCGCTGTGCAGATATTGCCCCGATTTCTGGGCGGATTTTGGCCGGTCAACCTGCCCGGCTTCCCAGTCCGCGCCGGTTGCCAGCGTCTATCCGCCCAATGCTTCGCGCACCGCCTTCGCGAGCTCGGCCGCATGGACCGGCTTGAGCAGGCAGGCGGACAGCTCGGCGACGGCGATGCTGCGGGAGAGCAGCTCCGGGTTCATGTACCCGGTGAGCAGGATGCGCCGCGTCTCGGGATGACGCTCCCGCATGCGGATAAGAAAATCGAGCCCGGTCTCGCCCGGAAGGATATGGTCGCAGATCACCACCGCATACTTCCGCATTGCCATTTTTGACACCGCTTCCGCGGCCGACGCAGCGGTCACGACCTCAAATTCCCCCGCCAGCCCTTGCGTCATCGCATCCAGCAGCGCCGGCTCGTCGTCCACCAGCAGCACTGGTCCGCGGGCACCCAGCGGGGATTGAGACTCTTCCTGCGTCATGACAATTCCGGTCAGCCGGTCGCGGCCGCCCGGAGGGTTTGGTCGTGGAGTTTGGCGGCCTCCTGCGCGACCTTGATGAGTTCCGCCAGCGAAATGGGCTTCAGGAGATAGCGGAACAGGGCGGCTTCATTGACACTGCGCAGGAGCATTTCCGGTTTCATGTAAGCCGTGACGAGCACGCGCTGCATTTCCGGGTATTCCTCCCGCACCCGCACCAGGAGATTCATGCCATTGCCACCCGGCATCAGGTGATCGGAAATGATCACCTTGAATTTCTTCTGCTGAAGCATGAGCTCCGCCTCCTTCGTCGATGTGGCCGTGCTTACCTCGAAGTGGTTGCTGAGCGCGGCCGCATAGACTTCAAGGAGGGGCTTCTCATCATCAATGAGCAGCACGGCATCCTTGGCCCCGGAGGGAGCGTCTGCAGCAGCGGTGTCGGGAGCGTTCATCATGGAGCTCATCCTGTCGTTCGGCTTGGGCTTGGCAAATCCATTCAGGGGCGGCGTTCCCCCCAGTTTTGACCGGAAATCCCCCCGGCAATTTGGGTTGATTCATCGGGGGCATCGCCGTTCTATCAACCTTGTCGCCCGAAGCATGGAGCAAATCAATCTGCACACCGCCGCCCGTGACGGGACGCTTTTTCAGGTGCCGGTGAGCCAGCTCACCGTCGAGAACCTCACCGCCCCCAACGCCGCCGGCACCACCCCGCTGCACATCGCCGCGCGCTACGGACGGCTGCGCGGACTGCCGGCCGCCGTGCTGACCGCGGAGACGCTGCTGCGCAAAAACGAATCGGGCTACACCCCGCTGCACCATGCCGCCGAGGCCGGCCATCTCGATCAGGTGCCGCCGGCGCTGCTTACGCATGAACTCCTGCTCACCCGCAGCAACAGCGGCTACACCGTTTTCCATGTGGCCGCGGCGCACGGCCATCTCGGGCAGTTCCCGGCCGGTTTGTTGATCGACGAGGTGATCAGGCTCAAGACCGAGCTGGGCAACACCCTCCTCCACGAAGCGGCGGAGAACGGCACGCTCGACCAGATGCCGCCCGCCTTCCTCACCGCCGCCTTGTTCGGCGAGCGCAACATCAGCGGGGAGACCGTCTACCACGTCGCGGCGCTCAACGGCCACCTCGACCAGATTCCGCGCCCGTTGCTCACGCGCGACAATCTCCTCCAAAAAACCACCGCCGGCGACACCGTGCTGCACGCCGCCGCCATCGCCGGCCACCTGGGGCAGATTCCGCCCGAGCTGCTGGTCCACGACAATCTCGCCATTGTCAGCAAGTCGGGCTACACGCCCATCCACGCCGCCGCCGAGACCGGCCAGCTCAACCAGATTCCCCCCGCGCAGCTCACCGTCGACCTCCTGCTGACGCGCAACGATCACGGCGACACGGCCGTCCATGCCGCCGCCTTTGCCGGCTACCTCCAGCAGATCCCGGCGGAGCTGCTCACGGCTGAGCTGCTCAACACCCGCAATTATGACGGCGTCACGGCCATCCACACCGCCGAGCGCAGCGGCCACCTCGATACGGTGCCCGAGCCGCTCCGGCCCAAGCCGCCCGGCCCGCTGAAGAGTTTCATCAAGCGCCTCGGCGACACGCACGCGCCCTGGGGTTAGACGGCCTAAGGACTGGTCAGAACTTCGGGCCGTCAGAGTACCGAAACAGGTACAGGCGGCCTGTCATCGCGAGGTCCGTTCTGGCTGCCAGCAGAACCGGCTGGCCTGTCCTCCGTAGCCTTGGCGAAGGAGGATGGCGATCCAGCCCCTCGACCGGGCTCGGGGCCCTGACCCTTCGACCTTGCTCAGGGTCATCCTGAGCCTGTCGATGGATGAGCTTGTCGAAGGGCTGGATTGCTTCGTCGCTCTGCTGACCAGCAGAGCTCCTCGCAATGACAAACTGCACCGCTACCCAGAGTCCAAGCGGACCGCATGCCCTCCATTAGACGGGCTGCGCACTGGCATTCCGGCGGATTTTGCCTTCCCCTTGCTGCGCGCACGGCCTATTGCCTTGGTTCTTTCACCCCCTTTGCCATGAACACCACCATCACCGCCATCACCGCCCGCGAAATCCTCGACTCCCGGGGCAATCCCACGATCGAAGTCGATGTCCGTCTCGCCTCCGGCCATCTCGGCCGCGCGGCCGTGCCCTCCGGTGCCTCCACCGGCGAACACGAGGCCTTGGAACTGCGCGACGGCGACAAGAAACGCTATCTCGGCAAAGGCGTGCTCAACGCCGTCGCCAACGTGAAGTCCACGCTCGCGCCCGCGCTCACCGGCCGGGACGCCACCGACCAGGTTGGCATCGACCGCGCCATGATCGCGCTGGATGGCACTCCCACCAAGTCCAAGCTCGGCGCGAACGCCATCCTCGGCGTCTCCCTCGCCACCGCGCACGCCGCGGCCGCCGCGCTCGGCCAGCCGCTCTACCAATACCTCGGCGGCCCCAACGCCAAGGTGCTCCCCGTGCCCATGATGAACATCATGAACGGCGGCGCGCACTCCGACGCCCCCATCGATTTCCAAGAGTTCATGATCATGCCCGTCGGCGCCGCCAGCTTCCGCGAAGGCCTGCGCATGGGCGCCGAGGTCTTCCATTCCCTCAAGAAGGTGCTCAAGGAGAAGGGTCTCTCCACCGCCGTCGGCGACGAGGGCGGCTTCGCCCCCAAGCTGGATTCCATCGTCGCCGCGCTCGACGTCATCGCCCTCGCGGTGAAAAACGCCGGTTACAAGCTCGGCCAGGACGTCAAACTCGCCCTCGACCCCGCCGCCTCCGAGTTCTACGACGCCGCGACGAAGAAGTACGTCTTCAAGAAGTCCGACGGCCGCAAGCTCTCCGGCGACGAGATGGTCGAGTTTTACAAGCAGCTCGTCGCGAAGTACCCGATCATCTCGATCGAGGACGGCTGCTCCGAGAACGACTGGGAGACGTGGAAGAAGCTCACTGCGGCGCTCGGCAAGAACATCCAACTCGTAGGCGACGACATCTTCGTGACCAACACGGAAATCCTCGCCCGCGGCATCAAGGAAGGCGTGGCCAACTCGATTCTCGTCAAGGTCAACCAGATCGGCTCGCTCACCGAGACGCTCGACGCCATCGAGATGGCCCGGGAGGCGAACTACATGGCCGTCATCTCGCACCGCTCGGGCGAGACCGAGGACACCACCATCGCCGACATTGCAGTGGCGACCAACGCCGGTCAGATCAAGACTGGCTCGCTCTGCCGCACCGACCGCGTGTGCAAGTACAACCAGCTGCTTCGCATCGAGGAGGAACTCGGCCCAAGCGCCATCTACGGCGGCAAACTTTGATACCACATCGCCAGCGATGGAGGGCTGCGCTCCCGCGCAGCCGCTTCTTCCTTGCCGGGTCGGCCTCCCTGTCTCGCCATAGCCCAGTTGGGCGACGGCAGACGACCGGCCCTTTCTGTCGTTGTTGGGCGGGGTTGCCTTGGGAAATCGTTTGGCTTTACTCGGGAAAAATCCCGAACCTCTTAATTCGACCCTTTGTTTCATTAACACTGTTCGGCAGACAATGAGATTCGCGTTCTTAGTTACCTTGATCGCATGTGGCGTGCTGCTCGGCTGTGCAACGAGCTCGCCATTTGCCGGAGCTGAGCGCGGACCGTCCTACTCCATTGATGAATTTGAAAAGGCACTGGTCGCCGAGAAGATCGCATTTCTTGAGAACGAACTCCGAAACCTGAAGAATCCAGATTCGCGTGATGCGGGAATCATCCAATTGCATCCGTTTTTGATTCGGAGGTTTCCGACGCTATCAGAGTGGAATGAAATGAAGCAGAAGGCGAAACCTGGTGACCGCATCTTCGAATTCCATCACCGGTTATATGCAAAGGTGTATGACGGGCCAGAAGAGGCACAGAAGCGAGGCTATGCACTTATCCGGGAAGATCGCATCATTAGCTTCGTCTACGTCGATGATTTGTTCCCGACCAACTACTGAAATGAGGAACGATGAGCCGAACCAGTCGGTAGACTCGACGCCCTCCGCTGGCACTCCGGCTGCGAAGCAGCCGCGGGTCACCGTTGACGTTCGACGCATCTCAGTTCCAAGCCGGACCATCGCCTTTCAGGCGGTGCCAGGGACCGGCGGCAGGTGCAGGTTGCGGGCGTGGAATTCCAGCGCCTCGCGGATGTGCAGGTCCCAGTAGTCCCAGTCGTGCCCGCCAGGGAACTCGCGATACACGTGCGGCACCTTTGATGCCCGCAGTTCCTCATGAAACTCCCGGTTGTATTCTCGGAGGGGATCCTCGGTGCCGCAATCGATCAGCAGCCGGGGCAGACGCCGCTGCCGGCGCCGGGCGCGCAGGATCAGCATGAGCAGGTCGTGCCCGGTGTCCATCGGCCGCCGGCCGAAGATGCGTCGCAGCTCGGCAAAAAACTCCGGTGGATGCTTGCGGAAGATCGGATCCCGCCGCGCCTGCCGCGGACTCAGGTCGAGGTTGAGCCGCATGAGCGCGCCGGAATGGCTGTTGGCCGAGCAGAATTTCTCCGGATAACCTAGGGCGAGCCGCAGCGCGCCATAGCCGCCCATCGACAGTCCGCCGATGGCGCGGGCGCCGCGCACCGGTCGGGCGGGAAAGTTGCGCTCCACGAACTCCAGGAGTTCCTCGCCAAAGTGCCGAGCGTAGGCCGGCCCCTGCTCGTTGTCGGTGTAGAAGCCCCGGTAGCCGTCGGGCATCACCACGATCAACGGCCGCTCGCGCACATAGAACTCAATGCGGGAGCGGCGGAGCCAGATCGTCGAGTCGTCACTCAGGCCGTGCAGCAGATAGAACGTCGCATAGGGCGGCCGGCCCACCGCCGGCAGGATGACCTGCATCGTGGTCTGCTTTGCGAGAATGTCGCTTCGCCAGTGAACTTGGGCCCAGGGCATGTCGGAGCGAAAGTGAGGGTGAAGGTGATAGTGGAAAAGACAATTTTTCCACGTGCAAGATGACGCTGCACGGTACCCAAGGCCCGCTCCATCACTCCTCGCCCGGCAGCGGCGGTTTCTGGAGGGACGATCGTAACCGGCTGTGCCGGCGGCCGTAGAAGAAATAAATGACGAGCCCCGTCAGCAGCCAGATGAAGAGCCGCAACCAGTTTTCCTTGGGCAGCGAGAACATCAGGAGCAGCGTGCTGCCGATTCCGAGCAGGGGCACCACGGGAAACCACGGGGCTCGGAAGGGCCGGTGGGCGTGCGGATGGGTGAGACGGAGGACCAGGACCGCGGCGCAGACCGCCGCAAAGGCCAGCAGGGTTCCGATGTTGACCAATTCAGCCAGAATGCGCAGGGGCAGAAATCCCGCCAGCGCCGAGACGAAGCATCCCATCAAGATCTGGGAGCGCCACGGGGTTCGAAAGCGGGGATGGACCGCACCGAAAAATCGCGGGGACACCAGCCCGTCGCGGGCCATGGCCAGCATCACCCGCGGCTGGCTGAGCATGAGCACCAGGAGAACGGAAGTAATGCCCACCACGGCCCCGCCCGAGATGATGAAATGGGCCCAGGGAAGTCCCCTCTGCCGGAAGGCGTCGGCCACGGGCGCGTCGATGTTGATCTTGTCGTAGGGGATCATGCCGGTGAGCACGGCGGCCACGGCGATGTAGAGAACCGTGCAGATGACCAGCGAAGCCAGGATGCCGATCGGGACGTCCCGGCTGGGATTCCTGGCCTCCTCGGCATGGGTCGAAACCGAATCAAACCCGATGTACGCGAAGAAAATGATCGCGGCTCCCGCCAGCATGCCGAGGGGTTCCCCGCCCGCCCCGGTCTGGCCGAGGAGGGTCTTGCCGAACAGGCTGAGACCGGAATAACCGAAGGGCGCGAACGGGCGCCAGTTGGCGGGGTCGACGTAGAAGGCGCCCACGCCGATCACCAGCAGGACGACTGCCAGCTTGATGCCGACCATGACGGTGTTGAAACGGGCGCTTTCGCGGATGCCACGGATCAGGATCATGGTGAGCGCCGCCGTGATGAGGATCGCCGGCAGATCGAGAACCGCCCCGGTCGCCACCAGCCGGCCCAGGGCCGGATTGTAGTCAAAAGGCGTCTTCGACATCACCAACGGAATCCTAGGCAGGAAGGTCGCCAGGAACTCCTGGCAATATTGGGACCAGCCATGAGCCACGGCGGAGGAGGCGATGGTATATTCCAGCAGCAGATCCCAGCCGATGATCCAGGCGGCCAGTTCCCCGAGGGTGGCGTAGGCATAGGTATAGGCGGACCCGGCCACGGGAACCAGCGAGGCGAATTCGGCGTAACAAAGGGCGGCAAAGACGCAGGCCAGCCCGGCCACGACAAAGGACAGCATGATGGCGGGCCCGGCCTTGTCGTGGGCCGCCTGCCCGGTCACGACAAAAATGCCCGCGCCAATCACGCAGCCGATGCCCAGACTGGTCAGTTGGACCGGACCCAAAGCCCGGCGCAACCGGTTGTCACCTTCGACCTCCTTGTGAAGTTGCGCGATGCTTTTCCGGATAAAAAGGTGTTTCATGCAGAAAATCCGCTGACCGGCTTGCCACCCGGGCTTTGCATGTCGGGCCAAAGAACAACGGAAGATGGCCCGCAGGTAAAGCAATTGGCGAAGGCTTCACCGGGAGTGCCGATCGGCCCGGAGCGTGCTTGATTTGCGAGCGGCCTACCCTGCTTCTCGGGCGAACATGAGCCCAAAGCACGGTCTTCAAGAGCGACCACGGATCACACGGATGGCCATGGCTAACGCGCCTTCCCCCATATTCCATCAGTCTCAATCCGTGTCATCCGTGGTTGATCTTCTCTTTCACTCCACCCGCAGGATGAAGCCGCGCAGGTATTCGCTTTCCGGCATGGTCACGAGCACGGGATGATCGGGCGGCTGGTGGCAGAATTCGAGCACGTGCGCCTGGCGCTTCGCATCGGCGGCGGCCTCGGCCAGCATGGCGCGGAAATCCGCTTCCTGCACGTGATGCGAACAGCTATAGGTGGCGAGCACGCCGCCCGGCGTGAGCCGCTGCATGGCCCGCAGGTTGATCTCCTTGTAGCCGCGCATGGCGCCGGCCAGCGCGCCCTTCGATTTGGCGAACGGCGGCGGATCCAGCACGATGAGGTCCCACGTCTCGTCACGACGCTCGGTGAAATAGTCGAACACGTTCGCCACGAGGAACCCGGCGCGCAGGCCGTTGCGTTCCGCGTTGCGGCGCGCCTGCTCAATGGCCTCTCCGGCGCTGTCGACGCCGCGCACCTCGGCGGCCCCGGCCCGGGCGCAGTGCAGCGCGAATGATCCCTGGTTGCAGAACGCGTCGAGCACGCGGCGGCCGGGCGCGTACTTCGCCACCGCCGCATGCTGGAATCGCTGGTCAAGATAGAAACCGGTCTTCTGCCCGCCCTGCAGGTCGAGCCAGTATTCGAGCCCGTCGATGCGCACCCAGCGCGGCTCCCATGCCTTGCCGGAGCGGGTTTTCACCTCCAGCGGCAGCCCTTCCAGCCGCCGGATGGACGCGTCGTTGCGCAGGATGATCTCCGCCGGATGCACCAGCTCGCCCAGCAGCGCAACGAGCGTCGCGAGCCGTTTCTCCATCGCCAGCGTCTGCGTCTGCACCACCAGGGTGTCGCCAAATTGGTCGACCACCACGCCGGGCAGATCGTCCGACTCGGACCAGACCAGCCGTCGCACCGCCGGCTCGTCTTTCCGGCATTCGTAGGGGCGCGGTCTTGCCGCGCCCTTTTCGTCAAAATCGGGGCGCAGCAAGTCTGCGCCCCCACCCACCCGTCGGACGATCGCCCGCGTCAGTGCGTTGCGCAGATAGGTTTCATCGAGCGCCACCCTTTCCCGGCTCAGCCGCCGCCAGACGATCTGTGACCGGCTGTTGTAGATGCCCGCGCCCAGAAACCGCCCGCGCGGGTCGCGGCATTCCACCACCTCGCCGTCGTGCTCCGCCGGCAGCAGTTCCGTCACCTCATTGGCAAACACCCAGGGGTGACCGCGGAGGACGCGCGCGGTGGCGTTCGACTTGAGTTTCAGCGCTGGGGCCATGTCCGGCATCATCGCGGGAACCGCCCGGCTTAGAAGCCAAAAGTCCGGGCTTCCCATCCGGGTTCATCTGTGTCCATCTGTGGCCTTTTTCGATGTCTCTGGCCCAGGAAATCGCCCGCCGCCGCACCTTCGCGATCATCTCGCATCCCGATGCGGGCAAGACCACGCTCACGGAGAAGTTCCTGCTTTACGGCAACGCCGTGCACCTCGCCGGCGCCGTGCGGGACCGCAAGAACCAGCGCGCCACCCGCTCCGACTGGATGGAACTCGAGCGCCAGCGCGGCATCTCGATCTCATCGACCGTCCTCCAGTTCGAATACGCCGGCTGCGCGGTCAACCTCCTCGACACGCCCGGCCACAAGGACTTTTCCGAGGACACCTACCGGGTGCTCACCGCGGTCGATGCCGCGGTAATGGTGATCGACGCCGCCAAGGGCATTGAGACGCAGACGCGCAAGCTGTTCGAGGTCTGCCGCCTCCGGGGCGTCCCCATCTTCACCTTCATGAACAAGTGCGACCGGCCCACGCGCAATCCGCTCGTCCTGCTCGACGAGCTGGAAAGCGTGCTCGGTCTGCAGGCGTGCGCCGTCACCTGGCCGCTGGGCGGCGGACCTTCCTTCCGCGGCGTCTACGACCGGCTGCACCACCGCGTTCACCTGTTCGAGCGCGTGCCCGGCGGCGCCTACCGGGCGCCGGAGCAGGTGGCCGGTTTCGGCGAGCCCGTCGTGCGCGCCAAACTTGATGAACCCACCTACCACGAGGTCGCCGAGCAGCTGGCCATGCTCGAGGGCGCGGGCCACGCCTTCGATCTCGCGGCCGTCCATGCCGGGCGGCAGACGCCCGTTTATTTCGGGAGCGCCGTCAACAATTTCGGCGTGGAGCTCCTGCTCGACGGCTTCCTGCGCGACGCCGTGCCACCCGCGCCGCGGCGCGGCTTGGCGGCGTCGCTCCCCGACGAGCCGGAACCCGCCGAAGCACCGGAGTCCCTGGCGGACGACGACGGCCTCGGGCACAACGGCCGGCACCCGGTTCCCGTTACCCACGAGAAGTTTTCCGGCTTCATCTTCAAGATCCAGGCCAACATGGACCCCAAGCACCGCGATCGGATCGCCTTCCTCCGCGTTTGCTCGGGCCGCTTCGAGCGCGACATGGTCGTCACCCACGCCCAGTCGGGCCGGCGCGTTCGGCTGTCGTCATCCCACAAGCTGTTCGGCCAGGAACGCGAAACCGTGGATGAAGCGTGGCCGGGCGACATCGTGGGCTTGGTCGGTCATGACACCTTCGGCATCGGCGACACCCTCACCGCGGACCCCGCGATTTGTTATCACGAGATCCCCCGCTTCCCGCCCGAGGTGTTCGCTTTCATCAGCAATCCGAATCCCTCCGGCGCCAAGAAATACCGCGCCGGCCTCCGACAGCTCCTGCAGGAGCACATCGTCCAGTCATTCAACCTGCGCCACGGTCCTACCGGCGTGACCCTGCTCGCCGCGGTTGGCCCGCTGCAGTTCGAGGTCGTGCAATACCGCCTGCACGCCGAGTATGGCGCCGAGTCGCGCCTCGAGACCGCGCCATGGCAGTTTCTCCGCTGGCTCGAACCCCACCCCGCGCTGGAGAATCCGTCCCGGCTCGTCACCGCCAGCGGCGTCGCCTGGGGCACCGACTCCGCCGATCGGCCCGTCATCCTTTTTCCCAACGACTGGACGATGCGCTACTTTGTCGAGAAGAACCCCGAGCTGAAGCTCTACACTCTGCCGCCGGGACAGCCATGATCCCGGAGGCAGGGCCCCGCTGTATCCACGCATCCCGCCCCTGAAATCCTCCCGGCGGAATCGGGTTCCTCTTCTCGGCCCGATGGCTTATCAATGGATCCATGCAACCGTTCCGCCACCATGTGTTCATCTGCGACCAACGGAAGCCGGAGGGGCTTCCCTGCTGCGCCGCGCGCGGGTCTGCCACCGTCATCGAGGCGCTGCGCCGGGAGATTGCGGCGCAGGCTCTCCTCGACGTGGTGCAGGTGACGACCTGCGGCTCGCTGGGACTGTGTGAACGCGGGCCGAACCTCGTCGTGTACCCTGACGGTGTCTGGTATTCCGGCGTCGGCGTCGCGGACGTGCCGGAGATCGTCCGCGAACATTTTAAGAACGGCCGACCCGTGGAGCGCCTGTTGAACCGCGACGTGGCGGCGGTCAAGCGCGAGATCACGGAGAACCGCAGCCGGATGGCGGCGGCACTCAAGGCGCGCGAAGCGGCCGGCGTGCTTCCCGATGAACTGATGGGCATGATTCGGGGTTACCAGGAGAGCCGGATCCTGCTCACCGCAATCGAGCTGGACGTATTCACGGCTGTCGAACGCCGCGCCGGTCAGGCCACGGCCACCGGCGTCGCCGCCGAGCTGCAGACGGATGCGCGTGCGACCGGGAAGCTGCTCAACGCATTGGTGGCGCTCGGCCTGCTGACGAAGCAGGCGAACGCGTTCGCCAACGCGCCCGCCGCCCGGCGCTTCTTCGTGGCCGGCACCCCGGACGATGCGCGCATGGCCTTGCGCCACAATCTCAGCCTGTGGGCCACCTGGTCGACGCTGACCCAGTGTGTCCGCGAAGGCCATGTCGTCCGCAACCGGGAGATGCAGGATCGCGACGATGACTGGACGACCCCATTTATCGCGGCCATGCACCGGAACGCTGCGCTGCGGGCGCCGCTGATGGTGCAGGCGGTCGGGGCCGAAGGCATCTGCCACCTGCTTGACGTGGGCGGCGGCTCGGGCGCCTACTCGATTGCGTTCGCCCGGGCAAATCCGGCGTTGCGCGCGGAGGTGTTCGATCTCGCCACGGTGGTGCCCCTGGCCACGAAGCACATCGCCGAGGCAGGCCTCGGCGACCGGGTGGGCACGCGCGTGGGTGACCTGCGCAAAGACGCTCTGGGATCGGGCTATGATCTGGTGCTGCTCTCGGCGATCTGCCACATGCTGGACCCCAATGAGAACCGCGATCTGATGCGGCGGGCGTTCCAGGCGCTGGTCCCCGGCGGCCGCATCGTCATTCAGGATCACATCATGAATGCGGACAAGACCAGCCCCCGCGCCGGCGCTCTGTTCGCCATCAACATGCTCGTGGGTACCGCCGGCGGCAGCACCTACAGCGAAGACGAGTATGCCCAATGGCTGCGGGAAGCGGGCTTCGCGCAGGTGCGCCGCCTCCCGCTCCCCGGACCGAACGATCTCGTCATCGCCCAACGGCCGTAGACCGGCGATTCCTGCGCCACGGCTCTTCCGGCGTGTCCCTGCTCGCCGCGGTCGGCCCGCTGCAGTCCGAGGTCGTACAATACCGCCTGCACGCCGAGTACTCTGCCGCCGGAACGATGCGGACATGATCGGGTCCTCGTCCTCCCTGCTTCGCTGATTGGGAAACCCGAACCCAGGCGGTTGTGGCAGGTTTGGCGGTGGAGTCCACTGTCAGAATTTTATGCCCCAAATAAACTGATGCGCTGCTGAAGCCAGACTTCATCGAGTTGGCAACGCGTTACTTACCCATTGACAGGAGTAACTTCAGAATGGGTTATGGTTTGATCCCACAAGACCCTTTATGGCAGCGTGGCAAAGAGAATCCGTTCTTTTGACGCCGATGCCACCGTCCTTCCCCCAAAATGATTTCTTATCCGTTGCGGCTCCTCCCACGGTTTTTATTGGTGCCCAGTTTGCTTTTGCCCACCCTGCTCCGCGCCGCCCCCGATCCGATTGAGACGGTCGAGAAAGCGGCGACGGACTGGGTCAAGACCCGGGAGGAGACCGTGCGTCTGGAAAGCGATTGGGCCACGCAACGGGAACTCGTGGAATCGACGATCACCGCCCTCCAGGAGCGCGCCGCGAGGCTCGAGGACAACCGGGATAACCTGAAGGCGAAAACGGCGAAGGACCGCGGCGAACTCGAGGCGATGCAGGCGAGGAACCAAGCGGCCGCGGACGGGTTGCAGACGGTCGAGGCGCGGCTGAAGATCATGAGCGAAAAATTGATCCAGCTTCGTCCTTCGCTTCCGCCGCGTCTGTCCGAAGCGCTGGAGATGTCCTACCGGAGCCTCGCCAGCCCGGATCTGGGGCTGGCGGAACGCGGGCAACTGACCTTGACCATGCTGAATCGCTGCGCGCAATTCAACCGCACCGTCACGTGCGGCGAAGAGGTCCTGACCATCGAAGGCGAAGGAGGGGCGAAGTCACTGGAAGTGATCTATTGGGGACTGAGCCATGGCTACGCGTTGGACCGCATGGACGGGAAGGCGTGGTTCGGCTCGCCCGGACCGCAAGGCTGGCGTTGGGAAGCCTGTCCGAACGCGGCCCGGCAGGTAACCGAGCTGATTGCGATCTACAACGACAAGGCCGAGCCCGTGTTTGTCACGGTGCCCGCCCGGCTGGGCCGCGCCCCCGCCCAAATTCCCAACAAATAACTTCGTATGAAAGCCGGATATCTATCCAGCTTGTTGTCCCTCGCGCTGCTGGCCGCGAGCGTCCGCGGAGCCGAGACGTTTGACGACGCGATAAAGCGGGCGACCTTGGACTACGCCGAGCGCCTGGGCAAGGCCGGCGCCGAGCTGACCCAGGCCCGCGAACGCATCGCGCGGGAAAAGGCTCCGCTGCTCAAGGCCATGCGTGCAGCGGAGGATCGTGTCGTCGCCGCGGAAACGGAAATCACCCAGCTCGAAACGTTCCAGGAGCAGTCGCTGGAAAAGCGCCGGCAGGCGATCCGGGATGCCGACACCCTGCGCAGGAATGTGAGTTACCTGAGCACGCTCGCCCACGACAGCCTGAAGGCGTACAGCGAAGGGATGGCACCGGGCGAGGAGCAGCAGCTTGCCGGGCGGGTGCCGGCGCTGCAGCAGAAGCTTGATGACCCCGCCACGGCCTTGGACGGGCGGACCGCCGTTGATGCGGCGGATTTCCTGCTGGAACGAGTACGACAGGCCCTGGGCGGCTCCACCGCACCCGGAAGTTCCATGATGAGCGACAGCAACCTGGTGGTCAAAGGCACCTTTGCGTTTGTGGGCCCCGAGACCTTTTTCCGCTCCGACCAAGGTGCGGGGGCGGGCACGGTGCGGCCGCGTGAGGGGGCGGCTTATCCCGTCACCTATCCGCTGGCTTTCTGGAAGCCGGATGAAGCTAAGGCGTTTTTCGAGGGGAAGCCGGGCACCATGCCGGCGGACGCGTCGGCCGGAAAGGCGCTGCGGCTGAGGGAGACGAAAGGAACCATCGCGCAGCACATCAACAAAGGCGGGATCATTGCCTATGCGATCCTGGGCGTGGGGCTGCTTTCGGCGCTCATGATCCTGCAGAAAATGCGCGATCTCTCGCAGATGACGATCGACAAACCGGACGACGTGCAGGGCTTCCTGGCCGACGTCGCGCAGGGGGCACGAACCAGGGCCCAACAGGCTCTCGGGTCGCTCAAGACGACCTCCCGCGAATTGTTCACCGTGGGCCTGCGGCACATTGACCAGCCCAAAGAGGTTCTGGAGGAATACCTCCAGGCCGTGCTTCTGCGGCAGCGGCTACACTACGAACGCCGGCTGCCCCTGCTGGCCGTGATCGCGGTCGCCTCGCCGCTCATGGGCTTGCTGGGCACGGTGACGGGCATGGTGCGGACCTTTGCCCTGATCACAGTGTTCGGAACCGGCAACGCGGGAAAACTCGCCAGCGGCATTTCCGAGGTGCTGGTGGCGACCGAACTCGGCCTGATGGTGGCCATCCCGACGCTCGTGGCGCACGGGTTCCTGACCCACCGGATCCAAAAGAACCTCTCCCTCCTGGAGCGCTACGCGGTGGAGTTTGTCGCCGCGGCCGGGGCGGGCAAGGCGTCCGCTGACACCAAGGAGACGATCTCCGCATGAAGGCCATGGTGGTTTTGATCGAAAAAGGCGGCCCGGTGATGATCGCGATCATCGTGCTCTCGGTGATCCTGTATTCACGTTGCTTCCTGCTGATCCTGGGGCTGCGCCAGTCCCGGCGCCGACTCGACCGGGAATCGCCCCTGCGGCCGGAGCACCTCCCGGCGTTGCGCCGTCTGCAGGCGGAAATGCAGGAGACCTTCCGGCAGCAGCGCGTCTCGCTTGGTGCCATGATCGCGGCCGCCCCGCTGCTCGGGCTGCTGGGCACCGTCAGCGGGATGACAAAAACCTTCGAAAGCCTTTCGACGCGCGTCGGGCAACAGTCCATGGAAGACCTGGCCGGCGGCATCTCCCAGGTGCTGGTGTCCACGGAGTCGGGGTTGGCCGTGGCGATTCCGGCGCTTTTGATCGTTTACCTCGCGCACCGCGAAATGCACAAGCAACTGCAAAGGCTGAGTCAACTGGCAGGGAACGCCCGGGGGGACCTCGCGCCATGATCGGAAGAATTCACGGCCCCGGCAGATTCGAGCCCACGCACATCGACATGGTGCCGATGGTCGACTGTGTCATGGTGCTGCTGATTTTTCTGATGATCAGCAGCGCGTTTGTGAACGATCCCGGCATCGAGGTCCAAAAGCCCGACGTCAGCGGCTCGCAACTGGGGGATCAAAACGTCCTGTTGATCGCGGTTTCGGCTGACAACCGCATCTACTTCGACGGACAGGAAATCCGCACGGACCAGGTGGCGGGGCTGGTGAAGCAGGCGGCGATCGGCCGGTCTCCGGCCCTGGTGATCCGGGCGGACCGGGCCACGAGCCACGGGGTGTTCGCGGCGGTGTACGCCGAGGCGAAGCGCGCCGGCATTCAGCATGTGCAGTTTGCCACGGCGCGGGCGGACGGACCCTGACAGGATCTGCCATGGTTGAAGCTGTATCCATTTTGCGGATGAAGAGCGGCGCCGGCAGTCTGGCGCAAAATGCGCTCAGTGTGCTCTTGGGGACGGGCTTCACCTTTTGCCTGCTCATGGGCGTAGCGCATTACGCCCGGGTGATTCCGAGCAGTCCGCCGCCGGAGATCGACGATCTCCGGTCCGTCACGCTCCCGATCCAGCCGCCCCCGCCGCCGCGCGTGGTGCCGGTCGAGCCGGTGTCGACAATCCTGAACACGACCGTGACGGATTTCGCCCCCGCTCCCTCGGACAGCCCGGTGAAAATCGCCGTCACCCTTCCGAGTCTCGATTCCCTCCTCCCCACGACCCAGATCGCGCCGCCAGCGCTGATTCAGATCGGGCAGGGGTACGGAGAATTCAGACCCCGGACGGATCTCTCCTTCGAACCCCAGCAAATTTTCCAGATCAGCGAGGTGGATCGGGTTCCCACAGTCATTTATCGCAGGGATCCCGTCGTCCCGCCCTGGATCCGCAAACGAGCGCTCTCCCTGGGCGTGACGCTGCTGTTCGTCGTGGACGCGAATGGTGCGGCGGGGAACGTCCGGGTTGTGAAAACGTCGGGCAATCCGGAATTCGATGCCCTCATTATTGAGAACGTCAAAGAGTGGGAATTTTCCCCCGCCATCAAAAAGAACAAACGGGTCAAATGTCTGGTCCAACAGCCGGTCGTGGTAAAGTGGTCGTCCGGTTCACCTTTCCGAGCTGAGCTATGAAGCGTTATCCACGGGCCCTTTTTCTCGCGCTGCTGCTGCCCGCCCTCGGGTTTGCCGCCGGGCCGGCTGAGAAGCCCGATCCCAAGCGGATCATCAACGAGTCGAGTGGCTTCTTGAAGGAACGCGAACCGGAGATCACGGCCGAGGAGTACGCCCTCTACCAGAAGGTGGTGACGATGCTCGCGACCCAGCCGGAATTTGCGCTCAAGCTCCTGGAGGCGATGATGAACGAGAAGGAGCCGCCCAGTCCGGCCTTCGAGTTCATACTCGGCAACGCCTATTACGCCGCCGGCCAGATTGACAAGGCGGAGACCCGCTATCGCAGTGCGGTGAACCGCTATCCGTCGTTCCTGCGCGCCTGGAACAACCTCGGCGTGCTTTATTACGCGGCCGACAGGTTTGCCGAGGCGGTCCCCTGTTTCGCGAAGTCGGTCGCCTTGGGGGATCGCGAACCCATGACGTTCGGCCTGCTCGCCCAAAGCCTCGAACGGCTGGGCAATGTCGTGCCTGCGGAGGTGGCCTACATGCAGGCGCTTTCCGGCGACCCAACCAACACGAATTGGATGGAGGGACTGCTGCGAATCTACATCCAAGGCAAGCAGCATGGCCGGGCCGAATCACTGGTGAAGAATCTCATCAAGGAGCATCCGCAGGAGGCCCGCTACTGGCTGACCTATGCGAATATCCTGCTTGCGGAGAACCGGAAGTTGGAGGCGATCGCCCTGCTCGAGGCATCGACCGGAACCGGGGTGGCCGGTTTGGATGAACTCAACCTGCTGGCGGACCTTTACGCGGAGCAACAACTGATTCCGGAAGCGGTGGCCATTTATCAGAAGATCCTGGTTCCTTCGCCGGCACTGGGTGAACGGAAGCTTCTCCAACTGGCGGAGGTGCTCGTGGCTGGTGGCCAGTCGTCGCAGGCGCAGGCCGTGCTGGACGCCCTGCCCGCCGAACTCACCCCGGAGGGCCGGATCCGTTGCCTCCAAATCAAGTCGGACTCCCTGGCGGCACTAAAAAAATGGCCCGAGGCCCGCCAGGAACTGCAAGAACTATTGAAGCTGGCCCCCCTCAACGGGCGGGCGCTGTTGAGCCTTGGCCACGCCTATGCCGCCGAGGATGACCTCCCCCATGCGATCTTTGCCCTCGAAGCGGCCAGCCAGATCCCCGAGTGCACCTACCGAGCAAGCCTCGAACTCGCCAACATCGAGCTCAAGAACCGACATTACGACAAGAGCGTGGAATACCTCGAGAAGGCGCTCCGGATCGAGAAGACCGCCGCTGTCGAGGATTACCTCGCCCGCATCAAGACTCTGATCATCAATAACAACTGAGGAACACCATGAAAACTACTTTCAACGCTCGCCGCTTCGCCATTTCGTCCTCCACCGCATCTTTCTTCCTCGTGACCTTTCTGGCCTTGGCGCCGAGGTCCGCGGCCGCTCCGCCGGCCGGCGCGACAGCAGAGCCGAAGCCTTACACCCTGTTCATGGGGGCGGACTTCGATATCGGGCAACGTGACACCTATTATCGCGTGATCGATGTCTCGGGCAGCGCCTTCGTGATCAAGGTCAACGGTGATCTGGTCCGCATCCCGACGGAGAGGGAGAAAGTGAATCTCAAAATCCAACAATCGCTCAAGCTCACCGAGGCTTTCGCGACTGTCGGCAATCTCAAGAGCGACCGGGCCTACACCCCGGCAAACGATCCCCGCCGAAAATGGGCGACCACCGGCAGCAGCCCCGGCGATGTCGGCCGCGCGGCTAACAGCATGGTCTCAGCCCAAGTCGCCGGAAATAATGTCGTGGCCTCATTGCAGAGTTCGGGGGCTCCCGCCGGAGTGATTAGCGCGGCCCAAGCCGATGCCAATGCCCGCAACAATCAGGCCCTGCAGGGTTTTGAACAAGCGGCGTTTCAAAGTGATTCCGACATGAACAACGCCGGCGTGAACACCGCGAAGATGGAAGAGGACCTGGCCAAGGGCCTCTTTGATGCGGTGGAGGTGACATTTGAAGTCTCGTCCGAGACCCCGATTAACGAGCCCTACGTGGTGCTAGTGGCGCAATATCACGAGCGCAGCTCACCGCTTGGCACGGCCCGAAACTGGATCTATGCCAAGGCGCTCGAGCCGATCGACAACAAGCCCCGGAAAGTCCGGATCCTGCAGGGCGGATTCCCCGCGGGCTTCGAACTGGAGAAGCTCCAGATTCACCTCTACAACCATGGCGAGGAGTTGGCGACAAATGCGGCCGACAAACGCGTTCCGCTGACCCGCGACGAGGCGTTCCAGTATATCATGATCGATTATGTCACCAGCCACAAGGGAGCGAATGTCCCGGCCACCCCGGCCATGTCGAAACTGCCGGCCGATTTTCGCACCCGGCTGCAGGGCGGACAGTTCTCGCAGACCTTTTTCGTGAAAGTAGGCAAGGACGGGCTGCCGGTTGACGCATTTGTCGACCAGTCCTGTCTGCAGAAGGTGGAGGATCCCTACCTGCAGACGGTCATAAAGGATATCCGTTTCAAACCCGCGCTCGAAAACGGCCAGCCCGTCGATGGAGTCGCCCTGTTGAAGTTCAGTGACCTCCGCCTGTAGGCGGCATCGCGGGGGATGTCCCGGCAAGAACACGACGCCATCTCGGCCAGCTCAGGCAACGCCTTCCGCCGTCCGCACCTCAACCGGCGGTTTTTTCTCGCCGGGCGGGGAATATTTCCTCCTCCTTCGGCGCATGTTTTTGCCATCTTTCCGTCTCCTGCTGGTGATTGCCGCCTGTTCCGCCGCGGGCCTCCTCCCCGTGGCGGCAGCCACGACGAGGAAAAATACCAAGGCCACCCCGGCCGAGGTTGATCCCAACGCTTACCGCAGCGCCATCGTGCTCGATGCCGCGACCGGGCAGGTGCTCTTCGAGGACAACGCCGACGTGCAGAATCCGCCGGCGAGCGTCGTCAAGCTGATGACCTTTCTGATCGTCGAGGAGAAGATCAAGCACGGCGAGCCGGCGCTCACTACCCCCGTCACCATCACCGCCGAGGCGGCGAAAACCGGCGGCTCGCAGGTGTGGCTCGTGGACAAGGAGAAGATCACCGTCGAGGAGCTGCTCTACGCGCTGATGGTGCAGTCGGCCAACGACGCCGCGGTCGCCCTCGCCATCCAGGTCGCCGGCTCGAAGGAGGCCTTTGTCGAGCTGATGAACCTCCGCGCCCGCGACCTCGGCCTGACCCACACCGTTTTCCATTCGCCGCACGGCCTGCCGCCGGGCCGGGGACAGACAGCGGATCTCTCGACCGCGCGCGACCTCGCCATCCTTGCCCGCAAGCTTCTCACGGAAACCGACATTCTCCGCTACACCTCGACACGGGAGCACGAGTTCCACCATCAGAACGGCCAGATCAACAAGCTGACCAACCATAATCATCTGCTGGGTCTCGTGCCGGGCTGCGACGGCCTCAAGACCGGCTGGTATGAAAAAGCCGGTTATTCGCTCGTCGCCACCGTCCAACGCAACGGCCGCCGCATCATCACGGTCATTCTGGGCAGCCCTGAGCGCAAGTTGCGGGACATCACCACCACGCTCCTCGTCGAGAAGGGCTTTGCCGCCCTTTCAGCCTTCCCGGCGCTGAGTCCGGTCGCGGCCGTCCAGCCCGCGACTCAACCCGCCGCGCAGCCGGTTGCTTCCGCTCCCCCCCGACCGCCCACCGCACCGCCGCCCCCGGCCGGCGACGGCTCGTCGTCCATCAAACCCGTCCCGCTCACGCCCGAGGAGAAACAATCGTTGGATAACGGAACTGATTCTTCCGCCACCGTTCACGTGGATCTGTCGGGGACGAAAAAATAAGCTTCGCTGCGGCCCGGCGCACCACGTTTTCCTCTTCCGCCGCCTGGTCTGTCCTCTGTCTTCTGGAGCAACGCCGGTTAGTGTTCCAGGATGATCACCAGCACGCCCAGGAGGCTGAACAGACCGCCAAGCAGCGCTGCCTCGTAGCGCTCGAAGCGCCGCACCTTGAATCGCTCCAAGCCCAGCAGCGCCAGCCAGGTGAAAAGCGTCATGGCGGCGAGCGCCGCCACCGCGAGGATGATGCTCAGCAGCACGAATCCGTGCCACCCGAACCGCACGCCGGACAGATAGACCGGCAGGAATCCCTCGCAGGGCGACAGCGTCAGCAGCACGAACAACCCGCTGATCGCCGTCCAGTCGCTGACCCGCTTTGACACCAGCGGGCTGTCCTTCAATTCCTCGTCCCAGTGGCTGCTCTGCTGGCCAGCAGAGTGTTCGTGCCCGCAGGCGGCGCTGGGATGGTGCTGGCTGCCGACGAGGTGATGGTGGCAGATGCCCCCGCCCCGCCACTGACGCCAGAAATAGTACAGGCCGACCAGAATCAGGAAAGCGCCGATCATCCATGGGAAAAGTTCGCCCACTCGCTCGTTGAGCTGGAATCCGAACCAGGCGATGGCGACGCCGAGCAGACTGGTGAGGCCCACGTGCCCCAACCCGGCACATATGGTCACGGCGAGGGTTTTCCTCCGGCTCCAATCGCGGGCGCGAGACACCAGTACGAACGGCAGCCAGTGCGTCGGGATCGCCGCGTGGCAAAAGGCCACGGTGAAACCGGTGGCGGCAATGGTGGTGAGGGCGGCGGAATTCATGAAACCGTGCTGGAAAAACAGGGCGGTGCGGAAAGGCACAAACGCTCACGCTGGACGACCGCCGTCGCGACTCCAACCTAATTTGCACCGCAGCGCGAAAGCGGCATCCGCATCGACCGTTTCCGCCTGGCATCCTACAAAACCCGTCAAGTCCGTCATTCCCCCGGCGAAACATCGAGGCAAATAAAATTGAACCACGGAGGCACAGAGGTCACAGAGAAGCATGCTTCCATGGTTCTTATGCCGTTGGGTTCCGTGTCCTCCGTGTCGCTGTGGCTGAACTTCGGATGACCTCCCGCGAACGCTTTCTCGCCGCCTGCGCCTGCCGCCCGCTCGAACGCCCGCCGGTCTGGATCATGCGGCAGGCCGGCCGCTATCTGCCGGAATACCGCGACCTGAAGGCCCGGCATTCCTTTGCCGAGCTGGTGCGCACTCCCGCGTTGGCGGCCGAGGTCACGCTCCAGCCACTGCGCCGCTTCGCGCTGGATGCAGCCATTCTGTTTTCCGACATCCTCGTCATCCCCGAGGCGCTGGGCCAGGGTTACCGGTTCAGGGACGAGGGCGGCATCGCGATGGAATTCCGCCTCGAGACGCGCGCCCAGCTCGACCGGCTGTCCACCGAAGACCTTCGGGAAAAACTCGGCTATGTCGGCAAAACGCTCCGTCTGCTCCGCCGCCAGCTGGATGACAAAAAGGCCCTGCTCGGCTTCGGCGGTTCGCCGTGGACGCTCGCCTGCTACATGATCGAGGGCGGCGGCTCCGAGGATTTTGCGCACATCCAGCGGCTTTTCCACACCGACCGCGCCTTCTTCGACGAGCTGCTGGAAAAACTCACGGTCGCGCTGATCGATTTTTTCAAGCTGCAGATCGAGGCCGGTGCCGACGCCATCCAGATTTTCGATTCGTGGGGCGGCCTCATCGCCGGGCCGGACTACGAGCCGGCCTCGCTCCAGTGGATCCGCCGCATCATCGCCGCCCTGCCGGCCGGCTTTCCCGTCATCCTGTACTCCAAGGGCACCGCGCCCCACTTGGCTGCCCAGGCCGCCAGCGGCGCACGCGTCCTCAGCGTCGACTGGACCGTCGACCTCGCCGCGGCGCATGACGCCTTGACGCAAGATCCAACGCTCCGCGCCCAAAACATCCGGGTTGCCCTGCAGGGCAACCTTGACCCGGCACTGCTCCGCACGACACCCGCAACCGTCCGGTATGAAACCCTCGGCCTGCTCGAGTCGATGCGCGATCGTCCTGGACATATCTTCAACCTCGGCCATGGCATCCCGCCTGACGCCAAGCCCGAGTGTGTCGCGACATTGGTTAACACTGTCAGGGAGTGGAAAAACTAATCCGCGGGAACGCGAAACTGGAAAACTGCAGTAAACTTTTGCAGATAAGCGCTGTCATCCCCCCTTCTGATTTTATCATGTCCTCTGAGCCTGCAGTGGTGAAAAAAGGGGTCGCCGTCGTGGGCGGCGGCGTCACCGGTCTCACCGCCGCCTGGCGGCTGCACATCCAAGGCCACCGGGTCACTCTGTTTGAATCATCCGATCATCTTGGCGGCGCCGTAACCACGGTGGTGCGCGACGGCTGGCTGATCGAGAGCGGCCCCAACTCCCTGTTGGAATCGCCGCCCTTCGACACGCTCGTGGCCGGACTCGGCCTCGAGTCGGAGCGCCTGTACGCCGCCCCGGCCGCCAAGAACCGCTACCTGGTGCGGGACGGACGGCTCGTGCCGGTGCCCATGGCGCCGCACAAGCTGCTCACGACGCCTTTGTTCTCGCTCCGCACGAAGCTGCGCCTCTTCGCCGAGCCCTTCATGCGGTCCAGGGTGCGCCCCGCCGACGTGAGCCTCGCGGTGCTCGTGCGCGACCACTTCGGCCAGGAGATCGTCGACTACGCGGTCAATCCGCTGGTCGCTGGCATCTACGCCGGCGATCCCGAAACCCTCTCGACCAAGCACGCTTTCGCCAAACTGTGGGAGATCGAGCAGACGCACGGCTCGCTCATCCGCGGACAGATCGCCGCCATGAAGGAGCGTCGCGCCCGCGGCGAGAAGCCCGCCGCGCGCATTGCCTCCTTCACCCGCGGTCTCCAAACCCTGCCCGCCGCACTCGCCGCGCAGCTTCCCGCCGGGGCGATCCGCACCCGGGCTCCCGTCATCAGCCTGTCGCCCGGCGAGCCATGGAAGCTGGTCAGCCGGCGCGACGGACTGGCGGCAACGGATGAATTTGCCGCGGTGGTGCTCGCGCTGCCCGCCGCCGCGCTGGCGGGTCTGCCCATCGGCGCAGCCGGTGAAAACCCGCTGGCCGCGCTCGAACTGGTCGATTACCCGCCGGTCGCGTCGCTTTTCCTCGGCTTCCGTCGCGAACAGGTGGCGCATCCGCTCGACGGCTTCGGTGCGCTCGTGCCCGCAGTCGAAAATCGCGCCATTCTTGGCGTGCTGTTCTCCTCGACGCTCTTCCCGGGCCGCGCGCCCGAGGGCCACGTGGCGCTGACCGTCTACGTCGGCGGCACCCGCCAGCCCGACCTGGCCCGCCTGGCGCCCGAAGCCTTGCGCCTGCGCGTGCTCGCCGACCTGCGCGACCTGCTGGGGGTCAGCGGCGACCCGGTTTTCGCCCACGCCACCTTCTGGCCCCACGCCATTCCGCAATACAACCTCGGCTACGAACGCTTCCTCGCCGCGATGGCCAACGCCGAGGCGCAGCACGCCGGACTCTTCATTGGCGGTCACGTCCGCGACGGCATCTCGGTCGCCAATTGCATCGCTGCCGGGGAGCGCCTCGCCGACGCTGCGGCCCGGTATTTATCCCGGTAAAACTCCGGTTGCGCAGCGCCTTTTCGGGAGGGTGCAAACACCCGTTTCCCCTCGGAAATCCGGGCGGTGGACCCCGGCGCCGGTCCGGCTCCCTCTTCCCTTGACTCAGGGGGGACTTGGAGTAGCCTCACGCGCTTTTTCCAGGATGGCGCCAGAACTGAAAGACACTCTGCAGCTTCCGAAAACCGACTTTCCCATGCGCGCGAACCTCGTGCAGCGTGAGCCGGTCCGCCTCGCGCACTGGGAAAAGATCGGGCTCTACGAGGCCATCCAGAAAAAGCGCGGCGCCGCACCCGCGTTCGTGCTGCACGACGGCCCGCCGTTCACCAACGGCGACATCCACATCGGCAACGCGCTCAACAAGACGCTCAAGGACATCGTGCTTCGCTACAAGTCGCTGCGCGGTTTCCGCACGCCCTACGTGCCCGGCTGGGACTGCCACGGTCTGCCAATCGAACAAAAGGTCTTACGCGAACAACACGAAGAGCTGCAGAAATTGCATAAGCAGACTCTCCATGCCAAAGACCTCCCAGATGCAGCATTAAAGCTGAAGATTGAACTTCGTAACCGCTGCGATGCATTTTCTGAGAGCTGGATCGCGAAGCAGAAATCGCAGTTCCAGCGCCTCGGCGTGCTCGCCGACTGGCCGCACGAATACAAGACCAAGGCTCCCGCCTTCGAGGCCGACATCCTGCGCACCTTCGCCGCGTTTATCGAGAAGGGCCTCGTCTATCGCAGCAAGAAGCCGGTCTATTGGTCCATCCCCTTCGAAACGGCGCTGGCCGAGGCCGAGATCGAATACAAGGACCATGTCAGCCCGTCGATCTGGGTGAGGTTTCCCGTGCCCGCCGAGGAGGCAGAAAAGTTCGGTCTGCCCGCGGACAAACCCCTCTTCGTCGTCATCTGGACGACCACGCCCTGGACGCTGCCCGCCAATCTCGCCATCGCGCTACACCCCGATCTGATCTATGTTGTCCTCGATGGTCTCCAAGACCGTGTCATTGTTGCTGAAGCGCTTTTAGACACTTTCCTCAAAGAGACAGGATACTTGGTGTGCAAAGATGCGTGGTACGAGAATTCGATCGATGGTGAGGGGGTCAAGGGTGGCCATGTTACGATGAGTCGAAATGTCGTGCATAGGCTGCCTGGAAAAGCTCTCGAGCACCTCCAGGCCCGCCATCCTTTCATCGACCGCGCCTCGCCCGTCGTGCTCGCCGACTATGTCACGACCGACAGCGGCACGGGCTGCGTGCACACGGCGCCAGGCCATGGCCTCGAGGATTACCTCACCGGCCTCAAGTACGGCCTCGAAATCTACTGCCCCGTCGGCAATGACGGCCGTTTCCTCAACGATGGCCGCATCCCCGCCGACCTCGCCGGCCTGACCACGCTCGAGACCGTTGAGGACCTGGCGAAGAAGCGCACCTCGCCTGCGAACATCGCGGTGTTGAAGAAACTCGATGCCGCCGGCGCGCTGCTCGCGAAGCACTCCCTCACGCACAGCTATCCGCATTGCTGGCGCTCGAAGACGCCTATTGTTTTCCGCGCCGTCGACCAATGGTTCGTGTCGCTCGACAAGGGTGGCACACGCCAGGCCGTGCTGGAGGCCATCCGCAAGGTGCAGTGGGTGCCGGCCTGGGGCGAGGCCCGCATCCGCAGCGCCGTCGAGTCGCGTCCCGACTGGTGCATCAGCCGCCAGCGCGTGTGGGGCGTGCCCCTCCCGGCATTCTACGACGATAGGAAAAACGCCTACCTCGACGCCGGCGTCGTGCGCGGCATCGCCGACAAGGTCGAGGAGCACGGCACCAACCTCTGGTTCTCGTCTGAACCGGGGGAACTTTTGGCCGGCATAAATCGGCCGAAAGAATGGCCAGAACCTGTATACTTGATCCGGGGCGCAGAGACGCTGGATGTCTGGTTTGACTCCGGGTCCACGCATGCCGCCACGCTGCGCCGCGGTCTCGGCGGCACGGACTGGCCCGCCGACCTCTACCTCGAAGGCAGCGACCAGCACCGCGGCTGGTTCCAGTCCTCTCTCTGGACCGCCGTGGTCGCCCACGGCGGCGCGCCCTACCGGATCGTGCTCACCCACGGCTTCATCGTCGACGAGGAGCGTAAAAAAATCTCCAAGAGCAACGCCTACGAGAAGCCGCAGACCAGCGACGCCTATATCGCCGAGTACGGCGCGGACGTCATGCGCCTGTGGATCGCCTCGCAGAACTTCCGCGACGACATCCCGATCTCGCGGGAGATTCTCTCGCACGTCGGCGAAACCTACCGCCTGTTCCGCAACACCTTCCGCTTCCAGCTCTCCAATCTGTTCGATTTCGACGCGGCACGCGACGCCGTGCCCGTCGGGCAGCTGGATACGCTTGACCGTTGGGCGCTGCACCAGACGGCCGGGCTGTTGCGGCAGTGCACGGCGGCCTACGATGCGTACGAGTTCCACAAGGTCTACCAGCTCTGCAACCAATTCTGCGCGGTCACGCTCTCGGCCACCTACCACGACATCCTGAAGGACCGGCTTTACACGCTGGGTGCCGCCCATCCGCTGCGCCGCTCGTCACAGACCGCCCTCCATCACATTTTCCAGACGCTCGTCCGCATCCTCGCGCCGATCATCACCTTCACGGCCGACGAGGCCTGGTCGTTTGCCACGGCCGGCGCGGAATACACTCCAGATTCGGTCCACCTGCAGGACTGGCCCGAGGCGCCCGCCGAATGGACCAATGCCGGGATCGACACCGAAATCACCCAGCTCCTCGCCGTGCGCGCTGCCGTCAACGAGAAGCTCGAAGGCCTGCGTCAGGCGGGCACGATCGGCAAGTCCCTCGACGCTGCGGTGAAATTCACCGGAGCGTCCGACGACGACGCCTTCCGTCTGCTTGTGCAGCACCGCGATTTCCTGCCGGAACTTTTCATCGTGTCATATGTCAGCCTCGCGCCTGTCACGGATGCCGGCACCGGGCCGGGTCGAGGTGCGCTTGCCATCAACGCCCTGCAGGCGCGTGAACTGGGCTTCGTGCGTTGTCCCCGCTGCTGGCGCTGGGTGCCGGCTCTCCAGCAAACCAACTACGGTGATCTCTGCCCGCGGTGCACCGCCGCTCTCGGAGCCCAGGTCCCCCCTAACCTCTAACTTCCCTTATCCATCATGGCCAAAAACAAAAAGCCCGTCTCCGCCAAGAAGCACGTCAAGTCCGTCCCGGCCCGGAAACCCGCCCCCGCGGCGAAGAAGGCTTCGGCCGGCAAGACCCGTTCCGCCGCCGGGAAGCCCGTGAATCCGAACGATCTCAAGCGCCGCATTCTTGAGCGCAAAATCGCCAAGCCCATCGCGTTCAGCCTCGACGAAGTCCGGGAGATCGCGAAGAGAAACGCTAAAAAGACCGCCCGCGCCGGAACGGCCGCAGGCAAGCCCGCCCGGGACGCCATCAAGGCCGACCTCCCCGTCAAGGGAGCCAGCCGACCTTCGATTCCCCACCATATCAAGGCTGCTTCCCTCGCCGACATCCTCGGCTTCAATCCCAGTAAGGCCGGGAAGTCTTCCGTGGACAATGGCGATTCGTCGGACGTGCCCGAGAGATACCGCCGCTATTACAAACTGCTCGTCGATCTCCGCAGCCACGTGCTCGAGTCGCTGGGCCAGCACTCCGAAGAGACGCTCAAGCGCTCGGCCAAGGAGGACGCCGGCGATCTCTCCGGCTACGGCCAGCACATGGCGGACGCCGGCACCGACACCTTTGACCGCGACTTCGCCCTCAGTCTTGTCTCGAGCGAGCAGGAGGCGCTGTCCGAAGTCGAGGCCGCCATCAAGCGCATCCGCGAAGGCACCTACGGCATTTGCGAACTGACCGGCAAACCCATCAGCCGGGACCGTCTGCTGGCCGTGCCGTTCACGCGCTATTCCGCCGAGGCGCAAAAAGAGTTGGAGAAGACCAAACATTATTCCGTGCAGCGTGCCGGCATCTTCGCGGACACCACCAGCGAGGAGGGCGGCAAGCTCATTGAAGAAGAGCCTGAAGAATGACGTCCCTCCCGCCTGGCCCCGTGGCCACGCCACCCGCTCCGCCTTCCGCCGCCCCCCGGCCGCGCCCGCGGCTGCAACGTCTCCTTGCCTATCGCTGGCTGCTTTTGCTGGCCATCGGCGTGTTGATGCTCGACCAGGCCACCAAGGCCTGGATTTGCGCGCGTCTGTCCTACCCCACGTACGGCCCGCCGGGGCATATCGTCGTGATCGACGGCTTTTTCAACCTGGTGAACGTCGGCAACACGGGTGCGGCCTGGAGCCTGTTCAGCGGCCGGAGCACCTTCCTGGCGCTGCTAGCCATGGCGACGCTGTTCGCGATTTTCGCCTGGCGGCGCCAGCTTGGCCTGCACCTCTGGTCCGTGCAGTTCAGTTTCGGGCTGTTGTGCGGCGGCATCCTCGGCAACCTTGTCGACCGCCTCATCCACGGGCATGTCATCGACTTTCTCGATTTCCACTTCGGCAGCTACCCCTATCCCACCTTCAACGTCGCCGATTCCGGCATCTGCGTCGGTGTGGCCATCTACCTGCTGCATTCGCTGCGCCAGCCGGAAGAACCGCCGAAGTGACGGGATAACCCGGTTCAGGAATTCTGGTTAAGAAGCCAGGGAATGCAGGGAGCCTGTGTCCTTATTCCAGTCCTGCCTTTTCGTCGCAGGAACCGTTCTGCTGGCCAACAGAACGGCGGGATGCTCAACGTCCGGGCCCGCGCTCCCTGAGGTACCACACCACCACCGCACCGAAGAGCACGGCGTTGGCCGCACCGAACGCCACCGCCAGCCACAGGCCCGCCAGCAGGTTGGCGCCCAGACAGATGATGGTCAGCGTCAGCAGCACGGCGGCTGGCGCCCACGCCTGCCGGCGTGTGCGTGCCTCCGCCGAACTCCAGTTGTCGCCGAGGATCACCAGTCCGAGTGCCAGACCGAGGGCAAGCGCGAACCATGCCGCCAGCACGGTCCAAGGCGTGCCCAATAACGCCCCGCGCGCCTGCGGTGAGCCGGTCGGACTCGCCGGCCAGCGCCAGTAGTCGCGCAGACGGCCCACGAAGGGCAGGATCATCAACGCCATCTGCACCGTGACCAGCGCGGTGAAGGCGGAGACCCCCACCCGCCATTCGCCCCACAGGCTTTCCACCACGAGGTAACCGCCGCCCACCACCAGCCACCACAGGAGCGGCACGCTCAGCGGCACCCGGGCCAGGGACAGGTATTCCCGCCCGGTGAATTCGATCCGCCCGAACAAAAACCCGTGGCGCGCCGCCAGCATCATCACGAGCAGGCTCGTCAGCATCACCCAGACAAAGCACAGCCACGCCCGGAAGACGCCCACGCGCTCGCGCCAGACCAGCCCCACCACCCATGCGGCCGCGGCCAGCAGCAGCAGCCAGCCGGCCTGGCCCGCGCCCGCCGGCCCCCGCACGGCCTGTCCCGCCAGTTCGGCGCCGGCCACCCCCGCGAACAGGCCGCCCGCCAACCGAAAATGCCAGACGGAGGCCGTCCCGACGAAGATGCGTGCGGTCGGCTTCACTCGACGTTGGCGATCTGCTCGCGCACCCGCTCCAGCTCGTTCTTGAATTCAATCACCGCCCGCGCGATCGCCAGATCGTTGGCCTTGCTGCCAATGGTGTGACTCTCGCGGCTGATCTCCTGCAAAATGAATTCCGCCTTCCGGCCGATCTCGCCGTCGGTGCGCAAAAGCTGGCCGAGTTGCTCGAGGTGGCTGCGCAGACGCGTCAATTCCTCGCTGATGTCGCAACGGTCGGCAAACAGCGCAATCTCCTTGAGCACGCGCTCGTCGTCGAGGTCGAACTCGAGCCCCGCCTCGCGCAGACGCCTGAGCAGCAGCTCGCGGTAAAGTCCCGGCACCAGCGACGCCCGCGCGGCGATGGTTTCGACCTGCCGCCCCAGCGCGGCGACACGGGCCAGCAGGTCGGCCTGCAGCGTCGCGCCCTCTTTTGCCCGCATGGCGACGAAGCCCTGCAGGGCTTCCTTCAATGCGGACATGACGACGGGTTGACCCGCCTCGAGGGTCGGAAATTGCGCCGTCTGCCGCTCGGCGCTGGCGATCCGCCATAACAGTTCGGTGGTCGCATCAAAGGGGACGCCCTGTTTTGCGGCGAGGCCCCTGAGGCGCTCCAGCGTCTGCGTCACCCCCTCGTCGTTCCATATCACCTCGGCGGCGGCTCCACCGGTCAGCTCCACGTCGACATGCACCTTGCCGCGGACCACCGCCTTGCGGACCTCCGCCGTCACCTCCGGCTCAAGGCTGTCCCAGCCGCGGGGCAACGCGACCATCAGATCCAGCGTCTTTCGGTTCACGGAGCTCACCTGCACCGTGAGGGTGTAACTGCCGAGCGCCGCCGCCGCGCGTCCGTAACCGGTCATGCTGTTCATAAAAACAAAAAGAAACCCCGGATTACACGGATATACACGGATAAATCGAGCTTCCATCCGCACCCATCCGTGAAATCTGTGGTCACCTCGCCTTCTGGCCGCCCAGCAGCGCGGCGACTTGCTGGACGTCCTTGTCGCCGCGGCCGGAAAGGTTGACGACAATGATCCGGTCCTCCGGCAGCTCCCGCGCCCGCCGTAGGGCGTAGGCGAGTGCGTGCGTCGATTCGAGCGCGGGGATGATGCCTTCGACCCGCGAGCACAGCTGGAAGGCCTTGAGCACCTCGTCGTCGGTCGCGTAACCGTAATCAATCCGTCCGCGGTCGCGGTAAAAGGCGTGCTCCGGGCCGACCGCCGCGTAATCGAGACCCGCACTGACCGAGTGGGTCGGCTCGATCTGCCCGTCGGCGTTTTGCAGCAGGAAGGTCTTGCAACCCTGCAGCACGCCGAGGCGGCCCCCGGCAAACCGCGCGGCGTGATCCCCCGGCCGGATGCCCCGGCCGCCCGCCTCGATGCCGACCAGACGCACCGCCGGCTCCTCCAGGAAGTCGAAGAACAGACCCAGGGCGTTGCTGCCGCCGCCGACGCAGGCGATGAGTTCGTCGGGCAGCCGGCTCTCCCGCGCCAGGATCTGCTCCCGCGCCTCGAGCCCGATCACGCGGTTGAAATCCCGCACCATCAGCGGATACGGATGAGCGCCGTAGACCGTGCCGAGGATGTAATGCGTGGTGCGCACGTTGGTCACCCAGTCGCGCATCGCCTCGTTGATGGCCTCCTTCAGGGTCTTCTGCCCCGCCTCGACGCCGCGCACCTCCGCGCCCATCAGGCGCATGCGGAAGACGTTGAGCGCCTGGCGCTCCATGTCGACCGCGCCCATGTAGACGACGCATTCGAAGCCGAACTTCGCGCAGATGCTCGCCGTGGCCACGCCATGCTGGCCGGCGCCGGTCTCGGCGATGACGCGCGGTTTGCCCATGCGGCGGGCCAGCAGGGCCTGGCCGAGCGCGTTGTTGATCTTGTGCGCACCGGTGTGCAGGAGGTCCTCGCGCTTCAGGTAGATCTTTGCGCCGCCGCAGTGCTGCGTCAGCCGCTCGGCGTAATAAAGCGGCGTGGGTCGGCCGGCGTATTCCTGGAGATGGTGCCGCAGCTCGGCCTGGAACGCTGGGTCCTGCTTTGCTCCCGCATAGGCCGCGGCCAGTTCCTCCAGCGCGGTCATCAGCGTTTCGGGCACAAACACTCCGCCATAGGGCCCGAAATGCCCGCTGGCATCGGGCAGGGAAAACCGGTCGAGGCGCTCGGCGGTCTGGGCGGCGGACATAAGGACGGACAACGTGGCCATTGAATGGATTCCAGGCAACGGCGAACTTGTGTCGGTATTGCCTCGCATCCTGCTAAAGCAAAGGAGCCTTGTAGGAAGGCCGCTTGCGACCGATTCTGCTGTACAGCAGAACGCCCGCTCTGCTGGCCAGCAGCGGGCTTTCTACACCCGTTTCACCGTCACCAGCGTGAGGTCGTCGCGGTGGTGGTCCCGGCCCGTAAAGCGCCGGACGTGGTCGAGGATGCCGCCGGTGATCTCGCTGGCGCTCCGGTTGCGCAGCGTGCGCAACGCATCCGCCAGCCGGCTGCCGGAGAACTCCTTGTCATCCTCGTTGGCCGCCTCGGTGATGCCGTCGGTGTAGAGCACCAGCGTATCGCCCGGCAGAAAAGGAATGGTCTGGTCGGCGATCACTTGATCAAACAACCCGGTCTCGACCATGCCGACCGGCATGCCTTCGGAACCGATGAACTCGCTCACCGGCTGGCCGCTCGCCGGGTCATGCCGCGAAATGAGCGGCAGCTCATGGCCCGCCCGGGCGAAAATCAGCGTGCCCTGCTCCACGTCGATGACCGCGTAGAGGATGGTGATGAACATGCCGCGGCAAACCTCGCCGGCCATGACGCGGTTCACCTCGCGCAGCACGCGTGCCGGCGACTCATGGTGCGGGGCAATCTGCTGGAGGTTGGTACGGCAGATGGCCATGAGTAGCGAGGCGGGGATACCCTTGCCGGACACGTCGGCCACGGCGAGGCCGAGCCGCGTTGGTGAAAGCACGTAAAAATCGTAGAGATCTCCGCCGATCTTCTGCGTGGGCACATACTGCGCGGCAATGTCGAGGCCGGCGAGGCGCGGCGTGGCGGCGGGCAGCAGCATCTGCTGGATGCTGCTGGCGAGCGCGAGATCGAGGTCCAGCTGCTTCTTCTCGATCTGGAAATGCATGGACTCGAGGTTGTGCACGGCGAGCCCGGCCTGCTCGGCCAGCGACAGCACGAGCGTGAAATCGCTTTCGGTGAACGGCAGGCCGCCGGCCGGGTTGGCCACGGCGAGCACGCCGATCATCCGGTCCTGAAACCTGATCGGCGCGGCGATGACGGACCGGACGGCCAGCGCCGGGTCGTCGTGCTTCACAATGCGCGGGTCGGCCGCGGCGTCGGCGATGAGCTCGCCCTGGCCGGTGCGCGCCACGCGACCGACGATGCCCTCGCTGATGTCGAACACCTCCGATTTCAGCACCTGTTCGATGAAGCGCGCCCGGGTGGTAAGCTTGGCCTTGGCCTCCGGCGGCAGCGGCCGGTGCGGCGGGAACAGACCCTCGACCGCCACCCCCTGCATCTTGTTGTCGGCCCGTTTCTCAAAGATGCACGCGCTCACCGCGTCGGTGCACAGGATGGCGGCGTGCACGATGCGCTGGAAAAGCTCCTCGCGCGACAAACCTTCCCCGAGGGCCTGCACCATGTGGTGCATGAAATCGATGACGATCTGTTTTTCCTGCCCGAGCCGCAGTTTCTCCTCCTCCAGGCGGTCCGCCCGGGCGCGCGCCTTCCGGCCGAGCCAGAACACGGCCAGCGCGCCGGCCGCGGCGCCCATGAGGAAGAAGAGCATGCGGGGATTCTTGAGCCGGCCGCCGCCGGGTCGAGTTTCAAAAATCGTCGCCGAACTCGGGAGCGATTGGAAGAGCTCCCCCACGCGGAACGGCCCGGTTCTGCCGGCCAGCAGAACGCCGGCCCTCCGCCCTTCCGGCAACGAGAGGATCCTGCGACTTCATCCAGGATGACACCCGAAGAGTCATTTCTCCTCCATGCGGTTGCGCAGAAAGGCCAGCACGTCCTGAAATTTGCCCTGATTGGCGGGATCCGCGATAACGAGGTTTTCATGCGCCTCCAGCACGAGGCGCGCGTTTTCCAGTTCGCTGCGGTCAGGGGTGGGGTTCAGCGCCGTGGCGTTCTGTCCGAAGTCCATTGGAAAATCGCCCGCGTCGACGGTGAGCAGGCGGTGGAGCCCGAGGTTGCGGAGGAGTTCCAAGTTGCGTCGACCCACGCGGCAGACCACCAGGCTTCCCGGTGGATTCTTCCGCCGCAGCTCAAGCGCCGCGCCGGCCAGCACGCCGAGAAAGGTGCTGTCCATGCTCGTGCAGTTCTGAAAATCCATCACGAACCGCGTCTTCCCCTGCCCGATCATCTGGGCGAGAAAGTCGTGCAGACAGACGCTGTTCGCATGGCACGCCCGCCCCTCGAGGCGCACGACCACCGGATCGGCATATGCATCGACGAGATAAACGGGTTGGGTGGGTGCTTCAGGCATAATGACGGTTATAGGAGCGTGTTTGCACGCGATAATTCCATCGCCTGCAAGCAGGCTCCTACAGGTCTCTGTTTTTCGCGATGATCTGCCGCAAGACGTACGACAAGATGCCACCGTGGCGGTAGTAATCGATCTCGACCGGCGTATCGATGCGGCAGCGCACCGGCACATCCAAACGCTCGCCATTGTTCCTCATGACCTGCAGGGTCAGATCCTGCTGCGGCTTGAGCGCGGGGCCGAGGCCGAGCACGCCGTAGGTTTCGGTGCCGTCGAGCCTCAGCGTCTGCGCGGTCATGCCCTCCTTGAACTGGAGCGGGAGCACGCCCATGCCGACAAGGTTGGAGCGGTGGATGCGCTCAAAACTTTGCGCCACGACGGCCTTCACCCCCAGGAGATGGGCGCCCTTCGCCGCCCAGTCGCGCGACGAGCCGGTGCCATACTCCAGGCCGGCGATGATGACGAGCGGCGTGCCGCGCATTCGATACGCCATCGCGGCTTCGTAGATGGAAAGCTTCATGCCCTCGGGCTGGAGCAGCGTGTTGCCGCCCTCCTCGCCGCCGAGCATGAGGTTCTTGATGCGCACGTTGGCAAAGGTGCCGCGCGTCATCACGCGGTCGTTGCCGCGGCGCGAGCCGTAGCTGTTGAAATCCTCGTAGGCCACGCCGCCCCCCAGCAGGAACTGGCCCGCGGGCGAGGTTTTCTTGATCGAGCCGGCCGGCGAAATGTGATCGGTGGTGACCGAGTCGCCGAAGATGCCGAGCGGGCGGGCGCCCCGGATCTCGGCGATCGCCCCGGCCTGCAGGCTGAAGTTCTCGAAGAACGGCGGCTCCTGGACGTAGGTGGACCTCGCGTCCCAGGCGTAAACGTTGCCGGCCGCCGAGGGAATTTCGTTCCATTTCGGATTCTGGGCCGCGAAGTTTTTGTAGAGCTTGCGGAACACCGCGGGCTTGAGCGCGGCTTGCATGGCCTCGCGGATCTCCGCGAGCGTGGGCCAGAGGTCGCGCAGGTAGACGGGCCGTCCGTCCCGGCCGGTGCCGAGCGGCTCGGCGGCCAGGTCGAGGTCGACGCGGCCGGCGAGCGCAAAGGCCACGACGAGCGGCGGCGACATGAGGAAGTTGGCCTTGATGCTCTGGTGCACGCGGGCTTCGAAATTGCGATTGCCCGAGAGCACCGACGCAGCCACGACATCGTTTTGGGTCACGGCCTCCTCAATCGCCGGGTGCAGCGGTCCGGAGTTGCCGATGCAGGTGGTGCAGCCGTAGCCGACGAGGTTGAAACCGAGCCGGTCGAGGTAGGGCTGGAGGCCGGCCTTCGCCAGATAATCCGACACCACGCGGCTGCCGGGCGCCAGCGACGCCTTGACGAGCGGATTCACCCCGAGGCCGCGTTCAACGGCCTTTTTCGCCAGCAGTCCGGCGGCCAGCATGACGCTCGGATTCGAAGTGTTGGTGCAGCTGGTGATGGCGGCGATGAGCACGCTGCCGTGGCGCAGATCGCCTTCGAGGCGCGGCGCGGGCGCGGCGATCGGATCGGGAGTGGATCGATTGTTCGCCATCTCCCGCTCGGTGGAGGGATTGGTGTCGCGAGCGGCCGCGCTCTGCGCGGCCACGGGCGCCTGACTGCCGCCGCCGGAATGAAATTGTCCGCTGCCGCTGGCAGAGACGTGAACCACCTTGGACAGCTCGGCGGCCGGTTTGCCAAAGCCGTTTTCCGCGACGGGCTTTGAAAAAGCCGCGGCAAAGGCCTGCTTGAGTTTGGGCAGCTCGATGCGGTCCTGCGGGCGCTTCGGGCCGGCCACGCTCGGCACGACGGTGCTGATGTCGAGTTCGAGCACCTGCGAGTAATCGATCTGACCCTGCTGCGGGACGCCCCACAGGTCCTGCGCCCGGTAGTAATCCTCGTACATCCGCACCAGCGCCTCCGGCCGGCCGGTGGCGCGCAGGTAGCTCGTGCATTCGGCATCGATCGGGAAGAAGCCCATGGTTGCGCCGTATTCGGGCGCCATGTTGCCGATGGTGGCGCGGTCCACGACCGGCAGTGAGGCCGCGCCCGGGCCGAAGAACTCGACGAACTTGCCCACGACCTTCGCCGCGCGGAGCATCTGCGTGAGGGTCAGCACGAGGTCGGTCGCGGTGACACCTTCGCGCAGCGCGCCGGTGAGGTGCACGCCGACGACATCGGGCGTAAGAAAATAGACCGGCTGGCCGAGCATGCCGGCCTCGGCCTCGATGCCGCCCACCCCCCAGCCTACGATGCCGAGGCCGTTGATCATCGTCGTGTGCGAGTCGGTGCCCACGAGTGTGTCCGGATAGACGACGCCGTTCGGGTCGCTCAGCACGCCTTTCGCGAGGTACTCAAGGTTGACCTGGTGGACGATGCCGATGCCGGGCGGCACGACCTTGAAGGTGTCGAAGGCCTGCATGCCCCACTTGAGGAACTGGTAGCGCTCGCGGTTGCGCTGGAATTCGATCTCGAGATTGCGGGCGAACGCGCCGGGCGTGCCGTTGACGTCGACCTGCACCGAGTGGTCGACCACCAGGTCCACCGGCACGAGCGGCTCGATGATCCCCGGATCCCGGCCGAGGCGCTGCACTACCGAACGCATGGCCGCGAGGTCGACGAGCAGCGGCACGCCGGTGAAGTCCTGCAGCACGATGCGCGCGACCACGAAGGGAATCTCCTCGGTGCGCGGGGCGTTGGGCTGCCACGCCGCGAGGGCGCGCACCGCCGGCTCGGTCACGCGCCGGCCGTCGCAGTTGCGCAGCAGCGATTCGAGCACGAGGCGGAGGGAGACCGGCAGGCGCCGGAGATGGCTGAAACCGCCCGCCTCCAGCGCGGGCAGCGAATAAAACAACTTCCCGCCGCCCGCGGTGCGGAACGTTTGGAGCGTGTTGAACGGATTGGGAAGATTGCTCATGGAGGTCGGGTCACGACATGTAGGAGCCTGCTTGCAGGCGACCATACCGCATCGCGAGCAAGCTCGCTCCTACAACGCAGGATGGTCTCACTTCCGCAGCGCCGCCTGCACCGCCGCGAAGTTCGGCAGATCCTTTGGTGTCGGCGTTTGCTCGGCGTACTTGATGACGCCGTCCTTGCCGATGACGAATGCCGCGCGCGCCGACGTCTCATACATGCCAACCAGGTTGGGGAAAAGCACGCCGTAGGCTTTCGTCACGGTCTTGTTGAGGTCGGACAGCAGCGTGACCTTGATGCTGTTTTGCTTGGCCCAGGCTTCCTGCGCGAAGGGATTGTCAACGCTGATGCCGTAAACCTCGGCGTCGAGCCCCGCATACTGGCCGAGCCCGGCGGTGATGTCGCACATCTCCTGCGTGCAGACGCCGGTGAAGGCCGCCGGAAAGAAAAGGAGGACCGTCTGTTTCCTGCCGAAGTTGGCGCTGAGTTTGACGTCCTTGGGGCCGTCGGCGGTTTTCGTCTTGAGGGTGAAGTCGGGGGCTTTGGTGCCAATGGAGAGAGGCATGATGATCGCGGTTATGAGTTGAGGGCTTCGGCAGCGGATGCTGCCATGGTGTGAAAGAGGACGTTACGGCGGCGGCCGCCGTCGAGACAAACCGTTTTTCCCGTTATAAGCCGCCGTTTTGAAAAGACCGGGGCGGGCATTAGCCAGTCACTTTCCCCTTGTCCGCCTCCCCGCCCGCCGCGATAACCTGCCCGTTCACCATGAACCTGCTCGAAGACCTCCAATGGCGCGAATTGACCGCGGAGTGCACCGACCTCGCCGGCCTCGGCCGGCGTCTGGCCAGCGGACCGATCACGCTCTATTGCGGCTTTGATCCCACTGGCGACAGCCTCCACGTCGGCCACCTCATGGGACAGCTCACGCTGCGGCGCTTCCAGCTGGCGGGCCATCATCCGATACCGCTGGCCGGCGGCGCCACCGGCATGATCGGCGATCCCGGTGGGCGTTCGACCGAGCGCAACCTGCTCGGCCGCGAGGAGCTCGCCCACAATGTCGCCTGTATCAAACAACAGCTCGCCAAGTTCATCGATTTCGAGTCGAAGACGAATCCCGCGCGGCTCGTGGACAACGCCGACTGGGCCACGCCGATCAGCTACCTCGATTTCCTGCGCGACGTCGGCAAGCACTTTTCGGTGAACGTCATGCTCGCAAAGGACAGTGTGCGCACCCGCTTGAAAAGCGACAGCGGCATCAGTTACACCGAGTTCAGCTACATGCTGCTGCAGGCGTACGACTTCCTGCATCTGCGTGAGAAATTCGGCTGCGAGCTGCAAATCGGCGGCACCGACCAGTACGGCAATATCACCGCGGGCTGCGACCTCATCCGCAAAAAGCTCGGCGTGACCGTGTGGGGTCTGGTCTTCCCGCTGATCGCCGACGCCACCGGGCAAAAATTCGGCAAGAGCCGGGGCGGCGGCGGTGTCTGGCTCGATCCGGCGAAAACCAGCCCGTACCGCTTCTACCAGTTCTTCATCAACACCGAGGACAGCAAGGTCGCGGAGTATCTGAAGAAGTTCACCCTGCTGCCGCGCGCCGAGATCGGGGCGCTGACTGCCGAGCACACAAGGAATCCCGGCGCGCGCGCCGCACAGAAGGCGCTGGCCCGAGAGGTCACCACGCTCGTCCACGGCCAATCCGCCTGCGACGACGCCGTCCGCGCCAGCGAGATCATGTTCGGCGGCAGGCTCGATGGCATCACCGAAGATGTCTTCAGAGACGTCGTTGATGAAGTGCCGACCAAGGACCTCGACAAGGCGAAGCTGACCGGCAAGGGCACGCCGATCATCGACCTCCTCCTCCATGCCGGACTGTGCTCATCCAAGGGTCAGGCGCGCAAGGATCTCGAAGCCGGCGGCATTTACCTCAACAGCGTCCGCCTGACCGACCATGCCAAGGCCGTCACGACCGGCGATCTGCTCTTCGGAAAATACCTGCTGCTGCGGAAGGGCAAGCGCACCCATGTCGTGCTGAACGTGCCGGGCTGATTTTTGAGACCTCATCTTGATCGTTCGATTTCCGACCGCCCGCTGCTGCGTGTCGGCGGCGAGCTTTTCGCCATCTCTTTTGTGGTTCTCTTTCAGGAGCTGACCCTGATCCGCTGGCTGCCCTGCCAAGTGCGGGTTCTCGCCTATTTTCCGAACCTGATCCTGCTCAGCGCGTTTCTGGGACTGGGCCTTGGCTGTTTGCGATCGGCAAAGCGATCGCTGCTGTGGCTGTGGCCGGCGAGTCTGCTCGTGCTGGTCGTGGCCGGCTGGATGCTAAGCCGCATTGCCTTCACCCAGAACGCCGTGACCGAGCATTTGTGGCTGCTCTATTATGATCTCGGCGATCAGGCCCCTGTCATGGGTGATGTCCGCCTGCCCATCATCCTCTGCTTTCTCTTGAGCGCGGTCAGTTTCGTACCCCTGGGGCAAATGCTGGCGGAACGGCTGCAGGAGTTCAGCACGCGCTCCTTTGCCCTGTGGGGCTATTCTTGTGACATCCTGGGCTCGTTGGTGGGCGTGGTCGCCTTCGCCATCATCGGGTTTGCACGGACCACTCCGCTGCTCTGGTACGCGGTCTTTCTTGCGGTCGGACTCCTCTTCTTCATCGCCAAGTGGCGCGCGGCACTGGCCTACGTCGCCGCCGCGCTGGCCTACGTCGCCGCCGCGCTGGTGCTTCTCAGCGTCGTGCAGCGGGCGGATCACGCGGATTACTACAGCCCCTACTACGCCATCAACGCGACCCGGCTGCCCAATAACTTCCAGATCGCCATTTTGACCAACGGCTCACTGCACCAGTACGCCTTTCAGCTCCAGCGCGGACGACAAATGGATGCGGATGTCGTCCTGCAGGGATATCACCGGCCGTATCGCCTTCTGGGACACCCGCCGGGTAAGGTTTTGGTGCTGGGGGCGGGCACGGGCAACGACGTGGCGGTGGCTCTGGATGAAGGTGCGGAACACGTGGATGCCGTTGAAATCGACCCCGTCATCCTGGATCTCGGCCGGCTCCATCCTAACCGGCCTTACGCCTCCCCGCGGGTGCGGCTGATCAATACCGACGCCCGGGCCTTCCTGAATGAGTCGACCGAAAAATACGACCTGATCGTTTTTGGGACGCTCGACTCGATGACCCGGCTCTCCGCCCTGTCGAATGTGCGGCTCGACAACTTTGTCTACACGCGGGAATGCATCGCAGCAGCGAAGGCGCATCTCTCGCCTCAGGGTGGTCTGGTCCTGTATTTCATGTCTACCAAGGCCTACATAAACCAGCGGCTCTCGGGCCTGCTGGCAGAGGCCTTCCAGCAGCTACCTTACGTGATCGCCGGCGAATATTACATGTTCAACCGCATCTATCTCGCCGGAGCGGCATTTGAACACGTGAACGGTGCGGAGCGCCGCGTGACCCTTCCGTCGCTGAAACCCCTCTTAGCGAAGGTTGAACTCCTGCAAGATGACTGGCCCTATCTTTACCTGCAGGATCGGGCGATCAGCAGCTTCTACCTGTTGCTCATCGGCTTTATTGCCCTTGTCGGCATCGCTTCCGTCGCGTTCGTCTCCCGCGAAATGCGGTGCAGCCTTGCCCGCGGCGGCCTCGATGGCGAAATGTTCCTGTTCGGGCTCGCCTTTCTACTGCTGGAAACGAAGTCGGTGACGACCATGTCCCTCCTCTGGGGGGCCACTTGGTTGACCAGTGCCGTGGTTTTCGGCGCCATCCTCGCCATGATGCTTGCCGCCACCCTCCTCACCCAGTTGCGACCGTTGCCATGGGCGCTGTGCATGGGCGGGTTGATCGTGTCCCTCGTCGCCGCCTATTTCGTGCCGGTGCACGCCCTGCTGCGCATGAACGAGTTCACGCGGCTCCTGCTGTCGATCGCCTTCGTGGGCACGCCGATCTTCTTTGCCTCGGCCTGCTTTGCCCTGCTCTTCCGCGACCGCCCGGCGGCCAACACGGCGTTTGGCTGGAACCTGCTCGGGGCGGTCGCCGGCGGGCTGACCGAGTTTGCCTCGATGATCACCGGCATCAGGGCGCTCTATCTGCTCGTGCTGGCCGCTTATCTCGGCGTCGTGCTTCTCCGGGTGCATGCCCGGGAAAAGCGCCGGTTGAATGCGTCCGCAGCCCCCGCTTGATGGGTCAGGCGCGCAACGACCTCGAAGCCGGCGGCATCTGCCTCAACTGCGCCCCCGCGCCGGAATCAGCCGCGCCGTTGACCTGCGGTTGGGCAAGCCCCTCCTGTTGCGCAAGGAAAGCGAACGTGGCTGCCGGTGATCCAATGAAGGGATAGAGTCATCAGTGTTAATTCGTGCCATCCGTGGTTCATCGCACCTTTGCTGACTCGGCGGCCCTTGCGTGAGGCTTTCCCTTCGGCGGTTCCCGGAGTTCGATGCGGTTGCCTTTGCAGTCCATGATCCAGCCGAACTTGCCTTACGCGGATTCCCCGATTCCCAGATCCACCCACACGCCCTCTTTCTTCAAGGCGCTAGCCGGGTAATCCATGGTTTCTCAGGAGAAAATCGCTTCGCCGAGGGCGGCCTCGGTCGTGAGCAGGCCGGCGGTCATGGGCAGCATCTGCCGGCAGCCACCGAGGTCGCTCTCGAATACCGCCCGGCCCCGGGTGAAGTCCGCGCACCAGTGGAAATACCGGCCGTCGGTGTACGTGAACGCCATTTCGAGCGATAGCGTCGCGCCGGTGGCGGCCGGTCGGGTTTCGTACGCCGGGGCCGCCGAGTCGGTGGCGCCGCAGGCCTCGAGGCGCGCTCGCGTCCATTCCAGCAGCACCCTCCCCTCGGCGGCATACGCGGGCTGGCAAAGCAGGATCACGGACTTCAATCCCCGTGCGATCGTCTCCGGCGCGAACGCGCTGAGGAACTGGCCGACCGACTGCCGCACCGGCAGCAGGCGCGCGTGAACGAGGTCGCGGAAGCCGTCGGGCCGCGGCCAGGCGTAAGTCCGCGCCTCCGGTGTGGAGACCGCGGTGTCCAACAGAAAGCGTTTCGAATTGCGCAGGAGCCACTGGTAGGTGGCGATCTTATTCACCTGCGACATGCGGTGGACCCAGTAGTAGATGGGCAGATCGGCCTCGACGATGATCGATACCTGGTCCTCGAGAAACTCGCGGTGCTCCTGCGGGTAGCTGAGCATCACCGCCTCGATGCAGCTCATTTCACGGTGTGATTCGCCGATGAAGCACTCGCTGTAGATTTTCGCGCGCATGGTCAGGTCGGCGCCGCCCTCCGCGCGCGGGCAGAGCACGAGAATGCGCGCCGGGTAACGCTGGGTGAAGCGCAGCGCGGCATTGAACTGCGCCACCCCGTCGTCGGGGGTGGTCGGCAGCCCGATGTGCAGCACCAGGTTCATCTGCGACGCACGATATTCCGAAGGGGCGCCTAGCCGGCCGGCAGACCCGGCCGCGGGATCGCCCTCCCAGAGCCGCGCGAGGCTTTGCGCAATGCCACCCACGGGCACCTCCAGACCGGGCAGGGTGTCAAAAACGGAAGTCATGGGAAAAGTATCAAGTATCAAGTGACAAGTCACAAGGAATGGCACGGGACAAAGTGAACATCATCTTGGAACCTGTTCCTTGAAACTTGTCACTTGCGCGGCTGTGCCGCGCTCAGGGTTTTCGCCATTCGTGTCCGTGGAGGGCGACCAGCGCGTCGGCGGACTTCGGACCCCACGAGCCGGCGGGATAGCTGTCCAGACCCTCGCGCTTCCTCGCCTGCCAGTGCCCGAGGATGGGCGTGATGAGCTTCCACGACGCCTCGGTTTCGTCGCCGCGGATGAAAAGCGTGCCGTCGCCGATCATCGCGTCGAGCACGAGGCGCTCATAAGCCTCGGGCGTGTTGGAGCCGAAGGTGGTGGCGTAGCGGAAGTGCATTTTCACCGGTTGCGTGCGCGTTTCGAGGCCCGGGATCTTGGCGTTGAGCAGCACGGTGCTGCCCTCGTCGGGCTGGATCTGGAACGCAAGGGTGTTGGCCGCGAGGTCGAACTGCTTCGTCCCGGCGAAGAGCGTGCCGGGCGGGCACTTGAACTGGATGGCGATCTCGGTGACGCGGCGGGCCATCCGCTTGCCGGAGCGCAGATAGAACGGCACGCCCGCCCAGCGCCAGTTGTTGATGGCGATGCGCAGCGCAGCGAAGGTCTCCGTGGCTGACTGCGGGTTGATTCCCTCCTCCTGCAAATAACCCGGCACCTGCTGGCCGCTGACGAGGCCGGCGGCATACTGCGCGCGGGTCACGTCGCCGTTCGGCCCGGGGGCGAGCGGCTGGATGGCCTTGAGGAGTTTCACCTTCTCGTCGCGGATGGCCTCGGGATCAAGCGACACGGGCGGCTCCATTGCGGTGAGCGCAAGGAGCTGCATGGTGTGATTCTGGATCATGTCGCGCAGGCAGCCGCTCTGTTCGTAGTAGCCGCTGCGGGCGCCGACGCCGCCCTCCTCGGCCACGGTGATCTGCACGCACTCGACGAAGTTGCGGTTCCAAAGCGGTTCGAAGATCGCGTTGGCGAACCGCTGCACGAGGAGATCCTGCACGGTCTCCTTGCCGAGGTAGTGATCGATGCGAAAGACCTGCGGCTCCCGGAACACGCCGGCGATGACGCGGTTGAGCTCTCGCGCCGAGGCGAGGTCGCGGCCGAAGGGTTTCTCGATGACGACCTTCGACTCGAGGGACGAGCCGAGGTGGCGCTGGGCGAGGCCGGAGGCACCGAGATTCTCGAGGATGGGGCGGAAGACCGAGGGCGGCGTGGAGACGTAGAAGACCGCCTGTAACTCGCGGGCGGCCTGCGCCTCGAGTTTTTGGAGGAGCGCATGCAGGCGGTCGAAGGCGGCGCGCTCGTCGTAGCCACCGCCCAAGTAGAACGTGTTGCGCGCAACGCGGCCCCAGACCTCGGGGTTGAGCCCGCGGCGCGAGAACTCCTTGATGGCCGCTTCCGCGTGTCCGCGAAATTCCTCATCGGGAACAGGCTTGCGACCGAAACCCACGAGATAGAAGTCGGGCGGCAGCAGGTTGTCGTAGCTGAGGTTGTAGATGGCCGGGATGAGCCTGCGCGCGGTGAGGTCGCCGGATGCGCCGAAGATGACGACGACCGTCGGCGGCGCGCCGCGGTATTTGCTCAGTCCCTGCAGAAAGGGATGGCGCTGAGGATCAGGCATGTGCGGAGGACGGTTGTCGGGCGAAAGGCAACGGCTGGCAAGTGGATAGCTGGGCGCAAGTCGAAGGTGGAAAGTCCAAGGTCGAAAGCTGCAACCGGGCCGCCGTCAGCGCAACACGTGGTAGCCTTTCGGGAACAGCGGCACGTTTTGGAAGTGCAGCACCTGCGCCGGCATCTTCGTGCTGGTCACGACCTCCGCGACGTCGAACCGGAACGTGCGCGGCCGGGCCCGGAGCTGCGTGAGATAGGCGTGGATGGCGCGGCGTAGCACCTTCTTCTTGCGCCGGTCGATCGCGTAATAGCCGGGCACCAGCGCGGTGTCGGGACGCGACTTCACCTCCACAAACACGAGTACCTCGCCGTCGCGGCACACGAGGTCGATCTCCTCGCGCTGGTCGCGCGGGTTGCGCCAGTTGCGTGCCACGATCTCGTAGCCCTGCCGTCCCCGCAAAAACTCGGCCGCGAGCCGTTCGCCCTCGGCGCCGCTCTCCCCGGCGGGGGCGGACGGGTTTCCCCCAACGTGAAAAAACCGTTTAAGTTTAAGCCAGGCCAGCATGGGCACCTCCCGGGCTGAACAATGTCCGGCCGGGTTGGCGATATTTCTCATTGCGGGGCACCTTCGGTCGTGGCAATTCCAGAATCAGCGCGCCCGCGCCGCGCTACCCGCATTCCTCACCATGCCCTCCACCGCCCTTTCCGGCCAGCTTCGACGTTCCCTCCTCCTCAAAATCCTCTCCAAGCCGACGCCCAGTCGCGAGGATCTTAATTCCGTCATCGAACTGACCGCCACCAAGGTCGTCGAGCAATTGCAGTGCCAGTCGATGACCCTCTACCTCGTCGAGGGCGAACAGATCTCTTTCCGCCACGTCTACTACTCGCCCACCCTGTGGGGCAAAGACAAGGCCAAGGAAGCGCAATTCAAGCAGACGGCCGAGAAGCTGCTGCAGACCAAGCTGCCGAAGGGCACCGGCAACGTCGGCAAGGTCATTGAGACCGGCCAGCCGCTTTTCTTCACCAGCAAAGGCCCCGACGCCGCCTCGCTCAAGAACATGAACACGGGCTTCGAGGTGCACTCGATGCTCACCGTGCCGTTGAAGACCAACATCGTCATCGGCGCCATCCAGCTGCTCAACAAGGAGATTTTCGCCGGCACCAACGGCCAGTTCGAGCAGAAGGACCTCCCCGTTCTCCAGGAACTCGCCGTGTATTCCGCGACGCTCATCCAGCGCATGCTGGATCCGAAGTTTCAGCTCGGCCCGGAGGACACCGCCAAGTTCGTGGCCAAGTTTACCGACCTGCCGCTGGTGAGCAAGATCGAGGGTCTGGAAGTCGAGGATAAACTGGTCGAGATCACCGGCGAGGAGATCATCCGGCGCGAAGGCGTGTTCCCGGTGAGGAAGACCGGCACCAACACGGTGTCGGTGCTCATGGCCAACCCGCTGGATTACGCGAAACGCGAGGCGTTCCAGCAGGCCACCGAGCTGACCATCGACGAGGTGCGCGTCGCCCCCGTCACCCTCATCGAGCAGCTCGTCAGAAAGTATTTCAAGGAGTCGGGCAAAGGGGGGCCCGCCATCGGCAGCGAAAGCGAGGTCGACATCGGCGAGGTCGCCGAGCTCATCGACACAGCCTACTCGACCACCGGCGGCGAGGTGAAGGCCGAAGAACTCGAGAGCGAGGATTCCGGCCCCATCATCCAGCTCGCCAACCGCCTCATTGAGGACGCCTACATCTCCGGCGCCTCCGACATCCATGTCGAGCCGTTGGAAAAGGAGCTGCTCATCCGCTACCGCATCGACGGCCTCTGCCAGGAAAAGCTCCGCCTGCCGAAGCAGGTGACCAACGCGCTGACCACCCGCCTCAAGATCATGTGCAACCTCGACATCGCCGAGCGCCGGCTGCCGCAGGACGGGCGCATCGTTTTCAAGAAATTCACCAAGAAAAACATCGACATCGACCTGCGCGTCGCCACCGGCCCGATGAACTTCGGCGAGAAGGTGGTCATGCGCATTCTCGACAAGCAGAAGTCCACCCTGCCCCTGACCGCCCTCGGCTTCTCCGAGGAGAACCTCGCCAAGTACCGCGAGTGCATCCGCCAGCCCTACGGCATGATCCTGCACTGCGGACCCACCGGTTCGGGCAAGTCGATGACGCTCTACTCTGCGCTCGGCGAGGTCAGCACGCCCGACGTGAACATCCAGACGGCCGAGGACCCCATCGAATACACCCTGGCGGGTGTCAATCAGATGCAGATGAACCGGCAGATCGGCCTCACCTTTGCCCGGGCACTCCGCTGCTACCTGCGCATGGACCCCGATGTGATCCTCGTCGGTGAGATCCGCGACCAGGAAACCGCCGAGATCGCCATTGAAGCCGCGCTCACCGGCCACCTGCTTCTCTCCACCCTCCACACCAACGACGCTCCTTCCGCCCTCGCCCGCCTTAGCGAGATGGGTGTCGAGGTGTTCAACATCTCCGCCTCGCTCGTCTGCGTCTGCGCCCAGCGTCTCCTGCGCCGCGTCTGCCGGAACTGCAAGCAGCCCTACGAGCCGAAGGCCCGGGAGAAGGAGCTCATTGAGAAGGCCCTCGGCTGGAGCAGCCAGATCTTCAAGGCCAACCCGCAGGGCTGCCATCTCTGCAGCGGCAGCGGCTATAAGGGCCGCGTCGGCATCCATGAATTGATGCTCAACAGCGAGGAGCTCACCGAGGGCATCAACAAGGAGATCGAGACCGCCGAACTCAAGCGCATCGCCATGCGCGGGGGCATGAAGACGCTCCACCAGGACTCGATGCTGAAGGTGAAAGAGGGCACCACCACGATGGAGGAGGCGCTGGCCAACGTGCCGCCCGACCTCATCCTCTAGGCCGGCGCCAAGACGGCCGGCATGGCAGCGGGCTTTTAAGTCCGTTACTGTACTTATACGGTAACCGCAGGATCTCTGGCAGTCACCCGCTGAGGTTCCTGTCCTTCTTCATAGCCGATCGGTTGGAACCTCGATCGCGCCTTCAATGCGGCCCCGGCGGGCACACCGCAGGAGGCCCATGGTGGGTCCCATCCTCACGGGAGGGCGGGCTGGGAAAAGCGGCGTCGGTTGCCGCGCAGCACGGCTCGCCAAGCCGGTCCACTCAAAGTGCCAGAGTAAAACTCCCGTCAGCCCCGTTGTATACAAGAACGCAGTTTTGCAGCAAGTCCCGCCCCACTAGAGCGATGATTCCTTGATTCGCTATCGTCACTCCCATCGCTCTGGCAGCCTGAAGCCCCACGTTCCACGCAGGAAAAAACAGTTGGACCGGATAGGTCAGGCATTGGGTCCCCTCGTGGCTTACCGACGAAAGCTTCGCGGTTCCACTCGGAGCCAAACCCATCTTCTGCGCTACAGTTGCATCGATGCACGTAGTCGTCGCGCCCGTATCCACTAGTGCGAAGCCCGTCACCGGCTGCGGAATCGGCTTGCTCGCCGCCTGAAGGGCAGCTGCGAACGTCTGATCGGGAGAAATAACCACTGGAATCACTGGCCCGCGCTGCATCAACGCGAGCTTAGCGGGCACCTTGACCTTCTGTCCGTCGCCAGTTACCGCGTCGGCGTCGCCGAATCGAACGGTGATCACGCGGCCGTCAGAATGCCCAGCACCAACGCTGGTGCTGAAGCCTTCTGCTCCTCAGGCAATACCTGCCGGATGTAAAGGGGCACTGGCCCGAACTTCTGGTAACCCGCAGCCAATGCGTTTGCCTCCGTGTCGAACACGCCGACCAGCTCGGTGCCATGCACGAGCGCATATTTGCCAGCGTGCTGGCTCAACAGCGCAGGCAATTGAGCCTCAAACGTCGAAGCTTCGGCCATGAAGGGTTGTTCAGGTTTATCCATCGGCAACATTATCGGCTCCCGACGGCTCGAATGCAACCCGTTCCTCCGGGAACCAAGAATCGGGGAACCGGCAAGCCCTGGCGCAAGGGACGGCCGCTGGCTGGATTTCTTCATTTCCATCCGGAAATCATAGTGACCTTCTTTTTACTCCACGTCGTAAAGAGCGATACGACGCTTGAGCGTAGGTTCATTCCACAAGGTAAACTCCAAGAACTTGCCGCCCTCGCGCTCGTGCACCTCTGCATAATACTCTCCCGGTGGTTTGGGTTTGAGGCCCTCCTTCGAGACGGCGCCCGCAACGGCGTACGCCGCCTCTCGATATTCTGGCGGGAACCTATCAGTCGCCGTCAGCTGATAAAGTCCGATATATCCTTTATTGCGCATTTCCAGCTCTTTACGCATGCGCCGGTCGTCAAAGTCGGTGGCCTCAAGGATCCGTGCAAGACCGAAGCCAGCAAGAACTGGGTACACTTGGTAACGAATGTTGGTCATGGCGTGCGGCCCCCCATAGACTTTACGGTAATCCTCGGAAGAAACCCAAAGCTCCCTGTCGTTCTTGAGAAATAGGCGTTCATTTCCAAGCGGCTCTTCAACAAGTCTGGCGCGTAAATCCAAGTCCCACAAATGAGGGAACTTTTTACCATGGACATAATCCTCGGCTGTAATCGAGTGACCAATCGGCAACCGGAAGAAAATCCATGTAGCGACCAGGACAGTGAGGGCCAATAGAGCCAGATATTTGAGGAGACGTCGCCACATATTGCTCAACAGGGTGGTTATCCGAGATCAAACCCCACGTGTGTGGGGATGGGAATTCATTGAAATTTACGATTATGGCGAGAATCGGTGATCCGGCAAGCCTTCCAGCAAGGGCCTACCGGCCCTTCCCTTAGCGACCGCACCTTGCGGCGCAAAATATCGCTCGCGCAAGTGTTCCTGCCGGCGCAAACTCCGCGGTGACGCCGGGGCTTCCCGCCATTGCCCACGGCGTCGGATAACCGAGGATCAAGCCATGAAATCACCCCTCTTCCCGGCGGCTTCTGTTGGTGCGGTCGCCCTCGTTGGACTGCTGTTCGGTTCCCCGTCTCCGGCCCGCGCCCAGTCCGGACCCGAGGCCAAGCTGACCGTCGGCGTCTTCAGCCGGGCCGTGGTCGTGCAGGTTTTCTACCGGTCGGAGGTGTGGAAAGCCAGGATGCAGGCCATGGTTGAGGAGCAAAACAAGGCGGTTACGGCCGGCGATGCCACCAAGGCCGACCAGATTGACCGTGAGCTCAATGCCATGCAGGCCCGCGCCCAGAAGCAGCTGACCGGCGACGCCCCCCTGAAGAACATCTATGACCTGCTCCAGCCGGAGTGGCCGGCCATCGCCAGGGAAGCGGGGGTGGACATGATCGTGGAAATGCCGCTTTACCAAGCGACGGGCGCACGCGTCGTCGACGTCACACCGTTCATCGTCAAGCGCTTCCCGGTGAAGAAAGGCTAGACCGGACTTTCCCGCACCGCCGTCTCCGGTTCGGCGGCGGTGGTCCGGGCCGTGCTGACGGCGTCGGCCACCGCCTCGGCTTCGCCGCGCTCGTGATCGAACCGCATGGAGATGATCTTGGACACGCCGCGCTCCTCCATTGTCACGCCGTAGATTCCGTTGGCCGCCGCGATCGTACGCTTGTTGTGCGTAATGATGAGGAACTGCGAATCCTTGGTGAAATGCTTGAGCAGCTTGGTGAAGCGGCCGATGTTCGATTCATCGAGCTGCGCGTCGAGTTCGTCGAGCAGACAGAAGGGCGAGGGCTTCACCATGAAAAGGGCAAAGAGCAGTGCCACGGCCGTGAGTGTTTTCTGGCCGCCCGACAGCAGCGAAATGCTTTTCAGCCGGGTGCCGGGCGGCTGGGCGATGATCTCGATGCCGCTCTCGAGGATGTCCTCGGCCTGGACGAGTTCGAGACGCGCGTGCCCGCCGCCGAACAGTGTCTGGAAGGTGCTTTCAAAGTTCTTCCGGATCTGCTCGAAGGTGAGTTCGAACTGTTTTTGCGAGGTGCGGTTGATCTCGTCGATGGCCTTGAGGAGCTGCGCCCTGGCGTTGGTGAGATCATCGTTCTGCGTCCGGAGGAAATCGAAGCGCTGGCGCAGCTCGGCGTATTCCTCGATGGCGACCAGGTTGACCGCGCCCATGCTGTTGAGCCGTTGGCGCAGGGCCTCGATCCCGGCTTTGATCTCCTCCCAGTTCGTCTGGTCGAGGGCGGCCAGATCGGTCTCGGTGGGCTCACCCTTCTGCTTTTTGGTTTTGCGTTTTGCGGATTGCGTTTTGAGTTTTGCCTCAGCGCTGTCCGGCTCTCCGGTTTCCGGTTTCCGCTCTCCACTTTCCCCTTCGTCCTCGTCCAGATCGAGCAGCTTGAGATCCGGCGGGTCGTCCGCGGCGTGCCAGAGCAGGAGCTTCCAGTTCACCGTGGCGAGGTCGGTTTGAAATTCGTGCTGCACCTCCTCGGTGAGGAACTGGGCCCGCGAACGGTTCTCGGCGAGCTTTACTTCCCCGCGGCTGAGCTCCTCCTGCGTGCTATCGGTTTGCGCCCGCAGGCTCTGCTGGCCCTCTTCGATCGCGGTGATCTGCCGTTCGAGCTCGACGAGTTCACCACGGACCTTCTCCACGGACTCCTGCGCGATCAGGAGCGTGCGGGTAATCTCCCCGGCGCCGGCCAGCTGGGCGGCTGACTCCTGTTCGAGTTCGGCGGCCTGCTCGGTCCAGACCGCGACCTCCTGCTGGCGCTGCGCCAGCAGCTCGCCAATCTGGGCGCGGCGCCGCTCCATTTCGCCCAGACCGCGGTCGAGCACCTCGACCTTCTGGCGGCGCTCGGCGAGTTCAAGGCGCGCCTGGGCAAGCGCCTCCTTCTTCAGGTCGCGGTCAGTACGGAGGGCGGCAATCTGGTTCTCGAGCGCGAGGATGGCCTGCCGTTGGGCGGCGACCCTTTCCTCGGCCTCGGCCAGTCCAGCCTGGGCGCGGATCAGGCGCTGCTCCGCCTCCATCCTGGCCTGCTCGAGGCCGGCCAGTTCATGCTCCATGCGCTCGAGGCGGCTGGCCATCTCCTCGCTGGTCTTGTCGGCGTTGCGCGCTTCGGCCTGCACCCCGGCCACCTGCTGCGTGGTGGTGAGCACGTGTTTGCGGCGCTGCTCGAGGACGGCTTCGGCCGCGGCCAGCGCCGCGCCGAGCTGGTTGATCAGCGCCCGCTGCTCGTCGTGGAGCTTCTGCTCGCGCGCCAGCTCCCGGGCGGTCTCGCGCAGGTCGATCTCTCGCTGCACGATGCCGCCGGCCGGCTTCCGCTGATGGCCGCCATAGATGAGGCCGCGCCGGTCGACCAGCTCACCCTTCGACGTGGCCACGAGGAGGAACGGGAAGGCCGGATTCACCCGCCAAAATTCGAGAAAGGCGTTCAGATCCTCCGCAATGTAGCATGCGGCGAGCAGGCCGACGACCGGATGCGCGGGGTCCAGGTTGGCCAGCGCGATCGTGGCCGGCTGCAGGAACGGCGGCAGCCCGGCTGCAGGGCTCTCCGAAATCCGGTTTCCGGCTTCCGCAATCTGGAGGCAGGCGCTGCCGATCCTCTGCTCCTCGAGGTGCGCGAGAATCTGTCGGGCCACGGATAGATCGGCCACGGAGATGGCCTCGACCGCGGAGCCGAGCAGTGCCGCGAGGGCCTGGCCAAATTCGGGCTTCACCTCGAGGCCGTGGGTGATGGGTGCAACCTTTCGGCCGGCGAGGATGGTTTCGAGCCGTCCCGCCAGGAGGGCCTGGGCCCCCTCGCCGAAGCCTTCCCATTTTTCATGAAGCTGCTTCAGGAGGCGCAGCCGCGCCGTGCGCTGGGCCAGCGTGCGATCGAGTTCCTGGAGGTGGCGCTGTCCCTCGCGGAAGCGCTCCATGGCCTCCTGCAGCGCATGCTGCGCGGCCTGCACCTCGTTGTGGGCGCGGCTCTGCTCGACGCGCGCGGTTGCGAGGCGTTGCTGCTCCTCGCCGGCCCGGGCGGTGGCGGCGGTCATCGCTTGGCGCCCCTCCCCGATCTGCGCGGCGAGCTCGTCGTGCCGCACCACGCTGGTCTTCGATTCGACCTCATACCCGGAACAGTCGGTGCGCAGGCGGGCCATCACGCCCTCCAGCTGGAGCAGATCGAATTTCGCCTGCTGGAGCTGCTGCTCCTGCCGGCTCAGCTCCCCCTCGACGATGGTCAGTTCGCGATTGCGCTGCTGGAAAGCGGCGTCGGAACTGCCGAGCAGGCTGAGCTGGAGCTGCTTGTCCTGCACCCCGCTGTCGGCCTGCGCGGCCACCTCGCGGAGCTGCATTTCGAGTTCGGCCAGATCGTCGCGGCTCGACTGGATGCGTTCCTCGAGGCCGGTCTGCTTGATCCGGGCGAGGCCGGCCTGATTCTCGGCCTGCTCCTTCCGCGAGCGCAGGTCGAAGACCGCCTGCTGCGCCTCCTGCACGCGCAGGTGATAATCGCTGCGGCGGGCCTTGATTTCATTCAACTCGCGCTGGCGTTCCTCCAGCGTGGCGCGGTGCGCCACGGTCGTGGCCCGCCGGGCGGCAACGTCCGCTTCCAGTCCGGCGATGGTGGCGCTCAGCTGCCCCCACTGCCAGCCGCTGTGGGCGAGGCTGAGGTGGCGGAGACGGAAACTGAGGCGCTTGTAGCGCATGGCCTTGGAGGCCTGGCGGCGCAGGCTGCCGATCTGGCGGCCGACCTCGGCGATCACATCGGTCACGCGCATCAGATTCTGGTCGGTCAGCGCGAGCTTGGCGAGGGCCTCGCGGCGCTGGCTCTTGTAGCGCGTGATGCCCGCGGCCTCCTCGAAGACGGCGCGCCGTTCCTCGGGCTTCGAAGAGAGCACCTGATCGATCTGGCCCTGCGCCATGATCGAGTAGGACGTACGGCCGACGCCGGTGTCCATGAAGAGCTTGTGGATGTCCTTGAGGCGGCAGGGCTGCCCGTTGAGGAAATAGTCGCTCAGGCCGTCGCGCGACGTGCGGCGCATGATCTCGACCTCGTGATACTCGGTGCCGAGCTGCTGCTCGCACTCCGTCAGCAGAAGGGAGATTTCGCAGAGATTCTGTGGCCGGCGCGTGTCGGTGCCCTCGAAGATGACATCCTGCATCTTGCCGCCGCGGAGGGCCTTGGCGCTCTGCTCGCCGAGCACCCAGCGGATGGCGTCGGCGATGTTGCTCTTGCCGCAGCCATTGGGACCGACAATGGCGGTGACGCCGGGTTCAAAGCGGAGAATAGTGGAATCAGCGAAGGACTTGAAGCCATGAAGCTTGAGCGCCTGAAGGTACATGCAGCTTGAAGGAGCAGACTAGAGTGGGGTGAAATTGCGACCGCAATGGGAAAGTTGCGTCGAGTTGTTCACCGGGAAGCCGCCGCCTAACGGCGGCTTCTGGATCCGGCCGGGCGGGAATAACAGCCGGGGGTCCAGAGTGTACCCTGCCACCATTTCCCGGTTCGTCATCGCGCTTGAGATTACACCGGCTGTGCGCATGCTCGAACGTGTCATGGAGCTGCATGCAATCGACCATCCCAAGTACCATGGCCGATTATTGACCCGGGAGGGACGTTGTCTTTTTGCTCCTGCCATCCGTGAAGACACCGCCCGGAGTCTCACCTCGCCCTCACCCTGTAAACCATTCCCGTTAATCACGTTCTCATGAACCGAAGGCTCCGGTGCCAGCACCGGCACTTTATCACAAAGCCGGTGTCGGTTACCGCAATCCTGTCAACCTCTGTCGTTCCCAATCCCCAACTGTCAACCCTCCCCCTCCATGAAACTCGTCATCGCCATCATCAAGCCCTTCAAGCTCGAGGAAGTTAAGGAAGCCCTTTCCGGAATCGGCATCGAGGGCATGACAGTCACCGAGGTCAAGGGCTTCGGCCGTCAGAAAGGCCACACCGAGATCTATCGCGGCAGCGAATACACCGTCGATTTTCTCCCCAAGGTGAAAGTCGAAATCGCCGTGGGAGACGAGCTGGTGGCCAGGACCGTCGAAACCATCGTCAAGTCCGCCAAAACGGGCAAGATCGGCGACGGCAAGGTTTTCGTCGTGCCGCTTGACGAGGTGGTCCGCATCCGCACCGACGAGCGCGGCGAGGCTGCCATCTGAGGAAGCATCCCGGCCGTTCCAATCCAGTTTTTCATCGATCAAGGAGTTAACCACCCATGTCCCAAGAATTGTCCGATTTCCTTGCGCAACTCAAAGCGCGCTATCCAGCGGAAACTGAGTTTCATCAGGCCGTCACGGAGGTTTCCAAATCCGTGTGGTCTTTCATCGAGAAGAACCCGAAGTACCGGCAGGCCCGCATCCTCGAGCGGCTGACCGAACCGGAGCGCACCATCATGTTTCGCGTGACCTGGATGGATCGTCACGGCGAGGTGCAGGTCAATCGCGGTTACCGGGTGCAGATGAACAGCGCGATCGGGCCCTACAAGGGCGGTCTGCGGTTCCATCCCTCGGTGCGGCTGGGCACGCTGAAATTTCTCGCCTTCGAGCAGGTGCTCAAGAATGCGTTGACGACCCTCCCCATGGGCGGCGGCAAGGGCGGTTCGGATTTCGATCCGAAAGGCAAGTCCGACGAGGAGGTGATGCATTTTTGCCAGGCGTTCATGAGCGAGCTGTTCCGCCACATCGGCCCCGACACCGACGTTCCGGCGGGTGACATCGGCGTGGGCGGCCGCGAAATCGGCTTCCTCTACGGCTATTACAAGAAGCTGCACAACGAATTCACCGGCGTGCTCACCGGCAAGGGCATCAACTGGAGCGGCAGCCGCATCCGCGAGGAGGCCACCGGCTACGGTCTGGTCTACTTCGTCGAGGAAATGCTGCATACGCGTAGCAATAGCATGAGCGGAAAAATCGTCACGATTTCCGGCTCGGGCAACGTGGCCCAGTTCGCGGCGGAAAAAGCCATGATGATGGGCGCCAAGGTCGTCACCTTCTCTGATTCCGACGGATTCGTCCACGACCGCGAAGGCCTCACCGCCGAAAAGCTCGCCTATGTGAAGGAACTCAAGAACGTGCGGCGCGGCCGTATTTCGGAATACGCAGAGCAATTCCGTTGCGAATATCACGCCGGCCGGCGGCCCTGGGGCGTGCCGTGCGATGTCGCCCTGCCCTGCGCCACGCAGAACGAACTGAACGGCGAGGAAGCCAAAACACTCGTCAGAAATGGCTGCATTTGCGTGGGCGAAGGCGCGAACATGCCGTCGACCCCGGAGGCGGTCGATGTCTTCCTCGAACACAAGATCCTGTTCGGCCCGGGCAAGGCCGCCAACGCAGGCGGCGTGTCGGTCAGCGGATTGGAAATGTCGCAGAACAGCATGCGCCTGCAGTGGTCGAGCAACGAGGTGGACAAGCGGCTGAGCGAAATCATGAAAGCCATTCACAACCAGTGCGTCCGCTTCGGTGAGCAGGCCGGCTGGGTCAACTATGTGGATGGCGCGAACATTGCCGGCTTCCGCAAGGTCGCCGAGGCGATGCTCGACCAGGGTTTGGTCTGAAGGCGGCCCGACCGATCAGCCCGCTCCCCGCAAATTCAATCCCTTCTCTGTCGTCGCTCAGTGGTCCCACGGCAGGTGCACCGGCACGCGCGGATGCTTCCAAACCTGGAACACCTCGAACATTTTCCCCGGATTGAGGATGCCGCGCGGATCGAGCGCGCGTTTCACCGCCAGCATGGCGCGCACCTGCGCCGGGCGGTGCTGGAGCCGCAGGAACGGCGTCTTCGCGAGACCGATGCCGTGCTCGCCCGAGATGGCGCCGCCCAGTGACACCACGGTTTCCATGAGCCGCTGCACCGCGGCTTCGGCGGCGCGGCATTCGGCCGGGTTGTCCTGGTGATACATGAGGTTCACGTGCAGGTTGCCGTCGGCGAGATGTCCGAAGGTGGGAATGGGCAGTCCGGACTCGCGGCGCAGGCGTTCGAGAAAGCGGGCGAAGCGCTCGTACTGCTGCATGGGAATGGCAACGTCCTCGTTGAGCTTGGCGTCACCCAGCTCAAACATCGCGCTGGAGCACCGGCGGCGCACCTCCCAGAGGCGCTCGGCTTCGGCTCGGCTGCGCGCCTCCCGGAAGGCAGCGGCGTGCTGTTGCGCCCAGGCCCGCACCTCCAGTTTCTGGTCGTCGACCTCGTGCACCGAGCCGGCGAGTTCGAGCAGGATCAGCGGCCGGCCGGTCTGGCCGGCGAACACGCTTTGGCTCGTGGCGCGCTCGACGCACTGCACGCTGGATCGGTCAAGAAATTCGCAGATGGCGGGCGACAGGCGCTGCGCAAACAGCGCCCGCGCCGCGCGCAGCGCCGTGACCTCATCGGCAAACGCCGTGAGCAGCGTCCAGCGCGCCGGTGGCAGGGGGATGAGCTTGAGCACGGCGTCGGTGACCACGCCAAGCAGGCCTTCGCTGCCGATCCAGAGGTCGCGGAGATTGAAGCCGGCGGAGAATTTTTTCGTGGCGGTGCCCCACTCCACCCACTCGCCGGTCGGCAGGAAGCCCTTCAGGGCGAGCACGTAGTCGCGGGTGACGCCGTATTTGCCGCCGTGCATGCCGCCGGCGTTGCACGCGATGTTGCCGCCGATGGTGCAATACTGGTTTGACGACGGATCGGGCGGGTAAAACCAGCCCCGGGCCTCGGCGGCGGCGTGGATTGCGGCGTTGGTCGCACCCGCCTGCACGTGGGCCATGCCGGCCTCAGCATCGATGCGGATGCGGCGCAGGCCGGTGAGATCGATCACCCAGCCGCCGCGCAGCGGCACGGCCGCGCCGGTGAGCGTCGTGCCGCGGCCGCGCACCGTGACGGGTACGCGATGCCGGTTGGCAAGCGCCAGCACCATGCCCACGTCCGCGGCCTGGCGCGGCTTGATCACCGCCTCGGGCAGGAACGACAGCTTGCTGCTGTCGAACGACGCCTCCCACCGCGCCCGTCGGCCGGTGCGGACGGCGGCGCCGAGTTTGCGTTTAAGCTGGGCGGTGGCGGCGGACGACAAAGCCATGATCAGAAATCGGAAACTAACACACAGTTCGTCCGGGTTGGCAAGGGGCGGCTGGGGCGGACTCTGCCCCAACCGGCCGGCGAATGCGCTTTCCTCCACGAAACGCACCGCCAGAATGGCGCCGGACGATCATGAAGACGGGGTCCCCGCTGTATTCCGAGATTCTGAGCCACCTGCTGACGGTCGGCGGGTTCCTGCTCGCGGTTTTTCTGATTGCGCGCCTCATGAGCGAAAAACGGCAGCCAGGCAACACGATGGCGTGGCTTCTTGTCATCGTGCTCATCCCCTATGTCGGAGTGCCGCTCTACCTGCTGCTCGGTGGACGCAAACTCCGGCGCCTCGTCGCCCGCAAGTCGCGCCTGTCGCCCGTGCCCTCGGACGCGACCACAGTGACCACGGCCGCCGCAGCCGGGGCCATCGCCCAGGCCCTCGTGCGCGCGAGCGGGTGCCCGCCGGTGGGCGGAAACGCCGTGCGTTTTCTCACCAGCGGCAAGGAGGCGTATGCCGAGTTCGAACGGCAGATTCGTGAGGCCAGACACACGATCCACTTGATGACCTTTATTCTCGGTCGCGATGACACGGGGAGGCGGATGGTGGAATTGCTGGCGCAGCGCGCGCGAGAGGGGGTGAAAGTAAGGCTGCTGCTTGACGCCGTGGGTTGTATCCTGAGCAGCCGCGGCTTCGTTAATCCGGTCCGCCAGGCGGGCGGCGAGGTGCAGCGCTTCATGCCCGTGCTGATGCTGCAGTGGCGCGGCTCCGCGAATCTCCGCAATCATCGCAAGATCGCCGTGTTCGACCAACAGCGTGTCATCCTCGGCGGCCATAACCTCGCGATCGAGTACATGGGGCCGCGGGCGCTCAAGAAGCGCTGGCGCGACTTTGGCGCGGTCATCGAGGGTCCCGCCGTCGAGTTGCTCAACGAGATTTTCCTCGCCGACTGGTGCTACGCGAGCGGCCAGTCGGTCGATACCCTGCATGCGGAGCGTGGCACACCGGTGATCAAGCCGCACGGCGCGTGTGAGCTGCAGGTCGTCGCCAGCGGACCCGACGTCGAGGGCGATGCGCTCTACGAAGGCATCCTCTCGTTCATCCAGGAGGCGAAGCGCCGCATTTGGATCATCACGCCCTATTTCATCCCCGACGAGGTGCTCTTTCGTTCGCTGCTGGTGAAGGCGCGCACCGGTCACGAGGTGAAGCTCGTGGTGCCGGCCCGCTCGAACCATCCGATCGCCGACCATGCGCGGCGCTATTACCTGCGCGAGCTGCAGAAGGCCGGCGCGCAGGTGCTCCTCTTTCAGCCGGGCATGATGCACAGCAAGGGCATGATCGTCGACGACCGCGTCGGCCTGCTCGGCTCGGCCAACTTCGACCTGCGCTCGCTCTTCGTGAACTTCGAGATCGGCGTGTTCGTCTATTCCGAGCCCGAGGTGCGCGCCATGCGCGCCTGGGCGCAGGAGCTCATCGTCCACTGCGCCCTGATGACGGCGGAGAAGTCGTCGCGGCGGCGCCTGCTCGGCAACGTTGCCGAGGACCTCAGCCGGCTGCTCGCGCCGATGCTGTGAAACCGGATCGGGGGAACCGGATAGCGGAAAGAGAAGCTGCCTTCTATCCGGCATCCGTAATCTAAACCTCCGGTTTCGGCTATCCGGTTTCCGGTATCTGCTTTCCGGTTTGGGGTTTCTCCTCCTCGAGCAGGAGTTTGTATTCGACGGCGTCGCGGAGCGCCTCCCAGCTGGCCTCGATGATGTTGTCGCTCACGCCGACCGTGCCCCACAGCTCCTCGCCGTCCGTGGTCTCGATCAGCACGCGGGCGCGGGAGTTGGTGCCGCGCTTGCTGTCGAGGATGCGCACCTTGTAATCGCTCAGCGTCGTGTCCTTGATGACCGGATAGGCCTTGTCGAGCGCCAAGCGCAGCGCCTTGTCGAGCGCGCCCACCGGGCCGACGCATTCGGCCACCGTGTGCATGGATTTGCCCCTCACCTTCAGCTTTACCGTCGCCTCGGCGACGACCGAGGACTCCGGTCCGCGGCGCTCGATGATCACGCGGTATCCCTCGAACTCGAACGCGGGCGCGTGTTTTTTGAGCCATTTCGCCAGTAGCAGCTTCAGGGACGCGTCGGCCGCCTCAAACTCATGCCCCTCGAACTCAAGCTGCTTCAGCTCCTCGAGGATCTCCTTCAACTCCGGGGTCTTCTCGTCGAGCTCGAAGCCCAGTTCCTTCGCCTTCATGACGATGCTGCTGCGGCCGGCCAGGTCGGATACCAGCACGCGCGTGTGGTTGCCGACCGCAGCGGGATCGATGTGTTCGTAGCTGCGGGCAACCTTCTGCGCGGCGTTGGCGTGAAGGCCGCCCTTGTGCGCGAAGGCGGAGACGCCCACAAAGGGTTCCTTCGGATCGGGGCGCTGGTTGGCCAATTCGTCGAGATAGTGCGAGAGTTCGCGCAGATGCGGCAGGCTGGGCCGGCAGAAGGCGGTGCGGCCCATTTTCAAAAACAGGCTCGGCAGGATGCTGACGAGGTTCGCGTTGCCCGTGCGCTCGCCATAGCCGTTGATCGTGCCCTGCACGAGCGTGGCGCCGGCCGCGATACCGGCGAGCGAGACCGCGACACCGAGACCGCTGTCGTTGTGGCAGTGCACGCCGACGTGGCCGCCGCCAAATTCACGCACGACCCGCGCCACGATCTCCTTGAGGTCGTCGACGAGCGTGCCGCCGTTGGTGTCGCACAGGGTGAGGTTGGCTGCGCCCCCGCGTTTCGCCGCGACCAGGGTTCGGAGGGCGTAATCGGGATTGTCCTTGAAGCCGTCGAAAAAGTGCTCGGCATCGTAGACGACCTCCCGGCCTTGGGCGACGAGATGGCGCACCGAGTCCTCGATCATGGCGAGGTTTTCCTCGGGCGTGGTGCGGATGATTTCGGTGACATGGAGCAGCCACGTCTTGCCGACGATGGCCACGACGGGAGTCCCGGCGTCGAGCAGCACCTTGAGCTGGGTGTCGTGGGCGGCGGAGACGCCGGCGCGGCGGGTCGACCCGAAGGCGGCGACCTTGGCATGACGAAGTTTCAACCGGCCCACCTCGGCGAAGAACGTGATATCGCGGGGGTTGGAGCCGGGGAAGCCGCCCTCGATATAGTCGACGCCGAAATGATCCAGTCGTTCAGTGATGAGGAGCTTGTCAGTTACGGAGAACGATATGCCCTCACCCTGGGTGCCGTCGCGGAGGGTGGTGTCGTAGATTTTAAGCGGGGGGTTCTTCATAAAAAAGCCCCGGGGTTCTGGCCCGGGGCATTGAGAGTGACGTGGTGTATGCGCTGCCATTTACGCCATGTCGCCATGCCCGGGCCGGCGGCTAATGATAATCAAGCCGATGATCGAAATGCGAATGACCGGGTGAAGCAGCATGACGGATTGGTAAGGCAGGGGGAGGAAAAGCGAATCATGGGCGGGTGTCCATTCTGTTTTTCCGGTCTGTCCGCACCCTGCCCCGGGGTTCAATTTCCCGGTCCGGCCGCCGCCTGCATGGCCCGCAGCCGGGCCACGACGGACGGAGGATGCGCCCACGACGCAAAGCGGCATGCCCTCCGGCAGGCGGGTCCACCCTCCCTCGCCGATGATAATCTCATGAATCCTTCTTCGGGGCTACATCCGTGATCATCACCACGTCCTTCGGGTTGAGAATGTAAACCAGACCCTTGTCGGTTTCGACCACCAGGACTCCGGCCGAGGCTTTCACCGACTTGATGCTGACGAGGACCGTGGTGGTGCCGTCCCGCGAATGAACCAGATAGACCGGGGTGCGCGTGATGCTGGAAAACGCCGCGGCGTAGCCCCGGGCGAGTTCCTCCACCTCCGTGGCGACGCGCACGGTGACCGGCGGCTGCGAGCTCTGCGATGCCGTCTGGCCGAAGCCCGCGACGGCGGCAGCCAGGAAGACTGCGGCGGCGATGGTTTTCATGGAGAGGGGATGATCATGAGGAAAAGGGTTGCGGGAGGACGTCTGGCGGGCGTGCCAGCTGCAAGGGCATGAACGGCCGTCACCGGCTGAAATGCTGATCCCGGTCGTCACTGCTTCCAATATATCTCACTGACATCGATGCCTCTTTCCTGGAAGAAGGAAGTGGGCAGTCGAATGGTGGCGTTCCCCGGCAAGGGGTAGGGATCCGTGCTGAGCGCCATGCCGTCCTTGGTGCTCACCAGCCATCCCCCATCAAAGACCCGCCCGTCGGTGGCCCGGCAAAGAACATCCGTCGGGGAAATCCGCTGCGGGGCGTCCGTCTCGTTTTTGAATTCGATCATGACCTGCCCCGGACCAACGGGCGCAAAGGAAACAATCCTGCAGCCGCTCTTCACGAGTTTCCTGTCAAGCTCGGCTTTGCGTTTTTCCACCTCGCTCTTGGCTTTCTCCTCGCGCTGGTGCTCCGCCTCTATCGATTTCTGGATGGACTCGGTGCGTTCCTTTTCTTCGCGAAGGGCGCCTTCCTTGTCCACCGGATACACTTTCGCCAGTTCGTCAGGCAAATCGTCCTTCTTCACTTGAAACAGGCCCTCCCTGCAGCGCACCGTGATGACCGTGGGACGGTCTGAGACCACCAGCACGTCATGGTAGATCTTTCCGCTTTTGAGGCTCAGGATGGGGATGACTGAGCCGGCGAATAGAGGGCACGTGATGAATAACAGCAGAATGAAGCGTCTCATTGCTCAACAATTGTTCGGGTAACGACGGACCGGCTTCACGCAAGCCCAGAAGCCGGGCAGAGTCAACGATGCGAGCCGAAGGATTTTTCGTCCCCGGGTCAGGGCCTCGCCGGGGTCGGGGCGTCAAACCACCCATGATTCATCCGCCGGCCACCCTACACCCCGTGCCGTTCGATGAAGTCCTTGATCGCCGCGGGATCGGCCTTCACGGGATGCTTGTCGACGGATCGGGACTTGAGCGCCTCAAGGCTCGGATGGGTCGGCTCCCGGCCGATCGCGGCGCGGATGACGTCCGGAAACTTGGCCGGACTGGCCGTGGCCAGCACCACGCTGACGCGGTCGCGGCTGATCTCCTTGAAGCCGCAGGCCGTGTGCGGGTCACAGACGTAGCCGTACTTATGGTAGACGTGCTTGATGATGCCGGTTATCTCCGCGTCCGTGCAATGCGAGGCGGTGAAGGTGTCGGCATCGAAATGCTCGAAGCGGTAGACTCCGTTCGCCTTGAAGGTCTGCATGATCTCGCGCACCCGCGCCGGTTCGCGGCCGGCGCTGTAGTAGAGGAAGCGCTCGAAGTTTGACGCCACCTGGATGTCCATCGAGGGCGCGAGGCTGGGCGCGACCGCGGCGATGCGATACTCGCCGGTCGTAAAGAGGCGATAGAGGATGTCGTTCTGGTTGGTGGCGATCTTGAAGCCGCGGATTGGCACGCCCATTTTCTGGAGCATCCAGCCGGCGAGGACGTTGCCGAAGTTGCCCGTGGGCACGACGAACTCCACGTTGAGCCGCTTCTCCGGCGGCAGCCGCAGCCAGGCGTAGAGGTAGTAAACGCACTGGGCCAGCACGCGCGCCAGATTGATGGAATTGACCGCCGAGAGCCGGTGTTTTTGGCGGAACACCTGGTCGCCAAACACGTCCTTCAGCGCGGCCTGCGCGTCGTCGAACGTGCCCTCGACCGCCAGCGCGAACACATTGGCGGCACCGGTGCAGGTCATCTGCCGCTCCTGCAGCGGAGCGATGCGCCCGTCGGGATAGAGAATGAAAATCGCGACGCCGGGCTTGCCGAGCAGTCCGTGGATGGCCGCCGCGCCCGTGTCGCCCGAGGTGGCGCCGAGCACGTTGAGTGTTTCGCCGCGCAGCCGGCACTGGTGCTCGTAGAGATTGCCGAGCAGTTGCAGCGCGAAATCCTTGAAGGCGAGGGTCGGACCGTGGAAGAGTTCGAGGACGAAAAGGTTTTCACCAAGCTGCTCGAGCGGGGCAACGGCCGGATGCGTGAACCCGCGGTAGGCACGCGTGACCATATCCTTGAGCGCCGCCGCCTCCACGTCGGTGGCAAAGCGGCGGATAAATTCATGGCAGAGGGCCGCGTAATCCAGGCGGGCGTATCGCGCCAGCTCGCCCGGGAGTTCCGGCAGCGTCTCCGGCAGGAACAGACCGCCGTCGGGGGCGAGGCCGATGGCCACGGCCTCGGAGAAGCCGAGCGGTTCAGTCTGCCCGCGCGTGCTGATGAATTTCATGCCCAGGAAGAATTAGCCGCAACAAGGCACCGGCATGCTCAAAATAAATCAAACGGACTTTCCCCGCTTGGGTGACTTCCTTGCCTCTTGGTGGCCCGACTGGATTAAAGATCGATCTTCAGGCGATCCGTTGAACTGAGCTCCACTAGATGGCCTTCTCCAAACCGAACGCCGCGTGCGCGACGCGGGCGGCGTCATCGGCCCGGGCGGCGGTGACCACGACCGAGATCTTGATCTCGGAGGTGCTGATGAGCTCGATGTTGATGCTTTCGGCGGCCAGCGCTTGGAAAAGCGTGGCGGCCACGCCGCTGTGCGTCTTCATGCCGACGCCCACGACGGAAAGCTTGGCGATCTGATCGTGGATGGCCACCTCGCCGCCGCCGAGTTCGGTGAAGACGGGTTCGAGCGCCCTTTTCGCCCGGTGCGAATCCCCCTGCGGCACCGTGAAGGTGAGGTTGGCGATGCCGTTGCGGCCGACGTTTTGCACGATCATGTCGACGATGACGTTCGCGTCAGCCAGGGCGCGGAACACCTTCGCAGCCGAGCCCGGTTTGTCGGGAATGTTGCTGACGATGACCTTGGCCTGGTCCTTGTCCACGGCCACGCCGCGCACGACGACCTGTTCCATGTAGGCGACTTCTTCTTTCACGATGGTTCCCGGGTTGTGATTGAATGATGAACGGACCTCAAAGACCACATTGTATTTCTTGGCGAACTCCACGGAACGCGACTGCATGACCTTGGAGCCGCTGCTCGCGAGTTCCAGCATTTCGTCGTAGCTGATCTCCTCCAGTTTACGGGCGTCCTTCACGACGCGCGGATCGGCCGTGTAGACGCCGTCGACATCGGTGTAGATCTCGCACTTGTCCGCCTTGACGGCGGCGGCCAGCGCGATGGCCGTGAGGTCGGAGCCGCCACGGCCGAACGTGGTGATCTCGCCGTCCTCGTTGATGCCCTGAAAGCCGGCGACGATGACGACCTTGCCGGCCTTAAGGTCGCGTTCGATTGACCGGGTGTTGATCGTCTTGATCTTGGCCTTGGTGTGCGCCGCGTCGGTGAAAATGCCGGCCTGCGCACCGGTGTAGGACACGGCATCCACCTTGAGCGCGTGCAGGGCGATGGCGGTCAGGGCGATGGTCTCCTGTTCGCCGGTTGCCAGCAGCATGTCCATCTCCCGTTCGGAGGGATGCTCATGGATCGCCCGGGCGCGGGCGATCAGTTCGTTGGTGACGCCCGAGCGGGCCGACACGACCACGACGAGCTGGTGACCGTCGTCGCGGGTGGCCTTGATACGTTCGGCGACGCGCTTGATGCGCTCGATGTCCCCCACCGAGGTGCCACCGTATTTCTGGACGATGCGTGCCATGTTGGGAGATTAAGTACGAAAAGGGAGACCTGTAGGAAGGTCGCTTGCGACCGATCCTGAGCCATCGCCCGCGAGCGGGCTTCCTACGTGGAGGGGCGCAGCCATGCAGTTCATTCGTCGAAATCCCCGATGCGCAGCAGCAAAGGCTCCTCGAGCACACTGGCGAGCTCCGCCAGGCCGGCCAGCGTGGTGCGGATGGCCTGCTCGTTGCTTTGATGCGTGGTGAGAATGAGCGTGGCCGTGTCGGGCAGACGGCTGCCGCGCTGGATGACGCTCTCGATGCTCACGCAGTTCTGGGCCATGATCGTGGCAATCTGGGCGAGCACGCCAGGCTGGTCCCTGACCTCCAGGCGCAGGTAGTAGCGGCTGACGATGCACTCGAGGGGCGCGAGCTTCACGCCCTTGCGGCCCCCGGCGTGGATCGCCGCGGCCTCGTCCGGCACAACCACCGACTTGCCGCTGGTGAGCAGCGTGACGGCATCGGCGATGTCGCTGATGACCGCACTGGCAGTGGCGTCCTGCCCGGCCCCCCGGCCGATGTAGAGCGTGGTGCCGACCACATCGCCGGTGACGGCGATGCCGTTGTAAACCCCGTCGACATTGGCGAGCACGAGGCGGCGCGGCAGCAGCGTCGGGTGCACCCGGACGGACAGCTGGTTGGTTTCGAAGTCGCGGGTGATCACCGCCAGCAGCTTGATGCCGTAGCCGAGCTGGGCGGCATGGACGATGTCGGTCTGGGTGATCCGTGTGATGCCCTCGACCAGCATCTGGTCGGTCTTCACCCACACACCGTGGGCGAGGAAGGCGAGGATCGCGGCCTTGTGCGCGGTGTCCCATCCCTGCACATCGAGCGTCTCATCCGCCTCGGCATAGCCGAGCCGCTTGGCATCGGCCAGGACATCGGCGTAGGACGCCCCCTCGCGCTCCATGCGCGTAAGGAGGTAGTTGCAGGTGCCGTTGAGAATGCCGTAGATGCGCCGGAAGCGGTTGGCGATGAGACCCTCGCGCAGCGCCTTGATGATGGGGATGCCGCCGGCCACGCTGGCCTCGAAGAAAAAATGGCCGCCGCCCTTTCGCGCCGCCGCAAAAATCTCCGCGCCGGATTCGCACAGCAGCGCCTTGTTGGCGGAGACGACGATCTTGCCCCTGGCGAGCGCCGCGAGGGTGACCTCGCGCGCCAGGGTCGTGCCCCCGATGAGTTCGCACACGATGTGCACGGCTGGATCGGTGGCCACGGCGAGCGCGTCGGTGGTGAGCTTGGCGGGGGGCACACTGACGGCGCGCGGCTTGCTGGGATCGCGCACCGCGACCCGGTACAGCTCGAGTCTGGCGCCGAGCCTGGCCTCAAGCGCCGCGCGGCTGGCGGAAAGGTGCTTCCAGACACCCTGCCCCACCGTGCCGAGGCCGCAAAAGCCGATGTTGATGACGGAGGGTTTGTTCATGAAGCCTCCTTCGCCGGTTTGCGCTCCCACCGATGCTCGGTGCCGGCAAGCAGGCGGCGGATGTTGGAGTGATGCCGCGCGATCACGAGCGCGCCGAGCAGAGTGACGACGATTTTGAGGACGAGCGGCCGGCCCAGCGTCCACGCCGCCGCCGGCACGGCAATCGAGGCGAGAATCGACGCCAGGGATACATACCGTGAGACGAATAACGTGATGAACCAGGCGGCGGCGCCGATCAGAATCGGCACGGGCATGAGCACGAGCAGCCCGCCGGAGGAGGTGGCCACCCCCTTGCCGCCCTTGAAGCGGGTGAAGATGGAAAAGGCATGACCAAGAACCGCCGCTAATACGCCGACCATCCCCAGCAGCTGCGCTTCCGCGAAGGTTGGGAAAGGCGCGCGCCCCACGCCATCGACGACCACGATCATCAATACAAGATGTCGCTTCCACCAAAGATAAAGCGGCCAGCCGGCGGCAACAGAGCCCTTCAGCGCATCGAGAAAAAAAACCGTGTAGCCCGCGTTCGCCCCGAGCACGCGCTTGACGTTGGTCGCGCCGGGGTTGCCGCTGCCCGCCTTGAAAATATCCACCCCGTGCGCCCGGGCCACCAGGTAGCCAAACGGGAGCGCCCCCAGAAAGTAGCCGACGACGGCCGCGATGAGGAGTGGAGTAAACATGGATTACAGTTGCACAAACTTGGCCATCTTGATGGCCGGGTTGGACTTGATCTCCTGCCGGGCAGCGGGGCTCGGCTCGCTGTCGACCCGCACGACCATGTAGGCCGTGCCGCCGGGCTTGAGGCGGCTCAGCGACATGTCGGCGATGTTGACGCCGTCCCGACCGAGGATCGTCCCCACGGTTCCGACCATGCCGGGCACGTCCACGTTCTCCAGGACCAGCAGCTTGCCCTCGGCGGCGACCTCGACGTCGCGGCTGTTGATCGCCACGATGCGCGGGTTGTTGCCCTTGCCGATAAGCGTGCCGGCGGCGGAATAAACCCGGCCGTCGGGTCCTACGGTCTCGACCTGGATCAGCTCGGTGTAGTCGGAGTCGGCGGCCGACTTGACGACCTCCACCTGCACGCCGAGCCGTTGCAGCAGCACCGGCGCGTTTACGAAATTGACTTCCGTGCCGCCGATCTGGCGAAGATAACCGCGCTGGATGCTGCGGGTGACGGCATTGGCATCGAGGTCGACGATCTTGCCCCAATAGGTGATGCGGAGCTTGTCGACCTGCTGCGGTGCAATCTGCTGCACGAGGGTGCCAAGTTTGGCGCCGAGGTCGAGGTAGGGTCCCAGCACCTTGAGCGTGGCGGCGTCGATCGAGGGCATGTTGACGGCATTGCGGATGATGCCGCCGCGGAGCGCGTCGATGATGGCCTCGGCGATCTCGATGCCCACGCTTTCCTGCGCCTCGGCGGTCGAGGCGCCGAGGTGCGGCGTCAGGGTGACGTTGGGCAGCCGGCGCAACTCGTGGTCCGCCGGCAGCGGTTCGTCTTCATACACATCGAGGCCGGCGGCGGCGACGTGGCCCGATTTGAGCGCGGCAATGAGCGCCGCCTCCTGGATGATGCCGCCGCGGGCGCAGTTGAAGAGCCGCACACCCTTCTTTGTCTTCGCCAAGGCCGCCTCGTTGATCATGTAGCGGGTCTGCTCGGTGAGCGGAATGTGCACGGTGATGTAGTCCGATTCGTGAAGCAGCGTGTCGAGGTCGACCTGCTCGACCTGCATGGCCTTGGCGCGGCTGGGCGCGAGATAGGGGTCATAGGCGAGCACGCGCATGCCGAAGGCCTGCGCGCGGCGGGCCACTTCGCCGCCGATGCGGCCAAGGCCGACGATGCCGAGCACCTTCTTGTAGAGTTCGATGCCCGCGAAGGTCTTGCGGTCCCATTTGCCCTCGCGCATGGAGGAGGAGGCCTGCGGCACCGGGCGGGCGCCGCAGAGCATGTGGGTGAACGTGAGCTCCGCCGTCGCGATGGTGTTGCCCGACGGGGTGTTCATGACGACCACGCCGCGCTCGGTGGCCGCCTCGACGTCGACGTTGTCGACGCCCACGCCCGCGCGGCCGACGACCTGCAACTTCGACGCCGCGGCAATGACCTCGGCGGTGATCTTCGTCTCACTCCGCACGGCGATGGCCTGCACGTCCCTGACGATCTCCAGCAGCTTCTCCCGGGGGGAATTGTACGCCTCCACGACTTCGAAACCGGGCTGGTTGCGAAGCAGGGCCACTCCCTTGGGCGAGATCTTGTCGGCAACGAGGATTTTCATGGGTAAAGGACTCACGCAAAAGTCCCCCGCCCCGGAAGGCAACACTGGAGATGGGAAGGCCTGGGTCATGGAGCGGGGCGGCGCTTCGGGTTTGCGTTGGCTGTCAGTGAACGATTCGGTGGACTCGTGACTCCTTCCACCATCCTCTCCGCCCGCGCGCGCCTGACGCAACAGATCCGTTTCATCGTCGAGGTCGACAAGCTGAAGGAAATCTTCCGGCAGACTGTCCTCATTAACAGCCGGCGCGCCGAGAACGATGCCGAGCACTCGTGGCACCTGTGCTTGCTCGTCATCACTCTGGCCGAGCATGCCAACTGGCCGCGGTTCGACGTCCTGCGCGTGCTCAAGATGGTGATCATCCACGACCTGGTGGAGATCGATGCCGGCGACACCTTTGCCTACGACACCCAGGCCATGGCCGGCCAGCACGAGCGCGAAGCAATCGCCGCCAGCCGCATCTTCGGGCTGCTGCCACCGGATCAGGGGCAGGAATTCCGCGCGCTCTGGGACGAATTCGAGGCACGCCAGACGCCCGAGGCCAAATTCGCCGCGGCCGTGGACCGTTTTCAGCCGATGTTGCTGAACTGTCGCACCGAAGGCGCCGCCTGGCAGCGGCACGGCATCACCCGCGACCGGGTGCTGGCGCGCAACTCCTACATCGCCGAGGGCTCCGCGGCGCTCTGGGACTATGCCCAAAAAATGATCGAGGAGACCGTGGCCGCCGGACATCTGGCGAAGTGAGGACCAAGAAATGATCCTCGTCTACACGCTCGCTTGGATTCCCCTGGTGTTCATCGCGATCGCCAACGACATCGCCCGCGACATGGGATACAAGCGGCACGTCATGGAGCTGCGTGCCCATCAGATCTCGACGCTGATCGGCGCCGCGCTGTCACGATCTACACGTGGGCGCTGAGTCTGTACTGGCCGCTGGAGTCAGCCGGACAGGCGTTCACCGTCTTCGGACCTGACCGGTCGTTGGAGTCACAACGAGACCTGCGATAGGCGGCGCAAGCTTGCGCCGCCACGTCTTCCTCCAGGATTCCGGGATGCCGCCGGTGGCCTTGACGGCGCGCAGCAGTCGTGCGACAACGCGAGGGTCCGCTGCCGCGGATCATGCCTGCGGACGGCTTGGACAACCATCAGCGACGCGACCGAAAGGAGGACCCAGCGATGCAACTGACGACCGTCAGAATCGAAAAACCCGATGCCATCAACTTCATCCTCGGTCAGACCCACTTCATCAAGACGGTCGAGGACGTGCATGAAGCGCTGGTGAACGCGGTGCCGGGCATCAAGTTCGGCCTGGCGTTCTGCGAGTCCTCCGGCAAATGCCTCGTGCGCTGGACAGGCACGGATGCAGTGATGATCGAACTGGCCAAAAAGAACGCGCTGGCCATCGCCGCGGGGCACACGTTCATCGTGTTCCTCGGCGAGGGTTTTTACCCCGTCAATGTGCTCAACGCGCTCAAAACGGTACCGGAGGTGTGCCGCATCTTCTGCGCCACGGCCAATCCGACGGAGGTGATCGTGGCCGCGACGGATCAGGGCCGCGGCGTCCTGGGCGTGGTTGACGGCTCGCCACCGCTGGGGGTGGAAGGCGAACAGGACATCGCCTGGCGCAAGGATCTCCTGCGGAAGATCGGCTACAAACTGTGAGCTGCGGGGCAAAGATCATGAGCATGAGCTGGCACACGTGGCTACTGCTGGGGATCACCACGGCCGGTAGTCTGGCCGGCGCCGAGCCCCGCCAGACGGGAAAGGAGGAAAGCACCATGAAACTGACAAGTACCGCATTCGCGGAAGGACAACCGATTCCGGCGAACCACACCTGCGATGGCGCGGACGCATCCCCGCCGTTGCAGTGGAGCGAGGCCCCGCCCGGCACGAAGAGCTTCGCGCTGATCTGCGATGATCCGGATGCGCCCGTGGGCACGTGGGTGCACTGGGTGATCTACGGATTGCCAGCGACGGCAAGTGAGCTGCCAGGAATGGTCGCACCGACGGAGTCGCTGCCCAACGGTGCGAAACAGGGCCTTAACGACTTCCGGCGCGTCGGCTACGGCGGGCCGTGTCCGCCGCCCGGCCGGCCGCATCGCTATTTTTTCAAGCTCTACGCCTTGGACACCGAGCTGCCGCTGAAGCCCCGGGCGACCAAGCAGGATCTGCTGCGCGCGATGGCAGGGCACATTCTGGCCGAGACGCGGTTGATGGGCACCTACCAGCGAGCGCGGTGAATACCGCGATCAAGGGGAACCCTCGCATGCTGCGACGAAGTTGGAATCAGAGTTTTTCGCCTCATGCTGCGGACGCAAAGATCGCAACGTTGGGAATGATTAATCCCCAACTCTCCTTGGCGCACTTTACGTGAGGAAGGACACTTGCCCGACACGCGCACACATCGTGGCCCGCATCCCGAGGATGCGAAGCTGTTTACTCCATCCGCCTGGCCCCGGTTGCAGCACGCAACCGCCGACCTGTGCTGGCTGTTGAGCCGGAATTATGCGGCGCCGTCGGCATTGAAGCTGGTCGGCGACCGTTATCAGCTTGCGGTCCGGCAACGCACTGCCGTCGAGCGATGCGCCTGTGCCGAGGCGTCCCGGGCCCAACGAGAAGCCCGCCAAGTGGGCGCCGAACGACTGACGGGCCATGCACTTTGGTTGGACGGCTACAACGTGTTGACGACCGTTGAGGTGGCCCTGGGCGGCGGCGTGATCTTGAGCGCCTATGACCGCACCTACCGCGACATAGCCAGCATGCACGGCACCTATCGCAAGGTGGCCGAAACCCTGCCGGCCTTGGAACTGCTCGGCCGGATGACGTCTGTTTACGGCGCGGCGACTTGGATTTGGTATCTCGACCGTCCGGTATCCAACAGCGGTCGTCTGAAGAAAATCATGGCAGACCTAGCGGCGGAGCGAAGCTGGCCGTGGCAGGTCGAACTGGTTCAGAATCCGGACGAAGTCCTGGCGGCGACGGCGGAAATCATCGTCACCGCCGACAGTGTCGTGCTGGACCGGTGCCAGCAGTGGTTTAACCTGACCCGCGAGGTCATTAGCCAGCATGTACCGCATGCCAACGTCGTTCCGATGGCCGGTGAATAGGTCCTATTCGCCCTATGGAGCTGATGGCAATCTGCGCTAAACTCCTGCTTGGCGAACACCAACCAACCAGCTAGACTTCAAACAAAAGGTGCCGATATGGTGGATGGCCCGATTGTTTTTGCGGGTTTGATGCCGCACGCGCCGATCCTTGTGCCGGGCGTGGGGAGGGAACGCCTTGCGGAGGTCACGGCCACGGTGCAGGCCATGGCGACGGTTTCCAGTCACGCCATGGCGACGCATCCAGACACCGTCGTGCTGATTTCCCCCCACTCGCCCCGGCAGCCGGGCGCGTTCGGCATCTGGCAAACCCGGAAGCTGCACGGCTCGTTGGGAATGTTCGGGTCGCCGGAGGATCGAGTGGACCTGCCGCTCGATCGGGCTTTTGCCGAACGGCTCGAAACGACCGCGGCCCGCCGCGGGCTCCGGACGTGGCGGATTACCGGCGAGCCCCTTGATCACGGTGCCATGGTGCCGCTCTGCTATCTCGTTTCGGCGGGATGGAAAGGACCGACGGTGGTCCTGAGTTTAAACTACACCGGCGACGGTGGACTCGACGAGCTGGGCGAGGCTATCGCCGCCACGGCGCAGGAACTGCGCCGGCGGACGGCCGTCATCGCGAGCGGCGACATGAGCCACCGGCTCACCTCATCGGCGCCCTGCGGCTATCACCCCGAGGCGCACCGGTTCGACGAGACGTTTATTGCGCTGCTGCGAAAAGGTGCGTTCCGTGATATCCAGCGGATCGATGCCAGTCTGCAGGAGGTGGCGGCGGAGGACGTCGCCGATTCCACCACGGTGGCCCTGGCGGCGACCGGCTACCGGACGGACGGCCATGCGGTGCTGAGCTACGAAGGACCATTCGGGGTTGGTTATGGCGTGGCGATTCTGTTTGAACCGAAGGAGGCCAACCCGCGGGGCGCGGCGACGGAGGCTAAAGATAAAATTGTCTCCCGCTTCACGGATTTGCCGGCGGTCGCGAGATGGGCGGTCGAGGCGGAATTCCGCGCCGAACCGAAAACAATGCCATTCCAAGCGGCCGGGGAGCTGACGGAGCGGCACGGCGTTTTTGTGACTTTGCGAACGGACAAGGGAGCGCTGCGCGGCTGCCGGGGTTCACTGCAGCCGGTGGAAGGCGACTTGGTGCAGGAAACCTGGCATAACGCCGTGGCGACCGCATTCCATGATTATCGTTTCCCGCCGGTGCAGGCGGCAGATCTACCCCACCTGCGATACAGCGTAACCGTGCTGGGAGAACTGGAGCCGGTGGCGTCGCCGGAGGGACTGGACCCGGCGGTATACGGCGTTCTGGTGTCGGCAACCGATGGACGCAAAGGCGTCCTGCTGCCGGCCATCGTGGGGATCGACTCCGTGGAGGAGCAACTGGCAATCGCACGGCGCAAGGCGGGCATTGCGCCCGGTGAATGGATCGGCATCCAGCGGTTCAGGGCCAGAAGCTTCAAGGAACCGCACTTCGTGGAGAAAGAAGGTTAGGATCATGGTCGGGAATGCGCGTCAATCCGACTATCCGGCCCGGTGGTGGGCCATGCTGCCCGACGGCCGGATGGAATGCCGGCTGTGTCCGCGTTTCTGCAAGCTGCAGGAGGGCCAGCGCGGCTTCTGTTTTGTCCGGCAACGGGCCGGCTGCGGGATGGTGCTAACGACTTACGGCCGGAGCAGCGGCTTCTGCATCGATCCGATTGAAAAAAAGCCGCTGAACCATTTTCTGCCGGGCACGAGTGTGCTGTCGTTTGGCACGGCAGGGTGCAATCTCGGCTGTCGGTTCTGCCAGAACTGGGACATCAGCAAGGCAAGGGAGTTTGACCGGCTGAGCGATGCCGCGTCGCCGGACCGCATCGCCGCCACCGCGCAACGTCTCGGCTGCCGGTCGGTGGCATTCACGTACAACGATCCGGTCATCTTCGCCGAATATGCCATCGACGTGGCCCGGGCCTGCCGCGAACAAGGCATCAAGACCGTTGCTGTGACGGCCGGCTACATCACCGACGAGGCGCGGCCCGAGTTTTATCGGGCCATGGACGCGGCGAACGTGGATTTGAAGGCGTTCACGGAGGATTTTTATCACCGCCTCTGCTTCGCCGAACTCCAGCCCGTGCTCGACACCCTCCTCTACCTGCGCAGGGAAACCGATGTCTGGTTCGAAGTCACCACGCTGCTGATTCCGGGTGAGAACGACCGCCGCGAGGAGCTCGACCAGGCCTCCGACTGGTTTGCCGCCAATCTGGGGCCGGAGGTGCCATGGCATTTCACCGCGTTCCATCCCGACTTCAAGATGCTCGACACCCCCCGGACGCCGCCCGCCACCCTCACGCGGGCGCGGGAGATCGCGCGCTCCAAGGGGCTGAAGCATGTCTACACCGGCAACGTCCACGATCGCGCCGGCGGAAGCACGTGGTGCCCGTCCTGCGGCGCGCTGCTCATCGAGCGCGACTGGTATGAACTGGGCGCGTACAATCTGGATGGCAACCGCTGCAAGGCGTGCGGCAGCGAGATCGCCGGCCGGTTCGAGCGCCAGCCGGGAAACTGGGGCGCACGCCGCCAGCCGGTGCGCCTGAGCTGATACCTATCTTTATTTACACCGGTGGAATCAGGCTTAGACTGCCCACCATCGGCGTCGAGCTGCGCTTCGCGGCACGGAACGTGCGCCTGCGGCGGCTCCTCGACGGGGTGTCCGAGTCAAAAACCCAAACCAACAGGAGTGCCCATGCCAGCAACCAAGCTGAAAGAATTCCTGAACAGCCGTGGCATCAAATATGTCAGCCTCCAGCATTCCCCGGCGTACACTGCCCAGGAAATCGCGGCGTCGGCTCATGTCTCGGGCCAGGGCTTCGCCAAGACAGTCATCGTCAAAATCGGCGGCGCGATGGCCATGGTCGTGCTGCCGGCCAACCGCAAGCTGGTGCTCGCCGACCTGCGCGAAATGCTGGAAACCGACCGGATCAAACTGGCCACCGAGGAGGAATTCAAAGGCGTCTTCCCCGACTGCGAAATCGGGGCCATGCCCCCGTTCGGCAATCTGTACGGAATGCCCGTGTATGTGGCGGCAAGCCTGGCCGCGGAGCCGGAGATCGCCTTCACCGCCGGCACGCATACCGACATCATTAAAATGGCCTACCAGGACTTCGCGCAGCTCGTCAACCCGCAGACGATCGACTTCTGCACGACCTGATCACTCAGCCAAGATCCCAGACCAGACCGAATTCCGGATCGAACAGCCGCCGGTAGGTGCGCACGATCATGCCGTCGGTCAGTCCGGCGAGCCAGTCGCAGATGCGCCGGGTCTTGCCAGCGACGGTCGTCTCGGCGCTGATGAGCGTGCCCATGTTGCGCGGCAGAATGTGGATCACGCGCGGCCCCGGCTCGACGTAGTTGCGCCAGCACGAATCCCACAGGCTGGAGAGCACCAGCCGCGCCTTGTGCTCCATCTGGTGGAGTTGCGGACTCTCGAAAATGATGTCGTTGGCCAGCTTCTTGAAAAACAGCGCCTCGCGCTCGGCTTCGGGCGCCACGAGCAGCTCGAAGCGATAACGGCTGGTCTTCGCCGCCATGAAGTTGTCGCGCTCGCGCAGCCGGCACGCCTGGATGAAGCGGCCGATCTTCATCGAGAACACGCTCTCGAGCCGGTCGCCTAGCATCGCGTCAAACAGCGTGTCGAGCAGCTTCTGTTGTCCGGCGTCGATGGCCTCGCCCGCCGCCCAGCGCTCGATGCGTTCGATGGTGAGGAAGCCGGCCCTTACGCCATCGACGATGTCATTGAGCGAATAGGCCGCGTCATCGGCCCAGTCCATGATCTGGCACTCGACGCTCTTGAAGGCGTTGAGCGCCTCGCCCGCGTGCAGGTCCGCCGGGATGGCCGCGCCGGCCAACACGTAATCGCGATACACGCGCTGCGGATCGTAGAGAAAATGCTGGAGCGGCGGCGTGGGAAACTCGCCGTAGAGCTTCTTGTATTTGAGCACGCCGTCCAGCAGCGCGCGGGTGGGCTGCATGCCGCGCACCCCGCTCTCGTTCTGGTAGATCGTCTCGGTCAGGAGGTGCAGCGTCTGGGCGTTGCCCTCGAAGCCGCCGTGCGTCTTCATCAGCTCCTGCAGCGTGCGCTCGCCCTGGTGGCCGAAGGGCGGGTGACCGAGGTCGTGCGCCAGGCAGATCGCCTCCACGAGATCGGGATCGATATGAAAATTGTCCCGCATCGGCCGGCCGCGGCTCCACAGGTAATGGCAGATCGAGCGGCCAATCTGCGCCACCTCCATCGAGTGCGTGAGGCGCGTGCGGTAGAAGTCGTACTCGCCCGACAGGAACACTTGCGTCTTCGACTGGAGCTTGCGAAACGCGTGCGAATGGATGACGCGGTCGCGGTCAACCTGGAACGCGCTGCGGTAGTCGGGTTTGCGCCGCCCGCCCAATGTCTCGGCGTCGAAGGCGGTGTAGAACGTGTTCTGCATGGCGGAGGGCGTAGGCGCACCGTGCGGGTGGCGCAAACGAATTTCCGCTTGTGCACCCTCCCCTCGCCCCCTCGACTGCTGGCTGAAATCTCATGCCCCACCTGCTTTTCCCCACCGCCCTCGGCCGGTGCGGCCTAGCTTGGAACGACGCCGGGCTGACGGCCTTCGCCCTGCCGGAGCGGGACGATGTCCAGACTGCCGGCTTTCTCGCCGGCCATGCCGGTGCCGGCGACACGATCGCGGGTCTGGAAGAAGCCCCCGCGTGGATTCGCGAGTTGGTCGCGCGCGTGCAAAAACATCTGGCGGGAGAAGCGCAGGACTTCATCGGCGTGCCGTTGGATTACCGTCCGGTGTCGCGCTTTGCCCGGCGCGTTTATGAGGCGACCCGGACCGTGCCCGCCGGCCAGACCCGCACCTATGGCGAACTGGCCGGGATGCTGGAGGAGCCGCCCGGCGCGAGCCGTGCGATCGGCGCCGTCCTCGGGGCCAACCCGTGGTCGCTGATTGTGCCGTGCCACCGCATTCTTGGCGCGAAGGGCCGTCTCACCGGCTTCTCGGCCGAGGGCGGCGTGCGCACCAAGGCGCGGCTGCTGGCGATCGAAGGCGCGCAGCTGGTGGCGGAGTAGCCGGAAGCACGGCAGGGCTGTCTCTCGATGGCCGGCTGAAATCCAGAGCATGGCTCGTCCACAAGGGACGGCCCGAATAATCTTCCGACGCTCCGCGCATCAGAGCGGCTTGGAGATTGTTTCCGCACCAAAGCTGGTTAGTGTCTACGGCTAAACATACTTCCCTCATGGCCCCTAATACCATGCGCGCCATCGCCAAACTCCGGCCCGGACCCGGCCTCGACCTCACCGAAGTGCCCGTGCCTCGGCCTGGCATCAATGACGTGCTCATCAAAATCAAAAAGACCTCCATCTGCGGCACCGACGTCCACATCTATAACTGGGATGCCTGGGCCCAGCAGACCATCAAACCGCCGATGGTGATCGGCCACGAGTTCGTCGGGGAAATCGTGGAAACGGGCAGCAACGTCCAGGGCTTCCAGCGCGGCGATCTCGTCGATGGCGAGGGCCATATTGTGTGCGGCCAGTGCCGCAACTGCCTCGCCGGCCGGCGCCACCTGTGCAAGGACACGAAGGGCGTCGGCGTGAACCGCGACGGGGCGTTCGCCGAATATCTGTGCCTCCCCGCGAGCAATGCGGTGCACGTGGATCCCGCGATTCCGCTCGACGTGCTGTCGTGCTTCGACCCGCTCGGCAACGCCACGCACACCACCCTGCAATGGGACCTAGTCGGCGAGGACGTGCTCATCACCGGCGCCGGGCCCATCGGCTGCATGGCCACGGCGATCGCCAAGAAATCCGGCGCGCGCAAGATCGTGGTCACCGACGTGAACCCCGTGCGCCTCGCCCTGGCGCAGCGCATGGGCGCCACCCGCGTCGTCGACGTGTCGCGGGAAAACCTGCACGACGTGCAGCGCGAGATCGGCATGAAGGAAGGCTTTGACGTGGGACTGGAGATGTCCGGCAGCCCGAAGGCGTTAAACGACATGATCGACAACATGTATCACGGGGGGCGCATCGCGCTGCTCGGCATCATGCCCGAGAAGGCGGCCATCGACTGGAACAAGGTCGTCTTCAACATGCTCACCATCCGCGGCATTTACGGCCGCGAGATGTACGAGACGTGGTACAAGATGACCGCCCTCATCCAGAGTGGCCTCGACATCACGCCGGTCATCACCCACCGCTTCCCCTTCACCGAATTCCAGGAGGGATTCCGCCTCATGCGCTCCGGCCAGTCGGGCAAGATCATCCTCGACTGGGAGGGGGGGTGAGGCCGTTTGCACGGGCCCGCTGGTAAAAGGGAGGGCGAGGTTCCTACCGAGCCGCGGCGGACCAATCAACAGCCGTGTCGGAGGCCAGCTTGCGGGCGATCATCGGTCGCGAGCGACCTTCCTACCCGCACTCTTCGCTGCGCGAATGACCGGGGTTATGCCCGATGCCCTAAAACCCGACCAAGCACCCTTCAGCCCATACTCAGGTGGTTCACCAGTTCACCGACCGCGATCGCCAGGCTGGTGGATAGCAGCGTGCCGATGAGCACGTACTCCAGCGACGCCCGGTCGTCGATGTGCCGGATGTGCGCAAACGCTTTCGCCACGAGCACAAACCCCACGGCATCATAGTGGCCGCCCAGCACGAAAAAGTAGATGAGTGCCCGCTCGAGGAAACCGATGACCCGGCCCCGATCGTAGGCGACCACATCCACCTCGTCGGAATCCGCCGCCGCCCGCGGTTTGAGGTTCAGGTAGTCAAAGACGGCGCGCACCGCGAGATTCATCTCGCTCATGGCAACCAGCAACCCGAACAGCGCCAGCATGGCCGTGGTCGAGAAGGAGCTTTGGAAGATCGCCTCGAAGGCCGTCCACTGCTCGATATCCGTGAACAAAGATGAGATGGCCGGCCAGAATCTCAATCCGAACGCCGGGGAGAACCACACGCTGAGCGCCAGCAGGTAGACCACGCCGAGCGCGAAATGGCCGGCGTTGCGCCGCCAGCCCAGCGTCTCCCAGAGCACGCCCGCCACGTTCATCACCACCACCGTGGCCGCGGCGGCGAGCAGCCAGGAATGCCATTCGAACAGCGCCAGCCCGGCCAGTTCGACTCCCATCTTGGTGCCCCACAGCCGCCAGTTCACGCCCCCCTCCCGCACTTGACAGCACAGCCGCGTGATCAGGACGAGATTGGTGAAGACGAGAAAAACAAGGCTCATGGAACGGCGGGGTTGGAGGTTGATGACTCGACGTCCGTATTCATCACAGAAACTGGCGCCGTCGTCCAGCCTCGGCGTGAGGGTATTAGTACGGTCTGTCATTGCGAGGAGCTCTGCTGGCCAGCAGAGCAACGAAGCAATCCAGCCGGACCCCGACAAGTCGGGGCTGGATCGCCGCGGTCCTGCTGCTCAGGGCCTCGCGATGACAAGGTAGAAAGGTGCTGCTATCTGCATCAGTGGTAAAGCGCCTGCAGGACCAAAGTCAGCGTGGCGTTTTTGTTTAGGCTTTGGGCGGCCGCCTGCCATACTGCCCGGCATGCTCAATCCAGGTTTTGCGGAGCACCTCCGCTCCACCCTCACCGACATCGACCGGGCCGGACTCTACAAACGGGAGCGCGTCATCACCACGCCCCAGCGCGCCCGGATCGCCGTCACCACCGGACAGCAGGTTCTCAACCTCTGCGCCAACAACTATCTCGGCCTCGCCGGCCATCCCGAGGTCATCGCCGCGGCGCGCGCGGCGCTCGATCGCTGGGGCTACGGACTGGCGTCGGTGCGCTTCATCTGCGGCACGCAGGAGATTCACAAGACGCTGGAGGCGCGCCTCAGCGCGTTTCTGGATACGGACGACACCATCCTTTATTCCTCCTGCTTCGACGCCAATGGCGGCCTGTTCGAAACGCTCCTGTCCGCCGAGGACGCCGTGATCAGCGACGAGTTGAACCACGCCTCGATCATCGACGGCATCCGGCTCTGCAAGGCGCAGCGCTACCGTTATCGGAACAACGATCTCGCCGACCTCGAAGCCCGGCTCCAAGAGGCCGGCGCCGCCGGGGCGCGCTTCAAGCTCATCGCCACCGATGGCGTGTTTTCGATGGACGGCTACATCGCGAACCTCCGCGGCATCTGTGATCTCGCCGAAAAATATGGCGCGCTCGTGATGGTCGATGACAGCCACGCCGTCGGCTTCATGGGCCGGCGAGGGCGCGGCACGCCCGAGCACTGCGACGTCAGGGGACGCGTCGATATCCTCACCGGCACGCTGGGCAAGGCGCTCGGCGGCGCCAGCGGCGGCTATACGAGCGGCCGGAAAGATATCATCGAACTGCTCCGCCAGCGGTCGCGCCCCTACCTGTTCTCCAACACCATCGCCCCGCCCGTGGCCGCCGCCTCGATCACGGCGCTGGAAATTCTCGACCGCTCGACCGAACTGCGTGACAAGCTCGAGGCCAATACGCGTTTCTTTCGCGAGGGACTCACCCGGGCCGGCCTCACCATCAAACCCGGCGCGCACCCCATCGTGCCCGTGATGATCGGTGATGCCGCGCTCGCCCAGCAGGTTTCCGCCCGGCTGCTGGAAAAGGGCGTTTACGCCATCGGCTTCTTCTACCCGGTCGTGCCGCAGGGCGCCGCGCGCATCCGCACCCAGGTTTCGGCCGTGCATGATCGCGATGACCTCACCTTCGCCATCGAGAAGTTTGCCGAGATGAAGACAGAGTTTGGATTGTGACACCGACCTTCATGCGCCATGCTCTCCAGACCATGAGCCTCTCGTCCCTCCAACGCCGCCGTCTCATCGCCGCCGCCCGCCGGGCCGCCAAAGCCGCCTATGCGCCTTATTCGAAGTTCCGCGTCGGCGCGGCCGTGCTGACGCGCGCCGGGAAAATCCACACCGGCTGCAATGTCGAAAACGCCTCCTACGGGCTCAGCAACTGCGCTGAGCGCACCGCGATTTTCAAGGCGGTGGCCGAAGGCGAGCACAGGATCGTTGCCGTCGCGGTCTACACGCCCACCCGCAAGCCCACCCCGCCCTGCGGCGCGTGCCGGCAGGTCATCCATGAGTTTGGCCCGAAGGCGGCGATTCTCTGCTCGTGCAATTCCCGGCTGCGCATCGAGACCACGCTCGATCGACTGCTGCCGGGCGGGTTCGGACGGAAAAACCTGCCCTAGCCTGCGCGGCCGTCTCCCCTCACCCTAGAGGCTGGCGGTGAACTCGTGCAGTGCCTTCCAGTATTCCTCGCCGGCGGTTTCGAGGAGGTCATTGTGCCCGGCGCCCTCGACCCACAGCCGGTACTTGGGTCCTCGCGCGGCGGCGTAGAGTTTCTGCGCGTGATTGAATGGAATCGTCTCGTCCGCGGTGCCGTGAATGACGAGCACCGGGCATGTCACGCGCGGCAGCTTTCCGAGGTTGTTGAACTTGTCGAATGGCAGCAGGCGTACGTGCGTCATCACGCGGAAGGCGCTGGTAAACGCGCTGCGGAGGATCAGCCCTCCGACCCGATGGCTTGCGGCCACCTCCACCGCCGGTCCGCCGCCCACCGAGTTTCCATAAAGAATGACGCGCTCCGGCGGCACGCCGAGCGTGCCGCTCACGTAGGCCAGCACCGTGTGGGCGTCGCGTAGTGTCACCGCTTCGCCGGCCTTCCCACCACTCAAACCGTAGCCCCGGTAATCCCAGCCAAAGACTGACACGCCCAGCCGGTCACGCAGTTCGCGCAGGGACGGCTCCACCTGTCCCAAGTCCTCCGCGTTGCCGTGAAAGTAGATCAACGTGTACCGGGACGAGGGATATGGCAGGAAGCGTGCGGCCAGGGTCACTCCGTCCGGGGTGTGGATCTTGAGAATTTCCGGACCGTCCGCATAGGTCGCCGGAGACGGCAGGAAAATGAGCCGGTCGGAGCACAGCCACGCATAGACCAGGAGCACGGCATAGGCGAACACGACGGTGCCGACCGCGACCTGAAGATACGAGAGCAGAGCCATGGCCGGCCGCCGCGGCATGTCAGGCCTTGGCGAGGAAGGCGCGCACTTCCGCCGGCACCTGCTCGCGCGGCACTTCGCGCTCGTGGCGTTCGGTCAGGTCGCGCAGCTTCACCACGCCGCGCCCCAGTTCGTCGCCGCCATAGATGAGCGCGAGCTTCGCGCCCGACTCCAGTGCAGCCTTGAGCTGTTTGCCAAAGGCCAGCTCCTTCAGCGGATATTCCACCCGGATGCCGGCGGTGCGCAGCGCCTGGATGTCGGGAAAGGCGGCCAGACGCCCCGCCTCGCCGTCATAAGCCACGTAGACCTCGGGCGCGTTGATGAACGCCGGCATCAGGCCGCGCTGCTCCAGCAGCAGCCCCATCGTCACGTCGCCGATGGCGAAGCCGGCGGCAGGCAGATCGGGCCCGCCGAGTTTTTTGACCAGATCGTTGTATCGTCCGCCGCCGGCGAGCGCGCGCAGGTCGCCCTTCCGATCATACGCCTCGTAGACAAAGCCCGTGTAGTAGGCCAGGCCGCGGACGACGCCGAGATCGACCGCAACAAAGCGCGTCAGGTGCATCGCTGCCAGCCCGTCGAGCAGCCGGCGCCAGTCAGCGATCCTCACGCCGAGTTTCCCGCCACCGAATGGCTTCAGCGTCGTTTCAATCTGCTCAAGACTCTTCACCTGCAGAAACGCCAGCACCTTCTCCTTCAGCGCAGCATCAAGCGGTCCAAACTGGTCGGCATAATTTTTGAACGCTCCGTCGCCAAGCCGTTCATACTTGTCGACGGCGACGAGCAGCGCGCGCACGCGCGGTTCATCAAGCCCGAGCGCCTCCAGGTAGTAGCACCACAGGTCGCGGTCGCTGAGCCGCACCTGGAAATCCTGTTCGGTCAGTCCGAAGGCCGTGAGGCACTGCACGAGCAGCGCGATGAGTTCGATGTCGGCCTCGACGCCCGCCTCGCCGAAGATGTCGGCATTGAGCTGGGAAAACGCCCGCTCCCGTCCCTTCTGGGCGCGTTCGTAGCGGTAAAACTCGCCGATGTTGAACCATTTGATCGGACGTTTGAGCGCGTTCGCTTTCGCGCCGATCATGCGACACACCGTGGGCGTCAGCTCCGGACGCAGCGCCACCTCGCGGCCGCCCTTGTCGGTGAAGCTGAACAGTTGCTGCTCAATTTCCTCGCCCGACTTGGCCTTGTAGAGCTCGAGCGGCTCCAGCACCGGGGCATCGTACTCGACGAAGCCAAACGTCAGCGCGGTCTGGCGCCAGAGACGGAAAAGATGGTTCCGGCGCGCCAGCGCCTCAGGATAGAACTCCCGGAATCCGGGCAGGGACTGAAACAAAGGCATGCAACCACTCAGGTTGCCGGTGGAGGCGGCACTTCGCCACCCTTATTTTGCAGCGCAACCAGATCCAGCTTCTTGAGCTTTGCCTTGAGGATCTTGCCGGATTTGAATTTGACCACCGCGCGTTCAGGAATGATGACCTCTGTTTCCGGTTTGTTGGGGTTGCGGCCCACGCGTGCCTTGCGCACCTGCACCTCCAGAACGCCGAAGTTGCGCAGTTCCACGTTCCGGCCCGCCGCCAGTGCATTCATGATAATATCCAGCGTCATCTGCACCGTGGTCTGCACCTCTTTTTGCGGAAATCCGGTTTTCTCGTAGATTTGCAGCACGATCTCGCGTTTTGTTAGGTTGGTCGACATGGTATTTCCTTTCTCGAAGATCCAAAGTGAAAACGCCTTAAGGTATTCGAAGAGTGAACCCCGTCAACATCAAAGGCTTACAATTCTCTCAAAATGAGTGATAAACCGCCATCCGATTCCTTCGAGCAACTTCCGGAGAAAATTCAGGAACTCCTTAAAGGTTCGAACGTTAAATCATTCTTCCCCCCGCCAATTCCGGGAGCCGGCACGGCGAGTGAGGATGGGGCCGACGAAACCGACGAAGCACATCAAACCACGCTTCGACGCATCCGTGAGTTCAACCTCAAGCCGCGCGAGATTCGCGACTACCTCGACCGTTTTGTCATCCAGCAGGCCGAGGCGAAGAAGGTGCTCTCGGTCGCCATCTGCGATCATTACAATCACGTTCGCCAGTGCCTGGAGAATCAAGCGCTGCGCGAACGCGATTACGCCAAGCAGAACATCCTGCTGCTCGGCCCGACCGGTGTCGGCAAGACTTATCTAATGCGATGCATCGCAAAACTTATCGGCGTGCCCTTCGTGAAGGCCGATGCCACCAAGTTTTCCGAGACCGGTTACGTGGGCGGGGACGTGGAGGATCTCGTGCGTGATCTCGTGAAGGCGGCCGACAGCGACGTCGAACTCGCCCAGTACGGCATCATTTACATCGACGAGATCGACAAAATCGCCTCCGCCGCCGGCAACGTCGTCGGCCGTGACGTCTCCGGCCGCGGCGTGCAGATCAATCTGCTCAAGCTCATGGAGGAGACCGATGTCAATCTGCACAGCCAGACCGACATCGCCGGCCAGATCCAAGCCCTCATGGATTTCCAGCGCCAGTCGCGCCCGCGCAAACGCACGATCAACACGCGGCACATTCTCTTCATTGTCAGCGGCGCCTTCGACAAGCTCACCGAGCAGATCAAGCGCCGTGTGCAAAGCGGTCAGATCGGCTTCGCCTCCACGGGGCGGGACCGGCCGGCGGACGACACCGACCTTCTGCAGCTCGCGCAAAGCCGCGACTTCATCGATTACGGGATGGAGCCTGAGTTTGTCGGCCGCCTCCCCGTGCGGGTAGCCTGCCAGACGCTCACGGCCGGGGACCTCGAAAAAATCCTCCTGACCTCCGAGGGCAGCATCCTGCAGCAATATCGCGCTGATTTTTCAGGGTATGGCATTGATTTTGAGATCACCACCGAAGCCGTGCGGGAGATCGCCGGCCAGGCCCACGCGGAAAACACCGGGGCCCGCGGCCTCATGACCGTGCTCGAACGCGTGCTGCGCAACTTCAAGTTCGAACTGCCCTCGACGGCGATCAAGTCATTCAAGATCGATCGGGCCACGGTCGTTCAGCCGCTGGAGACGCTCCAGACCCTGCTCAAGCAGAACGCGGCGCAGCAGCGCGACGTCCTCAAGGCCGACGTCGCCGCCTTTGCCGCGCGCTTTCAAAAGGATTACGGCTTTGAACTCGCCTTCGACGATTCCGCGATCGAGCGACTCATCGAGCTGAGCCTCACGGCTGACAAGACCATCCGCGCGCTGTGCGAGGAAAAGTTCCGCGACTTCCACCACGGGCTCAAGCTCATCGCCCGCGACGGCGATCCGCGCCGCTTTGCCATCACGCGCGAGGTCATCGACGCCCCGGACAAGGTGCTGTCGCGCTGGGTGGTGGAAAGTTTCAAGCAAGGAAAGGCTCAAGCTTCAAACGGCACAGGCAGGACCAGCTTACCTCTTGCACCTTAAACCTTGCTTCTGAACCAGCCATGCCTGATCCCACCGAGGTCAATACGATGTTTGCGCGCATTGCGCACCGCTACGATCTCGCCAACCGGCTGCTCAGTGGCGGCGCCGACGTGCGGTGGCGGCGCCGGCTCGTCACGGCCGTGCGGCGCGCGCGGCCGCGGGTGGTGCTCGATCTGGCCACCGGCAGCGGCGATGTGGCCTTCGCGCTGGACCGCGGTCTCCCCGCCAACGTGCAGATCATCGGCATGGATTTCTGCCAGCCGATGCTCGACAAGGCGGAGGCCAAGAAACGCAAGGCCGGCGGGAGCGCCAACCTCTGGTTTCTCCAGGGCGACGGCATGGCGCTGCCGCTGGCCGATGCCTCCGTCGATGTGGTCACGATTGCCTTTGGTCTGCGCAACATGGCCGACCGCACGGGCGCCTTACGCGAGATGCGCCGCGTGCTCCACGCCTCGCATGGCCGGCTGTTCGTACTGGAATTCTCCCAGCCCCATCCCTGGTTCCGCCCGTTCTATTACTTTTACCTGAAGCGCGTGTTGCCGCGCTTCGCCGGCCTCATCACCGGCGACCGCGCCGCCTACGAATACCTGGGCGACTCCATCGACCAATTCCCCGACCGCGCGCGCCTCACCGACGAGCTGCGCGCGGTGGGATTCCCCACCGTCACCGCGACCGCCCTGACCTTGGGTATTGTCGCCCTGCACGAGGCCGCGGTTTGAGCTGCCCGACCCGACCAGGGCCGGCGCGAATGATCCGGTGAAGCAATTTCCATGCTAGGCCTGCTATCTGTGAACTTGCCAGCCGCCCGCGACTTCGCTTCCCTGCTGGCGTGGCAGCCCTCAAATTCATCCTCAACGAGCTCCATTACGAACTGGTCCGCAAAATCTCTGAAGGCGGCATGGGCCTGGTCTATGAGGCGCTTCAGCATGGCACCGGCAACTTTGCCAAGGTCGTAGCCATCAAGCTGATTCGCGAGGAATATTCCAGCATCCCGGAGTTCCAGAAGAACTTCATCGGCGAAGCGCGCCTCGTCGCCGACCTGATTCACACCAACATTGTCCAGACCTACCATCTTGGTCTGATCGGCGGGCAGCATTTCATGGTGATGGAGTTCGTGAATGGCGTGAACCTTGAACAGTTCATCGAGCGGCATCGCGCGCTGAACCGTCCTGTGCCCATCGACTTCGCGGTCTTCATCGCCTCGCGCATCGCCCGGGGCCTGACCTACGCCCACCAGAAAACCGACCGCGACGGCCACCACCTCAACATCGTGCACCGGGACGTTAATCCGAAGAACGTCATGCTGGGCTATGAGGGCGATGTGAAACTGACGGACTTCGGCATCGCGAAGGCTTTCAACCTCATGTACAACGAGGAGGGCAAGGTCGTCCCAGGCAAGGACGAGTATTGCTCACCCGAGCAGGCCAGCTACGCCATCACCGACGCACGGGCCGACCTCTTCTCGCTCGGCATCGTGCTGTCCGAGCTGCTGCTCTGCCGGAACATCTTTCGGGCCGATGACCGGCTGCAATCGCGGAAAAACGTGCTCACCATGCCCATTCCGCGCTTCCCCGATCTTCGTCCGGACATCGACGAAAAACTCGAAGTCATCCTCCACAAAATCCTGGAGCGCGATCGCAACAAGCGTTATCAGGCCGCGTCTGATTTGCTGACCGACCTCGAGGTTTACCTGTACAGCGACCGCTACGGTCCCACCAACGAAAAGCTCGGCGTCTACCTGCGCGAGCTGTTCGGCCAGCCTGAGCCTACCGGCGCGCTGCTCACGACCGAGTCCCCACCGGCGGTTTGACGGCGACCCCGTCATGCGCACCCCCTGACTCATGAGCGGGCCAGGCTTCCATCAGCACCTCAGTCAGCGCCAGACCCAGCAGATGGTGCTGGCGCCGCAGTTGCGCCAGTCGTTGAAAATCCTCCAGGTCGCTGCCCTGGACCTGCGTTCCGTCATCCAGGAGGAGCTGCAGAACAATCCCACCCTGGAGGAGCTGCCGATGGAGGGCGTCAGCCTCGAACAGAGCGGCACCGACGAGCCGCCGGACGCGGAACTCAAGAACGACGCGGAGCCCAAGGACGACGCGGAGCCCAAGGACGACGCGGAGCGGCGCGAGGAGCTTGATTTCTCGAAGGACTTCGAGGTGCTCAGCAAGCTTGACGACGACTGGCGCGACTACCTGGCGCAGGCGGGCGGCGGGCAGCCCTACACCTCCGAGGCGGCGGAAAGGCGCCAGCATTTTTTCGATTCGCTCGTCAGCGAGACCTCGCTGCAGGAACACCTCATGCGGCAGGCCGAACTCTCGGACTGCCCGCCCAAGGTGCTGGCGGCGATCCGTTACCTTGTCGGCAGCCTCGACGACCGCGGTTTTCTCACCGCCACGCCGGCTGACATCGCCCTGATGTCAGGCCTCGCCCTGGAGGACGTGCAGGCCGCGCAGCAGCTGCTCAAGACCTTCGATCCGCCCGGCATCGGCGCTCAAAATCTGGCGGAATGTCTCCTCTTTCAGCTCGAGACCAAGGGCCGGGGCACTTCGCTCGCCGCCCGGGTCATCCGTGAGCATTTCGAACTGCTCACCCGCCGCCGTATTCCCGATCTCGCCCACCGGCTTGACGCGTCGGTCGATGAAATCCAGGCGGCCATCGAGGAGATCAGCACCCTCGATCCTTCGCCCGGACGCCGCTTTGCCGACGACAGCAACCGCGTGGTCGTGCCCGATGTCACCGTGGAAAAAGACGGCGACAAATGGCGGATCGATCTCAACAGCGATTACATCCCGCGCCTCCGGATCAGCCAGACCTACCGGGAACTCATCGCCAAGGGCCAGCTCTCCAAGGAGGAGCGCGACTACCTGCGCGAGCGCATGCGCTCCGGACGCTTCCTGATCAATTCCATCGAGCAGCGCCAGCAGACGATCGAGCGCATCACCCGGGAGATTCTCAAGGTGCAGGAGGAGTTCTTCGAGCACGGCGTCTCCAAATTGAAGCCGCTCACGATGACGCAGATCGCCGACGCCGTCGGCGTGCACGAGACCACGGTCAGCCGGGCCATCGCCAACAAATACATCAAGACCCCGCACGGGGTCTTCGAATTCAAATACTTCTTCAGGCCCGGCTACCAGGCGCAGAGCGGCGATGCCGTCTCCAACACCAGCGTCAAGGAGATGATCGGCGACCTCATCGCCGGGGAGGACCGGGCCCATCCGCTGAGCGACCAGGAGATCGTAGCCAAGCTGCAGGCAAAGGGCATCAACATCGCCCGCCGCACCGTGGCCAAGTACCGCGAGGAGCTCGGCCTCCTGCCCAGCAACCTCCGCCGGGAATACACGTGAGTCTGAAGGCGATTCGGTGGGCCGTGGTGGAACCTGCACTCCGTGCAGGTTGATGAGGACATCCGAATCTCAGCCCGCACGGAGTGCGGGCTCCACCGTCGTGCCGGCGCCGCGGAACTCAGCTCAACGCGAGGCTGGGCTGGATGGTCAAAGCGAAGCGGTCGTCGCGGGCGCAGCCCGCCGGGTCGCACCACGCCGCGAAGGCGATCATGCCCGCGTTGTCGCCGGTGTGCCGCGGTTGGGCGGCATGAAACGGAATGCCCTTCTCCCGGGCCATGGCGGCCAGCGCGGTCCGCAGCGCCACGTTGTTGGCCACGCCGCCCGACACGCCCACGCTCGCATAAGGGCCGCGGTCGAGCGCGGCCGCGGTTTTTTTCACCAGGGCGTCAATCACCGCCTGCTGGTAGCTCGCGCACAGGTCGTCCCTCCGCGCCGTCACCTCGTCGGTGCTCAGTTTCTCCACAAGATAACGCAGGCTCGTCTTCAGACCGGAGAAACTGAAGGACAGGTCGTCGTTCGGCTGGATGCCGCGCGGAAAACGGTAGGCGTCGGGGCGCCCGGCCGCGGCGCGCTGCTCGATGAGCGGACCGCCCGGATAGCCGAGCCCGAGCAGTTTCGCGCCCTTGTCGAGCGCCTCGCCCGCGGCGTCATCGCGCGTGGAGGAAAGCACGGAGAGGCGCCGCGCGCGGTCGATCTCGAACAGCAGGGTGTTGCCACCCGACACGATCAATCCGAGATGCGGCAGCAGGGCGTCCAGCCGGCTGGCAAACGCCGCCGGCTCCGCCTCGTGCACGGCAATGAAAGGCGACCACGCATGACCGCGCAGATGGTTGACTCCGAGCAGCGGCACGCACCGTTCGAGGGCCAGCGCCTTCGCCGCCGCCAGCCCGATGGCGAGGCAGCCGGCCAGCCCCGGCCCATGCGTGACGGCCACGATGGTGAGGCCGCTCCACTCGGCGCTCTCCCGCAGCCGCCGGAGCAGCGGCGGGAGGTTGCGCAGATGTTCGCGTGTCGCGAGGTCGGGGACCACGCCGCCGTAGCGCTCGTGCAGGGCAATCTGACTGTGCACCAGCTCCAGAGTGAGGCCACGCGCCGGGTCAAACACCGCCAGCGCGGTCTCGTCGCACGAGCTTTCGAGGGCAAGGATCATGAGCCAAGCATGTCATCGCGAGTCCGGTTCTGCTGACCAGCAGAACCCGCGCCTGTCGTCCGTAGCCTTGGCGAAGGATGATGGCGATCCATCCAGCTGGATTGCTTCGTCGCTGCGCTTCTCGCAATGACAATCACAGAGGAAACTCCTCACGGTCCCGCCGCCTTCTCCATTGACGGGCGGCTGCGGGCCGCAAGGAGATCCACCCCTTTCAGCAGGTCGCAGGCCGTCTGCAGCGGGCGGTCCTCCACAGGCTCGAAGCCGAAGCGCGCCGCAAATTCCTTCGGGTTGGTGAGGTCGGTCCGGAGGCGCTGCAGCCGTAGCTTGGCCTCGTCCTCCAGCGAAACCACCACGGGCACCTGGGGCTCGATGCCCTTTTCGTGGATGCTCACGCCGCCCGGCGTATAGTAACGGGCGGTCGTGAGACGCAGCGCCTCGCCATTCTTGAGTCGAAAGATCGTCTGCACGGAGCCCTTGCCGAAGGTGGTTTCCCCCACCACCACCGCCCGGGAAGTATCCTTGAGCGCGCCCGCCACCACTTCGGCCGCGCTCGCCGTGCCGGCGTTCACCAGCACGGCGACCGGCAGGTTCAGGCCGCCGGCCGAGGATCCGGCGCGCAGTTCCTCCCGGCTGTCCGCCGTGCGCCCCTGCGTGTAAACGATGAGTTCGCCCGGTTTGAAAAACGGTTCCGCCACCTCGACCGCGGCATCGAACAGCCCGCCCGGATTGTTGCGCAGGTCGAGGATCAGCGCCTTGATGCCCGCGGCTTGCAGGCGTTTCAACGCCGCCTTGAACTCGGCGCCCGTCCCCTCGGTGAACTGCGTGAGCTGGATGTAGCCAATGCCGTCCGCCAGCACGTGCGCATCGCGCACGCTCTCCGCCTTGATGGCCTCGCGCGTCAGGGTGAGCACGAGGGTTTGCAGTTTCGACGGCCGGAAGAACATCACCTCCACCTTGGTCCCCGGCTTGCCGTGCAGCCGTTCGATGATCTTGTCCATGCCAAGCTTCTCGAGGGACTGCTCGTCGACCTTGACGATCTCGTCGCCGCGCTGGACGCCGGCGCGCTCGGCGGGCGAGTCGGCGATGGGGGCGATCACGAGCACCTTCCCGTTGCGCCGCTCCACCTGGATGCCAATGCCGCCGAACTTGCCGTTTATCTCCTCATTGAGTTCGCGATAGGCGTCCGCCTTTAAAAACTCCGAGTGCGGATCGAGCGAGTGGAGCATGCCCTCCAGCGCCGCCCGGGTGAGCCGGTCGTAACCGGCGTCCTTCTCCTCCATATAATTTTTCCCGACGAGGTCGAGCACGCTGCGGAAGTACGCCGTGTTGCGGTTGAGGTCGCGGTTGGGCCACAAGCTCCACGCCGGGCGGACGCGCGTCACCGCCGTGGCCAGGAGGAGGCCGCAGGCCGCGCCACCGACGATGATGAGAATGCGTTTGAGCATGCCCCCTACTGTGTGCATCTGGTCGTTCTTGTAAATGGCTTCCGCAGGCAGCCTGTTTTGTCATTCTGAGCGAAGCGAAGAATCCACTTGGACATGGCAACCGGGTCGTTCTGGATGCTTCGCTGCGCTCAGCATGACAGCAATGGCAGTCAATACACCTTCCCCGGAGTTTCTCGAAGTCTTCCGGCAGCACGCCGGTCCAGAAGGCGCGATTTCTTTTGCGCACTTCATGGAGCTGGCCCTGTACCACCCGGACGCCGGCTACTATGCGCAACGGCGGCGGCGGATCGGGCGCGAGCCGGATACGGATTTCTTCACCGCCACCTCGCTGGGACCGGTGTTCGGTGAACTCGTAGTGGCGGCGTGCCTCGACCTCCTTGGCCGGCATCCGCCGCACGAGCACACCTTTGTCGAGGTCGGCGCCGAGATCTCTGCCGGGATCATGCAATCGAACTCTGATCCCACTCCACCCCTCAAAAACCATTTGGTGGGCGGTGTAGGAGCCTGCTTGCAGGCGATTCCTCCTGTGCAATCGCGAGCAAGCTCGCTCCTACAATTGCATGGTCCCGACTCAACGTCAGCGTCCGCTGGCGCCAAGGCTTTGGCGGACATGCAGGACAGGCTTGGCGGCGTGTCCTCCCCGACGGGGTCAGTGCTCACCGGCGTGGCGCATCCCTTCGCCGCGGCGGTGACGATTTCGCTCGGGCAGCCGCTGCGGTTCCCCGCGCGGGCCATCGTTTTTTCGAACGAGCTGTTCGACGCGCAGCCGTGCCACCGGCTTGTCCGCGAGTCCGACCGCTGGCGGGAAAGCGGCGTCGGGCTGCGCGACGAATCGCTGGAGGAAGTTCTGCTGCCGGAGTTCACGCCCGAGGTGCAGGCGGTGCTTGACCGCCTGCCGGCCGCGGCACCGGAAGGTTACCGGATCGACCTGCCGCTCGCCGCGGCGCAACTCGCCGCCCGGATCGCCGCGCAGCCATGGGCGGGCCTGTTTGTCGCCTTCGATTACGGAAAATCGTGGCGCGAGCTGGCCGAGGACACCCCGGCCGGCACCGTCCGCGCCTATTTCCGGCACCGACAGGGCAACGATCTGCTCGCACGCCCCGGCGAACAGGACCTCACCTGCCATGTCTGCTGGGACTGGCTCAGCGAGGCATTGACCGCCCATGGATTCGCCGCGCCGGTGCTCGAATCCCAGGAGGCGTTTTTCGTCCACCACTCCTCGACGGCGCTCAGCCGGCTGACCGCCGCCGAAGCGGGCCGCTTCAGCGGGCGCAAGCTCGGCGTGATGCAGCTGCTTCATCCCGGCAACATGGGCCAGAAATTCCAGGTGCTCTGGGCGCGGCGGGAGCAGATCGGCCAGGCCGAAAACCACGAATGAACACGAATAGACACGGATGATTAGGTCGTGTCTTCAAACTATCCTGTACTGCGAAGCTAGGAGGCTGGCAGGCGTAGCGCAGGGCTTCGGCCTGCGCTGAGCGGATGAGCGCGGGTTAAAACACCGCGCTACGTGCCGCTGCAGCTAGTGGTTCATTTAGGAGATTGTTTGCGGTTTGAAGACACGCCTTGGATCTCCAGCTCAAGCCGGAAACCCAGTTTTCCCTTGCTTCGCGGGGGAGCGGGTCTTTACTCCGACCCCTTCACCGCAAAATCCCATGGCACGAATTTGTTATGTCACCGGCAGGAAGCCCGTCAAAGGCAACATCGTCAACCGCAGGGGCCAGAGCAAAAAGAGCGGCGGCATCGGCACGCACGTGACGAGCATCACGCGCCGCCAGTTCCGGCCCAATCTCCAGCGCATCCGGATCAAGCTGCCCAACGGCGGCACCAAGCGCGTGTGGGTTTCGGTCAAGGCCATCAAGGCCGGCCTCGTCCAGAAGGCCTGAGGATCACCCCCTGTCTCCTTTCCCAACCCGCAGCCATCCGCTGCGGGTTTTTTGTTTGGCGAACCTAAGGCAAAGGCGCAGAGACCCAGCTGTCTTAACGCGAAGGCGCGTAGGCCGCAAGGGGGTGAAGTTTGTGAACCACGAATGGACACTGATGGTCACGAATATTCCCAACTTCCAACAGGGTTTCTAAAATGATATGCGAACAATCCGTGGCATAAACACTGTTCGGCAAATCAGACGCGATGCTTCTCGGGCACATTATAGACGCGATTTTCTTCCTTGGGGGAGGCGTAAGCTGCGCCCTCATGGCTTGCGGTAAGATAGGGGTGCATAAGGATCCCGAGGAAAAAGAGAAGTGGCTAAAGAAGTATGGTGGCTTCATGGCCTTTCTTAGCCTCTTGCTTCTCGGCCAGGGTGTCTACCATGTGATAAGAATGTTCGTATGATCTCGAAGAAAGTGCCGAACCAGATATCTGAGGTGAACGGGCGGTCGGGGAAGTGAGCTTCCTGCGGGTTTTCTCTCCGCGGGGGATGGCCTCTGCCCCTGTGTTTGAGCCGCCTTGGGGCTTGGCGGCTCAAAAATGAGCAACCGCCCTTCGTGTTCTTCGTGGTGAAGATTCATCCACGGCCTCACGCAAAGGCCACGAAGGATTCGAAGGATTGATTGCTTCCTCGCGTCCTTTGCGAACTTTGCGTGAGGAAAGATACCTCCGAATCTTAGCATCAGGACTCCGTGCCTCACCCGGCTTGGCTCTGTGCCCTCTGTGGCGAAAACCGACCTACGGCTTCGGGTTCTTGGGAATGTACTGAATGATGCCCGGTGCGATGGTGAAGTTGTCGTTCTTCAGCAGCCGGATCATCTCCGCCCCCGCCATCAGCACCGGCCCGTAGCCGTGCTGCGCATAGGCGCTCCGCGGCCGGTGATAATAATACGTGGGGTCGAACGCCATGCCCGTGCCGACACAGGTGTCCTCGACCTGCCCCCTGGCGTTGACCTTGGTGGCAACGGCGTTCCAGCCGAGTTGCGCCGCCGGACCGAAGGCCACGGGGCTGATCCAGCCGCGATTGATCGCGCGGGCCATGCTGAAGACATACATCGCCGAGGCGGAGGTCTCGAGATACGAATCCGGGCGGTCGAGCAATTGATGCCAGAGTCCGATGTCCGCCTGGCAGGCAGCCAGGCCCTTGAGATGGGCCCGGAGAAGATCGATCACCTCCGTGCGGTGCGGATGATCCTCCGGCAGCACCTCCAGCAGTTCAACCATGGCCATGGCGGCCCAGCCGTTGGCGCGAGCCCAGTAAAACTCCGGATGATCGGGCGTGTTGGAGGACCAGCCGTGCATATAGAGTCCCTTTTGCCGGTTGAACATCCGGGCAGAGAATTGCAGCACCTGCCGGACGGCATCGTCATAATAAGCGGCTTCGCCGGTGAGCTTTCCCATCTGGGCCAGCGCGGGGATGCTCATGTACATGTCGTCCAGCCACAGCGTCTCCGGCTGCGGGTTGGTGCGGGCCAGCGTGCCGTCCGCCAGACGGAACTGTTTGTGGCTGATGTGCTCGATGTAGGTGTTGATCACGGGCAGCAGGTCGGGGCCGACGCCGGCCCGGCGCGCCTTGATCATCGCCGCGCACATGGCGCCGGCGTCATCAAGCGTGTGCGGGGCGATCATCGAGCGTAGCGTCCAGCGTTCCATCGGATTGGGATTGGCGTTATACTGCATCCGGAAGTAAGGCAGCCGGTCGGCGATGAACTGGAAACGCCGCGCCGTGAAATCCGTGAAGCGCGCGTCGCCGGTGACCTCACCGGCCAGCAACATGCCGGCATACGTCACGCCGTTCTCATAGCTGATCAACAGAAAGGCGTTGTTCTCGCCCCGATCGAGTCCGGCATCGGGATCGGGTTTGCTGAAATCGGTGATTTCCTCCCGGGTCTTGCGGTTGATGACACGTGCTGGACTGGCAACCTCGAGGTAGGCGCGGACCCGCGACATCACCGCGGTGATCTCTTCGACCGTGGGCGTGCGATATGGGATGGGATAATCGGGCGGCGTCATGCTGCCGCTGAAAATGGCCGGCCCGGAGGCGGGCGGGGGCGGGCGGGCCGAACCGTCCTGGGCCCGGACGGATGGGCCGAGCAACAGGCCGATGGTGGCAAGACCGGCCCGCAATGCCGGGACGCGCGTGGAGGAAGAAGAGAACGCTGTGGTAGTCGGATTCATCAGGGCAATAAGTGGCGGGGAAGTGGCGACCAAAATACCGGCTCGCCGCCAATCGTCAAAGATGAGTTGGGGTTGACTGTAAAGCCCGGCGTTGGACGTCATTCCTCTCAGCTGGAATCATGCAGTTGTAGGAGCGAGCTTGCTCGCGATTGCAGAGTGGAAAATCGCCTGCAAGCAGGCTCCTACAGGACCGGTTCCCCACGGCGTTCTGCTGTCCAGCAGAATGCCGGCCGACAGAACGCGCCTCGCGATGACTGGCAAACTGTCCGACTGCAAAAGATCGATTCGGATTCGCTCTCCCACTGATCGCAAATATCATGACCGCCAACATGCCCCTCCTTCGCCTTCATCGCCTTCCCCTACCAGGTCTCCTCACGGTGGCCGGACTGTTCCTGACGCCGGGTCTGGTGAGCCTGCACGTCCTCGCCGCGGACCCGAACCAACCGGCCGCCGCCGCCACCGAACCGCCGACGGAGTGGATCGATCCCGACACCGGCCACCGGGTGATCCGGCTTTCGCGCGAGCAGGGCACGGCCAGTCTTTATTTTCACCAGAACGCCTATACGGCCGACGGCAAGAAGCTGGTCGTGACGACCCGGGACCGGGGAATCTCCACGATCAACCTTGAGACCCGCGAGATCGAACGGGTCGTCGAAGGACCGGTGAACGTACTCGTCACCGGGCGGAAAATTGGGGACATCTACTACACGAAGCGGATCTCGCGGGAGGTCACCAAGGCGGATGGCACCAAGGAGACCGTGAACGAGGCGGTCGTCTGTGCGGTCGATGCGAGCACCAAGAAGACGCGGGAGATCGCGAAGCTGCCGCCCGGCCGGTTCGTGGCTTCGCTCAACGCGGATGAGACGCTGCTGCTCGGTTCGTACGTCGTGGGCGGCAATCCGCGGCTCGTCGTCACCGGCTTCCGGAATTCCGGTCCGGGTGGCCGGCTGTCGGACGTCGATCCCCGCTTCCAGCAGGCCAATTATGAAGCCCTGGGTTCCGATGGAAACCCGCTGGTCTACGCGGAGGCCAAGGAGGTGCGGCTGCACGAGGCACTCGCGGGGATCCGCGCGGGGCCGCCGCATGTGATCTTCACCCTCAACACGCAGACCGGCGAGTTGAAGGATGTCTACCAGGAGCGCGAGTGGCTCAACCACCTGCAGTTTTCCCCCTCCGATCCCAACCTCATCATGTTTTGCCACGAAGGTCCCTGGCATGAGGTGGACCGCATCTGGACGATCCGTACCGACGGGACCGGTCTGACGAAGATCCACACGCGCATCATGAACATGGAGATCGCCGGGCATGAATTTTTCAGCGCCGACGGCCATACCATCTGGTACGATCTGCAGACGCCGCGCGGTGAGGACTTCTGGGTCGCCGGCTGCGAAATCGCGACCGGCCGGCAGACCTGGTATCATCTGCAGCGCGACGAGTGGTCGGTGCACTTCAACGTGTCACCCGACGGCAAGCTTTTCGCCGGCGACGGGGGAGACCATGAAATGGTGGCCCACGCCGAGAATGGAAAATGGATTTACCTCTTCCGTCCGGAACGGATTCCGGACGTCGCCGGTATCAAGAACCCAAGTTCCGCCGACCTGATCGATCCCGGGTTTTTCAGGGCGGAACGGCTGGTGAACATGTCCCGGCACGACTACCGGCTCGAACCCAACGTGACCTTCTCCCCCGACATGAAATGGATCATCTTCCGCTCCAATATGCACGGGGCGGTGCAGGTCTACGCGGTCGAGATTGCGAAGGAGCAGTGAGGCAGGCGATGGGTGGACCGATCTCCACCGATCGCGGCGGTCCGGCTACAGGAACAGCCAGCCGCCGGCGACGAGGATCGGCAGCAGGAACGGCAGGCTGTATTTGAAGACATAGCCGAAAAATGTCGGCACCTTCACCCCCGCCTGCTCGGCGATGGACTTCACCATGAAGTTGGGCCCGTTGCCGATATAGGTCATCGCGCCGAAGAACACCGAGCCCAGGCTGATGGCGATGATGAACCTCCGCGCGTGGGCACTGGCGATCATCTGCTTCACACCGGCGTCGGCGGCGACCTCCCCCCGTTCGTTTGCCGGCAGCGACGTCTTGTCGACCGAGGTGGCCTCGGCGAGCTGCAGAAAGTTCAGGTAGGTCGGCGCGTTGTCGAGCACGGACGACAGGCTGCCGGACGCAAAGTAATATTGCGCGGGCCTGTTGAAACCGAACTCCCGGCCGTGCTGATCGAGGTAGCCCAGCGCCGGCATCATGGTCATGAAGATGCCGATGAACAGGAGCGCCACCTCCTTGATCGGTCCGAAGGTAAAATGATTCTCATCGTGGACGATCTTTGGGGTCAGTTGGTAGGAGGCCGCCGCCGCGCCGAGCATGACCAGTTCGCGCAGAAAAAAGGTCTCGGGCAGGAACACCGCGCCGATGACCACCAGCAGGAACAGGACGTTGACGCCACCCTCCAAGCGCCACGTGTCGTGCTCCTTGATCTGCGCCTGGATGGCACGCGGGGCATGCTGGAAACTGCGACGGTCGAACGCATAGAACACCGCGAGAATCGCCCCGATCGTGAGCAACCACTCAATGACGACGTGGTCGAGCAGCCAGAAGAACGGCACGCCGCGCAGGTAGCCCAGGAACAGCGGCGGATCGCCGATGGGCGTGAGCGCGCCGCCGCAGTTGGAAACGATGAAAATGAAGAAGACGATGTGAAACGCGCTGATGCGGATTTTGTTCATCCGGATCCACGGCCGGATGAGCACCATCGAGGCCCCGGTGGTGCCGATGACGTTGGCCGCGACCGCGCCAAGGGCGAGAAACACCACGTTGTCCCGCGGCGTGGCCTCCCCCTTCACCTTGAGGTGGATGCCGCCGGCCACGACAAACAGCGAGCCGATCAGACAGATGAACGAGAAATATTCGTGCAGCATGCGCGCCACGATCGCGCCGCCGGACAATTTCCATAGATAGAATCCCACGACCAGCAGCCCGAGGCCGATGGCTGCGTACGGGTAGCAATGCTCCCACAGATGCTTCACTTTCGGCGGCGTGAGCGGCATGACCGCGATCAGCGCCAGCAGCAGGCCGAAGGGCACGATGAGGGCGGGCGAAATCGCCGCGGCGACAGCGGCAAACGGTGGCAACACATCCATGCAGACGCCGATGCAATCCGAATGCCAATTCAGGTCAATGTCCCTGAAAACCCGTTTGCAGATCAGCGCGCGCCGCGGATGGCCTTGGAAAGGAAGCCGGGCAGTGCGGTGGATGCGGCCAGCAGCGCCATACCCAGATAGATCCAAGGCATCGACACTTTTTCCGCAATCAGGCCTGTCAGGATGGAGGAGAGGGCCGTCCCTCCCACCACGCACATCTGGACGATACTGAAAACGCGGCCTTGAAATTCCGGTGGTGCGCAGCGCTGGATCAGCGTGGCTCTCGAAACCGTGATCATGGGGATGAAGAAGGAATGGATGAAAATCGTGAGGACGGTCGCCCAGAACGTGCGCGCGAAAAACAAGGGCAGATAGGTCAAGCCATCGAGGACGACTCCGATCAGGAGAATCTTGCCGAGCGGAGCTTTCTTTCCGAACACCGCCATCAGCGGGGCGCCGATGAAAATCCCTCCGGCCAGGGCGGCCTGCACCCAGGCGTAGTGCGCGGCGTCAAGCTTGAGAACCTCTTTCACATAGATCGGGATGCCCACGATGGCCGGGCCCATCAGGATCAGGTTGTCCAATGCGGTGACGATCACGATGATTCGCATCAGCGGATCGGTCGCGACATAACGCACCCCGCCCAGCATCTCCCGCCACGGCTTCGCCGGAGGCGGTCTGCCCGGAGGCGGACGGGCCAGGTGGATCCCCGCGATGGCGAGCATCGAGATGAGAAATGTGAAGGCATCGAAGGTGAAGAGATGCCTCAACCCGACCCAGGGCAGGAGCAGGGCTGCCAGCGCCGGTCCCAGCAGGACGGCCAGCTGCCAGGAGGTCTGAATCAGGGCGTTGGCGTGGGGCAGGTCTTCAGAAGACGCCAGATCCGGCAGGAGGGCATCCCGGGCGGGATAGAAGACGGCAGAAAACGATTCGATCAAAAAGGTGAGCAGGGCCAGCACCAGAATGCTGATGGCATCCAGCGCATAGAGCACGGGGATGCAGGCCACGAGCAGGAGCCGCACGGCGTCCGAGGAAATCATGATGGATTTCCTGGAAAAGCGGTCCGAGATGGCCCCGCCGGGCAGGGCAAACAACAAATAGGGGAAAAACGCTGCGCTCGCGATGAGGCCGGTGAGGGACTTGGATCCGGTCAGGTCGAGACAGAGCCAGAGCAGTCCGATTTGATAAATGCTGTCCCCCGCCTGGGAGATGACCTGGCCCCAGAAAACGAGCGCGATGTTCCGGTTGACGAAGAGCTTTTTGACGATCCACGCCATGGCAGAGCCCGGTCTTGGGAATCCTGTTACCTGCCAGCAGTCAGAAGGTGTGAATAAACAACCCCGAACGCAGCTTGGGCTCAAACCAGGTGCTCTTGGGCGGCATGATCTGGCCGGCGTCGGCGATGTCCATGAGCTGCGCGACCGTCACGGGAAACAGGGAGAATGCCACGCCGCCGCGGGCATTGACACGTTTCACCAGTTCATCCGTTCCGCGGATCCCGCCGACGAAGTCGACGCGCTTGCTGGTACGGGGATCATCCACGCCCAGGATGGGCGCGAGCAGCCTGTTCTGCAGCACGCTCACGTCGAGCCGCGCCACCGGATCCGCCCGCGGATCGGCCGGACAGCGCAGCCCATACCACCTGCCGCCGAGATACATACTGACGCGGCCGGTGCCGGCGGGCGCCGGCGGGGTGTTCTCCTCGAGGCCAAACACCGTGCGCACCTTTTCCAGAAACGCCGCGGGCGCGTGGCCATGGAGGTCGGGGACGAGGCGGTTGTAGGGCAGAATCTTCAGCTCGCCTGCCGGAAAGATGACGCAGAGGAACCAGTTGTAGTCCTCGATGCCCGTGTGCTGTGGGTTGCGCGCGCGGCGCAGGCGGGCGACGCGGGTCGCGCTCGCGGCGCGGTGGTGGCCGTCGGCAATGTAGAGCTGCGGCACGCGACCGAACGCCTGCACCCACTCCACGCCACCCGCGATGCGCCACGCTGTATGGCGGATGCCGTCGGGCGCGGTGAAATCATGCAGCGGCTGCTCTTTCACCTTCGCCTCGACGAGCGCTGTCACGACCGGCTCGTCGCGATAGGTAAGAAAGATGGGGCCGGTGTTGGCGCCCAGCGCGTCGATGAGCCGGGTGCGGTCGTCCTCTTTGTCCCGGCGTGTTTTCTCATGCTTCTTGATAAGCCCGGCGTCGTAATCCTCCACATGGCAGACGGCCACGAGTCCCCGCTGGCGGTGTGCGCCCATCTGCTGCTGGTAGACGTAGAGACACGGCCCGGCTTCGCGCACGAGCACGCCCTCGCGCTGGAGGCGGAGGAAATTTTCGCGCGCCTTCGCGTAGACGGCGTCGCTGTAAGGATCGGTGGCGGGCGGCAGGTCGATCTCGGCGCGGTCGACGTGCAGCAGGCTGCGCGGCCGGCCGGCAGCCAGCGTGGCGGCCTCGGTGGCGTCGACCACGTCATAGGGTACGCAGGCCACTTCCGCGGCGTGTTGAGCGACGGGTACCAGTCCCTGAAAGGCGCGGATACGCATGGTGGGCCTCACTCAGACTGCGCTGTCAATCAGCGTCAAGCCGGCTGACAGAGCATAAGTCTTATAGGACCAATAGGACCTATGTTCCCCAACACAAAAGCCCGCCGGGATCGGCGGGCTTTGCAGCAAGGGCGAGGGCAGTCTTACTTCTTGGCCGTTTTCGTGCCGCGCTTGAACTTCGTGGTGAACTTCTCGACGCGTCCGGCCGTGTCGACCAGACGTTTCTCGCCGGTGTAGGCGGGATGCGAATCCATGGTCACGTCGCGCAGGATGATGTAGTATTCGACCCCGTCGATGGTCTCCTTGCGGCTCGACTTGATCGTCGATTTCGTGAGGAACCGCTTGCCGGTCGCAACGTCGAGGAAGCAGACATTGTTGAGCGCAGGATGGCCTTCAGGTTTCACGGTGGAAAAAGTCAAGGGGTTGCTCAACCTTGGCGCGCCTTGTAGCGAGGGTCGGTCTTGTTGATCACGTAGACCTTGCCATGGCGGCGGACCACCTGGCAGTCCGGGTGGCGCTTCTTGGCTGATTTGAGGGACGAAACGACTTTCATAAAGGGCGATTAGGTGATGGACCGCTTCCGGCACTGTCAAACCAATTGTCCCGGAGGCTGCGCGCCGATGCTGAACGCTTAACACGGGGAAGGACCCCCGCGAACTCGGCCACGAAACCCCTCGTTCTTCGAGTCTGCCTCCTCGAATCATCCACCCCACCCCCATGAGCGAACTCCCGACTGTTTCTATCACCGCAAGGACCGGCGGCTCCACGACTTGATACGATCGAAGTCACGCCGCTGCGCGCCGGCCTTTGCCTTGAATCCCCTTGCCGGTGCCGTCGGAGCCAGCAACATCGGGCTTGCCCGATCCCCGGTGCCATTCTCCACCACGATCCCGCCGATCTTCGCCTGCGGCGCGCCCTCCACCAGCCACCCCGATGAAAACTCCCTTGCTCGCCCTCCTTACCTTGATCGCCGCCTTGATCGTTCCGGTGAGCGCCGTCGAATCCGGCGCGGTTGACCAGCGCGTCGATGCGATCATCAGCCGGATGACGCTCGAACAGAAGATCGACCTGATAGGCGGGGTCGACGACTTCTTCGTCCGTGGCTACGACTCGATCGGCTGGCCGCGGCTGAAGATGGCCGATGGACCGATGGGGGTGCGCAATTTCGGGCCGTCCACCGCCTACCCGGCGGGCATCGGGCTGGCGGCCACCTGGGATTCCGAGATGGCCCGGCAGATCGGCGCCGGCCTCGGCCGCGACGCCCGCGCGAAGGGCGTGCATTTCCTGCTCGGACCCGGCGTCAATCTTTACCGCGCTCCGCTCAACGGCCGGAATTTCGAGTACTTCGGCGAGGATCCCTGGCTCGGCGCGCGCATCGCCGTCGCGTACATCCAAGGGGTCCAGAGCCAAGGCGTCGCTGCCACAATCAAACACTACCTGGGCAACAACTCCGAGTACGACCGCAACAACGTGAATTCGAAAATCGACGAGCGCACGGCCCGCGAAATCTACCTGCCCATCTTCGAGGCCGCCGTGAAGGAAGCGAAAGTTGGGGCGATCATGGACTCGTACAATCTGGTCAATGGCGAGCACCTGACGCAAAACCACACTTTTAACACCGACATCGCGAAGACCGACTGGGGATTCCGCGGCATCATCATGTCGGACTGGGGCGCGACTCACGACGGCGTGGCGGCGGCCAATGCGGGCCTTGATCTCGAGATGCCCAGCGGCCGGTTTATGAACCGCGCGACGCTGCTGCCGGCCATTGCCTCGGGCCGGGTGACGGTGGCGACCATCGACGACAAGGTGCGCCGCATCGTGCGGACCGCGGTTGAGTTCGGATTCCTCGATCGCGAACAGACCGATTTCAGCCTTCCGCGCTACAGCGAGGAAAACCGCCTGGTCGCGCTCCGCGGCGCGGAGGAGTCCATGGTCCTGCTCAAGAACGAAGGCGGGTTGCTGCCCCTCGATCCGACCGGGATCAAGACGATCGCGGTGCTCGGCCCCAACGCGCACCCCGGCGTGCCAGTCGGTGGCGGCAGCGCCGCGGTGGAACCGTTCCGCACGATCAGTTTCCTCGAGGGCATCGGCGCCCGCGTGGCCGGGCGGGTCAAGGTGCTCTACGCGGGCGGCCTGCGGGCCGTCGACGACATCCTCGATCAAACTCGTTTCACGGTCGACGAGAAGGGCATGCAGCCCGGCCTGCGCGGCGAGTATTTCCACAACGCGAACTTCGCCGGTACGCCTCAGGTGCGCGTGGACCCCTGCGTGAACTTCCAGTGGGCCGGTTGGGGCCACCGCAGCCTGGCGCTGAAAACCGACGACGCGCTCTCGATCCGCTGGACCGGATATTTCACGCCGACCCAATCCGGCCTTCATTGCTGGTTCATCAACGCCGCGGGCCGCGACGCCTGCCGGTTGTTCCTCGACGGGCGGCTCGTCTATGAACGCCATCCCGCCGAGGACCAGGTGTCCGGAACGGTCGAGCTGCCGCTGCAGGCGGGTCGACCTTATGCGGTGAAGTTCGAGTTCGTGGTCGGGCCGGTCTGGTACGAGCAGCGGATCGGGTTGGGCGCGATTGCCGTGGAGGACCTCGTCACGCCGGAGGCGAAGAGTCTGGCGGCCGCGGCCGATGCCGCCGTCGTGTGCGTGGGATTTGACCAGAGCACCGAGCACGAAGGCGCCGACCGCACCTTCGCGCTGCCGGCGGGGCAGGATGAACTCGTGCAGGCGGTGCGCGCGGCCAACCCGCGCACGATCGTGGTGCTGACGGCGGGCGGCTCGGCCGACGTGACCAAGTGGATCGACCGCGTGCCCGCCTTCCTCCACGCCTGGTATGCCGGACAGGAGGGCGGCCGCGCGCTGGCGGGGATCCTGTTCGGCGATGTCAACCCCTCGGGGCACCTCCCGATCACGTTCGAACGCCGGTGGGAGGACAATCCCGTGCACGACAGCTACTATCCCAACGACGGCGGGACCAATGTCCGCTACCGCGAAGGTATCTTTGTCGGATACCGCGGCTACGAGCACAACGGGGTGAAACCGCTTTTCCCCTTCGGTCACGGCCTCAGCTACACGACCTTCGCCTTCACAAATCTGTCGCTGTCTCCGACCGCGACGAAACCGGGCGGGAACGTGACGGTGTCCTTCGACGTGACCAACACTGGCGCGCGGCCCGGCGCCGCGGTGGCGCAGGTTTATCTCGGCAATCCCACCGCACCCGTGCCGCGTCCGTTCAAGGAGTTGAAAGGCTCGGCCCGCCTGGTCCTGGCCCCGGGACAGTCAACGCGGGTTTCCCTCACGCTCGACCCGCGGGCGATGTCCTTCTTCGATGAGATCACGCACGCTTGGAAGCAATCCGAGGGGAGGTTCACCGTCGCGGTGGGCCACTCCTCGGCCGAGATCGATCTGACCGGTGAGTTCTCGGTCGCGAAGTAGCGCGTGTCGCCGGCGCGCCCTGCGCCAACCCGCGCCCGGCGGCGCGTCAATTGCCGCTCAAATCCTCCGGCTCGTCGGCCAGTAGTTTCCATTCGGGGCTCAAGCCACTCAGGATCGCGCGCCAGAGACCCTGCCCTTCGTTCTGCTCCAGCAGCTCGGTGCTCACCGGCGTGATCACCCACGTGTTGTGGCGCAACTCGTTTTCGAGCTGCCCCTTTGACCAGCCCGAATAACCGAGAAACGCCCGCAGGCGTACACCCTCCTCCCCTTGCAGCGCCTCGGCTTTGTCCACGTCGATGCCGAAGAAGAACCGGAAACTGGACTCCAGGGGTTCCGGCTGCCATGCGGCGAGAATGAGCTGCTCGGCCTGCACCGGACCGCCCTGGTAAACCGGCACGCCCGCCAGCGGACTCGCCGCAAACTGCGCGTTGAGGTCGCCCAGTTGCTTGCCGAGCGGCCGGTTGAGCACTATGCCCATCGCGCCGTCGTCACCGTGCGACGAAAGCAGCACGACGGAGCGGCGAAAATTCGGATCGTGCATGGCCGGATGAGCCAGCAGCAGCGAGCCGGCCAGATTGAGGGTGGCCTTTTTGCGTTCGCGCATGGTCAGAAGGTCGCTGGAAGGGCGCGGCCGTCAATGCTCCCGTCAAAAAAAGTTTGGGCAGGCGCAAGCATGGGGGACTAGAGCTTCATCACCTTGACCCCGGCTTCATCGAGAATCTGGGCCACCAGCGGGTCGTTGCTGTAATCCTCGTGGTATTTGATCTCCGCGATGCCGGCGGCGGCCAGAATCTTTGCGCAGTTGACGCAGGGATAGTGCGTCACGTAGGCCACGCAACCCTCGACACTGCTGCCGCGGCGGGCGGCGTCGGAGACGGCGTTCTGCTCGGCGTGGACGGTGGCCTGCTCGTGGCCGTCACGCACGTGCGAGGTGTGCGGCGAGCCGGGCAGGTAACCGTTGTAACCGGCGGCGACAATGCGGTTCTTGCGGTCACCGCCGGTCACCACCACGCAGCCGACATGCAGCCGCTCGCAATTGGAACGCGAGGCGATCAGCACCGCCGTGGCCATGAAATACTCGTCCCAAGAAGGACGGTGCGGAAAGGCCTGCGCAGCCTGCATCACGAGGTCGATGGGATCGGGTGCGGAACTCATGCCCGGGAGATAAGCGCCGGTTGGGCGCCAAGACGAGCCGGATGTGCAGCCACCGGCGACGTGCTCGACGCCACCGGCGCCACCCTGCCGGAGTATTTGCCGGCCGACAGCCGGGCCGTGCTCAAGGCCCACGGCAACATGAGCAGCCCCTCCGTGCTTTTCGTTCTCAAGGAGCATCTTCGGACTCATCCGGCTCCGGCGAACGACCTGCGGCTCGCGAGTTTTGGCGCCGGTTTCAGCGCCCACGCCTGCCGGCTGACTGACTGCGGATCGGCCTGAAATCCTTCGCGCCACCAGGTCCGCCTCGGAAAACCATGCTTGCCACTCTGGAAAACGGTCGTCTTTAGTGGCTGGCTTTTTCAATCCTGCGCACCATGAAAAAATCCCCCCCGCCCGCCGCCAAGCCCCCGATGCCAATCGGTCCGGAAATCAAGGGCGCCGATGCCGTCGTCGAGTGTCTCGTCCGGGAGGGCGTCGAGGTGATCTTTGCCTATCCGGGCGGCAGTTCGCTGGAATTGCATCAATCGCTCGCCCGTTCCGGCAAGCTTCGCGTGATCCTGCCGCGTCACGAGCAGGGTGGCGGATTTGCGGCCGAGGGCTACGCGCGCGCCACCGGCAGGGTCGGCGTGTGCATGGCCACCAGCGGCCCCGGCGCCACCAACCTGGTTTCGGCGATCGCCGACGCCTACATGGATTCGATCCCGCTGGTGGCGATCACCGGCCAAGTTTATTCGAAGTACATCGGCAAGATGGCGTTTCAGGAAACCGACATCTACGGCCTGACGCTGCCAATCGTGAAACACAGCTACCTCGTCCTCGATGTCCACGACCTGCCGCGCATCTTCAAGGAGGCCTTCCACCTCGCAAAGAGCGGCCGGCCCGGCCCCGTGCTGATCGACATTCCCAAGGACGTGCAACAGGCGAAGTTCACGCCGGTCTATCCGTCCGGGGTCGAGTTTCGGAGCACCTATGCCACCGCCACCACCCATGCCGACGACGAGCAGCTCAGGCAGATCATCCAGATGATTGGCGAGGCGAAACGGCCCATGCTCTATGTAGGCGGCGGCATCATCTCGGCGGGCGCGCACCAGGAACTGCTCTCGTTTGCCGAACGCACCAACATTCCCGTCGCCACCACACTCATGGGCGTGGGCGCCTTCCCCGAGACGCACCGCCTGTCGATGAAGTGGTTCGGCATGCACGGCTCGGCCTATGGCAACTGGGCCGTGGACCAGAGCGACCTGCTGCTGGTCCTCGGTGCCCGTTTCGACGACCGCATCACGGGGGACGTCCACAAGTTCGCCGCGCACGCGAAGATCGTCCATATCGACATCGACGCCTCGGAGCACAACAAAAACAAACGCGTCAATTACACGATCTGCTCCGACCTCAAGCATGCGATCGGCCGCATGAACGAGTTGATGGTCGCGCAGAAGTTCGCCGCTCCCGACACCAAGGTTTGGCACGGCCAGATCTCCGAGTGGAGACGCGACAATCCCTTCCGGTACGAAACCAGTCCGCACATCCAGCCGCAGGAGGCCGTGCGGACGCTCTTCGAGCTCACCCGGGGCGAAGCCATCATCACCACCGGCGTGGGCCAGCACCAGATGTGGGCCGCGCAGCACTACAATTTCGCCGAGCCGCGCCGCTTCATCAGTTCGCTCGGGCTCGGGGCGATGGGTTTCGGCTATCCCGCTGCAGTCGGCGCCAAGGTAGCCTGCCCGGACCGGCAGGTGATCGACATCGACGGCGACGGCTCCTTTCTCATGAACGTGCAGGAACTCGCCACCGCCAGGATCGAGAAGATCGCGGCCAAGGCGATGATCCTGAACAACCAGCATCTCGGCATGGTCGTGCAGTGGGAGGACCGTTTCTACGACTCGGTGCGTGGCAACACCATCCTCGGCGACGTCAACAACATCGGCAGTCCTGACAATCCCGCCGCGCTTTATCCCGACTTTGTGAAGATTGCAGAAGGCTTCGGCGTGAAAGGGCGCCGCGTGATCAAGAAAAATCAGCTGCGCCAGGCGATCCAGGAGATGCTCGATCATGACGGTCCCTACGTGCTCGACGTCGTCGTGCCATACACCGAGCATGTGCTGCCGATGATCCCGGCCGGCCGGTCAGTAAAGGAAATGATCCTCAAGTAAGCGCTGGGGAGAATCTGCCTCACCGGACAGGTTTTCCCGGCTGCCACCGTCTCCGACCGGCCGTCGCCCGGGCATGACGTGATCGACCAGAAACTTGGCAATACCAGCCTCACCGCCAGCCACTTACCGCCTCCTCTTTTCCCGCCGTCCACCACCCGGTCGATGGCGGCCTCTCCCGCCTCCCTCCCTTTCCCCGCCACCGTCCGCTGGCTATTAATGAACAAAATTCATTCTGAATCGGTGCTTGGCATTTTACGTGCTTCTTCCGCTCCAACTGCCGTTCAGCTTTGCTTTTGACCGGACAGCAGAACTCACACAAATCTCAACCCTGTTTCTCCTCACCAACAGAAAAAGGACATACCGACATGACACCGAAGGAAGTAATCAAACTCGCCAAGGACAAAGCAGTCAAAATCGTCGACCTCAAGCTCTGCGATATTCACGGCACATGGCAGCATTTCGCCATTCCCGTGAACGAGCTAACCGAGAAGGTCTTCGAGGAAGGCTTGGGTTTCGACGGCTCCTCGATCCGCGGCTGGAGGGTCATCAACGCGTCGGACATGCTCATCATCCCCGACGCCACGACGGCCTTCATCGATCCCTTTGCGGCCAACACCACGCTCAGCCTCTTGTGCGACGTCATCGATCCGATCACACGCGAAGTCTACGACCGCGACCCGCGCGGCATCGCCAAGAAGGCCGAGACTTTTCTGAAGAGCACCGGCGTCGCCGATACGGCCTACTTCGGGCCCGAGGCGGAATTCTTCATCTTCGACAGCGTCCGTTATGACACAACTCCCAACACCTCCTTCTACTATGTCGACTCCATCGAAGGCATCTGGAATCGCGGCAAGGAGAAGGAAGCGGACGGCTCCGCCAATCTCGGCTACAAGATCCGCCACAAGGAGGGCTATTTCCCTGTCGCGCCTGCCGACAAGCTTGTCGATATCCGCAATGAGATGATCCTCACGATGATCAACCTCGGCATCCAGATCGAGAAAGAGCACCACGAGGTCGCCACCGCGGGCCAGGCCGAGATCGACATCGTATTCGACACGCTCCTCCGGACGTCGGACAAGATGAGTGTTTACAAGTACGTGTGCAAGAATGTGGCCTACAAACACGGCAAGGTCGTCACGTTCATGCCCAAGCCCCTCTTCGGCGACAACGGTTCCGGCATGCACACCCACCAATCGTTGTGGAAGGACGGCAAGCCACTCTTTGCCGGCAACGGCTACGCCGGCTTGAGCGATCTGGCGCTCTACTACATTGGAGGCCTCCTGAAGCATGCGCCCGCCCTTTGCGCCATCTGCAGCCCGACGAACAACTCCTACAAACGCCTCGTGCCCGGCTTCGAAGCCCCGGTCAACCTCGCCTACTCCGCGCGGAACCGCTCGGCGGCCGTTCGCATCCCGACCTACAGTCCGAGTCCGAAGGCGAAGCGCGCCGAGTATCGCCCGCCCGACCCGGCGGCGAATCCCTACCTCGCCAACGCGGCGATGATGATGGCCGGCCTCGATGGGATCCAGAAGAAGATCAAGCCCGGCGAGCCGCTGGACAAGAACCTCTACGATCTTGCGCCCGAGGAGCTCGCCAAGGTGCCGCAGGTGCCTGACTCGCTGAAGGGCGCGCTCGATGCGCTTGAGGCCGACCACGCCTTCCTCCTCAAGGGCGACGTCTTTACGAAGGACTTCCTCGACAATTATATCGAGATGAAGCGCGGCGAATACGACGCCGTGCGTCTGCGTCCACATCCGTACGAGTTCTACCTCTACTTCGACGTCTGATCGAAGCTTGGGATTTCGGGGAGCGGGCCCGGGTCGCCCCTCTGTTCACGACCGGCTGCCACCAGGCAGCCGGTTTTGTTTTCCCCCGGCGCTCGTCGCAGTCTCAGCCTTGCTCCGAAGTTCTAGTCAGCCTTCAAATTGCTCTGCTGAACCCGTTTCACGTCCGTCCACTTCGCCCGGAAGAGCTCGTCCAGCGCCGCCAGCACCTCCGGCCGGAGGCGCTTCACCAACTCCTCCACCGGCGGCAGTTCATCCTTTATTTCGTCCGCGGAGGCCGGGCCCCCGGCCGGCAGTGACTCTTCATTCTCCTCGCTGGCGCGTTGCTCGATCGGCAAAGCCGTCTCCGCGTCTTCCTCCCCGCCACCTCCGTCTTCGACCTTGGCCCCTGGACTTTCGACTCTCCCGGTGAGTCGCGCGTCGAGTTCACCGATCAGGTCTTTTTTTTTTCGCTGTTGCCGGCGCCGGCCTCGAGGGCCTGCCCTGAACTCGCTTGCGGTGAGCCGGCCGAAGCGGCCTGCCCGGCCAGCGCGGCGAGTTCCTTGATGAGGCTGTCGAGCGCCCGGGCGCGGCTGGCCTCCACGGCCTTCAGCAGCGTCACTTCGAAATTGATCTTCTCGGTCAGGCCGTGCTTCACGGCCAGCTCGCCCTCGCGCAATCCGTCGAGCAACCGGGTGAGCTGCTCCGTCGTCATCGGCGTGCCGCCGAGGGAATCGCTTTGCCCGCCTTTGTCGATGGCATCGAGCAGCGCCGTGCGCACCTGCGCCTGCAGGTCCACCAGCAGCCGGAACAGATCGCGGCCGTTCCCGTCGCATTCGTCGACCAGCGCGACGATCTTCTTGTGGTCACCCGCCGCGAGCGCCCCGGCCAGCTCGGCGATTTTCTCCGCCGCGACGAGTCCGTAGACGTCGAGCACATCGGCCTCGCTGATCTCCGTGCCGCAGAAGGAAATCATCTGGTCAAAGATCGACTGTGCGTCGCGCATGCCACCGTCGGCCATGCGGGCGATGCTGGTCAGCGCCGCGTCGCTCACCTTGATCTTCTCCGCCGCGGCGATCCGCCTGAGCCGCTCGACCATGAGCTCGACGGAAAGCGGCTTCAGGTCGAACCGCTGGCAGCGCGAGATGATCGTCGGCAGCACCTTCTGGACGTCGGTCGTGGCGAAGACGAACTTCACGTGCGCGGGCGGCTCCTCGAGCGTCTTGAGCAGCGCGTTGAACGCCGCGGCCGAGAGCATGTGCACCTCGTCGATGATGTAGACCTTGAACCGGCCCTGCGCCGGCGCGTAGCGCACCGTTTCCCGCAGCTCGCGCACCTGCTCGACGCCGTTGTTGGAGGCGCCGTCGATCTCGATGACGTCCAGGCACGAACCCTCGGCGATGGCCAGACAGATCGGGTCGGCGGGATCGAAATCGGCCTTGGGTCCGCCGGTGCAGTTGAGCGCCTTGGCGAAAATGCGGGCGGTGGACGTCTTGCCCGTGCCGCGCGGCCCCACGAACAGATAGGCGTGGGCGATGCGGTTGCGCGTGATGGCGTTCTTCAGCGTCCGCACCACGTGCTCCTGCCCGACGATTTCATCGAACGTCTGCGGCCGCCACCTGCGCGCAAGCACTTGGTAGTTTGTGGACACGTAGCGTTAGTCCAAGTCGGAACGGTCGCGGTGCAACCCAAAAACTCCAACCCCCAACCCGAAACTCAACAAAGCGGCCAGGCACCCCACGGCACTGGCAGAACGTCGCTACCGTTGCTACCTTCCGGTCCTGGCGGAGTTCACGCGCCTGTCCATGCATGGGACCTGGCCAACGCGCACGGTGCGCCGCCAGCAAGCAACTGCAACACCTATTTTCCTTTTGCGCTTCAGTCCCACCGCATTGCCCCATAAGGTGGCCCGATCAATCCAGGATGGAAGGGATTGATAGCTAACCATGGTAACACGCGATGTGAAGGAACTTGAGCGCATTGCCCGCACGATCCGCGCGGACATCGTGCAGATGATCGGCGTGGGGCAAAAGGGGCACCTGGGTGGCTCCTGCTCGATCGCCGACGTCGTGACCGCCCTGTATTTTTCCAAAATGCGCCATCATCCCGCCAATCCCGCCTGGCCGGAGCGTGACCGTTTTCTGCTTAGCAAGGGCCATGCCGCCTTGGTCCAGTACGCCGCCCTGGCCGAGTGCGGTTATTTCCCCAAGGAGGAACTGAAAAACGCCAAACGCTGCGGATCCATGCTGCAGGGCCATCCCGACCTGACGAGCACGCCCGGGGTCGAGGCCAACACGGGCTCCCTGGGTCAGGGCCTCTCCATTGCCTGCGGCATCGCCGCCGGCCTGAGAATCGACGGGCTGACGAGCCGGGTTTATTGTGTGGTTGGCGACGGCGAACTGGCCGAGGGCCAGATCTGGGAGGCCTCCATGGCGGCGGCGGCCTTCAAGCTGGATAATCTGGTGGCCATTTTGGACCGCAACAAGCTCCAGGCGACGGGGCGGATTGTGGATCGCTTCGACACCAATCCCCTGCACGACAAATGGCGGGCTTTCGGATGGCACGTGGTGGAAGTCGACGGGCACGACATGGCCGCCATTCTGGAGACCCTGGATGAAGTGGACCAAGTTAAGGGCAAGCCCAAGATGATCATAGCGCATACGATCAAAGGGGCGGGAATCTCCTTCGCCGAAAACCGGGTCGAATTTCATAACAGCAGCCTGGATGCCGCACAGTATGCAGCGGCCTGCGCTCAGCTCGGGGCGAGACCTGTGCCCCAGGTGGAAAGGACGAACAACTGATGAAATTCCAGAATCCGCGCGAAGTATACGGCCGGACGCTGGTGGAAATGGGCCGGGAGAATCCGAAGATCGTGGTCCTGGATGCCGACCTGGGCAGGTCGACGATGACCTGTTATTTCGAACAGGCCTTCCCCGAGCGGTTTTTTGAGATGGGGATCGCCGAGGCCAACATGACTTCGTTCGCCGCCGGACTGTCGCTGACCGGCAAGATTCCATTCACCAATTCCTTTGCGGTTTTTGCCGCCGGGCGGGCCTATGACCAGATCCGCCAAGGCGTCTGCATCCCCGCGCTCAACGTCAGGATCGTCGGCTCCAGCGCCGGACTCTCCGACTTCGGCGATGGCTCCACCCACCAATCCGTCGAAGACGTGGCAATCATGCGGGCCATTCCCAACATGACGGTTTTGGTACCGGCCGATGGCAACGAGACCCGGACTATGACCCGGGCGATGGCCGATTATCGAGGACCGGTCTACCTGCGCATCACCCGCAACGACCTGCCAGACGTGATGCCCGAAGACGAACCCTTTGTGGCGGGCAAACCCCATCTGATTCGCCAAGGCAAGGACGTGGTGGCGTTCGCAAATGGCCAGATGGTCAGCGCAGCGCTGGCCGCGGCCGAGGCGCTGGCGGAGGAGGAAATCTCGCTTCGGGTTGTGAACGTAAGTTCCATGAAGCCGGTCGATGAGGCCGCCCTGGTGTCGCTGACCGAAGGGATGAAAGGCATTGTCACCGTCGAGGAGCATTCGCTGATCGGGGGCTTGGGCAGCCTGATCGCCGAGGTCATGAGGGGGCGGAACGTGCCTCAGAAATCGATCGGGATCGCGGATCGATTCGGGCAGTCCGCCCACAATTATGAGGATCTGCTTGAGGCGTACGGCCTGACGCCGGCCCATGTCGCCGCAGCCGTCCGCCAATTGGCGCGTTAATTACCCCCGGCACACAGGTCACCACAACCATTGGTCAGGAAGAGATATCATGAAAAAGAAGATCGGTTTCATCGGTTTGGGGATCATGGGCAAACCCATGGCGAAGAATCTGCTCAAAACGGGCTATGAACTGGTGGTCCACGACATCATGGCCGCGCCCGTTCAGGAACTGACCGCCGCCGGGGCCAAGGCGGGATCATCACCCAAAGATGTGGCGGCTCGAAGTGAAGTGATCATCACCATGCTGCCCAATTCCCCGGAAGTAAGAGAAGTCGTTTTGGGAAAGAATGGTGTCATCGAGGGCGTCAAGCCGGGTGCCATTGTGGTGGACATGAGTTCCATCGCTCCCCTGGCCAGCCAGGAGATCTCGGCCCGGCTCGCGGAGAAGGGCGCGCTGATGCTCGACGCGCCGGTCAGCGGCGGGGAACCCAAGGCCATTGACGGTACCCTGGCCATCATGGTTGGCGGACCCGAGCCGGCGTTTGACGAAGTCAGGGATATTCTGGAAAAAATGGGCGCATCGGTCACCTTGGTGGGCGGAATCGGCAGCGGAAATGTGACCAAGCTGGCCAATCAGATGATCGTAGCGCTCAACATCGCTGCCGTATCCGAAGCGATGGTCCTGGCCACAAAAGCCGGGGTGGACCCGGAGAAGGTTTATCAGGCCATTCGCGCCGGCCTGGCCGGCAGCACCGTGCTGGAGGCCAAGATGCCCAAGATCCTGGCCGGCGACTTCAAGCCGGGCTTCCGAATCGAACTCCACATCAAGGATCTGGGCAACGTCTTGGACACGGCTCACAATCTTGGCGTTCCGATCCCCTTAACCGGTCAGGTCATGGAAATCATGCAAGCGCTGAAAGTGGACGGCAAGGCGAAGAACGATCACAGCAGCATCGTGCAGTTCTATGAAAAGCTGGCCAAGGTGGAGGTGCGCCGCTGATCTCGATGATTAACGAGGAGAAAATAAAATGAAGGCATTGGTCAAATTTGCCAATACACCGGGCGCGGTTGAGATCCGCGACGTCCCCGTCCCGGAAATCGGCCGGGAGGACATCCTGCTGGAGACCAAGGCGGTCGGCGTCTGTGGTTTCGACCTCGAGATTTGGCAGCAGAAGATACCCTTCCCCATCACCGTGCCGGTCATCCAAGGCCACGAATTCTGCGGCGTCATCCGCAAAGTGGGCGCCGATGTCAGGGATTTCGCCGAGGGTGACCGGGTCGTCAGCGAAACCGCCGCGGTGATCTGCGGCAAGTGCCCACAGTGCCTGACGGGCCACTATCATCTCTGCGCCAAACGGAAGGGCTTTGGCTACGGCGTCGATGGTGCATTTACTGACTTCGTCAAGGTCCCTCGGCGCTGCCTGCACCGGATGCCGGACAACGTCTCGTTCGATCAAGCCTGCCTGACCGAACCGGCCTGCGTGACCTACCAGGCCGTAAACGTTTTATCCACGGTGATGCCCGGCACACCGGCCGTGGTCATCGGCCCGGGTCCGATCGGCCTTTTCGCCCTCCAGATGATCAAGGCAAACAGCGCCGGACCGATCATCGTCGTCGGCACCGGCAAGGACCTGCCACGCCTGCAGGTTGCCAGAGGCCTGGGTGCCAATGTGACGATCGACATCTCGAAAGAGGATGCCAGGCAAGCCATCATGGACCACACTCATGGTCAGGGCGCCCCGTTGGTGGTCGATGCCGCGGGCAATGAGCATTCGCTGCACCTGGCCGTGGACGTCGTCGCCCGCGAAGGCCAGATCACGAAGATTGGCTGGGGGCCGGGGCCGGTCAACTTCAGCCTCGATCCATTGCTCAGCAAGGCCGCCCGAATCCAAGGCTCGTTCAGCCATAATTGGCCGACTTGGGAGGCCGTGATCTCAATGATTGCCACCGGCGGGCTGAAGATGGATCCCATGATCAGCCATCGCATCGACATCGACCAGTGGCTGGAAACCTTCCAGGCGATTCATGATGGCAGGGGCGTCAAGGCGGTCATACTTTTCAACCGCGGTTGATGCGTTTCGATTCGGCTGGCGTTTCGAATGAGACGGCTCCGCGGTTAAGGAGCCTTCCCCTGGCATCAATCCTTGACCTGCTCCTCCAGCGGCGTGACCGGGTCCAGAATAAGCCAGCACACCGCGCCGGCCAGACAGACCGCCGCCGTCACGTAGAAGGTCAGCGCCCAATTGCCCGTACGTTCCACGATGTAACCGATGACGATGGGAGACAGAAAGCCACCGAGGTTGCCCATCATGTTCATCGTGCCCCCGAGCGTGCCGACGTAGCGTCCGCCGACATCCATGCATGCTGTCCAGGCACCCGGCAGGGTGAGGTCACCGCAAAAGCTCACGAGGGCAATCACGGTGACCGCGAGGAAGGGGTTTGTGAAAAACGTGGAAGCGACCAGCAGCGCCGCCGCCGCCATCAGTCCAACGGCCCCCAGCCCGCATCGCATCCGCCGCACGTCGCCCAAGCACCGGGTGAGGTGCGGCGAAACCCAGCCCGCAATCAACGATCCGAAGCCGCCCAACAGGAGCGGCGTTCCGGCCAGCAAGGCGCTCTGCTTCAGGTCCAAGCCGCGTTCCTTGAGCAAATACGTCGGGAACCAGGTGACGAAAAAATACCATGCGTAGCTTAACGCGGCGTACTGCCCGCACAGACACCACACCGTCCTCGATTTCAAAAACTTCCGCCACGGAACGTGGAAGCGGACGGAGGCAGGGTCGGGTTCAACCGGCAGCAGGGCGGCTTCGGCGGCATTGACGCCGGGGTGCTCGCGTGGATTGTCGCGATACCACGCATAGAAGATAACCGCCCAAACGATGCCGAGCAGACTGAACACCATGAACGCCGTGCGCCAGTGCATGTACTGAAGACAGACGAAGACCAGCAACGGCGCGGACGCGCCGCCCCAGCGCGCGCTCATCCACATGATGCCCTGCGCGCGCGTCCGCTCGAGCGACGGTAGCCAGCGGTTGAAGGCCTTGGTGAGATTGGGAAAGCAACCCGCTTCTCCCGCCCCGAAAAGAAACCGCGTCATCACGAGCGTCAGCCAGCTCCAGGCCCAGCCTGTCGCCGCCGTGAAAAACGACCACCACAGGACGATGCGCAGGAGCACCTTGCGCGGGCCGATCCGGTCTCCGAGATACCCGCCCGGGATTTCAAACAGGGCGTAGGCCAGTGCGAACGCGGAAAACACATACCCCATCTGCTGCGGGGAAAGCTTGAGGTCCTCCGAAATAAACGGAGCAGCCTGCGAGATGCAGACGCGGTCAATGTATTGAATTATCGCCAGCGCCACTGCGAAGACGACGACCCAATAACGGGTGCGTGTCGGCACGGATGCCGCCGCCCGGGGCGTGGCGGAGACTGCGTCCGGCTTGGCCATCGGGTGAGTCTGCTGACGGACGTCGGGCTCCGTCAATAACGCATCTGCCCGTTCGTGTTATTGATTTCCGCCACCACCCTCGCGGCTGATGAACGGAAAGCTGGTCAAGGGCGCCAGCGCATCAGCGCCAGCGCGGTCTGCCGGCGCCTCTGCGCTCGCCGCGATCGCGACCGGCGCCGTCAGCTCTGCATATAATTGATGAACTCCGGCGTGGTCAGCGTGTGGTCAAGGTAGCCGAAGGTGCCCTTCCCCTTCACCTCGCGGACGGCGGCAAGGAATCCGGTCATCGCCGCGCGATAGAGCGAGGTTGAGAGGCTGATTCGTCGCACGCCGGCTGCCGCGAGCTCGGCCACCGAGAACGATCCGCCTTTGATGCCGACCATGAAATTGACCGGCTTCGATACTGCGGCGCAGACCGCCCGCACCGCCGTCAGATCGGGCAGACCGGGTGCAAACAGCACATCGGCGCCGGCCTTCTCAAAGGCCTGCAGGCGCTTGATCGTGTCATCCAAGTCCGGGCAGTCGCGCACGAAATTCTCCGCCCTTGCCGTCAACGTGAATGGGAACGGAAGCGCCCGCGCCGCCGCCGCGGCCGCGGCCACCCGTTCGGCCGCCTGGTCGAGGTCGTAGACCGGCTTGCGTCCGTCGCTTGTCGCATCCTCGATCGAGCCACCGACCAGTCCGGCGTCGGCCGCCAGCCGGATGGTCTCCGCCACCACCGCCGGACTGTCGCCGAAGCCTTTCTCCAAATCCGCCGCCACGGGAAGATCGGTCGCCATCACAATGGCGTGGGCCATGGTCAGCGCTTCCTCGCGCGTCACGTGCCCATCGCGCCGGCCGAGGGTGTTCGCGGACGCGGAGCTCGATGTCGCCAGCGCTTGGAAGCCGAGCCCGGCGAGGACGCGCGCGGATCCGGCATCCCACGGGTTGGGAATCACGAAAACGTCCGGTCCTTCGTGCAGGGCGCGGAAGCGCACGGCCTTTTCGTTCTGCGTTGCCATGATGATGTTCCTCCAGGTCGGAAATCCGGTTTGCCGCCCGCTAGCGGCGGGCCAGGAGTGCCTGCACCCGCTCGACGATGCCCTCCACCGCCCAAAGGCGGCCGAGGCCCTCGTAGCCGCAGGCCAGCATGCCTTCCTCGGGGCCGATGAACTCCACGCCGCGCGCTTTGAGCGTGGCAACGTTGGCCGCGGTGGCGGGGTGCGCCCACATCTTCCCGTTCATCGCCGGGGCCATCAGCACCGGGCAGCGCGCCATGAGATAAAGCGAGCTCAGAAAATCCGGCGCGAGACCGCCTGCGAACTGCGCGATCACGTCCGCCGTGGCCGGCGCCACGAGCAGCAGGTCGGCTTTCTCGGCCAGCTCAATGTGCCCCGGCCGCCAGCCGCTCCCCTCTCCCCATAGGTCGGTCACCACGGGCTGCCGCGCCAGCGTCTGCAAGGTCAGCGGGGTGATGAACCTTTGTGCCGCCGCCGTCATCACGGGCGTCACCTCCGCGCCGAGTTTGCACAGCCGGCTCGTGAGATCGGCGGCCTTGTAGGCCGCGATGGAGCCGGTCACCCCCAAAACGATCTTTCTGCCCGCCAGCGGTTGGTCCATGCGGCGCAGAAAACCATCGGATCTCCTCGCGGGCAAGCCCTCAGTGTTTCCAGCCATCCGCCCCGACGGGCGGAGGCAGCTCAAGGAATTCCCACCCTTGGGCCTTGCCGCGTGCGATGCGCCGGCCGCGACGGAGCCGTCTTACGTCCCGACGGGTTTGTCGCCCGGATTGGAGGGCGGTGGTGGTGGTGGCTGCCCGCCAGCCTCAGGCGCGGGCGGCGGTGGTTTTTCACCAGGCGATCGGCCGGGTGGCCTATCCCGCTCGCCGCGCATGCCTCGCGGCTCTTGCATTTGTTTCCTCGCCTCGCGACGTTCCTTCAAGAATTGCTCGTATTGGGTCCGCTGCTCCGGTGTGAGTTCCGCCGCGATGTCCGTCTCCATGCGCTCCAGAATTCCGCGTACCTCGTGCATCGACTGGCGGTGCAGCTTTTCGATCTCCTCGATGTTGCGCTTCACGATGGGCTTGATGCGCGCCTTCTGCTCGGGCGTGAGCTGCAGCTCCTGGGCGACATGTTCGAACCGCCGGGCGCCCCATGCCTCGGGCGGCAGGGGAAGCGGCATATGCCTTCGCGCCACGCGATAGGCCACCAGCCCGCCGCTAATGCCACCGACCGCGAAAATTGCGATCAGCACGAGGCAGACTTGCCAGGATTTGTTCATGGTGATCAGGAGGCGCTGAGCACCTCGGAAACGGGGTCCGTCAAGCTCTGTTCATCATCCTCGTCGCTGGCAAACGCAATGTAATTGGCCGCCATGCTGGCCAGCATGAGCAGGCACGCCACCCAGAGCGCCCGGACCGAGAACCGTCCGAAGACCGCCAGCAGCGCCGGCTGTTCCTGCTTGCTCAGGGCGCGCGCGGCGATGCGCGTGGCAAAGCCATACGGCGCCGCCGCGTCGTCCGCGACCGGTGCCCGCCGGGCCACCGTGACCAACTGCTGCCATCTGGACTCGAAATCCTTCATGTCCGTTCCTTTCGTTGTAACTCTTCAAATAGTTTTTTCAATTTCCCTCTTGCCCGGAAGGCCCGCACCTTGACGAGCGACTGGTTCCACCCCGTGATCTCGCTGATCTCGGCCACGCTGCGCTGCTCGAGATCCAGCAGCTGCAGGACCAGCCGGTCTTCGGGTTTGAGCTGGCCGAGCAGCTTGTAGACCAGTTCGCGCGCGGCGAGCGCGTCATTGGCCGCCACGTCGCCCTCGCTGGTCAGGACCGAGTCCAGCACCTCGGCTTCCTTCTCCGAGAGATCGGCCCAGCGGAATTCCGGCCGGCGCTTTTGTGCGCGGAGCTGGTCGATGCAGGTCGTCACCGCGATCCGCGACACCCAGTGGGTGAAGGCCACCGCCCCCTTGTACTGGTCAAGCCGGGTGAACATCTTCAAAAAGATCTCCTGGGCCAGATCCTCCTCGGCGACGCGCCGCGGCAGGTGTGCGCGCACAATACGGATGACGAGCGGATAGAGGTGGTCGACGAGCTCCCGCGCCGCGATCTGGTCGCGCTGGCGCACCCGTTCGAGACAAGCGGCGAGGTCGAACGTCTCATCAGCCATATGCGTTGTATGCCAGCGTCATGCACGGGGATGGAGACGCTTCCAGAAGACCCCTAGTTACTGCTCGCCGCTGGAACACACCCTCTTTTTACACAGGCGGGGCCGTCGCCCAAGGCAAATCTCTCACCATCCGTCCCTTCCCCCGCTTGACACGCCTGCCGTCAGCCTCCTTACTCCCGCCTCCGCGGATGAATTATCCCCTGCAGGCGCTTCGACTTATCTAGACGCACGATCTCCGGGAACTGCGTAGCAGTTGATCGTGCGTCCGCCTGTTGCTCCTCATCCGCGCCGACCCCTGGTGGGTCGAGCCGCGTTTCGGTGCCTGTACTCTTTCTTCCCTCCCGCCCGGTTTCCCGCTAATTCCTGATTCTTTCCTCCATGCAACCTGCCCCCATCACGAAATACCGGCTGTTCCCGCCGGTCTCCCTGCCCAACCGCCAATGGCCCAGCCGCACCATCACCCGCCCCCCCATCTGGTGCAGCGTGGACCTCCGCGACGGCAACCAAGCCCTCGCCATCCCCATGGATGTCGAGGAAAAGCTCGAGTTCTTCGATCTGCTGGTGCGGGTCGGCTTCAAAGAGATCGAAGTCGGCTTCCCGTCGGCGTCGCAGATCGAATTCGATTTTGTCCGCCGTCTGATCGAGGAAAACCATATTCCCGGCGACGTGGCCATCCAGGTGCTCTGCCAGTGCCGCGAGGACCTCATCACGCGCACCGTCGAGTCGATCGCGGGTGCCAAAAACGTCATCTTCCACCTTTATAACTCCACCTCGCCCGCTCAGCGCCGGTATGTCTTCGGCGCCGAGAAGCCCGCGATCGTGAAGATCGCCACGGACGCGGTCGGCCTGATGAAGCGGCTCACGCGCCCGCTCGTCACGGCCGGCGCCTCGCTGCGCCTGGAATATTCGCCCGAAAGCTTCACCAGCACCGAACTTGAGTTCGCCCTGGAGATCTGCGAGGCCGTCACCGATGTCTGGCAGCCCACCGCCGCCAACAAGATCATTCTCAACCTGCCGGCCACCGTCGAGTATGCCACCCCCAACATCCACGCCGACCAGATCGAATGGATGTGCACCCACCTCCGCCGGCGCGACCTCACCATCGTCTCGCTGCATACGCACAACGACCGCGGCACCGGTGTCGCCGCCACCGAGCTCGGCCTGCTGGCCGGCGCCGACCGGGTCGAGGGCACGCTCTTCGGCAACGGCGAGCGCACCGGCAACCTCGACATCGTCACCGTCGCCCTGAACCTGTACACGCACGGGGTCCACCCCGGCCTCGATTTCACCGATATCAACGCCATCCGCGACGTCTACGAGCGCTGCACGCGCATGGAGGTGCCGGCGCGGCAGCCCTACGCGGGCGAACTCGTTTTCACCGCGTTCAGCGGCTCGCACCAGGACGCCATCAAGAAGTCCTGGGCCGCGCAGAAGCCGGGCCAGCCGTGGGACGTGCTCTACATCCCGATCGATCCCGCCGACATCGGCCGCGCCTACAAGGCCATCATCCGGATCAACAGCCAGTCGGGCAAGGGCGGCGTGGCCTACATCATGGAGAAGGAGTTCGGCTTCGACCTTCCCAAGGCCATGCACAAGGAGTTCGGCCGCGTCATCAACGACCTCGCCGATGAGCGGAAGACCGAGATCACGCCCAAGGAGATCCACGAGGCCTTCCTCAAGGAATACATCGCCCGCGAACATCCGGTGAAGCTGGAGCACTTCCGCACCACCGAGCGCGACAGCCAGGTGAAATGCGAGGCCACCATCAAGTTCGAAGGCCGGACGCACAAGCTCACCGGCACGGGCAACGGCCCGATCGACGCCTTTGTCAACGCGCTCGGCACCGCGGGCCTGCCGCCGTTCAAACTGCTCTCCTACGCCGAACACTCGCTGGGCAAGGGCGCGGAGGCGCGCGCGGTTTCCTACATCCAGGTCAAGACGCCGCGCGGGCTCGCCTACTTCGGTGCGGGCATCGACACCAACATCGAACTTGCCTCGATCAAGGCCCTGGTCAGCGCCCTCAACCGCTCGCTGGCGAAGCGATAAAGGTTCCCTCCCCGCCCTTCCGGCCTACACTGCCACCCCATGATTATCGGAGTTCCCAAGGAAATTAAACAACAGGAGCATCGCGTGGCCCTCCTTCCTTCCGCCGCCTACCAGCTCATCAAACGGGGCCACACGGTCATCGTGGAAAGGAACGCCGGCACCGGCGCGGGCTACCCCAATGCCGACTACGAACAGGCCGGCGCCACCCTGGTTGATGCGCACGCCGCGGTGTTTGCCAGGGCCGACCTCATCGTGAAGGTCAAGGAACCGCTGCCGGAGGAATACCCGCTGCTGCGTCCGGGCCAGATCCTGTTCACCTACCTGCATCTGGCCGCCGACAAGGCGCTGACGGAGGCACTGATGAAATCCGGCATCACGGGCATCGCCTACGAAACCATCGAGGTGAACCGCCGCCTGCCACTGCTCGAACCGATGAGCGAAATCGCCGGGCGCATGTCCATCCTCGTCGGCGGTTACTTCCTCGCCAAACACAATGGCGGCAGCGGCATGTTGCTGGGGGGCGTGCCGGGCGTGCTGCCCGGCAAGGTGGTGGTGCTCGGTGGCGGCGTCTCCGGCATCAACGCCGCCCGCATGGCCATCGGCCTTGGCGCGGATGTCACCATCCTCGAGGTCGACCTCGAACGGATGCGCTTCCTCGATATCACCCTGCACACCTCCCACACCCTGTATTCCAACGAAGCGCATTTGTTGGAGCTGCTTCCGACGGTCGATCTTCTGATCGGCGCCGTCCTGGTGCCGGGCGCGAAGGCCCCGCGACTGATCAATCGCGAGATGCTGCGCCGCATGCGGCCTGGCAGCGTGCTGGTGGACATCGCCATCGACCAGGGCGGCTGCGCCGAGACGTCGCACCCGACGACGCACAGCAACCCGGTTTTCGTCGAGGAAGGTGTCCTCCATTACTGCGTGGCCAACATGCCCGGCGCTTACGCCCGGACCGCGACGCAGGCGCTTACCAACGTTACCCACCGCTACGTCGAGCTGCTGGCCGACCATGGCCTGGCCGAAGCCTGCCGACTCCAGCCCGCTCTCGCCGGCGGCATCAACGTCCAGAACGACCGCATCACCTGCCAAGCCGTGGCGGACGCGCACGGACTGCCCTACCACCCGCCGCAGCTCAACTGAGCGGTCAGTGGGAATTTGCCGGAACTTGGTCGGTGTTTCGCGCCGTCAGCCGTTGTAGCCGGGACCGATAGCCCCCGGGCCGGCCTGCCCGAGGCCGGCTACAGTGAAGCGACCATCACGCACGGACCTTGAATCCGACAATGCTAGGCCGTTTACACCTTGCCGAAGGCTCTGCCGCCGACTAAACGCCTGCCATGTTCAAAATCATCGGAGCGGACGGCAAGGAGTACGGTCCCGTCACGGTTGACCAAGTCAAGGAATGGATCAGGGCGGGCCGGGCGAATCATGGGACGATGGCCCAACAAGCGGGCGACATGGGCTGGAAACCACTCGGCCAATATGCCGAATTTGCGGACCTGCCGGGCGCGAAGCCGCCCATCGTGACCCCGGGGCCCGCCGACATTGCGCCACCGCCCGATGTCGCGAGTGGCGCGGATTCCGCGGCCCGGGCGCGGGCGGTGCAGATGGTCAACGGCCCGGCCATCGGACTGATCATCGCCATGGTTCTGGGCATTGCGATGAACGCACTTGTCGTCGTTTTCCAACTGCTGGGCGTGAGTTGGGAGCAGCCGCCGCCCATGATGACCCCCGAGGCGGAACGGATGTATCACCTGTTTCACCAGTTCGGCGGGACGTTGGGCGTCGTGGCCGGAGTCATCAGCATCGCAATCGGCCTTTTCGTTCTCTTCGGCGCGCTCAAGATGCAGAAGCTTTCCAATCACGGCCTGGCCATGGCCACGGCGATTGTGGCCATGATCCCCTGCTTCTCTCCGTGCTGCCTGCTCGGCCTGCCCTTCGGCATCTGGGCGCTGGTGGTGCTGAACAAGCCGGAGGTCAGATCACAGTTTGCCTGACGCGCGTCCCGTGAACGCCCCCGCGGTCGTGCCGCCGAAGCTGAGCCCGCGTCCGCGACGGACCGTCTGGAGCGCAGTCATTTTGGGCCTCGCCCTCGCGGGCGGCGGTTTGCTTTTCGTGGTCGATCCGGCGCAACACGCCCTTTATCCCGCCTGCTGGTTCTATGCGACCACCGGTTTGCGCTGCCCCGGGTGCGGCGGCCTGCGCGCCACCCACCAGTTGCTGCACGGGCATCTGACGGCGGCTTGGACACTGAACCAGCTGGCGGTCCTGCTCACGCCGCTGTTCGCGTGGTTCGGCGTCGATGCCGTCCTGACGCTGGTGCGGGGGCGTGGTCTTCCGAATTCGACGCCGCGGCCGGCCGTGGTCTGGCTAGGCGCCGCCGGCCTGCTCGCCTTCGGTATTCTGCGCAACCTGCCCTGGCCGTGAGCAGCCGCCGGTTCCCCGGCCGGCATCATTCAGCCACCGGCGGCGGATTGCAGAGCGTCTCGTAAGCGACGACCAGACTGCCGATGGTGATCGGCAGGGTGAGGAAAATGCCGACAAAGAGCAGCAGCACGCCCAGCATGCCGATGATAGCGGCAAGGATTATCAACCCGAACATCCGCCACCACTGCGCGGTGATCACGCGCCGGCTCACTTCCATGGCCGTCCAAAAACCGAGCTTCTTGTCAATGATCAGCGGCGCGGTGAAAGCCAATGCCACCGCCAGATAGATGCCGGGAAGCACCAGCAACGCGAATCCGCAGGCCGTCAGCAACAAACTGACGAGTCCGCCGAGCATCAAGGGGACAAAGGCCAGCGTGAAGCCCGCAAACACGTCGCCAAACTCCACGGCCTCCCCGCGGAGACGCCGGAGATAATAAAAGCAGAGGCCGCCGAGAAATGGGCCGGTGAGCAGCAGGCACGCAAAAATGTGCAGGATGGGGATCGCATCTAACACCGCCGCCGCCAGCAGCACGACGAACGTTACGCCGACCAGCGGCCAGAGGTTGCCCTTGAGCAGCTCCCAGCTCTGGCCGATGGTATCGCCGATGCCGAGCTGCGGGGCGCGGGAGATCAGGTCCGCGGCATAAATTTTGGCATCCACCGGGCCGGCGGGAGCCATGCCCGCGATTGCGGGTGGCTGTCCGCTGGTCGAATCGCCGTAAAACTCCGAATATTCAGCGAGCGGCTTCCACTGGATGGAGCCCTCGCGCCTGGCCTTGGTCTTCTTGTCGGCCCGTCCAGCCGCAACCCACGCTTTCACCTGCTCGACCGCAACGGGGCCGTATTCTCTGCCATCGGCGCCGATGATCGTAAACATGCCGCACGACAACAAACCCGGCGGATCGAGTCAACCGAGAGATCGAGCCTCCCCCGGTTTTCGGGTAATGGGTCAGTCTGCCTGAATTGTGCGGTAACGGTAGGTCAGAGTTTCCTGTCCGCCGACCTGTCCGCCATGGCTTCAGCGACGGCGGAAGCCTCGTGCAAAGGCGGAATCCCCGACCGAGGGACCTGGATGGTTTCGGTGTCGGCCATAAGGCCCAACCTGCCTAAACTGATCCACGGCCAGCTTTCGGCGTGACTCGCCCGCCCGCGCGGACTTTTCTATCGGCCAGCCATTAATGACCGAGCCCGCCTCCTCTCCTTCCTGGTCGCGCGATCTTCTCCTGTTGACGCTGGTGCTGGGCTTGCTTTTCGGGTTCCGTCTCGGCAGTTACCCGCTGGCCAATCCGGATGAAGGACGCAATGCGGAGATTCCCCGCGAGATGGTCGCGAGCGGCGACTGGGTGACGCCCCGGCTTAATGGCGTGAACTATTTCGAGAAGCCGCCGCTGATGTATTGGGCGGTGGCCGGCTGCCTCGCGGTTTTGGGTTCGAGCGAGTGGTCGGTGCGGGCGGCGCCCGCGCTCTTCGCGCTCGGCGGCGTGCTGATCACCTATGCGGCCGCGCGGCGAATTTACGGCCGCCGCGCCGGGCTGTCTGCCGCGCTGGTGCTGGGTACGTCGTTGTTCTACTTCGGGGTTGGGCGCTTACTCGTCCTCGACATGGCCGTGTCGGTGCTGATGAGCGCGACGCTGTTCTGCTTCATCCTTGGCGTGCGCGAGCCGCCCCCGGCGAAAGATTCGGCAAACTCAGGGCAGTGGGCGGCGCGCCGGCGATGGCTGTTTTACGGGCTCTACGCGAGCGCCGCACTGGCGACGCTGACCAAGGGCCTCATCGGCTTCCTGGTCACCGGCGCGGTGATGTTTCTCTGGCTGCTGGTTTTTAACCAGTGGAAGCGGCTGCGGCCGTTCTACCTGCCGACGGGCGCGCTGCTGTTTCTGGTGATCGCGGCGCCGTGGCACATCCTGGCGGCCCTGCGCAACGCCACCTGGGTGCATCGCTATCTCGTCTACGAACATTTCGAGCGCTTCACGTCGCCGGCGGCCGGCCGGCCCGGGGCGTGGTGGTATTTTGTCCCCATCGTACTGCTGGGACTGTTTCCGTGGACCGGGTTTCTGTGGGCGGGGCTGCGGGAGGCGCTCCGCGGCGGCTGGGCGGCGCGCGCGAAGAACGTCGACGCGTGGTTCTTCGCCACCTGGGCTGGATTCATTTTTCTGTTCTTCTCCGCGTCGCACTCGAAACTCCCCGCCTATGTTCTGCCGGTGTTTCCCGCGTTGGCCGTGCTCATCGGGCAGTGGCTGGCGCAGGCGCCGGACGAGGGCGCGGCGCGGCTGCGCCCGGGGCTCCGGGTGTTTACCTTCATCTGCGGACTGCTGGCCGTCGCCTTGCTGGTGGCGGTGCTGAGGGTCGGCGCGATCATCCGCGAACCGGGCCAGGCGGAGATGCTGCGGCCTTATGCGTTCGGCATGACGGCAGTGCTGTTGCTCGGCGGCGTCCTGGCACCCTGGCTCGCGCACCTCCGCGGCCCGCGCGCGGCCCTGCTCGGCATGGCCGCGACGATGGCGCTCTTCTGCGGCGTGCTGACCTTTGCCGCGCCGGACATCCAAAGGCCCGGCACGAAGGAACTCGCGTTGTTCGTGAAGGCCCACGCGCAACCCGGCGATCGCGTGATGCACTACCACGAGTTTTTCCACGACTTCACGTTCTACGCCGGGCGGGTGGTGGACGTCGTCGCGTTCAAAGGCGAACTGGAACTTGAGGAGGACGCCGCAGCGCGAGCGAGCGGCCGCTTCCTCGATGAGGCGGCGTTTCGCCGGCTCTGGACGCAGCCGGGCCGCCTCTACGTCGTCGCGCGCAAACCGGACGTGAGGGAACTGTTCGCCGATCCGGCGTTCAGTTATCATTTGCTCGATCAGACCGAGGATCATTATCTCTTCAGCAATCAGCCCTGACATGTCCGCCTCCACCCCTCCCACGCTCACATCCGCGGCCAGCTTCCTTCCCTTTGCCCGCCCGACCATCGACGAGGAAACCATCGCCGGCGTGGCCGAGGTGCTGCGTTCCGGCTGGATCACGTCCGGGCCGCAGGTCAAGGTCTTCGAGGCCAAACTCTCCGAGTATGTCGGCGGCCGCCCGGTGCGCGCCTTCAATTCCGGCACGTGCACGATGGAGATCGCGCTGCGGATCGCCGGCATCGGCCCCGGTCATGAGGTCATCACGACGCCGCTGTCTTGGGTCGCGACCGCCAACGTCGTGCTTGAGGTCGGCGCCCGGCCGGTCTTCGTCGATATCGATCCGGCGACCCGCAACCTCGACCTGGACCGCATCGAGGCGGTGATCACACCCAAGACGCGCGCCATCATTCCGGTCGACCTCGCCGGCCTGCCGGTGGATCGCGACCGGCTCTACGCCATCGCCAAGCAGCACCAGCTGCGCGTCATCGAGGATGCCGCCCAGTCCTTCGGCAGCACTTGGCAGGGCAGGCGTATCGGTGCCTTCGGCGATTTCGTCTCCTTCAGCTTCCACGCCAACAAGAACATCACGACCGCCGAGGGCGGCTGCCTGGTGCTCAACGACGAGCGCGAGGCGAAACTCGCCGAGCAATACCGTCTGCAGGGCGTGGTGCGGACCGGCTACGATGGCATGGAAGTCGAGCGGGTCGGCGGCAAATTCAACCTGACCGACATCGCGGCGCGCATCGGCCTCGGGCAGCTGCCGCACCTCGATCTCATCACGGCCCGGCGCCGCGAGCTGGCGCAGGCCTACCTGGAAGCGTTTGATACGCCCGCCGTCCGCGCCCTCGGCCTGCATCTGCCGGTCGCCGACTTTGCGAACAGCAACTGGCACATGTTCCAGGTCGTGCTGCCGGAGGAGCGGCTGACCGTCAAGCGCGCCGAGGTCATGGCCCGGATGCACGCGGCCGGCATCGGCACCGGCGTGCATTATCCGGCCATGCACCTGTTCGCCGTCTACCGGCGGCTGGGCTGGAAGGAGGGCGATTTCCCGCGCGCCGAATACGCCGGCCGCAACATTCTGACGCTGCCGCTCTTCCCGGCCATGACCCGCGTCGACGTCGCCCGGGTCGTCACCACCCTCACTGCCATTCTTGAAGCCCACCGGAAGCCATGAGTGCCACACCCTATCTTTCCGTCGTCATACCCGTCTACAACGAGGAGCCGAACCTGCCGCCGCTTTTCGCCCGCCTCTACCCCGTGCTCGACGGGCTCGGCAAGTCCTACGAGGTCATCTTCACCAACGACGGCAGCGCCGACCGGTCGTACGAACTCCTGCGCGCCCAGCACGCCGCGCGGCCCGACGTCACCCGCGTCATCGACTTCAACGCCAACTACGGCCAGCACATGGCGGTCATGGCGGCGTTCGAGCGGGTGCGCGGCAAGGTCATCGTCACGCTTGACGCCGACCTGCAGAATCCGCCCGAGGAGATCCCGAAGCTGCTCGAGAAAATCGACGCGGGGCATGACTACGTCGGCGGCTTCCGGCTGAACCGGGAGGACACGGTTTTCCGGACGTGGGCGTCGAAGCTCATCAACGTCGTGCGGCGGCGGACGACGAACATCGTGATGACCGACCAGGGCTGCATGCTGCGCGCCTACCGCCGCGCCGTGGTCGACGCCGTCGTGCGCAGCGGCGCCATCAACACCTTCATCCCGGCGCTGGCCTACAGTTTCGCCGGCCATCCCGCCGAGGTCGGCGTGCGGCACGCGGAGCGCCACGCCGGCGTTTCGAACTACTCGTTCTACAAGCTCGTCCGCCTCAACTTCGACCTCATCACCGGCTTCTCGCTCGCGCCGCTGCAGCTTTTCACGCTGTTCGCGCTGCTGTGCGCGGCGGGCAGCTTCCTGCTCGTGCTCGTCCTCGCCTACCGCCGCCTCTTCCTCGGCGCGGAGGCCGAGGGCATCTTCACCCTCTTCGGCATCCTCTTCTTCCTGCTCAGCGTGGCCATGGTCGGCATCGGCCTCATCGGCGAATACGTCGGCCGCACCTACCAGGTCGTCCGCACCCGCCGGCAGTACCACGTGCGGGAGATGCTCGAGGTGAAGACACGCGATTTGTGACCGCCAAGCCCCGCATCCTTTTCTTTGGCTACAGCGAGGTGGGCCATGAATGCCTCGAGCTGCTGCTGGCGCGCGGCGACAACGTCGTCGCGCTCATCACGCACGAGGACAATCCCGACGAGAAGATCTGGTTCAAGACGCCCGCCGTCGCCGCCTGCGAGCACGGCGTGACGGTGCGCACGCCCACCGGGGTCAACACGCCCGAATGGATCGAACGCATCGCCGCCCTGCGGCCCGACCTGATCCTGTCCGTCTACTACCGGAACATGATCTGTGCGCCGATCCTCGCGCTGCCCCGGCTCGGCGCGTTCAACATGCACGGCTCGCTCCTGCCCAAGTACCGCGGCCGCGCGCCGATCAACTGGGCCGTGCTCCACGGCGAACCGCGCATCGGCATGACGCTCCACCGCATGGTCAAAAAGGCCGACGCCGGCCCCATTGTCGACCAGGAGGGCGTGGACATCGGTCCGCGCGACACCGCCGAGCAGGCCTTCCGCAAGGTCCTGCCCTGCGCCCGTCGCGTGTTCGAGCGCCAGATCGACGCCCTGCTGGCCGGCACCGCCCGGGAGACGCCGCAGGACGAGTCGCAGGCCACCTATTTCGGCGGACGCAGGCCCGAGGACGGCCGCATCGCCTGGGCGCAGACCAACCGGGAGATCTTCAACCTCATCCGTGCCGTCACCGATCCCTACCCCGGCGCGTTCACCGATGTCGGGCCCGCCCGCCTCATGGTCTGGTGGGCCGAGCCCGATTCGCCCGCGACCCACGGCCTCCGCGGCCGGCCCGGAGAAATCGTGTCGATCAGTCCGCTTGTCGTCGCCACTGGCGGCGGCCTGCTCGAACTCACCCGCACCGAGTGGCGCGGCGGGCCGGCACCGGCCCTGCACGTGGGACAGCAATTATGAATTTGAACCACGGAGGCACAGAGAGCACAGAGTAAAGGACCTTTGCTTGAACCTCCGTGTCCTCTGTGTCTCTGTGGTTCATCTTATTCTTCGTGCTCTTTGTGACCTTGGTGGTTAAAAATAACCCTGATTTATGCCTCTTAAAGTTCTCATCCTTGGTGCCAACGGTTTCATCGGCAGCTCGCTCACTCATGCCATCCTCAAGCAGAAGGACTGGGAGGTCTACGGCATGGACGTGGGCGACCACAAACTCGGCCACTGCCTCGGCCATCCCCGCTTCAAGTTCGTCGAGGGCGACGTCACCATTTCGCGCGAGTGGATCGAGTACCACGTGAAAAAGTGCGATGCCGTGCTGCCGCTCGTCGCCATCGCTAACCCCGCGCAGTACGTCAAGGATCCGCTCCGGGTGTTCGAACTCGATTTCGAAGCCAACCTCGAAACCGTGCGCAAATGCGCGAAGTACAAGAAGCGCATCATCTTCCCCTCGACCTCCGAGGTCTACGGCATGTGCCCCGACGCCGAGCTCAACGAGGAGACGAGCACGCTGGTCTACGGCCCCATCGACAAGCAGCGCTGGATCTACGCCAGCTCGAAGCAGCTGCTCGACCGCGTCATCTACGCCTACGGCGTGCGCGACGGCGTGGACTACACGCTCTTCCGCCCCTTCAACTGGATCGGCCCCAAGCTCGACAACGTCTTCGAGCCCAAGGAGGGCAGCTCGCGGCTCTTCACCCAGTTCATCTCGAACGTCATCTTCAAGAAGCCGATCCAGCTCGTCGACGGCGGCAAACAGGGCCGCTCGTTCACCTTCATCGACGACGGCGTCGACGCGCTCCTGCGGATCATCGAAAACAAGAACAGCTGCGCCTCGCGCCGCATCTTCAACCTCGGCAATCCGAAGAACAATGTGAGCGTCGCCCGGCTCGCCCAGCTCATCATCGCCGCGTTCAAGCAGTATCCCGAGTACCGCGAGCACGCCGAGCAGGCGAAAGTCGTCGTCGTGCCGTCGGGCAAGTACTTCGGCAAATATTATCAGGACATCCAGCGGCGCGTGCCGTCCATCGCCAACGCGTGGAAATACCTCGGCTGGCGGCCGAAGGTCGACCTCAAGACGGCCATCCGGCGCACGCTCGACTACCACCTCGCGCACAAGGATTACCAGCTGGAATGAACCCCGCGCCCCATGCCCGTCCGCCTCGCGCTCAAAGTTGACGTCGACACCGACCGCGGCACGCGGCTCGGCGTGCCCAACCTCGTGGCCGACTGCTGCGAGTTCGGCGTGCCGGCCTGCTTTCTCTTTTCGCTCGGGCCGGACCAGACCGGTCGCGCAATCACGCGCATTTTCCGGCCCGGCTTTTTCAAGAAGGTCAGCCGCACGGGCGTCGTCTCGATGTACGGCCTGCGCACGCTGCTCAACGGCACGCTCCTGCCCGCGCCGCACATCGGCCGTCGCAACGTCGACGTCATGCGCGCCGTGCGCGCCGCCGGCTTCGAGACCGGCATCCATTGCTACAACCATTACCGCTGGCAGGATTACGTTCAGAAGATGAGCCTCGAGGCGGTGCGTGCGGAATTCATCGCCGCCCGCGCTGAATTCCTGCGCATTTTCGGGTGCGAGGCGCACACCGCCGGCGCGGCCGGCTGGCAGAGCAACGCCCGCAGCCGCGAGGTCTACGATGAGGCCGGGCTCCTCTACGCCAGCGACACGCGCAACGGATCGCCCTTCTTCCCGCGCCTCGACGGGCGCGTGTTCAAAACGCTCGAAATTCCGAGCACCCTGCCAGCCTTTGACGAGCTGCTCGGCCGGCGCGGGTATCCCGACGACCGCATCGTGCCGCTCTACCTGTCACTCCTGGGCGCCGACCGGCCCAACGTGTTGACGATCCACGCTGAGATCGAGGGCATGCGCAAACGGGCTCTTTTCCGCGCCCTGCTGCGCATCTGCACCGAACACGGCGTGCAGTTCATCCGCCTCGACGACTACGCGCGCGAGCTGCTTGCCAACCGCGCCGCCATCCCGGTGCGCAACCAGATCCTTGCGCCCATCGACGGCCGCTCCGGCACCGTGGCCACCCAGGCGGCCGCATGACGGCCGCGCAGGTTTTGAGTTTGGAGTTTTGGGTTCTGAGTTCGGCTCAGTGCGCCAGAACCCAAAACTCAAAACCCAGAACTCAAAACTCGGAGCGTAGAACCCGAAACTGATCGCCACGTCAGTGGCGATCGACCCGCCAGAACAGCCACAGCCCCACGCCCAGGAAGATCAGGTTCGGCAGCCACAGGAGCAGGTCGGGACGCAGCTCCGGGTGGTTTTCGAGCCAGCCGATCATGACGGTGAGAAAATAGTAGCCCATCGCCAAAACCAGCGCGAGGCCGAGGTTGGCCGAGGTCTCGCGGCGCGAAACCTTGATGCCCAGCGGCACGCCGACGAGCGCAAAGGAAAACACGGCAAACGCCGTGGTGAATTTGTCCTGGACGACCATCTGGAGCTTCATGCGGTCGAGCTCCCGCTGATGCTGGTCCGGCGGTGCCACCGGTTGCGCCAGCCGCCGCCACTCCACGATCAGCTCAGGATAGGTGTACCACTGGAGCTTGCGGTGAATCGTGTTCCGGCCAAACAGACCCTCCAGCGGCAGGCGCACACTGGTGCGCTCCGAGCTTAAGGTCGGCCGCGGCTCCGTGAAGTCCTCGGGATTCTTTGGGTCCCGGGCTTCCACCTGGAGGTGGTTGAGGTTGAGGATGAGTTCACCCGTCTTCTCGTCGAAATCGAAGCTGCCGGACTCGGCGCGGATGAAATTCTTCACCCGTCCCTGGCGGTCGAGCTCCCACAGCCAGAAATCCTTCACGCCCAGACCGTTCTTCTCCCCCACATAAAGCACCTTGCCGGGAAAGTCCCGGATGAAGGTGCGGGGCACGATGAAGCTGAGCGGGTTCCGGCGCACCGCATCGCCCAGCTCGACGTGGTACACCACCCGCGCCCACGGCATGAACTGGAAGTTGATCACCACGCCGGCGAGCACACCCAGGACGGCCAGCAGAAGGATCGGGCGCGCCAGCCACGGCAGGCTGAGGCCCGCCGCGCGCATGGCCGTGACCTCGTGCTCCGCCGACATGCGCCCGAGCACCAGCAGCACGCCCGTCAGCACGCCGATGGGCAGGGCGTACGAAACGACGAACGGCAGGAGCAGCAGGATGAGCTCCACAAACATTTCCGGCTTCAGCTGCCCGGCGATCACGTAGCCCAGCAGATCCCGCACCGCGTTGCCCACCATCAGCACGAACGCGAACATCCCCACGGCGCTCACGCAGGAAAAGAGGACGCTTTTGAAGATGTGTCGCTGCAGCAGGTTCATCCCGGGTCTCTGATTAACATGAAGGCGGCGGAGCGCACGAGGGAAATTCTCCGACGACTTGGGTGATAACATGGTTTGTCATTGCGAGGAGTAGAAGCGACGACGCAATCCAGCCCTTCGACAAGCTCAGGGCCCCGAGCCTGTCGAGGGGCTGGATCGCCACGTCCGTTCTGCTGGCCCGCAGAACCCGACTCGCGATGACTGAACGACTGCTTTACCGGCGCTGACTCCCCTTTGACTTCTGCGCGGCCTTGGTGTTCTTCGTGGCGGGATGAAATTCACGCCCGCCCAGCCACCCATCCACGGCGAGACGCTCGCTTCGCTGGCCGCCCGCCTCGCGGCGGCCGGCGAACCCGCCTACCGGGCGCGGCAGGTGCTCGACTGGCTCTACAAAAAACGGGCGGCCTCCTGGGACCAGATGACCAACCTGCCCAAGGCGCTGCGCGGCTGGCTGGCGGACACGTTCGACTTCGATCCCTCGACGCTCGTGCTCAACCGCCAGTCGGAGGATGTCACCGACAAGCTGCTCCTCGAATTGCGCGATCGCTCGCTGATCGAAACCGTGATCATCCGCGCGCCGCAGGAAGGCGTGGGTCTCGATCACTCGCGCAAAACCATCTGCATCTCCACGCAGGTCGGCTGTGCCATGGGCTGCCAGTTCTGCGCCTCCGGCCTCGCCGGCCTCAAGCGCGACCTCTCCGCCGGCGAGATCGTCCACCAGCTCATCCAGGTCTGCCGCCGCGAGGATGTCCGCACGCCGCGCGCCCGCACCGAGCTCGCCTCGTTCGACAACATTGTCGTCATGGGTATGGGCGAGCCGCTGCACAACTATGACAACCTGCTGCGCGCCCTGACCATCGTGAACGCCGAATGGGGCCTCGGCTTCGGCGCTCGCCGCATCACCATCTCCACCAGCGGCCTCGTGCCGAAAATCCGCCGGCTCGCCGGGGAGCCTGTCGGCTTCCGCCTCGCCGTCAGCCTGCACGGTGCCACCAACGAGGTGCGCGAGCAGATCATGCCCATCAACCAACGCTGGCCGCTCGAGGAGCTCCTGCCGGCCGTCCGGGCGTTTGCCGAGCAACGCGGCCGCATGGTCACGCTCGAGTTCATCCTCATCGAGGGCGTCAACGACAGCCTCGACCAGGCCGCGAAACTCCGCGACATCGCGGGTGACCTCCATGCCCACGTCAACCTCATCCCTTACAACGCCGTCGAGGGCCTGCCGTGGAAACGTCCCAGCCTCGCGCGCCAGCAGAAATTCGTGCGCCTGCTGCAGGAACGTGGCGTCTCCGTGACGCTCCGCCGCGAAAAGGGGCACGAGATCGACGCCGCCTGCGGCCAGTTGCGTTTGAAGACCGAGAAGGCACGGGAGGTAACTTCCTCCATGTAGGAAGCCCGCTTGCGGGCGATTAGATCGGCACCGCATGCCGGCGTCCTCGCGCGCGAACGCCCTTCCTACACTCTGAGAATGGTGAGAATGACTTCTTGCCAGACTGATGGAGATTTCTTGTTTGTAGGAAGCCCGCTGGCGGGCGATCTCGCAGTGCCCATATCACGAAATCGCGGCTATTCTGCCCTGCGCAAGGGACGTTATTCGGTTCCGGGAGCGACGTATTTCCTGACGATTTGTCTAAATTCGCACCAAACGGGTCTGGCTTTGCCAACCGTTGGTAAAGCGGTGTTGCGAGAGTCTCACACCATGGCGCACGACGGTGTCTGGCAATTACGCGTCTGCACATTGATGCCCGACCACAGTCATTGGCTTGTCACACTCGGTGACCAGCTCGCACTCTCGCAGTGCGTGGGTCGTTTGAAGGCCAAAACGAAAGATACGCTTCGGGCTGTTGGGGTGGCCTGGCAGGAAAACTATTTCGATCACAGTATTAACACCAATGAACCGTCTCTGCCCGTCTTTCTCTACATCTATCTGAATCCGTATAGAGCTCAATTAATCGAGAGAAGTGCGCCTTGGCCATGGTTCTATTGCCGCCCCGATGAATGGGCATGGTTCAAGGATTATCTCGACAACGATCTACCGCCACCTGGATGGCTCGTATAGATTGAATATCGCGCGCAAGCGCGCTTCCTACATTCCTATGGTTCAATCTCGCCCGCGCCGGCGGCGGATATTTTTCTCCCGTTCCTTCCGACGGTGTTTTCTTTAGGAGCATCCCCTCCGCCGGCGGGGAACTTCCGGTTCCTCTTGTTTTCCCACCGGCTCGGGTTACTTTCCTTCCCTTCATTTCCATGATCGAAGTCAAAGGTCTGGTTAAGGACTACGGGACCCTCCGCGCGGTGGATGGCGTCTCCTTCACGGTCCGGCGCGGCGACATCCTCGGATTTCTGGGGCCGAACGGCGCCGGCAAATCGACCACGATGAAGATGATCGCCGGCTTTCTCCGTCCGACCGCCGGCCTCGCGCTGGTGGCCGGCCACGATGTCGCGGCCGAACCCGTCGTCGTCAAGCGCCTGGTCGGCTACCTGCCGGAAAACGCGCCGGCCTACCCCGAGATGACCGTCGAGGAGTTTCTCGGCTTCATCGCGGAAACCCGGGGCTACCGCGCCACCGCGCAAAAGCAGCCGCACATCGAGCGCGTCGTCGGCCTCTGCCACCTCGGTCCGGTGCGCCGGCAGTCCATCGAAACCCTCTCGAAGGGCTACAAGCAGCGCGTCGGCTTTGCGCAGGCGCTCCTCCACGATCCCCCCGTGCTCGTCCTCGACGAGCCCACGGACGGCCTCGATCCCAACCAGAAGCACGAGGTGCGCAACATCATCAGGCAGATGGCCGCCGAGAAAACCGTCATCCTCTCCACCCACATTCTCGAGGAAGTCGAGGCGATCTGCACCCGGATGATCATCATCTCGCGCGGCAAGGTGGTCGTCGATGACACGCCCGAGGGGCTGCGCTCCCGCCATGCCGGCGCCCGGCTCGATGAGATCTTTCGCCACTTGACCCAAACTGACCAATAGCCCGCTGTCTGGCGGGCAATTCAAGAGGCAAGATTCAAAATTCAAGACATCCATTTCCCTCTCTTCTTAAACCTTCCATCTTTCATTTTCCTTCGCACTTCGTGCTCATGTCCCAGATTCCGCCCATCTTCAAACGCGAGTTTCTCGGCTATTTCCGCTCCCCGGTGGCCTACGTGTTCCTGATTGTGTTTCTGATGGCCTCCGTCGGCTGCGCTTTCTTCCTCGGCGGCTTCTTCAACGCCAATGTCGCCAGCTTGGAGAGCTATTTCACGTTCCTGCCATGGCTCTTCATCGCCTTCGTCCCGGCCGCGGGTATGCGTCTCTGGTCCGAGGAGAAACGCTCGGGCACGATCGAACTGCTGTTCACGCTCCCCGTCACCACCCTCGAGGCGGTGCTCGGCAAGTTCCTGGCCGCGTGGGCGTTTCTGTGTCTCGCCATTCTGCTGAGCTTCCCGATGGGGTTGACCGTGGCCTACCTCGGCGATCCCGACTGGGGCGTCATTGCCTCCGGTTATCTCGGCGGCATGCTGATGGCCGGCGCGTATCTGGGCATCTGTTCGCTGACGTCGGCGTTCACGAAGAACCAAGTCATCAGCTTCGTGATCAGCGTGTTTGTCTGTTTCGTCCTGGTGCTGCTTGGCTGGAGCGTCTTCACCGATTTTCTGGGCGGCTATCTGGCGCTCCCCGCCTGGCTGGTGGACGTCGTGTCGAACTTCAGCTTCAAGACGCACTTCGAGGCGTTCGCCAAGGGCATTATCGATCCGAAGGACGTCATGTTCTTCCTCTCGCTCGCCGGCTTCTGTCTCTGCTTGAACGTGCTCGTGCTGGAGCGCTGAACCTGGACCAACCTGCCACCTCTTTCCCTGCGCACCGCCCACTTTTTGAACGATCGCCCGATGAAATCCGGTATCAAACTCCTCTCTGTCGCGCTGCTGTTCGCCGGCCTCATCCTCGTCAACTACCTGGCGTCATCGATTCCCGCGCGCCTCGACGCCACCGCGGAGAAAATCTACACGCTCTCGCCCGGCACCCGGGCCCTCCTCGGCAAGCTCGAGGAGCCGGTCCAACTCGACTACTACTTTTCGCGCAGCACCCGCACCCTGCCGATCGCCCTGAAGAACTACGCCGAGCGCGTGCATGAGATGCTCCGCCAGTATGTGCGCGCCGCGCACGGCAAGATCACCCTGAATCTCATCGATCCGAAGCCCGACACGCCCGAGGAGGAGAAGGCCACGGCCGCCGGCATCTCCCCGCAGACGTGGCCTGCCACCGGCGAGCCGTTCTACTTCGGACTCGTTGCCATCCAGGCCGAGCAGCAGAAGGTCATCCCCGCCCTCACCGCCGACCGCGAGCAGTTCCTCGAGTACGATCTCTCGCAGCTCCTCTACGAGGCGCAGCTGCTGGACCGCCGCAAGCTCGGCCTCCTGACCAGCCTGCCGCTGCAGGGCCAGATGGATTTCATGGCCATGCAAAGCGGCCAGATGCCGCAGAGCCAGCTGGTGGTCAGCGAGTGGGCAAAAACCTTCGAGATCGTCACCATCGACGCCTCCGCCGACCGCCTGCCCGACAACCTCGACGTGCTCGCCATCATCCATCCGCAGAATCTCACGCGGAAGCTGGAGTTCGCCATCGACCAGTTCCTCCTTTCAGGCAAGCCGGTCTTCCTCGCGCTCGATCCGTCGTCCCGCTACTTCCGGTCGCGCGGCAACCAGATGGCCATGATGGGCGGACCGACGCCCAACGTTTCCAGCGACCTGCCCGACCTGCTCAAGGGCTGGGGCATCGTCTATGATCCGCAGAATGTCGTGGGCGACGAAGAGTACGCCACGCCCGTGCAGGTGGCCCCCGGCAACGTCGTCCGCTATCCCATCTGGCTCAGCCTCGCCCGGGATTCCTTCAACGGCACCGCCCTGCCCACGAGCCAGCTCGACTCCATGCTGCTGGTCGAAGCCGGCAGCTTTTCGCTGAAGGAGGGCACCGGCCTCACGTTCACGCCGCTGATCCAGTCCTCCGCGACCAGTGGCGACCTGCCGGGCATGGCGATCAGCATGGCCCAGCCGGAGGAACTCGGCCGCCAGATCACGCCCTCCGGCCGGAAAATCCTGGCCGCCCTCGTCCAAGGCAAATTCAAGAGCGCGTTCCCCGACGGCCCACCCGCAGACGAAAAGCCCGCCGACACTGCGGCAAAGGACAAGAAATCCGACACCGCGTCAGGCGAAACCCAAAACTCAAAACCCAGAACTCAAAATCTCAAGGCATCGTCCGCCCAGTCCACGCTTTTGCTGATCGCGGACACCGACTGGCTGTTCGACGACTACAGCGTGCGCAAATACAATTTTCTCGGCGTCGCCGCCGCCGAACCCCTCAACGACAACCTCGATTTTGCCAGCAACGCCCTCGAGTTTCTCTCCGGCTCGCGGGACCTCATCTCCATCCGCGGCAAGGGCACGTCGCTCCGGCCGTTCAAAGTCGTCCATGACATGGAAGTCAAGGCCCAGCAAAAGTATCAGGAGCAGCTCACCGCACTGGAGGCGCAACTCAACAAGGTGGAGAGCCAGCTGACCGAGCTTGAGGGCAAGAAGACCGAGGGCGGCCGGCTCGTCGCCACCCCCGAGGTGACCAAGGCCATCGAAGATTTCCGCCGGCAGCAGGTGAAGCTTCGCGCCGACCGCCGCGAGATCCGGAAATCGCTGCGCGAAGGCATCGAGGCATTGGAGAACCGCCTGCTGCTGCTCAACCTCCTCGCCACGCCGATGCTCGTCGGCGGCTTCGGCCTGTGGTTCTATTATCGCCGCCGCCAGCGCTGATTTCAGTTTGTCCGTAGGAAGGTCGCTTGCGACCGATTCCCTTCGCCCGCTCGCGGGCTTCCTGCCAGTCAATAAAATGACCCAGCCTTAAGAATCGCCTGATTTCGCGATGAAACTCAAACCCCTGATCCTCTCCGTCGCCGTCCTCGCCGTCCTTTCCGTCGCCGCCTTTCTCCTCCAGCGGCCGTCCGCACCGGCCAACCAGGATGCGCGCCTCGGCCAGCCGGTCTTCGACATCAAGGCCCTGGAGAAAACGGCCCGGATCCGCCTCGCTGATCAGGGCAAGACCGTGCTGCTGGCGAAGCAGCCCGATGGCAAATGGATCGACTCGTCGTATTTCGATCTGCCCGCCGACTTTTCCAAGCTCAGCCGGTTCACGGATGACCTCTCGAACGCAAGGATTCAGCGCCTCGTCACCCGGAGCCCCGAGCGGCTCGGCCGCCTCGATTTCAAGGACACGTCCATCGCCCTGCTCGACTCCGCCGGCCAGGCATTGTGGGCCATCACCCTCGGCAAGAACGCCGAGGGCGGCGGACGCTTCGTGAAGTTCGACGATGAGCAAAAGGGTTACCTCGCCAATCTCAGCCTCTACCTCGATGCCGACGCGAAAAACTGGGCCGACTCCCTCCTCGTCGATCTGAAGCCCGATGACATCGCAGCGATTGAGGTGGAATTTGCGGAAGGCGGGCCCGTGGTCGCCACCCGCGCCAAAAAGGAGGCCGCGTGGACCGCTGTGAGCGCCCCCGCCGGACAGCGCATCAAGGGCGATCGCATCACTTCGCTGCTGAGTTCGTTCAGCAGCCTCCGCTTCCAGGACACCGCCGACCTCACCGACGCAAACGTCGAGGCCGCCCGCCAGCACAGCCGCACCGTCAAACTCACCACTTTCGACCACAAGACCATCACCATCCAGCTTGGCCGCAAACCGGAAGAGAAGCTGGAAACCGGAAATCGGATACCGGATACCGGAAAGAAGGAATCCGCCACCGAGACCGGAGGCCAGAAACCGGAAGCCAGAAGTCAGAAGTCGGAGGTCGGCGAGCCGAAGCCAGAAGCCGGAAGCCAGAAACCAGAGGCCGCAAACCAGGACTCGGCCCAAAGCCCAGAACCCAACCTGTCCACCGTAGCTTCAGCGAAGGTGGAAACGCAGAACCCTGAACCCGTGGCTGCGCCTGCAGCGCAGCCGCCCGGCCCGGTCTATGCCTTCATCACCCACTCCGATACCGCCGCGCCGGTCAACGCGCTGATGAAGAAGCGCGCCTTTCAGATTTACGACTGGAACTTCACCAGCCTGCCGCAGAAATCCGACGAGCTGTTCGAGCCCGTGCCGGCGCCTCCGCCCGTGGAAAAAAAGACGGAAGTCGCGCCGCCCGGGACCATGTCCGACGCCAAACCGGCCGAAGCTGTGAAGCCCTGACGGTTCCTCCCGCCCGAACCGGCGGATGACCGGACGGGAATCGTTTCAGGTCGCCGCCGAGCCCGGCTGGTTGACGGCGCGGAACCGCTTCGGCGACATGCCCATTACTCGCTTGAAAGCGGTGCTGAAGGCAAAGGCATCCCCATAGCCCATCCGCGCGGCCACTGAAGCGACCTTCTCCGGCGTGTGACACAGCATGTCGACGGCCGTGTTCATCCGCAGGCGGGTGAGATGCGAGAGCGGCGGCCGGCCGACCTGCCGCAGGCACAGGCGGCGCAGCGATTCCTGGCTCATGCCGGCGCATCCGGCCATGCGCTGGAGGTCCCATGCTCCACCAATATCATTCCCGATCGTGAGCCAGAGTCGGTCCAGCCGCGGTTCACCCACGTTTGACTCCAGTATCCGCAAGGCCATGCGATGGACGATCGTGGCCCAGTATCCCACGACGGCCTGGTCGGCCCTGCCGGCGTTTTCATAACACGTTCCTTCCACCGCTAGACGGAAACCCGGTGTGCTGACCGGCACGAGGCGCGGCGGCTGCCCCGGACCCAACGTCGGTAGCCTGACTGACTCCGGATAGATCACCCAGTGAAGCCGCCAGTGGCGCCCCGGCCGGATGTGGTAGGCATTCAACGCCCGCGGAGCCATCACGTAGGCCTGTCCAGCCGGGCATCGCGCCCAAGCCCCGTCGATCAGAACCTCTCCCTCGCCTGCGGTGGAGACCAGAATCACGCTGAAGGGAGGATTGTGACGCACGAACTGATAGCCATTGCGCGCCTCGGTGAATCCGGCGAAGCTGATCGGCGTCGCCCTCAAGCCGGGCGCTTGCAGATGGCTGACCAGCCATTCCCGGGTCGCCGGACCCAGGGAGTGGATTTCGCGAAGGTTTTTGGGGATGCGATCCATGGACGTAATCGAACGGTTGTGATATCAAAATGGTCGGCTGCAAACCTGTTTTCTGCAGGGTGCGCCCTTTTCGCCCGCGTTCCCTAAAAAACAGATCATCCCGAGCCTTTTCCCTCCCTCATCATGAAAACGACCTTCCATCGCTTGTCTGTTGTTTTCCTAACGTGCTCCCTGGCCCTAATCGCCCGGGCCGCAGCCGGGGCCGACGCCGGCCCACGGGAGCGGCTTCTGATGGATTTCGGCTGGAGGTTTCACCTCGGCAACGAGTGGGGCTCCGGCCAGAACCTGTCCAAAGCCGGCTCGGGCATCGGCCCGGCCAGCATGACCTTCGGCGACGCGAGCTGGCGGCAGGTCAACCTGCCGCACGACTGGGCCGTCGAGCTGCCGTTCGATCCCAAGGCCGACGGTTCGCACGGCTTCAAGGCGCTGGGCGACGGCTTTCCCGAAAACAGCATCGGCTGGTATCGGCGCACCTTCGACTTGCCCGCGACCGACGCCGGCCGGCGGCTCTGGCTGGAGTTTGACGGCGTGTTCCGCGATTGCACGGTGTTCGTCAACGGGTGGTTCGTCGGCCACCACGAGAGCGGTTACAGCGGCGTCCGCTACGACATCACCGACGTCGCCAACTGCGGCGGCCAGAACGTCGTGGCCGTCCGGGTGGACGCCTCGCAGACCGAAGGCTGGTTCTACGAGGGGGCCGGAATCTATCGGCACGTGTGGCTGGTGAAGACGGCGCCGCTGGCCGTCGCCCCCGACGGCGTGTTCGTGTACAGCCAGTTTCCCAACAATGTCCCCGCCGGCCCCGCCGAGCTTCATCTTCAGACCCGGCTGCTGAACGCGCAAAATGCCGGGGCCGACGCGACGGTCGCGTGGGAAGTATCCGATCCGGCGGGCCGGATCGTGGCCAACGCGCGGCAATCCGCGCACCTCGACGGCACAAGTTCGCTCGAGGTCCAAGCGACGGCCAAGGTCGATGCGCCCGAGCTCTGGTCGCCGGAAACGCCCCGACTCTACCACCTCGTCACCACGGTCGCGAGCGTCGGCCGGACCGTGGACCGCGTCGCCACCGAATTCGGCATCCGCACGGTCGGCTTCGACGCGGACAAGGGATTCCTGCTCAACGGCGAACCCTATGTGCTCAAAGGCACCTGCAACCACCAGGATCACGCGGGCGTGGGCGCCGCCCTGCCCGACCGGCTCCAGTATTTCCGCATCGCCCGGTTGAAGGAAATCGGCGCCAACGCCTACCGCTCCGCGCACAACGCGCCCACCCCGGAGTTGCTCGAGGCGTGCGACCGGCTCGGCATGCTCGTCATGGACGAGAACCGGCTGGTGGGCAGCGACCCGCAGCACCTGAAGTGGTTCAAGGAGCTGGTGCTCCGCGACCGCAATCACCCCAGCGTGGCAATCTGGTCGCTGGGCAACGAGGAGTTCTCCGTGCAGGGCACGCCGTCCGGCGGGCGCGTCGCCGTGACGATGCAGGATCTGGTCAAACGCCTCGATCCGACGCGGCCCGTCACGTACAACTCCGATTTGGGGAACGAATTCGCCGGCATTAACGAAGTCATCGAGGTGCGCGGCTGGAGTTACCACATCGGCGTGGACAACATGGACGCCTATCATGCCGCGCATCCGCAGCAGCCGAACGTCGGCAGCGAGCAGGGCAGCACCGTCGGCACCCGCGGGATTTACGCCAACGATCCGAAGCACGGCTACGTCAGCGCCTACGACGACAACAACCAGAGGTGGTCGAACACCGCCGAGCAATGGCTGAGCTTCTTCGACCCGCGGCCGTGGCTGTCCGGCGGATTCGTCTGGACCGGCTTCGACTATCGCGGCGAACCCACGCCGTATAGCTGGCCGTGCATCAACTCCCATTTCGGCATCCTCGACACCTGCGGCTTCCACAAGGACAATTTCTGGTACTACCGGTCTTGGTGGACCGGCCAGCCGGTGCTCCACCTGCTGCCCCATTGGAACTGGGCCGGTCGCGAGGGCCAGGAGATCGATGTCCGGGCGTTAAGCAACTGCGACGAGGTGGAGCTGTTCCTCAACGGCCGCAGCCTGGGCCGCCAGAGGATGCAGCGCGATTCCGAGCTGAAATGGAAGGTGCCCTATGCGCCGGGCGCGCTGTCCGCCAAGGGATACCGGGATGGAAAACTGGCGGTGGAGACCAAGGTTGAAACCACCGGGGCACCCGCGGCCGTGCAGCTCACTCCCGACCGGACCATGATCGGCGCCGATGGCGAGGATGTCTCCGTGGTCACCGTCGCCGTCACCGACGCCGGAGGCCGGGTGGTGCCGACCGCGGACAATCCCGTCCAGTTCTCCCTCGAGGGTCCGGGCCGGATCATCGGCGTCGGCAACGGCGATCCGAGCTGCCACGAACCCGATGTGTACGTGTCCTCGCCGACGATCCGCACCACGGCCATCGACGGCTGGCGCTGGAAGTCCATCGCCGACCCCTACGTCGCCAATCTCCCAGAGGAAGCTGCGGCCTTCGATGACTCGGCGTGGGCCACGACGGACGTGCGCGCCGAGAGCGGCCCGTTGGTTTTGGGCGGATCCGGCGCGTTTCGTGCCCGGATCACCGTCTCCGCCGCCGACCTCGCCGCGCCGGGCGTGGAGCTGTGGTTCGGCCAGATCGCGGGCGACGGTTCGGTTTACATCAACGGCCGGCGCCTCGGCGGCACCGGTGACCCGCGCGTTCCTTCGATTTACGGCGTCAAAGACCTCCTGCATCCCGGCGAAAACACGATCGCCGTGGTGCTCAGGACCTACGGCCCCACGGGAGGCTTGGCCAAGGGCGTGGCGTTGCGGTTCGTGGAACCCCCGGCACCCGTGCAGTGGAGCCGCAGCGTGTTCAACGGCCTGGCCCAGATCATCGTCCAATCCAGCCGCAAGAGCGGCACGGTCAAGCTGACGGCCCAGTCCGTGGACCTGACGCCGGCGGCGGTCTCGATCAAGACGGACCCGCTGGCTCTGCGGCCCACGCTGCCGTAGCCGACCCGCCTCCACCGGAGCAGAAGACCGAGGCGAAACCGGTGAATAAACCGGCCGAGACTTCGAAATCCTGAAGGATGGCCGGATGAATGCCGGCTGGTTGGCGGCAGCAGGACGACGCAGCATCGTCGCATCGCTCCGTTGAAGGGGTTTGCCCCGTCGGTGGTGTTATGTGTTTTGCTGTATCAACAGCTTCAGCCTCCTCCGCGGCCCTTGTTCACCCTTTTGTGGAAAACAGATCAGCCTGCGGATTCCACGCGATCCAACAATTCATCCGTAACCCATCATGAGAATTGAACGAAGAAGCTTTCTCAAATCGGGTGCCGCCTTCCTTGGCTCCGGTATGTTGCTGAACTGCCTGGCTGTACCGGCGACTGCAGCCGAAAACCCAACCGCGCCCGACGGGAATATCTGGGAGATTTTCCGCAAGCGCCGGTCGGTGCGAAAATACCGTCCGGATCCCATCCCTGAAGCAGATATCGTCAGAATCCTCGACGCCGCGCGCACCCCGCCGAGCTCGGGGAACGAGCAACCCTGGAAATTCCTCGTGATCCGCGACAGGGACAAGATCCTCCGGATGAAAGAAGGCTGCGTGCAAGGGGCGCTGGAACGGTTCGACAGCCGCGGGGATAAGACGACAACGAGGGAGGAATACGAACGCAGTGCCCGGAACCAGCTCGGCAACTATTTCTCGGCTCCGGTCTACATCGTTGTTCTGACCGACAACACGTACCCGGCCTACCACCATTGGGACGGTCCGATGGCCGCGGGATATCTGATGCTCGCGGCCCGGGCCCTGGGTTACGGCACGGTCTTCATCACCGACTCGATTCCGGACAGCGTGACCAAAGAGGTGTTGCGCATCCCGGACAACTACACCCGCGTGTGCATCACGCCGCTGGGAGTTCCGGTCGAATGGCCCGAGTCGCCACCCAAGAAAAAGCTGGAGGAGTTCATCGCCTACGAGTCGCTCTGAAACAGCCAATTTCCCGAAGTCCACATGCTCTCCCATCCCCGCTTCTTCGCCCGATTCTTCATCAAAGTGACCGGCTTTACCACCACGACCGTCATCGCCATGGGGCTGCTGGCCGCGTTACCGGCATCAGCACGCGCAGATTCGAAAGCCATGTCGGCCCCCGCGGCGACAATCGAGATAACCTACGTGGCGAACGAAGGTTTTCTGATCTCCGGCGCCGGCCGCAAGGTCCTGATCGATGGCATCTTCACCGAAGGCTTTGGTCGCTTCTACACACCGACAGCGGAGATCCTGAACAAGGAAAGAAACGCTCTGCCGCCCTTTGATCACCTCGATGCTTTGCTGGTCAGCCATTATCATCCTGACCACATCAATCCCGCCGATGTCGTTCAGCACCTGGCAAACGACCGCCAAACCGTGCTCATCGGTCCGCCGCAAGTGAACGATCTGTTGAAACCAATCAACGGCTACGCGACTGTCGCGAAGCAGATCCTAGTGGTCTCGCCCGGCCCGAGCGCCGCGATCGAGACGTCAGTCCCAGACATCAAGATCCGGAGCGTGGCCCTGCAGCACATGAACGATGCCGAGAGGAAACACCAGAACCTCGGCTTCCTGCTCAGCCTCGGTGGATTCAAGCTGTTTCATGTCGGCGATGCCGGCGTAAACGATGTTGCCGAGTACAAAAATCTTAAGCTGGCCGGGGAGAATATCGACATAGCGTTCCTGAGTCACTTTTGGTTCGACAACGAAAACGTCGGCAACGCGCGGGAAATCATCGGCGATATCAAGCCAAAGGCGATCGTTCTGATGCACATGAATGTCGGGAAAGCCGACGATTATCGAAATCGGATCGGAAAGATGAACGGTCTTCCCCCGGTATACATGGCGGAGTCGCCCATGGAGGCGTTCCATTTCCAGCTGGCCGCTGGGGTTCTCTCGGCCGACCACAGCCCCCTGCAGCAGCAAGCGAATCCCGCCAAAGAAACTTGGATGGCACGAGGTCCGTACTTCGGTCAGAAGCCACCAGGGGAGACGCCCGAGATATTTGCACCCGAACTATTATCGGCGCGGTACGGTTTCGTGGCCCGCCTCGCATTTTCCCCCGACGGCACCGAGTGCTGCTTCACGGTGACGGACGCGACCTTCTCCAAACCGCGGCTCCTTTTTACCAAGCGCGAAGGTGATGTCTGGACAATCCCAGCGGCACCCCCCTTTACGCTCGGCCGCGCGACCAGCCACGAACCTTTCTTTTCGAAGGACGGCCAGAAGCTCTATTTCAGTTCCGACGGAGAGCCTTCATCACCGACAAACAAGCGGGACCTGTGGGTGACCGAGCGCACACCCGAAGGTTGGAGTGAGCCAAGCCGTTTGCCGCCTCCAATCAACTCCGATTACAGAGAGCTGTTTTTCTCCCAAGCCGCGGACGGCACCGTATATTTCGTCTCCAACCGCCCCGGGGGGCTCGGCGGATTCGACCTCTACCGGACTCGGCAGGAGCCGGGCCAGTCCCTGCGGGTCGAAAACCTCGGTGCATCGCTGAATTCACCAGACGACGAATGGGATCCATGCATCGCTCCCGACGGGAGCTTTCTAGTCTTCGCCTCAACCCGTCCCGGTGGCCGTGGCGGATCGGATCTCTATGTGAGCTTCAACGATGGCCACGGCGGCTGGACTAACCCCATCAACTTGGGCGAAAAGATTAACGCTCCCGACGACGAGTATGCTCCTGCGCTTTCCCCGGACGGACAGTTTCTGTTTTTTTCGCGTCACAACGGAAAGCGGTGCGACGTCATGTGGGTGAGGGCTGACGTCCTCGAGCGATTCCGGAGTGAACCTGGGATGAGTGCTGTTCCGGAGACGGTCATGGTGCCGCGAGGGAATGCACCGCTTCTCGATGGCGTTCTGTCCCCCGATGAGTGGAACGGCGCCCGACGATTCGAAATTCCCGGCGGCGAGGTGTTGCTCATGCACGCCGACGGCAATCTGTACGTGGGGCTCCGCACGACGGCCCAAGCGGTCGGCAGCATCTGCATCGACCAGGGCGATCAGATCGCGGTGCTCCACTCCTCGGCCGCCTTGGGTACGGCAACCTATGCGCGCTCGGAGACAGGATGGCGCCTGTCGCGAAAGTTCGCCTGGCGTTGCCGGAACAAGCCGGATGCTGCTCAACTGCAGGCCGAACGGACGGCGTTCTGGCAGGACGAACATTGGCTGGCGAACAACGCGCTCACCGGCAAGCCGGGAGAGATGGAATACCGGATTGCTATGCCGTCAGGATCATTGCGCCTCGCCGTGACCTTCAGCCGCATCCCCGACCGCACCCTGCTGTTCTGGCCGCAGGAACTCGCCGACGACAGTCGCAACCGGGATCTGATCGGGGGCAACGCACCCGAGACGCTCCAGTTTTCGCCGAAACAGTGGATAACCGTCCGGGCCTCCCCGTGATCGACCTATCTGCGCGCCTATGCGGACATCGGCATGACAATGCCGGCCAAGAAAGATTGCGCCCCTGCTCATCTTCGTAAGACAAACTCCGTTCTTTACGCCGGGCGCAATCCCGCCCCAATAAAGGGGTACATGCCCGCCGACCGGCCCATTTCCGAGCTCTTCGCGCAGCAACGCCCGCTGCGCTCGCTCGAGTTTTTTCCGCCCAAGGACGACGCCGGGGTCGATGCGCTGCGCCAGACCGCGGCGGCGCTGAAGCGGATCGAGCCGGACTTTGTGTCCGTCACCTATGGCGCGGGCGGCGGCACGCGCGAGCGCACCGCCCAGGTGTCGGCGATGCTGAGGACCGAGTTCGCTTTCACCGTGATGCCGCACCTCACGGCGGTGAACCACACGCGGGAGGAAATCGCGGCCATCGCGGAAACGCATTACGCCCGCGGCATCCGCAACATCATGGCGCTCCGCGGCGATGTCCCCAAGGAGTTGACCGCCGCCGCGGCGTTCAAGGACGGCCTGCGCTACGGCAGCGATGTGGTCGCCCTTTTGAAACGGTTGCACCCGGATGTCTGCCTCGGCGTCGGCGGCTATCCCGAGAAGCATCCCGAGGCGCCGTCACTCGAGGTCGATCTCTCCAACCTGAAGCGCAAGGTTGACGCCGGCGCATCGTTCATCACCACCCAGCTTTTCTTCGACAACGAGGTCTATTACCGTTTCGTGGATCGATGCCGCGCCGCCGGCATCGCCGTGCCCGTCGTGCCGGGCATCATGCCGGTGCTTTCGCTCAAGCAGATCAAGCGTTTCACCGACCTGTGCGGCGCTTCGCTGCCGGAAAGGCTCGTGAAGCGTCTCGCAGCCTCCGGCGAACAACCGGAGATTCTCGAGACCATCGGCATCGATTGGGCGCTCGGCCAGATCCGCGACCTCCTCGCCCACGGCGCGCCCGGCTACCACGTCTACATTCTCAACCGCGCCAAAAGCGCGTTGATCTTCGCCGCCGGCCTCGCGGCGTGAGGAGCGGATTCCAACGCAAGGTCGCCAAGCCGCAAAGAGCGCAACGCGTTTCCCCTCTGCGCCATTGCGTCTTTGCGTTAAATCCCCCTACCCGCCGGCGAACACCGGCCGGAAGCCCGCCGCGGCGAGGATCTTTGCCACCGGCTCGCGCTTGTCACCCTGGATTTCGATGCAGCCGCCCTTCACCGTGCCGCCGGTGCCGCATGCCTTCTGCATTTTCTTCGCGAGCTGCTCCTTCTCCGCCTGACTGATGCCCATGAAGCCGCTCACGACCGTCACGGTCTTGCCGCCGCGGCCGGCCGTCTGTCGCGTGATGTCCACCCGCCCGCGGTTTTGGGGATTTCGGATTTCGGATACCGGATTGCTGATAGATTGGGTGGATTCCAGCTTTCCGGTATCCGGTTTCCGCTCTCCGGTTCCGGCTGCGGTGAGCTGGGCGAAGGGGTTCTGGCCCAGCGGCATGCCGCCATCAGTCGGGACTTTGTTTCCGGCACTCATCAGCCTGCACCATTGAGGAGTTACCAAGGCACGCAAGCCCGGCGGCGTCATCAGCCCGCTTGATGCCGTTGCGTAGTGCGATTAGCGACGCTTCGATTTGCGGCGGCATCGTGAGTTGGCGGCGGGATTAGGTATTATTTATCAAGCGCTTGTGCGCGACCTGGCTCCTTCTTCAAACTATCATCCGCTGCCGGGAATCCACTTGTCTCGCGGTTGCGGCCATGCTCAGTCTTTCACCAGAATCCTGCTTGATCACACCACGTCATCCACCCAGCCGCGCGCCTGCGGTCGCGCCTTGGAAGCCTGCCGGCTTCCCCCGTCCATGATTGCCGCCTCCCTGCCCACCCGCGCCAACGCCGATTTGATCGAGGAGTACTACCTGCGCTGGCTCGAGAATCCTGACTCCGTCGATCCGACGTGGCGCGCGTTCTTTCAAGGCTTCACGCTCGGGCTCAGCGGCCAAGTGCCCGTGCTCGCCGGCTCTGCGTCGGCCGCCCCCGCCCTCATCGACAGCCTCAAGCAGTCGCAGGTCCACAGCCTCATCTATCACTATCGCGCCATCGGCCATATCCAGGCGCACCTCGATCCGCTCGGTGATCCGCCCCCGCCCGCGCCGCGCCTCGCGCTGCGCGAATTCGGCCTCAGCGAGGCCGACCTCGAGACTTTCTTCGACGTCGGCCACTACCTCGACGGCGGGCAGATGCGGCTGGTCGACCTGATCGCCGGCCTCCAGCAGACCTACTGCGGGCACATCGGCGTCGAGTATCTCCACATCCAGGAAACCGAGATCCGGCGCTGGCTGCAGGCCTGCATGGAGCCGCGCCGCAACCAGTCCAATTTCACCAAGGAGCAGAAGGTCCGCATCCTGCGCCGCCTCCACAAGGCCGAGCTCTTCGAACATTTCCTGCACACCAAGTATGTCGGCCAGAAACGCTTCTCCCTCGAGGGCGGCGAGACATTCATCCCCGCGCTCGACACCATCGTCGAGCACTGCCCGGACGCCGACATCGACGAGATCGTGATGGGCATGGCCCACCGCGGCCGGCTCAACGTCCTCGCCAGCATCCTCCGCAAATCCTTCGAGTTCATCTTCGAGGAGTTCTCCGAAAGCTTCATCCCCGACACGGTGGAGGGCGACGGCGATGTGAAATATCACCTCGGTTACGAAGCCGTGCTCGAGACGACCGCCGGGAAAAAGGTCGAGGTGCGCCTCGCCGCCAATCCCTCGCACCTCGAGGCCGTCGACCCGGTCGTGCAGGGCAAGACCCGCGCCCGCCAGCGCCTCCGCGGCGACACCGAGCGCCAGCGCATCCTCCCGCTTCTCGTCCACGGCGACGCCGCGTTCCCGGGCCAGGGCATCGTCGCCGAGGTTCTGAACTTTTCGCAACTGCCCGGCTACCGCACCGGTGGCACGCTGCACTTCGTCATCAACAACCAGATCGGCTTCACGACCAGCCCCGCCGAGGCGCGCTCCAGCCGCTACTGCACCGACATCGCCAAGATGATCGAGGCGCCCATTTTCCACGTGAATGGCGACGATCCTGAGGCCGTCTGCTATGTGGCCGAGCTGGCGCTCGATTTCCGCCAGAAATTCCAGCGCGACGTCGTGATCGACATGGTGTGCTACCGCCGCCACGGCCACAACGAGTCCGACGAGCCCGCCTTCACCCAGCCCCTGCTCTACCGCCGGATCGCCGCTCACCCGCTCCCGTCCGGTATCCTCAGCAAAAAGCTGATCACCGAGGGCACGATCACCGCGGCGGAGTCGGACGCCATCAAGTCCGAGTACACCGCCGCGCTGGAGGATGCCCTCGCCAAGGCCCGCAAGAAACAGGAGCGGCAGATCGACGACGTGAAGCGCTTCGAGGGCTCCACCGCGGTCTTCCAGCACGCGTATTTCTTCTCGCCGGCCGTGACCGCCGTTCCGCCCCAACTACTGGAGAAATGCGTGCGCGGCCTCACCCGCGTGCCGCCCGGTTTCAAACTCAATTCCAAGATCAAGCGCTTCATCGAGACCCGCACCCAAGCCTTCAAGGAAGGGGGCCCGGTCGACTGGTCGTTCGGCGAGGCGCTTGCCTTCGGCACGCTCCTGCTGGAGGGCACGCCCGTGCGCCTTTCGGGCCAGGATAGCGAACGCGGCACGTTCAGCCAGCGTCACGCCGCGCTCTACGACATCGACACCCGCGAGCGGTATGTGCCACTCGACCACCTCGACGAAAAGCAGGCGGAATTCTGCCTCTATAATTCGCCTCTCTCCGAGGCGGGCGTGCTCGGCTTCGACTACGGCTACAGCCTCCATTATCCCCAGATGCTCTGCCTGTGGGAGGCGCAGTTCGGCGATTTCGCCAACGGCGCGCAGACCATCATCGACCAGTTCATCGCCAGCTCCGAGTCGAAATGGCAGCGCGTGAGCGGCATGGTCCTCCTCCTCCCGCATGGCTACGAAGGCCAGGGTCCGGAGCACTCCTCGGCGCGCCTCGAGCGCTTCCTCCAGCTCTGCGCGGAGGGCAACCTGCAGGTGTGCAACCTCACCGCGCCCGCCCAGTACTTCCACGCCCTCCGCCGCCAGATGCGGCGCGACTTCCGCAAGCCGCTCGTCGTGATGTCGCCCAAGAGCCTCCTGCGCCATCCCGCCGCCACTTCGCCGATCGACGAATTCACCTCCGGCCACTTCCAGGAAATCCTCGATGACCCGCTCTGGTCCGGCTCCGCCCATCAAAACCCTGAACTCAAAACCCTGAATCCTGAACCCGCGGCGCCCGCCGCGCCGCCGGAGCGCCTGATCCTCTGCTCCGGCAAGGTCTACTACGACCTCGCCGACCACCGCGAAAAGAACGGCATCACCGACGCGGCCATCGTGCGCATCGAGCAGCTCTACCCGCTGCACCGCAACCGTCTCGCCGAACTCTGCGACAAATACGACGGTTCCACCCTCGTCTGGTGCCAGGAGGAATCGCAGAACATGGGCGCCTGGAGCTTCATCGCCCCCCACCTGGAGCATGTCTTCGGCCGCAAGGCGTTCTATGCCGGCCGCGATGCCAGCGCGTCACCCGCCGTCGGCCATCTTGCCCGCCACCGGTATGAGCAGGCCGCCCTTATCCGGGCTGCCTTCGGCATCTGAGGCCGCACCGGAACTCCTGCCCGTCATCGGAAAACGACCATTGCGTCCTCGACTTCCGCCCTTCGTCCTTCGACCTTCGACTTCCCCTTCATGCCCACCCTTGACGTCAAAATCCCGTCTCTGGGCGAATCGATCACCAGCGGCGTGCTTGCCAAGTGGCACGTCAGGGACGGTGACTTCGTGAAAAAGGATCAGCCGCTCTTTGAGCTGGAAACCGACAAGATCACCTCGGAAGGCACTGCCGAGGCCGCCGGCCGCGTCGTGCTCAAAGTCCCCGTCGGCAGCGAAGTGAAGATCGGCCAGCTCGTGGCGACGATCGAGCTCGTCGCGGAGACCGGAGAGCGGAAATCGGATACCGGAAAGCAAGGCATCACGGCCTCCGCATCGTCTTTGTCGCCGTCTCCTTCAGAATCTATCCGGTCTCCGGTCTCCGGTCTCCGAAATCCTCCATCGGTTCGCCGGCTCGCGGCCGAGACCGGTATCGATCCCGCCACCATCGCCGGCACCGGCAAGGGCGGCCGGGTGACGAAGGGCGACATGCTCGCGGCTGCCGCTACCGAAACCGGAAACCGGTTACCGGATAGCGGAAAGAACGTCAGCCCCGCCCAGACTCCATCTCAATCCCTGCCCCCTGCGGAGCCTATCCGGTTTCCGGTATCCGATCTCCAAAATGTCGCCGGGCCCGCGTCGCCGGTTTCATCTGCAAAGCATACGCGCCGCAAGCTGACGCCCCTGCGCCAGCGCCTCGCCCAGCGCCTCGTTCAAGCCCAGCGCGAGGCCGCCATGCTCACCACGTTCAACGAGGTCGACATGTCCGCCGTGCGCGACCTCCGCGCGAAATACCAGGAGGAGTTCACCCGGAAACACGGCATCAAGCTCGGCTTCATGTCGTTCTTTGTGAAAGCGGTCGTGCGCGCCCTGCAGGAGGTGCCGGCCGTCAATGCGCAACTCGACGACGACACCGTCGTCGAGAACCACTACTACGACATCGGCGTGGCGGTCTCCACCGAGCGCGGCCTCATGGTGCCGGTCCTGCGCGATTGCGACCGGATCAGTTTCGCCGACATCGAGAAGCAGCTGGCCGCAGCCGCGCAAAAGGCCCGCGAGGGCCGGATGACGCTGGCCGACCTTGAGGGCGGCGTCTTCACCATCACCAACGGTGGCGTCTTCGGCTCGCTCCTCTCAACGCCCATCCTCAACGCCCCGCAGTGCGCCATCCTCGGCATGCACGCCATCCAGGATCGCCCCATTGCCGTCAGCGGCCAGGTCGTCATCCGTCCGATGATGTACCTCGCGCTCAGCTATGACCATCGCATCGTCGACGGCCGCGAAGCCGTGACCTTTCTCGTGAAGGTCAAGCAGGCCATCGAGGCCTCCACGCTCCAGCAGCTCAGCATTTAGGTATTCGCCCTATCGGTCTTATATGTCTTATGGATTCCTTTGACGTTGCCATCATCGGCGCCGGCCCCGGCGGCTACGTGTGCGCCTTCCGCGCCGCGCAGTTCGGTCTCAAGGTCGCCCTCATCGAGAAACGCCCCACCCTCGGCGGCACCTGCCTCAACGTCGGCTGCATCCCGACAAAAACGCTGCTCCACCTCAGCGAACACTACGCCTGGGCGAAGCTCCATGCCGCTGAGAGCGGCATCAAGCTGACCGGGCTCGAACTCGACCTCGCCACCCTGATAAAGAAAAAGGATGCGGTCGTTCAAAAGCTCGTGGGCGGCATCGCCCAGCTCGCCAAGGCGCGCCAGATCACCGTCCACACCGGCCACGCCACGCTCACTGGCGCCACCACCATCGAGATTTCTCCTATGGGCAGCCCGCGCGGGGGCGAAAAAACGACCGTCGCCGCGAATAACATCGTCCTCGCCACCGGCTCCGCGCCCTCCGAGCTCTCCTTCCTGCCGTTCGATGGCCGGACGGTTGTTTCCTCCGACCAAGCCATCGGCTTCGACGCCGTGCCGCAGCGCCTCGCGGTCGTGGGCGGCGGCGCCATCGGACTCGAACTCGCCTCGGTCTGGGCGCGGCTCGGCGCGGAGGTCACCATCGTCGAATTCCTGCCGAAGATCGCCGCCAACTATGATGATGATGTCGTGCGCCTGCTCACCCGCCTACTCACGAAGCAGGGACTCAAAATCGAAGTGAACGCGCGAGTGACGGGCCTTAAAACCCAAAACTCAAAACCCAAAACTCAAAACCCCGAGGAGGTTGTTCTTCTCGCGGAGCGCGAAGGCAAACTCCTCGAGTTCCCGGCCGACAAGATTCTCGTGTCGGTGGGTCGGCGGCCGGTCACCGAAAACCTCGGACTCGAGAAGGCCGGCGTGCAGCTCGACGAGAAGAAGCGCATCAAGGTCGACGACCACCTGCGCACCAATGTGCCGGGCATCTGGGCCATCGGCGACGTCGTCGCCGGTCCCATGCTCGCCCACAAGGCCGAGGAGGACGGCGCGGCCGTCGCCGAGTGGATCGCCGGCAAGGCCGGTCACGTCGACTGGAACCTCATGCCCGGCGTCATCTACACCGACCCCGAGCTCGCCGGTGTCGGTCTCGGCGAGGATGTCGCCAAGGCCAGGGGCCTTGACGTGCGCGTGGGCAAGTTCCATTTCGCCGCCAATGGCCGTGCTGTTGCGGCCGACGCCGCCGACGGCTTCGTGAAAATCATCGCCGACGCGAAGTCCGACCGTATCCTCGGCGCGCAGATCATCGGCCGCGGCGCCTCAGAGCTCATCTCCGAAGTCGTCACCCACATGGAATACGGCGGCAGCGCCGAGGACCTCGGCCGCACCGTCCATTCGCACCCCACCCTCAGCGAAGCCGTGAAGGAGGCCGGTCTGGCCGTCAGCAAGAGCGCTCTTCACGCGCTCTAAAACCGCGTGACATCCGGCTTCCGGCCTCTGGCGTCTGCCTTCCGCCTCCGTCTTCCTGCTTTCCACCGCCTGTTTTGAGAGCCAGCCCCATGCAGAGAAATGCGATATTTGCTCTGGCGCCATGCCTCCTGGCAGCCGCGGCGGTATTTCCCGGCTGTGTCGAGGCACCGTCACTGGCGGCGCGGGAGAACATCCGCTCAAGCTGGGAGCGTCCGCTGGCGTACGCGGGACCCGAGGAAGTCACGATCAAATTGACCCGCGGCAAGGACAACAAGCTGTACCTGCCGATCAAGATCAACGGCCGGGACATGGCGGCGGTCATCGACACCGGCGCCAGATCTGTCTTCGACCTGAAGACGATGCGCGCCATCGGCGTGGCCACCTATCCGACCAGCGAGAATTATTACGGCTTCGGCGGCTACCTGCATGTCCACGTCGGATTCCTCGATGAAATCGATCTCGGCGGCCTGAAGTCGGTGGGCAAATCCGTCACCTTGATCGATCTCACCGGACTGAAGCGCAGCCAGGTGGAGGGAGCGCTTCCATCCGTCGACGGCCTGATCGGAGCCGACCTGCTGGCTGCGCTTTCCGCCAGGATCGATTACGAAACCCTGACCCTCACCCTGAAGAAACCGCACCTGAATCCGCGGTGAATAACGCGGGAGCCTGGCAAAATGGTGTTAATGCTCAGATTGTCCCATCGATCTTTCTCGACCCGCCCATGCCTGCTCTTTTTAGCTTTCGACTAAACACCTCATGAAGCTTCTCCCGACGATCGCTCCGGAGAACCGGCAGACCTTCAAGACCCTCGAGGAAGCCATCAAGGCCGGCAAGAGAGCCTGCAAGGTGTGCAAACCGTGAGCTAGAAAACGCAGTTCATCTTTAATTTCCGGCCGAATTCAATCTCATGACCACACACCCCTCAGCTCCCCAACTATTCAAGAATGTCGCCTTCGTCATCTATCCGGTGAAGGACGTGAAGACCGCGCGGGCGTTTTATGAAACTACGCTCGGACTCAAGGTCACCGCCAACTGGGATGACCAATGGGTCGAGTACGACATCGGCGACGGCACGCTCGCAATCACGACGGCCGACGCCACGCACAGGGCCGGCATCCACGGCGCGACACTGGGTCTGGAGGTCGTGGATTTCGACGCCGTGCTCGAGCACCTCAAGGCCAAGGCGGTGCCGATCTTCAACGGACCCTTCGATTCCCCGGCCTGCCGCGGCTGCATCATCCGTGATCCGGATGGGAATGAGATCATCCTGCACGCCAAGAAATAGCTGGGGCAGGCCGAAGGAGGCAGTTCTCACTGTTGGTCGCAGGCACGACCACCCGATCAGTCCTCGCAGCTGGCCGCCGTGCGCTGTCGTGCCCTAATCCGCTTTGTCATCGCGAGTCCGGCGCAGCCGGACGTGGCGATCCAGCCCCTCGACAGGGCTCGGGGCCCTGAGCTTGTCGAACGGGCTGGATGGATCGCTTCGTCACCCGCATTCGCAGGCTCCTCGCAATAACAAAGTAGGACCCTCCGCCGCGCGCTGTGGGCTGGCATCCGGCGCCGTTTGGCTGTAGGGTCGGAGCGGTTCCATGCGCCTCTCCCTGCTGACACTGCTTCCGTTGCTCGGCGCCCTGCCCCTCCGAGCCGATCTGATCGCCGTCGAATCGGCCCGATTTCCTTTCTGCCTGGTGGGGGAATCGGTCAAGGTGAGCGTCGGGAAGCAGCTGTCGATGGTGGAGGGAGAGTATGACTTCAAGTACGTGCCCCGATTCGACCGGGCGGATCGTTCCGACCGGATCGCCTTTCGGTATGCGGCCTTCGCGCCGAAGGAGGCCGACAGCTTGGAGACGCTGATCGAAATCACCCAGATCAAGCTGCGCGTGGGAACAGTGGAGTTTGCACCGGAGGATTTTGCCTTCGTGGAGGAAGACGCGGGCGCCTCCCTGCAGATTGCCCCGGAGGACGCCCGGGGGGTGATCTTCACCTTCCGGATCCCCCGGGCCCTCCTGCACCAACAATGCACTCTACACATCAGCCATTACCAGCCGCACTACCGGTTCGGGGGGAAGAAAGTGTCGGCCTGGCTGCCGTTGCTGCCTGATTTTGAGGCGCTCAAGAACGAGTTCCTGTATTCCCGGGTTGATTTCACCGTCGAATTTGAAGCGGTGGATGCCGTGCGGCTTCACCGTCTCTCCGCCAACGAATCGGTCGTGCAGGAGACGCCACAACGGGTGCAGGTTCATCCGATTCACTGGGAAAACATCGCGGTGGAAGTCGAGGAACCGGCGCGTTCGTGACGGGGCAGGCGGTGCCATCAGCGGTTGCCTTTCCCCGCCCCGGAGTTTCTGAGTCGCCAACGGGTCACCGGTCAGTTTTGCTGCGGCCGGCTGAAGTCAGCCGGAGCGTCATGAAACTGCTGATTCTTATTGTCGCCTGGTGCATTCTTCTCGTTCTGTGCTGGCCGCTGGCACTGCTGATCCTGGTGCTCGCCCCCCTCCTCTGGCTGCTGGCCCTGCCCTTCCGTTTCGCCCTGCTCTGCGTCGAGGCCGTATTTGCCCTGCTGCGCGCCCTGCTGCTTCTGCCCATCCGTCTGCTGGGGCCGCACGGCCGGACATGAGCGGGCGGACGCTGCCCGTGGACAATGGTCTCAATATTTGTTCTGACGCATGGCCCACGTTCGTCGCGACCGTCATGAAGAAAACACCGATGTGCCGCCAGCGCCCGTTCCGGAATGCGTTACTCCGGCGGTCGGCATCGCCGGCGCGGCGCCACGCGGATATACCGCCCAGTCATGAACGAAACAACCAAAACGCTTCGCCTCTGGGGTGACTTCGAGCGGAGTCTCCTCCACGGCCGGGGCATCGATATCGGCTGCGGGCCGGATCCCGTCGCGCCGGATGTGCGCAGGTTCGATGTCGAGGACGGTGACGCCAACGAGATCGGCCGGTATGTCACCGAACAGTTTGATTACGTCTATTCCTCCCACTGTCTTGAACACATGCAGGATCCCGCCCGGGCGCTGCGGGGATGGTGGTCGTTGGTGCGCCCTGGCGGCCATTTGATTGTCATCGTGCCTGACGAGGACCTGTACGAGCAGGGCGTTTTCCCCAGCAGGTTCAACCACGGGCACACGGCGACGTTTACGATCGGGAAATCCCGCAGCTGGTCGCCGGCATCGATCAATGTCTTGGCGCTGGCGTCCGCTCTGCCTGGCGGCTTGGTGATCTCGGTTGCCCTCCAGGATCAAGGCTATGACCGGCGGTTGTATCGCTTTGGTCCTGATTCGAAAAATCCCCTCGCCCGGCTGGTACGGAGGGTCAACCGCACCATCAAGCGCTGGATGAATGTCCGGTTCAATGGCGTGGACCGGTTCATGATCCGATGGTTCGCCGTCGATCAGACATCCTGCCGGGATGCGATGGCCCAAATCCAAATTATCGTCAGAAACGAAACGGGCCAGAAACTGGAGCCCGCACCCTCGGCTCTCCGCCATGACGGCAACTGAGAGCGGCTCCTTCACCTTTCATGACCCCGGCCTGCTTCATCAGCGATTCATGAGAACACTGGGTCGGAGGACTGCCTGACCATCATCACCAAGGAAAAACCATGAAAATCCGCGGCACTGACTTCATCATGTATCCGGTTGCCGATCTGGCGCGCGCGGCAAAGTTCTATCGCGAAACCCTGGGTCTTCCGCAGGAGATCTACAGCGAAGAGGGGCAATGGGCGGAGTTCAATTGCGGGAACCTCACGCTCTCCCTCAAGGGAGGGTCGAAACCGTCTGAGGCGCCGGCGGGAGCGCGAATCGCCCTCGCCGTGGTTGACATCCATGCCGCCTACGAAGAGTTGAAGCAGAAAGGGGCGCGGATCTTGAGCCCGCCGACGGACTATTCGGTCTGCTGGGCCATGGAGATACTCGACCCGGACGGCAATCTGGTGATTCTCCATAAGCGGGCGAATGGAACCTTTGGGTCGAATTCCTGAAATACCAGACCTGCCGTCAGAGCGCCCCGGCCCTGCCAAACCTGCCCATCAGGACTACGGCCGACACGTTTGCCTCGCCCGGGAGGGGCGTCCCTGTCAATTTCTTCTCCCCTCATCCCCTCTTCCGGTCTCCCCTCACCAGTGAAAATACAGGGCATCCTTTTCACGGCCTGCGCGCTCCTCGCGATCCCCGGCGTCTGCCGGGCGGCCAAGACGCCGCCTGCCGCCGCCAAGCCGAAACCGCCCGCCGAGACCGCCTTCTATGTCGCCCCCAGTGGAGACGACCATTGGAGCGGAAAACTGGCCGACCCCAACCCAGACCGTACCGACGGGCCGTTCGCCAGCGTGACGCGAGCTCGTGATGTGGTCCGTGCCCTGACGGAACGAACCCCGGGACCAATCATGGTTTATCTCCGGGGCGGTCTCTACCAGCTGAAGGAGCCGCTCGTCTTCACACCGCAAGATTCCGGCTCGGCCGACTCCCCCGTCATCTACGCCGCCTACACCGGCGAAACTCCGGTCCTGAGCGGCGGCCGGATCATTGCCGGCTGGAAGCAGGACGCAAACGGACTCTGGTCGGCGCCGGCGGGGACGGACTGGAACTTCCACCAGCTCTTCGTCAACGGCCAGCGCCGGCAGCGCGCCCGCCTGCCGGCCACGGGCTTCTTCCGCACCGACGGCCAGATCCCCCAAGGACAGAACGCGAGCTTTCGCTTCCACCCCGGCGATATCAAGCCGGCTTGGGCGGGGCTGGGCAATGTCGAGGTGGTCGCGATCGACAAATGGATGGATTTGCGCATGACCATCACCTCCGTCGAGGGCAACACGGTGACCACGGATGGCTACCGTCCGGCAAATTTCGACAACCCCGACGTCCGCTATTGGATTGAGAACGTCCCGGAGGCGCTCGCGGCGCCGGGCATGTGGTATCTGGACCGCCGCGCCGGCGTGGTCTTCTACCGCGCCCAGCCCGGCGAAGATCTGAGCCGCGCCGAGGTGGTGGCGCCAGTGCTCGAACAGGTGATCCGCTTCGACGGCGGCCGTGGCAGCACCGTCCACGACCTCCGGCTGCGCGGCCTCTCCGTGAGCTACGCGGACTGGACCCTGACTCCGCTGGACAGCAACGTGCAGCGGGGCACGATTCAGGCCGACGCCCAGCGCGGGGCCTCCATCGAGGCCACCGGCGCGCAGGACATTGCCATCGAGAAATGCACGTTCACGCATTTCGGACAGTACGCCGTGGCGTTCGGCCAAGGCTCAAAACGAATCCGCATCGTGGCGAACGAGATGACGGACCTCGGCGCCGGCGGGGTGAAGATTGGCGATGTCCACGGCAACGTGAATCCCAAGATTCAGCCCCAGCGCGGCGCGGAACGCAGTCTGTTTCGCTGGCCCACGGACCCGTCACAGTATCGCGCCGGTCCCGATTATCCCCGCGACGAAGCGGCCACCTGCAGCGACAACGTCGTCACCGACAACCGCATTCACGACCTCGGCGTCGTCTTCCCGGCCGCGGTCGGCATCTGGGTGGGCCAAAGCCCCGGCAACACGATTGCGCACAACGAAATTCATGACACGTACTACTCCGGCATCTCCTGCGGGTGGACGTGGGGTTTCGGTCCGACGGCGGCCCACAACAATGTCATCGAGTACAATCTGATCTACAACATCGGCCGCGATCTGCTGAGCGACATGGGCGCGATCTATCTCCTGGGCGTGCAGCCGGGCACGGTGGTGCGCAACAATGTCGTGCATGATGTTTCGCGCTTCCCGGAGCCGGGCGGATACGGCGGCTGGGGGGTTTATCTGGACGCGACCACGAGTGACGTAACGGTGGAGAACAACCTCGTCTACCGCACCCAGGACGGCGCGCTGCACCAGAACGCCGGCGAAAACAACACCATCGCGAACAATATCTTCGCCCTGGGCGAGGAGGCGCAGATCTTTCGCTCGCACGCCGCTGCCGGGCTGAGCTTCACTTTCGAACACAACATTGTCTACTGGCAGCGGGGCGAGCTGCTGCGGATGCAGCTGGGAGAAGGCGGGGTGATGTTCGACTCCAACCTCTATTACAATGCGAGCGGCGGATCGGTAACGGTGGGGGCGGCGCGCCTCGGAACGGTTTCCTGGCAGCAGTGGCAGGCGCGCGGACAGGACAAAAACTCATTGATCGCCGATCCGGGTTTCGCCGATCCCGAACATGGCAATTTCTCGCTGCGACCGGATTCGCCCGCTTTCAAGCTTGGTTTCAAATCAATCGATCTCGGCCAGGTCGGCCCGCGGGGCTGAAACGCCGCCATCCCATGCCTCCCCAGCGACAGGATTACATGCTGCGATTGCTCGAGGAACAGGGGCGGTTTCTGGTCGAGATTCTGGAATTCCGTCAGGCCGGCAGCTACGACGCGGCGTTGTTCACGGTGCTGCGCGCGCAGGAGCGGTTGTTTGCCCGGCCGGCGCAGGACTTTATCCCCCTGTCCCTTGAGGAGCAGGTGCATCTGCTCGTCGTCGGAGAGACCGACACCAACGCCCGGGACAAATGTCTGGCCCACGCCACCCTCCTGACGGAAGCAGGGCTCACCTACCAGGCCAAGGGGCAGCCTCCGCTGGCGCTGGGCGCCTATCAGCTTGCCCTCCATGTCACGCTGCTGGCCGCCGTGATGTTTCCACCCGCGGATTCGTCGGCGCTGCGTGCGCGCATCGCCGCGCTGCTTGACCAACTGCCCGCCGACGACTTGAACGCGGAGGTCAAAGAACTCCTGCGCCAGTTTGAAGAGAGTGCCTGAGCTGGCGGCGCCCTCTCCGGCCCCGGTCGCTGCCGGGCCGCCGTGCGATTTCCCCATGAAAACCAAACCCATCGTCATGCTGGTGCTGCTGACCCTGGCCGGCGGGGTGCAGGCGCAACCCTACCTGACGGCTTCCACCGGAACTGCGCACATCGCTGCCACCGGTTACGGCAGCCAGACCCGGCGGAGGGACGCCTTGGCGGTCGGCTATGGACTGACCGATCTCATCGCGGTCGAGGCCTCTTATTTCCAGATTCAGGAGGCGCGCTATCCGCTCCCGCCACCGCCGGGACCGACGACGATCCCGGCGCCAGCGGCGGCTTACCGGCTGATGTCGGCCAGGAAGTCCCCGATGTTGGTGTAACGGTCGAGCAGCTGGCGGGCGGCGGTGCAACGGGCGGCGGGCGCGAGGCCGGCGTTCTCCGCGAGAAAGATGATGTAGCGGGCAATGCCCTTGGCGAAGTTGAGCCGGCCTTCGTCGCTGATGGCATAGAACCGCGCGCGCTGCTGGTAGCCCGCGGGCATGTGGTCGCCCAGGGCCTTTTTCTCCGCCCGGCCACCGGCGGCCAGCACATAGAGGAAGTTGTACTCGAACCAGAACATGTAATCCGGGCTCGGCGGCAGCGCTTCCACCGCCTGACACGCGGTCGCGGCGGAGGCGAAGACATCAACCGGCTGGCCGGCCTTGGCCAGCGCGTCGGTGATGAACACGCGCGCCATCTTCCGCTCGGTGGCATCCGCGCTGAACGCGCCCAGCAGGGCCAGCTCGACCGTGAAACGATACCAGTCGCGCCAGAGCGCCTGGTCGGCGGCGTCCTTCGAATGAAAGAGCGCCACGCCCATCTCGTACGTGTAGCGTCCGCTGGTCTTGATCTCGAGGCGGCCGCCGGTCACCTGCCCCATCACCTGGTAGTTCTCGGCCGACTTGCCCGAGCCGGAGTGGAAACCGATGCTGGCGCCGAACTGCTTGCACACGGCCCACTGCTTCCCGATGAGCGCGCGGAGCGCGGCATTGTCGGGGTACGGCATGTTCTTCTGGAAGCCGAAGGCGGGTGCGATGAAGTTGATGGGCATGTCCATGGCCTCGCAGAATGCCAGCATGATGGCGGTGGTCTCCGGCGTGGTGAGGCCGGGCAGCTCGTCGATGGAGAGCTCGCGCAGGTAGGCGCGGCCGGCGGCGGTGGTGAACGCCCGCGCGCGCACGGCGCGGTACTTGGTGTCGCGTCCCTTCATCTTCCGGAGCGCGGGCCACACGTAGCACAGGAGCGCGTTGAACTGCTCCTCGTCGAGCGGCAGGCCGCAGGCGGCGACGCGGGCTTTGACCTTTTGCACCAGCACGACATCCACGTTGGCCTTGACATAGTCGCGCTGCGCGGCGGCGCCCTCGGGCACCTTGGTCTGGGCCAGCTCGGGGGAGAGGTCGAAGGTGATGTAGCTCGCGAGCACGCAGCCCGCCACCAGCTGGTCCTCGCGGCTGTCGAACTTGCCGCCGATCGGCTGGTGGTCGGCGTTGAAGCTCCAGGCGATGCCGCGGTGGTGGAAGCCGGTCTTGAGCTTCGACAGCACGCAGCCGTGGCTCATGCCCTCGACGCTCTGGCCCTGGTGGCCCTCGGGGACGCTGGTGCCGATGAAGGGGAACGGCACGGTGTCGAGCCGCCCCTCCAGCATGGCGTTCACGTCGTAAACCAGCTCGCGCGGAATGGAGTTCTGGTTGGCGGTGACGCCGAGCTCGAGCGCGCTCATCGCCCACTCGACCGCCGGCCAGTGCAGCGTGGTGAAGCGAGCGCCGATGCCGAGCGTGCTCTGGCCGAGCTTCGCGCCGGCGGTCGGAAAGATCGTCGAGCCGGGATTGTGCTCCTGGATGAGGTTCTTCAGGCGGAGCAGGTTTGCGAACGTGGCGGGAAAGGCCCAGGTCTTGCCGCCGAGCGCCACGCCGTCGGCCAGCCCGGCGGCGCCTTTCCCCGCGGCCCGCGATTCCAACAACCACGCGCAGTCACCCGTCGCGATGTCCTCGATCAACTGCCAGGTTCCCGCCTTCGTCTCAAAGCCGCTTTTGACCCATTGCTTCGTCCCGGCGCCGCCGGCTTTCAAGATCGCCGCCAGCGCCTGCCAATCGAGGCAGAAGTCCGGCGACACGCAGGGATTTTGCGCGATGCGGAGATTGTGTTGCAGCAGGAAGGCGTTGATGGGGGTCATGGAACCAGATGTGAACACGTGTCCTAATTTCCTGCGAGATTTTTTCTCGAACCTGATGCACCTTCCATCATCGGGGCGTGACCCGCCGGCCGCCTGGCCCACCGCTCCGGCCCAGTTTCTCCTTTCCTTCCTCTGTTTTTCCCCCTTACTCGCAGCCGCCATGTCCACGCCTGATTCCATTCGCAAAGCCCGCCTCGCCTGGTGGCTCCGCTGGGGGCCCGCGCGCGGTTTTGCCGGGAACGTCGTCACCCTCTGACCATATTTTCAACGACACGCTTCTCCGCCACCGCGCCAGTCCCCCGGCGCGGTTTTTCCTTTTCCACGCCGGCGGCACCGCTGCCCGCCTCGATGAACACCTCCTCCCCACCGTCCGCGTCCAGCGCCCGCCACGGCCTGCTGCTCATGCTCGCCTCGACGGGCTGCTTCGTCGCCAACGCGCTCATCATCCGCCTGCTGGGCGCGCACTTCGCCGTGGACTCTTGGCTGCTTTCCTCGGTGCGTTTTGTAGTCGGACTGGCGCTCATCGTGACGCTGTTCCCGCCCGGCAAGGTGTTTCAGTTCAACAATCTCTACCGCAATCCGCAGCTCATCGTGCGCGGTGTCATCGGTGGCATCGGCGTCTACCTGTACTACCTGACCATCGTCCACCTCGGCGCCGGCCGCGCGACGTTCATCAGCAACACCTATGTGGTCATGGGTGCGCTGCTGGCCGTCGTGCTCCTCAAGGAGCCGCTCACTCCCACCCTCATCATTGGCTCGGCCGTCAGCCTCTTCGGACTCGCCCTGCTCACCAATGTGATAGCCGCCCATCCTGCCGCCGGCTTCTACGATTTTCTGGGCATGCTGGGCGCACTGGCTTCGGCCGTCGTGATCGTGACCATCCGCCAGCTGCATCGCACCGAGCACACCGCGACCATCTTCGGCGCGCAATGCTTCTACGGACTGCTCTTCTGCCTGGTGCCCACCGTGGTGCGGTTCGAAATGCCGCCGCCGGCCGCGTGGGCGCTGTTGGTGGGGAGCGCGCTCTGCGCGGGGGTGGGCCAGCTCACGATGACGCGGGCCTACCGCGAGCTGACCGTGACGCGGGGCTCGCTGCTCCAGATGCTCGTGCCGCTCGGCATCGCGGGCGGCGGGGTGTTGTTCTTCAGCGAACGCTTCCAGCCGCATGAGCTCATCGGCGCCGCCCTCATCCTCGGCGGCACGCTGTTTACGATGCTCCGGCGCTGAACGGATCCAGCGGCGCCCTCCCGTCCCGGCGCGGCCAGCCGGCGGTCACTGTTTCCGTTCCTCGATGGAGACGGCCTTGCCGTCCTTGAACGTCACGCGGTAGTGATCGCGCTCCCGCCGGTGGGGATAGTCCAGGTAATAGGGAAACATCGGATCGTCCCAGTAATAATAGCGGTGATACCAGCCCCGGTAGAGCGGCCCGCCGTCGGGCAACTCATACGTGGTGTAGCTCCAGATCTCGCTCACTCCCTTGGTGTCGGTGCGGGTGGTGATGTGATCCGGCTCTCCCAGCGCCAGCTGCACCATTTCCTGATCAAAGCCGATGGCGATCTGGCCCTTCCTGATCAGGTCCTGCTGTTCGGGAGTCAGACGGGCAAACGCGGCGGGATTTTTCCTGATGCGCGACTCGGGGGTCGAACACCCCGTGATGCAAAGTGCCGCCAGCGCCAGGGCGGCCAGCAAAAGAAATTTGGACGTTTTCATGGGGAAACAGGATAGTGAGAATGGTTTTGCTCGCAAATTTAAGACGCCTGCCGAACGCTTTTTGTTTCATCGGGATGAAAACCCTCCTCCTTTGGGACATCGATGGCACGCTGCTGACCGCCGGCGGCGCGGGCATGCGGGCGCTGGGCGTGGCGCTGCAGCGCGTGTTTGCCATCGAAGGCTCGATCAACGACATAGACTTCGCCGGGCGCACCGACCGCTGGATCGTGCGGCAGATCTTCGCCAAGTTCAGCCTGCCCTCCACCGAGGAGAACTTTGCCCGCTATGTTGACGGCTACGTGGCCGCGTTGCCGGCCGCGCTGAATGATCGCGGCGTGCACCTGCTGCCGGGTGTGTCCGCCCTGCTTGACGCCGCCCTCGCCCGCCGAGTCGCCTTGGGCCTGCTCACCGGCAACCTCCGCCGCGGCGCCGAAGTCAAGTTAGGCAGCAGGAACCTCTGGCGTTACTTCCCGTTCGGGGCCTTCGCGGACGACTGCGAGGATCGCAACCTGCTCGGCCCTTACGCCCTGCGCCGAGCCCGCGCCCATCACGGGGTGGACTTTGCACCTGCGAACACCTGGGTCATCGGCGACACGCCCCATGACGTGGTTTGCGCCCACGCATTCGGCGCCCGCGCCATCGCCGTGGCAACCGGCCGGCACTCGGTGGACCAGCTGCAAGTCGAGAACCCTGACGCCGTGTTCAGCAACCTCGATGACACCACCGCGTTCTGGCGGGTGGTTGACGCAGTCTGAATGCGGCGCGTCGGCCGGCATGATGTTGCCACCCACAACCTCAGGCCGCTTCCGCCAGATAAAAAGAGGCGCGTAAAAAAGGCCGTCGCCCCTTGCCAGACTACCGTTTATCTCCACAGTCCGGAGGTGTACCGCGAACCTGTACCGGAGGCCTCCGCCTCCCAGTAGAACAGCCCGCCGCGATCGGCGGGAACACAAACCGCACCGGGTGGTCTCGCCAATGGAGCCAGCATTGAACTCCTCCCATCGGGCGGTATCCTACCCCGTCGGCGACCGCGCGATTCAAGATCCGCTTCAACCGGCGCACCCCGTTTCCCCATGAAAAAGCTCCTCGTCGGCCTCGGCCTGGCCACGGTCCTGGCCGGTCCGGTCAACGCGCAGGAGGCAACGCCGCGGGTCTCCGACGACTCGCTGCACATCGATGGCATCTTCAACAGCGACCTGCCGGGCACCGAGCACAAGGCCAATCTGAAGCTGGTCGTTCATCCGCACTTCGGCGACTTCACCCAGCGCGACTATCTCCGCACACCGGTCAGTTTGATTTACGGCGTCACCGGCCGCTGGGAGATAAGCGAGGAAACGGACACCTACTTTTCGCACGGGCTCGGCAAGCAGAGCTTTTTCAGCCGCGCGGGATTGTCCGGCTTGAGCTTCGCCACGAAATATCGCATCGGCGATCAATGGTGGCCCGGCTGGGACATCGGCGTGGGCGCAGGCTACGTCTTCCCGGTCGATCATCCGCCGGCCGAGGTGACGGACGGGCTCAAACACCTGGACTCATTCGTGACGTTCGCCCATCCGCTCGTGAAACACCCCGGCGTGCGTATTTTTTGGGGCTTGGGCAGCGATCTGGTCAAACAAACCTCGATCCCCGCCGAAACCACCAAGAATGAACTCCGCGACAACGCCCAAAGCCTGACGGTGGGCGCCGTCTGGGAGCGCGGCGCGTTTAATTACACCCTGGAAACGTCCTACACGACCACGCGCCTCACCGGGCACACCAACCACGATGTCTACGGAGTGCGTCCGGGATGCGTGTGGGAGCTGCCGAAGAAATTCACCTTCTACTCAAAAGGCCAGTGGCTCTTCGGCCTGAGCCTGCATGTCGACCGCGGTCCGGACGGCTTTGACGCCGGCCTTTCGGGCAAGTTGAGAATAAACTTCGACTTCAAGCGCTGGTGGGGCGCGGTGAAGAATCATCCGGCGCCGTAAGGGCCCTCCGGATAGTGGGTCAGTTTATGTAGGTTGGGCTTTAGGCCCGACACCGAAACCATCGAGGTCCCTCTGTCGGGGATAAACCCCGACCTACATTTACCGCACAATTCAGGCAAACTGACCTATTACCGCCCGCCGGCGGCGCTTCTCCTGTCGGCAGGCCGGGCTTGTTTTGCCCGCGCCGGGATCGTCATAGGCTCATCACGGAGCGACCCTAACGCGCCATCCTCTCGACCGCGCTCACCCTTCCTGCTTCGAAAACGACACGCAGGATTTCGTCAAGGTAGGGTCCGCCGGAACTCACGACGGTGGAACCGCCCACGCGCGTGGATCCGCCGCCTCCCATCATGCCCAGGCCCACGCTGATCCTCGGCTGGTGGCTGCGATAACCCCACACCTCCTCGGTGCCATTCGCGGCAGTGCGGCTATAGACGTGATCAGGATCGCCCAGCGCCACGCGCACCTGCGCCGGCGTGAAGCCGAGAGCGATTTCGCCCGCCTTCACCCTGGCCTGCACGTCAGGCGGCCAGGAGGCATAGGCGGCGTGATTTTTGGCGATGCGCTCGGCCGGCGTGGTGGCACACCCGACCAGGACGAGGAGTAGGAGGGAAAGCAGGGCGCGGAGGTTCATGGTGGTAAAATGGGTTGCCGATGGATAGCTTGACTCAACTATCGACATCCGCAACCCGCCGTGGTTTCCCGGCCTGATCCTCATCGCGTCCCTCCGCTTCCGCCCGTCGCATGAAAAAATACACCATTGCCCTCGGTTCCGATCACGCCGGTTACCACTACAAGGAAGCCATCAAGGCCCTGCTGCTCGCCGCCGGGCACACCGTGCGCGATTTCGGCACCAGCTCCGACGCGCCGTGCGATTACCCCGATTTTGTCCGCCCCGTGGCCGAGGCCGTGGCCCGCGGCGAATTCGAGCGCGGCATCGTGCTGGGCGGCTCGGGCAATGGCGAGGCCATCGTCGCCAACCGGGTGCGCGGCATCCGGTGCGGCGTATGCTGGAGCGAGCTGACCGCCATCTGGAGCCGTTCGCACAACGACGCCAACGTGCTCTCCATCGGCGCGCGCACCGTCTCCCGCGACCTGGCGCTGAAGATCGTGCAGGTGTGGCTCGAAACCCCCTTCGAAGGCGGCCGGCACCTCCGCCGTATCCGCAAGATCGATCCGCCGCCGGCTTCAGAGGCCAAGCGGGGCTGAGATCCGATTCAGGGAGGTTTGGCCTTCGACTTTCGTCCTTCGACCTTCGACCGGCACCCGCGTCTGGACTTTTGGCGTTTCCGCGTTCCCTTTGCCCCATGCGCCTCCTGGGCCTCCATCACATCACCGCCATCGCGTCGGACGCGAAGCGCAACGTCGACTTCTACACGCGCGTGCTCGGCCTGCGCCTCGTGAAGAAGACCGTCAACTTCGACGATCCCGGCACCTATCATCTCTATTATGGAGACCAGACGGCGTCGCCCGGCACGCTGCTGACCTTCTTTCTGTGGGATGAACTGCCGCGCGGACGGGCCGGCACGGGACTGACGAGTGCCATCGCTTGGTCCGTGCCGAGGGGTGCGCTGGGATTCTGGCGCGAGCGGCTGCAGGCGCAGGGAGTGGCCGCCGCCCCCATCGCCCGGCAGGGCGAGGAAGTGCTGGCGTTCACCGATCCAGACGGGCTTCCGCTCGAACTCGTGGCAACGACCGAATCCGATCCGCGCCTTCCCGCGCCCCATCCGGAGGTGCCGCCGGGAAAAGGCATCCGCGGTTTTCATGGCGTGACCCTGACGATTAGCGTGGAGGAACGGACCGCCGCCGTGCTCACGGAGGACATGGGCTATCGCCTTCTTGCCCGCGAAGAAAACCGGGCGCGCTACACCGTCGGTGACGGCGGACCCGGCACCTACGTTGATCTGCTGACCGCTCCGTCCCTGCCGCGCGGACGCAGCGGACTGGGCACGGTGCATCACGTGGCGTTTCGCACGCCCGATGACCCGAGCCAGGCAGAAGCGCGCGACGCACTGGCGACACGCGGGTTCAACGTCAGTCCGATCATGGATCGCTGTTACTTCCACTCGATCTACTATCGCGAACCCAACGGCGTGCTGTTCGAGATCGCCACCGACGGGCCGGGCTTCACCGTCGACGAACCGCTGGCGGAACTCGGCCGCACTCTGAAGTTGCCGCCCTGGCACGAACCGCAGCGGGCGGCGATCGAGGCGCATCTGCCGAAACTGTAGGCCCGGCCGCCAGACTCTGACTTTCCACGTTCGACTTCCACCCTTTGGCTTTCGACAATTCCGCCATGAAAATCACTTACCTCGCTCACTCTTGTTTTCTCGTCGAGACCTCCAAAGCCCGTCTCATCATCGACCCGTTTCTTACCGGCAATCCGCTCGCCCCCGTCAAGGCCGCCGACGTCAAGGTTGACTACATCCTCTGCTCGCACGGCCACGAGGATCACACGGGCGATGCCCTCAGCATCGCAAAACGCTGCGGCGCGCCCATCATCGCCAACTACGAGATTGCCGAATACTTCGGCGCGCAGGGCGCCAAGACCCACGGCATGAACCCCGGCGGGGCGTTCAGCTTCCCCTTCGGCCGGGTGAAACTCACGCTCGCCCACCATTCCTCCAGCGTGAATGCCGGCCTCAATCCCGTCTACCTCGGCAATCCCTGCGGCATCATCCTGCAGGCTGACAGCAAAACGATCTACCATGCGGGCGACACCGCGCTCTTCCTCGACATGCAGCTCATCGGCCGGCTCGGCCTCGATCTCGCCATGGTGCCCATCGGCGACAATTTCACCATGGGCATCGAGGATGCCGCGGCGGCACTCGACCTGCTGAGGCCGAAGGTGACGGTGCCCATGCATTACAACACCTGGCCGGTCATTGCGGTTGATCCCGAGCTGTTCGTCGAAGCGGCCGCGAGAACCGATCACACCGTCCACGTCCTCAAGCCGGGCGAGTCGCTGACGATCTGAGATTCTGCAGCCTCACGCAAACGCCGCAAAGCTCGCAGAATTTCGTGGGATTGGTCTGTGCACCCGCCCTGGCGTCCTTCGCGACTTGGCGTGAGAAGACTCGGCACTGCATCCGGTGGAGCCCGCACTCCGTGCGGGCTGCCGTCCGGACCTCAAGTGCAGCTCAGCGGGTTGCGGATTCAGCCACGCTGCGGATTGGTCTTTAGTCGGAACTGATATCGACCGCCACCGGGCGGAGCGACACCCGACAAAACCTCGATTCCGGAATTGATCGACCACGGCTTGCGTGTCCTAATCGGGCGTCGTCAACCTCAGATTTCCTCCCGCAATACGTCAATTGAACTGAGGGTAATAACTGTTGGGCAAAGAAACTCATGTTCGACCGCGGCTACATCGACGCCTACAAAAAGAAGCACGCCGGAAAGTCCCGCGAGATGCTCGAGGCGTTGCTCAAAGATTTTGCTGTCGAGTGCGATGAAAGCGTCGCCCTTCGAGAGTTGATTACGGAGTCCGATGAGGCGGCACGTGCGAAGAAAGAGAAAGAAGAAGAAAGAAGGCATTGGGAGATAATCGAGGCGACCAAAAGATTAGAAAAGGCCGCCAAAGGCGGTGATAAAAGCAAGAAGGTCGTCTATGGAATAGCCATAACCCTTGCGACTGGCGTCATCGTCGGGCTTATTGTCGCCTACATGAAGGGATGTTTCCCCGAGGTTCTTCGATGAAGAAAGAACCGATACAGCCGCCAGAGCCAACGCGCACAGCCGTCACGCCGCGAGCTTCAGCCTTCGCCGAGGCTTCGGCCGACAGGGGCGCAGGAGCCGCGCCGCCCCCTGCGGTTGCGGTGGCTCATCGTTAACTTTCGGCAATAATATGAAAAAGATTCCGAGTCTGCTCCTGGCCGTCGCTTTAGTCTGCATCGCCGGCTGTCAGTCGGTCGCTACTTCGACGGCCCGCATCCCCAAAGACCAGCAGGCCCGGATCGAAGGGCTTTCCTTCACCGCGACGCTGCTGAATCCCATCGTCAGGATGAATTGGCCTGATTTGCGCAGCTTCGACATCATCTATGTCACCGGGGCGAGCGTGGTTGCCTTCTCGAAGAGCAAAGCCACGGTTGGTCCCGGTCCGTGCAGCATCACCGTCGCAGCAACCGCGGATTGGCACCAGCCGGCGACTCGGATCCTGACCTTCGAAGCGAAGGCGGGAAGAAAGTATGTGCTTCGCCCGGTCTATCAGGACCGCGTGATCGAGGCGACGATTCAGGATGAAAGCACGCTGGAGATTGTCGCGCAGTCTTGGGGATTGAAGCAGCCGAACCCGCCGCGATAGCCGACGCCTGCAGCCGGCACGCCTCCTACGGCGCATTCTGCCGGCCAGCAGAACGCCGGCTGCGCGCGTGGCTCATCGTTAACGTTGCAAAGGAAAATGAAGACCGCACCCCCACCCCATGACCCCGCAGCCGTCGTGCAAAGACAGCTCGACGCCTACAATGCTCGCGATGTCGATGCACTGCTGGCCACTTACGCGGACGACGCCCAGACATTCGAGCATCCATCGAAGCTGCTGGCCAGCGGTTCAGTCCAATTGCGCGAGCGTTTCAGAGTGCGATTCCAGGAGCCCAATCTCCATGCGGCGCTCATCAAGCGCGTCGTGATGGGCAATATCGTGGTCGATCACGAGAAAGTGACGCGCACCTTTCCGGAAGGCCCGGGCACGCTTGAGCTGCTGATGATTTGCGACGTGCAGAATGGCAGGATTGCCAAGGCTTGGAGCATTGTCGGCACCAAGAGGCTCAACGCTAAGTCATGAGGAAAGAGCCGAACCAGCGACCAGAGCCAACTTCTACATCCGTCACGCATCTTGCTGCGCGTTCTGTTGACCAGCGGATTGCGCCGCTTCCTTCCGTGTCTAGCCGCGAATGTTGTTGGACAGACCGACTCTGTGCCTCGCCTGTGAAGCTCACTGTGCCGGAAACCCCATGAGCCGCCGCCTCGCAATCTTCCTCGCGGTCACGTTTGCGATCACCTGGACCTCCTGGGGGATCCTGGTGCCGCTGGCTCGCGCACAGACGTTCGTCTATGGCCACCTGCCCTTCATGCTCCTTTACATGCTCGGTGGCCTGGGACCGACCATCGCCGCCTACGCAGCGGTACTGGCTACGCCGTCGCTGTCGCCGCTCCTGGAGTTTCACCGCCGGCTCTTCCGTTGGCGTGTCGCGGGCCGATGGTACGTCATTGCCGTGGGCCTTCCCGTGGCCCTTGCCCTGGCCGCGGTGGGCATCGCCACTCTGGTCGCTCCCGATTCCGCCCGGGGGTTCTCCATTCGGCCTTGGTACATGTTCGCTCCCCTCTTTCTGGTCATGGTCGCGGGCGGCGGTCTGGAGGAACTCGGCTGGCGGGGCGTCGCTCAGCCCGAGTTGGAGCGGGGCCTGGGCCGTCCGGCTGCGGCGGTGCTCGTAGGCTTGGTGTGGTCCTGCTGGCATCTTCCGCTGTTTGTCCTTCCCGGCGTCGGGCAATACGGGACCAACTTTCCTGTGTTTGCCATCGGCGTTGTCGGCGGGGCCCTGATCCTGGCCTGGCTCTATGCCCGCACCGGAAGCATCCTCCTCTGCATTGTCTTCCATGCCAGCTGGAACGCCAGTGCGGCCCTCGGATTGGCAATTCCGTCCCACCCGAGTCTGGCGGCGGTGCTGGATGCGTGCCTGAGGGTCGTCATCGGTGCACTTCTTCTGGCCGTCGGTGCAGCGCTGTCTCACCAGACATCTGAGGTGAACGGGCCGGCGAAAAGGTGAGTTTCCGGCGGATTTTCCCTCCCTAAGAAGTTTGAGCGACGCCAAGGCCCGCCCGATTTCTGGTGGTAGTACCGTTTGCCTGTCATCGCGAGCCCCGCTGCCGTGGCGGGGCGTGGCGATCCAGCTGGACTGCTTCGTCGCTCTGCTGGCCAGCAGAGTCGCAATGACAAGCGGTACCACCGCCCGACTCCTAACGGGCTTGCACGCGGCCCGACCGGTTGCCACCGTCGTGGCCCAGCATGGTTTACCCAAAACCACCCGCGATCCTGGCGGGCCGCGACCTGCGGCCCGCGGACCTCGAAGCCGACCTCCCCGGCGCCCTGCTCCGCACCTACGCGTGGATGCAGACCGCGCGCACGGCCGACAACCGCATCCTCGACCTCTTCCGGCAGGGACTCATCCGCGGTACCGTCACCGGCGGCCAGGGCAACGAGGGGCTCATCGTCCCGCTCGCCCTGCTGGCCGACAAGGAGGTCGACGTCATCTCCATCACCCACCGCGGCCTCGGCGGGCATCTCATCTGGAGCGGCCATCTCGTCGACCATCTCAACCAGTACTTCGCCAACGCCGCCAGCCCCACCAAGGCGCGCGAGGGCAACGTCCACCACGGCGACCCGAAGCACCGCTCGCTGCCGATGATCAGCCACCTCGGCATCATGGTGTCGAACGTGGTCGGCGCCCTCGACTCGCAGCGCCGTTTCGGCCGGCCGGCCATGGGCTTTGCGTTCCTTGGCGACGGTTCCAGCAGCACGGGCGACGCGCACGAATCGCTCAACCTCGCCACGCTGCTCAACCTGCCGATCCTCTTCGTCATCGAGAACAACCGCTACGCCTACTCGACGCCGGTGAGCGAACAATACGCCGCCGGGCTCGAACTCTGGCGCCGAGCCGCCGGCTACGGCATCGAGGGCTTTGCCCTCGACTGCACCGCGGACGTCGCTGCCACGCTCCAGACGTTCGCCGCCGCCATCGACAAGGTCCACCGGACCGGCCGCCCGCTGTTGATCGAGGCGAACACGCTGCGCCTGCGCGGCCACGCCGCCTACGACACCTGCGACTACCTGAAGCCGGGCGAAGCCGACGCCATGTTTGCGGCCGATCCGCTCCCGAAACTGCGCGCCCGCCTCGCGGCTGACGGCCATGGCGCGAAGCTCGACGCGCTCGACGCGGAAATCGCCGCGTTTGTCGAGGAATGCCTCAAGGTGGCGATGGCCCAGCCGCGCCCCAATTCGGCCGGGATGGAGAACGACCTGTTCGCGCCGCCCGCACCGCCGATTCCCTGGGTGCCATCGATCGATTCAGAAGTAAGAAGCAAGAAGCAAGAAGCTGCAGACGGGAGCCCTGAACCCAGAACCCAAAACGCAAATCCCAAAACCGAAATCGTCACCATGGCGCAGGCGCTCAACCGCGCGCTGCGCAAAATCCTCACCGAGCGCCCCGAGTCCCTCGTCCTCGGCCAGGACATCGCCACCTACGGCGGCGCGTTCAAGGTCACCGAGGGCCTGCTCAAGGATTTCGGCCGGCCGCGCGTGATGAACATGCCCCTCGCCGAGAGCGGCAGCACGGGCTACGCCATCGGCCTCGCGGTCAACGGCCACCACCCCATCGAGGAGTTCCAGTTCGCCGACTTCTCCACCGAGGCCACGACGCAGATCGTGCTCAACGCCGCCACGTTCCATTTTCGCTCGGGCGCCGCCGTGCCGCTCGTGCTGCGCCTGCCGTGCGGCGGCGGCCTCACCTTCGGCTCGTTCCACTCGGAGGAGCTCGAGTCGTTCTACCTGGCCATGCCCGGTCTCAAGGCGCTCTACCCCAGCAACCCGCAGGACGCCTTCAACGCGCTGCTCGCCGCCTTCGAGGACGACAATCCCGTCCTGCTGTTCGAACACAAGGGGCTCTACCGCCGCGGCAAGCATCCCATCACGTGGGATCCGCACTTCCGCGACGTCTGGAATCCCAAGTGCGTCCGGACCGGCGATTTTGCGACCCTCGTCACTTACGGCGAGATGGTGCACCTCGCGGGCGAAGTCTGCGACTACTTCGCCGCCGAGTATGAGCGCAACTTCGAGCTCTGGGACCTGCGCGGCCTCTCCCCGCTCAGGCTGGACGCCATCAAGGAGTCGCTCGCGCGCACCCATCGGCTGATCGTGCTGCACGAGGGCCGGCGCACGCACGGCTTCGGCGCCGAGCTGGTCGCCCGCCTTACCGAGGAGCTGTTCTTCTCGCTCGAGGCGCCGCCGCTGCGCCTCGGCGCGCTCGACCTGCCCGTGCCGTTTGCCCCCGAACTGGAAACCGCCTTCCGCCCGACCAAGGAGAAGGTGATCGACGCCATCGCCAGCTGGCTGGGATGAACCGAGGGCGGATTTCGGATTGGCGATTTCGGAAAGACCTCTGTTTACTTGGCCCACTTGAAATCGAAACGCCCCCGCCTGCGTGAAGCACTTTCCGGTCTCCGGTCTCCGCGAACCGGCATTCCCCGCGCGGCCTGGGCGCGCATCCGGCTCTTCGCGATGGACGTCGACGGCATCCTCACCGACGGCACGGTGACGATCCACGCCGACGGCACCGAATCGAAGACCTTCTCCATCCTCGACGGGCTGGGCCTCGTGCGCTGCCGCGACGCCGGCATCGTCCTCGCCTGGATTTCCGGCCGGACCTCGCCGGTCTCCGTCGTCCGCGCCACCGAACTGAAGATCACCCACCTCATCCAAGGCCGCACCGACAAGCTCGCGGTGCTCCAGGAACTGGCCGGTCGGCTCGGTCTCGGAGCCGAGGCGGTGTGCTACATGGGCGACGACGACATCGACGCGCCCGCGCTCGCCTGGGCCGGCATCGGCGCCACCGTGCCCGGCGCCATGCCCGCCGCCCTCGCGGCGGCCGACTATGTTACTGCGCGCCCCGCCGGCCGCGGCGCCGTGCGCGAAGTGTGTGAACATATTCTCAACCGCCCGGTCTAGGGCCCCGCCGTGTCTTCCCTGCGTTTCATTCTCCTTGTGCTCGGCGCGCTCAGCCTTGCGTCCGCCGCCGGCCCGCTGCGCGGAACCGACGAACGCCCCACCACCCTCACCACCGATGCGCCGGTGATCAACTTCCGCGTGCCCACATTTACCAAGGAGGGCTACCGTTCGTGGCTCCTGTGCGGATCCGAGGGGCTTTACATCAACCAGGACCAGCTCGCCGTCACCGACCTCAACCTCACGGTCTTCACGGGCGACGCCTCGAACCGCGTGGAGTCGGTCTTCCTGAGCCCCGCGGCCACCGCGCTTCTCAACGTGGGCCAGGTGCGCGGCCCGGGCCGCCTCCGGCTCATCAGCGACGATTTCGAGGCGACCGGCGCGGACTGGGTTTACGACCACCGCCAGAAAAAGGTTTCCATCCGAAAGGACGTCCACGTAGTTTTCCACACCCAGTTGAAGGATATCCTCCGATGACGCCTCGCCTTCGCGCTGTTTTGCCCTGCCTGCTGTCCGCCGCCCTCTGGCTGCCGGTCCGCGCCGCGGAGGAGCCGGCGCCCGAGACCGTCATCGAAGCCGCCACCTGCGACATCCAGAGTTCCGAGACCCAGACTCTCTCGGTTTTCACCGGCAATGTCACCGTCACCGGCAACAACATCCGCATCACCTGCGACCGGCTCGACGTCGTCTCCCTGCGCAGCGGCGACAAGCAGGACACCGTGGGCAAGCAGGACCGCTTCAAGTCGCTCATCGCCACCGGCAAGGTGCGCATCGTGCAGGGCGACCGCGAGGCCACCTGCGAACGCGCCGAGGTGCTCCCCGGCGAGGATCGGATCACCCTGACCGGCCGACCCATGGTCGTCGATCACGGCAACAACTCGACGGCCACGGGCGAGCCGCTGATCCTTTATCGCGGCGATCGCCGCGTTCACGGCAGCAATGTCCGCATCACACTGCCGCCGCTCAAGGACCTCAGCTTCGACAAAAACCAGCCACCGCCCGTGCCGCCAGCCGAGCCGGCCGCCAAGCAGCCCTGAGGATGGAAACCGCTCCCAGTGCAGTGCGTACGATCCCGCCGGCGGCCGTTCCTGAGCCGGAGAACGGCGCCTTTATTCGCACGGACGGTCTGGTGAAGGTCTACGGCCAGCGCGCCGTCGTCAACGGGGTCAACCTGCGCATCAGTGCCGGCGAAATCGTCGGTCTGCTCGGCCGCAACGGCGCGGGCAAGACCACGACCTTTTACATGATCGTCGGTCTCGTGCCGGTGACGCGCGGCCGCGTGTTCATCAACGGCACCGACGCCACCCGCCTGCGCATGCACCGGCGGGCGCGCCTCGGCATCGGCTACCTGCCGCAGGAGGCCTCCGTGTTCCGCAAGCTGACCGTGGAGGAAAACATCCTGGCCATCGTCGAGACGCTGCCCATCGCGCACGGCGATCGGCCGGCGCACGTCGGCCGCCACTTGGACGAGCTCGGCCTCGCCCCCCTCGCGAAGCAGAAAGCCTACACCCTTTCCGGCGGCGAGCGCCGCCGGCTCGAGATTGCCCGCGCGCTGGTCACCACGCCGCGCTTCCTGCTCATGGACGAGCCGTTCAGCGGCATCGATCCGATCGCCGTGGCGGACGTGCAGAAAATCGTGCGGCAGCTCAAGGAGCGCGGCATCGGTGTGCTCGTCACCGACCATAACGTCCGCGAAACCCTCAACATCGTGGACCGCGGCTACATCATCCATGAGGGCCGCGTCATTGCCGAGGGCCCGCGGGATTACCTCATCAACGATGCCAGGGCCCGGGAGTTCTATCTCGGCAAGGACTTCAACCTCTAGGCTGGCGCCTGCTTTGGCACCCCGTCATTAGTCATCCGGTCATTCGTCATCACCCGCCTTCCGCCCCCTCCCCCCATGTCCAAAGCCATCCACGGCATTTCCGTCGCCCACTTCTTTGAAACCTACGGGGCCAGGCTCAAGCTGGAACTCATCACCGGCCGCGAAGGTCTGCACCGCCTCATCCGCGAGCCCGCGATCAACCGCCCCGCGCTGGCCCTCACCGGCTTCTTCAAGTATTTCGCGAACAAACGCATCCAGGTGCTCGGCGCCGCCGAGATGACCTTTCTGCGCACGCTCGGCGACAAGGTTCAGCGCGACGTCCTGAACGGCATGGTCGACCGCCATATTCCCTGCCTGGTTCTGACCCGGAATTACACCTTTCCGAAGCCGATGCTGGAAGTGGCGCGGGAGCGCCACCTGCCCGTCTTCCGCACGCCGATGATCACGATGAATTTCGTGAACACGGCCACGCTCTACGTCGACAACGAGTTCGCCCCCTCCACGACCGAACAGGGCACCACCGTCGACATCAAGGGCGTGGGGGTGATCATCCGCGGCGACAGCGGCGTGGGCAAATCCGAGTGCGCCCTGGCCCTCGTCGAGCGCGGCCACAGCCTCGTCGCCGACGACATCACCGTGATCAAGCTGCTCGACGAGCGCGAGCTCATGGCCAGCAGCCGTCCGCTCACCCGCGGTTACATGGAGTGCCGCGGCATCGGCATCATCAACATCGCCGAGATGTTCGGCATCAAGAGTGTCCGCCTGGAGAAACGCATCGACATGGTCGTCAGCCTGCGGGAATGGACGCCGGACGCCGCCGAGGAACGCACCGGTCTCGAGGAAAACTACTATGAAATCCTCGGCATCAAGCTGCCGCACATCGAGCTATTCGTGCGGCCCGGCCGCGACATTGCGCGCCTGGTCGAAGTGGCCGCCATGGTGCAGGCGCTCAAGCGCATGGGCCACGATCCGGCGAAGGATTTCAACGAGCGCCTGATCGCCCACATGGCCGAACCGCCGGAAACCGAAAAAAAGAAATCGCTCAGGCTCTCCGCCTCCCCGTTTCCGCGCGAGGAGCCGAGCCGCAGTGTCACCACCTGATCCCGGCGGCCGGTCGCCGCGCTCCCCCGCCAATCTTCATCATCATGCCCCTCCTCCGCGCCGACGGCCGCCGCGTTGATCAGTTGCGTCCCGTGCTTTTTGAAGCCGGCCCCGCCCCTTATGCCGCCGGTTCGGTGCTGGTGCGCTTTGGCAGCACGCAGGTCATCTGCGCCGCCACCATCGAGCCCAAGGTGCCCACCTGGATGAAACAACAGGGCGTGACCGGCGGCTGGCTCACCGCCGAATACTCGATGCTCCCCTACAGCACGCTGGAGCGGAAGCCGCGCGACATCACCCGCGGGAAGCTTGACGGCCGCACCATCGAGATCCAGCGCCTGATCGGCCGCTCGCTCCGCGCCGTGCTCGACCTGCAGCGGCTCGGCGAGAACACCCTGTGGATCGATTGTGACGTGCTTCAGGCCGACGGCGGCACGCGCACCGCCTCCATCACCGGCGCCTATCTCGCCGCGCGCCTCGCCATCCAGAAGTTGCTCGACGACAAGAAAATCACGGAGAATCCGCTCACCGATTCGGTGGCCGCCGTGAGTGTGGGCCTGCGGCAGGGGCAGGAAATGCTCGACCTCGCCTACCTCGAGGACCGGGACGCCGAGGTCGACTTCAACGTCGTCATGACCGGCCGCGGCCAGTTCGTCGAAGTGCAGGGCGCGGGCGAGGAGGCGACCTTCTCGCACGATCAGCTGCAGAGCCTGCTCGCGCTCGCCCAGAAGGGACTCCAGGAGCTTGCCGCGCTGCAGACCGCCTTCCTCGCCCAGCACCTGCTGAAGTTCTAGCGATCCGACTCCGGGCACCGTTTGATCGATCACCCCAGCCAGACATCCCCTGTCCGGGCGATCTCAGGTCCGGGTTTTCTGCCGTCAGGCGACCACGGGCACCTTGACGACGGTCTTGCGCACGAGCGCAGGCCGCTTCGCCGCGAGTGCTGGCATGTGCGCATCCTCCGGCCAGAACACAGCCACATCGCCTGTTCGCACCCGGAGCACGGACGCGGTGTCGGTGTCGGCGTGTTTGGTTAGATCCTTCGTCTCGTCATAGGCCTGCGTGATGCCGAGCTGGGCCGCGGCGGCCACTGCCATCACTTCGTCGCCCGCCACCATCACCTGCACGTCGATGTATTTGCGGTGCGTCTCGAAGAATCCTTCCGGCCGGGGCTTCGTCTGATAGGCCATTTCCATGGCGTAGGCGCCGCCGGAAAGTTCCTGCCGGTGCGTGGACCCGCCGGCCAGGGCGGTGATGCGAGAATGCACGGCCGAACCAGGCGTCAACGCCTGCTCGGCATAGGCGAACGCGGCGTGGAATTCCGGGAGGCGCGCGCACCGGGCGCGCACCGAGGCGAGAGACCCAAAGAAAGCCATGCCTGAAAGTTGAGGGGTGCCAGCGGCGGCCAGCAAGGCAATACCAAGGGGCCGCCTTGCACGGCCTTGGCGGTGTGAATCCCTTTGACGGGATGCATCACTGCGTCATGCCCCGGGAGGGGCGCCGCATCTAAAACATTGCCGCACCGCGCGACTTTGGCTGTGTTAATCGCTCCCGTGGCTATCGGCACCACCCGCATCCTGTCCGACTTGCATTATGGCAATCCCGCGAGCCGTGTACGCTCGCTCGCGGCGCTGCGTCCACTGTTCGCGGGCGCCGACCGGATCGTGTTCAATGGCGACAGTCTCGAGATGCGGTCCAATCCGGCCGCACCGGAAGTGGAAGAAATGCGCCGGCAATTTCTGGAGTTTGTCCGCAATGAGGCACCACGTTTTGCCCTGCTGACCGGCAACCATGATGCCGGCATCTCCGATACCCATCATCTTGATCTGCTCGGCGGACTCGTGTTTGTGACCCATGGCGAGATCCTCTTTGAGGATCTCGTGCCGTGGAGTACGGAGCTTCCGCAGATCCGCGAACTGTACCGCCAGCAGCTCGCCGCCCTGTCTTCCACCGAACGCGACCGGCTGGAGGCGCGCCTGGCCGCCTGCAAGCGCGCCTGCGCGCAGCTGCGGTTGCCCCCTGATTCGCATCCGCGCAAATCCTGGGGCCGCACCCTGCATACCGCACGTACGTTCTGGCCGCTCACGCGCACCCTGGCGATGATGCGGGCGTGGCGCGAATTGCCTGAACGCGCCGCGGCTTTTGCCCGCCGCCACCGGCCGCGGGCGCGTTTTGCCGTGGTGGGTCATACCCATCTGCCCGGAGTGTGGTATCCGCGCGACGTGGTGGTGATCAACACCGGCTCTTTTTGCCCGCCGTGGGGCTGCTATGCCGTCGATGTTTCTCCGGAGCGGGTGGTGGTGCGGCGCGTGCGTCACCACCGGGACGGCTTCGATCTTGGGCGCGTGGTGGCCTCCTTTGTCCTGGCGCCAGCGAGCGACGGCTCCGAGGGTTCTTCGGCAACCGTGCCCCAACTGGTGCCCGCGCCATGAGCATGGAATTTGGCTGGTGGGCCCGTGATGCCGAAGGCCGCCGGTTTCAGGTCCGGGTGATCATCTTCGGCGGCACCGCGACCTGGAGCCGCAAACAGGGGCATCATCAGCCCTGGGAGCCCTACGGCCCGCCGACGGACAAGGATTGGGATCTCCTGCTCGCCGAAGCGGAGCGGCGCCTGCCGCGGCGTCTGCTTTCCCCCCGGCAATTCGCGGCGATCAAGCGTCTGCGCCCGGGCTAGGAACGGGGATGTCGCGCTCTGGCCGGAGGCCGATGTCCACCCGCCGGCGGGAGGAGATCACTTGGGCACTTCGCCTCTTCCCACCAATTGATGCCAGAGGAGACGGAACGAACTGGCGAATGTGGCGGGGCGCTCGCGCACGAGGCGGATAACCTCGGCCGGGGTGAACCACGCCCCCCGCTCGATTTCTTCCGGGTGCAACGTGAACGGCCCTTCCGCTTCCTGCCGGTAAACCCAGACAAACTCCTGACCGGTCTCGTCGCACGCCGGAAGACGAAGCCAGCGACGGGGCGCCCGCGCCACGTGGAGGCCGATCTCCTCGCGCAGCTCACGCACGGCGCACGCGTCGTAATCTTCTCCAGCATCAACATGACCGGAGGCCGAGGAATCCCATGCTCCCGGGGCCGTGTCCTTGCTGGACGAGCGTTTCTGCAAGAAAAGCTGCCCCGCCCGGTTGAACACGAGCACGTGCACCGCCCGATGCCGCAGGCCGTGCGCATGCACCTCCTGCCGGGTGGCACGAGAGACGACGACATCTTTTTCGTCGACCACGTCGAACCATTCTTCAGCCATTTTGGACTCCGGCATGCTTTGTGTTTCACCTGCCGATGGACTGATTCCAAGCAAAACCGGCCGGAGAGACGCAAACACCGTCAAAACCGGCCCGCGCCCATCTGGCCGTAGGCGGCAGACGGCCCACTGACAGCTTTCGCGTGATCTTATTGCTGCGTCCGGCGCTTCGGCCGCGCACCTTGGGAAGATCCGGCGCGGCGGCTTTTCTTGACCGCCGCGCCGGCCTGCCTTTCAGCCTTCATCTTGGCAACCCATTCGGCGAGCGCCTGGTCACCTGCACGCGGGAAAAGCCCCATGACCTCGCAGACATGCGCGAGAAGATCCACGGATTCATCCCCGGCGGTCCTGCGCCGCCGTGGCCCCCGTGCGATTTTCACCTCCGCACGTTTGGCACGTATGGTCCCGGGCTTGTTTCCATGTCGGCCGGGCCGGCGCTTCCGGTGATGGCTGTCGGACTTGTGATGCATAGGGGAATGCAGGAGGGCCACCTAACGGCCAGCTCCGCGTAATTCCAAAGAGAATAAATTTATTATGTCAAATATCTTTTTCAACAGCAGCGTCACGGCTGCTTTGCGCCCTTGCCGGATTCACCGGCGGCTGGGCGGGGTCCTGCCCATGGCGCGTCCCAGGTTGCCTCGGCCACGCGCCTGGCTTTGCTGAGAACACAGGGGGAATCCACCAAGGCGCCTCAATTATCACAGGCCTGCCTCTCTTGGAATGCCTTGAAGGCCCCAAGCAGTTCCTTGGGAAACAGCGCCCCCATCTCCGTGAGATGGGCAACGATCTTGGCGTTGGCCAGACCCAGGTGGGCGGCAAACTTGAGAAGCTTGACCACGTCTTGGGAAGAGCGGGGTGCTGGCATGAGTTTCAACGCCGGCTTGGCAGCGGGCTGCACGAGTTGGCACCGATTTTTGGAGGCCATATGGCTTTCCGATCTGTTGAAGGCTGGATGGACGCCCCCTAGCCGTGCCGGCTAACCTGGAGGCACCCCATCTTGGGTAGCCTCACCCATCTCTTACAACCATGGCGGACACTCAATTTTTGGTAGGTTTGCAGGCTCGACATTTCCCAACAAAACCTCTTTCGGCGCCCCCTGCGGGCAATAATCAGCCCCCATCCGGGGTCATTCCCGGGCGTGTTTTCCGCCGTTTCCAAGAGGGAAAACACCGTCTTCCCCCATCACCGCGTGCGCAGATACTCCCGCACCGCAGCCAAGCCGCGGGTGTTTAGAACTTGCTCGGCCGTGAGCCAGCCTTTGCGAGCGGCATTGATCCCCGCCCGGAGATGATCGAGCCCGGCGGTGTCGTGGGCGTCGGGATTGATGACACAGCGCAGGCCCCGCTCCGCCGCCCGGCGCCAGTGCCGCCAATCCAAATCGAGTCGTTGCGGATGGGCGTTGAGCTCGATGGACACGTGGTTCGCCACGGCGGCATCGATCACCTTCGCCACATTGACCAGGTAGCCTTCACGCTTAAGCAGCAGCCGACCGGTCGGATGTCCCAGCATGGTCGTGCACGGGTGTTCGATGGCGCGGATGATGCGCGCCGTCATTTCCGCCTCGCTCTGCGTGAAGGCCGAGTGCACCGACACGACGACATAGTCGAGCTCCCGCAAGACCGTCTCCCCGAGATCCAGCCGGCCGTCAGGCAGGATGTCACACTCCACGCCGGCAAAGACATGCGTCGTGAAGCGGCCCGATCGGTTGAGCGCTTTGATCTCGGCGATCTGCTTGCGCAATCTCGTCTCATCGAGCCCGTTCGCCTGGAAGCTGGCCTTCGAATGATCGGCGATGCCCAGATACTCCCAGCCGTGCGCCTGGGCCGCCGCCACCATCTCGGCGAGCGTGTTGCAGCCGTCGGATGCCGTCGTGTGGTTGTGGAAGACGCCGCGGATGTCGGCGGCTTCGACCAGCCGTGGGAATTCGCCTTTCTCGGCCACCTCGATCTCGCCCAGGCCCTCGCGCAACTCCGGTGGAATGTAGTGCAAGCCAAGCGCGGCAAACAGGTCGGCCTCAGTCTGGATGTTATCCAGCCTTGCCTCCCGGGTTTCGCGCTGCGCCGCCGCTTTATCCTTCGCCGTCCCTTCGCCCTCGGCCGGCACGAGCCCCCACTCGCTCAAACTCAGTCCCCGGGTCAGCGCCCGCTGGCGCATTTGCACGTTGTGGTCCTTCGAGCCGGTGAAGTGATGCAGCGCGAAGACATACTGGGCGGGCGGCACGATGCGCAGGTCGGCCTGCAGTCCACCGGCGTAGCGCACGCTCGCCTTCGTCTCCCCCTTTGCCGTCACTTCCCTGACCTCCGGCCGGGTGGTGAACCATTCGACGATCGGCGCCCACTCCTCCGCGGCCACGAGAAAATCGAGGTCGCCCACGGTCTCCAGCCCGCGCCGCAAGCTGCCCGCATGCTCGGCGCGCTGCACCTGCGGCAGGGCGCGCAATCCCTGCAGGACCGGCTCGGCCACGGCGTAAGCCTCCCACCACAGGTGCCGCTGCGCATAGGCCTCCCGGTTGCGGATGCCCGTTAGGATCTTCTCCTGGCTTTTCTCACCGAATCCGTCGAGCGCCGCCACCCGCCCCTCCTGGCAGGCGCGCGCCAGTTCCGCAACCGAACTGATTCCAAGCCTCTCGTGCAGCGCCTTGATCTTCTTCGCGCCCAGTCCGGGAATCTCCAGCATCTCCACCAGGCCGGGCGCGATCGAGGCCTTCAGTTTCTCGTGAAACCCCAGCCGGCCCGTCGCGTGCAGCTCGGTGATCTTTTTCGCCAGTGCCTCGCCGATCCCCTTGATATCCTGCAATCGGTCTTCGGCAATGACCGTGCCCAAATCCTCCTCCAGCGTCTCCAGCGCCTGCGCCCCCGCATGATAGGCGCGCACCTTGAAGGGATTTTCGCCTTTCAACTCCAGCAGCACGCCAATCTCATCCAGCACTCCGGCTATCTCGTTTTTGGTCATGCCTGTTTTCCCCACGGAACACACGGAATACCCGGAAACTCAAGCCCCACTTTTCGGATGGCTTCCCTTTACGCGGATTCTGTGTATGTCGTGGGTATATGCCTTTTGTCTACCCACGCACCATCCGCTTCGCTGACACTGATGCCGCCGGCGTGGTGTTTTTCTCCAATTACCTCGTCATCTGCCACGAAGCCTACGAGGAGTCGCTGGCCGCCGACGGCATCGAGTTGAAATCGTTTTTCGGCAAGCACGGCGTGGTGGTGCCGGTGGCAAAAAGCCAGGCCGAATATCTGCGTCCGCTCACCTGCGGGGACAAAATCAGCGTGACCCTCACGCCCGTGCCCCTCGGCAGCGACGGCTACGCCGTCGACTACGAGCTGCACCGCCTCGGCCGCCCGGAAAAACTCGCGGCGCGGGTGCGCACCGAGCACGTCTGCATCTCCTCCCGGTCCCGCGAGCGCCACGTCCTGCCGGCCGCCCTCGCCGCCTGGATCAAGCATCATTCCGTCTGATCCGGCCGGACGCATCCAAGGCCAGAACCGTCAATTCCCGCCGGTTTACTTTTCCCTGGTCGTTGCGCGGCCAGCTGGCGATGCGGAGGTAGCGCTTGGGCCGCTTGTGCGGCGCCAGCCGGACCGCGAGACGCCGGGCGACGGCGCCGACATCCGGCTCCTTCGGGCCGGCCGGATAGCACGCCACGACCGCCTCCCCCCACTCCGCATCCGGCACGCCGATCACCGCCACGTCGGCAAATTGCCCGGTCGCGCGCAACGCCGCCTCAACCTCGCCGGGCTCGACCTTTTTCCCGCCGGTGATGATGACGGCATCACGCCGCCCGAGCACGTGCAGGCTGCCGAGTTCGTCAAAACAGCCAAGATCCTCCGTCAGCCACGGACCGGCCTCGCGCCAGTGCGAATAATAGCCGCGAAACAGGGATTCCGCCGCGATCTGGATGGCGCCATCCGCGTTCAGATCCACCCGGGCGTGGGGCAGGGCGGAGCCGCAACCGCGCTGGCCCGCCAGAAATTCCTCCGGCCGCAAGGCAGTGACCATGGCGGCCGTTTCCGTCATCCCGTAGCCCGGCGCCAAGGGAAGCTTCGCCTCCTCCGCGCGGTCGAGCAGATCCGGCCAGGCCGGACCTCCGCCGAGAAAAACCGCCCGAAACCGCCGGAGGCGGTCCTCCGCCTCCGGCCGGCCCAACAGTCGCTGCAGCTGGGTCGGCACGAGGGACAGGAACCAGTCTCCCTTCCCGGTTTCCGGCCAGCGCCCGTTTTCCATCTCCCCCCAGGTCCACGGCAGATATCGGCCGCCGGTGAGCAGGGAGCGCAGCCACGCCATCAAGCCGCTCACGTGATGCAACGGCAGCACCCCAACCGCGTTGATTTGCCTGACATGGAAATGTTCGCAGCAGCCCCGCACTGCGGCGGACAGCGTGTCCTGATCGTGCCGGGCCAGCCTCAACCTCCCGCTTGATCCCCCGGTTGGCAGGCAGAGCCAGCCGAGGCTCTGTCGCGGTTCTGAGTTTTGGGTTTTGAGTTCAGGGTTGGTCAGTTCGGCAAACTGGGCCCGCTCCGCCGCGCCCCATGCCGGATCGGCCACGAACACCGTCCTCCCCGCCGCCATGGCCTCGCCGAAAGCGGCCATGAACCGTTCGGGCTCACGCTCCTCGATGATGACTTCGCGTGGTGCGACCACCTGGAATGAGACTCCGAGCCGGCGGGCTAGTTCAACGCGTTCCATACCGCCTCCGGATTCATCTGGTTGACATCATCGATCGACACGAAGGGAACGGCGGGCAGTCCGTCAAACTGTTCCTGCTTGAACAGCGGCGCGACTCCATAGCCGAGCGCGCGCGGATGAGGGCCTTTGAATTGGAACGCCATCCGCAACGCCGCCTGCCGGCCCACGGCCGTCTCGAATGCCGAGGAAAAAACCACATCGGCCTGATGCCTGGCGAGCAGCGCCAGCACGCTTACGGGAGCGCCGGCCAGCGCCGGCTTCACCACCAACGCCCCCGGCCAGCCGCGCTCCAACCATGTCCGCAGGCTCGGGAGGCCGGCCACCGATTCATCGAGCGCCAGCGTGGTCGGGTAGTCGCGGGCCAGCCCAAGCAGGACGTCGTCCGTCCGGCGCTGCCCGGCCGCGCCCTGCGAGGCGTCAGCGAAGCAGGGCTGCTCCACAAACTCGATCGGCCGTACCGCGCAGCGTTCGAGCCACCTCGCCGCCTGCCGCGTCGTCCACGCGCCGTTGGCATCGAGCCGCAGCTTCACGTGACCCGGCAACCGCGCCAGCAGGTCGTCCAGCAGCACCCATTCGTCGGCGGCGTCGAGCACGCCGACCTTCCATTTGAAAGCGACAAACCCTGCTGCCAGCGCCTGGTCCGCCGCCGCCAGCGCCGCCTTGCCCGCCGGCAACAACGCCGCCACCGGCAGGCGGGATGTCACCGTCTGCTGCCTTTCGTCCGCCGCCAACGCCGAGGCGAGGGCGAACCGCAGACAGCCATGACGCTCATCGATGCCCTTGAGGGATGCCGCATCCACCGTGCCGCCCAGCTTCGCCAGCATGTCCCCGGCCTCCATCAGCGTCTCCGTGCCGAACCAGGGAATCGGCGCCACCTCGCCGAAGCCGACCCGTCTCTTCTCGTCCTCCAACCGCACCACGATCCCCTCCCGTTCCGTCCACCGGCCGTGGGCGGTGCGCATGGCGTGAAGGAAAGGAAGCCGGTAGCGGCGATAGGCCAGGCGATGGGTCACGGCCTTATGGTGTAGCGCTTGACCCGTCGCACGCAACCGCGCGCGTGCGGCGACGCGTCAATGGCCGGATGCGTGATCGCCGCAAAAAAAAGGCGTTGAGATTTTTTGCCGCGGCCTTATGTCGTTCATGGCAACCATGACCAAGCCTGTCACGATTGCCCCCTGGGGGGATGATAAGTTCTATCCCGCCGCCGACGAGTTTTTCGCCCGCCTCCTGCCCACGGCGCTGACCTACGACGACATCTCGCTGGCAACGCTCTACTCGGAAATCCTTCCCAAGGATGCCGATCTCGCCACGCAGCTCTCGGAAACGCTGCGCCTGCAAATTCCGATCATCTCGTCGGACATGGACACCGTCACCGGGTCGCGCATGGCCATCGCCATGGCGCTCAACGGCGGCCTCGGACTCATCCACTACAACATGCCGGCGCCGGATCAGGTGAAGGAGGTCGCGCGCGTGAAGCGCCACGTCCACGGCCTCATCCAGGATCCCATCACCGTCTCCCCCGATCTCGCCATCGGCGATGTGCTCGCGATGGTCGAGCAGCGGCACTTCAGCTTCCTGACCTTTCCCGTCGTCGACGCCCAGGGCCGGCTCATCGGCCTGCTGCCCGGCAGCATTGTCAAGGAGCGCTACCGCGCCAAAAAGGTCACCGAGGCGATGACCCCGCGCGCCCGGCTCACCACTGCCAGGGAGCGCGACCTCGGCGGCGACCCCATCAAGTACGCCGACACGTTTTTCAGCGAGCACATCGGAATCAACAAGATGCTGGTCGTCGACGACCAGGACCGCCTGCGCGGTCTCGTCACCAGCACCGATGTCGAGCGCATCGTGGGCGAGGCCAGGTCGCGGCGGAAGCCCAGCCGCGACACGCATTTTCGCTTGATGGCCGGCGCCGCGGTGGCACCCGTGCGCAAACCGTCAGGAGAACTCGACCGCGACCGGATCATCGCGCACGTCGGCGAGTTGGTGGACGAAGCCGTCGACGCCGTCGCCGTCTCCACGGCGCACGGCCACAGTGCGGGGGTTGGTGAAATTGTGAAGATGCTGCGCGGAGCGTTTCCCGCCCTCACCATCATCGCCGGCAATGTCACCGGCGCCGCCGGCGTGGAGTATCTCGCCGATTGCGGGGCCAGCGCCGTCAAAGTCGGCCAGGGACCGGGCTCCATCTGCACCACGCGCATGGTGGCCGGCGTGGGCATCCCGCAGCTTACCGCCCTCTATGTGTGCGGCAAGGGCGCCGCCGCCCGGGGCGTGCGCATCCTCGCCGACGGCGGCATTGCCAAGTCGGGCGACATCGTCAAGGCGCTCACGCTCGCCGACGCCGTCATTTGCGGCGGCCTGTTCGCCGGCTGCCGCGAGGCGCCCGGCGAAATCCTGGAGATCAACGGCAAGCTCTACAAACAGTACCGCGGCATGGGCACCCTCGCCGCCATGAAAGCCGGCTCGGCCGCGCGTTACGGCCACGAGAAGGAGGATGCCACGCGCAAGATCTCCTCCGAGGGCATCGAGGCGCTCAAGGAAGTGTCCGGATCGGTCGACAGCGTGCTCGCCGACCTCATCGGCGGCCTGCAGGCCGGCATGGGCTACCTCGGCGCGCGCAACCTGTCCGAACTCCGCGCCAAGGCCCGTTACGTTTACGTCACCGCCGCCGGCCAGAAAGAGGCCGGGCCGCACGACGTCATCGAAGTTTCGACCAAGAACCACCCGTAGGCGACATAGCGTCTCGGGTTTTGAGTTTTGGGTTTTGAGTTCAGAACACTTTGCGTTTTCACCGGACGCACGGGCTCCGACGGCTTTCGATCTTCGACTACTCGGAGCATTTCTCATCGCCACCCGCTGTGCTCCGGCCTCGGGCTGTCCGGTTTCCGGTCTCCGCTTTCCGGTTTCCCCCAGAATCTCCTTGCTCCGCCGTTCCCCCTCCCCTTTCTCCTTCCTGGCAACAGGGGGTTGGCATCTCTGGCTGCCGTTTGAACCATGTCCCTCTCACCGTTCAGCAGCCAGCTCATCGCCGACGTGGGCATCAGCTTCGGCGACGAAGGCAAAGGCCGGCTCATCCCCGAAGTCGCCGAGGAGCTTCGCTTGTCCCGCGCGCCCGTCTCGGTCGTGATCAAGATCAACGGCGGCGCCAACTCGGGCCACACCGCCGCCGGCCTGAAGTTCAACCTGCTGCCGTCCGGCGTGGCTGTGCCCTCCATTCCGTACCTCTGCATCGGCAGCGGCGTCGTCGCCGATCCGCGCAAGATCTGGTGGGAGACCCGGCCGCTCGAGCACCAGGGCTATGCCGTGCTTTCGCGCCTGCTCATCGACGAGCGCACGCTGGTCTCCGACCTCACGCACCGCCTGCTCGACCTCGCGTGGGAGGACTACCGCACCAACGTGCTCCGGGAGGAGCCGCGCGGTTCCACCGGCCGCGGCATCACGCCGGCCTACGGCGACGAAATCGCCCAGTGGCAGATTTGTTTTTCCGATTTCCAGGCCGGCCCCAACTATTTCGCCCGCAAGCTCGCCCAGCGCGCCGATCGCGCCCTGCACACCATCCGCCACGTCTGCCGCGTGAGCGAGGAGACTTGGACCGGGTTCTTCAAGAAACTCACGGAGGCCGAGCAGCGGGCCAACCGCGAGAGCATCGAGCTGGGCATTTTCCCCGCGGAAGAGTTTGATTTCACCCGGTTCCTCGGCCGCGAGCCGTTCACGCTCGATCTCGACCGGGTGGTCGAGACCTACTGGCGGGCCGGCACCGCCCTCGCCCGGCATATTGGCGAGGTGCGCGAGCTGGTTCTGCGCGAACTCGGCGCCGGTCGGACCGTTATCGGCGAGTTCGGCCAGTCCTACTGGCTCGACAAGCGCCAGGGCTTCTCACCCAACGTCACGGCGTCGCACACCTTCACACCGGAGTTCTTCCAGTCGGCCGGCCTTCCCCTGCAACCCATCCACACCATCGGCGTGGCCAAGGCCTACGACACCAAGGTCGGCACGCACACGTTCCTCACGCAGATGGACGACGCCCATCCCCTGTGCGTCCGCCTGAAGCAGCTCGAATACGGCACCTCCACCGGCCGCCAGCGCATGGTCGGCTGGTACGACGCGGTCGAAAAGGGCGACGCGCTGCGCTACGGCGGATTTCACGACCTGATGATCAACAAGCTGGACGCACTCGGCTGGCCGGCAGAGCCGGCCGGCGACTGGCGCGGCGACCTGCTCGTCTGCACCGCCTACCAGGCGCCCGACAGACGCGTCTACCGCCACGTGCCGCGCAACGAGGCGGTGCGCAAGACGCTCCATCCGGTTTATCAAAGCTGCCCGGGATGGTCGGAGGACATCACCGGCGTGCGCCGTTTCGCCGATCTGCCGCCCAACGCCCGGCGCTACGTCGGCACGATGATGAAGGCCCTGCTCGAGGTGGCCTATCACGGCCGCGCCTGGCCGGCCGCGCTGCCGAATCTGCGCTATCTCGGCGTCGGTCCCTTGCCCACGCAGATCATCAAGGACGTGCCGGCGACGGCGGAGCTCATTCAGCTGGCAGGATCCTGAGCCGGGACCATGCAGTTGTAGGAGCGAGCTTGCTCGCGATTGCAGGGGAAAATCGCCTGCAAGCAGGCTCCTACAGCCCGCACCAAACGGTTTCGGCGGTCGCGGGCGAAGCAATGGTTCGTCTGCATGAGTCCGGCTGAGCCATCCGGCAGCCACAGGCTTTTGTTCGCAGGTATCAGGCCGTGTTTTAAAACTGTCATTGCGAGGAGCCCCGACTTTGTCGGGGCGAACGAAGCAATCCATCTGGATCGCCACGGTCCGTTCTGCTGGAAGGCAGAACGGACCTCGCGATGACAGGCGGTTTGAAGACACGCCCCAGTCATCCTGCCCCCCGCAGAACCTAAAAATCCTGCAAGCGGCCTTCGCCGGCGCCGCGGCCGGGCTCGAGCCGTTCGAACACTTCGCCGATCAAGTAGATTGAACCGGTGACCACCACGGTGTCTTCCGCGCCACCGATGGCACAGCGATCCGGCCCCGGAAACACGTCGGCAACGGTCGTGCGCGCCACCCGGCCGCCGAAAGTCGCGGGGACGCAGTGCTCCAGCTCCTCGTAGCTGCAGGCGCGCGCCTGATGCGGAATGGCGAGGTGGATTTCCCGGGCGTGCCGCGCAATCACCTCGAGCAGCGCCCGCGCGCGATACTCGCCGAGCGCGCCGGTCATGATGACCGGTTTCCGGCCGGTCTCCGCCACGAGCTTCGTTAGATTGACGTCGAGCACCTGCGCCCCCTCGGGATTGTGCGAGGCGTCGAGGATGAGCGGGTGTCCTCCGACGGTCAGCCGTTGCCAGCGGCCCGGCCAGTTGGCGTGCAGGAGGCCGCGGGCAATGACCTCGCCACCCAGTTTCCAGCGCGGCGGCAGCCGTCGGGCGACGAGGGTGGCAGTGGCGGCGTTCCAGCGCTGGTAGTCGCCTTCGAGATTGGTGTGCGGATAGCGATCGATGCCTTCACCAAACTCCTCGCGCACCGAATGCACGGGCGCCGACCGCTCCGCCGCGATTTTTCGGATGACCTCCTCGGCCACGGCCGGCATGCGACCAAGCACGACCGGCCGGCCGGGCTTGATGATGCCCGCCTTCTCGGCCGCGATCAGGTCGAGCTGGTCGCCGAGCATATCGCAATGGTCGAGGCCGATCGAAGTGATCACCGCGACCTCCGGCTGCACGACGTTGGTGGCGTCGAGCCGTCCGCCCAAACCCACCTCGATGATGCCAACGTCCACGCGCCGCCGTGCGAACTGGAGAAAGGCCATGGCCGTCATGAACTCGAAAAAACTCGGATGATCGTCGGCGCTGAAAAGCGCCGGCCGCTCAGCCACGGGCCGCAGTTCATTGGTGTAGGCCACGATCTCCTCCTCGCCCAGCAACCGGCGGTTCACCTGCACGCGCTCGCCGAGCTTGACGAGGTGGGGTGACGTGTAGAGCCCGGTGCGCCAGCCGGCGGCCTGCAGGATGGCGTCAAGCATCGCCGACACCGAGCCCTTGCCGTTCGTGCCGGCGACATGGATGACCGGGTAGCTTCTTTCCGGATGTCCGAGCGCCTCGACCAGGATCCGCATCCGGTCGATGCCAAACTTCACCCCCCGCGCCTTGAGGCCGAAGAGGTAATCCTGCACCGGCGCGTAGTCGGTGAATGTCCCGGTCGTTTGCATGAAAAGACGCGAGTTCAACAGGCCCGCGTGCTCGCGTCACGCCGTCTTTTCCACCGGGCGTTACCTGGTTTTTCCCGCCGCCGGCTTCTTCTTCACGTACAGCGCCTGCAGAAGGTCGCGCAGGCGGTCGCGCATCTCGAGCCGGCTGACAATCTGATCGATGAGACCGTGCTTGAGGAGAAACTCGGCGCTTTGAAAACCCGCCGGCAGCGTCTGCTTGGTGGTCTCCTTGATCACGCGCGCCCCGGCGAAGCCGATCAACGCACCGGGTTCGGCAAGGATGACGTCGCCGAGCGTCGCAAAGCTCGCCGTAACGCCGCCCGTGGTGGGGTCGGTGAGGACGGAAATGAACGGGAGTTTCGCCGCGGCGAGCCGGCCGAGCGCCGCGCTGGTCTTCGCCATCTGCATCAGCGAAAAGATGCCCTCCTGCATGCGCGCCCCACCCGCCGCGCTGAAGATGAGGCATGGAATCTTCTCCTGCAGGGCGAGTTCAATGGTGCGCGTGATCTTCTCGCCGGTCGCTCCACCCATCGCGCCGCCGCAGAAGCGGAAATCCATCACGGCGATCGCCACCGGAATGCCGTGGATGCGGCCGGTGCCGCATACGACCGCCTCGTTCAGGCCGCTCTCCTTCTCGTATTTCTTGAGCCGCTCGGGATAGGGCTGCGAATCCACAAAGGAAAGGGGATCGGCCGCCCGCACCTCCGCGGCCAGTTCCTTGAACGTGTCCGGATCAAGCAGGGCCTGGAGGCGCGCGCGGGCGCCGAGGCGAAAATGGTAGCCGCTCTTCGGCACCACCATCTGGTTGGCCTCGAGATCCTTGTTGAAGACGATCTCGCCCGAGAGCGGGCATTTCACCCAGACGCCCTTGGGGATGTCCTTCTTCTTTTGGACAATCGTGGGATACTGGGGCTTGTTGAAATGCACCATGGTGAAGGTCAGCCGTGACCGAAGGTGACGACGTCGAGATTCAAGCAGCCGGCACGCCGCAGCACGGCGGCGCAGGCGTTGAGGGTGGAACCCGTCGTGAAGACATCATCAATGAGAACGTAACGTTCGGCGGCGTTTATGGCAGCGCCGGACCGCAAGGCAAAGGCATTTTTCAGATTGGCCTGGCGGGCGCGCCGGTCGAAGGCGGTCTGGGTCGGCGTGTCGATGACGCGGCGCAGCGGCTCCTCCACGCGCGTGTCCGTTCCTCCGGCCGCGGCGAAGCACCCGGCGAGCAGCCGGCTCTGGTTGTAGCCGCGCTCGCGCTCCTTGCGCGGATGCAACGGCACCGGTACCAGGGCCGCACCGCGCAGATAGCCGGCGATTCCCGGGGTGGCACGGATGAGGGCGGCGATGTCCTCCAGCACATAAAGGGCGCGATGGTATTTGAGCGCGTGCACGAGCGCCCGCCCCGGACCCGTCAGCAGCACGCAGGTGCGTCCCTCCCGGAACTCCGGTTCGAGTTCCACGCAGTGCGGGCACCGCCGCTCGCCATGCACTTCTCCATGGAAGGGATGTCCGCACACGTGGCAGTGCGGCGGCTGCACGAAGGTGATCAGCGGCTCACACCGGGTGCAGATGTGCCTCAGGCCGCCGTCTTCCACCAGTCCGCCGCAATGCACGCACACCGGCGGAAACACCAGGTTGCCCGCGGTGCGCCAAAGCTCGCCGAGCGCGCGAAGTGTGCTCATGCCTCAGTAAAGCACCCGCGCCAGGAAAAGCCCCGGCGCCGGCGCGGTCTGGACGACGTGGGTGCGCCGGGCAGAGTGCAGGATCGCCTCGAGCTGCGCCGGCGTGAGTTTCCCCTGCCCCACGGCCACGAGCGCACCGACGAGGCTGCGCACCATTTTGTAGAGAAAACCGTCGGCCTCCACGGTAATGCGCAGCCGCGCGCCGCGTCCGGTCACGGCGAGCCGGCGCAGGTGCCGCACGGAATCCTCCCGCTCGACGCGATTAAAGGCCGAAAATGCCCGGAAATCATGACAGCCCGTGAGGCGCCGCGCCGCTTTGCGCATCCCCTCAACGTCAAGTCTCTGGTGAACCGACCAGCAAAACGGGCGGAGGAACGGGTCGGCCGGGCCACCGTGATGCAGCTGATAGAAATAGATTTTGCCGGTGGCGGAAAAGCGGGCGTGGAAGCTCGGCGGCACGCGACGCGCCAACCGCACCTGGATGGCCGGCGGCAGCCCCGCGCGAAAGGCCGCCAGCAGTTTCCCGGGGCCATGCTTCCAAGCGGCGTCGAAATGGAACACCTGCCCGAGCGCGTGCACTCCGGCATCGGTGCGTCCGCTGCCGTGAATGCGCACGGCGCGGCCCAGCATCCCCTTGAGTCGGCGTTCGATGACGTCCTGCACGGCGTTGCCGTCGGGCTGGCTTTGCCAGCCGCTAAAGCTCCGGCCGTCGTAGGCACAGACACACTTCCAGCGCTGGATTTTTGAAGAAGCCACGGAAGTTATTTTTTTAACCACGGATTACACGGATGAGCACGGATAAACTTCACCCGGTGTCTTTTTCATCCGTGGAGATCCGTGGAATCCGTGGTGATTCTTCCACCGGCCTTGGCGGGAAGCGTTGGTTGAGGAAATCCTGCAAGATGAGGCAGGCGGCGCGCGAATCGACCAGACCGGACGCCCGCACGGCCCGCCGCTTCCGCCAGGGAATGGATTGCTCCGCCTCGCAGGACGTCAGCCGCTCGTCCACGAGATGCACCGGCAGACTGAAGGTCGCCTTGAGTCGCGCCGCAAAGGCCTCGGCCTCCTTTGCCTTGAAGCCGGCGGTGTCGTCCATGTTGAGCGGATGGCCGAGCACGAGATCGGTGATGCGTCGCTGGTGGATTACGATGGCAAGTTTTTCCAGCCGTTTCTTCGGCGAGGCATCGGTCAGGGCCGGCAGCGGCGTCGCCACGCCGAGCTCGTCGCCATAGCCGAGGCCGACGCGCTTCTCACCGTAATCGATGCCAAGACAACGCATGGCTCAGAGCAGCTTGCGACCGTGCGGATCCGCCGCCAGCCGCTGGAGAAGGTTTTTGAGATGCTGCGCCTTGTCGCGCGGGCAGACCAGCGTGGCATCGCGCGTCTGCACAACGATCAGATTGTCGGCGCCCAGGACGGCGGTGAAATGGCGGCCGTCATTGATGACGATGTTGTGACTGCCCTGCTCGATGACGGCGTTCCCGCGGACGACATTGCCGGCCGCGTCCTTGATCGAGTGCCGGGTGATCGCCGTCCAGGAGCCGATGTCGTCCCAATCGAAGCTGGCCGGAAGCACGACCACGTCCTCCGCCTTTTCAAGGATCGCGTAGTCGACCGCAATTTTCGGCAGCGAGGGATAAACTTCGCGCAACGTCTTCGCCAGCGGCCGCCGGGCTGCCAGAGCCCCGCCGATTTTCTCCAGGCCCGCAAACACCTCGGGGGCATGCCGGGCGAAAGCCTCCAAGATGACGCCCACCCGCCATACAAAGATGCCCGGATTCCAGTAATAGTCGCCAGAGGCGAGGTAGCCCTGCGCCACCTTCAGCGAGGGTTTTTCCACAAACCGTCGGGCCCGGTAGATGACCCGGCCGTTGACCGTGCGCCAGCGTTCCCCCCGCTGAATGTAACCATAGGCGGTGGAAGGCTCAATCGGGGGCACGCCGATCAACACCATGACCGGGGCCGCTTCGGCCGCCGCGAACGCCGTGCGCAAATCAGCCTGGAAGGCCCGCACGTGGTGGATGACCGCGTCAGAGTGCACGGAGGCAAAAACCGCCCGGGGATCACGCGCCGCAACCAGTCGAGCCGCGAGTCCCACCGCCGGGCCGGAATCGCGGCCCACCGGCTCGGCAATGATGTTCGCGCGCGGCAGGATCGGACAAATCCGCCGCACGGCCGCCGCCTGGTCGACATTGGTGAGCACGAGAACGCGTTCCGCCGGCACCACCGGCAGGACCCGCTCCAGTGTCTGCCGCAGCATCGGCTGATCGCCGATGATGGGGAGCAATTGTTTGGGGCGGCGCAGGCGGCTCTGCGGCCAGAACCGCTCGCCTTTGCCTCCCGCAAGAATCACGACGTATCGACGCACCATGAGAGAGAAGAAACCGCCGGCGGGCCGTCCGTCGAGGCGCAAATGCAGTTGCGAAAACCGGGGTTTCGACGCACTTAACAGCGTTTCCGCCATGTCCGACGCCCGGCCCAATCTCTCGCCCGCCGAACTCAGCCGCTACCGTCGGCAGGTACAGCTCGACGAGGTCGGGGTCGAGGGTCAGCGCAAGCTGGCGGCAGCACGCGTGCTCGTCGTCGGCGCGGGCGGCTTGGGCAGCCCCGCGGCGCTCTACCTGGCCGCCGCGGGTGTGGGCACGCTCGGCCTGGCGGACCGCGATCGGGTCGAGGAGCACAACCTCCAGCGGCAAATCATCCACGGCACCCCCGCCATCGGCCTGTCCAAGGTCGAATCGGCGGCGCATCAACTCGCCACCCTGAACCCGCATGTGCGGCTGCGGCTTCACGGCGAGGGTGTCACGCCGGCCAACGCGCTCGCCCTGTTTTCCGAATATGACCTCATCGTCGACGGCTCGGACAATTTTCCCACGCGCTATTTGAACAACGACGCGGCGTTTTTCACCCGCCGGCCGCTCGTTTACGGCAGCATTTTCAAGTTCGAGGGCCAGGTGTCGGTGTTTGACCCGGCGCAGGGAGGCCCGTGCTACCGTTGTCTCTTCCCCGAACCACCGCCGCCCGGGAGCGTGCCCGACTGCGGCGAGGCCGGTGTCTTCGGGGCGCTCTGCGGCGTGATCGGCAGCCTGCAGGCCATGGAGGCGATCAAATACCTGCTCGGCATCGGCCAGCCCTTGCGCGGGCGCCTGCTCGTTTTCGACGCACTCTCCCAGCAGTTTCGCACTTTGAATCTCAAGCGCGATCCCCGCTGTCCGCTGTGCGGCGGCGAGCCGCGCATCCGGCAAATCGACGCCGCGGACTATGATTTCGCGTGCGCGGCGTCCCCCGCGGCTGGCGCGAGGCAAGGTCCGGAGGAGCCTCCGCTCGAAATCTCGATTGAGGAAGCCCGCCACCTGCTGGAGACGCAGGCCGGCCGCGTCCTGATGCTCGACATCCGGGAGCCTTACGAGGTGCAGATCTGCCGGGTCGAAGCCAGCGAACACATCCCGATGCGGGAAATATCCGGGCGGCTCGGCGAACTGCCCCGCGACCGCCGCATCCTTGTCCTCTGCCATCACGGCAGCCGCAGCCGCGATGTGACCGAGTATCTGCGTGCGCATGGCTTCCCGGCGGCCAGCAATGTGCGGGGCGGCATTGCCGCATGGGCCGAACACATCGATCCGGCGATGCAACGATACTGAGGCAGGACGCCATGTCCGCGGCCCCTCCGCGAAAGCATGGTGCCCGCTACAGCACCTTCAGTTCCGGATGCGCCGTGGCATAGGCGCGGGCATGATCGGCGAACGCCGCTTTCAGCCGCATCGCCACAGAATCCGGTCCGACCCGAAAGTGATGCGTATCGATCGCCGCCACCGGGGTCACGTCCTTGGTGGTCGAGGTCAGGAAGCATTCCTGCATGTCAGGCAGATCGGATGGCTTCAACGTGACTTCCCGGAGTTTGATGCCTGCCGCCGGCGCGACCTGCTCGATCAGCAGGCGGCGGGTGACCCCCGCGAGCAACCCGCTGGCCAAACCCGGAGTCAGGACCACGCCATCGCGGACAAAATGAACGTTCGACACGGCGGCCTCGGTGATTTCGTCCGCCAGGTTGGTCATCACCACCTCGTCGGCTCCGCGGCTTTTCGCCTCGCGCAGGCAGAGCAGGTTGTTGAGGTAGTTGCCGGTCTTCCACGCCGGATCGATGGTGCGCCGGTCATTGCGGCGCAACTCGAGCGCGAGCGAGAGCCTCAAGCCGGCCCGCATTTTCGCGGGGGAAAAGTCCTGGTTGGTCTGGACCAGCAGCACATAGTCCGCGCGATCCGCCAGCGCCGGATCCAGGCCGATCGGACCGCCGCCGCGCGTGATTTGCACGCGCACGTAGATTTCACCCCGGCCGCGGCGGTGGGTCGTGAACTCCGCCACCGTGCGGCGGATTTCCTCCAGGAGCCGTTCCCGCGGCAACGGCAACGCCAGGGTCAGGGCCCGCGCGGAATTTTCCAGCCGCTCCCAGTGCTCCTCCCATGCAAAGATGACACCATGATAGGTGCGCCAGACCTCGTAGATCGCGTCACCATAAAGGAAGCCGCGATTAAGAGGTGCGATGGACGGTTCGTGCGCGGCGTGCAGCCGTCCGTTGGTGTTGGCCTGAATGTAGTCGTGCGGCATGGGCGCAAACAACATCACCGCTGGGCCTCGCCGCTACAAGCCGACAAATAAAAAGACCCCCGACTGACGGAGGTCTGAAAATCGCCCCGCCGCTACGCCTTACTTCTTCTTGCGCGCCTTGACGAGGCCAAACGCCTTCTTGATGTTGTAGACGCTGGGCAGCGAAATGCCGAATTCCCGGGCGATCTGCGCGCCGGTCTTGCCGGTCTGGAGGGCACCTTTGATCTTGTCCTTCATCACCGGCGCGATGCGCGCATACTTCCGGTGACGCCCGGCTTTCCGCCCCCGACGTTTGCCGGCAGGGCCTGCCGCCGCGCGGATGGCCTTGATCAGTTGTTTGACGCTTTCGAAACCGTATTTCTCGTGAAGGTGCGCCAGCGCCTTGGCCCGCTCCCTCTCGATTTGCCTCTGCAACTCGGCAACCTTTCCCTGATAATCGACCAGCTGTTTAATTTTATTGGTGACCATATGATGATTATTAAGTGTCCGGACAACGTATAGACAAGCCTATATTTCCCGTCGCTTGTTCTACTGAAATCCATTCTCCTGCCAGGCGATTTATATAGTTGAGCCGGAAGCCAGCGGACAAGACCTAAACAATTCCAAGGCTTGGGAATAGATTTCAACCCGTTAAGACTGCCGCCTGTCGCCTTGCTTTCCCACTGCCTTCGAGCAGACGCCCATCGGTTGAATCAACGCCATTGAAGATATGCGAATATGATCTTCCGTATTATATTTTTCGCCCACCCGGCATCGCTAATTCAGTTCTGCTCAAGCATGACCGCACTTGACCCATGGATTCGTTCAGGATCCTCGTGTTTATTAATCCCCATATCCCCAGTGTTGGAACAGCGGATTTCAAGCGCGCCGTCGATGATGCGCCCGACACGGTCACTGCCTGGTCATATGATGAGCGGGTCACCTGACCGGCTGTCTTAAGCCTTGTCCGGCATGCCGCCGAAGCCCGCAGCGCATCTTCCCGATCCACGGTTGCGACCGCGGTGGCTGAAGCCGTCGCCGGGTCGCGGTCCTTCCCTCCCCTAAATCGTCATCGCGTGGTAGCCGCCGTCGACGACAATTTCCGCCCCGGTGATGAACGAGCCGGCGTCGCCGGCCAGCAGGAGGGTCGCGCCGATGAGCTCGCGGGCCTCACCGAAGCGTTTCATCGGCGTGTGGCCCATGATGCTGGCCACGCGGTCGGGCGTGAGCACCTTGCGGTTCTGCTCGGCGGGGAAGAAACCGGGCACGAGCACGTTGACGCGGACGTTTTTTGGCGCCCACTCCCGCGCCAGGTTCTTGGTGAGATTGTGCACCGCCGCCTTGGTCGCCGAGTAGGTGAACACCCGCGAGAGCGGCACGACGCCCGACATCGAGCCGAGATTGATGATCGAGCCGCCCTCCCCGCGCTCGACGAGATATCTGCCGAATACCTGGCAGCCCAGGAACACGCCCTTCAGATTCACGCGCACGATGCGGTCGAACTCCTCCTCGGTGATGTCGAGGAACGGCGTGGGTGAGTTGATGCCGGCGCCATTGACAACGATGTCCACGCGGCCCGAACGCTTGAGTGCGGCATCCAGCAACCCTTGGAGTTGCGCGCGGTCGGTCGCTTCGGCGGCATGGAACCAGCCCTTGCCGCCAAGGGCGGCGATCTTCGCGAGCCGTGCCTTGGCCTTTTCCTCGTTGCGCCCGACGAGGACGACCTCCGCGCCCGCGCCCGTCAGGCCCTCGGCCATCGCGCCGCACAGTTCGCCGGTGCCGCCGATGACGACAGCTACGCGACCTTTCAGAGAGAACAGGGAGTCGAGATAATTCTGCGTGCTCATAGGTAAAAAGGACATTCACCAAGCCGGGTTTAGCCGGCAAACGCAACGGCAAAGGTGGACAATACTTCCATCTCTCATGTCACCCCGCCTTGGCTCGAGCGAGCGCTCGCCCAAGCACCCGGCCATGACCGAGCGAGCGGCGCTTTACGCCCAAAGGCGCAGCGGCGTGAATCGCGACGTTGCCATTGAACTTTTCGGAACGCGCCGTTTCCTTGGATCCCATGCTCCGCATCCCGCTTGAAGACAATTTGAATGACGTCATCAACAAGGCGCAGCGTGGTCTGCGCCTGGACGATGGCGAACTCGCGCGGCGCGCCGGGATCAGCCGCATGGTGCTGCGTACGCTCAAAAGCGGCACGTTCGACGAGGCGGCCGTGCGGGCCGTCGCGCCCGTTCTCCGGCTCGGCACCGAGCAACTCGTGGCCCTCGGGCGCCAAGCCTGGTATCCGGAGCAGGTGATTCCACCGCGCGGCTTCGCCATGTTCAACACGGTCTACGGGGATATGACGGTGAACAGCTATCTCGTCTGGGATCCACGCACGCGCCTGGCCGCGGCATTCGACACGGGCGCCACCTGCGAATCCATGCTGAGCGCCATCGATGCCGAAAAACTCACCGTACGCCATCTCTTCCTTACGCACACCCATGAGGACCATGTGGCCGACACCGCGCGCCTCGTGGCGGCGACGGGAGCCGATATCTATTCGTCCGAACGCGAACCCTTTCCGGGCGGCAAGACCTTTCGGGAGAACCAGACTATTCACCTCGACGATGTGGCCATCAAGACCCTCCTCACGTGGGGCCACTCGCCGGGGCAGACCACCTATTTCGTGACCGGCCTGGCCTGGCCGCTTGCCATCTGCGGTGACTCGATGTTCGCCAGTTCAATGGGCGGCGGACTGGTTTCCTACGAGGATCAATACCGCAACAACGTGGAAAAGATTTTCACGTTGCCGCGCGATACGGTGATCGCCCCCGGTCACGGTCCTCTCACGACCCTCGCGCAGGAGAAAAAGCACAATCCATTCTTCGCCCGGTAACGGGCTTCCCCTGCTCCCAGAGCATGCCCTGCGGCGCGATAAATAGCGCACAGGCGCGTCGGATTAATTTGTGCGCTTGGCAGCCCTGCGCCGAGGGAGAACACGTGGCCTCAAACTGTTTTGCCCACCGCTCGTGATCTGATGACGGAAAATGCCTTGGTTATGATCCAGATGTCTGACTGTAAGATTTATTTTACATAAAATATCTGTCAGTAAGACTGTGGTTGCGTTGCCAAGCATCTAATTAAATCAACTCATGCAAAATTAGTGTGAAATGCACACCCCCTCATTCGTGCCTGCCTTGGATCCACTCATGCACAGGTGCGGATTTTAGTTCAAAAGCAAACCCTAATCCCCCTATGACTGCTTCAACTAAAGACAGTTGTTCTCGTGTGATTCTGCGCGTGACGGTAGCCGCCCTATCCTTGGGCGCCTGCCGTTTCGCTTTTGCCCAGCCTGCTCCCACTCCCGCGGCTGCCACCGCCGGTCAGGAGGTGATCGAACTTCCCAAGTTCGTCATCACCGAAAACCCGCTCAACCCCTACCAGTCGCAGCAGGCCCTGTCGGCTACGCGCGTCGCGATGGCGATCCAAGACGTCCCGCAGACCATCTCCGTCGTCCCGGGTGCACTCATCCAGGATTCGATGAGCTTCAAAATGTCGGATGCCGCCAAATATGTGACGCCGGTGGTCGAGTCGACCCTGCCGTTCGGCGGCGACCGCTACATGATCCGCGGCTTCCAGGTTTCGAACGAGTTCATCGATGGCTCTGTCATCTCGGGGTCGTCGGGCTATAGCATGTCGATCCCGACGAATAACATCGACCGCATCGAAGTGATCAAAGGCCCGAACGTGATCCTGGTCCCCGGCGGCAGCCCTGGTGGCGTGATGAATCCCATCACCAAGGCGCCGATGCCCAGGGATGCGGAATCGCTCACCCTCGATCTGGCCCAATATCTCGGCAACGATGTGGGTTTCGACATCAACCGCGTGCTCAACGAGAAGGACCACATGGCGGTCCGGCTCGTCGCCACCTACTGGCGGAACACTGGCATGTACATCAAAAACATGTTTCGCAACGGCTACGAGATATCTCCGTCGTTCTCCGTCGAGCTTTCGCCGACCGAGAAACTGACGCTCAAAGCCGATTTCCTGCAGAACCGCGAGACCAACATGGGCGGTCTCCCGATCGACCCAAGCATCGGTAGCAACCAGACGGCGGTGATCGCGCGCGGCCTGCCCCTCGACTGGTCGTTCGGCAACCAGGATGACTGCCGCCACCGCTCCACCGAGCGAGTGAGCGCAGAATTGGACTCGACTTTTGGCGACCATGTGTCGTCCCGCCTCTACGCCATGGGTGACCACGTCCGCCGCATCGATGTCGGCGGTACCAACGACGCCATTACCAATATTGGCGGCGGCAGCCGCAATCCGTTGACGGGCATGTATGAGCCCGGCGTTACTTGGACCACTACGACCAACGCCGACGGTACGGTCACGCCGCACAGCACCGCCGTTGCGGTCAACGATCCATCGGCCTGGATTTACACCCACAACGTCACCCGGGTCGACTTGGAATACGCGGAAGCGCATGTCAAGAACGACTATGCCGCCAAGTTTGAAACCTCCTGGCTCAAGTCGACCACTCTTGCCGGTATCGCCGCGGATTTTTCCAAGGTCCATTATAAGAGCTGGGCCGCCGCCACGCGCCCGAGTGTGACCAACGCCACTCTCGGATCGATCACCTATCCGCCGTACCAGTTTCCCGCCATTGTACCTGCTAATATGAACCTCCTCTCACCGACCAGCGTCCAGGTCGGCGGTAATATTACGTCCAAGCAGTCCACGCTGCAGGGCTTCATCTTCGAGACGCTGAGCGCCTTCAACGACCACGTGCAGCTCTCCGGCGGCCTCTCCCGCTACTATGGCATTTTGAGCCGCGCGGACAACACCCTCACCAGCCTCAATTCAGCCATTCTCTTGGCCGCTCCGACCTATAATCTGGTCACCAACGCCAAGTCTATCGGTATCGTCGTGAAGCCGATCAAGCAGATCTCGCTATTTGCCAGCCGCAACACCACGGGCGGGGCAATGCCCGGCGAACTCTCTCCCGGCACCTATCTCGAAGACACCACCACGTTCGGCCCCGATGCCAACCATGCTTCGGCCACGAAGGTCCTGGCGTTCAGGCCGTCATCGGGCGGTCAAGACGAATTCGGAGTGAAAACCGCGACGCTGGACGGGACTTTCACTGCCTCGTTCGCGTATTTCAAGATTTCGCAGCAGAATTACTCGGTCCCCAACAGCGAATATTACACGCTGGTTGCCCAGGGTAATTCGGCGGCAGCGAACCTGCTGCAGAATCCGCTCTATCTTGATCTCAACGCGAAGGGCTGGGAGTTCGAAACCACGTATTCTCTCGGCAAGAATCTCTCGATCCTGGGCAACTACACTTCGTTCAAGGAGCGCCAGCCGATCACCAATGTGCGCGTTCGTGCCGTGCCCGATCACGCCGGCGCTATCTATCTCGACTACCGGTTTACCGACGGCGTGTTGAAAGGCTTCGGCGCCAATGTGGGCGTGGATTACAAGAGTGATGTCGCGGGCGAAAATATCACGGGGTATACGACCACCGCTCCCATCCAGGGCGTGGGCTTCGTTCCGCAACAACCCTCGTTCCTGGTGGCCGGTCGCACCCTCATCAACGTCGGGTTCAGCTACCGCCAGCCCGCGTGGACGGTCCGTGTCATGATTGCCAATGCCCTGGACAAGGAGTACATCCTGGCCGCGGGCAGCCGCACTTCGGCGATCGTCGGCGATCCGCGTGCGTGGAAGGTGTCTCTGACCTACAACTTCTGAGTGGCAGTCAGTCGACTCAGTGTGTTGAGTCATTTAACCGGCCGGCCCCGCAAGGGCCGGCCGGTTTGTTTCTCCTGGGTCTCCTCAGCGGGCGGCCCAAAGCATGCCGCGCAGCGTGATTTCGAGCTGTTCGGGCACGTCGGTGAACTCCTGCGCCTGGTAGCCGAGCGCCGAATAGAAGACACGGCCCCGCCCGTGGACTTTCTTCCAGATGTAGGGCATCACCACTCCGTTGGTCCACGGGGCGCTGGTGGAATGGTGCGTGGTGGTGGCCAGCACCTCGTTGCGCGGGTCCACCATCATGTAGTACTGCTCCGTCCTCACCTTGAAATCGGAGATTCCGGCCACGATGGGGTCGGCGGGCTTCACGATGTTGACCACGTACTCCTTGATGTCGTCCGGGTGCGCGAGAAACTGGCCGCCGACCATCCATTGGTAATCGATGCTGTTGTGGAATGAGTCGCCCATGCCGCCATGGAAACCGGCGAGGCCGACTCCGTCCTTGACGGCGGCGATGAGATTATCCGCCTGCTGCTTCCCGATCGCGCCCACCGTCCACATGGGCACGATCAGCGAGTAATTTTTCAGGCGGGCGGAGTCGTCATAGGCTTGAAGGGTGTCGCGCACCTCGACGGCAAAACCGCGCTCCTGCAGCTGGGGCGCGAAGAGTTCCGCGCACTCCCTGGGCTGGTGGCCTTCCCAGCCACCCCAGACAATCAAGGCTTTTTTCATGGCAGGTTTGGGCCTCGCACGATTGGGCGCGAGGGCAGCGGGCACAACAATTTCCAAACTTGCGCGTCGGGGTCAATTCGCGCAACGTGCCCCCTTTGGTTTTTCGGCGCGGTAGCCAAGTGGTAAGGCCGGGCTCTGCAAAAGCCCTATGCGCCGGTTCGATTCCGGCCCGCGCCTCCAATTTAGATAAGACCGCTGATTCAAATGAGTTAGCGGTTTTTCTTTTGCCAAAGATGGCCTGTTTTCTGTCACATACTGTAACATTGTCACTGATGTTTCTCCATAACTGGCACTTGCTGCGCTTCTCCAGGCTCAAAACAGGGGTATCCAGATATGCCCCGGGGTGCCGATCACCCCGCCTGCAGCAAAGGACAGCAGCCGGTGCCCCTGTTGTGAGGCTCGGCTGATTTCGCCCAGGGGTCGGTGAGGCAGTCGGAGCTTCCGGCGGAAACGTAATGATCGCGCGGGTCCGGCTGTGAAGGGTCATCGATTCCCGCTCACGTTCACGCTTCCAGCCTGGCGAACCGTGCGCACCTACCCTTTGGGGCGAGTCCGGTG
>JBEKWG010000003.1:0-295280 GCA_049513315.1 Opitutaceae bacterium
CAGCGTAGCCGTGCCGTCGAAGGAATAGGGCAGAATGTCCTCCACTGCGGTTAGAACGTTTTTCGGCCCCAGGAGACTGATGAGATCTTTGATCATGAGAGGAAACGGAGTATCGCGGCCGGTGGCCGGCGGGTTACAGGGCGAGGGTATTCATCCGGCACTCAAAGATCGTAATCCTTCGCCACGAACCTGGTCGTATCGACCGCTCCCATCATTTCATCGATGAACTGGCTCTCACCGGCGGGCAATTTCTCGACGATTTTCTGGATGCGATCCAGCCAGGGAATCTCGCGCGGAGGGATGCTGAGCCGGCCGTCCCCGTGAGCTTCGCGTATAAGCTTCATCGCGGTCAGCGCCGCGGCGATGCCCGCCGCATAGGCGTTGGGCGCGTCGACAATGGCCCGGGCGAGAGCGATGGCGCTTTCGGGCGTGAGAATCCACGCCTGCGGATCGCGCGACGCGTCGGACGATACCATCCATTTGCGGTAAAGCAGGGCGGCCTCCCGGCCGTCCGCCAGCGCCTCGTTCATGAGACGGCAGTCGTAAATCAACTGCTCGGCATAACAAGTCGGCGCCATGCCTCCCAATAGCTTGATGTTTTGCACGGACTCATTGCTCCAGGTGTCGCACGTGGCCGCGGCGATGTTGCCCAGCGGACTGCTGTGGGCACAGGCCGCGGTTTTCCCCTCCATGGCCATCGGATAGCCGGTAATCGCTTTCAGAATGGGGTTTTCGTAGCCGCAGTCCTTGCCCGGCCCCACCGCGCCGCACTCGTAGCAGACGAGCGTCCGCACCGCGCTCACCGCCCGCACCACCGCCGCGAACACCCGGGGCAGCATCCGCTGCTCCGCCAGCACCATGGCGGTGTTGCCGAAGCCGCACGCCGTGTCGCCCGCGCAATGCACGCCGTGCTTTTGCGCGATCTTGTTCAACTCCGTCCAAAGAAACCGCATGTCGCGCACTCCGAGCACGCAGAGCGAAAAAATCACGGCGCGCATGTCCCCCATCAGCAGCGCCTCGTCGTGCACCTCCTTTCCGCCCACGGATTCGATGCTCAACAACTCCGCGCCGGCCGCCGCGCAACCATCGAAGGTGGCGAGCATGTTCTCGTAGAATCTGCCGCTGCGCATGCGGGGAGGCCGCACCATCTCGCGGGTGTCGTTCGGCGTGATGCGCAGCACGCTCTTCAGACCGTGTTTGGCGTGCGCCTCCGCCATCGCTTCCGCCAGGATCCTCGTCAACTCGATTCCCCAGGCCGGGTGCTCAGTCATCGGTGGAAGGGTCTCGAATTCCACCACGATCCCCGGGGCTTCCAACTCGACCGTCCTTCGCAACACACCTCGGATGATCTCCTGGTAATTCCGTCGCACCTCCGGCAGGGTCGCCTCCTCCACCAACATCGGCGGAAGGGTGAAATTGATCTCCGGGTAGACGAGCCCGCCCCCGATGGTCATGCCGCGGCGGGTGACGAGCGGATGGGGGGCGATGCCAAAGAGCAAATCATCCGGATGGCTGATGATGAGGCGGTCAAAGTGGCTCATGGGATGTCTTCCGAGAGGATGAACTCGAGCAGCCCCCGTTGCGCTGGGTCTGCCGCGCCACGGCGACCGCGCCACCGGCGGTTTCGCCAGTCAGCCCCACCTTCATGGAGAGATTTGAGGTAGTCCATGGGCTGGGGCAGATGAAGCAGGCAGTTGATGGGGGGCTGGCGCAGTGCGGTCCGGCGGCTTCAGTCGAGGTGGAACACTTCCTCCATGCCGGCCCACCATTCCTCTTTGGCCTTCCCGGCGAGCGGCTGCTGGCACGGCATGCAGACGGCCCACCACCGTTGCGTCGTCGGATCGGCCGCCATTTTCGCCATGTCAGCGCCGAAGTCGCGGCCGGTGTACTCGAAATAGCTGAACAGGTAGGGCCGGCCGTCGTCGAGCGTGCGCAGGTAGATCGAGTAGTTCCGGAGGTGACACGCGCGGATCATCTTCAGGACGTCGGGCCAGACGGCGGCATGAAGCTTCTTGTATTCCCCGACCTTTTCCGGTCGGAGGCCAATGACCGTTCCATAGCGTTTCATGGCGGGTTTCTCCTAATGGATGGGTGATTCTCCCAGGTAATTGCCGTAAGTCAGCAGCAGGACCGCGGCGCAGAGCACGCCGACTCCGAGGCTGATGGCCGTCCACGTGCGGCCGCGGCAGTTCTTCCATTCCCGGAAGACGAGGGCCACCAGATTGCTGAAGAGCACGAGCAGGATCATATGAATGGCCCAACTGGAGAAGGCGAATTCCTTCCCGAGACGCACGTGGCCGAGGTTGTAGAAAAAGAACTGCCCGTACCACAGCGAGCCGGTGCAGATCGCCAGAAAGTAATTCAGCGCCAGGCTGGCCCGTTCCCCGCCCGGGCCGAGCCGGGTCAGTTCGCCGAGGGTGCGGTTCTTGCGCGCCAGATAAAGGCTGTAAAGCAGCGCCGTGACAAACGCGCCGGTATTGGAGAAGAGGTACGTGACGTTGCCCTTCCAGTAGCCGGCGCCATGCCGCTCCGCGACCTCGACGACCGGTGCCGCCACCTCCAGGGCGAAGCCGTACACCGCCGAAAGCACGCCCGCCAGCAGCGAAAGCATCAGTCCCTTCATCAGGAGAAAACCGCCCGCCGTGCCGGCCTTGGCGCGCAGATCCCCCTCCTTGAAACGGCCGGCCACGCCGCACAACGCGATGCCGATCGCGCCCGCCGCCACCCCGCTGAACACCCACGCGGAGCCGGTTTTGGCGAGGATGTCGCCATATTGTCCGCGCACCAGCGGCGGCACCAGCGTGCCGAGGATGCTGGAGAGACCCACGGCGATGGAATAAGTGAGGGAAAAACCGATGTAACGGATGGAAAGGTTGAACGCCGTGCCGCCGACGCCGTAGGCCACACCCAGCAGGAACGAGTACAGCATCCGGTCCTTCGGCGCCTCGGCCAAAACCCGCCCGAGTTCGGGGATGGTCAGCATCGCCCCGATAATGGGCCAGAGGAGCCAGCACCAGGCTGCCTGGACCATCCAGAAGATTTCCCACGACCAGCGCTTCAGGTATTTCTGCGGGGCGTAGCAGTTGGCGGCGAAAAACGCGCCCACCGCGTGCCAAGTGACGCCGAGCAGGGGATAGGGGGTGACGGGAGCCATAGAAGTCTCAAGGTCGACGGGGCGGTCAGATTTTTTCCTCAAAATCGCCCAGCCGGAGTGGATACTGTCCGTATTCGCGCACCAGGTTCACGATGAAATCGTACGTCTTCCCGGAGACCGCGCTGCTGACCGAATGGTCGGACAGAAAGACATAGCCGCCGCCGCGCGCCGCGTTCAATTTGCGCAGCACTTCACGCCGGATGGCCTCGCGATCACCCGTTTCCCACACCTGCACGTCGCTGTTGCCGCAAAACGCCATGCGGTGTCCGTAGCGGCGGCGCAGGTCGACCACGTCCATGCCCGCCTTGGCCTCCAGCGGATTGTAGCCGTCAATTCCGATGTCGATGTAGTCCTGGAAAATGGCCTTCACGTTGCCGCAGCCGTGGTAGATCACCGGCAGACCTTGGGCGTGAGCGCAGGCGGTCATCTGCGCCACCCACGGCTTGAAGTACTCGCGCCAATAGACCGGTGAAAAGAACATGCCCTTCTTGTACGCCACGTCCCCCCAGATGACGAAGCCGTCGAGCAGCCCCGCGGCGGCCTCGATCTCCGCCTCGGCGCACGCGAGGAAATGCGCCCCGAGGCGGTTGACCACCGCGCCCATGCGCTCGGGGAATTCCCCCATCCACAGCAGCGCGTTGGCCTGCCCGACCAGCCGGGTGAGACATTCGCTCACCTCGATCATGCTGCCATAGACCGGGAAGTCGGGCCGGAGCGACTTCACCGTGTCGATCCAGGCCGGCGAGTTGCGTTCGAACCCGTCGCCGACGCCCGCGATCTGGTTGTCGCCCGCGGCGAAGAAACGCCGGCGGTCGCGCGGGTCGTCGAACTCGACCCGCTCCAGTTTTTCAAACGTGTCCGTCTCCCACGCGCGCATCTCCGGCATCGGAAATGCGAAGAGCTTGTGCATGATCGCCCCGAACCCGGTCTTCACCACGACCTCCTCCGCCGTTTCCTGGAGCGTGGCGAACGGCCGGATCCACGGGTCCATGTTCGGCACCGTGGTGATCCAGTCGAGGTCGTAGTGGTAATAAGGATTGGCGTCGGCGGGCAGGCCGAGTTCCTGGCGCCAGCGCCGGGTGAAGCTGCCCCAGAAAAAGTCGCTGACCGGCACGCGATCCGGCTCCTCGTGCCGCAGCGCCTGGTTCAACCGCTCCAGCTTGCGCAGGGTGTTTTCCTTCCGTCCGGCGGTGGCGGCGGATTTGCCAAACGTGTCGAACATGCTCATGGGGATGACGCCGGGGCGGAGGCCGGCGACGCGCGGGAAAGAACCGCGACTCCGTACGGGGGTGACTCGATTTGGCGGGTCTCGCCGCCGTTCAGGACGTCGCCCATGGCCTGTGGCAGCGCGATTTCGACCGCCTGCTTGGCATGATTGAGGAGCACGAAAACTTCGCGGCCCTGGCCCACGCGGCGGCAGACTTCCACCCCCGCGGGGACTGGCAGGGTTGGGGTGTTCACGCCCGCCGCTGCCACCATCGCTTGCGCCGCGACGCGCATCAGGTCGGGGTCGAGCACGGCACCGACGCAGGAGATCGTGCCCCGGCCCACGCGCCGGGTGATCACCGCCGGCTGGCCGTCGAGCCAGCCGTTGCCGACGCCGTAGCGCATGATCACCTCGGTGTCAGGAGCGGTTGCTGAAAGCTGCTCCGCCCAAATGAGAGCCGTGCCGTTTCCCCATTTGCCTGACACCGGCACGTCATCCAGCAAGGCGTAGAACTGCTCAACGCGTCCGCCGAGCGTCGCCGCCAGCGGCCCGGGCTGGCGCTCCGGGTTGAGCGCGTTGAATTCATCCTTCATGCCGGAGCGCGGGCCGAGCACCAGATGGCCGCCGCGCTCGACGTAATCGGCCAGATGCCGCGCGAGACCGTTGGAGATGACGTTCAGGCTCGGCGCAACCACCAGCTTGTAGTCGTCCAGCGGGAACGATGGGTCGACGATGTCCACCGCTTGCGTCAGATCCCGCAGCGCGCGGTAGTAACCGAGGAGCACATCGATCTGATCATACAGCTTGGTCTGGGGATGGAAATCGATGGCCCACCGGCTGTCGTAATCATGCAGGATCGCCACCTGCGATTCGGGGGCGGTGCCGGTGAACACCGGACCGGCCTTCGCGAACTCGGTGGCGGTCTGCCGAGCCTCGGCATAAAAGGGAAGCGGCGCACCGTCGGGTCCGACCAGGGCGCCGTGGTACTGTTCCTGGCCGCTGAGGGCGCTGCGCCACTGCCAGAAGGCGATGCAATCCGCGCCGTGCCCGACGGCTTCCCAGACCATCGCGCGGGTCTCGCCCTTATCGAGAGAGTTGCTGATGCCAGCCCAGTCGACCGACCCGGGCTGCATCTCCATCACCCAGAAGTTGCGACGCTTCCAGCCGCGTACCAAGTCGTGGGTGGCGCCGAGGCGGTAGGGATCGAGGTGCCCCTGGCCCACATAGGAGTCCCAGGAAATCAGGTCGAGGTCGGCGGCAATTTCACGCCGGTTGAAACGGTCCGCCCAGCCCAGTCCTCCCAGATTGGTGGTGATGAATTGCCGCGAGTCGGCGTACCGGCGGATGACATCGAGTTGGTTGCGCTGAAAACTGCGCCACTCGTCCGTGACGAAGCGCTTGTAATCGAGCAGCAGGCCCGGATTGCCCCGGCCCGTGCCCATCGGGATTTCGTCCCAGGAGTCGTACGTCTGGCTCCAGTACGCGGTCGTCCAGTGCCGGTTGAGCGCATCGAGGCTCTGGTATTTCGCCTTGAGCCACTCGTGAAAGAGACGGCGGGACTCGCTGTCGAACGAGTCCTCGGTGTACTCATTGCCAATCTGCCAGCCGATGACGTCGGGGTTGTGGCCAAAACGCCTGGCGAGTTGTTCCACCATCAACCGGCAGAGTTCGCGGTATTTCGCGCTGGTATAGGAGAACTGGCGCCGCTCCCCGTGCTGCAGCCGCCGGCCGTTTTCGTCCACGCGGAGCGCATCGGGATATTTGGACGTCAGCCAAGCCGGCGGCGCGTCCGTGGGGGTTCCGAGCACCACCACAATATGGTGCGCGTCGGCGGCGGCGATGGCCCGTTCCATCCAGTCGAGCGTGTAGCGGCCTTCCTCGGGCTCCAGGCTGCTCCAGGCGAATTCCCCGATCCGCACCATCCGCAGGCCGGCCGCCTGCATGAGCGCAAGGTCCGCGTCCCACCGGGACTCGGGCCATTGCTCGGGATACCACGCGGAGCCCAGCATGAGGGGCGGCGCTTCGGCGGCCGGCGCCGCCGGGACGAAGAGGACCAGCGCGGGAAGCAGCGCCACGAATAATCGCAGCATGGTTTTCAAAAGTCTCTCCATCATGGCTGAATCGCAAACTCGTTAGTTCACCTGCTGAGCCTCCGTGTCAATCCGACTGGGGGAATCTGCCATCATGGCACGATCTTTGGATCGGAAGCCACGGCGGCAGTGGCTCCGCCAACATGGCGGATACGCAGCGCCACGTAGGGTTTGCCCGGAAGCGGAATTGAGCGGTCATCCTGATCAACGAAACTGAACCGGTCCTTCGTTTTGGTGGTGAAGACGCCCTCAATCGGCGTTATGGTCATGGCCCAAGCGTCGATGATATCGACATGGAACTGCATGCCGTCGACCAGCCGCTCATACGGGGTGGCGCGGAGCCACCAGGGCGCCTTGCCCTGGGGCAGGAGGAAAGTCCACGACGTCGGCGCCTCGCGTCCAAAGTAGAGCAGGTAGTATTCGCCGGCGACGCCGCCCACGCGCACGTCCTCCCATTGGTCGATGGGATCAATCTCCGCCGGACCGTCCTCCAGGATTCGCCGGAGAAACGCCAGCCGAGGCGGGCTCTCGCCCTTCAATTTTCCGCCCTCGCCAAGCCAGACCACCTCGTGTGGATCGGTGAAATACTCGCTATGGCCGACGTAGGTGCCGGCGATCGTGCCGCACCAGAAGCGATGCACCAGTTCCTGACCGGTCAGGTGCGCCCAGCGCGGGCCCTCGAGATTGCCCTCATATTTGACCTCGTCGTAAACGACGGGCTTGCGCCAGACGTCGCGGTAGAGCTCGGCGCGGCCGGGATCCTCCACGGCGGAGCCGTTCTGGATGCTGGCATGCGTCACCCACGGCAGGGTGTGGTTGTAGATCCGGTAGCCATTATGGATCGAGCGGAGGTGGCGGTAGGGGTCGTCGTGCTGCACGATCTGGAAGAAACGATCCCAGTCCGTATCCGTCTTGGTGCGCATGAAATCGTATTCGTTGGCCATGGACCACCAGATGTTCCGGTATGCGGCCAGGCGTGCCACCACGTAACGCAGGTAGCGGTCGTCACTCGCCGCATCCATCCGGTCAAAGCCCCACACCCCGCCGTCGTAGGGATGAAACAGGATCAGGTCGCACTCGATGCCGAGGTCGCGCAGCTGCCCGATGCGCTGCTCAAGATGGCGGAAAAACTCGGGATTGAAGCGCGTGAAGTCCCATGACTTCGGCGGCGTGCCCGTAAACGGGAATAACGTAGGCGGCATCTCTTCGATGCCGTGGTTCTGCGGAAACACACACATGCGAAGTTTGTTGAAGGGCGACGCGGCCAATGTCTTCAGCGTCTGCTCCTGCAAGGACTCCGGCCGGTGAATCCAGGTGTAGCACGTTGTGCCCAGCTCATGGAAGGGGGTGCCGTCGGCATACGCGAAGTGGAAGGTGTCATGCACCCGCACCGGCCCGTGGTTGTTCGGCGCGGGAGGCGTGACGGTAAATGAGCCGACCCGATGGGCCAGATCCGGGCAGTTGCTGGAGGTCTCGTAGCGCCAGATCCCGGTCTCGTCCGGCATGAAGCGGATCCGGTACACGCCGTCGCCATCGTAGAAGCCCGTCACCTCCGCTGAATGCGTGCCGCACGTGAACGATGCCGTCAACCGGACGTCAAGAAACGGATTTCCCTCGAATGGTCCCTTTAACGCGACCTCGAAGATGTCCCATTGCGCCACCATCGCTTCCGGCGGCTCCACCGCGGCTGCGGGGGCCAAACCATGCAGCGCACCCCCCTCCCAGGCCAGCGTGAGCCAAACGATGCGCCGGATGGTCGAGATCATGCGACGGCAGGTCGCTTGTGCCGGCCGATTCAATTCTTGATGGGATCTAACCCGCCCGAGGCAGTCCCGGCCGGGTGGACGGAGGGGGGAAAGTCGAAGCCCCGGATATCCGACGCGCGGCGCGGACCGCACGCGAGACATCCGAGGCTCCTTGTCCAGCCGAAGGTTGAATACGTTAGTAGCGGATGGTGACGGTTCCCATCAAGGTCATGCCGTCCAGATAGCAATTGGAGGGGACCTGCGGGGAGCCCCAAAACTGGTAGCGCAGCGTGTTGGTGAGGTTCACACCCTGCACGGAGATCTCGATGTTCTTCGTGATGTTGTAATTCAGGGAGGCGTCCAAGTCGGCGTAGGCTCGCACGAACTGGGGCAGGAGCCCGACGTTCACGAAGTTGGAGACGCCGGTGACGTATTTGTCGCGCCAGTTGTAGGCGATACGCGCGGAGAATGGACCCTTCTCGTACATCAGGATGGCGTTGTAGCTCTTGCGCGAAAGGTTCGTCAGGGGAATGTTGTAGCCCTGGATCGTGCTCGGGGTGGAGCTTTGGACATAGGTGCAATTGGCTTCGAAGCCGAGGCCGTCGAACGGCGCCGGGAGGAAGGTGAAGAACTGGTGGTAGCCCACTTCAGCGCCCTTGATCGTGGCCGGATTGAGATTCGCGAACGTCGTGATCTGGTAGGTCACGCCGCCGTAGGTCTGGGGCTGGGTGATCGACCCCGGGAAGCCCGTGACTTTCTTATAAAACGCGGCGGCGTAGACCAGGGTGCTCTTGCTGAGATAGTCCTCCAGCGACAGATCGTAGTTGGTGGAACGCATCGGCTGCAGGTTCGGGTTGCCTTGCGATCCGCTGTTCAGCGACGGCGTGATCGGGTTCTGGTTCAACGTCAGCGAGGGCGAGATCTGATTGAAGTTCGGTCGCGTGATGGTCTTCGATGCCGCCAGCCGCAGGAACAGGCTGTCTGTCAACTTGAGCCGGTAATTGAGGCTCGGCAGCCAGTCCGTGTACGAGCTCGAGAGGCTGAGGGGCCCGAGCACCGCGATCCCGCCGGGAGCCACGGCGGCCGGGGTCACGGTCTGGAACCCCTTGAGGTCCTCCTTCGTCTGCACGGCGCGCAGGCCGATGTTCCCGTCAAAGTTGAGCCCGCCGACGTTGCCTTGGAACTTCGGCATGAGGTAGAGCGCCGTCGTGGTCTCGTCGATGTGGAAGAGACTGAGCGGATTGATCGTGGCATCGGTGTTCGCCGTCGTCGTGGTGTCACCGTAGGCCGCCAGCATTTGGTTGGCGTTGCGCTGAGTGTCCGTGTTCGACGTCAGGTATTGGAAGATCGTCGGCTCGCCGTACCCGGAGAAGAAGTTCTGGATGGGCGAGGGACCCCACATGCCGGGGTGCTGGCTGAGGAGATTGTTGGTGGACGGAAGGTTGTAGCTGCCGAGGTAGAGTCCGGTGTTGCCGTTGTCCTCCTCCGTGACCGCATAGCGCACCCCGGCCAGAATCGAGGTGAAGAACCCTTTCGGGAGGCGGTACTCGGCGTCGAGCGTGCCCGCGGTCGCGCCGCCGGTGGCGGGAGAGAGGCGGTTGTAGACCTGCACCAGCTTATAGATACTTGGGTCGTAGAGGCTCGCGCCCGAGACGACGCCAGACGGAATCGTTCCGGCGATGTTGTAGCCGAAGCCGGGGATGGCGGCCGAGCAGTAGACGCCGTTGTTATAGAAGCCGTAGGCGTTAGCGTAGTGGCTCAGGTCCAGCTTCACGGTCAGGTCGCCCGAAGTCCAATCGGCCCCCACGTAGTACTGATGGCCCCGGTCGGTCAGGTCGCGGATGACGCCGAACGCCGTGCCGGTGACGTTGGTGAACGAGGCGCTCTGGACCGCCGTGGTGCTGCCCGGGAACATGGTCCCCGAGCCGGCCACCGAGGCCGCCGCATTCAGGCCGATCGACATCTGGACTTGGTCTTCGACGTTCCACCATTGATTGTAGTTGGTACCCGCGTAGAGCTGCAGGCCCTTGAAGGGCTCCCACTGGAGCACGGCATTGACACCGGTCGTCTGGAATACGCCATAAGAAGTGTTGCAGCCGTAGCTAGTGGCGATGAGGGCGTTCGGATTCCCGGTCGCGACGCTGGCAGCGGGCGTGGGATTACCGACGCCGATGTTGTCTTCGCGCCACGGCTGGTCCTGGTAGCTGGCGCCGACCAAAACGCCGATTCTGCCGATGCCCGTTTGGGCGGAATCGCTGACGAGAAGGGCGTAGTTCGGACGGGTCTGGTTATGGAGCTGCGAGTACGTCGTGCCGACCGTCACGCCCGCCGTCAGACCGTTGCCGAAATCGAACGGCTTGTGGACGCGGACATTGATCAAACCGCCCAGGCCGCCGTCGGGTTGGTCGGCGGCGGAGGTCTTGTAGACATCGATGCCGGCGACCAGCGCGGACGGGATCTGGGAGTAGTCAAATGTACGTTGGCCGGCGCCCTGGCCGCCACCCGAGGTGCCGCCGGAAATCATCACTTCGCGGCCATCGATGGTATTCTCCACCTGGGTGAGGCCGTGGATGGTCACCGCGCCGTTGCCGCCGAGACCGGCAAACGTGTGGGCCACCTGGATGCCCGGGATTCTCGACAGGGCATACGCCACGTTGAGGTCGGGCAGCTTGTCGATGTCACTGGCCACGATCGAATCGACGATCTGCTGGGTGGACTGCTTAATGTCCGCGGCGGACGCGAGGCTGGCTCGGAAGCCGCTGACGACAAAGGGCGCCATCTGGACCACCTCCGGGGTTCCGGTCTTGGAACTGGTGGCAGTGGTGGTGGTCGTGTTATCCGCGGGAGCGGGCGTCGTGGTGGTCTGGGCGAACGCTGGCGACAGACAAGCTGCGAAGAGGGCGACCATGCCGCCACTCGCGAGCAGTTTTAGTTTCATTTTCATGGTGCGGTGTGACCCGTTGGGACAATCTTGGTTCGTCCTTGGGGTTGTTTTGTTTCTTTTGGGTTTAGAGGTCTTGGGTGGTTGTGAAAACGACTGGCATGGGGAGCTGCTGGCGGCCGGGAAGCCGCCGCGTGGAAGAGAAGGAGAAGCCGCCCGCGGGGTGATCAAAGCCTCCGCGGGCAGCGAAAGGTGTGAAACAAGTGCAGGGTTTGCAGCGTTAGGGTTTGGATTGGGGAACTGTCCACGAGGAACTTTTGAACAGTCTGCGGTGTGCGAACCATCGCAACGGGCGCGATGCTACTCCAACACTGCCGATGATTCTGCCGTTTTTTGGGCGAAAACTTCCCGGATACTAAGCTTGACCGGGGCTGAACGTCGGCTGAAGCCGGGGAAATAAGCAGTTAGAGAGTGAAGCGCACGGGGTTCGGGCCGCCCCGCATACCCCGCGCCGAGCGTTGGGGCATTCATGGCAATCGCTTTCGCTGACCACGCGACCGCGATGCCCGGTCATTTTTATCACTTGCGCTCGAAGCGGGTGGCGCGGTTCTCAACCTGAATCTTTACAAACTGCCGCCGCCAGCGGTCGGGCGCCAGGCCGAAGGCCCTTTTAAAGGACGCCGAGAGATGGAAGGCAGAGTTGAACCCCAGCAATCCCGCCATCTCTTCGAGGGTGACGTCCCGCGAAGCCAGCAGGCGCCGCGCCTGGCTGAGGCGCAGGTGCAGCACGTACTGCCAGGGGGCAAATCCAGTATGTTTTTTGAATACCCGCCGGAAATGAGAGTAGGCGACGCCCAGACGGCGGGCCAGTTCGCGCATGTTGACCGGGTCGGCGAGGTGCCCGGCCAGATGATGTTCCGCCTCGGCCACCGCCCGGACGATGCGCGACCGGACGGCGGGAGTGCGACCCGTTTCATGCCAGGCGGCCAGAACGCTGAGCGCCCGCGCCGCCAGTTCGGGATCGAAGCCAGGGTGGGCTTGGCGAATCCGGGTGTGCACGGCTTCCAACGCGGTGTCGAGGCCGGCGGCCAGCGCTCCGCGGCGCAGGGAGGTTTCGGTGGAAAGCACCCGGGCGCGGCGCAGCGCGTTCACGACTGGTCCCTGCAGTTCAACCCAGCTTTCCTCCCAGCCCGTGGCGGGATCCGGGCGGTAGCGATGCCATACATTCGGCAGAAGACAGAACGCCATTCCCGCCTTCACGATTCGCCGGCCGGACGCGCGGGTTTCAAACCAGCCGCGTCCCGCCGTGATGAGCACGATCTGGAACGCCTCCAAGACGCGCCCCCGCCTCCATTCGAAGTGATGGCCGGCCGGGTGCCGCGCCGGTGGATACGGCGTGCCCGGCGGGATGCGGGTAAAACCGGCTGCGGTCACCGCCAATCCCCAATGCGCAGCGCCGCGCGCTCCGGGAAAGTAGCGGAAATAGTTGGTCGTTGGCGGGGGCATTTTTTGTATGTAAATGATCATTGAGTAGATTCTACCCCGCGGGTCGAATCATTATCTTCGGACGCCATGAAAACCCCGCCGCTGCGTCTCGGTTTGTTCGGCATCGGACTCGACGCCTATTGGCCGCAGTTTGCCGGCTTGAAGGAACGCTTGGAGGGTTATGTGGAACGCGTGGCAGAAAAACTCGCGCGCCCCGGCGTCGAGATCATCAATCTCGGGCTGGTCGACAATCCCGACCGCGCGAGGGCAGCGGGCCGCGAATTCCGCCGGCGGGAAGCCGATCTGGTTTTTCTTTACGTCACGACCTACGCGCTATCGTCCACCGTGCTGCCGGTGGTCCAGCGGGCCGGGGTGCCGGTGATCATCCTCAATCTCGCGCCGGAACCGGCCATCGACTACGCGACGTTCAACCGCCTGGGCGACCGCACCAAGATGACCGGCGAATGGCTGGCGCATTGCGCGGCGTGCCCGGTGCCGGAGATCGCCAACGTCTTCAAGCGCGCGGGGGTGCGCTTCCACCAGATCACCGGCGTGCTTGAAGACGATCCGGCGTGCTGGCGTGAGGTCGACGCATGGGTCGAGGCCGCGCGTGTGGCCGCCGGCATGCGTGACAACCGCCTCGGCCTGATGGGCCACTACTACGGAGGCATGCTGGACATCTATTCCGACGTCACGCTGCAATGCGCCACCTTTGGGACGCACGTGGAGATCCTCGAGGTCGATGAGTTGTCCGCCCTCCGCCGCCGGGTGGCGCCGGCGGCGGTGCGGGCGCGCGTCGCGGAGTTTCGCCGGGTGTTCGCGGTGCAGCCGGATTGCGCCGCGGAGGATCTCGCCGAGGCCGCGCGCACGTCGGTGGCGCTCGACCGGCTGGTGGCGGCCCACCGGCTCGGCTCGCTGGCCTACTATTACAGTGGAACGGGCGTCGCAGAAAACGAGGCCACGCTCGCGTCGATCATCCTCGGCACGTCGCTGCTGACCGGCCGCGGCGTGCCCGTCGCCGGCGAATACGAGGTGAAGAACGTCCAGGCGATGAAGATCATGGACCTTTTCGGCGTCGGTGGGTCGTTCACGGAATACTACGCGATGGATTTCAAGGACGACGTGGTGCTGATGGGCCACGACGGCCCCGGCCACATCAAAATCGCCGAGGGCAAAACCAAGGTCCGTCCGCTCAAGGTTTACCACGGCAAGGTGGGGCGCGGCGTGTCGGTCGAGATGGCGGTCAAGCACGGACCGGTGACGCTGCTCTCGATCATCGAGACCGCCGGCGGCAAGCTCAGCCTGCTGTGCGCCGAGGCGGAATCGGTGCCGGGGCCCATCATGGAAATCGGCAACACGAACAGCCGCTACCGTTTCGCCTGCGGCGCGCGGGAGTTCGTGAACCGCTGGAGCACCCATGGCCCGGCGCACCACTGCGCCGTGGGCGTGGGCCATATCAGCGACAAACTCGACAAACTGGGACGGTTGCTCGGACTCGAGACGGTGCGGGTGTGCTGACTTGGGTTCCAAACGGCCTCGCTCCTCCTACCACCCAGTCCATCCGGTGAGCGGCAGGCCAGGGATGGCAGCTCCGGCGGCGCCGGCGCTTTCGCAGGCCTGGTGGTCACCAGGTGCGAAGTGATTCACTCCACGAGCTCATGGTGCAGGCGGTATTCCCGCGGCGCACAGTGGCAGGCGCGGCGGAAGGCTTCGTTGAACCGGCTGATGGAGTTGAAGCCCGAGCTGAAAGCCACCTCGACAATCTTTTCGTCAGTCGTTGCGAGCAACCGCTGCGCGTGAGAGACCCGGTGGTGCGTGAGATATTCGATCAGCGTCGTACCGAACGCCTTCTTGAAAAGGCTCATCGCATAATTGGGATGCAAGCCGACCGCTTTGCCAATGTCATCGACCGTGAGCGGCTCGGTGTAACGCTGCGCGATCAGACACGCCATCTGCTCGACCTTGTTCAGCCCGCCGTCGTGGAGCGCGACATGCCGGCGGCGGGACTTGCTCGTCGCGGCCGGCGGGGGAGGAAGCACGGCCGTCATCCGCAGGAGGCGGGCCTCCATTTCCAGCAGCACGATCTCTCTTTTCTTCTCCTGCTGCGGCATTCGCAGGTCGGCTTCCCATTGGGTGAACAGGTCAAGGTCCAGCTGTCCCCGGCCTGGAGGTGGTTCGCAGTGCACCCCCCCGCGCAACATGGGCTGCACGAAGTTTTCCGGCAGCTTCCATTGGAGGAACCAGGCGAAGGGAATGGTCACCACGAAATATCCCGTGTATGGTCCAAACTCGATGATTTGATGAGGGATCGCCGCCCAGAACGCGCTCAGCCGGCCAACATCGATCCTGACCTTGCGACCGCCGAGCAAATAGGTCACCCAGCCGGATTCGAGCAGGTTGAGTTCCACCTCGTTGTGGTGGTCCGGCCGCGGCATGGGGGACGGATTCCAGCGCACGCAGGTGAAACCGTAGGGTGAGAAGTCGGGCCGGCTGGGATCGAAAGATACCATGGGCTTAGGATACCGGAAGAAGAGCCCATATTCTGGGAAGAGTAGTCCGAAAAGTCACCCTATAATTACACCTTCGCACGATCCCAGTTCGATTCCCTCCCACGCGCGATTTATGCTACCTTTCCCCCATGAAATCTTCCGGCTCCGCCCTCGGCGTCATTTTCGGCAATCGCGACTTCTTTCCTGACAAACTGGTGGCGGAAGCCCGCGCCGAGCTGACACAGCTTTTCCAGGACATGGGTCTTGAGGCGGTGATGCTGGGAGCCGATGACACCAAGCTGGGCGGAGTCGAGACCCATGCTGACGCCCGCAACTGCGCGGCACTGTTCCGGAAGCACCGCGATCATCTCGGCGGCATTCTCGTGGTGCTGCCCAATTTCGGCGACGAGCGGGGAGTCGTTGACACCCTGAAGCTGGCCGGCCTTGACGTGCCGGTGCTGGTGCAAGGGTATCCCGACGATCTCGACCGGCTTGATGTTGCCCGCCGGCGCGATGCGTTCTGCGGCAAGATTTCCGTCTGCAACAACCTGCGGCAGGCGGGCATTCCGTTCTCGCTTACGCAAAAGCACGTCGTCCATCCGCGGGACGCCTCCTTCCGCGCCGACCTGGAACGCTTTCTGGCCGTTTGCCGGGTGGTGCGCGGCTTGCGCAAGGCCCGCCTGGGCGCCGTCGGGGCGCGCCCGGGGGCGTTCAACACGGTGCGCTATAGCGAGAAGATTCTGGAACGGAACGGCATCAGCGTCACGACGATCGACCTCTCCGAAATCCTCGGCGAGGCGGCCAGGCTCGGCGAGACCGACCGGCGCGTGCAAGGCAAGATCAACGAGATCCAAGCCTACGTCACCACGACCGGCGTGCCCCGGTCCAGCCTGGTGCAGATGGCCCGGCTTGGGGTGGTACTCGACGAGTTCGTGGCGAAGCATTGCCTGGATGCGACCGCCATCCAGTGCTGGAGCTCCGTCCAGCAGAACCATGGCTGCAACGTCTGCACCAGCATGAGCATGATGAGCGAAAATTACCTGCCGAGCGCGTGCGAGGTCGATGTCATGGGCGCGCTCACCATGTACGCCATGCAGCTTGCCTCGGGTTCGCCGAGCGCGCTGGTGGACTGGAACAACAACTACGGCACTGACGAGGACAAATGCGTCCTCTTTCACTGCGGCAACTGGGCCAAGTCGTTTTTGCCCGATGCCAGGGTCAGCACGGCCCCGATCCTCGGCACCACCCTCGGTGAGCAGAACACCTACGGCGCGCTCGAAGGGCGTACGCCGGGCGGACCGCTGACCTTTGGGCGGATCACCACCGACGACCTCCGGGGCGTGATCCGGGCCTACGTTGGCGAAGGGGAGCTCACGAACGACGAGCTCCGCACGTTCGGCACCCGGGCGGTTGCCCGCGTCCCCCAGCTGCAGAAGCTGATGCGCTACATTTGTAACGAGGGATTCGAGCATCACGTCGTCATGAACGCCTCCCGCACGGCCGGAGTGCTGGCCGAAGCCTGGGAGCGCTACCTCGGCTGGGAGGTCTATCGGCACCACGACGGGCAATAAGCACCCGTCGCTGCTTCCGTCATGCTGTCCGATCGCGAACTCGCGCGGAAATCGCTCCTCTGCCGGCGCCAGGTACTGCAGATCATCAAGCAGGCCGGCGCCGGCCACACCGGCGGCAGTCTCTCGTGCGTGGATATTTTGAACGTTCTCTACCATCGCGTGCTTCGCGTATCGCCCGCCACGTTCACTGATCCGCGCCGCGACCGCTACATTCAGAGCAAAGGCCACTCCGTCGAGGCGCTCTACGTCGTGCTCGCCGACTGCGGCTTCTTCCCGGCCACCGAGCTCGAAACGCTGTGCCGTTATCGCTCGCCCTTCGTCGGACATCCCACGCGCAAGGTGCCCGGCATCGAGCACAATACCGGCGCGCTGGGCCACGGCCTGTCCTTCAGCGTTGGACTTGCCCTCGGAGCGAAAATGGACCAGGCGGGTTTCAGGGTGTTCACGCTGCTTGGCGATGGCGAACTTGCCGAGGGCTCGAACTGGGAGGCCGCGATGGCCGCGGCGCACTACCGGCTCGCCAACCTCACGGCCATCATCGACTGCAATACGCTGCAAATCACCGGGCGCACCCGCGACGTCATGAACTTCGAGCCGCTGGCCGAGAAATTCGCGGCCTTCGGCTGGGCGGTGCGCCAAGTCGACGGGCACGATCTCGCTGCGTTGACGGATGCGCTCCAGGCGCCGCTTGCCGCCGCCCGCCCCGGTGTCGTCATCGCCCGGACGGTGAAGGGCCGGGGGGTCAGCTTCATGGAGGACGCCGCCAAATGGCATCACGGAGTGCCCAGCGACGAGGAATACACCCGCGCGCTGGCGGAAATTGATGCGGCGCTGGCTGCCTTGAAGGAGGCTTCCGCATGAGCGCGCCGGCTTTTCCAATGTACGGCCCAGCGGCCGTCCGCACCGCGGAACGGCTGGGCCTGAAGCTCGGGCGGCCGAACCTCGACGCGTTTGCGGATACGTTGCTCGGGCTCGCGCGGGCCGATCGCAACGTGCTCGCCGTCACCAGCGATTCGCGCGGGTCGGGCCGGCTCGGACCTTTCGGGCAGGCTCTGCCGGAGCAGATGGTCGAGGTCGGCATCGCCGAGCAGAACCTCGTCGGCATCGCCGCCGGTCTCGCCGCGGCGGGCAAGACGGTGTTCGCGGTGGCGCCCGCGTGTTTTCTCACCGCGCGCGCGCTGGAACAGATCAAGAACGATGTGGCCTACGCGGACCAGCCGGTCGTGCTTGTCGGCATCAGCGCCGGGGTGAGTTACGGCGCGCTCGGCACCACGCATCACTCGCTCCATGATTTTGCCGCGCTGCGGGCCATCCACAACCTCACCTTGATCGCTCCGGCCGACAATTTTGAGACACGCGAGGCGGTGAAGGCGGCGGCCGCGGCCCGCCGGCCGGTCTATCTCCGTTTCGGCAAGGCGCCGCTCTACGATCTGCCACCGGCCGGCGGCGCTTTCGCAATCGGGCGGGCGCGCCCGGTGGGCAACGGCACCGACCTGGCTTTCATCGCCACCGGCGAAACGGTGATCCACGCCCTGCTCGCCGCGGCGAACCTCGAGGAACGGGACGGACTGAAGTGCCGCGTTCTCAGCCTCCCCACGATCAAGCCGCTCGACACCGCGGCCATCGTTCAGGCCGCGCGGGACTGCGGGGCGATCCTCACCGTCGAGGAGCACCTGGTCTGCGGCGGGCTGGGGGAGGCTTGCGCCGGCGTGCTGGCGCAGGCGGGCGTTTCCTGCCGGTTCAAAATCATCGGCATTCCGGACGAAGACACGGTGACCGGAAGTCAGGCTGACATTTTCCGCCATTACGGACTAACCATGGAAGGGCTGGCGCAAACTGCCCGCGACTGGTTGCACGGCCATTCCGTTTCCACCTGACCGCCATGCCCTGCGTCCTCGCCCTTGATCAAAGCACGTCGGCGACGAAGGCGTTGCTGTTCGAAAAGAATGGACACCTGCTGGACAAGGAGTCGCGCGAGCACCGACAGTATTATCCCCGACCGGACTGGGTCGAACACGACGCCGAGGAGATCTGGCAGAACACGCTCGCGGTGTTGCGTACGATCCTGGCCCGCCACGCCGACCGGATCGACGATCTGGTCTGCTTGAGCCTGACGAACCAGCGGGAAACCGTCGTTGTCTTCGACCGCGCCACCGGCCGGCCCCTGTATCCCGCCATCGTGTGGCAATGCCGCCGCGGTGATTTTCTCTGTGCCGAGCAGGTGAAGGCGGGCCGGGAGCCGGCGATCCATGCCCGGACCGGGTTGCGCCTCGACGCCTACTTTTCCGGCTCCAAGTTGCAGTGGCTCATCCGTCAGCACCCGGAACTACGCCGCAAGCTGGCAACCGGAGAGGCGTTGATCGGCACCATCGACGCCTATCTGGTATACCGCCTCACCGGCGGCGCGGTTTTCGCCACCGATGCCACCAACGCCAGCCGCACCCTGCTTTACGACATTGGCCGGCTTCGCTGGGACAACGAGCTTTGCGACTGGTGGGAAGTCCCCCGAACCGCGCTACCCGAAGTCCGTGAAAGCGCGGCGCATTTCGGCGCGACCACGCTGGAGGGCACGCTGGCCCGTGCGTTGCCGATCTGCGGGGTGATGGGCGACTCCCAGGCTTCGCTCTTCGCGCAGCGGTGCTTTGAGCCGGGCATGGCCAAGGTCACCTTCGGCACCGGATCCTCCGTGCTGCTCAACATCGGTTCGAAGCTGCGGTTGTCCGACCACGGCGTTGTCTCCGCTCTGGCCTGGGTGCACGGCGGAGTGCCGACCTACGCTTTCGAGGGGATCATCATCAGCTCCGCGGCCACCCTGGCGTGGCTGCGCGACCGGCTCGGCTTGATCGCGGATTTTGCCGAGACGGAGAAACTCGCCATGGCGGTCCCGGACAACCATGGCGTTTATCTGGTCCCGGCGTTCTCGGGTCTGGGCCTGCCGCACTGGCGGCCGGACGCGCGCGCTGCGATCGTCGGGCTCAGCGCGCACAGCGACCGCCGGCACGTGATCCGGGCCGCCCTTGAATCGATCGCCTATCAGTTGCGCGACGTGCTGGAAGCCATGCGAGCGGAAGCCGCCGTGCCGTTGCGCGGTCTCCAATGCGACGGCGGGCCGACGGTCAACCGTTTTCTCATGCAGTTCACCTCCGATCTCGTCGGCATAGAGCTGCGAATCGCCTCGATGTCTGATGGCTCCGCGCTCGGCGCCGCGCTGGCCGGCATGCTGGGCATGGGGGTGTACAAATCGCTGGAAGAAGTGGCGGCGGTGCCGCACGATGATAGGGTATACCAGCCGTCGATGTCCGCCGACAACGCACAGCGCCTCTATGCCGGCTGGCAAAGGGCGGTGCGGCAAATTTTGCCGGACGGCGGCCGCGATTGAAGGAGCACAACCCCATAAGAGCCATGAAAACCTCCCTTCTGATCAGCGGGCTGATCCTGGTCGGGCTGGCGGGGTTTCCGGTCCGGGGGGGCGAGCGCGCCTTGATCGATACGACGAAGTCGCCCGATGCGCGGATGTACATGGTTGACTTGGGCGACGTGAAATGGACCGGCGGCCTCTGGGCCGACCGGTTCGAGGTCTGCCGCGCCACGATGATCCCGCACATGTGGGAGCTTTTTCAGAACGAGAAGGACAGTCATATCTGGGCCAATTTCCTGCTGGCCGCGGGGCAGGGCGATGGTCTTGACGGGCGCCACCACGGTCCGCCGTTCGACGACGGGGACTTCTTCAAATGGTTCGAGAGCGTGGCGCAGGTTTATGCCGTCACGCACGATCCCGCGGTGGATCGGCTCATGGATCAAATCATCGCGGTGGTGGCGAAAGCCCAGCGTGAAGACGGCTACTTCCACACCCCCACCGTCATCGCCGAGCGCCGGGGCGACCCGAAGGTCACGGCGTTCGCAGACCGCAACCACTTCGAAACCTACAACATGGGCCACCTGATGACGGCCGCCTGCATCCATTACCGCGCCACCGGCAAGACCACGCTGCTCGACGTGGCCCGCAAGGCGGCCGACTATCTCTATGGCTTCTACCAACGCGCCTCACCCGAGCTGGCCCGCAACGCCATCTGTCCGTCCCACTATATGGGCATGGTCGAGATCTACCGGGCCACCGGCGATCCGCGTTACCTTGAGCTGGCCCGGCAGTTGATCGAGATCCGCAACGAAGTGACCGAGGGAACCGACCAGAACCAGGATCGCGTGCCGTTCCGCCAGATGACCAAGGCGGTCGGTCATGCCGTGCGGGCCAATTACCTTTACGCCGGCGTGGCGGATGTGGTCGCCGAGACGGGCGACCAGACCTTGCTGACGCCGCTGGAGGCGATCGACGAGGATGTTGCCGACCACAAGCTCTATATCACCGGCACCACCGGCGCGCTTTACGACGGCGCCTCGCCCGACGGATCGGCCGACTACGAAACAATCCAATTGGTGCACCAGGCCTACGGCCGCGACTACCAACTGCCCAACCTCACCGCCTACAACGAAAGCTGTGCCACGGTCGGCTTCGCGATGTGGAACTGGCGCATGCTGGCGCTGACCGGCGATGCCCGGTACGCCGACCTCTTCGAGCAGTCCCTCTACAACGGCGTGCTGGCGGCCATCAGTCTCGACGGCAAGGGCTACTTTTACGTCAACCCCCTGCGCAAACTCCACCGCATGACCTGGCCACTCCGCTGGTCGCGGATGCGGCAGCCCAACATCCAGGCGAGTTTTTGCTGCCCGCCCAATGTCGTGCGTACCATCGCCGAAGCGCAGGATTACATCTACAGTCTCTCCAAGGACACCCTGTGGGTTAACCTCTACGGTGCCAGCGCGCTCGACACCGCCTGGATCGACGGCGGGCGGATCAAGCTCCGGCAGGAAACCGACTATCCGTGGAGCAGCGCAGTGAAGTTCACCATTGGCGAGGCGCCCGCGCGGCCGATCGCGCTCAAGCTGCGCATCCCCGGCTGGTCCCGCGCAGGCCAAGCCTCCCTCCGCGTCAACGGCCGGCCGGTGGACGGCACCCCCAAACCCGGAACGTATTTCGAGCTGAAACGTGCTTGGAAGCCGGACGACACGGTCGAGCTCGACCTCCGATTCGATGCCGTTCTCGTGGAGGCCAGTCCGTTGGTCGAGGAGACGCTCGGTCAGGTCGCCGTCAAATACGGCCCGCTGGTCTACTGCCTCGAGTCGAACGATCTACCTGCCGGCGTCCGTCTTGAGGACGTCGCCCTGGCGCTCGACACCCCCCATGAACGGTTCACCTTTCAGCGGCAGAAAATCGCCAATGCCGAACTTGTCACTCTCAGCGTGCCCGCCTTGGAAATCCGGCGCGACCAGTCGGCGTCGAGCCAGCTCTATCATGAAGTCGATCCGACGCCGCCGCGGCCGATTCAAATCACGCTGATTCCCTACTATGCGTGGGACAATCGTGGCGATACGGAGATGACCGTCTGGCTCCCCGCGCGCTGAAGGTTTTTCCTCCGCGATCCCGCCGCCACCCGATCCATGAGCCAACCCGTCACCGCCCGTGCCACGCTCGTCGAGCGCCTCGACGCGCTCTACGAGTATGATCGCGAACCCGTCACCCCCAGGGATTACCATGGTTGGAAAATCTTCTGGGCCACGTTTGCCGGCGAGCACATCGCCGGCACCGAGTTCGTCATCGGCCCGCTCTTCGTGATGCACGGCTGCACCGCCACGGCCGTGCTGCTGGGGCTGTTGATCGGCAACTTTCTGGCGGTCCTGAGCTGGGCGTTTGTCTGTGCGCCGGTCGCGGTCCGAACCCGGCTGACCATCTACTGGCAGATTCGCCGGCTGGGCGGGCCATGGCTCACCGTCGCCTATAGTGCGGTGTACGGCGTGGTGTTGTGCCTGCTGGCCGGATCGATGCTGCGGGTGTCGATGACCTCGATCGCCCTGCCCATTCAGCACTTCTTTGTCACGTCGGGTGAAGTTCCGCAGTGGATCTGGATCGTGCTCGCGGCGGTGGTGGGTTCGGTGATCGCAATTCTGGCGGTTTTGGGTTTCGAGGGGATGGCCATCTTCTCGAAGCTGTCCGCACCTTGGATGGTGGCCGTGTTCATCATGGCGGCCATCGCGACACTGCCGCTGCTGGGCTGCCATTTACTGGGTGACTTCTGGCGCGTGGCCAACGAAAGGATCTGGACCGGCGTGACCAGCATCGATCCGACGGGCGGGCAGCCGTACACGAAATACACCATCTGGCATGTCATCGGGTTCGCGTGGCTGTGCAACATGCCCCAGCACTTCGGCATGGCCGACCTGACGATCCTGCGGTACGCCCGGAAGTGGCAGATGGGCTTCTGTTCGTCGGCGGGCATGTATCTCGGGCATTACTGTGCCTGGGTTGCTTCGGGCATCCTGTGTGCGGCGGCGATCATGCAGGGCATCAAGACCGACCCGGGCCCGATCGCGTATCTGGGCGCCGGTCTCGCCGGCGCGCTCTGTGTGGTCGTCGCCGGGTGGAACGTCGCCAGCCCCACGCTCTATCGCGCGGGGCTCGCCCTGCAGGTCGCAACGCCCAACTGGAAACGCTGGCTCGTGACGCTGGTCGTCGGCGGAGCAATGATCATTTGTGCCTGCATTCCCGCGCTCCTCGCGCACCTGGACTTGCTGGTCACGACCAACGCCCTGCTCCTGCTGCCGCTCGGGGCTTTCATCTTCATCGACCTCTGGCTTTTCCCCCGGATCGGTCTGCAGTCCAACTATGCCGAGCAGACGAAAGCGTTGATCAGCTGGCCGGCCACGGCGGCGTGGCTCTTCGCGATGATCTTTTCCCTCGTGGCCTTCTCCTACCAGGCCAACCCGATCTTTCTCGTGCTGCCCGAGTGGATCGTTGCCGTCGTGCTCTATGTGATTTTCAGCGCGGTGCAGCAGAAGCTGCTCACCCCATCGCCTCTGCCCGCTGCCGCCAGCGCCTGACATGAAAACCCTCTTCAAAGCGATTTCCTTCTCCGGGCTTGTCCTGATGCTCCTCGCGTCGGTGCTGGTCTTCAACGGTGTGATGCCCCGGCCCACCTACTACGTACTCGCGATGATCGGAACCGTCGCCTGGTTCGCCACCGTGCCATTCTGGATGAAACGGCGCCTGCATCACCAGGAAGACTAGACTCCGGCAACACCCCGGCGCTCGCTCACCTGCGAGGAACCACCATGTCATCGCCTGATCTCAGCGTCATCCAGCTTCGCTGCGAATACCTGGTGGAACCATCGGGCATTGATGAACCTGCTCCCCGGCTGAGCTGGGCGCTTGAGTCCGGCCGCCGCGGCGCGCGTCAGGTGGCTTATCGCATCCTGGTGGCAAGCTCGGCGGAGAAGCTTGCGCATGGCGAGGGTGACCGGTGGGACAGCGCCCGGATCCAGGATGATCGCACCACCCAGGTCGCATATGCCGGCGCACCGCTGGGCTCGCGCGCCACCTGCTGCTGGCAGGTTCAGACATGGGATGACCGTGGGGACACCGCCGTCTCCGCGCCGGCCAGTTGGACGATGGGTTTGCTCAAACCGCGCGACTGGCGGGCGCGCTGGATCGCCGCCGATCCGGAGATTGTGCGCCGCGACCCCGCGGCGATCACCCCGACCCTGACCGAGCCCGGGACCCCGGCATGGTTTCGCAAGGAATTCGAAGTTCCCGGCCCCGTGCGCCGCGCCACGATCTATGCCAGCGCCCGCGGCTTGTTCGAGCTGCGCCTTGGCGGACGGCGGATCGGCGAAGATATCTTCGCTCCGGAATGGACCGACTACGACAAGCGCATCCATTACCGCTCTTACGACGTCACCGGGCAGATCAAACGGGGAGGTAATGTCCTTGGTGCCGTGCTGGGCGACGGCTGGTGGAGCGGCTACGTCGGCTGGCAGGAGACGCGCGGACGCTACGGTAGCCTCGAAAACAGTCTTCTCGTCCAGCTTGAGGTTGAACTCCAGAAAGGCCGCCGGCTGACCATCGCGACCGACCGCTCGTGGCGCTGTGACACCGGACCGATTTTGAGTTCCGACTTCATGATGGGCGAGGTCTACGACGCGCGCCGCGAGCAGACCGGCTGGGATCGGGCCAACTTCAACGACACCGGCTGGCTCCCGGCGCGAGAAGTCGCGCCGCCGGGCGTTCCGCTGGTCGCCCAGCACTCGCCGCCGGTCCGGGTGACCCAGGTCATCGAACCGATATCCTTGGCCGAAATCGGGCCCGGGCGGTTCATCTTCGATCTGGGTCAGAACATCACCGGATGGGTGCGGCTGCGCGTCCGTGGCAAGGCTGGCACGCGCGTGACTCTCCGTCATGGGGAGCGCCTCAACCCTGACGGTTCGCTCTACACTGAAAACCTGCGCCGGGCCAAGGCCACCGATGTCTACATCTGCAAGGGGAAAGGGGAGGAAGCCTGGGAGCCACGGTTCACGTTTCACGGTTTTCAATACGTCGAGCTGACCGGCCTGCCCGCCGTTCCGTCCGGAAACCTGGTCACCGGCTGTGTCGTGCACTCGGCCATGCCGTCTGCCGGCCACTTCGAATGTTCGCATGCCGGCGTGAACCGGCTCTGGCTCAACAGCCTCTGGTCGCAGCGCGGCAATTTCCTCAGTGTGCCGACCGATTGCCCGCAGCGCGACGAACGGCTGGGCTGGATGGGCGACGCCCAGGTCTTCCTCCGCACGGCGAGCTGCAACATGGACGTCGCCGCCTTCTTCACCAAGTGGATGATCGATGTCGAGGACGCCCAGACGCCGGAGGGCATTTTCCCCGACACCGCGCCCCGCTTGCGCGAGGGCGGGAATTTTGTCGGGCTTGACGGACTCGGCGGCACCGCCGGCTGGGCCGACGCGGGCATCATCGTGCCGTGGACCCTCTGGCGCGTTTACGGCGACCGCCGCATCATCGAACGGCACTGGCAGGGCATGGTGGCTTGGCTCGATTACCTCGAACGAACGAACCCGAGCGGGCTCCGGGTCAACGCACTCGGCAACAACTACGGGGACTGGCTCTGCATTCCCGCGGATACGACCTTCCGCACTCATTCGCCGATGAAGAACCTGCTGGCGACCGCCTGCTGGGCGGACGACGCGGCGAAGATGGCCCGGATGGCACGCGAACTCGGACGGGAAAAGGATGCCCGACGTTTCCAGACCATGTTCGAGCACGTGCGGCGGGCGTTTCAGAAGGAATTCTTGCGCAAAGATGGCCGGCTCACCGTCGAGACCCAGACCGCCTACCTGTTGGCGCTGGCGATGAATCTGCTGCCCGAGAGCGTTCGCACCCGCGCCGCCGGGCGGCTGGTCGAAAACATCAAGGCTTTGGGCTGGCACCTCAGCACCGGTTTCATCGGCATCAGCCATCTCAATCCGGTGCTGACGCTGACCGGCCACGCGGACGTCGCCTACCGATTGCTCCTGCAGGAGGATTATCCGTCCTGGCTTTATCCGGTGCGCCATGGGGCGACGACGATCTGGGAGCGGTGGAACGGCTGGACCGACGCGGGCGGCTTCTTCAATCCACAGATGAACTCCTTCAACCACTACGCGCTCGGTTCGATCGGCGAGTGGTTGTTCCGGCACGTCGCCGGCATCGAACTGGATTCCGACGTTCCCGGCTTCAAACGTTTCATCCTGCATCCCCACCCGGGCGGCGGATTTTCCTTCGTCCGGGCGAGCTACCAGACCATGCATGGCGAGATCGTGAGCGCCTGGGAACGCTCCCGGGAGGCGTTCCGCTGGAAGATTCGCATACCGGTCAACACCACGGCGCGGGTTTATATCCCGAGCAAACCGGGCACTGCCGTGGCCGAAAACAAAGCACCGGTGAAACGCTCTGCCGGCCTGCGCGTCCTCGGACGTGAAGCCCGGTTCCTAGTCTGCGAAGCCGGGTCGGGAGACTATTGCCTGGAGAGTACTTGGCGCAATTGAATCGGCATCATCCGCCATGGAACGCATCGTCGCACATTATCTGATCGAAACTCCGCTGGCGGTCGAGCAGGCCGCCGTCGCGCTTGCCGGCGAGCAGTCGTCCGGGACTTTTGTGGAGGTGCCGGGCGAAACCGCCGAGCTGAAGCAACGCTTCGCGGCCCGGGTGGAGAAGATCACGGAACTCGAGACCGTCCGGGAACCCGGTCTGCCCGGAAGCAGAGGCGGGGCGGGAAGCTACCGCCGCGCCGAGTTGGCCATTTCGTGGTCCATCGAGAATCCCGGCGGCAACCTGCCGGTGCTGGTTTCAACGATCCAGGGCAATCTCTACGAGCTGGCGCAGTTTTCCGGACTCAAGCTGATGGACCTCGACGTGCCCGCGACGTTCGTCGCGAATTTCCGCGGCCCGAAGTTCGGCGTCGCCGGCACGCGCCGGCTTGCCGGGGTCGAGGGCCGGCCGCTGATCGGCACCATCATTAAGCCAAGCATCGGGCTGACACCACCGCAGACGGCGGAGCTGGTCAAAACGCTCGTCGAGGCCGGCATTGATTTCATCAAGGACGACGAGCTGATGGCGGACCCGCCGCATTCGCCCTTTGACGAACGCGTGGAGGCGGTGATGCGCGTGATCAACGCTTGCGCCGAGCGCACCGGCCGGAAGGTGATGTATGCCTTCAACGTGAGCGACGAGCTCGACCCGATGTTGCGCCACTACGACAAGGTAGTCGCAGCCGGCGGCACCTGCGCGATGGTGAGCCTGAACAGCGTCGGCTTGGCGGCGGTCAAAAAGATGTGCGATCTGGGCGCCCTCGCGATTCACGGCCATCGCAATGGCTGGGGCATGCTGAACCGGCATCCATTGCTCGGCATCGAGTTTCCCGCCTACCAAAAGCTCTGGCGTCTCGCGGGGGTGGATCAAATCCACGTCAACGGCCTGCAAAACAAGTTTTGGGAACCGGATGACTCGGTGGTGCGTTCGATCCAGGCGTGCCTCGCGCCGCGGCCCGGTGGGTTCCCCGTGCTGCCGGTCGTGTCATCCGGCCAGTGGGGCGGCCAGGCACCGGAAACCTATCGGCGGACGAGAACGATCGATCTGCTCTATCTCGCGGGCGGCGGCATCCTGGCGCACCCGGACGGACCCGCCGCCGGCGTGCAAGCGCTCCGCCAATGGTGGGAAGCCGCGGTCGAGGGGCTTACCATGGAACAAGCCGTCAGGAAGCATCCCGTGCTGGCGAAATCGATCGCCAGGTTCAGCAGGACCAGGTGAAGCGATGACCACGGTGAATCCATTGCGGCTGGCCTTTTACGGCGATGATTTTACGGGCTCGACGGACGCGCTCGAGTTTCTGACGCGCGCCGGAGCGCGGACGGCGTTGTTCATCGAGCCGCCGACGCCGGCCAGGTTGGCGCGCTACCCGGCGCTGCAGGCGATCGGCGTGGCCGGCATGACGCGCTCACTAGGTCCGGAGGCGATGGAGGCGGAATTACGGCCGGCGTTGTCCGCCTTGCGCGCGCTGGGAGCGCCGCACGTCCATTACAAGGTCTGCTCCACCTTTGATTCGTCGCCGACGATCGGCAGCATCGGGCGGGCGATCGACGTGGCGGTGGAAATTTTTAAGGCGAGGTTTGTGCCGCTCTTGGTGGGCGCGCCGGCGCTGGGACGGTATTGCGTGTTCGGAAACCTTTTCGCCCGGATGGGCATCGGCAGCGACGGCGCGATCCATCGGCTCGATCGGCATCCGGGGATGAGCCGGCATCCGGTCACACCGGCCCATGAGAGCGATCTGCGGCGGCACTTAGCGAAACAGACGAAGAAACGCATCGGATTGATCGACATCCTGCAAGTGGCGCGGTCCGAGACGGAGGCGCGGACGGCGCTGGAAGGCGTTTTGGCGGACGGCGCGGAGATCGTGCTGTTTGACGTCCTCTATGCGGAACAGCTGGCGCGCCTCGGCGGATTAATCGACACCTACGCGAGCCGAGCCCGGCCGCTGTTTTCGGTCGGTTCCTCCGGCGTGGAAATGGCCTTGGGCGCGCATTGGGCCGCCCGGGGCCGGTTGAGTCCGGCCGGGCACTGGGACGATCCGGGGCCGGCCGAACCGTTGCTCGTGGCTTCGGGCAGTTGTTCACCGGTGACCGCCCATCAGATTGCCTGGGCGCTGGCGCACAACTTTGAGGAGGTCGCGCTCGATCCCGTGGTGCTGGCGAAGACCGGCGATCCGCGCGAGGTCTTGAGGCCATTGGCGGCCGCGACCATCGCCCACCTGCAAGCCGGGCGTAACGTCATCGTGCACACGAGCCGCGGGAAGGTGAACCCACGGATGGCGGATTGGCGGGGCCGCTCAGCCCAAGTCCTCGGCAGGGCGCTGGGCCGCGTGATCCGGGCGGCGATCGAGCACACGGGAGTGAAGCGGGTGGTGATCGCTGGCGGTGACACTTCGAGTTACGTGGCGCGCGCACTCGGCATCGAGGCGGTGGAAATGATTGCGCCGCTCGCGCCGGGCGCGCCGCTTTGCCGGGTCCGCGCCCCGGCTTCGCCAGTTGATGGCCTGGAGGTGAATTTCAAAGGCGGGCAGGTCGGTGGCGAGGACTACTTCGGACGCGCGGCCCGGGGCGGGATTTGAATTCGTACCGCGCCGAACCACACGAACAACCAACTCTGGCCCCAGAAGCCCAAAAGGAAACTCCACCTCAATTCTCCCGTGCCTTTTGAGCCTGGTGCGGCTGGTCCTTTTATGAAAAAGAAAACCCTCGGTCTCATTCACACGTCGGCAACGCTCGTGCCGGTATTCCAGCAGCTGTGCCGGGCGAAGCTGCCCAACGTGGACACCTTCAACCTCGCCGACGACAGCCTGATCAAGGACGTGATCGCGCACGGCGCATTGACACCGAAGACCGCCTGGCGGGTGGCGGAGCACATTCACTCGGCCGAGGTGGCGGGCGCGGATTACATCCTCGTGACATGTTCATCCATCGGGCCGGCGGTGGAGGCAGCCGCGCCCCTGACCGGCGTGCCAGTGCTCCGGGTTGACCAGCCGATGGCGGACAAGGCGGTGCGGATGAAAAGGAAAATCGGCGTAATCGCCACGCTGGCGACCACGCTGGCGCCGACCGCCGACCTGATTCGCCGCCGGGCCGAGGCGGCCGGCCGGCGGATCGAACTGACGTCGCGGCTTTGCGAGGGCGCGTTCGATGCCTTGATGGGAGGCGATGCCGCGAAGCACGATGCGATGGTCGCCGCCGCACTTCAGGAGCTGGCCGGACGGGTCGACGTGATCGTGCTGGCACAAGCCTCGATGGCACGCGTCGTCGAGGGACTCGCGGAATCCGGCCGGCGCGTGCCCATTCTCGCCAGCCCGCCGCTGGCGGTCGAATACTTGGCCACCGTGTTGTAGCGAAATCGCATGGCTGTGCTTCGAAAACTCTGTCTCGGCGTTGCCGGCCTTGGCTTGATTCTGTTCGCCGTAGGGCTGGCGGCGGGCAGCCCGCCGCTCTGGCAACCGGCCGCGGTGGCTGTGACCGTTGGGTTGGCCGCTGGCCTCGGCGCATGGCCGGCGCTGCGAGGCTACCAGTTCACGGCTTGGGTTGCGGCGGCGGTGGCGGCGGGCCTGATCTATCCGGCGGCGTTTTTGCGGTGGGGCGACTTCGACCTGCGCAACAAATGGGTGATTTTGTTCGTCGTGCAGACGGTGATGTTCGGCATGGGCACACAGATGAGCCTCCGGGACTTCGCCGGGATCCTGAAAGCACCCCGCGGCGTGCTCGTGGGCATCGTCTGCCATTTTTCGGTCATGCCGCTGGTCGGACTGGCGTTGACCAAGCTCTTCCATTTCCCGCCCGAAATCGCGGCGGGCATCATTCTCATCGGTTCTTGCTCCAGCGGACTGGCGTCGAACGTCATGGCCTACCTCGCGCGGGCCAATCTGGTGCTCTCCGTCACCGTCACCGCGATCACGACCATGGTGGCGCCGTTCCTGACTCCGCTCTGGATGAAGCTGCTGGCCGGCACCCTGGTCGAGGTGAGCTTCTTCAATATGATGATGGAGATCATCAAAATCGTCATCGTGCCCATCGGGGCGGCGCTGTTGCACGACTATTTGAAGCACGCGCCGTTGTCCGGCCGGCGCCGGGTGCTCGGGGCGGCGGTGGCCGGCGCGGCCTGGCTCGCGTTCCTGGCGCTCGGAGGGTGGAGCTGGCTCAGCGGCGTGCTCCCTGCGGCCGTGCTCACGACCGTCGGCGTGTTCGGCTTTTTCGCCGGCGCAATCGTCTTTGGGGTGGGGTATCACCGGCTGGCGCTGCGCCTGCCGCGCCTCGACCACTTCATGCCGGGGGCCTCAATGGCGGGCATCGTTTATTTCACGACGGTGACGACGGCGGCGGGCCGCGACAATCTGCTCATGGTCGGTGCGCTGCTCTTCCTGGCGGCGGCGATGCATAACGCGGCGGGCTACTTTTTCGGTTACTGGCTGAGCCGCGGCGCCGGGTTGGACAAGAATTCCGCGCGGTCGGTGGCCTTCGAAGTCGGGCTGCAGAATGGCGGCATGGCCTCAGGCCTGGCTGGCGCGATGGGCAAGCTCGCCACCGTGGGGCTGGCCGCCGCAATCTTCAGTCCCTGGATGAATATTTCCGGTTCCCTTCTGGCCAATTACTGGAAGCGCAAGCCGCCGTCCGATTCAAGCCGCCTGCCATCATGAAAAAATGCTTTGTATCCGCGCTCAGTCTGGCCGGGGCATGGTTGGGCTTGTTCCTGGGCGCGTCCGGATCCGCCCAGGCCCGCGAACGAAATCTGCTCGACGCCGACTGGCGGTTTCATCTGGGCGACATGCCCGAGGCGAACCAGCCGGCCTTCGACGACCACGGCTGGCGCACCGTCGACTTGCCTCACGATTGGAGCATCGAGGGCACCGTCGGCCCCGGAGCGCCCGGGAATGGCGGCAGCGGATATTTTCCCGGCGGCATCGGCTGGTACCGTCACAGCTTCCGTGCGCCCCGATCCTGGATCGGCCGGCGCATCCTGGTCGAGTTCGAAGGCGTCTACATGAATGCCGGGGTTTGGATCAACGGTGAGAGCGTCGGCGGGCATCCCTACGGCTACACCTCGTTCTTCTGCGATCTCACTTCGCATCTTAAAATCGGCGGCCCCAACGTGCTCGCCGTGCGCGTGGACAACTCGCAGCAACCCAACAGCCGCTGGTACAGCGGCTCGGGCGTCTACCGCCACGTGTGGCTGCACGTGACCGATCCCGTGCATGTTGCACCCTGGGGGATTTTCGCCTCAACCACCGAGGCGTCCGCGGCGGCGGCAAAGATCCGGGTCGAAGCCACGGTGCGCAACGAGACCGACGCTCCCCAGTCCCTCACGCTCGAAATCGCGCTGATCGACCCGGGTGGACGCTCGGTTGCCGCGGTTCGCGCCGAGGGACAGGCCGCCGCCCGGGGTGATTTCACGGCGGCGCCGCAGGTCGCGTTTGCCCGGCCGCAACTGTGGTCGCTGGAGACCCCGGTGCTCTATCGTGTCGTTACGCGGGTGCTGATCGGGCGGCGCCTGGCCGACGAGATTGAGACGCCCGTCGGTGTGCGCACCATCACGGTCTCGGCCGACCGCGGCTTCGAGCTCAACGGCCGTCCGCTCAAGCTCGCGGGCGGAAACGTTCACCACGACAACGGCCCGCTGGGTGCCGCGGCCTTTGACCGTGCCGAGGAACGCCGCGTCGAACTCCTCAAGGCGGCCGGTTTCAACGTCGTCCGCACGGCGCACAACCCGCCCTCACCCGCGTTTCTCGAGGCCTGCGACCGCCTCGGTCTGCTCGTGCTGGACGAGGCGTTTGACTGCTGGGAGAAAGGCAAGAATCCCCACGACTACGGCGTGGTGTTCAAAGACTGGTGGCAGCGCGACCTCGACGCCATGGTGCTCCGCGACCGCAACCACCCATCCGTCGTGATGTGGAGCATCGGCAATGAGGTGTACGAACGCGCCACCCCGGAAGGGGCGCGCATCGCCCGGATGCTGACAAACCGCATCCGCGAGCTGGATTCCACCCGGCCGATCACGGCCGGCCTCAACGGCGCCGGTCCCCAAGCCGGCTGGACCGAGATTGATCCGGTTTTCGCCACGCTCGATATCGCCGGCTACAACTACGAGCTACACCGTCACGCCGACGATCACGCCCGCCTGCCGTCGCGCGTCCTCCTTGCCACCGAATCGTACCAGAGCGAAGCCTTTCAAAACTGGGTGGCAACCAACGACCATCCCTATGTGATCGGCGACTTCGTCTGGAGCGCCCTCGATTACCTCGGCGAGGCGGGCATCGGGCGCGTGTTTCCGCCGGACCAGCCGGCAGTGCGGCATTGGGAGGGAGTCCAGTATCCCTGGCACGGCGCCTACTGCGGCGACCTCGACATCACCGGCTGGCGCAAACCGGCTTCGCATTATCGCAACATCGTCTGGGATCGCGGCGAAAAGCTCTATGCCGCCGTGCTGACACCATCACCGGGCGGCAAACCGTGGAACCTCACGCCGTGGTCCATGCCGCCGGCGCTGCCGAGTTGGACCTGGCCGGGGCAGGACGGGAAGGAACTGACGGTCGAGGTCGATTCCCGCTATGACGCGGTGCGTCTTTATCTGAACGGGCGATTGCTCGGCGAAAAACCCACCACCCGCGCGGAGGAGTTTAAGGCCACCTTCGCCGTGCCGTACGCGCCCGGCACGCTCCAGGCGATGGGCGTGCAAAATGGCCGGGAAGTGCAGGTGTTCACCCTGACGACCGCCGGCGACGCCGCGCGATTGCTGCTGACGCCGGACCGTGCCGCCATCCATGCCGATGGCCAGGATTTGTCCTTCGTCATGGTCGAAGCGACCGACCGTGACGGCCACCTCCAACCCAACGCCGATCCGGCGGTGCGGTTCGCGCTGAGCGGCCCGGGCGTCATCGCCGGTATCGGCAATGGCGACATGACCACCATGGAATCCTATCAAGCCAACCCGCATCACGTCTTTCACGGCCGCGCGTTGATCGTGATTCGCTCCACGCCGCAGGCCGGTGAGATCAAGCTGGTCGCGAGCGCACCCGGCCTCGCGGACGCCACGATGATCCTCCATTCTGTTTCCTCCCAATAATCCCACGCTCTTGTCATGCGACGACTCCGTCTGGTTCTTTCCGTCCTCCCGTTGCTTCTCTCCGCCGCGCTCCGGGCCGAGGTGCGCTGCGCAGTTGTCTTTGGCGACCACATGGTGCTTCAGCGCGGGCGCCCCGTGCTCATCTGGGGCGAGGCGAGTCCCGGCGAAGCGGTGACCGTGGAGTTTGCCGGACAGCACAAGTCCGCCACCACCACACCCACCGGTCAGTGGCGGGTCCAGCTCGATCCCCTGCCGGCCAGCGCCGAAGCGTGCACGCTGACGGTCCGTGGCAACAACACCGTCGCGTTTGCCGACGTGCTGGTGGGCGAAGTCTGGCTCTGCTCCGGCCAGTCCAACATGGAAAAGCAGCTGGGGCCGCGCCAGGGACAGAAACCCACCGACAATTACGAGGAGGAGATCCGCCAGGCCAACCATCCGCAGCTCCGTCTTTTCCAGGTGCCGCATTACGGCCGGCCGCAGACCGGCGTCACGGGGCTTTGCTGGTTGGTCTGCACCCCTGAGACGGTGCAGAGCACCGAGTTCTCTGCGGCCGGCTATTTTTTCGGGTGCGAGCTTCTGCGCGAACTTGGCGTGCCGGTGGGCCTGATCCACGCGAGCTTTGGCGGCACGCAGATTGAGGCGTGGATGCCGGCAGAGGCGTTCGCCCAAAGTCCGGACCTGCGCGAACTCGTCCACGTCCATTATCCCGCGTGGGTCGAAGGCGTGCAGCCCACGGAGCTGTACCAGTCCATGATCGTCCCGGTGGAGCCATACACGCTGCGCGGCTTCCTCTGGTATCAGGGTGAAACCAACTGCATGAACGCGGACGGCGCGATCTACACCGAGAAGATGCGCGCGTTGATCGCCAGCTGGCGCGTGGTCTGGAACGATCCCGCCGCCCCGTTCTACTACGTGCAGCTCGCGCCCTTCGATTACTCGCGGTGGGACAAGTTTCCCAAGCGCCTTACGCCGGAGGCGCTGCCGCTTTTCTGGGAAGCGCAGACGCGCGCTCTCGCGATCCCGCACACCGGCATGGTGGTCATTACCGATCTCGTCGCCGATATGCACGATATCCACCCCACCAACAAACGCGACGTGGGATTGCGGCTCGCCCGCCTCGCTCTGGCCGAAACCTATGGCCGCGACAATCTCCTTGCACAGAGTCCGCGCTTTGCATCGATGAAGGCCCTGCCCGGCGGGAAGATCGAACTTGGCTTCAGTCACACCGGCGCCGGACTGGCCAGTCGTGATGGCCGGCCCTTGAATGACTTCATGGTGGCCGGCGACGACCGCCGCTTTGTCCCCGCCGATGCGGTGATCCAAGGCGACCGGGTCATTGTAACCAGTCCTCAGGTCGCCCAACCCGCCGCCGTACGGTTTGCCTGGGACGAGACTGCCAACCCCAATCTGGTTAACTCCACCGGCCTGCCGGCCATTTCCTTCCGCACGGACTCGTGGCCGGTCATCACCGAGCGCCCCAAGCCGCCGTCCACCACGCCACCGCCATAACATGAAGGTCACCGTGCTTTTTCGAAGTCTCCGCGCCGGTGCGCTGATTTTTGCATCCGCTCCCGCGCGGCTGGCGGCGCTCCTGCTCGGTTTGCTGCTTATCGGGCGCGGAGTGGGACGCACGGCCGATCTGGCCGCCGACTTCAACCATCCGCCCGAGGCGGCCCAGCCGTGGGTCTACTGGTACTGGCTGAACGCCGCCGTCTCGCGCGCCGGCATCACCGCCGACCTCGAGGCGATGAAACAGGCGGGCATTGGTGGCGCGTACTTGATGCCGATCAAGGGCGTGGCCAAGCCGCCTTTGCTGGAGCCGCCGGTGGAGCAGCTCAGCCCCGCCTGGTGGGAAATGGTGCGCTTTGCCATGCAGGAAGCGGATCGCCTGGGTCTCAAGCTCGCGATGCACGCATGCGACGGCTTCACGGTGGCGGGCGGCCCCTGGATCACGCCCGATCTGTCGATGCAAAAAGTGGTGTGGATGGAAACCGAGGTCGACGGCGGACGCCCGGTCGATGTGCTGCTGGACCGACCGCAGGCCTACGCCGGCTATTATCGTGACATCGCCGTTCTGGCGTTCCGGGCGCCGGAGGGGGCTGGCGTTTCCACACGCACGGTCGTCCCGACCGTTACAACGAGCGAACCCGGGGCCGCCCCGCAATTCTTGCCGGACGGGGCTTCGAGCACGCCGTTCGTGAGCGAGAAACCGTGCTGGATCCAGTACGCGTTCGCCGAGCCGTTCACGTGCCGGGCGGTGACGATCCGCGTTCCGGCGACGACCGGCATCCAGGTCAACACCTATGCCGCCAACCGTTTCACGATCGAGGTGAGCGATGACGGCGCCAATTTCCGGACGGTCGGGCGGCTGGAGCCGCCGCGCCACGGGTGGCAGGACGGCGACACCGTGACGCACGCGATTCCGGCCGTGACCGCGCGGTACTTCAGATTCGTATACGACCCGGCCGGAGCGGAGCCGGGCGCCGAGGACAGCGATTCGGCCAAGTGGCGTCCGGCACTCAGGCTGACCGGTCTCGAGCTTTCCAGCGCGCCGCGGATCAACCAGTTCGAAGGCAAGAACGGCGAGTTCTGGCGGGTCGGCGCCCGCACGACCGCCGCGCAGGCGCCGGATGCCGCCTGTGTGCCGCTCGCGAAGATCTGCGATATTTCGGATCACGTGGATGCCAACGGCCGCCTGGTCTGGACACCACCGCCGGGACGGTGGACGGTGCTGCGGATCGGACACACGTCCACGGGTAGCACGAACTATGCAGGCGGCGCCGGCGTGGGTCTGGAGTGCGACAAGTTCAACCCGGAAGCGGCGCGCCTGCAGTTCGACCATTGGTTCGGCGCGGCGATCCGCGAGGCCGGTACCGAACTGGCCGGCCGCGTGCTGAAGGTCTTCCATATCGACAGCTGGGAGGCCGGCAGCCAGAACTGGTCCCCGGTATTCCGCGCCGAATTCACGCGGCGACGAGGCTACGATCCGGTGCCCTACCTGCCGACGATGGCCGGTATTCCGGTGCAGAGCGCGGACGCCTCCGAGCGATTCCTGCACGACATTCGCCAGACCATCGGCGAACTGGTGGTCGACAACTTCTATGGCACAATGACGGTACTGGCGCACGCTCACGGGTGCCTCTTCAGCGCCGAGTGCGTCGCGCCGACGATGGTCAGCGACGACCTGCGGCATTACGACGCCGTCGATATTCCGATGGGGGAGTTCTGGCTGCGCAGTCCGACGCACGACAAACTCAACGACATCCTCGACGCCGTCTCGGGCGCGCGCATCTACGGCAAGCTGATCGCCCAGGCCGAGGCGTTCACCGAGCTGCGCATGGAGTGGGACGAGTATCCGGCGATGCTCAAGACACTGGCGGATCGCAACTATTGTTTCGGGATCAACCGGTTCGTTTACCACGTCTTCGCGCACAATCCGTGGGTCGACCGCCGACCGGGCATGACGTTGGGCAGTACCGGTCACTTTTTCCAGCGCGACCAAACGTGGTGGCGGCCGGGGCGCGCCTGGGTGGACTACGCGCGTCGCTGTCAGGCGTTGTTGCAGGAAGGACGGCCGGTGGTGGACGTGGCCGTGTTCACTGGTGAGGAGATGCCGCGGCGCGCCGTCCTCCCTGAGCAACTCGTCTCGACCCTGCCGGGTGTCTTTGGCGCCGCCACCGTGGCCCGCGAGGCGGCACGGCTGGCCAATCGCGGCGAGCCGCAGGTATTGTGGCCGGACGGGGTGTTGCATTCCACCAACATCGAGGATCCGGCGCGGTGGATCGACGTGCTCCATGGCTACGCGTACGACTCGATCAACCCGGACGCCTTGCTGCGCTTGGCGACGGTGCGCGACGGCCGCATCGTCCTGCCAGGCGGCGCGAGCTATGGCTTGCTGGTGCTGCCGGGCCCGCGCCCGCTGGCGCCCGATCCGGAATTGATGTCGCCCGAGGTCGCGGCCCGACTACGCGAGCTGATCGAAGCGGGTGCGACGGTGCTGATGTGCGCCCCGCCGGAGCAGTCGCCGGGTTTACAGGGTTACCCGGCGGGCGACGCAGCCGTGCGCCGAGTTGCGGCCGAGCTTTGGCCGGGTGGCGCGCCTGCTGTCGCCGCGGTGCGGCGCATCGGTCAGGGGCGGGTCGTCGCAGGCCCGTTTCACGAGACATCGTTCGAGACGCTTGGCCTCGCCCGCGATTTCACGGCTACGGATGCCGACGGCCGGCCCGCCGAGGGCATCGGCTGGACGCATCGCGCGGCGCCGGGCTTGGATCTTTATTTCATCTCCAATCAACTGGACAAATCGCGGATGATCGAAGTGTCGCTGCGCATGGCGGGGCGCGTGCCCGAGCTGTGGGATGCCGTGAATGGTGAGACCCGCCGCGCGGGCACCTGGCGCCTGGAGCAGGGGCGTACCGTCCTGCCGCTGCGACTGGAGCCAGGCGGATCGATCTTTGTCGTCCTGCGCGAACCGGCCGCGAGCACGGGGAGCGACGCCGGCAGGAACTGGATTGAACCCAAAGCCATCCAGCAACTCGACGGCGCCTGGCAGGTCTGGTTCGATCCGGTTTGCGGTGGTCCGAAAGATCCGGTGGTTTTCGCCCGGCTGGAGGACTGGACCAAACACCCCGAGGCCGGTATCCGCTATTACTCCGGTACCGCCATCTACGCGCGGACCTTTGACTGGCGCGTTCCGGCGGAAAAGCCGCCGCGTGTCTGGCTCGATTTGGGCCGTGTCGACGACATCGCCGAAGTCACGGTCAACGGTGTCCCTTGTGGCGTCGCCTGGACGGCGCCCTGGCGAGTCGACATCACCGCGGCTTTGCGGCCGGGAGCCAATGAGCTGTGTATTGCGGTCACCAACACCTGGGCCAACCGCCTGATCGGCGACCACGCCCTGGCCGAGGCGCAGCGACTGACGTGGACCACCGCTCCGTACCGCTTGGACGGCAAACCGCTCCTGCCCGCGGGTCTGATGGGTCCGGTCGCGATCATTGAGGAACAGTGATGATCCCGCGCCACTTTCAGGTTGTTTCCGTCGTGCTTGGTACCATCGCACTGGCCGGGCCGGTGCTTGCGGAGGACGCCAGGCCAGCGGCCATTCCTTTTCCCACAACGCTGGAGCGTCCGGTGGAGGAAGCGGAATTGCAGCGCGTTTACAACGAGGTCAAAACACCCTTCAAGTACGGGATCGTTTTGCGCCCGGCGACTGCGGACGAGTTTTTCGATTGCCCCAGCGTGTTTCGGCACGACGGCAAATGGTACATGCTCTATGTCGCCATCAAAAACAAGACCGGCTATGAAACCTGCCTCGCCGAGAGCGCCGATCTCCTGCATTGGACACGGCTCGGCAAGGTGCTGCCGTTTTCCGGATCCGGCTGGGATCAATGGCAGGCCGACGGCGGCGTCGCGCTGGTCGATCCCGCTTGGGGAGGATCCGGCGAATTGCAGGCGTACGGCGGCCGGTATTGGATGTCTTACATCGGTGGCGCGAAACCGGGCTACGAGCCCGATCCGCTCGCGATCGGCATGGCATGGACCGAGACGCCCGACCTGGCCGTCGCGTGGCACCGGCTGACGGGCAATCCGGTCCTCTCGACGGCGCAGCCCGACGTGCGTCCCTACGAGAGTGTCACGCTCTACAAAAGCACGATCATCCGCGATGCGACCGAGTCGCTGGGCTATCCGTTCGTCATGTTCTACAACGGCAAGACCTCCGCCAACAACCACGAGTCCATCGGCATGGCGGTGTCGAAGGACCTGGTTCATTGGATCCGCTATGGCGACGGGCCGGTCGTCGACAACGCCCCCGGCCGTCCCGCCATCAGCGGCGACCCGCAGATCGTGAAGCAGGGGAATCTGTGGGTGATGTTCTATTTCGGTTTTCGCTGGCAGCCGCACGCGTTCGACACCTTTGCCTGTTCTCATGATCTCGTGCACTGGACGAAATGGAACGGTGCGGACCTGATCGCTCCTTCCGAGGCGTGGGACCAAACCTTCGCTCACAAACCCTGGCTTCTAAAGCACGACGGGGTGGTATACCATTTCTACTGCGCCGTCGGCGACCAGGGGCGCGTCATCGCACTCGCGACCTCGAAGGATTTGCACGCCCCGCCAGTTGCACCCTGACGGAGTCATTCCACCACCATCGCCGTTCCCACCGTCCCATGATTCCACGCTCGATTTTTCCGCATCATTTCCGATCAGCCCTTTTGATCCGTGGCGTCCTGCTGGCGGGCGCCCTCCCGGTCGCTCCGGCCGCGGATGTCGTCTGGTTCGATGCCCCGGCGGCTCATTTCACCGAATCATGTCCGATCGGCAACGGCCGGCTGGGGGCGATGGTTTTTGGTGGGATTGTCGACGAGCGCCTCGTGCTCAACGAGAGCGGCATGTGGTCCGGCGCGCCGCAGGACGCCGACCGGCCCGACGCGGCCGCCGCGCTGCCGGAAATCCGGCGCCTCCTGCTCGCGGGCCGGAATGCCGAGGCGGAGAAGCTCGTCAACGCCAGCTTCACCTGCGCCGGGGAAGGCTCAGGGTTCGGTGCCGGTGCAAACGTGCCGTACGGCTGCTACCAGATGCTCGGCCGCCTGTCGCTGCGGTTCGTGCAGAAGGGCGCCGATGCTCCGGCGAAGGATTACCGGCGCGAACTGGACTTGGCGACGGCCGTGGTGCGCATCGGTTACGAGCAGGATGGGGTGCGGTTCACGCGCGAAGCGTTCGTCAGCGCGCCCGACGAGGCGATCGTCCTGCGGCTCGCCGCCGACCATCCCGGCTGTCTTTCCTTTGACGTCCAGCTTGACCGGCCTGAGCGCGCCGCCACGGCGGCCGATGGTGACGACGGCCTGCGCCTGACCGGGCAATTGAACAACGGAGTCGACGGAAAGGGCGTGCGGTTCGCCGCCCACCTGCGGGTGCTTGCCTGCGGCGGCTCGGTGCGCGTCCGCGACGGCGGGCTGCAGGTGCGCGCCGTCGACGAGGTCGTCCTGCTGCTGACCGCGGCGACCAACCTCCATACCTTTGCCGGCCGGCGGAGCGATCAGCCGGAAAAAATGGCGGCCGACGATCTGGCGCGCGCGGCGGCGAAACCGTACGCGGAATTACGCCGGGCGCACATCGCCGACTATCAGCACTGGTTCAACCGCGCCAGTCTCCAGCTGGGCCCCGCCAACCCCGTGGCGGAGGCGCTGCCCGCGGCGATGCGCCTGCAGGCCTTCCATGGAGGGGCGGACGACCCCGGCCTCGCGGCGCTGTATTTCAACTTTGGCCGTTATCTCCTCATCTCGTCCTCGCGGCCGGGCGGCCTGCCGGCCAACCTGCAGGGCCTTTGGGCTGAGGAGATTCAGACGCCGTGGAACGGCGACTGGCACCTCAACGTGAACGTGCAGATGAACTACTGGCCGGCCGAGATGTGCAACCTCGCCGAACTGGAGCGCCCGCTGTTCGATCTCATCGCCTCACTGCCGGTGCCCGGCGCGCGCACCGCCCGGAGCTACTATGCCGCCCGCGGCTGGGTGGCCCACGTCATCACCAACCCGTGGGGTTTCACGTCACCGGGCGAGTCCGCCACCTGGGGTGCCACCACCACGGGTTCGGCCTGGCTGTGCCAGCATCTTTGGGACCATTACCTGTTCACGCAGGACCGGAGTTTTCTCGCCTGGGCCTATCCGATCATGAAGGGCTCGGCGCAGTTCTACCTCGACATGCTGATCGAGGAGCCAAAGCACGGCTGGCTCGTGACCGCGCCCTCCAATTCACCCGAAAACGCCTTTCTCCTGCCGGACGGCACGCCCTGCCACATCTGCCTCGGCGCCACGGCCGATCTGCAGTTGCTGCGCTCCCTCTTCGGCGCGTGCATTGAGGCCTCGCGGATTCTCGGGGTGGACGAGGCGCTGCGCACCGAGCTGGCGGAAAAACGCGCGCGCCTGGCGCCCACGCGGATCGGCTCCGACGGCCGCATCATGGAATGGCTCGAGGAATATCCCGAGGCCGATCCCCACCACCGGCACGTGGCCCACCTCTGGGGATTGTATCCCGGCGCGGAGATCAGTCCGACCGCGACGCCTGACCTCGCGGCGGCGGCGCGCAAATCCCTTGACGCGCGCGGCGATGCCGGCACCGGCTGGAGTCTGGCCTTCAAGCTTTGCCTGTGGGCGCGGCTGGGAGACGGCAACCGCGCCTACCGTCTGCTGTGCGAACACCTCAAGCCCGCAACCTTGGCCATGGCCCGGCAGCAGTGGAGTGGCGGCACGTATCCCAACCTGTTTGATGCGCACCCGCCGTTCCAGATCGACGGCAACTTCGGCGGCACGGCCGGCATCGCGGAGATGCTCCTCCAGAGTGAAGCCCCTCCGACAGAGTCCGGACAGCCAAGTGAAATTCGCCTGCTCCCTGCGTTGCCTGACGCCTGGACCGAGGGCGCCGTGCACGGCCTGCGCGCCCGCGGCGGGTTCGAGGTCGATCTGACGTGGCAGCACGGCCGGCTGGTCTCCGCCGCAATCCGCAGTGCCGCCGGCACGGCGACCCGGGTGCGCTACGGTGACCGGGTGATCGACCTTGCGCTCCAGTCCGGTGAAACTGTCGTGCTCGATCCCGCGCTGCGCCGCCAGTGAGGTTACTGCAATAGCCCAAGAACAGAATCGGCAAAGGCCAAACTGCGGGTATTGATATCAGTTGATAGTGTGATATTCGACCTGCGACCCTGCTAGCCAGAGCCAAGGAGGGAGATTCAAGGAGCAGGGGAGTAACCCGCCTGCATCACGTGACAGGCTCGGGATTGCAGCGCGGCAGGGTGGCGGGCATACCATCCGGGCGGCTTGATCTCCGCGCGTCGATCCGCAGGCTCACGGACTGGTGAAACCCCGACGAGCCATGAAACGCAGACTTCTTCTCGTTTTTGCCACGTTCATTTCCGGTGGTTGGTTTCGGCTGGCGGCTGCGCCTTCGCCGGCGGCTCCGACAGCCGCTCCCGCCCCGGCGGCTCCCGTCGCCGTCTTCAACGTGCGCGACTTCGGCGCAACGGGCGACGGGCAGACCAAAGACACGGCCGCGCTGCAAAAAGCGCTCGACGCCTGCGCGATCGCGGGTGGCGGCACCGTCGTCGTGCCGGCGGGCGTCTATCTGACCGCCAGCATCGTCCTCGGGGCGAACACCACGTTGAAGCTGGAGGCGCGCGCGAGCCTTGTGGGCAGCCCCGACATCGCGGACTACCCGCTGCTGCCGTCGGTGCGATGGGAGGGCGAGTTCCGGCCGGGTCACCGCGCGCTGATCTCCGCCGAGAAAGCCGACCACATTGCCATCGAGGGGCCCGGCACCATCTTCGGCCCGCCGATCAGCCTGAGCCAGCTGCGCGACCCCCGCGGCCCGCCCCTCATCGAACTCACCGACGCCAGTCACGTCGTGCTGCAGGGATTCTCGACACAGTACCAGCGGCTCTGGTCCATCCACCTGCTTTTCTGCCGTGATCTCACCGCGCGGAATCTCCTCATCCGCTCGGTCGGCGCCAACGGCGACGGGATCGATGTGGACTCGTGCCAGGACGTGCTCATCGAGCACTGTGACATCAACACGGGTGACGACGCCATCGCGCTGAAATCCGGCCGCGGCCTCGCGGCGCTCCGCCTCGGCCGCCCGACGGAAAATGTGGTGATCAGGAACTGCACGCTGGTCAGCAGCATCTTTGCCGGCGTCGCCTTCGGCACGGAAATGTCCGGCGGCATCCGCCACGTGCACCTCGAACACTGCCTCATCTCGGGCCGGCAGAACGGCATTTTCATCAAAAGCCGCGCAGGTCGCGGCGGCGCTTTTGAGGACATCACCGGTGAAGACCTCACCATCCTCGACTCACCCACGTTTTTGGGAATCAGCCTACTGAACAAGGGCATCCAGGCCAGCGACCCGGTGCCCGGGCAGGTTGAGCAGTGGTCCCTCCTTCGCCATGTCCGCTTTCACGACATCAAGGTGAGCCATATCGCGACGCTGGTGGATGCGCGGAACATCCCGGCGGAGCGGCCGGTCGACGGCCTGGCACTCGTGAACATCACCGGCACCTGCGGCCGCGGGATCACGCTGGCCAACGCCGTAAACGTGGAGCTGTCCGGAATCACCGTCACCGGCTTCACGGGCCCGCTGCTGACGACGGAGCACGTCACCGGCACGGGGCTGGATGCGCAGTGAGGCTGATCCTCAAGGAGGAGCCAGCGCGCGGCGCGCCTGTTCGATTCGTTCGCGCAGCCCCGGGAAATCCGGCCTCAGGCGCAGCGCTTCTTCCCACTGTTGGACGGCTTCGGCCGGCCGCCGCAGCAAAAACATGGTGTAGCCGAGCCGCGCGTGGGTCTCGGCGTCGTCCGGCTGCAGGCGTAGCGCTTCCTGGTATTGTGCAGCGGCCTCGGTGATCTGCTGGCACCGGCCAAGGGCGTCGCCGACCATGCGGTGCAGCTCGGCCAGGCTGGCGGGCGACTCGGCATTGCGCGGCATCAGCGCCAGCGCGTGTTCGCCATAATCGACGACCGCCTGCGGGTGGCCGCGCAGCGTCTCCACCAGTGCCAGCCCCGCATAGGCGGAGACCAGATCGGGGCTGATCCGCAGCGCAGCCTGGAAATGCCCGGCGGCCTCCTCCAGCTGGTTTTGCTGCAGGAGCAGCAGGCCGAGATCACAGTGGGTCGCGGGGGAACGCGGAAACAGTTCCAGCACCTTGCGGAAACCGGCCATGGCCTCTGTGGTCCGGCCCTGCGCCCGCCGCACCACTGCGAGCACATCCTGGGTGAGGGCGAAGTCTGGCCGGATCGCCACCGCGCGCAGGGCGTGCTGCTCGGCCTCGGCGACGCGGCCTTCGCCGAGCAGGATCAGACTGAGAAAGGCATGCGCCGGGTAATTGTCCCTGGTCACGGCGAGCGCGTGCGCGAAGAGCGTGGGCGGATCGCGCCAAGTCGCCTCTTGATCCCAGGTGCGCAGCGCGCCAGCGACGAGCAGCACCGCGGCCAGGCCGGCCCGCATCCCCCGGGTGACCTGCGGCGGCGTGACATCGCGCAAGGTCCACAGCAACGCCAGTTGCAGGCCCAGCATCGGAAGATACGTGTAGCGATCCGCCATCGCCTGGAATCCCGCCTGAACGATGCCAATGGTCGGCAGGAACATGATCAGAAACCAGCCCCAACCGGTCGCCAGCCACGGTCGCTTTTGCCACTGCCAGCACGCCGTGCCCGTAAGAGCCAGCACCAGCGCGCCCGAGGCCGCGACGGCGGCGGCCGGCCAGCCGCCGGGGTGCGGATAACAGACGGTCAGGTCGAACGGCCAGAAGAACTTTCCGAGATAGCGCGGGATGGACACCGCGGCGTTCGCGAGGCGAGCAGCCAGGGAAATTTTCAGCGTGAAAGCCCCCGCCTCGCCCTGCATCGCGACGGTCACCACAGCGATGACCGCGGACAGCAGGAAAAACGGGACCTTCTCGAGCAAGAGCGACGCCGGGGATTGGACCGGGTCGGCGGCTCTCGTCGCCGGTGGCGAACCGCTCGCGAACGCCCAGCGCCGCAACGGCCAGAAGTCCAGCAGCAGCAGCACGCCCGGCAGGGTAACGAGCACGGGTTTGCACATCAGCCCGCCGGCGAAGGCGGCCAGCGCCAACCCGTAGCGCGCGCCCCACGCGGCGCCGCGGCCCGCCCTGCGTTTTTCGGCGTAGCCGGCGTAGGCCCACAGGGTGAGCAGGAAAAAGAACCCGCTCATGACGTCCTTGCGTTCGGAAATCCACACCACCGATTCCACCCGCAACGGATGCCAGGCGAACAGCGCGGCGCACAGCGCGCTGGTCCAGAAGGCGCCTGTGAGCCGGCGTGTGAGGAGGAACACCAGCACCGCGTTGACCGCGTGCCAGAGGAGGCTGGTCAGGCGGTGCCCGGGCGCGCGCGCGCCGTAGAGCTGCCAGTCCAGCATGTGCGACAGCCACGTCAGCGGATGCCAGTAATCGGTCCGGCCGGTGAACGCCCAGCACACGCCGGCCCAGCTCAGGCCGCCCTGCACGTGGGGGTTGTTCGTCACGTACGCGGGGTCGTCGTAGTTGGTGAAGCCGTAGCCGACCGCGCGGCTGAACAACGCAAGGGTGCCGAGCAGCAGGACGAGGCACACGACCGCCGTGCGCCACGCGGATGAACCGGCCGGGGACATCGGACTCCGATGCAAACACACCCCCGCCAAAACGCAGGCTTTTTGCTCAGGTCTGATCCGCACCGCGGCTCCCACCTGATCCGTTCCAAACGCTGCGCCCCCTTTAAAGACAATGTCACTTATTAAGTGACATTGTCAGGAAGGTGAACCGCATGGTCCTTGGACTCAATATCTGCTCCAGCCAGCTTCCGGCACTCTGAATTCTTTTATCCACACTCGCGCTTGCCAGGCGGACGGTAACTGCGGTTTGCTGGCCGGCTTCCATGCGCCAGATCCTGTTTCTCTGCACCGGCAACTACTACCGGAGCCGCTACGCCGAGGCCCTGTTCAACCACGAGGCGGCGCGGCGCGGACTCGCCTGGCGTGCGTTCTCGCGCGGACTGGCGATCCATCTGGCGCCGCCGGACGGCCTGTCGCCACACACGACGCGGCGCCTGCGGGAACGGGGCATTCCAGAAAAACACACCGGGTCCAAACCCGTCCAAGCGGCCGAAAAAGATTTCCGGCGCGCGGCGCGGATCATCGCCCTGAAGGGCACGGAGCACCGGCCGTGGATGGCCAGCCTGCATCCGGCGTGGAAGGACCGGATCGAATACTGGGAGATCAGCGATCTCGACGGCGCGACGCCCGAGGAGGCGCTGGCCGCGATCGAGGCGCACGTGATAGCGCTGCTCGAAGAACTGCAGGAGTAAGCAGCGAGGGCACGCTCGCCGGCTACCCGGCGAATTGAGGTCCGGCGCGGGCTACCGCCCCCGAACGTGGGGCATGCTTCGCTTGACCATGTGCTGCTGGAAGGATCCTGACTTCAGCATGTGGCCGACGTCGCGATTGCGCTTCTGCTGGGCCTCCCGCGCCTGCCGCAGCTTCAGGCTTTCGGCGGGGGTGACCTTGTCGGGCGGGTTGGGAGATGGTGGCTTGTCCATGGGTTGAGCCTTTCGAGACGCACATCTGTGACGGGTGGGATTAAACGGGTGTTCCGCCGATTATACACGCCAAAATCATCGGCGGGTGGATGCCCGACGTTCAACAGTTGATTGTTGGGGTTTGAGGCATAGGTTTTGCGACGCGGAGACACGGATCATGAGCCAACTGACGCGTCGCGGATTTCTGGGCCAGATGGCCGGGGCGGCCGCGGCCGTCTCGCTGCCGCGGATGCTGCGCGGCCAGACCACTCCGCCGGCTCCCCGCCGGCCCAACGTGCTCTTTTTCATGTCCGACGACATGCGCGTCGAACTGGGCTGCTACGGCAGCATGTTCGGCGCGCAGACACCGCATCTCGATGCCTTGGCGGGGGCCGGCGTGCGCTTTGACCGGCACTATTGCCAGTATCCGCTCTGCTGTCCCTCGCGTTCGTCGATGCTGACCGGCCGGCACCCGACCACGACGGGTGTGCTGGGCAATCGGACGCATTTCCGCACGGCGCATCCCGACTGGATCAGCCTGCCGCAGTTGTTCAAAGAGAACGGGTATGCCTCGCTGCGAATCGGCAAGATTTTCCACGGCGGACTTGATGATCTCCCGGCATGGACGGAAGGCGGCGGCGTTCCCGAGGGGAACGGCGGTGCGGGCGGCCGGACCATGGTCATCCCGCGGCAGGAGATCGCGGGCAAACCGGATTACCTCCTCCCGCCGCTGCCCCAGGACATCAGCCAGGCGGCCCACTCCGACCGCATCGTCATCCTCGACGGCAACGGCGAGGGCCACCCCGACTATCACACGGCCGACGGCGCCATCGAGTATCTGCGGAAGTACAAAGACCGGCCGTTCTTCCTCGGCTGCGGGTTTGTCAAACCGCACAGCCCGCCGTGCGCCCCGCAGCATTGCCTCGATTTGTACGATGTGAACAAGATCGAGCTGACGCCGGATTTCGCGCCGTGGCCCACGGTGCCGCCCGGGTTTCCCAGTGCGGCGATCCGCAAACGCAACGCCGACCTGTTCATCGGGCGCGGCGCCAGCGTCGCGGAGGCGAAGGAGGTGATCCGCGCCTACCTAGCGTCGATCTCGTGGGCGGACTGGAATCTGGGGCGCGTGATGGCGGAGCTGGACCGGCTCGGCCTGCGCGAGAGCACGATCGTCGTCTTTGCGGTCGACCATGGGTATCAGCTCGGCGAGAAGGGCAAGTGGTCCAAGGCCGGGTCGCTGTTCGAGATGGGCACGCGGGTGCCGCTGCTCATCGTGGCGCCCGGCGCCCGGGGGAACGGGGAGGCCTGTTTCCGCATCGTCGAGTCGGTGGACATCTATGCCACTCTGGCCGAGCTGTGCAGCCTGCCGCTGCCGGCGGAAAACGAAGGGCAGAGCCTCGTGCCGCTGCTGAACAATCCGCAGGCGCCGTGGGACCGGCCGGCCTACAGCGTCTGGAGCGAGGACGGCACCACCCTGCACGGCGTGGCCGTGCGCACCGCGCAATGGCGCTATGCCGAGTATGGGCCTGACGGCAGGAACGGCGCGATGCTGTTCGATCCGAAAGCCGATCCGCTGGAGATGACGAATCTCGCCAATGATCCGGGGCATGCCTCCGTGTGTGCGGAACTCTCGGCGCTGACCCGAAAATACGCGGCGAATCTCGGAAAGACGCAGATCTGAAGGGGAGCGCCCCGCCTGAGTCCCGCAGGAGCGGAACTACAACGCGGCAAGGTAGCGGGCAGACAATGGCAGAAAGCACTGACCTCTGTCCTCAGTCCTTACGGCGCCGGTTTCAGGTACTTGTCGGCGAAATCGAGAAAGGCGTTCCAGTCGGCGGCGGTGACCGTGTGCCCTCCGGTGTGGTAGTGAAAGCCGAGGTCGCCCGTGATCAGTGGCGTGTCGAGGGGTGGTCCGTCACTCGTGCCCAGGTCCTTTTTGCCAACCAGGCGGTAAACCGGCCCGGCGGCCACCTCGGCAAGAAATTCCCCCCGCGGATCGGACCACAGGTCCTGCGTGCCGGCGGTGATGAACACCGGGTGCGGGGCGTTGAGGGCGATCAGCATATGCGCGTCCACCGGCATGTCGTTCCAGTGGCCCGGATATTTCTGGAGGTTGCCGGCGAACTGATAGCCGTAATTGGCGGCCATATCGTCCACGGTTTCGCCGTAGTCGCGGCGGGCGAGCGCGGAGCCCAGCTCGCCGGCGCAGCTGGAAAACACCAGCGCGAAACGCGGGTCCCGCGCGCCGGCCCACAGGACCGTCTTGCCGAGACGGGAATGGCCGATGAGGGCGATGCGACGGGCGTCCACCGCGGGATCGGTTTCGAAATAATCGAGGACTCGGCTCGCGCCCCAGGCCCACGCGCTGATGGCGCCCCATTCGTCCGCGGCGGGCTTGGCCTGCCCAGGCGCCAGGGCGAGTCCGATGATGCCGGACTGATAGGTATTGGCGGAATCAGGCTGAACCTCGGTGTAGCGGAACGTGGCGTAACCGTAGCCGCGAGCCAGGATATCCGCGATGGGCCCGGCTTCACGGAAAGCAGGTCTTCTACCCGGACCAGGCGCGGGGGCGATGCCCGGGAGGGGCGGATTGTTGAAGAAGACAAGATGGAGCAGCAGCGGCACCGGCCCGTTGGCCTTGGCGGGCAGATAAACATGCAGATGCACGGTGGGGCCGTCCGGTTTTTCCCCGAAACGCACCGCCACCAGCTTGCGCACCGCCAGACCGTCCATGGCCTTGGCGTCCGTCTCGACGACTTCGAACGTCACATGCGGCGCGCGCGCCGGGACACGGCCGTAAATCTCGCTTTCGTAAAGCTGGAGAAGTTCCGGGCGACGCTGGCGGAACCACGTGTCGGCGTCGCGCACGGGTTGGCCGTTTTGCAGCACGAGCGGATCGGGCAGCGTGTAGGGAGGCACTTTGTCTTCGTCGTAATTTGTGATGTGTCCGGTCGGAGCCCGGCGGAGCGTGTTGCCGTGGGAATCCTTCAGGGGGGCGGCGGCGGGCGCAGCAGCCGGCTCGGCGGCACTGACGGGCGCGCCGGCGAGAGCCAGCAGGCCGAGGACGACGGGGACGCGGAGGTGAGGTGCGGGAGTATTCATGACGCGACAAGCGCCGGTGCCACGGAAAGAATCAGCGGGAGGCGCGGCCGGTGGACTGGCGGATGACCAGCTCGGGTTTGATGGTGCGCAGGATCGGACGCGCGGGCATGCCCTTGCGCATATGCGACATCAACACCTGCATCGCTGTCTTGATCGTGGGCTCAATTTGCTGATCAACCGTGGTGAGCGGCGGAGCCATCATCGTGCAGATGTCCTGGTTGTTGAATCCCGTCACCGAGGCATCGCCCGGTATCGCCACCCCGGCTTCCTGCAGTGCCCGCATGGCGCCGATGGCGATCTCGTCGTTGAGCGCGACGTAGGCGGTCGGCGGTTGTTTCAGCTCGAGGAACTGGCGGGCGAGTGCATGGCCGAATTCGAAATCCCGGGTGCGCAGGCACTGGGCGTCGAATGAACGGGTGCAGGTCGGCAGGTCCAGACCGTGTGCGGCCAGCGCCGCCCGGATGCCGTGGATGCGTTCAAACCGGCTGGGATGGTCGAGCGGAATGCCGAGCAGGCCGAACGAACCATGGCCGAGTTCGATGAGGTGGTTCATCATTTCCCGCATGGCCTGCGCGCGATCCAGAGTCACGGTGTTGGCGAGCGGGATGCCGTGATGATCGATGACCAGGTTGGGGGTTTTGTGGACGATGAGTTCGCGAATGCGCGCTTCCAGCTCCGCGGTGTCAAAATGCCCGATGAAAACGACCGCCTCGACCCGCATGGAAAGAAAGTGGCGGAGGATGTTCCGGCTCTCGCCGCGCGCGTACACCTCAATCAGCGAGGTGTAGCCCAGGCTGCGCAACTGGCGCTGCAGCGTGGCCAGTTTGAGCAGGATCGGCGGAGTGAGCAGATTTTCCAGGCAGATGCCGACACTGGAGGTGCCTTTGCCCTTGAGGAGCGTCGCATAAGCGTTGGGCGTAAAGCCCGTCTCCGTCAGCGCCTGGTGTACCCGTTCAATGGTCGACTTTTTCAGGCCTGGCTGCCGGTTCAGCACGCGCGAGACGGTGGTGCGGGCCAGTCCGACGTAACGGGCGAATTCTGCCGTGGAGGTGATCCTGGGCGGCGTTTGCTTCGAATCGGAGGAACTCACGGCGGGGGAGAGGAGCGATATTTGGTCCGGTGGCGCGGGACTGTCAAACCGGGAGCAGACCGGAGCGAGGCAGGATTAACGCTTGACGAGGACACCTGTCCGCAAATGGTGCCTTAGACCCATTGGCAGTCAATCCGGCGCTGCCGCCGTCTTTCCTGCGATCATGACCCCCCATCAGCCCGATGCAGCGTCCGTCGCCACCCCAGACCAGCACGGCCCGCGCCCGGGTAACCTGCCGGCTGCATCCAGGAAGGGGAAGGCCGGTGATCCATGGGCGGGGGTGCCGGCCATACTGGCGCGAATCCCGGCGCTTTTATTTCCCTCGCGCGACCACTTGGTAACCGATTACGGAGCGATGGGTGACGGCCGGACGGACGACCACGCAGGCATTGTTCGTGCGATCGCCGCGTGCGCCACCAGCGGCGGAGGGCGGGTGGTGGTGCCACCGGGTGATTACCTGACCGGACCGCTGCATTTGCGGAGCTTGGTAAATCTCCACGTGTGCGCCGGCGCCACGCTCAAGTTCATCACGGATTCGTGTCGTTACTTACCGTCGGTTTTCACGCGGTGGGAAGGCATGGAATGCATGGGGCTGTCTCCGCTGATCTATGCCTGCGAGCAGGAGCATGTCGCCATCACCGGCGGCGGGATGCTGGACGGACAGGCGGGCTTGGGCCGATGGTGGAACTGGGCGGGACCCTGGGAGGGCGCCCTGCCCACCGGTTGGGCGCCAGGACAGCCGCATCAAGCCGCCGCACGCGACCAGCTGAAGCGCTGGGCTGAGTCCGGAATTCCCGTGCGCCAGCGCATCCTCACCGAGCAGGACCTGCTTCGACCGATGTTCGTCCAGTTCTATCGCTGTCACGATGTGCTGGTTGAGGGGATCACCCTGCGGCACTCACCCATGTGGTGCATTCATCCGGCGTTGTGCCGGGCCGTAACAGTGCGGGGGGTGCGGATCGACAGCCACGGCCCGAATAATGACGGTTGCGTTGCCGACTCCTGTCGCGACGTGTTGATTGAAGACTGCGTGCTTGATACCGGCGATGACTGCGTCTCCGTCAAGTCAGGCCGCAACCAGGATGGCCTGCGGGTCAACGTTCCCTCGGAGGACATCGTGATTCGCGGCTGCCGGATGCTGAACGGGCATGGCGGCGTCGCCATCGGCAGTGAAATTTCCGGGTGTGTCCGCCGCGTCTTCGTCGAGCGGTGTGTGATGGACAGTCCGCATCTCGACCTGGCGTTCCGGATCAAGGCCAACTCGACGCGGGGAGGCGTCGTCGAACAGATCTATCTGCGCGACCTCGAGGTGCGGGAGGTGCGGGACGCCGCGGTGCGGATCGATCTGCTCTATTCGCAAGACGAGGAGCAGGGAAACCGGCTGCCGCGGGTGCGCGAAATTGTGGTCGAGCGCCTGCGATGCGCACATAGCGGACGCGCCGTCTGGATTGAAGGTCTGGAGGCGATGCCGGTGCGGGAGGTGTGCATCCGCGACAGCGCATTTCGCCAGGTGGATGCGGCGAACATCCTCCGCCATGTCGAAGGATTCACCACGCCGCGGGTGGTTTTTCCCGCACCCGCCTGAACCAACCCCAGGCCGGAAGAGGTGGGCGCGGAACAGACCACCTTCGCCCGGGAAGAGATTGCGGGAGGACTCGCGGGCTCCAGACCGTCTGTGGTAATCTCCATTCGTGCCCCCTGTGGCAAAATCAACCGCGGTCTGTGTCCTCGCCGCTTGTCTCCTGCTGCCGCCGGTGGGGGTCCGGCTGGCGGGACGCACCCTGGCACTGTTGCTGCACTTTCCACCGCCGCTGGCAATTCCGGAGGATTATCCGCGGTTCTCATGGGTCGCGGCCGGACTGGTACTGGGCGTGGGCGGGCTTATCGTCTGGCCTTGGCTGCGCAGGAGAAGCCTTTCTTCTCAACGGTTCGACGTTCCACCTCCAACGTTTGCGCGTTTATTCCCGTGGTGGGGCTGGCTGGCGATCGCCTGGACGCTCCTGTGGTGGTGGCTGGCATGGACGCGGCAGCCGTGGCTCGCTTGGGCGCAGCGTTACACCTTCACGCCGTTGTGGCTGGGATTGATCGTGACGATGAACGCCCTCGCGGGCGGGCGCGGCGGCACCTGCCTGATGCAACGGATGCCCGGGAGATGGCTGGCACTTTTTGCCGCCAGCGCGGCGTTCTGGTGGGTGTTCGAATGGCTTAACCGCTTTGTGCGCAACTGGCATTACCTTGGGGTCAAGGACGTGGGCGCGTTTGAATACGTCCTGCATTCGAGCGTGTGCTTTTCAACCGTGTTGCCCGCCGTGGCCGGCGTGCGGGAATGGCTGGGGACACGGCCACGTTTGCAGGCGTGGCTGTCCGAGGGGCCCCGGTGGTCGTGGCTGGTGCGGCGCGGTGCGGGCGCCGGCATGATCGCCGCCGGCCTGGCCGGTCTTGTGCTGACCGGGGCGCGGCCGCTCTACTTTTATCCGGCATTGTGGGCGGCGCCGCTGCTCATCGGTGTGGGAGGGTCCGTGCTCCGCCACGCGGCGGGTTGGTGGAGCGAAATGGCGGCAGGCGACTGGCGCAGCGCCGGTTCTTGGGCGCTCGCGGCGCTTGGATGCGGTTTTTTCTGGGAACTGTGGAATCTGCACAGCCTGGCGAAATGGGTTTACACCGTGCCCTTCGTGCAACGCTGGCAGGTGTTTGAGATGCCGCTGCTGGGCTACACCGGATATCTGCCGTTCGGCCTCGAATGCGGACTGGCCGCGATGTGGGTGCTGGGGCGTGAGGAGGCCGTGGAAGGACGCAGATCAACACGACTGACTTGACCTGAAGTGACTCCGCCGGCCTCAAGTTGATTCATCAACCCGGGTGAAGATAGGCGCCGACCACCGGCAAATCCGCCGCAGCGAGATTCCTCCTTCGCCAAGGCTACGGAGGACGGGCTCCAGCTTCGGCTAGATACGTTTGCACGACAGGCAGGTCGGCCGCCGCGAGATCGTATGTGTCCAGCTCACCGGGCCGCGCCCAAGCGATGGTGACGTGCTCGGTGGGATGCGGTTCGGGTGAACCGGGGGACAGGCGGCACACGAAAGGAATCATCTCGATAGTCGTACGATCGTAGGTGTGGGTAAAACGGGGGAGGGCCCGCACGAGGATGATGTCGCAGCCGAGCTCTTCCTTGATCTCACGGATGAGCGCGGCCGCGGGCGTCTCACCGCCGTCGACCTTGCCGCCGGGGAATTCCCATTTGAGCGCGAGATGCTTGTGCGCCGGCCTCCGGGCGAGCAACACGCGGCCAGCGCGCTCGATCAACGCACAGACGACCGGAAGCGGAGGGGTTTCAGCCACTCCGCTAAAAGAGCACGAAGCCGGGCGGACTCAAAGATCTTCTTCAGGCCCCGCATGTCCCGGCTCCCGGTTGTTCCCGGCTGCGACTTTCCGCATGCCGGCGTGTTTTAGGGACATGAAGACTTTTCTGGGAATCTGCCTGAAGGTGCTCCTCGTGGTGGCGCTCGGCATTGTGATCATTCACGTGTGGCCGTTGGCCATCGTGCCGCTGGTCATCGGCCTGCTGCTCGTGCTGGGCCTCGGCGTGCTGCTTCTGACCGGCTTGGTGGCCGTTGGGGCCACGGGCCTCGGCGTGGTCATCGGCCTGCTGGCCTTGGCGATCGTGCTGCTGGCGCTGTTTTCACCGGTGTGGATTCCCGTGGCGGTGATCCTGGGGATCGTCTGGCTGGTGAAGAAATTGGCCCGGGCCAGGCACCGGCCCGCGGCTACGACGTGAGCCGGCGCTGCAGCCGGCCTAACGGCCCTGTAAACCTCTCCTTGTAACCGTTGGCGGGGTGGGGGCCGGCGATGGGTTGAGGTTGAGCACACGGGCCGAACGAGCCATGATCACCGGCTCGATCTCCCATGAGTACCGTTCCCGTAGTCTTCAACAACACCGTCCTGCGCGACGGGCATCAGTCGCTGGCGGCCACCCGCATGTCGACCAAGCAAATGGAATCTGTGGCGCCCGAGCTCGATACCATGGGCTTTGGTTCGCTGGAAACGTGGGGCGGAGCGACGATCGACGCGGGGGTGCGCTACCTTTCCGAATTTCCCTTCGACCGGCTTGACGCGCTCAAGCGCCTCGCCCCGAAAACCCCGCAGACCATGTTGCTGCGCGGACAGAACATCGTCCAATACACCAATTTTCCCGACGACGTGGTCGAAGCGTTCGTCGCTGTCTCCGCCCGGCACGGCATGGACATCTTTCGCGTGTTCGACGCGCTCAACGACCTGCGCAACATCGAGACGGCCATCCGGGCCGTGAAAAAGGCCGGCAAGCACGCCCAGGGCACGGTGTGCTACACCACCAGCCCGGTGCACACACCGGAAATGCTCATCGAGCTGGGCGCCCACATCGAGGCGATGGGCTGCGATTCCATCTGTCTCAAGGACATGGCCGGTCTGCTGCCGCCGCACGTGGCTTATAAGATTGTACGCGGTCTCAAGGCGCTGGTGAAGATCCCGGTGATCGTTCACACCCACGATACGGCGGGCTTCGGCGCCGCGGCCTATTACGCGGCCATCGAAGCGGGCGTCGACGCGGTCGACACCGCGATCTCGCCTTTCGCCAACGGCACCGGCCAGCCCGACACCTGGCGCATGCTGGAGGCTCTCTCCCACCATCCGCGCCGGCCGAGTTATGACGCCGGCAAGCTCCGCCGGCTCCGTGACGAGCTCACGCGCATCTACGCCGAGCTGGCGCCGTTCACCAGCTCCAGGAACGAGGTCGTGGACAACGACGTGCTCACCTATCAGGTGCCCGGCGGCATGCTCAGCAATTTCCGCAACCAGCTCAAGGAGCAGAAAATGGCCGACCGCTTTTTCGAAGTCATGCGGGAGATGCCTTACGTGCGCCAGTGTCTTGGCTGGATTCCGCTCGTGACGCCGACCTCGCAGATCGTGGGCGTGCAGGCGATGCTCAATGTGAAGTTCGGCCGCTGGAAGAACTTTTCACCCGAGGCGATGAAGGTTGCGCTCGGCTACTATGGCCGGACACCCGGCCCGATCGACCCTGACGTGCTTGCCCTGGCCGAAAAGTTGAGCGGCAAGCCGCGCTACACCGGCCGGCCGGCCGATGTACTGGAACCGCGCATGGCCGGGCTGCGCACCGAACTGGCGCAGAAGGGCCTGCCCGCTGACGACGAGCACTGTGTCATCTACGCCATGTTCCCGCGCGAGGTGGATAAACTCTACCAGGATCGCGCCGGCAAGGCGGCGGCGCGCGCGGTCGCCCCGGCCATGGCGGTAGCGCCGCGGCCCGAGGTCAAGGCGCCGGAGCCGGCGCAACCGGTGATTCCCGGTACGGGCAAGAAAATCAGCCGTCTCGCGCTCACGATCGAAGGGAAACGGCACCAGGTATCCGTGGAAGAGCTGGGATAATCAGGCCGGTTGGTTATTGCTGGAAAATCCGGTCCGGAGGGGTTAAATGGCAGCAAGCCCGTGCCCCCAGCCGCACCTTCGCCATCACCGCGGCTTTTTGGGGCGAAGGCAGTGATGGAGGCCGGCTTATTGATCCAGCATTCCTTTGCGCCGGATGTGAACCGGCCTAATTTCTCATGGTGACGATATCATCACGGTAACACTTAGCGTGGAGGTGTCCTATGACCCAACATGCCTACCTCGAACACGGGCTGACAGTCTTGGAAGCCCGTCTGAAAACTTCTCAGCAGCCGGGCCAAATCGGGCGCGTGATCGAAGCGCGTCCGTTCATCACTCTCGGCCACGAAACCGGGGCGGGTGCGACCACCGTCGGCCAGTTGCTCGTGCCACTGCTCGATCAATCGTTCGGGGAGAAAGACCAAGGCTGGGTTTTCCTCGACAAGAACCTGCTCGCCCATGCCCTCGCCAGGTACAACCTGCCGGAGCGCCTCGCCGAGCATCTGCCGGAGGATAAGATCTCCGAAATCAAGGCGGTGATCGGCGAATGGGTGGGCCTGCATCCCTCCCTCTGGGAACTTGAGCACAAGGTGGCGGAGGCGATCCTGCAGCTCGCGCATGTCGGTCGTGTCGTCATCGCCGGCCGGGCTGCCGGTCTCATCACCCGGTCCCTGTCAGGCGGTTTTCACGTGAAACTCGTGGCCTCGCCGGAAGTCCGCGCCCAGCGGATGATGAAACTGTTGAACTGCGACGCGGCGGCGGCGGCGGCCCATAACCGGGAGACTGATCTTGCCCGCCGGCGTTACGTGAAGACGCGTTTCGGACGGGATATCGACGATGCGCATCTTTACGACCTCGTGATCAACACCGACCGGATGTCGCCCGCCGCCGCGGCCCGCCTCATTGTTGAGGCCCTGCACAGCCGGCTCGCCGATCTCCAGGCAGGCCTGGGCGGGGAGACCAAAACGGTCTCAGTGCCCGCCGGTGGTATCTGACGAACTTGCCGGGCGGTTGACCACGGATTTCTCCAGCGGATCGAGTTCGCCTGCCACCTCCGTCCCCTTGGCCGTGGCGGGCCGTCGATCGTGGCCACGGAAATTCCCGCACCCTGCGGATTATTTCGGCAGGGGCTCCGCAACCAAGGACTTCTCCTCTTTCAGCTCGTTTTCTGTGGCAGTGAGTCTGGCGCGGCTGAATTCGTTGACCTTGAACGATCAGGAGTGGAACCGCGGACCCAGGACGGCGTGCACCTCGCGGATGGCGGCTTCGGTGGCGGGCCAGTCGATGCAAGGATCGGTGATGGAGACACCGTAGCGGAGACGCTCGCGGGGCCGGGGGAAGGGCTGGTTGCCGACGGAGAGATTGCTCTCGATCATGGCTCCCATAATGGAGGTGTTGCCGGCGGCGATCTGCGCCAGGACTTCACGGAGCACTTCGGGTTGACGTTCCGGCTGCTTGGCGGAGTTGTCGTGGCTGCAATCCACCAGGATGGCCTTGGGCAGGCCGGCTTGATCGAGGAGGCGTTCGGTTTCGACGATATAGCGGGGTCCGTAGTTGGGACCCGTGGAGCCGCCACGGAGAACGATATGGCAGTTGGGATTGCCCCGCGTGACGATGGCGGAAGCGGCGCCGTCGAGATTGATGCCAAGAAAAGTCTGAGGCTGCGAAGCGGCCCGAATGGCATTGATGGCGGTCTGCAGATTGCCGTCGGTGCTGTTCTTAAAGCCAAGCGGCATCGAAAGACCGGAGGCCATCTGCCGGTGGGTCTGCGACTCGGTGGTGCGTGCGCCAATGGCGCACCAGCAGACGAGATCGGCGATGTATTGTGGCGTGATGGGATCGAGCAGCTCCGTCGCCGTGGGCAGACCGAAATCAAGCACGTCGCGCAGGAAGGTGCGGGCGAGGCGAAGACCCTCGGCGATGTCATGCGAGCCGTCGAGGCGTGGATCCATGATAAGGCCCTTCCAGCCGACGGTGGTGCGTGGCTTCTCAAAGTAGACGCGCATGGCAATCAGCACACGATCAGAAACCTCGCAGGCGAGACTGGCGAGGCGGCGGCCGTAGTCGCGGCCGGCAGCGAGGTCGTGGATGGAGCAAGGCCCAATGATCAGGAAAAGGCGGTGGTCGTCGCCGAAGATAATGTTGTGAATTTCCTGCCGGGCACGGGTAATGAATTCAGCTTGGGCCGCGGTCTTAGGCAGGGCGCGCAGGAGTTGATGCGGGGTCGGCAGGACGCGGGTCTCGACGACATTGATGTCAGAAGTTCTTTGCACGGAAGGGGCAAATTGCTGGCGGGCGTGTCGACAATCAAGCCCGCGATTCAACAATGGACGATTCCCTTGGGCGGAAGGGCAGGGCGTGCAGGAGAGGTGCGCAAAAATAAAGCGGGCCGGCTACCCCTAACCGGCCCGCTATTGCTTTCTTAGTTACCCCAAAACTCCCGCTAGGCGGGAGAAGAGGAAAATAGATGCCGGGCACAAGAAGCAGCATGGGCAGCTGTTCGTCAAATAAAACTTTGGCGTTCAGAACCAGATCCATTTTATCTTGTTATTTTAAAACCAGATGCGGATTTAGTCATACCGTAAGAATCAGGGGAATAGCCCTGGATAGCCAAGGAGTGTGACCGCCCTGAGATAAACGAGAAAAATGGCAACCGAGCAGCTCCATCCACCGTGGAAACGGACTCGCCTGCGGGCGCAAACTTCCCGAAGCTCGCGCCTTTATTTATTCTTTTCGAATGAAGGACCAGGTTGTTGAGCAGTTTACCAAGCTGTATGGACATGCGCCGGAGGCGGTCGCCCGGGCGCCCGGGCGCATCGAGTTCATCGGCAACCATACGGACTACAACGGAGGCACCGTGCTTGGTGCCGCCATCAACCTGGGGGTGTGGGTGGCCGTCAGGAAGGCGGCGGGCGGCGAACTGCACTTCGCCACGGCATCGCAGCGCGGCATGGTGACCGTTCCGACGCGCGATCCGCGCAAGCAGAGCGGCGCGCAGCGCTGGACGAATTACCCGCTGGGTGTGTGGGTGAGTTTCCCGAAATTCGGCCTCCGGCAGCCGGCGGGCCTCGATTATCTGGCGGTGTCGGACCTGCCGGTGGGCGCAGGCCTGAGCAGCAGCGCGGCCATCGAACTGGCCTCGGCGCTGGCGTACCTCGCGCTGACCGGCGAGCAACCCCCGCGGGAAACGGTGGTGAAGCTCGGCCGGTATGCGGAAAACAATTTCGTCGGCGTGCCCTGCGGCATTCTGGACCAGGGCGTGTCGGGTTTCGGAAGAAAGGATCACCTCGTGTTCATCGACTGCCGCGGCCCGCGCTTTGAGACAGTCCCGCTGCCGGCCGGGGCGCACTTCTGGATTTTCAACACGCATGCGAAGCATGCCCTCATCGACGGCCTCTACGCCACGCGCCATCGCGAATGCCTGGACGCGGCCGCGGCTCTCGGCGTGGGCCTGCTCGCCGATGTGACCCCGGCGCAGCTCGAACAAAGCAAGACCCGGTTGTCTGGGGTGGGCTACCGCCGCGCCAAACACGTCGTGGAGGAGATCGATCGCGTGGCCCGTGTGCGCGCGGCGCTGGCCGGCGGCGACCTCACCGGGGTCGGCCGGCTGCTCACGGCGTCGCACCGCAGTTCGCAGACGCAGTTTGAGAACAGCACGGCGGAGCTCGACCTGCTTGTCGACACGCTCACGCTCACGCCGCACGTCCATGGCGCGCGGCTCACGGGCGGCGGGTTTGGCGGCGCGGTGATGGCGTTGACCGACGCGAAGTTTTCCACGAGGCAGGCGGCGCAGGTGGCCAAGGTTTACGCACGCCAATTCGGTTCCACCCCCGATGTGCTGCATTGCGAGACCGGCGACGGCGCCGCGGTGATCTTCCCCCGGGCATTCTGAGGCGCGGCCCCGGCGATATTCCTCCTCGCCATCGCCGAACGGGTTGGCTAGGCACGCGGGCGTTTCGTGCGTCTTTCCAGCAACGCCGCTCAATCAATGCTATCTTAGTTTACGCATGAGTTCCCCGCTTGTCTCCGTGCCCGACGCCAAGCCACCCTCCGCCCCCGTTCCCGAAAGCCCGGTTGACACGATTGCGATCGCCAACGATCCGGCCCGTTCCGAGGCCGACTGGTACCGGCACGTCTATCAGGGTGACACGGTGCCGCAGCTGACACCGCGGGCCGTGCTCATGGGCGCCATTCTTGGCATGCTGATGAGCGCCGCCAATCTCTATACGACGCTGAAAATCGGCTGGTCCTTTGGCGTGGCCATCACCTCCTGCGTCCTCTCCTACGTCATCTGGAACGCCCTCCGCCTTCTGTCCCGGGGACGGCTCTCCGCGATGTCCATTCTCGAGAACAATTGCATGCAGTCCACGGCTTCGGCCGCCGGTTTCTCAACCGGCGCCACGATTGCCACGGCCTTCGGGGCGCTCCTCCTGCTGGAGGGCCATCACCAGCCCGTGTGGATCGTCGCCACCTTCACCCTCTTCTCCGGCGCGCTCGGCGTGTTTCTCGCCGTGCCGATGAAGCGGCAGATGATCAACCAGGAAAAACTGCCCTTTCCCTCGGGCCTGGCGGCGGCCACCACCCTCAAGAGCCTCTACAGCAAGGGAGTCGAGGCCCTCCACAAGGCCTATGTCCTCATTGGGGGGCTGGTGGCGGGTCTCGTCGTGGGCGTCCTCAACACCGCCGGAGGCACGCTCGGAATGCTCGACAGGTTTTTTCTCAAAACGAAACTGCACCTGCCTGAACTGGTCCCTGCCGCCGGTTATGCCACCGTCAACGGCCGCTCGCTCATCGGCTTCGGGTTCGAGCCCAGCGTGCTGCTCATCGGCGCCGGGATGATTGTGGGGCTGCGCGTCAGCCTTTCGATGCTGGCCGGCTCGCTCCTGCTTTATCTCTGGGTTGGGCCCGCGCTTATTGCGATGGACGCCGCCCATCTGGGGGAGACGGCCTACAAGATTTCCATTCCGCTCATCGGGGGAGGCACCATCTACCACCTGCCGCGCTGGGCGCTGTGGGGCGGCACCGCCACCATGGTGTTTTCGAGTCTGGCGGCGTTGGCATTGCAGTGGCGGACCATCGCGCGTTCTTTCAGCCTCATTCGGCGCGGAAAAAATGCGGCCGCCCCGTCGGTGCTCGATCAGCGCATGGCCGCCATCGAAGTGCCGCTCAGCTGGCTCGTCGTGGGTCTCATTCCGATCACGATCGGCCTGCTCGCCGTCCAGTATGTCGCCTTTCACATCAGCCTCTGGCTGGGGCTCATCGCCGTGGGCATGGCCTTCGTGCTGAGCCTGGTGGCCTCCCGGGCCACAGGCGAGACCGACACTACGCCGATCGGCGCCATGGGCAAGATCATGCAGCTGCTCTTCGCCATTCTTTCGCCGCCGGCCGCCTCGAGCATGCACGTCTCGCTGGAGCACAACCTCATGGCGGCCGCCACCGGCGCCAACTCGGCCTCCTCCAGCGCCGACCTGCTCACCGACCTGAAAAGCGGCTACCTGCTCGGCGCCAACCCACGCAAGCAGTTTCTCGCCCAGTTCATCGGCATCTTCTTCGGCACCCTGGCCGTCGTCCCCGCCTGGTACCTCATGGTGCCCACCAAGGAGAAACTCGAGGCCTTCAACCCGCCTGCCACCAACATGTGGAGAGCCGTGGCCGAGTTGCTCGCCGGCGGCGGTCTCGACCAGCTTCCGCCCAGCGCCAAGATGGCCATCGTCATCGGCGCATTGGTCGGGGTGAGTCTGCCGCTGCTGGGCAAATTGCGGCCGAAGGCCGCGCCCTACCTGCCCTCGGCCATGGGCCTCGGACTTTCCTGGGTCATGGTGTACAGCAACACCCAGGCCTTTGCCATTGGGGCGGTGCTCTCATGGCTTTGGACCAAGGCGCACGCCCGCACGGCGGATGCCTACAACGTGCCGCTCGCCTCCGGTTTCATCGCCGGCGAGTCGCTCATCAAGGCCGTCATCGCCATGACCGCCACCGCCATCGGACTGTGGGCGGCGCGGTCATAACCGGTTTGTTCTTTCCGGGGGAGGCGAAGGTTTCCCGCTGTTTTCCTTGGAGCCGGCGGATTTTTCGCCAATGTCGGCCGTGAACCTCCCGGCCCATGAAAAAAAAGCCCGTCAAGCGCATTGGAATCCTGACCGCCGGCGGCGACAGCCCCGGCCTGAACGCCGCCATCCGCGCCGTGGGCAAGGCCGCCATCGGCGAGTACGGCTGGGAAATCATCGGCTTCCGCGACGGCTTTCTCGGTCTGGCCCAGAACCGGTGGGTGCGCTTTGATAAGGGCCGGCTCGCCGGCATTCTCACCGTGGGGGGCACGGTCCTCGGCACTAGCCGGGACAAGCCCCATCGGATGGAGATCGACGGCCGGATGCGCGACATGACCGGGGTGATCGCCGCCAACTATCGGAAACTCGGCCTCGATGCGCTCGTGTGCATCGGCGGCGGGGGCACGCACAAGAACGCGCTGCGGCTCGTCGAAAAGGGCCTCAACATCATCACGCTGCCCAAGACCATCGACAATGACGTCGCGCTGACCGATGCGACGATCGGCTTTGACACCGCGCTCGGCATCGCCACCGAGGCGCTCGACCGGCTGCACAGCACCGCGCACAGCCACCACCGCATCGTGATGGCGGAAATCATGGGGCATCGCGCCGGCTGGCTGACACTGGGCGCGGGCATCGCCGGCGGCGCCGACGTGATCCTCATCCCCGAAATCCCTTACGACGTCGAGAAGGTCGTGGCCGCCATCCGCCGCCGCTCCCGGAGCGGCACCAATTTCAGCATCGTGGCGGTGGCGGAGGGCGCCATGTCGAGGCACGATGCCATCGCCTTCGCCGCCGCGGAGAAGCGCCGGAAGAACGCCAGGACCGAACCAGAGAGGGAACACGCCAAGGTCGAGCTGGCGGCGCTCGAAGCCCGGCATGTCGGCAACACCCTGCGCCTGTCGAATCAGCTCGAGGAACTCACGCACCTGGAAGCGCGGGTGACGATCCTTGGCTATGTGCAGCGCGGTGGCACGCCGTCAGTCGCCGACCGGCTGCTGGCCACGCGGCTGGGCACGGCTTGCGCCGGTCTCATCAACAAGGGGGTTTTCGGGGTGATGGTCGCCGCGCGCGGCGACGGGGTAAAGGCGGTGCCGATCGAGGAGGTCGCGGGCAAGCTCAAGACGGTGGCGCTCGACCATCAGTGGATCGAGGCGGCCCGCCGCGTCGGCACGTGCCTCGGCGACTGACGGGAGCAAATTGCCTCCCCGGCGCAGGGTGACGGTCTTGAGGGTGACGGCAACCGGACGAGAGGCTGCGCCTGCTTGACGCGCAGGCACGGGGCTACAGCATCTCTGCGATGCTGGCGAAATACGCGTCGATCCACCGATGTGCGCAGAGGAAGTAGATCAGCCCGCCAGCGGCGAGCATCGGGCCGAATGGCACGTGCACGCCGAAACCGATCGGGGTGGGCGGAACCGCGGGTTTTGAATCCAGGGCCGACGGTCCTGGATGGGCAGAACCGGAATCCGGGGCGGCAGACACGGATGGGCGGGAAAGTCCCTGCCAGAGCATGACCAGCGTGAACCACAAGGTGCCGATGATGGCGCCGCCAAACACGGCGGACACCGCACCCTGCCAGCCAATGAAGGCGCCGATGGCTCCGACGAACTTTACATCGCCAAAACCCATTGCCTCCTTCTTCAGCACCTCCTCGGCGAGCAGCGCGATCCACAGCACCAGCCCGGAACCGACGAGCAGCCCCACCACGCTGTCGACGCCCGAGCGCAGACCGGCGATGAAGAACAGCTCGTGCTGCCGCCCGTGCAGTGACGGTAGCGCGCACGAAAGCAGCACTCCGGACACGCCCAGCCAGAGGGTGAACGCATCCGGGATGACCATGTGATCCAGGTCGATGAACGTCGCACAGATGAGCGCCGAGCAGAGCAGCATGCCGCAGAGGGCCTTGGCGGGCGGGAAAAGCAGCCAGCAGGCGAGGAAAAGCGCGGCCGTGAGCATTTCGATGAACGGATAACGGAAGCTGAAGCGCCGCCCGCAGCAGCGGGCCCGTCCCCGCAACAAAAACCAGCTCAGTATCGGAATATTGTCGTGCCACTTGATTGGCGCGCCGCAGGCGCAGTGCGAGCCCGGGGTGACGACCGACTGACCGGCCGGGATGCGGTAGATGCAGACGTTGAGAAAGCTGCCGATGCAGGCACCAAACAAAAACGCGGCCAGTGGGAAGAACCACGGAAAGGCGGAGGTGAACGCGGCGTAATCAGGCATGGGGTGGAGCGATTGCGGATGGCGAAGGCTGGAAAGTCAAACCGGGGATGCTACGCTGATGCCAGCGCGGCCCGGGCCGCGCGCAGCATGGTCGGGGCGGTGCGTTCCGCGGAGACGCCGCTCCAGATTTCGAGCGATTTGGCGCCTTGATGCACCAGCATCGAAAGACCGTTGGCATGGGGTACACCGAGCGCGGCGGCCTGCCTGAGCAGCCGGGTCTGCGGTGGATTGTAGATCATGTCGTAGACGCCGGCGGGCCGCGGCAGGCGCGTCAGATCGACCGGCGGCGGGTCGTCAGGCCGGAGGCCGGCAGAAGTGGCGTTGATGACGAGTGCGCCGGCGGGAAGGTCGGCCGGCGGCGTTTGCGGGTCGAAGCCGTGCGGCAACACCTCGCCCGCCAGCGGCCGCAGCACAGCGAGCAGCGCGTCGAGGTGGGCGCGCGTGCGGTTGGCGATCCACAGCGAGGCGCAATGTCGCAGCAGGCACTCGGCGCCGGCGCCGCGCGCCGCGCCGCCGGCGCCGAGCAGGATGATGGGTGAGTCTCCAAGGGCGATTCCGAGATCCTCGCGCACCCCCATGGCCAGGCCGTAGCCGTCGGTATTGTAGCCCTCCCAGCCGACGGGTTCTCTTCTCAGCAGGGTGTTGACCGCCCCGATCATCCGGACGGCGGGAGCAGCCGGCTTCAGGTGCGTGAACGCGATGACCTTGTGGGGCACGGTGAGGTTGAGGCCGCGAAAACCGCGCGCATGGAAAAGGTCGAGCGCGCCGGGCAGGTCGTCTGGATGCACCTCGAACTTGTCGTAATGCCACGAGGCAAACTCCCGATTGGTGCGGGCCATCTCCGCGAGCGCCGCGTTGTGCATCGCCGGGCTGAGGGAATGCTGGATGGGATGCCCGAGGACAGCCAGCGCCGTGCCGGGGAACGACTGGCGCTCCAAGTCGGCGAGGGTCCGGACGGGGTCGGTGGAGAGGCCCATGACGAATAATTGAACGCCGCCTCTGCCAGCACTGCGGTGGATAAACCGGAGAGAGGAGTGGCGGCGCGAAGGCAGCCTCTATCCACAACCCATAATCCGCAATCCGCAATCATCAGCCCGAGGCGGGCCGGATCATGACGCACGGGGGCGATTCGTGCCGGCCAACCACGGTTCCGGGGATTAGGCGGGAGCTTAACTGCGCGGACCGAAAAAAGCGGTGCCGACGCGGACCAGGGTGCTGCCCTCGGCGATGGCAATCGCAAGGTCGCCAGTCATGCCCATGGAGAGTTCAGGCAGCGGAACGCCAAACTGCGCCACGAGCCGGTCGCGCAGTTCGCGCAGACTGGCAAAGGTGTGCTGCGCCACTCCAGGATCGGCAGAGAGCGGCGCCATGGCCATGAGGCCGTCGACCCGGAGGTGGGAAAGGGTGAGCGCGGTCTCAAGCAGGCGCGGAGCGTCGGCGGGCTCGGCCCCGAATTTGTTGGGGTCGTGGCCGGCGTTGATCTGGAGCAGGAGAGCCAGCCGGTGGCCCTGTTCGCCGGCGGCACGGTCAAGCAGGGCCAGCAGTTTTGCGTTGTCGACGCTCTGCACGCGATCGAAATGCGCGGCGGCGAGCCGGGCCTTGTTCGACTGCAGATGGCCGATGAGTTCCCAGCGGATGACGGCGGGGCACTGCGCCCTTTTCTCCACGCCTTCCTGCACGCGATTCTCGCCGACGGCAGAAAGACCGTAGCGGGCGGCGTATTCGACAGCGGCAGGAGGATGAGTCTTGGTCACCGCCAGCAGCTGCACCCCGCCCGGATCCCGCCCCGCCCGATGGCAGGCTTCAGCGATTTGCTCCCGCACAGCATCGGCCCTCTCCCTAAAAGTTTCGTATGCAATGAACATTAAGCAGCCTTCTTAAAAGATTGCACACCAATTAGTGCGTCAAATAATGAGGCCGAAAAAATAGCTAACCATGCAAGTGGAGAACTTCAAAATTTTTGCCGACTTGGTCGAGACCAAGAGCTTCTCAAAATCGGCCAAGCTTAACGGCATCACACAGTCGGCCGTCAGTCAACAGGCGCGTGCGATGGAACGGCATTTCAAGACGCTGCTCATCGATCGCAGCCAGAAGCAATTTCAGCTCACGCGCGAGGGGCTGCGCGTCTACGAGGCGGCGAAGGAAATCCTGCACCAGTATGAGAAGCTCCTGAGCGAGCTGCAGGAGATGAAAAAGGTCATCAGCGGCATGATCCGCATCTCGACGATTTACTCGATCGGCCTCCATGAGCTGCCGCCTTACATCAAAAAGTTTCTGCACGAATATCCGTCGGTGAACGTCCGCGTGGAATACCGCCGGTCGAACCTCGTCTACGAGGACATTCTGCACAACTCGGTCGATTTCGGCCTCGTGGCGTTTCCGGTGAAGATGCGCCAGATCGAGATGATCCCCTTCCGCAACGACCACCTCGTGCTCATTACGCATCCGAGCCACCCGCTGGCCAAGACCGCCGAGGTGCAGCTGCAGGCGCTCGCCGGACACAAGTTCATCGGTTTTGATCCCGACATCCCGACGCGCAAGGCCGTCGACCAGATCTTCCGCGAGAACCGGATCGAGATCGACCCGGTGATGGAGTTCGATAACATCGAGACGGTGAAGCGCGCCGTGGAAATCGACGCGGGTGTCGCCATCGTGCCGCAGGCCACCGTGCTGCAGGAGGTAAGGCAGGGCACGCTTTCCGCCATTCACTTCAAAGGGAAGGAATTCACCCGCCCGCTCGCCATTCTGCACCGCAAGGGCCGCGTGCTCACGCCCGCGATGAAGAAATTCATCGAAACCCTGGGCATGGATTTGTCCGAGGGGCAGAAAATCTAGTCGCTGGGGCGGGGAGCGTTTGCCCGCGGCGCGGACCCGGAGAGCGCCGACCGCAGGCCGTGTGCGGCTGGTGATTTGCGGCCTTGACCCGCCGGGGAGGGTGCGACTCTCTGGTCGCATGGCTGCCGCGCTGCTGTCGGTTTACGCGCTGACGCTGGCCGGGTTGGTGTTTTTCGCCGCACACCGGCTGAAGATCCTGTGGCTCTATGCGCGCCATTGCCGTGACGAAACGCCGCTTCCGCCGTCTTGGGAAGGACCCCTGCCGCGAGTCTGCGTACAATGTCCCGTCTACAACGAACCGCTGGTCGTCGAGGGATTGCTGGAGTGTGTCACCGCGTTGCGCTGGCCGGCGGATCGGCTCGAGATCCAGTTGCTGGACGACTCGACGGATGAAACTCCCGCCATCATCGAGCGGTGGCTCGCGGCGCATCCCGTTCACGCGGCCGGCTGCCGCCATCTGCGCCGCGCGGTGCGGACGGGTTACAAGGCCGGCGCGCTCACCGCGGGCATGCGGCGGAGCAATGCCGAATTCCTCGCGGTGTTCGACGCGGACTTCCGGCCGGCCCCGGAGTTTTTGCAGACGCTCATGCCACATTTCGCTGATCCCCACGTTGCGGTCGTGCAAGCCCGGTGGGATTTTGCGAACCGCGAGGCCAGCCTGCTCACCCGCTTCCAGGCGGTGTTTCTTGATGCGCATTTCATCGTCGAGCAGGCGGCGCGGCACGCCGGGGGCCTGTTTTTCAACTTCAACGGCACCGCCGGCATCTGGCGCCGCGTGGCGCTGGAAAACGCCGGTGGCTGGATGGACGATACGGTGACCGAGGATCTCGACGTGAGCTATCGGGCCCAGCTCTGCGGCTGGCGGTTCGTGTATCGCGACGACTATCCGGTTCTCTCCGAACTGCCGGAGAGCCTCACCGCCTTCAAATCGCAGCAACGGCGCTGGACGAAGGGCGGCATCCAGGTCGCACGCAAACTGCTGCACCGGGTCCTGGTCAGCCGCGTGCCGGCCCGCGTGAAACGCGAGGCCGTGAGCCACCTGGCGACCGGCTTGGTGCATCCGTTGCTGGTCCTCTTTGCCGCGCTGCTCGTGCCCTGCCTGTTTGTCATTGGCACGCGGCCCCACGGCGTCTGGTGGCTGCTGAATCCCATCACGATCATCCTGCTGGGTGCGACCACGATGGCGCTCTACGTGACCGGACAGTATTTCCGCCGGCGCAAGTGGATCGAGGGGCTCGCCTGGCTCGTGGCGGCACCGATCGTCATGGCGTTCGGACTGGCGATGAGCGTCACGTGCGGTCTGGCGGTCATCGAAGGCATGGTGGCGAGCGGCGGGGAGTTCATTCGCACCCCGAAGGGCGGGAGTGGCTCCGCGGAGGTTGACGGTCTGTTCGCGCGGTTGCGCAGTCGGACGCTGTACACGGCGGTTCTGTGCGGGGAGCTGGCGCTGGGAGCCTGCATGCTGGCGGGCGCGGTTTATTTTCAGCGCGAGGGCATGCTTCTCATCACCTTGATACTGCTCATCAAGGCAGCTGGTTTTCTTGGCGTGGCGGCGGTGTCCACGCATGATCTGCTGCCGCGCATCGGCGGGGCGCGGACCTGAGCGAAAACTTGCGGGAGTGGTTGCGGCGGGTGGCGGCTCACGCACATTGTCCCGTCTCCCTGCCTTATGAAATCCATCCGTTTTCTTTCCACCGCCTTGGCCCTCTCCCTGCTGCTGACGGCTCTGGTCCTGCGCGCGACCGATGACTTCAGCCCCATCCCGGCTCCCGCTTGGCAACTGAAGGATGTCAATGGCAGGGACGTCAGTTTCGATCAGTTCAAGGAGAAGGTCGTGGTGCTCGACTTCTGGGCCACTTGGTGCGCGCCGTGCCGTTCCGAGATTCCCAGCTATGTCGCGCTTCAGAAGAAATATGCCAAGGCCGGGCTGGTGATTGTGGGTGTGTCGCTCGACCGGGAGGGGCCCGAGGTCGTGAAGAAGTTCATGATCGACCAGAAAATCAACTACCCGATCGTGCTGGGCGATGAAAAGATTGTGGATGCATTTGGCGGCGTGGAAGCAATTCCCACCACCTTCATCATCGACCGTCACGGAATCGTCCGCTACCGCAAGGTGGGTGCAATGCCGGCCGGGGAATTCGAGGCGGTGGTCACGCCATTCCTGAAATAACCGCGGCCCGGACGTACGCCGCTTTCGCTGCCGGGCCGACACCCGCTGCGATACGGAAAACAGAAGGCTAGAAGGGTTGCCGGGAATATACGGAAGGGGCTGGCGATAACCCCTGATGCCGGCCCCATTGTTTTCCTGGTCCGGCTTCAACCGAACCTCCCGGTTACCCCCAACCCTGCGGGTCAGGGCGAGCACAACCGGTTAATCGTCTGTCCGGGCATTGCATATGCCAACCCGCCGCGGCGCCGGACGCTGGCTATGGCTAGCCATGGCGCACGATATGGGGCGGGCGGGCTTCGGTGTAGAAGCGCGACAATTCGGCGAGCTGGTCGGCCACGAGGCGGTCGGAACGGCAGCGGGGCATCTTGCTCTGGCCACCCCACCGGCCGTTTTTTTTCATCCACTGTTCGAACACACCGGGCATGACGAGCCGCACGGCCGGCGGCTCGAGATCATGCCCCTTGCGTTTGGCCTCGTAGTCGTCGTTGCGCTGCATGAGTTCGGCATCGAGCTCGGGGCTGATGACATTGGCCGTCGGCGTTTCCACCGAGGGAACCCTCAGCTCGATCCACCATTCATGGCCTCCGCGCATCTGGCCGGTCAGCGTGCCGGCAAAGACGGGCGCGACATGAAAGCTGATGATGGTCCAGCCGTGGCGCCGGCAGACGGCAAGGAGCGAGTCGGTGAGCTCCTTTTCGATGACATGCTCGCCAAACGCACTGAGCTGCAGGCTGGTGCGGCCGACATAGATGAGGCGCGGTACGTCGGTGGAGAGGAAACGCACGACGTCACCGATGACGTAGCGGCACAGCCCGGCCGGCGTGGTGAGCAGCAGCGCATAGTCGACGCCCACCTGCCCACCTTCGAGCGGCACGACTTTCGCGCCAAGGTTGGCGAGATTACCTTCATCGAAGGCTGCCATCGGCAGAAACTCGAAGAACAGCCCCGCGTCCGTCATGAGCCGCAGTCCGTTCGCGGCGTCGGCGTCTTGGGCGGCAATGAAACCCTCGGAGGCCGGATAGACTTCATGGAAGTTGACGTCGGGGCCGAGGGCGGCGTGCAGCTCATCGGCAAACGGCGCAATGGGCGCGCCGCCATGCACCAGGCACTCCAGATTTGGCCAGAGGGCCTTGAGGTGCGGCACGGGAGTCTGTTCCCGGGCCGTGCGCGCCCGGAGCACCTCGGTCAGCACCAGCACCCAGCTCGGGATGCCGGCGAGCAGCGTGATGTCGCAATGCCAGGTGCGCTCGGCGATGGCCGCGAGTTTTGCCGGCCAGTCGTTCATTAGTGCGATGTCTGAGCCCGGTTCGTAGAGATGCTTTTCCGCCCAGGCCGGCAGATTGAGCGCAGCAATACCGCTCAAGTCGCCGGCATACGCGGCATGGGGTCGGGCCTCCTTGATGGGGGTGAGCGCGGTGGAGCCACCGAGAAAAAGATGCCGGCCGAGCATCACGCTGGTTTGACCCACCCGGGCGGTATAGTAGAGCAGCGAGTCGAGCCCCGCCTTCCGGAAGTGCGCGAACATCTCCTCGGTGATCGGAAGATATTTGGCCCGGCCCGCCGTGGTTCCCGAAGAGACCGCAAAGAACGCGCACCGCCCCGGCCAGAGCACACCGGGTTCGCCGCGCTTCATGCGCTCAATGTAAGACACAAACGCCTCATAGGGACGCGGCGCCACGCGGGTGCGGAAGGTCTCGTACGGCAGGCCCGCCTCGATGCCCACCCGGCGGCCGAAGGCGGTCGTGGCCATCCGGGCGGTGAGTGATGCAAGGGTGTGCCGTTGGACGGCGTGCCCGGGGTCGGCCCGACGCAACCGTCGCGCCGTGCGCGCGGACAACCAGCCTGCGGCGAAGTTCACCAGGCCTCTTGACGGCACAATCATGGCGGGATCTTCACGCCAGACGAAGCCAGAGCCCCGGGGTGTCGCAAGCGAATTCACGCCGCCTGGCGTGCCTTACCTGATTTTAACCGGCGATAGAATGCCGCGATCGACGGCTGGAAGTCGAAACAATGAAAAATGAGTGAAGCATGCTGGACGGGACTGCCCCGGCGGTTGGTGACCAGACGGCACTCACCCTGCGGGAACCAGATCCGCGACGGGCAAAATTTGTAGCTGGTCGTCCGGAGAAAGGTGCGGAACAGCACCGATGGCGCGAAGCGGCCCATCTGCATCAGAAGCGGAAGGGTCGGGAACAGGCGGCGCAACGGCGTGACGGCCATGGCGTCCACGTTTCGGTGCGGCGGGAAGCGAGGCAAAGGGGAAGCGTCGATGTCATCCAGACTGAACGAAAGCGAAACTTTCCCGTGACTTTACCCGCGCATTTTCCCATCTGATGGGGATGGCCCTGCCACCGATCATTTACGAGGACGATGCGCTGCTTGTCTTCGACAAGCCGAGCGGCCTGCTGGTGGCGCCCGACCGGTGGGACAAGCGGCGCGAAAACCTCATGGCGCTCGTGCATGCCAAACTCGGTCACGGCGTCGCGAACGTGCACCGGCTCGACGCCGACACGAGCGGAGTCTTGCTGTGCACGAAGACCAAGGCCGCGCTCGATTTCTTAAGCGGACAGTTCCAGGCGAAAACCGCGGAGAAGGTCTATCACGCGCTGGTGGCGGGCGCGGCGGCGCCGGACGAGTTCACGGTCGAACTCGCCCTGCGCGAGGACGAGGGCCGGCCCGGCCTGATACGCGCGGTGAAGAAGGGCGGCAAGCCGAGCGTCACACGTTTCCGCGTGCTGGAGCGCTTCGCCGGTTTCACCTGGATGGAATGCCGGCCGCTCACGGGCCGCACGCACCAGCTCCACGTCCATCTGGCGGCCAGCGGCCTGCCGATCCTCAACGATGTCTTTTACGGCAATGCCACGCGGCTGCTGCTGTCCGGCCTCAAGCGCGGCTACAAGGGCCACAGAAACGAACGGCCGCTCATCAGCCGCCTCGCTTTGCATGCCAGCGAATTGACGGTAACACATCCGGAGACACGCGAACGCATGACGCTGCGGGCTCCGCTGCCCAAGGAGTTCACGGTGGCATTGAAATACCTGCGCCGGTTCGGGGAAGCATGAGTTTTGCACGGCGCACGATCATTCTGCGGGCGGCAGGATGAACCGAATGCATCGTTTGCAGTGGGGCGGTCAGGCTGAATGAAATATTTTCACCTGCCTTTAACCGGCATGCCGCCTGCTTTTCACAAGACGCGGTTAGAATGCCGCCATTGCTTTCTTCAGGGACCACAAGGTTCTTTGAAGGATCTGCGGGAACTTGGCGCCGCCATTGCTTTCCGTGGCCGGTCGCCGGCGCCAAGGAGATTGCGCGGGTGGTACCACACCCCCAACCAGACTTTACCGGAGCAGGGAATTCCTCCTCTGCGCCGGCAAAATCATCCGTGACTGGCGGTCATCAGGCCGTCGGTCCTCCGGAGGATCAAACTGAAACAGAAAAACAAACGCTCCGCCGGCACGGCGGAGCTTATCACGCCATGAAACACGTCAGCCTGTTCACTAAAATCGTCAGCCTGCTCGCGGTCGGCGCTGTGGCGCCGCTCGCGTTTGGCCTGACTACCACGCAAGCCTACATCGACTCCTACCGCGGCCGCACCGACATCCCGGTGCCGGTCAAGATCGTCGCACCCGAAGCCGGTTCCTCACTGGCCGGGGCCAGGGTGGAGGTGGAGTTCACCGTCGATGCCACGGGCAAGCCGCAGGACGTTCACGTGCTCTCCGCCACGGACCACGCCTTTGGCGCGTTGGTACGTGAGACGGTCAAGCAGTGGAAGTTTGAGCCGGCTAAACCCAACGGCACACCTGTGTCGATGAAGGTCCTGCTGCCGGTGTTCGTCAGCGAGCCGGAATGAGTCCGAGCGCCGACTGCACCGTCCTGAAATATAAAACTGAAAACAATCAAAGCCGCCCTTCGCAAGGAGGGCGGCTTTGCCAATTCATGGGGCGCGGCTCGAGCTGAACGCCCCAGGCACGATGCTGAAGTCAGTCTGCCTGGTCGAGGCTTGGGGAGGTGGCGGGGATTTGATTCCTCGGTCGCGGAAATGCAAAATGCGCCCTATTTCGATTCACGGTCGTGATCGGGCTCGGTCGCCACGAGGGCGGTGAGCAGGGCAAGAACAATGACGGTTGCGAGCATGGCTTGGTGTGGTCCGGTCGGCAGGAGTACTGAAAGTTAAGCTTGTTCCCGATATCCGCAAATAGGCAGCAGACCCCAGAACAGTTAAGGTGCTGTACCGGATGCTCATACGGGCGGAATGATAAATGGGTGGGGATCAGGCCGCGGGCAAAGGCGCGCCCAAGCCGGCCGCGCAGAAATCGACCAGACGGTGGATGCACCCGTCCAAATCGTCGCTGCGGCAGAGACCGTGCGAGATGCGTTCAAAGTCATGTTGGTGCGCCGCGGCATAGAGCAGGGTGCCGATGGTAAACTGCATCCGCCAAAAGAGCTCGGGCAGCGGTATGCCAGGCAGGGCTTGGGTAAGGGCGTGCGCGTAGCGGGCCACGAGCGGATCAAACTCGCGGGCTATTTCATCGAGCATGAATGGCTGCGGATCCGTCAGGTCACGGCTGATCAGACGCAGAAAGGACATTCCTCCCAGCGCTTGGTCGGCGGCGCGACGGAGAAGCGGACGGATGAAGGTGTCGAGAACGGAGCGAAGCGGCACGGGTTGGTCACCAGCCAGCTGCTCCGCTTCGTTCAGGAGAGAGAGCCGTTCCTCGTTCACCGGGCGGACGCGCCGGAACAGCACCTCCTTGTAGAGATCCTCCTTTGAACCAAAATAGTAATTCACCGCGGCCAGATTCACCCCAGCCGCATCGGTAATCTGCCGGAGGGACGCACAGGAAAAGCCGTGCTGACCGAATAAGCGTTCGGCGGCTTCCAAGATGTGCTCACGGGTGACTTGTGGATCGATTGGCATAGTGTAAACAAGTGATTAAAACAATCGTTTCAAACAATTGTGTCAAGGATTAATCCAACCTGCTGAATTCGGAACGATTGACGGTTGTTTGCCTTACCATACGGTCCCTGCTGTGCGTATTGCAGCACTTGAGGGACTGCAGAAATTGATGTTGCCGGATCGCTGGCAGGCCGAGGCCATTCAAGCGCTTAAAGCCGGGCACGATGTGGTCATCAATGCTCCGACCGGAGCGGGGAAAACCTACGTTTTCGAACGCTGGCTGGAGCAGACGAACTTCAGTCGTCGATCCCTTTTCACCGTGCCAACCCGGGCCCTCGCGAACGACAAGTTCGCCGAATGGCGCACCCGCGGCTGGCAGGTGGGCATCATGACCGGCGACATCACCTTCGCGCCTGACGCGCCGGTTGTCGTGGCAACCCTCGAGGCGGTGCAAGGCTGTTTCCAAAAGGAAGGAATCCGACCGTGGACGGCATTCGATGCATCGCAACCAGCCGGGAATTTTTCCAGGACCGGTTCCCCCTTCCACCTGCTGGTCGTTGACGAATACCAGTGGCTGGCCGATCCGGATCGAGGCAACCACTATGAAGGAGTGATTCTCTCATTGCCGCCGGCGGTGCAACTGCTCCTGCTCAGCGGCAACGTCGCCAATCCAGAAGAAGTCGCCACGTGGTTGCGCCGGCTCGGACGCGACGTTCACATTATTCAACACCGGGAACGTCCGGTGCCGTTGGAAGAGGTGGATGTCGACGACCTGATCCACGGTTTGCCGCGCGGCATCGAAGGTTTCTGGAGCCGGCGCGTGGCCGGCGCACTGCGTGAAGGCCTTGGTCCGGTGCTCGTGTTTGCTCCCCACCGGCAGGATGCGGAGCGCCTCGCCCGGCAGTTTGCACGCGAGCTTCCGCTGGCCGATCCGCTGGCGCTCACACCGGAGCAGGAAAACCTGCTGGGGCCGGGGCTCACGAAGCTCGTGAAGCAACGGGTGGCCTACCATCACAGTGGCCTGACTTACGCGCAACGCGCGGGAGTCATCGAGCCGCTCGCCAAGGCCGGCCAGCTCCGCGCCGTCGTCGCCACGCTGGGCCTCAGCGCGGGCATCAACTTCTCGCTGCGCTCGGTGCTCATCACGTCATCGAGCTACCGGTTCAACCAGTTGGAGCACGAAATCGAGCCGCACGAATTGTTGCAGATGATCGGCCGCGCGGGGCGGCGCGGCTTGGATGAGACGGGCTTTGTACTGTGCAGCGCGAGCACGCCGCGGCTGCGGCGCGCCCAGCCGCTGCGCCTGAAACGCGCCGCGCCGCTGCCCTGGGCCTTCATTCTGCGCCAGCTCCGGGCGGGCCGCGGGGCCGCCGAGGTCGCGCACACGGCAGCAGACCGTTTTTTTGCCGCGGAACCGCTGGTCCTTGGCGTCGAGATGACCGTCTGCCGCGCGCCGGCCGAACTGCCGTGCGGCCAGTGCACCGACACCGGCCGCGCCCGGCTCGTGCGGCGGCGGAAAAATCCGCTGCCCGCCTGCCCCGCCTGCGCACTGCGGCCGGAGTGCCTCGCCCTGAATCCGCAACCCACGCTCCTCTGGCAATGGCAGAAGCTCGGCCTGCTCGACCGCGCCTTGCGCCTCACCCCGCGGGGCGAGATCGTTTCGTTTTTTCTCGGACCCGAAGGGCTCGCGCTCGCCGCCGCGCTCGAGGATGTCCGCTATCCGCTGGATGCGCTCGTCTTTGATTGCGCCAATCTCTTTGCGGGCGATCGTTTCGCCGACACCAACCCGCGCACGCTCGGGCGCCTCGCGCGCGTGTGCGAGCAGACCTACCGCCGGTTCACGGTCGAGGGCTGGCTCGACCACGGCCTGCCGCCGCAGTACGGTTTTGGCGCGGCGGAGGTGGTCCAGGCGCTGATCGAGCAGAAGGCTCGCCGCGGCGAACTGGCCGCCGCGAGCGAGTTCGCCGGTCGCGGGGACATTGACCGTCTGCTCACCGAGTGGCGCAGCCTGCTGCGGCTGGTGGTCAATGCACCTGCACTGGACATTCCGAATGCTAGGGCCCCGGCGGCGGGTGCGGCCGTGCTCGCCGTCCGCTGGGAGGACTTTCGCGCGCTTTGCCGGGCGCAGCTGGGTGCGAACAAGGCCGGCGCGCCCCCCGAGCTTCCGCCGCTCACGGCGGAGCAGCGTCGGCCGGTGAACCACCGGTTCTTCAAGGCCCCGGCGGTGGCCGCGCGCTAGGCATCGTCGCCGCGTCCGGGGCCGGCGGCGGCGGGCGCGGCCGTCCCACTTTTGGCTCGGCATTGCTCCGGCGTTCTGGAATGGGTGGGGCTCTTTTCGTTCACCATGCCAAATTGGGAATACAAGGTCATCACCAGCGGTTCGTTGGGTTTCGCCTCGCCGCAGTTGCTCGAGCAGCACCTGAATCAACTGGGCAAGGAAGAGTGGGAGATCATCCATTTCCAGACCCGCCCCGACAATCCGCTCGCCTTTCATGGCCTCGCGCGCCGGCCAGTCATGCGCGATTGGGTCGCGGAAGCAGTTCCCCCGGCGGGGGCACCGGCCTGGAGATCCGGCGCCATTCCGGCGCCGCCGGAGGAGAGGCCTGGCGCCGCGCCGAGCGTGGCTGAGTTGCGGGCGGAGGCCGAGGAGCGCCGCGAATCGCTGCACGGCGCCGCCGCAGACGAGGAGGCGGGGGGCGCGGAGGATTTCGATGTGTTCGGAGACGACGAGGACCTGCCGACCTTTTTTGAGGCGATCCGCCCGCACATGCGCCGCAACCAGAAGGGGGCCGGCTTGGCGGTGGGCATCGAGTATCTCGCGAAAAAATTTGAACAAACCCAGGCGGATTTGATCGAGGCGCTGAAGGAGTGCGGCTTCACGATCCCGACCAGCGCCAAAGACGCGCCCGTCTACCTCGAGCACGACGGCGATCTCTACTGGCTGAACGTCAACAACCGCGGCCAGCTCTGGATCAACACGCGGGAGAAGCCGCGGCCGGTCTTCAAGCCGGTGGCGGGAAGAAAGGTGGCGGCGGGGGAGATTTCGGAAACCGGCCTGTCCGCCGAAGCCGCGGCGCAGGAGGAAGACCGGATACCGGAGAAAACACGCAGGCAGAAGGAACGCGAAGAACAATCCGCCGGGCCATCCGGTATCCATCATCCACCATCCGCAATGGCAGCGGCGGAGCCGCTGCCCGAGGGCCCGGCGCTGCTCGACCGGCTGCGTCCGATGATGCGCCGCAATCGCCGCGGAGCAGGGCTTTCGGGCAGCGTCAGCTATCTCGCGCGGGCGTTGAAAACCGGGCCGCAGGCGCTGGTGGCGGCCTTCGGTGCGCTCGGCCTCGTGCCGCCGCCGCAGGCGAACGACAAACCGGTTTTCGTCGAGATCGGCGCCTTCGTCTACTGGCTCAACCAGGACAAAAGCGGCCAGATCTGGATCAACACCCGCGAGCGGGACCGGAAACCGGAAAGCCCGCAGGCCGAACTTGCGCTGGCCGCAGACGCACCCCCCCCAACTCAATCCCCGGAAGCTCCCACCGGCGCCTCGCCGCTCGCCGCCGTGCGCCTCCTGCTCAAGGAGACCAAACGCGGTGGGGTGGCGGCTGAGATTGGACGGATCGCGGAGCAGCTGGGTAAGAGCACCGAGGAATTGCTGGCGGTGCTCGTTGATGCCGGCTTGAAGGTGCCCGACAAACCCCGCGACAAACCGGTTTTTGTCGAGCATGCCGGCGAAATCTTCTGGTTCAACCGGAACACCCGGGGCGAGTTATGGTTGAACGCCAAGGTCGCGAAGTTCGCCGGTAGAAAAGACGGGGGGACAAGCACCGAAGGTTCCCTGGCCAGGGAAGAGCGACCCGCCGGGAGGAAGCCGCACCGCCCGCGCCGGCAGAAGGCGGAGACGGAATAAGGCCGCCCCACGCCCTCACCTCCATGGCCACCGCTGGTGACCCCGAATTGGTGCTCGATGCCAAGGCCCTGCTCGGCGAAGGCGCGATCTGGAATGCCGCGCTGCAGCGGCTGCACTGGATCGACATCGTTGGCCGGCGCGTCTTCACCTACGATCCCGCCACCGGGGAAAACCGCGCCGCTGACGTCGGCCAAATGGTGGGCACGGTGGTGCCGCGGGCCGGGGGCGGCCTGATGCTCGCGTTGCACGAGGGTTTCGCGGGCTTTGATCCCGACACCGGCCGCGTCACGCTGCTGCCACGTCCGCCGGAGCACGATCCGGCGATCGCCCGCTTCAACGATGGCAAATGCGACCCGGCCGGACGTTTTTGGGCCGGCACGATGGCGCTGGTGAAGGGGCCGAACCCGCCGGGGAAACTCTACCGGCTCGACGCCGACGGCTCGGTGCGCGTGATGCTCCGCGACGTCGGCACCTCCAACGGCATCGCGTGGACCCTCGACCGCCGCACGATGTACTACATCGACACGCCACTGCGGCGCGTCGATGCGTTCGACTACGACGACGCCACCGGCGCCATCGCCAACCGCCGCACGGTCATCACCATTCCGCCGGACCTCGGCCGCCCCGACGGTTCGACCCTTGATGCCGAGGGCATGCTCTGGATCGCCATGTACAATGGCTGGAGCGTGACCCGCTGGAATCCGCGCACAGGCGAGCGGCTGCAGACCATCCGCCTGCCGGTGGCGCGCGTGACTTCATGTGCCTTTGGTGGACCGGACCTCGACACCCTCTACCTCACCTCCGCCCGCACCGGTCTCACCGATGAACAGCTCGCCGCGCAACCGCTGGCCGGAGGCGTTTTCCAGGTGAAGCCCGGCGTGCGCGGCGTGCGCGCCTCCGCGTATCAGGGCTGACGCTGCGCCAACATTTTTTCTCGGGTCGCAGACCTTGACGGCGGCGCGCTTACGGATGCAGCCGGAGCGTGTGTGCCGTGGGTCCAGGCAGAAAGGGGGTGGGTTCACCATGCGCCCAGGCCTCGTGACCGGCGCGGTAGAATGGCGAGAGCGGGTTGCCGCTCTGGCCGCCCGGGAGATGGCAGATGCCCTCCTCCTCATGGCCGGGTGACACAACGAAGCGTTCCGAGGCGCCGAATGTCGGACTTTGCACGCGCGGCATGTCGTTGTCGCCGGGCAGCGGCTCGGCCGGCATGTCCAGCAGGCGTGCGAGGGGCGGGGGGAGAAAACGGCTGAAGGGATGCTGGATGCGCGCGGTGTTGCGCGCGCCCCAGGTGAGCCGCGCGAGCGGCCGGTTCTGCCGGTCGGCCCAGCGCAACACGTCGTCGACCGCGGCGAGCAGCAGGTCGTCCCAAGTCAGGTAATCGGCGGTGAGCAGATGGGGCGGCCGCTCCTGCACGAGCCGCCAGAGCGGCTCCTCGTAGTTGAGTCGGCGGAAATCAAACGCCTCGTAAAGCTCCGCGCACGGCTCGCAGATCGGCCCGAGGGCGCGATCGGCCACGAAGTCCCGCCAGCGGCGCACGAGGTGGTAGGCAACGGAATCGATGGAGGCGTGACCGTTCCATTGTTCGACGAGGCGGCGCAACTCGGCCCGGCCTTTTTTCGCGGCGACAGTTTCAGGGTTGAGCGTGGCGAGGAGCAGTTTCTGCCAGCGTTCCAGGAAGCGGGCGCGATCGTCGAGCTGCACGGCGAGCAGCGCGCGCGGCGTGGCGGGAGTGGTGATGGCCGTGAGGTCGTCGCGGATCTGGCGCGCGCGGGCGGCCGCGGCGTGGCCGCCGTCGCCGAGCTTGGCGTCAGCGGCACCGCCGGTGGGACGGTTGTTGGCGGACCAAAGCTGGCCCGACGCCGGTGAAAGGATGCGCGGATACTCCTCCGGCGGCAGGTAGCCGTCCCACCGACGGTCGCCGTAGGCCCAGACGGAGGGCAGGCGGCCGTCGTAGCCCATGCGGCGCGGCAGCCGGCCTGCGATGGTCCAGCCGATGGCGCCAGTCCGGTCGGCCACGAGCAGATTCTGAGTGGGCAGACCGAAGCCTGGGGCCAGGGCGAGCGCGGTGGATGCGTCGGGGGCGGTCTCGAGCGCCATGAGGTTGAGATTGAGCGCGGCGGGATCATCAAACACCCAGCGAAGCGCCAAGAGGCGGTTGCGCTCGCCCGTGCCAATCACCGGCCCCCAGATGGTCCAAGGTGTGACCACCTCGACCGGGTCGCCGCCCTTGACGCGGATCGTTTCGTGGCGCTGCTCCATTTCGAGGAGGTCATTGCCGTTTTTATAGAAAAGCGGGTCGATGCTGCTCGGCTCGACGATCACGATGTCGGTCGTGTCGGCGAAGCTGTTCGTGAAACCCCACGCGATCCGGCCATTGCTGCCGGCGATGACGAGGGGAGCGCCGGGGATGGTGACGCCGGTGACCCGGCACGCGGCGCCGGGTTCTCGGTTCGGAGTTCCGAGTTCCGGGTTCTGGGTGGGAACTTCGACCTTTGAAACTTGGGACTGGGAACTTGGGACTTCCCCGCTCCAGACGAGCGAGGCCCGGTACCAGATATTGGGCACGCCGAGGTGGAGGTGCATGTCGTTTGCCAGCAAAGCGGAGCCGTTGGCGGTGCGGCTGCCCGCAAGGGCGAAGACATTGGAGCCGGGCGCGAATTCGTCGGACACGGACGGCCGGAGGGCCAGGCCGGATCCGGATTTCGCCGCGGCCGCCTCCTCGGTTTTCCGCTTGCGCAGATCAATGATGTCAGGCCCCGGGAGCGGCAGGCTTGGATAGGTGCTGCCGTCAAGCGCCGCGTCGAACTCGGTGCCGCGCGGCGCGAGGAAATTGAGCATGGCGCGACCGTAGTGATTTTGGATGGCGGCGAGCATGAGTTCGTACTTGTCCTGCACGTCCTGCAGATCGAGGACCATGGCGTAACCGATAAGGAGGGTGTCTTCGGCCGACCAGGGCTGCGGCCGGACACGCAACACGTAATACTCGAAGGGCCGGCCAGGCAGTGCGGCGAGGCCGGCGTTCACGCCAGCCGTGTAGGCGTCGACCAGGGCGCGTTGCTCGGACGGCAGCAGCGCCAGCGCCTGGCGGGCCAGCGCCCGGAAGCCGTGAACACGCTTATCGCGGTCGAGCGGCACGGCCGTCTTGCCAAACAATTCAGACAATTCGCCTGCGGAGCGGCGGCGCAGCAGATCCATCTGGAAGAACCGGTCCTGGGCATGCAGGTAACCAAGCGCGCGCGCGACATCGGCACGCGTAGCGCCGCGGATCGTCGGCACGCCGAGGGCATCGCGCTCAACCGTAACCGTGGCGGAAAGACCGGGCAGCGCCGCCTCGCCATCGAGCGGCGGCAGGTCGCGGCGCGCGAGCCACCACAAGCCGCCGGCTGCGAGGATCGCGGCCAGCAGCAACAGGCTCAGCACGCTGGCAAGCAGGCGGAGGCGGGTGGCAACGGCGCGGGTCATGGGAATCTGCCTGCCTTCCAGCTTGGAAGCTATGCCGGCTGAGGCGAGGAATCTCCTCGCGGGCCCGGCAGTCGGATCTCCCGGAGGATGCGAGCGATGATGTCGTCGGGCGCCAGGGTGGCATCCATGACAAACGCGGCTTCGGGCGCGGGCTCTTCGAGTGCCTCAAACTGACTGTGGAGCATGGCTGCCTTCAGGTAGTGACCCCGGCGGGTACGCAGACGTCCGCGCAGGGTTTCAAAGCCGCCCTTGAGGTAAACGAAGCGGGTGGGCCCCGGGGTGTCGGCCAGTTTGTGGCGATAGGTTTCTTTCAGGGCGGAGCAGGCGAGGATGACGTGCTCGCCGCGCGCGGCGCTGGCGCCGAGGTGTGCGCGGAGGGCGTCGAGCCACGGCGCGCGGTCGGCGTCATCAAGCGGAACGCCGCGGCTCATCTTGGCAATGTTGGCAGGTGGATGGAAGTGATCGGCATCGTAAAACCGCCAGTTGCCGCCGAGCCGGGCGGCGAGTTTTTCGCCGATGGTGGTTTTACCGGAACCGGCGACGCCGATGAGGATGATATTCATGCACCGTGCCGGCGGCCTGCGTTCCGCGGCGGTGCCGGCGGGTACGCGGATGATTCAACCGAGCCACGCTTTTGTCGCCACGGGGTCGCGTTCCTCTTCATATTCGATCAGGTCGAAGAAGGTCTCGATGGGTTTTCCCTCGAGTTTCGATTCCTTGATGCGGACTTGCAGGGTCTCGCTGCCGCCGTCCCGCCAGCCGCGTTTCATCATGAAGTTGTTCCAGATTTCGCATTGCTCGGTGGTGCGCGGACCGCCCTGCTCATGACACCAGGCGAGAATATCGTCGTCGCTTCCCCCCTGGAGCACCCGGGCCACCAGTTCGGGGTATTTGACGTGCAGGAAATTGCAGCAGCGGCCGTCGAAACCGCGGGCGAGGTTGGGCTGGTAGTCGGCCGGGAGTTTTCCGGCGGCGTGCAGGCGGATCTTGTCGAGCATGCGGCCGAAGTAGACGAGACGGCCGACCTTGACGTAGGGACTGCGGAGACCGGGAACGGAAGGCATTTTTGATTTTGGAGAGTGGATACCGGAGATCAGGTAGACAGAAGTCAGGAGCCAGTATTCAGGAGTCAGAAGACGAAGGAAGGAAGATGAAAAATGGAAGACAGGCGGACCGGCGAGGTGGCCCGTTCACTGTCGCTCCGCACGCCGAGATCGCAAACCCGGAATTCCCTCCGATCCGTAATCTCTTCCCGGTTTCCGGTATCGCCGATCCGGTATCACCACAGCCAGGCCTTGGCCGCCACGGGGTCGCGGCCCTCGTCGTAGTCAATCAGGTCAAAGAAGGTTTCGATGGTTTTGTCCGCGAGGCCGTATTCGCGAATGCGCTCCTGCAGGATGTTCGATCGGTCGTCGCGCCAGCCGATTTTCATCATGAAGCGGTTCCACGCGTTGCACTCGTCATCAGTGCGCGGCGTGCCGTGGGCGTGCGCCCAGCCCAGAATCTCCTCGTCGGGGCCGCCCTCCAGCGTGCGCGCGGCGAGATCGGCATACTTGACGCCGAGGAAGCGGCAACAGCGCGCATCGAACAGGTTGGGCTTGGTGTCACCGAGGTTGGCCTGGTACTCGGCCGGGAGTTTGCCGGCGGCATGCAGGCGGATCTTGTCGAGCATGCGGCCGAAGTAGACGAGCCGGCCGACCTTGACGTAGGGACTGCGGAAACCGGGAACGGAGGGCATGGGATACCGGATATCGGATACCGGATATCGGATACCGGAAAGCGGAAAGCAAGCAACGTTGGCTCCGATGGTTTCTCTTTGAACCGCTATCGCCCAACCGCGCGGCCATTCAATTCCGCCAGTAATAAACCGCGGTGCAGAGCGCCGCCATCAGGACGGTCGGAACGATGACCCAGTACGGATGGACCGGCACGGCCCAATGGTCGATGGCCCAGATCACGGCGAAGCACTTGACGACGATGGACAGCCAGCCGGCGAGAATGAGCCGTTCGATCGCCGGGTTGTGCGCCATCTGCTCCTTCACCGTCACTTGGTGGATGAACGCGCGTTCGTAATCTGCGGGCGACTGGTGTGTGAAAAGTTGGAGCAGGGTGGTGAGCATCCGCGGACCAAGTTATTCGTTGCGGTCAAAAGGCAAATGACCGCCTGTTGAATCACCCCCAAGGAGACGGCCGCGCGGGGTCGCGGGAGGATGAGTGCGTTGACCCCGGTCTGGAGGTGCCTAGCGTGTGGGCATGCACTCCGCGCGCCTGGTCCTCATCACCGTATTCGCATTTTTGCCCGCCGCCGTTACCGTGGCCCAAGTGGACCGCATCACCGGCAGATCGTTCGCCACCCGTTCCGAAGTCATCGCGCAGCACGGCATGGTGTGCACCAGCCAGCCGCTCGCGACGCAGGCCGGGCTCGACATTCTCAAGGCGGGCGGTTCCGCGGTCGACGCCGCCATCGCGGCCAACGCCGCGCTGGGCCTCATGGAGCCGGTGAGCAGCGGCGTCGGCGGCGACCTGTTCGCCATCGTGTGGGATGCGAAGTCGCACCGCCTCTACGGTCTCAACGCCTCGGGCCGCTCGCCGCTCGGCCTCGGCTACGAGCAGATGAAGGCCGAGCTCGCGAAGCTCAACCGCACCACCATCCCGTCCTACGGCATGCTGCCGGTCAGCGTGCCGGGCGCGGTCGACGGCTGGTTCGAGCTGCACGCCAAGTTCGGCCGGCTGCCGCTGGCGCAGGTGCTCGCTCCCGCGATCCGCTATGCGCAGGAGGGATTTCCGCTCAGCGAGCTCATCGCCTTCTATTGGGAGCGCAACGTGGCGATCCTGCGCAACCAGCATCTGCCCGGCGCGTTCGTCGAGACGTACGCGCCCAGCGGCCGCACGCCACGGAAGGGCGAGGTCTTTCAGAATCCGGCACTGGCTCGCACCTACCAGCTCCTCGCCGACCAGGGCCGCGCCGTGTTCTACCGCGGGGAGATCGCCGACCAGATCGACGCCTTCATGCGCGCCAACGGCGGCTGGCTGCGCAAGGCCGACTTCGAGCAGCACACCTCGACGTGGGTCGAGCCGGTATCGGTCAACTACCGCGGCTACGATGTTTATGAGCTGCCTCCGAACGGCCAGGGCATCGCCGCGCTGCAGATGCTGAATATCCTCGAGGGATTCGACCTGCGGAAAATGGGCTTTCAGAGCGCCGACGCCCTCCACGTGATGATCGAGGCCAAGAAACTGGTGTTCGAGGATCGCGCGAAATTCTACGCCGATCCGGCCTTCGCCCGGGTGCCGGTCAAATGGCTCATCTCAAAGGAATACGCCGCCGAGCGCCGCCAGCTCATCGACCCGACGCGCGCCGCCCGGACTTACGACGCCGGCCACCCGCCCGTGAATGACGGCGACACCATCTACCTCTGCACGGCCGACGCCGAGGGCAACATGGTGTCGCTCATCCAGAGCAACTACCGCGGCATGGGCAGCGGCATCGTGGTGCCCGGACTGGGCTTCGGGTTTCAGGATCGCGGCGAGATCTTCACCATGGAGCCCGGCCACGCCAACGTCTACGCGCCGGGCAAGCGGCCGTTCCACACGATCATCCCCGCGTTCGTCATGAAGGACGGTGCGCCGTGGCTCGCGTTCGGCGTGATGGGCGGCGCGATGCAGCCGCAGGGCCACGTGCAGATTCTCGTCAACCTCATCGACTACGGCCTCAACCTGCAGGAGGCGGGCGACGCCGCGCGCTGGCAGCACGACGGCTCGACCGATTACGACCATCCGAAGATGGCCGACGGCGGCTACGTCTACCTCGAGAGCGGCATCCCATGGGACGTCGTCGCCGAGCTCAAGCGCCGCGGACACGACATTCGCACCGATCTCGGTGGCTTCGGCGGCTACCAAGCGATCGAGTGGGATGCAAAGAACCACACCTACCTCGGCGCGAGCGAGAGCCGCAAGGACGGTCAGGCCGCGGGATGGTGATCCAAGCCGGTTTGAACCGCCCGCCGGCGGCTGGTCACGGACGCGCGTGTTTTGCTTGTTGGCACGCGGGTTTCGTTCTTCATTGCTGGTGACGATGCCGGCCCCTGCTTCCGCCCCGCTCTTCCACTGGCTCACCACGCGCGCCGCCGGCGTGCTGCTGCACCCCACCAGCCTGCCCGGCGACTTTGGCATCGGCACCTTCGACGAACATCTCGACCGGTTTCTTGAATTTCTGGAGGCCGCCGGCTGCCGGTACTGGCAGCTCTGTCCACTCGGCCCGACGGGCTACGGCGATTCGCCCTACCAGTGCTTTTCCGCGTTCGCGGGCAATCCCTATCTCGTCAACCTGGTCGAGCTGACGCGCCACGACCTGCTCACGCAGGATGCGCTCGGACCGCTGGTTTTCCTGAACGCCGACCGGGTCGACTATGGCGCGCTCTACCGCCTGGTGTGGCCGCTGTTCGATCACGCCTGTGCGAACCTCCGCGCCGGCCGCGGCCCGGCACCCTATGGGGATTTCGCGGCGTTCCGGGAGGCGAACGCCGCCTGGCTCGAACCCTATGCGTTTTTCCGCGCACTCAAGGATCATTACGAGGGGCGCCCGTGGTGGGAGTGGCCCGCCGAGGCGCGCATCTGGGCGAAGGCGCAGAAATCAAAGCTCCGCGGCCAGCTCGACGCCGCCATCCAGGCGCACGCCTTCTCCCAGTATCTCTTTTTCGGTCAGTGGCGCCGCGTGCGGGCTGCGGCGGCGAAACGCGGCGTGAGCATCATCGGCGACATCCCGATTTTTGTGGCGATGGACAGCGCCGACACGTGGTCCGCACCGCACCTTTTCGAAATCGACGAGCAGACCGGGCAGCCGCTCGCGGTCGCCGGCGTGCCGCCCGACTATTTTTCCGCCGACGGCCAGCTCTGGGGCAATCCGCTCCACCGTTGGGACGTGCACGCGGCCGACGACTACGCGTGGTGGCACGCCCGGCTGCGCGCCGCGTTTGATCTCTACGACGTCGTGCGCATCGACCATTTCCGCGGCTTCGCCGACTACTGGCGCATTCCGTCGCCGGCCACCACTGCCCGCCGGGGCGAGTGGCGGCCCGGTCCGGGTCTGGCGTTTTTCGAATCGGTCCGGCGCGCCCATCCCGGCGCGAAGATCATCGCCGAGGACCTCGGCGAACTCTCCCAAGCCGCGCGGCAGTTGCGGCGCGCCATCGGTCTGCCCGGCATGGCCCTCCTGCAGTTCGCGTTCGGCGGCAAGAGCACGAACCCCTATCTCCCGCACAACCTCGAGGCCAACGGCGCCATTTATCCCGGCACGCACGACAACGACACCACCCTCGGCTGGTACGCGGCGACCGACGAAAAGACGCGTGACCATGTGCGCCGCTATTTGCGCGTGACCGGCGCGGAGATCGGCTGGGACTTCATCCGCGCCGCCTACGCCGCGGTGAGCCGGCTTGCCGTCATCCCGTTGCAGGACCTGCTCAGCCTCGGCCCTGAAGGGCGCTTCAACGTACCCGGCAAGCCGGACGGCAACTGGCAATGGCGTTATCGTCCGGCGCAGCTCGACCGGCTCTTCGGCGGCACGACCGACTACCTCCGCGAGCTCGCTGATTTGCACGGCCGGCTCCTGGTTTCCCCGCCCAAAGACACGCCTGTTTGAGCGGCAGTTTTTTAGAAGGAGTTGCTTCCATGATTCGCTTCCCCCGTTCCCTGTTCCTCGCCTTCGCGTTGATCGCCGCAACGCCCGCGGCGCCGGCTGACGCGCAAGCGACCTTCTTTCCGCCGGCCGATCTCATGCGGATCGGCGTCTATTATTATCCGGAGGCGTGGCCGGCGGAGCAATGGCCGCGCGATATCGCCAATATCAAGAAAATGGGCCTCGAGTTCGTCCACATGGGCGAATTTGCCTGGGCCTTCATGGAACCCCAGGAGGGTAAATTCGACTTCGACTGGCTGGAGCGCAACGTGCAGCTCTGCGCCGACCAAGGACTCAAGGTCATCCTCTGCACGCCGACCCCGGCACCGCCGGTCTGGCTGACGCAGGCGCATCCGGAGGTGCTCATGATCGACGCCGCGGGCCGGCGGATGCTGCACGGCACGCGGCAGCAGGCGTGCTGGAACGTGGACACCTACCGCCGGTACGTCGCAATGATCGTCGACGAACTCGGCCGGCGCTACGGCCGCGACCCGCGCGTCTGGGGCTGGCAACTCGACAACGAGCTCAGCCACTACGGCAAGGAGCCATGCCATTGTGATGCCTGCCAGGCCGGCTTCCGCAGCTGGCTGCAGAAAAAATACGGCACCATCGATGAGCTCAATCGCGCCTGGGGCAACGCCTTCTGGTCGCAGATGTACCAGAACTTCGACCAGATCCGTCTCCCGAACCCGCCGGAGGACGTCGCGCAGTTCAATCCGCACGCCATGCTCGACGCGCAGCGCTGGTTCGCCGAGACGGCGGCCGACTACCTGCGTTTCCAGGCCGACATCCTCCGCCGGTACTGCGGCCACCATCAGTGGATCACAACCAACTTCATGCACGATTTTGGCGCTGTCGATCCCGCGCTCTCGGGCCGCGACCTTGATGTCATCACGTGGACGATTTACCCGGCGCACGGCAACCTGAACGAGGGCCCGCTCGGCTTCCGCCTCGGCAGCGCCGCCATGCTCTCCTTCGCCGGCGACTTTCACCGCACCATCAACGGGCTGCACGGCATCATGGAGCTGCAGCCCGGCCAGGTGAACTGGGGCGACGTCAACCCGCAGCCGTACCCCGGCGCGGTGCACCTGTGGCTGCTGCGCGCCTTCGCTTCCGGCGCGAAATTCGTCTGCACCTACCGCTTCCGCGAACCGCTCTTCGGCGCCGAACTCTACCATTACGGGCTCGTCGGACCCGACGGCGTCACCATCACCACCGGCGGCGAGCAGTATGCCCAAGCGGCCCGCGAGATGGTGCTGCTGCGACAGAATCTCCGGCCCGACGCCAAGGCACCCGCGGCCTACGCCGCGCGCCGCGCCGCGTTGCTCTATGGCCGGGAGGACCGCTGGGACCTCGACAACCACAAGCAGAACATCCGCTGGGACACGTACGGTCACCTGTTGAAGCAGTACCGCGCGCTCAAGCGCGTCGGCGCCCCGGTCGACGTCATCACCGAGGACAAAGATTTTCAGGCGTATCCATTCCTCATCGTGCCGGCGTACCAGCTCGTGGATGACCAGCTGGTGCAGCGCTGGAAAACGTACGCGGAACAGGGCGGCCACCTGATCATCACCTGCCGCACCGGCCAGAAAGACCGCCGCGGCCACCTCTGGGAGGGCCCCTGGGCCGCGCCGATCCTCGACCTCATCGGCGCGAAGATCTCGTTCTATGACACGCTGCCCGCGCCGTGCGTCGGCAAGGTGCGCACGCCCAACCAGACCTACGACTGGGCCTCGTGGGGCGAGGTGCTCGAACCCCGCGAGGGCACCACCGCGCTGGCCCGTTACGACGACCAGTATTACGCCGGCGGCATTGCGGCCGTAACGCGCCCGCTGGGCCGCGGCACCGTGACCTACCTCGGGGTGGACTCGCTGGACGGCGGACTGGAGGCCCGGTTGATCCGCGACGTCTATGTGCGCGCCGGGGTGGCCGTTCAGCAGTTTGACGACGGCTTTCTGGTCGACTGGCGCGACGGTTTCTGGGTTGCGACCAATTTCACGGAGAAACTCCAGACCGCGCCGATCCCGGAGGGCGCGAAGGTTCTGGTCGGCGCGCGCGACGTGCCCACCGCCGGTGTCGCCGTCTGGCAGGAGTAACACCGCGCGTTTTGTCCGGCTTCATATTCAGAGCCGGCTGATCACCGCCCGCACCCGTTGCAGAGCTCAGCCGAGCGTGGCCACGATCCGCGTTCCTTCCTTGAGCGCGGAGGCGGGCACAAGGCTGCCCTGTACGGACTGGCCGTCGACGGTGAGGGTCTTCACGCCCCGGCAGACACCGGACGGATTCTTCACCTCGATGTGCACGGTTTTGCCGCGGAAGTGGCGGCGCATGGTGAAGCCCGGCCAGGCCTTCGGAATGCAGGGATCGATGCGCAGGCCCTCGATCTCCGGGCGCACGCCGAGGATCCAATGCGTGGCGGCGTAGTACGCCCAGGAGGCGGTGCCCGAGAGCCAGGGGGTGCGCGCATGGCCTTCGTTGACGTTGTAGCGCGAGTAGACCGTCTGGCAGTGTACGTAAGGCTCGACCTGGCGGATCTCGGCGCGGTCGTTGTAGGCTGCCGGGTTGAAGGCACAATAGTAGTCGTAGGCCGCGTCGCCGTCGCCGAGCAGACACTCGGCAATCACCGCCCAGCTCTGGGTGTGGGAAAAGATGCCGGCGTTTTCCTTGATGCCGTTGTTGAAAAGCGTGGCCCGCATCACCTCCGGATTGGCCTTTATGAACGGCGGAGCGCACAGCATGGCGCCGTACGGCGTGGCGAGCTTTTCCTTCACCGTCTGCATGGCGCGGCGGGCCTGCGCAGACGTGGCAGCGCCGCTGATCACCGCCCACACCTGTGTGTTCATGTAAACCTGGCCTTCTGCAAAGGCCTTGGTGCCGTAGATCGTGCCGTCTTCGCCAATGGCCCAGATGAACCACTGGCCGTCCCAGCAGACCTTCTGGATTTTCGCATCGAGCTTCTTCAGCTCGGCGCGCGCCCAGGCGGCGTCGGCGGGCAGATTGATTTTTTCCGCGATGCACGCGTAGACCTCGAGTCCGAACCGCACCTGGAACGCGACGAAGACACTCTCGCCGTGGTAGCCGAGCCGGATGCAATCGTTCCAGTCGGCCGAGAGCCCGCAGGGCAGGCCGTTGCGGCCCGTGCGCTCAAGATTGAACTCGAGGGCGCGGCGCAGGTGACCGAGCACGGTGGCCTCGCCTTGATCGGCGTAGGGCAGGATTTTTTTATAAAAGTCGACCTCGCCCGTCTCGGCGACGTAGACCGGCACGGCGTTGAAAAACCACAGGCAGTCGTCGGAGCGGTACTCCGCCTCGGGCGGCGGCGGCTCGTGGCCGGGGTGATGGGTGAACGGCTTGATGATCGGGATGGCGCCGCCGTTGGCCAGCTGGCCGGTGAGCATGAGCTCGAGGCGCGGCTGGATCCGTTCGCGGATGAGCGGGGTGGCGCCCAGGAAATCCTGCACCGTATCGCGGAAGCCGAGGCCGTCGCGCTCGCCGTTGTAGATGAGGGAGGCGGAGCGGGACCACGCGCAGGTGATGAGGGCGTTGTAAGCGTTCCAGACGTTGACCATGTGGTCGAGATTCTCGTCGGGCGTCCGGACGGCGATGGACCCGAGGTCGGCGTGCCACGAAGCCTTGAGCTTGCGCAACTCTTCCTCGCAACGGGCCGGGGTGCCAAAGGTCGCGACCGTGGTCCGGCCGTGCGAGGCCGGCGTGCCGAGACCGAGGAGCACGATCACCTCACGCATCTCGCCGGGGGCGAGGTCAAGGTGGACCTGGAGCGTGCCGCAGACGTTGTCGCCCTCGGTAAGGAAATTGCTGAGTGGTCCGCCCGCTGCGATCGCGGCAGGCGCGGCATAACCGCCATAAGTGCCGAGGAACACCTCGCGGCGCGTTTCCCAGCCCGCCAGCGGGGCGCCGGTGAGGGCCATCCACGAACGGCCGCAACCGGTCAGATTCCCGCCGTCAAAGCGCTCGTTCGGGTTGTTGGCGATCCCGAGCACGCCGTCCACCATCGAGGTCTTCGTGATGAAGAGCGAATACTGCAGGTTCACCAGATCCTGGTAAGTGTTCCAGTGGTTGGCGAATTCGCAATAGGTGTAGAGGGACAGTTCGCGGTGCGCGGCGGACTGGTTGGTTATGCGCAGGCGCCAGTACTCGAACGTCTTACCCAGCGGCACGAAATAGAGCGACGCGGTGCGGATGCCGGCGTACTCGCTCTCGATCTGCGTGTAAGCGGTGCCATGACGGCAGACGGACTGGTAGCGATCGAGCGGCTTGCCCACCGGCTGCCACGAGGAGCTCCAGAAGTCGCCGCTCGCGCGGTCGCGCAGGTAGAAATAGCGGCCCGGCTGGTCGAGCGGCACGGCGTTGAAGCGCAGGCGCAGGAAGCGGCCGGTGGCGGCGCTCCGGTAGAACGAGTAGCCGCCGGCGTTGTTCGTGATGATGGCGCCATACTCCGTCGTGCCGAGATAATTGGACCACGGGCGCGGGGTGTCGGGACGCGTGATGACATACTCTTTGGCCGTGTCGTCGAAGTGACCGTAATTCATCGGGGAGATACCGAGATGAACAAGACGGCCGGGTGGAGGCAAGACCGCCGGCTTGAGTTCTTTTGCGCAAAAAATGATATCGCGCCACCCGCGGGGACGTGGCCGACCCGGCAAAGGATCGTCCGAAGCAGCCAATCCATGCCCGGTGGAGAGCATTGCAACTTCGGGCGCCGTCGCTTAGGCATGGCGACTTTTGGAGGAAGCCATGGACGCCGCACGTTTCGCCCAACCCCAGATCCTGAGCCAGCCGGTCTACCAGCCGGGCAAGCCGATCACGCAGGTCGCGCGGGAATTCGGCCTCGACCCGGCCCGGATCGACAAGCTGGCCTCCAATGAAAATCCGCTCGGTCCTTCGCCGAAGGCCCTCGCGGCCGCCGCGGCCGCGCTGCGCGAGGTGAACCTTTATCCCGACGGCAGCTGCTGGGACCTCACCGGCAAGCTCGCCGGGCGCCTGCAGGTCGGCCGCGACCAACTCATGTTCGGCAACGGATCCAACGAGGTGTTGGAACTCGCGGCCCATGTTTTCCTGGGGCCCGGCACCGAGGCGGTCATGGGGGTGCACGGTTTCGTGGTCTACAAGCTGGTCACGCTGCTGATGGGCGCGAAGCCGGTCGAGGTGGCCATGCCCGGTTTCCGGCACGACCTGGCGGCCATGCGCGCCGCCGTCACGCCGCGCACTCGCGTCGTGTTCCTCGCCAGCCCGAACAACCCCACCGGCACCGCTCATACCGAGGCGGAGCTGGTCGCCTTCGCGAACGGCCTGCCTGAGGATGTGCTCTGCGTGTTCGACCAGGCCTACGCCGAGTACCAGGAGCAGGCGCCGGATTTGCGGCCGCTCATCGCCCGGGGCCGGCCGGTGCTGTGCACGCGCACGTTTTCCAAGATCTACGGCCTCGCCGGTCTGCGGGTCGGTTACGGCTACACGCGGCCCGACATCGCGGCGCTGCTCCAGCGCGCCCGCGCGCCGTTCAACATCAACGCGGTGGCGCAGGCCGCCGCGGTCGCCGCGCTCGACGACGCCGACTTTGTGCGCCGCAGTCGGGAAATGAACCGCGCCGGACTCCAGCAACTCGCCGCCGGCTTTCACGAGCTCGGGCTCGAGTTCGTGCCCTCCGAGGCCAATTTCATCCTGGTGAAGGTGCCGGACGCGGCAAAAGCCTTTGATTTCCTGCAGGCACGCGGAACCATCGTGCGGCCGTTCGGCGATCTACCCGGCCATGTGCGTATCAGCGTTGGTACCGCCCCCCAAAACGAACGCTGCCTCGCCAACCTCCGCGCTTGGTTCGCGTCCCGTTTGTGAAAGGCAGGAGCCTGTTGGCAGACGATGGTTCGTCAGCATCACGAGCAGGTGAGGATATCGCTCTGCTGGTCAGCAGAGCCCGGTGGCGCTTCTCCAGCTGCAATCTTCTAACTCAGTGCGTGGCGACGTAGGGTTCGATCGGCCGAAAGCTGGGTCGCGTGCAAGCGGCGTCACGCGAGGCAGCGTCGGCGAAGAGATAAACGGCGTAGCCGCCGAAGCCCCCGCCGCAATATTTCCAGGCGAGCGCCCCCGGCAGATCGTCCGGCAGCGGCTCCATGCCCTCGGCCTGCTGCACCGCATTCGACTGCCGCACCGCGTCGGCCAGTTGCGCGAGGTCCTGCCGCCACACCGCCTCGCGCGCCGTCCGTCCGGCGCGGGCGATGGCGTCAAAATTTCGCGGTCGTTCCGTGAGCGCGGGGGTTGAATGCGATCGGCCGGTCCAGAGCAGGGCCAGGCGTCCGTGCAGCAGCGTGCCGTCGGTCTTCAACTCCAGCTCGGGCTGCGGCCCGCTGCGCCACACACACAGGCCGGTCTCGGCAATCACCGCCGGATCCTGCCAGCCCACACCAAGGTCGAGTTCGGACGAGACGCCGTCCTTGCCGTTGAGCAGGGCCCACGCGCCGCTGCCGCCGACGCCGGCGTTGTGCTCATAGGGCCAGGCGCGCAGGGAGACCGTGGGTGAAATCGCACAGTTGACAATGTACCCTTCCGGCCGCGCGAAGCGCGGGACGTCGAGCCAGCCGCCGGCGAAGTCCACCCGCAGCGGCGCCTCCTGCGGCGCGCGGATCCAACGGACGATCTCGGTCGTCGAGATGGGCGGAAATTGCGGCGGCGTCTTCGGCAGCACGACATAGCGCGCACCGACCTGCGCGCACAACGCCTGCTTGAGCGGGGTGTATTTGTCGTCCTCCGTCACGGCGAGGATGTCCGGCCGCAGGCGCAGGAACTCCGGCCTGAAGTCGAGGCCCTCCTCCAGGTCGGTCCCGACCACGACCTCGTCCACCATGCCGAGCGAGGCGAGCAGGGCGCGCTTGTGCCCGTCGGGCAGCGAGCTGCGGCGCTGCTTGTACCGCCACAGCACCTCGGCCGAGGCGAAGGACACCGTGAGGTGGTCGCCCAGCGCGCGCGCCTCGCGGAAAAACTGCACATGCCCCGCGTGCAGGATGTCGTAGCAGCCGGAGACAAAGACCCTGATCATGGCTGGGCGTTAGCACGACGCACCGCCGGTCCCGCGTCAACACGCTGCTGTCGATCCCAGCCGGGGAATAACGGGGCCCCCTCTCTCGGGGAGGAGAAACATGTCAACTAATCGTTGACAATCCCTCTGGGCAGAAGGGGCGCGACTTCCCGGATGATCTCCGGCGGGGGCTTCCCGTCGCGACCGGCCGGTTGCCAGCCGGTGAGGGCGCAAACGCCGCGTCACTTTTTCTTCGGCCGGATGACCTTCGACTGCGCGGGATCGATCTCCTCGATCTCCGGCTGGGGAATGCGGGTGAAGGCGATGCGCATCGGCGCGTAGCCCGTGGCCCCGTGGGCGCCGCCAAAATAGACGGTGTTCTTGCCGTAAGCGCTGTTGAGAGAGTCCACGATGTCATGCAGCCGCCCGCGCGCCTGCTCCTGTTCATAGGTGAAAAGATCGGGGGTGTGTCCCGGCAGTTCGACCAGGTGGAACAGCACGACGCCGACTTGGAACGGCGCGTGGCCCCGCCCGGGCCGGCGCTCCCAGATCTGGGTGAGCGCATGGGTGAGCCGGAGGGTGTCCTGCGTCTCGTTGAAGCGCAGCTCGTCGCTCCAGCCGCGGCCCTGGCGATGCCGCACCGCGACGTGCAGGCCGCCCGCATACAGGCCCAGGTGGCGCAGGCGCATCGCGGCCTTCTGCAGAAGGCGGTGCAGCACCGCGAGAGCGGAGGCCTCGTTGCGGAGTTCGGGCGGCAGCACGTGGGAATGGCCGATGGTCTGATGGCGATGCGCCGGCAGCGGCAAGTCCTCGCCGCGCAGGCGCGCATACATGCGCTCGCCTTCGACGCCGCCCCAGATGCCGCGCAGTTCCGCCCTGGTCGCGGCGTAGAGCTTCCGCACCGTGTCGATGCCGCGGGCGCGCAGGCGGCGCTCCATGTTTTTGCCGATGCCCACGAAATCGCCGATCTCCAGCCCGAGCAGGCGCTGCGGCACGTCGGCGTCTTCCAGCACCACCAGCCCGTCGGGCTTTTGCATGTCCGAGGCAACCTTGGCGAGGAACGGGTTGGCCGCGATGCCGATGGAGCAGGTGAGGCACGCGCCGACGTCGCGGGCGATCGCCGCCTTGATGCGGCGGGCGCGGGCCACCGCCTTCTCGCGCGGCGCGAACGTCGCGGTGAGTTCGCAGGCCACCTCGTCGATCGACAAAACCTCGGTCACGTGCAGGCACGACTCGATGACCTCGATGAGCCGGCGATGGTACTGGATGTAGAGCGCGGGGCGCGCCTCGACGATGGCGATGCCGGGGCACAACCGCCGCGCCTCGTCCACCCGCGTGCCCACCTGCACGCCGCGCCGCCGGGCATCGTAGCTCGCCGCGATGCAGCACGAGGTCTCGGCCAGAACCGGAGCGACGCCCACGGACCGGCCGCGCAGCTCCGGCCGCTCCTGCTGCTCACAGGAGGCGAAGAACGAGTTGAAATCAACGATGAGCGACCGCAACGGCACGCCGGACAGAATGGCAGCCGCGGTTACCGGGTCAATTGGCGGCCGTGAAGTCCGTCTTTGCCAAACCCGTTAGATTCTGACTTTGTCCACCCATGCGCATCGCCATTCTGGCCGACACGCATGACCGTTATCCGCCCGGCCTGCCGGAACGCCTGCGCGGCGCCGACGAGATATGGCATCTGGGCGACGTGTGCGATCCCGCGCTGCTGGCGGCGTTCGCGCAGCTCGGGTCGCCGCTGCGCGTGGTGCTCGGCAACTGCGACTGGTACCCCGGCTGGCCGCGCGAACTCCGCCTGCAGCGCGGCGGCGTGCGGCTTGTGCTGCTCCATTCACCGCCCGCGCGGGCACCGCGCGGCGCCGACATCGTGCTGCACGGCCACACCCACGTGCCGCGCGACGAAACCGATGTGCGCGGCGTCCGTTGGCTTAACCCGGGGTGCATCTCGCGTCCCCGCGGCGGCGCGCCGCCGAGCTTTGCCTGGCTGAACATCCGGCCGGGACGGCTCGACTGGCGCATCGTGCCGCTGTGAATATTCACGATGAAAAAGCTGCCTAATCTCCTCAGCCTGCTACGCATCGTCGTGCTGACCCCGGCGATGGTGGCGGTGGCATGCGCGGGCGGTTCGCGGACGTGGTTCCTGGCTTTCTTCGGTGTCGCCTTGGTGACGGACGCCCTCGACGGCTTTCTCGCGCGGCGGCTCAAGGCGCAATCGGATCTGGGCCGCCGGCTTGATAGCTGGGGGGATTACCTGATGACCGCCGCGGCCGCCGTGGGCGTATGGCGGTTGTGGCCTGAGGTGGTGCACCGGGAATGGCCGTGGTTCGTTGCCGTGCTGGTGGGTTGCTTCGCCATCGTGACCTACGGGCTGGTACGATGGAGACGGGTGCTGGGTTATCACACCTGGCTGGCCAAGCTGATGGCGGTGCTGTTGCCGGTCTCATTGGTGGTGCTGCTGGCCGGATGGTCGGCGGTACCGTTCCATGTCGCCGTGGTGCTGCAGGCATTGTGCGCCCTAGAGGAGCAGGTCATCGCGTTTCTGCTGCCCGGCTATTCGGGCGAGATCGCGAGCATGTGGCATGCACGACGGATGCGCTATGACATCCGGGGTTCCCGGGGAGCGGCGTGAAAACTGCTCCATGCCTCCCGTGCAGATCGAACGATTGAACGGTGAAACCGCCCGAGCGCGTCTGCCCGGGCTGGACGGGCTGCTGATCGATACGGTGCGGAATGGCGCGTCGGTGGGCTTCGTACTGCCGTTCACGGACGGCGAGGTGGAGGACTACTGGCACAAGGTGTGCGGCGACGTGACGGCGGGGCACAGGTTGCTTTTCGCCGCGTTCGACGATGGGGGGCGTCTCGTGGGCAGCGCGCAACTGGCGCTCGAGCCGCGTGCCAATGGACGTCATCGCGCCGAGGTGCAGAAGGTGATGGTGCTGGCGGCGCACCGCGGGCGCGGGATCGGAGCGGCGCTCATGGCGCGGGTCGAGGCAGAGGCTTGGGCGCGGGACCGCGTCCTGCTGTTTCTCGACACGAGCGCAGGGGAGAGTGGCGCCACAAAATTCTACGAGCGACTGGGCTACACGTTGGCCGGCGGCATTCCGGATTTCGCCGCCGATCCCGATGGCCGCCTGGCGGCGAACGCCATCTACTACAAACGGCTGGGCGCACGGCCGCCGGGTGCGCAGTGAGGTTTGTAACGTAATACGTTACAAATTCCGCTGGAGGAACTCGCCTTCACGCCTTGCGGTGGAAGCCGTAGGCGCGCTCGATCCGGGCGATCCTCACCTCGTAGGCCTCGTACCACGTCCCGCGTCCGCCGCACTGGGCCTGCTGGTGCTCGGTGTCGCGCTTCCAAGCGAGGATCGCCGCCTCATCGCGCCAGTAGCTCACCGTGATGCCTGTGCCGTCGGCGCCGCGCACGCTCTCGAGGCCGAGAAAGCCGTCGTATCGGGAGCCCAGCTCCTTCATCTTCCGCGCCATGGCGTGGTAGCCGCGGTCGCCCTCCGTGCGTTGGGAGGTGAAGATCACGGCGTGATAAGGTGGCGCGGGAGTGCGGGCGAGGCCGGAGGTGGTACGCATGATCTGCAAGCTAACGGCTGCGGTGAGCGAGGAAAATTTTCACCCCAACCCGCCGTCGCGGAAAACTGGCGGCTGGTCTTTTTCCGGGGAAATGTTTAAGTGCGCCCGCAATCGTGGCGGAACTGACGGCATCTTTCGGAACCTCGTCCGGGGCGACGGAGCCCGAGGTCAGGTTTGTCCGCAGCGCGCGCGCCCGCCAGTACCGGCTCACGCTGCGGCGCGATGGTGTCGCCGTGGCCACCATTCCCCGGCACGGCTCGGAGTGCGAGGCGCGGCGGTTCGTAGAGCAGCACCGCATCTGGCTGGAACGCGCCTGGGCGCGGCACCAAGCCCAGCCGCGTGCCGCCCCGGTATGGACGCCCGGCACAGCCGTGCTCTGGCGGGGCGAAGCGCAGCCGATCCGCGTGGCGGCGGAGGGCGGGCGGCCGATGGTCTGCCTGGGCGCCGACGTGTTTCGCGTGCCGCGGCTCGATGGTGACCTGCGCCCGGCGATCGAGGCGCAGTTCGCGCGCCGGGCGCGCATCGAGCTGCCCGCCCGCGCCTGGGAGCTGGCGGCTGAGACCGGCATCGAAATCAGCAATGTCATGATCCGCAACCAGCGTTCGCGTTGGGGCTCGTGCTCGGCCGGCGGCACGATCTCGCTCAACTGGCGGTTGGTGCAGACGCCCGAGCTGGTGCGCGACTACATCATCTACCACGAATTGATGCACCTGCGGGAAATGAACCACTCTGCCCGGTTCTGGGCGCGTGTGGAGGCGGTCTGCCCCGCCTGGCGCACCGCCGAGCGCTGGCTCAAGCGGCACGGCAGCCTGGTGGGCCTGTAAGCCACGGGCCGGGCGCCGTGACTACTCGCGTGGCGCAGGCTCCTTCGGAATAAACGCACTGGTCAGCACTGACATGGTAAGCACGCCGCCGATGACGCCCAGTGAGACGCCGGTGGAGATGTCGATCCAGGGTTCGACCAGCATCTTCACGCCGATAAACACGAGGATGATCGCGAGCCCGAGCTTCAGGTAACGGAAGAGCTGCATGACGCCGTTCAGCGCGAAGTAAAGGGAGCGCAGGCCGAGGATGGCAAAAACGTTGGAGGTGAGCGCCACAAAGCCGTCCTTGGTGATCGCCAGCACCGCAGGCAGCGAGTCGAGCGCGAAGACCAGGTCGGTCGTTTCGACAACCAGCAGCACGATGAAAAGCGGCGTGGCCGCAAACCGGCCGGCCTCGCGCGTGAAGAAGCGCCCGCCCTCCGGCTGCGTCACCACCGGGAAGAACCGGCGGAAGAGCCGCACGGCGAGGTTGCGGTCGGGATTGACGTCCACCTCCCCCCGGCGGGGCAGCGCCATCCTGATGCCGGTGTACACGAGAAACGCGCCGAAGAGGTAGAGCACCCAGTGAAAGCGCTGGATCACGCTCACGCCCGCCAAAATGAAGGTCGCGCGCATCAGCACGGCGCCGAGGATTCCCCAGAACAGCACGCGGTGCTGCCACTTGGGCGCGACTTGGAAGTAGGCGAAGATGACGATGAAGATGAAGACGTTGTCGACGCTCAGGCACAGCTCGACGAGGTAGGCCGCGAGAAACTGGTTGCCGAGCTCGGCACCCCGCCAGCGGTAGACCAGACCATTGAAGACCATGGCCAGGGTGAACCAAACCACGCACCAGACGAGCGCCTCTTTCATTTTCACCTCGTGCGAGTCGCGTTGGAACACGCCGAGGTCCAGCGCCAGCATGGCGGAAATGAAGGCAAAGAAACCGGCCCATGCCCACCAGGGGAGGGGGAGGAGGGGATCGAGGATGGCGAACAAGGGCTGCATCAGACGGGGAAGCATTGCCGCCGCCAGCTAGGCAGCGCAAGCGGAACTGGTCGCGGCCGACCTGCGCAGGCTGTCGACCCACCGCCACCGCGGCCGCCAGCCCTCGTTCCCTTGCCTCACGCCAACACTCCAGTTCGACAGCGGGGTGCCACGCTGGCTGTTCCGGCGCAATCAAAGGCCGACGCTGAAAAAGGACTACTTGACCGCCGTTCCGATGGCGCGGTCATAGGCGGCGCGGGCCGTCAGGTAACTCCAGCGGGCCTCGGCCAGCGAGGCCTCGGCGCTCGCCAGCACCGTCTGCGTGTCGAGCAGGTCGGTCATGAGCGCGGCGCCGGTCTGATAGCGCTCGCGCACCACGCGCAGGCTTTCTTCGCTCGCGCGGACGCTGGTTTCATTGGCGGCGATGGAATCCCAGGCGCGTTCGAGTTCGTTGGCCGCGGCCCACACCTCCTGGCGCACCTGCAGCACCCGGCTATCGTAGGCGGCCTGCTCGCGGGCCAGCTCGGCTTTCGTCCGCGCGAGGCGGTGAACGCGGCTGTCGGCGTCGAACACGGGCATGTCGACGGACAAACCCACCTGCCATTCCTTTGCTGACGGCAGGAAATCGGTGTCGTTCCAGCCGTAGGAGCCATCGGCGCGCAGCTTGGGGGCGCGGGCGGCGCGCGCCCCATTTATATTGGCGCGGGCGGCTTCGACGCGCAATTGCTCCGATTTCAATTCAGGGCGGCTGGCAATCGCTTGGCGGACGGCCGTCTCGATGCCGGCGGTGGCAGGGGGCGGTGCGGCCAAGGCGGGAGGAGCGATGGCGAGCGCGATTTCGGCCGGGCGACCCATGACGGTGTTGAGCTGACCGGCGGCAGTGCGCACCCGGCTCCGGGCACTGATCAACTGCAGTTGCGCTGATGCCACCTCGGCTTGGGCGCGCAGCACGTCGGCCTGCGGCACGGCGCCGGCTTCACGGCGCGCTTGCGCCAAGGCGAGATGACTTTCCGTGCGGGCGAGATTCCGCTCCGCCACCTCGAGCAGTTCCTGCGCGGCCGCGAGTGCGTAGAAGGCCGACTGCACCGACAGGCGCACGTCGCCACGGGTGGCGGCGGCGTCCGCCTGGGCGCTGCCGAGCTGGGCGCGGGCGGCCTCGAGGCCGGCCCGTCGCTCCCCGAAATCGAACAATGTCACCCGCGAGGACAGGCCGCCGGTCCAGTCGTCGAGCGGGCCGATGATTTTCGGTATGCTCAATCCCGGCAGCGTCAGGCCGGACGGTAGGAAGGCGCGCCGCTGCCAGCGGTGATAGCCCGCGCTGAAGTCGACCTGCGGCCAGTAGGGCGCGCGCGCCTCCCCGACCGCCTCGGTGGCGGCGGAGACGCCGGCCTCAACGGCGGTGAGCAGCGGTTGATGGTCGACGGCGAGGCGCAGGCAATCGTCGAGCGTCAGGGCGGTGGCAACGGGCTCGGCGGCGACCGGAGGAGCGGCGGCCAGCAGGAGGAGCATGGACAACGCAACGGAGGTTTTCATGGCACAGGGAGGGTTGAAGGATGGCGGGCGGGATTTACGTGAGTGTCTTGTGAAAGCGTTTCACGGCGAAGGTCAGCACGCCCAGGCCGATGGCGAGGAGCGCAGCCAGCTGCGGCCAGAGCACGTCGAGGCCGATGCCCTTCAGGAACACGCCGCGTATCACAATCAGGAAGTGCCGCAGCGGATTCACGAGCGTGAGCCACTGGAAGACCTCGGGCATGTTGGCGATGGGGTAGACAAAACCGGAGAGCAGCATCGCCGGGAAAAAGAAGAAGAAGGTCGTCATCATCGCCTGCTGCTGGGTGCTGCACACCGTCGAGATGAACAGGCCGATGCCGAGGGTGCTCAGCAGGAAGAAGGTCGTGCCGAGCAGCAGCAGCGCGAAGCTGCCGCGGATCGGGATTTCGAACCAGAACACGCCGACCAGCGTGACGAGGCCGACGTCGGCGAAGCCGATGACGATGAACGGCGCGCACTTGCCGAGGATGAACTCCACCGGCCGGATGGGCGTCACCATGATCTGCTCGATCGTCCCCACCTCCTTTTCGCGTACGATCGCCATGCCGGTGAGCATGAGGCTGACGAGCATCACGAGCAGGGCCATCACGCCCGGGACGAAATAGTTGCGGCTTTCGAGGTCTTCGTTGAACCACGCGCGCAGGCGCAGATCGACGCTGCCCGCGGCGAAGGTCTGTCCCGATTGGCGCTGCGTCTGCTTGAGCATGAGCTGGTTGTTGTAGCTGCCTGCGATCACCGTGCTGTAATTGAGCACGAGGCGCGCGGTGTTGGAATCAGCTCCGTCGACGATGAGCTGCACCGGCGTGGTGCGGCCGGCGTGCAGGTCGCCCTCGAACCCGGCGTCGATCTGCAGGACGGCGCTGGCGGCGGCGGCGTCGATCATCGCCCGGGCGCGCTGCTCGTCGTTGGTCTGCTCGACGAGGTCGAAATAGTCGGAACCGGTGAAGCGCGCAATCAGGGCGCGGCTGGCGGGCGTGTGGTCCCGATCGATGACCACGAGCCGCACATGCCGCACATCCATGGTGACCGCGTAGCCCAGGACCAGCGTCTGGATCACCGGCACACCGAAAATCACCATCCGCATGCGCGGATCACGGAAGACCGAGCGGAACTCCTTGCGGAGGATGGTGAGGATGCGTTCCCCCATGGTCAGCCGAGCCTCTTTTTAAATTTGGCGATCGCCAGGCCCGCGGCGGCGGTCGCGAAGAGCACAAGAAACACCGCGTCCAGCCAGAGGGTTTCGAGGCCGACGCCGCGCTGGTAGATGCCCTTGACCAGGGCCACAAAATAGCGCGCCGGGACGATGTAAGTGATGGCCTGCACCGCCGCCGGCATGTTGGAAATCGCAAACATGAAGCCCGAGAGCAGGAAGGCCGGCAGAAAGGTCGAAACCATCGCCACCTGGCTGGCCAGGAGTTGCTGGCGCGCCAGCGTGCTGATGAGGATGCCCTGCGAGAGCGTGCCGATGATGAAGAGCGCGGCCATCGCGAACAGCAGCGGAACGCTGCCCAGCAAGGGCACATCAAAAAGGTACACCGCCATGAGCACGGCGATCAGGACATCGAGCATGCCGATGACGAAATAGGGGACGAGCTTGCCGAGGATGAGCTCGGGCGCCTTCACCGGCGTGGAGATGAGCTGCTCCATGGTGCCGCCTTCCCACTCGCGGGCGACGGTGAGCGAGGTCAGGAGACCGGCGATCAGGCCCATGATGACGGCGATCAGCCCCGGGATGATGAAATTCCTGGATTTGAGGTCGGCGTTGAACCATACGCGCGGCCGCAGGTCGAGGAGCACCACCGGCACGGCGCCAGCCGTGCGGCGGATTTGTTCGATCGCGATCTGCTGGTTGAAAGCGGCCGTCACCACCTGCGTGTAGCCGAGCACGATGGCCGCGGTGTTGGAGTCGGACCCGTCGACAATGGCCTGCACCGGCGCGAGGCGGCCGGATTCGAGCTGTTGGGCGAAATCGGGCGGAATCACCAGGGCGATGTCGGCGGTGCGGCGGTCGATCGCTCGCTCGAGCTCGCGGTAGTTGGCGACCGTCCCGCAGAAGTCGAAGTAGCGCGAGCCGGTGAACTGAGAGAGGTACTCGCGGCTCGCTTTCGTACCGCTCTGGTCCCAAGTCACCAGTGGCACGTGGTCGACGTCGAGCGTGAGCGCGTAGCCAAACATGAGGAGCATCAGCATGGGAATGCCGATGGCGAGGCCCAGGCTGCGGGGATCGCGCCGGATATGCAGGGCTTCCTTGCGGGCGACGGCCCAAAGACGACGCAGGTTCATCGGCGGACCTCCGCGGGCGCACCGTTCGCGTGCTCGTGCGCCTCGATCAGTGAGACGAACACGTCCTCGATCGTCGGCGTGATGCGTTCGACCCGGACGGCGCCGAATTCCGTTGCGGCGAGCGCGGCACGGATGGCGGCCGTCGCAGGGCCGGCGTCCGCAGCGTGGGCCACGGCGTGCAGCCCCTTGCCGAAGAGGGCGGCCTCCTTCACCTCGGGCAGCCTTTCCACGATGTCCATCGCGTCATTGGGCCGCTCGCACGCGATCTCGAGCACGGCCTCCTGCATGTAGCGGGTTTTCAATTCCCGCGGCGGGCCGATGGCGATGAGCTCACCGCGGTAGATCACGCCGAGCCGGTCGCAATACTCCGATTCCTCCATGTAGTGCGTGGTCACGAACACGGTCACGCCGTGCCCGGAGAGCTCGTAGATGAGGTCCCAGAACTGCCGGCGGCTGTTGGGATCGACGCCGGAGGTCGGCTCGTCGAGAAAGAGGATGGGCGGCTCGTGGAGCACGGCGCAGCCGAGGGCGAGGCGCTGCTTCCAACCGCCGGAGAGAACCCCGGTGCGTGCGTGGCGGTGATCGCGCAGGCCGGCCATGGCCAGCACCCATTCCTTGCGTTCGGCCTTCTTCACCCTCGGCAGACGGTAGATGCCGCTGTAGAACTCGATGTTCTCCTCGACGGTGAGCTCGTCGTAGAGGGAGAACTTCTGGCTCATGTAGCCGATGCGCGTCTTGATCTTCTCGGTCTCGCGCACGATGTCGAAGCCGGCGACGCGCCCGGAGCCGGCGGTGGGCGCGAGCAGCCCGCAGAGCATGCGGATGGTGGTGGACTTGCCCGCGCCGTTCGGTCCGAGAAATCCGAAAATCTCGCCCCGGCGCACGGCGAACGAAATGCCGGCGACGGCCTTGAACGTCCCGAAGTGTTTCTCGAGGTCGTGCACCTCGACCACGGTCTCGGCGGAGGTGGCGGGTTCAGCGCGCATCGGTGGCGGCCTCTTTCGCGGCGAGCACGGAAACGAACACGTCCTCGAGCGACGGTTCGATCGGACGGATGGCCAGCGACTCGAAACCCGCGGCGGCGACGAGCCGGCGGATCGCGGACTCGGCCGCGGCGGTGTCGCGCACCGCCACGTGCACCCGGTCGCCGAAAAGGCCGACGGAGGCGCCGGCGAGATGCGCGCGCAGCAGGCTGGCGGTGCGACGCGGGGCCGCCGTGCGCACCTCGAGCAGCGCGCCCGGCATCATGGCTTTGACTTCGTCCGGCGTGCCGAGGCCGAGCAGGCGGCCCTGGTGCAGCAGGGCGAGCCGGTTGCAGCGCTCGGCCTCGTCCAGGTAAGCGGTGGAGACGAAGATGGTCACACCCTCGCGCACCAGCTGGTAGAGGATGCGCCAGAAATCGCGGCGCGAGACGGGATCGACGCCGTTGGTCGGCTCGTCGAGAAACAGCACGCGCGGCGTATGAATGAGCGCGCAGGCGAGCCCAAGTTTCTGCTTCATGCCGCCGGAGAGGTTGCCGGCGAGGCGTTGCTTGAAGGGGGTGAGGTTGCTGAAGCTGAGGAGCCGGTCGATTTTCTCCACCCGGCCCCGGGCAGGCACCCCGTAGATGTCGGCGTAGAACTCGATGTTTTCCATCACCGTCAGATCAGGATAGAGGCCGAAGCGCTGGCTCATGTAGCCGATGTGCTCCTTGAGGCGCTCGGCGTGGCGCACGACATCGAAGCCTGCCACTTCGGCGGCGCCGCCCGTTGGCGGCAGGATGCCGGTCAGCATCCGCATGGTGGTGGTCTTGCCGGCGCCGTCGGGGCCGACGAGGCCGAAGATCTCGCCAGCAGCGATGTCCAGGTTGAGCCCCTCGACGGCGACGAGATCATCGAAGGTGCGGCGCAGGCCGGTGGTGCGGATGGCGGACATACGAAGAGGCGAGGGGCGCGAGGCCAGAGGCGAGAGGTGGGCGCGCGGCCGCGGTCAGGGCGCGGCCCGGATGATCGCGTCGGCGGGCATGCCGGGCTTCAATTCGTCATTCAGGTTCGCGATGTCGACCTTGACGCGGAACACGAGCTTCACGCGCTCCTTGGTGGTCTGCACCGTCTTCGGCGTGAACTCGGCTTCGGAGGCGATGAAGCCGACCATGCCCGCGTAGGCTTTATCGGGAAAAGTGTCGGTGCGTACCTCGACCTTCTGGCCAAGATGGATGCGGCCGAGATCAGTCTGGTTGACATAGGCGCGGACCCACACGTGCGCAATGTCGGCGACGGTCACCACCGGAGTGCCGGCGGACACAAACTCGCCGGGCTCGATGTTGTGCGAGAGCACGACACCCGTCAGCGGCGAGACCAGCCGGGTGTTTTCCAGCTGGGTTTCGGCGAGGGCCAGGGAGGCGCGGACCTGCTCGACCCGCGCACGGGCCTGGGCGATGTCCTCGGCGCGGGGACCCTCCTGCACGAGCTTGAGGCGCTCGGCGGCCTCGGTGGTGCGGGCCTCGGCAACCTTGAGCTCGGCCTGCGACACCTCGAGTTCACGGTCGGCGATGGCGTCCTTGGCGCGCAACTCCTGTTGACGGGCAAAGTCGAGCCGGGTCCGGTCGCGGTCGGCCTCGGCGCTGCGGAGCGTGGCCTCGGCGGCGGCGATCTCCTGCGGACGGGAGCCGGCCACGAGTTCAGCCAGCGCCGCCTCGGCGCCAGCCAGTTCAGCCCGACAAAGGGCCAGCTGCTCCCGCTGCTCAACGTCGTCGAGCCGGGCAACGAGCTGGCCGGCCTTGACGCGATCGCCTTCGGACACGAGGCGCTCGGCCACGCGGCCGGGCACCTTGAAGCCAAGCTGGGCGTCAGTGACCTCGATGTTGCCCGAGAGGATCAAGTCCCCGGCGCGGGTACCAGGGCCACGCGAACAGGCGGCAAGCAGCACCGTGACCACGGCCAGAAAAACGGCGGGCGCTCGGCGCGCGGTGCGATCAGGCAGCGGGATGTTTTTCACGGGAAGCGATGTGTTTTTCATAGTCTTTGCGGCCGGCGGGCGTGAGGAGTCCGTTGAAGAAGAGATGAATGGCTTTTTCGAGGGTTTGCCTGGGCGTGAGCTGGGTGCGGTCGAGGACGACCGGCTGGACAAGGCCACGGATGGCCTGCAGCCAGAATTCGGCGGCAAAAGCGGGATCAATCTCCGGTCGCACCATGCCCTCGGCGATGCCGGCGCGGATGAGCCTGCCAATGACGTACGGGACGTTTTTCTGCCGGACCTCCTCAATTTTCTGGTAGAGGTGCGGCGCGTAGCGCTGCAGGTCGCGAAAAATCGCCGGACTGACCTGGCCGAGAAGCGAACCGACGACGTCGATGACTCCGCAGAGCTTCTGCGTGAACGTGAGCCGGGGCTGGGACAGCACCGCTTCCAACTGGGAACGGATGGACTTGCCGATGCCGTCAAGGACGGCCCCGGCCATGGCGTCCTTGCTGGGGAAATGGACGTAGAGCGTTTTCTTGCTCATGCCGAGTTCGCCCGCGAGGTCGTCCATCGTCAGGGCGCTGAAACCGTAGGCGAAGAGATGCGTGCGGGCCGCTTCCAGGATGCGGGCGCGGGAGGCCGCGACCGCCGACATAGACGGGGTGACGGGGGGGGAGGGCATGGGAACCTTAAGAAACTAAACACGTTTTTTAAGTTTCCAAGCAAGCTTTTTCGGTTTCCCTGCCCGCCGCCGCAAAAAACGGCCGCCCGCCGCGGGGGCGGCCGTTCCCCTCCAGCAAAAAGGCCGGGCGCTGGCCCGGCCTGACGGAAGCAAATGAGGGGATGGCCTACCGGCGGAAGCCGCGATCGCCGCCGCGCCGCTCACCGCGATCGCCGCGATGGCCACCGCCAAAGCCGCCCCGGCGCTCCCCGCCCTCGAACTGGCGGGGGGGACGCTCCTCCTTCGGGCGCGCTTCGTTGACCGTGAGGTTGCGGCCTTCCATGGCGAAGCCGTGGAATTTCTGGATCGCAGCCTGGGCCTCCTCGGGGGTGGCCATGGAGATAAACGCGAAGCCGCGCGAACGGCCCGTGAATTTGTCGAAGATCAGGTCGACGCTGGCGACGGTGCCGGCCTGGCTGAACAGATCCTGGAGGTCTTGCGCGGTGGAGGCAAAGGGCAGATTGCCCACGTACAGTTTGGTGCTCATATGTAGGTGTCTAGCGAACACTGCTTGGCCTAATCTTCTGCCCGTTCCCGACCATCGAGTTTCGAATCACCACTGAACCAGCGTTCACCTGACAATCCACCAAGCAGACGACTCAAACAACAAGCGGAGGGCAGGCTTGAAAATGGGATAGGCGAAAGCAAGTAAAAATCAGGCCGGGCCCTGCCGGGCGGCCAACCCGATCCGTCCAGCCATCCATCGTAGTTCTTGTGCTGGTCCGACGCCGGTTCCATCCTGAGCGGCGTTCTCTCTTCCCTCGTCCTTCCATCACTTGCTTTTGTCACCATGCCAGTATTTCTCCACACCCGCATCCGCGTCGGCGATCTCGAGCGCACGATCGCCTGGTACCAGGAACTGGGCTTCGAATGCGTGCGCCGCATTCCGCAATCACCGCAGGGCAATCAGCTCGCCTTCCTGCAGATTCCTGGCAGCGACCACGTGCTCGAGCTCTGCTACCAACCGGGCTATCAACTCGTCGTGCCGGAGGATCTCATCCACACGGCGGTCGGTTATCCCGATCTCATCGCCAAATGCGACGAGCTGGAAAAAAAGGGCTACCGGATCTGGCCCGACCACTGGCGCCAGACGTTTCCGGCCGGCCGACGCATGGCGTTTGTGACCGATCCCGATGGCTACGAAGTCGAGCTATTGGAGCAGAAATAACGTCGCGGTGTGGCCGTTCAGCGCTGCTCCCGGATGCGAAGATCGGTCTCCCGCCCGCCTCCCCGCGGGGCTCGCGTTACTTGACGTGCCGGCGGGGCGTCATATCCCTGTGTGAATTCAGCCTTGCGCATGGTTGCCATTCTCCAACGCCTGATCCTGCCACTCCTGAGTGTAGTGACCCTGATCCCGTCCGTGCAGGCGGATTCCAATCTGCTGGAGAATTCCCCCTTCCTCCCGCCCAACGTCTCCGCCACCGGGGCGGCGCAGGAAGCCGCGCCGCTCGAACTGCGCAGTGTGCTCAAGGCTGGCGGCGATTATGAGTTCAGCCTCTATGATACTGTCAAAAAGCAGAGCACCTGGGCCAGACTGAACGAACCCGGTTATGATTTTGTCGTCAAAGCATTCGACCCTGAAAAAGATGCGGTCACGGTCGAGCTGCGGAATCGCACCTACAAGCTCACCCTGAAGGAGGCGAAGATCACTCAGCTGGGCAGTGCTCCCGGCCAGCCGCAGTCTGCGGTTGCGGCGGCGGCGCAGGCAGTGACAGGTCGCGGTCCCCCGCCCGGCCCGGGTCCGGCGGGGCGCGGCCAATCCGGACCGGCGGGGCGCGACCAATCGGGGTCGACTCCGGCGTTGACTCCGGAACAGATCAGCAACCTCCAGGCCGATATCAATCGCCGTCGGGAACTGCGGCGGCAGGCGACCGCCTCGCCCGCAGCGACGACTCCGGCCCAGCCGCCCGCGCCGACTCAATCGCGTTGAGGAGTGCGCGGCATGATGCGGGCATCCCGCCACGCCGGAATACGCGAGGCGCGGCGGCCGATGCGGCCGACCCCAAGATTAATCGTGAATTTCAGGTGCGACGCGCTAGCGTGTCCGCTCCGTCGATCGATGAGCGCAGCGCGGGTTGCGCGCCGTGAAGCCGCCATCGTTTGATCCACCGCACCAAGCATGAGCATTTCCGCGCCACTGTCGCCGGGCACGGCGCCGTCGAACTGGGCACTCATCCGCCGCCTCTTCGGCCTGGTATGGCTGTACCGGGGCCGCTGCTTTCAGGTGTTGGGCCTGCAGCTCGTGTTGCTCACGCTGGGCCTCGCCGGCCTCAATCTCACCGGCCAAGCCATCGACGCCATCCGCCATCAAGTGGCGGGCACGCCGCTGCCGACGGTTGGCATCCGCCTCACGTTTCCGGAGCGCTGGTCGCCGTTCACCGTCGTGACGGTGATCGCCGGCTTCATCCTCCTCATGGCGATTTTCCGCGCGGTGCTGAACTACGTCTACAGCGTCCTCATCAACCGTCTGACGCAACAGGAGATCGTCCCGCACCTACGCGGACAGGTGTATGACAAGCTGCAGCGCCTGAGTTTCCGCTTCTTCGACGCCAATTCCACCGGCTCGATCATCAACCGGGTGACGGGCGACGTGCAGGCCGTGCGCATGTTCCTCGACCAGGTGCTCATCCAGAGCTTCATCATGGTCATCTCGCTCACGGTCTACGTCGTCTACATGGGCAGCCTGCACCTGGGGCTCACCGTGGCGTGCCTCGTCACCACGCCGCTGCTCTGGATCGCCGCCGTCGAGTTCTCGCGCCGCATCCAGCCCGAATACGCCCGCAACCGTGATTTGGCCGACATCATGGTGCGCAACCTCGCCGAGAGCATCCAAGGCATGCCGGTGACGAAGGGTTTCGGCCGCGAGGCGGAGGATCGCGCGAAATTCCTCCGGTCCAACGATGCCGTGCGCGACCAGCAAAAGGGCATCTTCTGGCGTGTGAGCCTCTTCAGCCCGGCGGTGGGTTTTCTCACGCGGGTGAACATGATGGTGCTGCTCGGCTACGGCGGCTGGCTCGTCGCGCGGGACCGCCTGCCGTTGGGCGCCGGCCTGGTGGTGTTCGCGGGCCTGCTGGAGCAGTTTTCGGGACAGGTGAACAACGTGGTGAACGTCGTCAACAGCGTGCAGCAGTCGCTCATTGGCGCGCGCCGGGTGTTCGAGATCCTCGACGCGCCGGTCGAGGTGCAGAGCCGGCCGGGCGCGATCCGCCGTCCGCGCCTCGAGGGAGCCGTGCGTTTCGACCGCGTGTCCTTCGCCTACGATGTACGCGAACCCGTACTGCACGACATTGACCTAGCGGTGGCGCCCGGCCAGTGCGTGGCGATTCTCGGTGCGACCGGCGCCGGCAAGAGCGCGCTCATGAGTCTCATTCCCCGCTTCTACGATCCGACGGCCGGCCGCGTGCTCATCGACGGAATCGACGCGCGCGATCTCGATCTCGACGACCTTCGTCGCAACATCGGGCTCGTTTTTCAGGAGAGCTTTCTCTTCAGCCACACGGTGGCGGCCAACATCGCGTTCGGCCACCCGCAGGCCACGATGGAACAGATCCAGAAAGCCGCCCGGATCGCCGCCGCCCACGATTTCATCCTGCAGCTGTCGCACGGCTATGACACCGTGCTCGGCGAAAGCGGCGCGACCCTCTCGGGCGGCCAGCGCCAGCGCTTGGCCCTGGCCCGCGCCATCCTGCTTGAGCCGGTCATCCTGCTGCTCGACGACCCGACCGCCGCCGTCGACTCGCAGACCGAGCACGAGATCTTTGCGGCTCTGGATCGCGCGATCGCGGGCCGCACCACCTTCATCGTGGCACACCGCCTCAGCACCCTGCGTCGGGCCGACTTTATCATCGTGATGGATGACGGCCGCATCGTGCAGCGCGGGACGCACGAGGAGCTGATGAAGATGCCGGGGCCGTACCTGCACGTGGCCAGCCTGCAGCTGGTCGACGATCGCGAACTGCAGGCGCTGCTGGCGCCAGGAGATGCCGCATGAACCAACCGTTGTCCAAGCTCGGCCTGCTCACCCTCGTCAACCGGCCGGTCGACGACGAGGACGAGGCGCAGTTCAAGCCGCTGGAATGGGGGCTGATCCGCCGGCTGATGGGCTACCTGCGCCCGCATCGGGCGAAACTCTGGGCGATGGTGGCGCTGTCCACGGTCCGGGCGATTCAGCTGCCGGCGCTGGTGTGGGTGATGAGCCGCATCATCGCGGGCCCGGTCGCCCGCCACGACCTGTCGGCGCTGGCCTGGGCGCTGCTGAGCTACGCGGCCTTGGCCGTCATGACCGACTTCATGTTCCATTTCCGGCAGCGGTACGCCTTGGAGCTGGGTGAATACGCGGTCAATGCGCTTCGCGCCGACATCTTCCAGCACCTGCAGGGCATGTCGATGAGCTTCTTTCACCGGGCGAAACTCGGGCGCATCATCAGCCGGGTCACCTCGGATGTGGAGGCCGTGCGGGTCGGCATCCAGGACGTGTTCTTCGTGAGCCTGATCCAGTTCGGGATGATGGCCTTCGCCGCGGTGGCGATGCTGTTCTGCGACTGGTCGCTTTTTTTGGTGGTGCTCGCGATGGCGCCGGTGCTCTGGACGGTCAACCGTCGCTTCCGCTTCAAGCTCAGCCGGCTCAGCCGCGCGTCGCAGGAAAGTTTCAGCCGGGTGACAGCCACGCTGGCCGAGTCGGTCGGCGGCATTCGCGTGACGCAGGGCTTCGTGCGGCAGCAGACCAACGCCGGCTTCTTCCGCTCGCTGCTGGCCGACCATGCGCGCTACAACGTCGCCCTGGCGCGCACCTCGGCGATCCTCCTGCCGATCCTCGAACTCAACAGCCAGTTTTTCATCGCCGTGCTGCTCCTGCTCGGTGGCTGGCGCGCCTTCCACCATGAGATGGAAATTGCGAGCCTCATCCAGTTTTTCTTCCTCGCGAATCTTTTCTTTTCACCGATTGCGGTCATCGGCAACCAGTACAACCAGGCGCTCATCGCCATGGCCGGCGCCGAGCGCATCTTCCGCCTGCTCGACACGAAGCCCGACTGGGAAGACGCGCCGGACGCCGCGGACCTGCCGGATCCGCGGGCGCGCCAAGCAGGATCTCCTCTCCCTGGCCTGGGATCGGCGGCCGCGGAATCGCCGCCCGGAGCCCGGGTTGAATTCCGCCACGTCTCCTTCGGTTATGATCCGACCCGGCTCGTGCTGCACGATGTGAATTTCACCGCCGAGCCGGGCCGGATGATCGCGCTCGTCGGCCACACCGGCAGCGGCAAGAGCTCGATCATCAACCTCGTCGCGAAATTCTACCTCCCGACGCGGGGCGAGGTGCTCATCGACGGCTGCGAAATCCGTGCGCTCACGAGCCATTCCCTGCACCGGCAGATGGGGATCGTGCAGCAGCAGAATTTCCTCTTCAGCGGGACGGTGCTCGACAACATCCGCCTGGGCCGGCCCGGGGCGGCGGAAGACGACGTGCGCGCGGCCATGCGCCGGCTCGACTGTCTCGACCTTTTCGACGATCTGCCGCGCGGCCTGCACACCGAGGTGGGCGAGAAGGGCAGCGGTCTCTCCGTCGGTCAGCGGCAGCTGGTCTGCTTTGCGCGCGCCCTGCTGGCCGATCCGCGCCTGCTCGTTCTCGACGAGGCGACCAGCTCGATCGACGCGCTCACCGAGGCGCGCATCCAGCGGGCGCTCGCCGCGCTGCTGCGCGGCCGCACGAGCTTCGTCGTCGCGCACCGCCTGAGCACCATCCGGCACGCCGACCTGGTGCTGGTGCTCGATCAGGGACGCATCATCGAACGCGGCACGCATGCGGAGCTGCTGACGTTGCGCGGCCACTACGCAGCCCTCTACCGCCAGTTTGTGCAGGTGGACGAGCACGCCGCGCGAGGGTGAAACCAGGAGCCAACGCAAGCTGAAAATCATCGGGTGTCCCGGCTGTTTTCCCTCTGAAAAACGCGCGATTTCCCTCTAGAATTTCGTTGCATTGCGAGGGAAGGGGACTATGACGAGCTTCACTATGGCTAAGAAATCCGCCCGCACTCCGAACGCTAAGTTCATGGCCCCGGTCACGCCGGACGCCCTCCTCGCCGCTGTGGTCGGCAGCAATCCGCTGCCCCGCACCGAGCTCACCAAGAAACTCTGGGCTTACATCAAGAAAAATGGTCTTCAGGACAAGAAGGTCAGAACCCAGATCAATGCTGATGACAAGCTGAAGGCCGTGTTTGGCGGCAAGACCAAGGTCAGCATGTTTGAAATGACCAAGCTGGTCTCGGGACACGTTTCGAGCTAAGATTTTTCCGTTCCCCTTTAGACGCCGCCGCATCTCCCGCGGCGGCGTCTGCTTTTGAAAAGAATCCGGCCAGCCCCGGAGCAGGCCGGAGCGCGGTCTCCCGCGACGTGCGGCAGCTGGCGACAAGGAGGGCCGTTGGAATGTGCTTGACTTGTTAGATATTGGAGTGATATCAGAGCAATATCTTACATGAATCTATTTTCCGGCTCCATGATGATGCGCACAAAATCGCCCAAGTTATCAATTATGAGTACCTTAGGACTGTTTGTGACTGGCGGTCTTCTACTGGCGGGCATCGGTTGGGTCGGACTTGAACAAATCGTACCAGCCTCAACGGCTGTGGAATCCATCGACCCGGTAATGCCGCTTCTGCCGCTGACCATCATTTATCTGCTCAATCTTCAGCCATGAATATATCAGAAGAAAACCCTGCTCATCCCCGCAATCGCGAGCTCCCTGTGCGCGCAGCCAACGGTTGGCTGTTGCTTTTCATCACCATCGTTCTCTACCTCGCCGCCATCTGGGCTTTCATTGCCGGTCTCATGGCGGTTACGGCCCGGCATGAAGGCGGTGGCTGGCTGCTGGCTGGTGCCGGCGTTCTGCTGGTCCTGGCCGTCACCAGCAGCAACGGTTTCTTCAGCTTGCAGCCCAACGAGGCCGCCGTGCTGATCCTGTTCGGCGCCTACAAGGGTACCGTGCGGGACAGCGGTTTCTTCTGGACCAATCCCTTCAACAAGAGGGTCAAAATCTCGCTCCGCGCCCGGAACCTCAACGGCGAGAAACTCAAGGTGAACGACAAGCGCGGCAATCCCATCGAGATCGCCGCCGTGGTGGTCTGGCGCGTCCAGGACACCGCGCAGGCCTGCTTCGATGTCGACAACTACGAGCACTACGTGGCCGTGCAGAGTGAATCAGCCGTGCGCCATCTCGCGAGCGGCTACGCCTATGACGAGGGCGAGCAGGATGAACTTACGCTGCGGGGCGGAAGTGACGCCGTTTCCGTCGCGCTGCGCGAGGAACTGCATCAGCGGCTCGAAAAGGCCGGCGTGCACGTCGAGGAGGCGCGTCTCACGCATCTGGCCTACGCGCCCGAGATCGCGCAGGCCATGCTGCGCCGCCAGCAGGCCGAGGCCATCATCGCCGCGCGCCAGAAGATCGTACACGGCGCGGTGAGCATGGTCGACATGGCGCTCAAGGAGCTCGCCGAAAAACATGTCGTGCACCTCGACGAGGAGCGCAAGGCCGCCATGGTCAGCAATCTGCTCGTCGTGCTCTGCGGCGAGGCGGAGGTCCATCCGGTCGTCAACACCGGCACGCTCTACAACTGAACCGCGTTCGCGGCCTATTTTGAGCGCAGCGAGAAAGCCATCCTTAACCCAGTACTTCCTATGCAATATCGCGTCATTTGTGTTAGCAATTCGGGCTTCGTCTTGACTGCCACTGCCTTTTCCAAACGCGCGCTCGAACGCCTCACCAAGGAGGTTAACGAGGCCATCGCTCAAGGCTGGGAGCCGCAGGGTGGTATCACCATCTACGGCACCCAAATGTTGCAGGCCATGATCAAACGCCGCTGAGGGCGTCATTGCATGCCTCAGGTCCGTTTCATTCCCGACGCCGAGTTTGCCCCCGCCCCGATTGGCTCCCGCGTGCGGTTCGCGACATTGCTGTCGGTCGTGGCAATGGTCGCCGTGACTGTGGCCGTCCCGGTGTTGATGCAGCGGGAGCGCCATCCGCCGCCCTGGCCGGTGTACCTCGCGGTTGGAATCGCACCGGCCGTTCTCGCCGTGATCTGGTTCGCCGGACGCGTCCGGCGATATCGCCTGGTCGGGACCGAGCTGCGAATTGAGCTCGGTTGGCGAACCGTGCGGTTTTCGCTTGAAGGCTTGCAAAGCGCGACGCCGGATCGCGAGGCCCTGCGGTGGGCGCTGAAGATCCAGGGCAACAGCGGCCTTGGCGTCATCGCCGGCCGATTTCGCAGCAGACGGCTGGGGGCGTTCCGTGCGTATTTGACCGACCCGGAGCACGCGGTCGTGCTCCGCTGGCCGGACCGCTGCGTTGTCATTTCCCCGGACCAATACTCCTGGTTCATCGAAACCGTGCGCAAGCGCGCCGGGCTCTCTTGATGCCTTCCGAAGACCGCAAAGCTTTTCTGCTTCGCATCGATCCCAAGCTCTGGGTCGAGCTCGAGGCGTGGGCCGGCGACGAGCTGCGCAGCGTGAACGGACAGATCGAGTTTCTGCTCCGCCAGGCGGTGCAGCAGCGCCGTAAAAAGCAGTTCGACGGAGGCTCCCCGGAGGCACCGGTCCGCGACCGCTGAGGGATTTTTCTCCAGGGCGCACAGGTTGCTTCCCCGTCGTCATGGCCGCCGCGCAGGTGGGGCCATTCGTCCGCCTCCTCGCGTGATCCGACAGGGGGGATTCGCAAATTGCGAATAAGCCGGGAAATTATTCAGGGATTGCACCGCGCATGCCTGGCGCGATGATGGACGTGGTCTTAAACCGCGCCCACCATGCCGACATTCGCCCGCCGACGCACGCTGCTCCTGGTCTGGACGCTGGTTGCCGGAGCCGGAGTGGCGGCGGGCTGGTGGCAGGCGACGCGCGTGCGTTCCCGGCTCCGGCACGAACTGCTCGACGACGCCCAGCGCTGTGCGGTTGCTTTCTATCCCGGCGAGCTGCGCGTGCTGATCGGCACGCCATCAGACTTTGCCAATCCCGTTTACCTCTCGATCAAAGCGCGTCTCGCCCGACTCCGGCAGGTCAATCCCGGCGTCCGGTTGGTCTGCCTCTTCCGTTACTTGCCTCAAACAGGAAGGACCATCCTGCTCGCGGACTCCGAGCCGCCCGACTCCAAGAAGATCTCCAATCCCGGCGACGAGTATGCCGGCACGACCCGGTTGCCGGGGGTGCGGGCGATTCTTCGCGGCAACCTTCCCGCCATTGAGGGACCGCGGGCCGACGCATCCGGAACATGGTTCACCGGCTATGCGCTGATCGGTGAGCAGCCGCCGGGCGATCTGACCCAACCGGAGGAAATCCTTGCGCTCGACATGGCCGCGGACCACTGGCGCCGCGACCTGCTCGTCGCCGGTCTGCAGACCGCCGTCTATGCGTGGTTGTTGCTCGGCCTGCCGGTCGGCGGCGTCCTGGTGCTCCGCCGTCAGTTCGGGCAGAGCGACCTCATCCGCAAGCTTTCCCAAGCCGTCGAGCAGAGCCGTTCCGCCCTTGTCATCACCGACTCCGGCCGTCGCATCGAATATGCAAGCGCCGGACTTTGCGCCATCACCGGCTGGCATAGGGAAGAAATGATCGGCCAACCCGTGCGCATGCTTGCATCCAGCGAAACCACAGACGAACAATTTCAGGCGATCATCGATGTCATCCGCACCGGCCGCACCTGGCAGGGGGAAACGATCAATCGCCGAAAGGATGGCAGCACCTATCCCGCGCGCGCGATCGCCTCGCCAGTATACGGCGGGTCGGGCCGTCTCACGCACATCATCGCGATTATCGAGGATGTCACCGAGCGCAAACAGGTCGAGGCGGCGCTGATCTATGCCAAGGAGCGGGCCGAGGCCGGGGAGCGCGCCAAGGAACAGTTTCTCACGATGATGGGTCACGAGATCCGCACGCCGCTCAACAGTATCGTCGGTTTTACGAGGCTGCTTTTCGACACGGCGCTCACCCCCGAGCAGCGCGAATGCATCCAGACCATTCACGACAACGGAGAGTCGCTGCGGCAGCTGACCAGCGATGTGCTCGATTATTCCAAGATTGACGCGGGCCGCCTGCGTCTGGAGCCGCAGCCATGCAATCCGCTGGAATGCATTGAATTCGCCTTCGAGATGCTCGCGGCGCGCGCCGCCGGGAGACACCTCGAACTGCTTCATTCCGTCGATCGCGGCGTACCGGCGGCGGTGCTGGCCGACGCGAGCCGCCTGCGCCAGGTGCTCATCAACCTCACGGGTAATGCCATCAAGTTCACCCCCGCCGGCGAGATCGAGGTGACCGCGCAGGCCGAGCCTCTACCGGCGCGTTCGTGGCTGCTGACCTTCATGGTGCGCGACACCGGCATCGGCATCGCCCCCGAGGAGTGTGGCAAACTTTTCAAGCCCTTCAGCCAGATTGATTCCTCCTCCACCCGCAAATACGGCGGCGCGGGCCTCGGCCTCGCGGTCAGCCGCGGCCTCGTGCAGATGATGGGGGGTGATATTTCCGTCAAGAGCGAGGTGGGGCGGGGCACCACCTTTACTTTCACCATCGTGGCTGGTGAGGTGCCGGTTGAGACCGGTCTCGCCGAATCGCCGGATCTTCCCCGGCTCCAAGGTCGCACGCTCGCCATTGTCTGCGCCTCGGCTTCGCTCCGCCGCGAACTCGGCCGGCTCGCGGAATCGTGGGGCGTACGCGTCATCGAATATTCGCGCGAACAGCTGGCCGCCGAGGAGTGGGATTTGGCGGTGATCGATCTCGTCCCCGCCGAGGCGGAGACTTGGCAACAGGTGTTGGTGCAGCGCCCGGAACTGTCGTCGCGGCCGCTGGTGGCATTGATCCCGGTCGATTTCCCGGTGGCGGAACGCGATATTTTGCGCGGATCTTTCCGGGCTTTCATGCGCAAGCCAGCGCGTCACGAGGCCCTGCGCGCTCTGCTTGCCGCGAGTCTTCAGCACGTGGCACCCGCCGCCCCGGTGTCCGGCCCCCTCAACGGGTTCGACCTGCGCGTGCTGCTGGTGGAGGACAACGTTGCCAACCAGCGGCTCACCCAGAAGATGCTCGAGGATCTTGGCTGTCATTGGGATCTCGCCGAGACCAGCACCCTTGCCCTCGCCCGGCTCGAGCGCGGGACCTACGATCTGGTGCTGCTGGACCTCTATGTGCCCGAGATCGACGGTCGGGCGGTCATCGAACAGATCCGGCGCGGCGAAGCGGGAGTGCGCAACCAGAGCATTTGGATCATCGCCCTGACGGACGACACGCAGGAATCGCAACACCTGCGGGGCATGGCTGGCGGGATCAACGACTGTCTCATCAAACCTTTCAAGCCCGCCGACCTCGAGGCCGCCTTGCGACGCAGCAGGGGATCCGCGTCCATGCGCGCTTGACGCAGGACTGCCCCGCGGGGCGCCTCCTCACCAGTTTGAAATCGCCGGTTCCGGAGGCGTCGGCGTAGACTGAATGTTTTCATTTTATGTCCATGCCGTCGTCCACTTCGCAGCATTTCCGGGCCGTCCTGATGCTGGTACTCGCCAACGTGTATTGGGCGCTGAGCTTCCCGCTCATCAAGGCGATCGCGTTTGAGCACCAGCGGCTGCTGCCGGCGAGCGGCAGCTGGTTCATCACGGTCTGCCTGCTGGCGCCGCGTTTCGTGCTGGCCGCGGCGATCGTGGCGGTGTGGCGGCGCGGCGCGCTGCGCGGAATGACGGCGCGCGAGATGCGGCAGGGCGCGGGCCTGGCGCTGTTCGCCACGGCAGGCATGCTGTTCCAGAACGACGGCCTGCAGTACACCGCGGCGTCGACCTCGGCTTTCCTCACCCAGATGTACGTCATCATGATCCCGCTATGGGTGGCGTTGCGCCGCCGACGGCTGCCCCCGGCGACCATCTGGGTGAGCTGCGGGCTGGTGCTGGCCGGCGTGGCCATCTTGGCGCGATTCGACTGGCGCGAACTGCACCTCGGCCGCGGCGAGGTGGAGACGCTGGTGAGCTCCGTGTTTTTTACGGGACAGATCCTGCTGCTGGAACGGGCCGGCTTTGCCGGCAACCGGCCGATCCCGGTGACGTTCGTGATGTTTGTCGTGGAAGCCGTGCTTTCCCTCGCCCTGGTCGGCGTTCTGCTGGCCAGCAGAACGCCGCGCCTGGCGGAGATGCCGGTGCTCTTCACGTCAGCGCCGTGGCTGGGGTTCACGCTGGCGCTGACACTCTTCTGCACCGTGGGCGCGTTCACCCTCATGAACACCTGGCAGCCGAGGATCATGGCGACCGAAGCCGGCCTGATCTACTGTGTGGAGCCGCTGCTCGCCTCGCTGATGGCGCTCTTCCTGCCCGGCCTGTTTTCCCTCTGGGCGGGCTTCGCCTATCCGAACGAATCCGTGACCATCCACCTGTTGATCGGCGGCGGACTCATCACCGCGGCCAACGTGCTCATCCAGTTGAAGCCGCTGCCGAAACCGTAGGCCGGCCGCTCGCGCCGATGAAAGAGGAAAGATGGAAGCGTGAAGATATACGGGCTCGGATTTTTTCCTGCATCTTCCAGGTTCCGCCGCCGTCAGGCGCTCTGCATCGTCACCCCGTCTCCTTCAGATGGCCACAGGCGGCGGGAGCGGCGTTGCCGGGGTGGCGCGGAGACTGTGCAGCGCCCGCAGCGTCGCCGCGGTGAGCACGATCGCGCCGCCCACGAGCGGCAGCGGACCGGGCCGCTCACCGAGCGCCAGGAGCACCCACACGGGGTTGAGGATGGGCTCGATCACGGGGATGAGCACCGCCTCCAGCGCGGTCACGTGGCGGATGGCGCGCGCATAGAGCAGATACGACAGTCCAAGCTGGATGGTGCCGAGCAGCCCGAGCGCGACCCAGCTACCGGTGTTCGGCAGAAGGCCGCTCTTGAGGATGAAGGGCAGGCCGATAACACCCGCCAGCAGATTGCCGAGGAAGATCGATTCCACCGCCGAGGTGTCCTTCTGCTTGCGCAGGAGCAGCGTCATCGACGCAAAGGCCACGCCGCTGGCGAGGGCGACCAGGTTGCCCGCAAACCCGGCGAACTGCAGATTGTCACAGAAAAACAGCGTCATGCCGCCAAAGACGGCCGCGATGGTGAGCCAGTCGACGCGGGTCGCCTTCTCGCCAAGAAACCATGCGCCGAGCAGCGCGATCCACACCGGCGCGGTGTACTGGAGCAGGATGGCGTTGGCCGCGGTGGTGAGCTTGTTGGCCGTGACGAACAGGATGGTCGTGGCGGCGTAGGCCACCGCGCCGCCAATCTGCGCCGCCGACCAGGTGAAGCGGAAGCGCGGGGCGAACGCCGCGAGAAACGCGGCCGCGATGAAGCCGCGCCCGCCGGCCACCGCCAGCGGCGGCCAGGCGACCGACTTGATCAGCAGGCCGCCCAGACTCCAGCACAGCGCCGCGGCGGCCATCAGGCCCACGGCGCGCGCATGCTCCGCATTTCTCATGGCCCGCATGGATGTCCCAAGCCGCGGCCCGACGCACGACAAAAACCGCATGATGGTGGTACAGTTTGCCGCGCCAGCCGTTGGCACAGTTCGTGTAGGCCGGGCTTCCTGCCCGACACCTCGGACGCAACCAGCCGCCCGGTGGTACCGACTCAGATTGCACATTTTGGAGAGACGACCTCCCGGTTGTCCCAAAACGCGCCGGAGCGCGTCCCTCCAACCGTCGACCCCGGGCCCGCCAAACTCCGGGGTAGACTGCAAGTCCGATAGCCTGCAGGCGTTCGGCCTTCAGAGCTTCTGACGTCTGTCCTTTGACCTCTGACTTCTGGTCATGGCGCGCCGCTTGCATCCTGCCGGCTCGGGCATAGCTTTGTGGCGACCTTATTCATCAAGACCCATGACCTGCAGAATCACCGGCCTTTTCCTGTTCATGTTACTCGGCCTCGTAGCGGCGAAGGCCGAGCCGGTTTCCCGGCGCGAAGTGCTCGCCGCCATCGCAGTGCTCGAGAAAGACGTCACGAGCGTCGACGCCCTCAAGGCGGCAGCCACCGTCACGCGTTTCGGGAAGGAAAGCGAAGCGGTGCTCATCACCGTGGGACCGGAGACGCTGCCTTGGGTGCAGGCGGATGTAACCGAGTCCGAGGCCAAGGTCCGTGCGCTGTTGATGGCGGTCTACTTTGCGGGGGACATCAAGTCCCAGTTGGAAAAACGCCGGCCCGAGGACGATCCCTACCGAGGCTGGCTGGCTGTCATCAAGGCCTACTACCAGATTCGCCGGAAGCAGCCCGAGGTCGTGATTCCGGAGGTCGAGGAACTGATCAGGAAGGAGCAGGCCGGCACGCTCCAAAAGGAGGCGGACGAACTGCGCCAGCAGCAGGAGCAGGAGGATCAGCGCGGGCGGCGGCCGACGAACGTGGTCTGACGCCCCGCCGGGGCCGTCGGGGAGCGCGGCCCGGGGTTGAGCCGGCGGGAAAGGAGGGGCGGTTACAGCCGCACGGCACATCAAGGGCCTCACTCCCAATGACCTGTGATGAGCCGGTTCCACCTTGCGATCAAACAGGCGTCATATACCTTTATGCAGAGAAGGAAACCGCAGTGTTGCCAGTGGCGCACCTCAAAAAATGCGGCACTTCGCAGCACTTTCCGGGGTCTAATCCTGCACACACTTTGAAAACCATGAAAACGAACCCATTCTTCACTGCGGTCGTTCTCACGACCGCTTTTCTCGCTCCGGGCGCTGTCGCTCAAACGTCCACTCCAACGACACCGCCGGCCGCCACAGCAACGGTCGCCAGCCCGATGCCGACTCCGAATACAATCGTTTATATCCCTCAGCTCCCCAACCCGACGGAACTGGCGAATGCCGCCGCGGCCCAGGGACTTGCCATTGAAAAGATCGTCCAGACGAGCGCCCAGATAATTGTCGTGTATAAATACGGCAACGGACAGACCAACACGGTCGCCTACCAGCTTCTCCCAGTCGCCGGAGCCGCACCCACTGTGCCTGTGCCCGCCGCCACGACCACCGTCGTTCCGGCCGCCACGACGACCGTCGTCTACGCATCGCCGGCGCCGGCGTATTACTACGACCCTTACCCTTACTATTACCCGTGGTCCTGGTTCGCGCCCGTGAGCTTCAGCGTTGGCATCGGTTACGGTTACCACGGCGGCTACGGTTTCCGCGGCGGCTACTACGGTTTCCGCCATCGCTAGCGGCGAACCGCAAGGACGATTCAAACTGAAGTCAACTTGCCTTCAGTCATGCGTCAGCAGAGCACATTAATGTTTGCCTTGGTGTGGTCCGTTCTCAGTGCCGGCTGTGTGGGCACGGGACCCAATACCCAGCAGGGAGCCGTGACCGGCGCCACGCTCGGTGCCCTCGCCGGCGGCATCATCGGCAACAACAGTGGTCGCCAGACTTGGTCGGGCGCGGCCCTCGGCGCCGTTGCCGGCGCCATCGCGGGCGGCACGATCGGCAATAGTGTCGACAATCAAAACGGAACCCTCTACGGCCCGCCGCGGCCGGTTGCCTCCAACCTCGTGGTCCGCCAAATACCGGTCATGCCGCCGCGGCCGGCGATGGCCGAGGCCATCACTCCACCGCCCTCGTCTTCTGCGGTCTGGATCCCCGGCTATTGGGCCTACGACGGCTACCGCTATGCGTGGGTCGCCGGGCACTGGGAGATTCCACCTCCGAACAGCCGCACCTACGTCGCTCCGTACTGGGTCTATCAGGGAGGCGCCTACACGTACATTCCGGGTTCCTGGCGCTGAGCGTTGGCCATCCACCGTCGGGAAAGATCGGCTGCCGGTTCAGCCGTGGTGAATTCGGCTGGCCAGAGAGCGGGGATGATTCAGATTTTCAGACATGATGAGAATCCTCGCGGTCATCCTGGCTTTGCTGGCGGGTGGGCAGACCGGCCGGGCCGCCTTGGAGTGGAAGACCACCGACCTTCAACTCAAGACCGAGGTGGGGCAGGAGCAGGCGGTGGCGGTCTTTCCGTTTCGCAACCAAGGTGACCGGCCGGTGCGCATCCTCTCGGTCGACCCGAGCTGCAGCTGCATGGCGGCCGAGCCCGGGAAGGAAGTTTATGCCCCGGGAGAAACCGGCGAGATCAGAGTCGAGGTTGCCCTCACCGGCTATGTCGGCCGTTTGCGGCGGAGCATCGCGGTGGAGACGGATGATGCCGCCAGCAGATTCGCGGAGCTGACCCTGACCGTGGATATTCCGGAGCCGGTCGTCATCAACCCGCGATTTCTGTTCTGGCGGGTGGGGGACCGGCCGGAGCAAAAGAGCCTGGAGCTTGTCGTGACCGAGCCGAAGAAAACAGCGTTCGGGGAGATCGCGTGCACCAATCCGCTCTTTCATGTGCAACTGCAGCCCGAACCGGACGGCCGCTATCGTCTGGCCGTCCAACCAGCGGACGTGCGGCAGCCCGCCGAGGCGATCATTCGCTTGAACGTGACCATCGGGGGTCGGCCGCAGGTCTATGTTGTTTATGTGGCGGTGAAATGATTGCTCCGAACATGAGGTGCGCGCCACGAGCCTTTCTTCCCTGCGTCTTCCGGCAGGCCGGAGTACTCCTGCTGGCCGCGCTGGTTCCCGCGCTGCTCGCCGCCGCGTTTCATCCTCGTCGCCCGGCATGGTCAAGGGATCAAGCCATGATCCCGGAGGTGGCCTGGAGCACGGTCCAGGAATGGCCGGGATTGAAACTGCTGGTTGACGCCCGCAACGAGGGGGCCTTCCGGCGGCAGCATATTCCCGGGGCCTTCCCGCTCGGTGAGGCCCGGTGGGAGGAGCGGTTGCCGGCCGTCATCCAGGCGTGGCAGCCTGGCGCCCGGGTGGTGGTATATTGCGACAACCCCGGCTGCGAATCGGGTCAGGCCGTGGCCCGCCGATTGCGGCGCGAACTGGGCATCGATGACGTGTTCGTACTGAAAGGAGGCTGGAGCGCATGGCTGGAATCGCAAAAACAGAAGCCATGATCGCGTTGGTTGCGCGGGTCGTTCTGGCCGCCGTCTTTCTTTATGCCGGGGGTGTCAAGGCGCTCGACCCGGCCGGTTTCGCCCTATCCATCGACAACTATCAGCTCCTGCCATGGCCCGCCGCCGCGGCGCTGGCGGTGTACCTTCCGTGGCTGGAACTCGGGTGCGGTCTCGGCGTGCTCTGGCCCAAGACCCGCTGGGGGGCGCTGGCCGTATTGCTCGGCTTGGGGCTTGTCTTTAGCGAGGCGATCGCCTCCGCCCTGATTCGCAGTCTCGATATCAGCTGCGGATGTTTCGGCGACGAGGGACATGGCCGCTCCACGCTGGTGATCAGCCTGATTCGCAGTGTTTCCCTGACGCTCCTTTGCGGGTGGTTGCTCTGGCGGGAGAAGGAAAAGCACCGCGCGAACGGTCCAGGCCAAGATTCTTAAGATCCGCCTGCGCCAGCCCGCCGCGGCGACTCGCGTCTGAAACACCGTCCGCCGCGTGTCGCTTGTTTAATTTCACCATGTCACTTTCCGCGTGCCATCCGTAACCGCCGCGCACGGGTGGTGCCAGTGGTCCGCCGGTCGATGGATGTGCTGTTTTGGTTAGACTTTACGGGGTATCATGCGTAGGGGTTTTTCAACCATGGGCTCCCCGCTGCGACGGAAAACCTTTTTGATTTTCGCGCTCGTTTTCAGCCTGCTGGCGGCTTTGGCTGCCATCATTGTCCGCGAGTGGGTGCAGGAAGGCGCTGAACTCGACCAGCTGGCCGACTATTTCGTCTTGGGCTTGGCAATCATCGGCTGCGTGTTGCTGGTACTGACCGGATATGTATGGGATCGCACGCTCCACCAACGCCTGAAGGCGTTAAACGAGGAGGCGCGCTCCCGGAGCCTGGACAGGGACGCTGCGCCGACCGAGGCCGGGCTCGGCGACGTCGACGAGGTCATCAGTCTCGCGCGCCGCATTGAACGCATGGCGCGGTCGCTGCAAAAGGTCGAGGCCAGCTATCAGGGAATCGTCGAAGACCTGACTGATCTCATCTGCCGCTACCGGCCCGATGGACGCCTCACCTTCGTGAACAGCGCCTATGGGCGCTTCTTTGGCAAGGCCCGCAGCGAGCTGATCGGCCAGAGCTTTCCTTTTTACGAACTGCCCCTCTCTCCCCGGCGGGAGAACGACGTCCAGCCCGAGACGGCCGCCTTCGAAAAGGAAATGGTCGATGCTGCGGGTCAGCGACTCTGGATTGCCTGGACCAGCCGTGCCATCTCCAACCTCGATGGTGAATGCCTCGAGTATCAGGCGGTCGGCCACGATATCACGTCGCGCAAGGAGGCCGAGCGCGCCCTTAGGAACGCCAAGGAGGCCGCGGAAGCCGCCAACCGTGCCAAGAGTGAGTTTCTCGCCATCGTCAGCCATGAGATCCAGACGCCCATCAATGGCGTCATCGGCTTCTGCCGGCTCCTGCAGGAGACCGCCCTCACGCACGAGCAGAAGGACTGCGTCGACATGATCCGCTCGTGTAGCGGCGCGCTCGAAGTGCTCGTCAATGACATCCTTGACCTTTCGCAGATCGAGGCCGGCCGGCTCCATCTCCAGCCGTCGCCGTTCGCGCTTCATAAATGTTTCGAGGAGGTCGTGGCGGTCTTCGCCCAGCCGGCCCGCCAGGCCGATCTCGGGCTCAATCTGCAGATCGCCCCTGACGTGCCCAGCATCATTACCGGCGACCAGCACCGTCTCCGCCAGATCCTGACCAACCTGGTGGGCAACGCCGTGAAATTCACCAGCCAGGGTGGCGTGACCGTGCAGGTGTCATGCCTCAAGGGGGAACTCATCGCCGGCACCAACCGGCGCCCGCTGACACTCAACGTCATCGTGCGCGACACCGGCATCGGCATTCCCCCTGACAAATTCTCCCTCCTGTTCCAACCGTTCAGCCAGGTCGACACGTCGCCCCGCCGCAAGCATGGAGGCGCCGGACTCGGCCTCGCCATCTCGAAGCGGTTATGTGAGCTGATGGACGGCTCCATCGAGGTTGAAAGCTATCCCGGCACAGGCTCAACCTTCCGCTTTTCCGTGCGGATGGAGTATGAAAAAGGCGACTCGACCTCGCCGATGGTACCCGCGCTCGCCCCCACTCCGGCGCCGGCACATTAAGCGGACGAAGCAGCAATCTGCCGCCTAGGCATGCCGGCATGCGGGTTGGCTGATGACGCCGAAAAAAGCGCGGGATGGTGCAATTGCGGCGGGCGGTGAGCGATTGACAATTTTCTAACGAGCAGCGCGCAACGGCGGAAAAAACAGGGCGTCTGCTATCCCATGAACTCCCCAACCATTCGCCTTCTCGTGGTGGCCGCTGCGGTCGCCATTCTTTCGGGCCAGACCCTGCTCAACGCCGGAGAAATCCGTGGGCGCGAGCGCAACCAGCAGGAGCGCATTGCCAACGGGATCGACAGCGGCGAGTTGACCCCCGCCGAGGTGGCCCGGCTCGAGAAGCGCGAGGCGGAGCTTAAGAAGCAGATCGCCGAGGACCGCTCGGCCAACGGCGGCAGGCTCACGCCGGCGGAGCGCAAGCAGATCAACGAGGAACTCGACACCGTCAGCGGGAAAATCTACCGCGCGAAGCACAACGACAAGACGGTGCCGCCAGCCAAGTCCTGAGCCGCCGTTAGCGTCACCTCTCGATCCGCCGCGGGTGCGCCCGGAACGCCCGGCGTCGCGAGCACGAGCACCGCCCCGATGAGGCCAACGTTCAGAGACGCTTTTGTCATGGATCCGGGACACCCCGCCTTGCGGCGATCCCTTGCTGGAGGGGATTGGTCCGCACGGCAACGCTGACCATTGCCGGATAAACGCAAGCTTGACGACGGGTCATCGGATTGGGTCAGAGCAGCCGGACGTTTGCATTGGGGGGATCCCCTGATCAGGTGCCCTCCTGGAGCCGGCGAAACTCCACCGGTTTACCAGCCGCGCGGGCGGCTTGGAAGCCGTATTCCATGCCGCCCGAGATGCCCCGATCGACATAGGCCACGGAGGCATCGGCCACCTTGTACCAAGCCGATCCAGCATCGATGCCCCGCTGCCGTTCCTCCGGCACTTCATCGCGCAACACGCCGGGTTGCGTGTAGAGAAGATGGCTGGCGATCGGCGCCTCGCCGCGCGCCAGGCAATCCCGCACACAGGCCCGGGCGTATGCCACGTTGGCTTCGATGTCACCGGCGTAGGGACTTTCGACAATGACGAGTCTCATATGAGCAAGGTTAACGATCCAATCCCCGCGAGGCGAGATTGCGGGCAGGGGCCTGGCCGGGGTGTCGCAATCTCACGTTGGGCTGCCATCGGAGCAGGCGTTGCTTCAGCGGTTGCCTGCAGGCCGCATCGCTTTCTCGGCAACCTCCAAACCTTCCCGCCATGCTTCATTCACTCCTTCGCCGTCGCGTTCGTCAGCGCGTCGAGAACGGTGTCGGGGGTGAGGAGTTCGGGCAGGACGACCGGGTCGGGGCGGCCGGGCGCGTAGATGAGATCGAAGGGTACCGCGCTGCGATGAAACGCCGCCAGCGCCTCGGTGATCTGCGGATCGCGGCTGGTCCAGTCGGCCTTGAGCAGCACCACGCCGTGCGCGCGCAGCGCGTCACGCACCTTCTGCGACGAGAACACCACCGCCTTGTTGCTCTGGCAGGTGGCGCACCAGCGCGCGGTGAAGTCGACATAGAGCGTCTTCCCCTCGGCGCGCAGTTTCGCCACGGTCTCGGGGCTCCACTTCTCCCATACGAGATCCGACGGACGCGGCCATCCCAGAGCCATGCCGCCCGCCAGCAGCAGCGCGGCGAACACATGGCCGAAGCGCCGCCGGCCGCCCGAGCCGCCGTGCTGCGTCCAGCGGCCGTACGCCCACGCGGCCATGGCCACGAGCACCAGACCGAAAAGCACCTTGAGCAGGCCGGTGTCCGGCGTCTGCCCGGCGAGCACCCACACGAGGAAACCCACCGTGGCGTAGAGCGGGAAGGCCATGAGCTGCTTGAACGTCTCCATCCAGGCGCCGGGCCGCGGCAGGAATTTCACCGCGGCGGGGAAGGCCGACAGCAGCAGATAGGGCACCGCCAGCCCGAGTGCGATGGCCGTGAAGACGGCGATCGACTCAACCGGCGACAGCGCGAGCGCCGCGCCGAGCGCGGGCGCGAGAAACGGAGCCGAGCAAGGGGTGGCCACGACGGTGGCGAGCACGCCGGTGAAAAACGAGCCGGTGTAGCCGGACTTCATTTGTAATTGCGCGCCGACGCCCGTCGCCGACAGGCCGACCTCGAACAAGCCGCTCAGGTTGAGCGCAAAGATCAACAGCAGCGCCGCCAGCACGAACACAAATCCCGGCTCCTGCAGTTGGAAACCCCAGCCAAGTTCCCGCCCGCCCGCCCGCAGCGCAATGAGCGCGCTGGCCAGCACCCAGAACGAGACCAGCACGCCGAGCGCGAACACCAGACCGTGCAGCGTGACCTTGCGGCGATCGGCGCCCGCCTGGTTGACGAAGCCGAGGATCTTGATGCCGAGCACCGGAAACACGCAGGGCATGAGGTTGAGGATCAGTCCGCCGAGAAAGGCGAGGACCAGCGTGCCTGGCAGGCCGCCAGCGACCGCGGTCGAAGGTCGAAGGGCGAAAGTCGAAGGTGGGGTGCTGAAGGGAACCTCCACCCGGATGCCAGGCACGGCGCCGTTGGCCAGCGCGAGCACGCCGAAGAGGTGGCTCGGATTCTTCGGCCCTGCGGGATCGATGGAGAGCGTCAGGCCGAAGGCGCCATTTTCGCCGGCGCGAATAGGCTGCGGCTGGTCGTAAGCGATGAATCCGTCATCGGCGAAGAAGTGGAAGTCGGCCGGTGTGAACACCGCCCCGGCCGGCGCATGCACGGTAAGTGTCACGGTCCGGTCGTCCCGCGTGGCGGCAAGCTGCCAGCCATCGGGGGCGTGCGGCAGCTGTCCGCGCGCCGTGGCCAGTTGCGCGCCCCATCGCGGATGAGGCGCGGGCGGTCCGGCGTCGACGGGCAGCGTGAGTTCGAGCGCCGCATCGCCGGGCGCGCATACCTCCTTGCACATAAGCCAGGCGACGGCGGCCTTGAGCGTGACGCTCAGGCCAGGCGACAGATCGGCCGGCGGGGTGAGCGTGACAAAGAGGAACACCTCGCCGTCGTAACCGTTGCCCGTGATGGTGCCGTGGGCATCCGTCAGCACGTGCGGCACGGGCCACTGGATGTCACCGGCCTGCCAGCCGGGCGGCAGCGTCCATTTGATCGACGTAGGATAGCCGGTGCCCGAGTTGATCCAGTAGGTGTGCCAGTGCGGGTCGTGCGCGAGGCGCAGGGCGACGTCGAACGCGTGGCCCGGCTGCACGCTGGTCACGGCCGGCACCAGCTCGGCCTCGACCGCCCCGTTGCGGACGGGCTTGGCGTGGGCGGCGGTCAGTAGGGCCAGGCAGAGCAGGCAGGTGGGTACGGCGCGAAGCAGGGCCGGATACTTCATGGCGAGGAGCCTAATGGCGATTGTAGGAGGTGCAACCCGTGAAGGTTGTTCCCGGACGGACCATGGGCCGGCCATCGGGGGACCGCCCGCGATGGCAAGGTGCATGGAAGCCAAATCAGCCAGCCATAGGATTACACCCGGCTGAGGCTTTTCACGACTCGACAGTTTCTTTGCAGGACATTATGCGACGAGGCGTATTCGCATTTCCGATCCAACTGGGCGTCGGATGTCCGAGACCAGCAGCCTTAACCCCATGACCACCTCCGCTTCCATCGAATATCGCGACCGCACGACCGGTCTCGGCGTCCATGGCGATCAAGCGGAACGATCTTTTTGCGATCCATGAAACTAAGAATCATTCTGCTAACCGCGGTGATTGCCGGACTGCTCGCCAGTTGTGCAACCCAGGATACCAACGCACTGCGTCTGGGGATGACCAAGGAAGAAGCCATCCACGTCATGGGGAGCCCGGATAGCGTCAGCGCCCAAGGTGTCTACGAATATTTGAATTACACCATTCAAACCCAATCCGGATATGCTTGGACGACCCGGCCGTATTATGTGCGCCTCCTAGACGGTCGGGTGGAGTCATACGGATACATGGGCCAGTTTCCCATGTTCTACACTTTCCCGGCGGCGAATGCATCGGGAGATACGGTCCAGATCGAATCCATCACCCCCGAACCCTTGATTCCGGGTCAGGAAACCGACGTAACGGTGAAGGTGAAATACACCCTGCGCAGTCTGCCCCAGGCCATGGTCATCGTGGCCTTCAACGTCACCAATGCCGCCACCTTTCGATCGATCAACAAGCAGGTGGTGGAAAGGGGGAGCGGCGAGGTGGAGATCACCGCCCGGGTCACCCCGGTTGATCGGGGAGCCCAGATCCCGTTCAAGGTAATGGTGGGTCTGGGCGTTGATCCGCACACGCCCGGCTCGCACGCCCTGGCCGTGGTCCAGAAGGCCGTCGCGCTCAAGCGATAGTCACCACCGGCGGCGTTCATCACCCGGCGCCGGCCGCTGGGCGCGACGACGTCGCCCGGGTCAGGCGCACCGTTAGCAGCACCGCGGCGCAGGCGAGCCCCGCGGCGAGTCCGGTCCAGATGCCGATCGCCACGGCGCGTTATGTATAACGTGCTGTACCAGACTGCTGGAGCGGCTTCAGACCGCGATCGTACGGCTCAGCGCGTCTCGCGGACTTGGATGGTGTATTTGCGGGCCAGGTTGTTCGCCGAGGTAAACTTGACCGCCTCGGTGACATTCTCCGCGAGGGTAAGACTCCGGACCGCCGTTTCATCGCCTGTGGAGGCGCCCTGCTCGTCCTTGAACACGCAGTTGATCTGAACCTGGAGGCGGCGCTTCTCGCGATTCTTCACGTTGGCCACGACTTCAAGGCGGCCGTCGGGCAGGATGCGCTCCTGCAGGCCGGTGCACGTGACGGACCCTTGGGCAGCCTGGTCGAGCAGCACGAATTTGTCCGTGCTTTCGATGGTGTACTTGGTGGTGTCGAACGGTTCAGCGGACCCCGGGGTGGTCCGGCAACCGGCGAAGAACGCAGCGGCCAGCGCGAGGAGGAAGAGCGGTTTCCATTGGTGTTTCATAGGTCGCGGGGCGGTCGGTCCGGGTTCGCTTTTTCGACAACCGGCTCAGGAGGACCACGGGGTCAGTGTTTTGAACGGCGGCGGTGATTGTCGCTTTTCGGTGAGCGAGGGCAACATCCGTCCGCGGGGGGAGAAAAATCGCGGTGGGACGCATCCCGGGGTCGTCTGGGGCAACGGGCGTGAGGGTCCAGCGCACAGAGAGGCCGGGGCGATGGCCCTGAGCAATGGGTTGCTAAAGGACGCAGGGACGAAACGCGACGGCAGCAACCCGACCGTCCCGCGTCGACGGATTTGCAACCGCGCGGGCAACGGCGCCGATCCCGCGAAGGCAAGGGTAGGGTGTGGGTTCATAGCTGATAGTCGGCTCAAGGGGAGACACGATGCCCCTCACAAGGTTTCATCCAACCCCTAGGGCGCATGGTCCAGTGTAGCCAGGCCCCGCCAGCCGCGTTTACTTTGCCGCAACTTCGCTGCCGCCAGCCACTACCGCGGCGGGTTGCGCTTGGTGCCCGCGCAGCCAGACCGTGAAACGCTCCATGTAGATGTAGATGACCGGCGTGATGTAGAGCGTCAGCATCTGCGAGACCACCAGACCGCCAACCACCGCGAGCCCGAGCGGACGGCGCGACTCGGCGCCGGCGCCGAGTCCCAAGGCAATGGGGATGGCACTGGCCAGCGCCGCAAACGAGGTCATCATGATCGGACGGAAGCGCACCAGGCAGGCTTCGGAGATCGCCTTTTCCGCCGACGTTTCGCCCTTCGCACGCGCGGCCAGGGCAAAGTCGATCATCATGATGGCGTTTTTCTTGACGATGCCGACGAGCAGGATGATGCCCACGTAGCCCATGATGTTGAGTTCCTGCCGGAACGCCCAGAGGGTGAACAGCGCGCCAAAGCTCGCCGCCGGCAGACCCGAAAGAATGGTGAGCGGATGGATGAAATCCTCGTAGAGGATGCCGAGCACGATGTAGATCACGAGCACCGCCATCACGAGCAGCAGCCAGAGGCCCCGCGTGGACGACCCGAAGGCCTGCGCCGCGCCCACAAAGCTGTAGCTGATCGTCGGCGGGAGGTCGCGGCGGGCGATTTCGTTGATGGCCGTGGTCGCTTCGCTGAGCGACACGCCGGGCCGGAGGTTGAAGGAGAGCGTGACCGCCGGCACTTGGCCGAGGTGGTTGACGGAGAGCGGACCCACGTCGGGCCGCAGCACCGCCACCGTGTCGAGCGGCACGAGCCGGCCGTTGCGCGCGGGCAGGTAGATGAGCGAAAGCGCCGAAGATTCGCGCTGGAACTGCGGCGCCATCTCCATGATCACATAGTATTGGTTGGTCGGCGTGTAGATGGTCGAGACCTGGCGGGTGCCGAACGCGCTGTAGAGGGCGTCCTCGATCTGCTGGGGCGTGATGCCGAGCGTGGCCGCCCGGTCGCGCTGGATGTCCACCCGCACCTGCGGACTCGTGATCTGGAGATCGGTGTTCACGTCCACGAGCTGCGGCAGCGTATGGAATTTCGCCTCCACGTCGCGCGCCACGCGGTAGAGTTCGGCGAGGTCCGAGCCGAACAGCGAGAACTGATACAACGCCTTCGTCTGCTGGCCGCCGATGCGGATGGTCGGCGGTTGCTGCGGATACACCTGCAGGCCGGGAATGACGGAAAGCTGCTGGCGGAGCTGCTGCACCACCAGCGGTGCCGGCGCACGCTGGCCGCGGGGCTTCAGGCGCACGATCATGCGGCCATAGTTGAGCGTGGAGCTGCCGCCGCCGGCGCCGATGGCCGACATGAAGGCATCGACGGCAGGATTCTTCGCCAGAATGGCCGCGGCCGCCTGCTGGTGCCGCACCATCTCATCGAAGGAGATGTCTTGGGCGGCCTCGGTATAGACGCTGATGAGCCCCGTGTCGTCGGTTGGGATGAAACCCTGTGGCAGCACGCGCGCCACGATCACAGTCAGCACTACCATGAGCCCGGCCACGCCGACCGTGGCCAGGCGGTGATGCAGGCAGAAGCGCAGCGAGCGCTCGTAAGCCGACCGCATGGCGTTAAACGCGCGTTCCGAGGTCTGGTACAGCCGCCCGTGCAACTCGGTTCCGTCCGCCGCCCGGTGCGGCTGCAGAAAACGGCTGCACAGCATCGGCGTAAGCGTGAGCGATACGAGGCCCGACACGAGGATGGCCGCGGTGATCGTCACCGCGAACTCGTGCAGCAGCCGGCCGAGGATGCCGCCCATGAACAGCACCGGGAGGAACACCGCGACGAGCGACAGCGTCATCGACAGGATGGTGAAGCCGATCTCGCCCGACCCCTTGAACGCCGCCTCCCGCACCGGCAGCCCCCGCTCGATGTGGCGCACAATGTTCTCGAGCATGACGATGGCGTCATCCACCACGAAGCCGACCGAGAGCGTGAGCGCGAGCAGCGAGAGGTTGTCGAGCGTGTAGCCGCAGAAAAACATCACCACAAAGGTGCCGAGCAGCGCCATGGGAATGGCGACGCCGGGAATGACCGTCGCCGGCACGGTGCGCAGGAAAAGAAAGATCACCATGATCACGAGCGCGATGGCCAGGATGAGCGTAAGCCGCACGTCGGCGACCGATTCACGCACCGCCGCCGACTGGTCGCGCAGCACGTCGAGGTACACCGACTCGGGCAGCTGTTTCTGAAAGGCGGGGAGGAGCGCGCGCACCCGATCCACCACCTCGACGGTATTGGTGCCGGGCTGCTTCTGGATGGCGAGCACGATGGCGCGGGCACCCCGGCCGTCCTGGTAGTACCAGCTCGCCACCCGCCGGTCCTGCACACTATCGATCACCTCCGCAAGTTCGCTCACCCGGACGGGCGCCCCATTGCGATAGGCGACGACAATTTTGCCGAATGCGTTCACATCGGCCAGCTGGCCGTTGGCCACCACCATCAGGGCTTGGTGCGGCCCGTCGAGTTGGCCGGTCGGCAGGTTGACGTTGTGCGCGTCGAGCGCCGTCTGCACGTCGCTAAGCGAGACGCCGCGGCTGGCCAGCAGGTGCGGGTCGAGCCGCACGCGCAGCGCGTATTTTTGCGCACCGTAAACCTGCACCTGCGACACGCCGTCCACCATGGAGATGCGCTGCGAGAGCATCGTCTCGGCGTATTCGTCCACGGCCGACAGCGGCAGGGTGGGCGAACTCAACGCGAGGAAGAGCACGGGCTGGTCGGCCGGGTTCGTCTTGCGGAAGGAGGGCGGCGCCGGCATCTCGTTCGGCAGGCGGCGCTGCACGGCGGCGATGGCGGACTGCACGTCCTGCGCCGCGGCGTCAATGTTGCGTTCCAGCGTGAACTGCAGGGTGATCTGCGTGTTGCCGAGCGTGCTGCTCGAGGTCATCGAATCGATGCCCGCAATCGTCGAGAACTGCTGCTCCAGCACCGTGGCGACGGCGGAGGCCATCGTCTCTGGCGTCGCGCCGGGCAGGGCGGCGCTGACCACGATGGTCGGAAAATCGACGTTGGGCAGGTCGCTCACCGGCAGCAGCCGGTAGGCCATCGCGCCAAACACGCACAACGCCGCGCTCAGCAGCGTGGTCATGACCGGCCGGCGGATGCAGAGCTCGGGAAGGTTCATGGCCGGGCGCGGTCAGGAGCCGGTTTTCGATGGGTCCGCCTCCGTTGCGGCGGCCACACCCTCGCCTGGCACCGCCAGCAGCTTGGGTTCGACCCGCGCGCCGGGCACGAGGCGCAACTGGCCGTCGGTCACCACGGTTTCGCCCGCCTGCACGCCGGAGCGGATCACGGTGAGACCGCTGGCCGAGGGGCCGATCTGCACCTCGCGCAGCTCGACGGTGCGGTCCGGCTTTACGACAAAGACCTGGCTGCCGCGCTGGCCGGTCTGCACGGCCGCCGCCGGCACGAGCACGGTGCCGGCCTCCTCGCCCAGCCGCGTGACGATGTCGACGAACTGGCCGGGCCAGAGGGCGCGGTCGGCATTGGCGAAGACGGCCTTGAGCAAAATCGTGCCGGTGGTGGGATCCACCGCGTTGTCGATGAAATCGAGCCGGCCTTCGACCGACTTTCCCACCCCATCATGCGGGCTCGCGGTGACGGTCACCGCACCTGCCGCCAGCACGGTGCGCAAGCTCGCCAGCGAGGCCTCGGGCACGGCGTAGGCGACCGCGATGGGCGCCAGCTGGTTGATGGTGACGAGGGGGAAGCCGGCATCGTTGGCCTTGACGAGCGCGCCCTCGTGGAGGTTGAGCTGGCCGGTGCGGCCGGCGATGGGGGCGCGGATCTCCGTATAGCTGAGCTGGAGCTCGGCATTGGCCACGGCGGCCTCCTTGGCCTGCACCTGCGCCTTCGTGGTTTCCACGTCCGTGAGGAGCTGCGAAAGCTGTTCCTTGGAGATGGCCTGCTGCTGGTCGAGCTGCTGGTAGCGCGCGGCCTCGACCCCGGCAAGCTCGGCTTGGGCGCGGGCGTTGGCGAGATCGGCGCGCGCGCTGCGCAGGTTGTTTTCAAAGGGCCGGCGGTCGAGGGTGACGAGCAGATCCCCCGCCTGCACCTCCTCGCCCTCGCGAAAATGAATCTGGGCAATCACGCCGTCCACCTGCGATTTGATCGTGACCGTGCGCAGGGTCTGCACGGTGCCGATGGCGCTTTGCGTGATGGGCAGCGTCTGGAGCACGGCGCGCCCGATCTGCACCGGTATGGCGGGCGCCCCCTGACCGGCGGAGGATCGAGCGCGGCCGCATCCGGCGGCCAGCAGCACGGCGGCCAGCGCGATCAGGCCTGTGGTGCGAACGGTGTACGACCGGTCAGCCGGTGGGTAAATTTGCGTGATGGATGGCATGATCGGGAGGCCAGCTTCCGGTCCGGACCCGGCTGGCGAGGACGTTGCGTTTGATGATCTGCAGATCATCAATCAATGCCTCGCGGCGTTCCGGGGGAATGCCGGCGAAATATTCATCACGCAATTCTACCGTTAACCGTTTCAGCCGCGCCAGCGTATTCCACGCCTTCGGCTGGAGGTGCAGCCGGTAGGCGCGCCCATCCCAAACGTCGTCCCGGCGTTCCAGCCAGCCTGCCGCCACCAGCCGCTCGACGTGGCGGCCGACTGTGGAGGCCTCGATCCGCAGGGCCTCGGCCAGCTCGCGTTGCAGGCAGCCCTCGTGCTCCGAGACCTGCCGGAGAATGAGCCATTGGGCGCGGGTCAGGCCGAGCCCCTCCTGCTGCACCCGCCGGTCGTACTCGCGTCGCAGCAGACGCCCCAGATCGTTCAGGAGAAACCCCAGTCCCGGTTCGTGATTGGAAGTGATGGAAGGCATGGGAAAAGAAACTAAGCTGGCTTACCAGTTTGACAAATGACGCTCCGGTGGCGCCGCCGGTTTCCTCGTGTACGCCGGCGCTTGCCCGCGGCGACCCGATGCGCCTAACTTCAGCCATGCCCTGTTGCGTGCTCGCCCTCGACCAAGGCACGACGTCGTCGCGCGCCATGGTCTTCGATCGGCGCGGTCTGGCCCGGGCGATTGTCCAGCAGGAGTTTCCGCAGTTCTATCCGCGGCCCGGCTGGGTCGAGCACAACCCCGCCGACCTGTGGGAAAGCACCCGCCGCGTGGCGCTGGCCGCCGTGGCTGAGGCCAATCTCACCGGCGCCGACCTCGCCGCCATCGGCGTCACCAACCAGCGCGAAACCACGCTGCTCTGGGAGCGCCGCACCGGCCGGCCCGTCGCGCCGGCCATTGTGTGGCAGGACCGTCGCACCGCCGCCGCCTGCCGCCAGCTCAAGTCCCGCGGCCTGGAGCCGCTCGTTCGCCGCCGGACCGGCCTGGTGCTCGATCCGTACTTCAGCGGCACGAAGCTCGCCTGGCTGCTCGACCGCGTGCCGGGCGTACGGAAGCGCGCGGAGCGCGGCGAGCTGGCCTTCGGCACGGTCGACACCTGGCTCCTCTGGCAGCTCACCGGCGGCCGCGTGCACGCCACCGACGTTTCCAACGCCTCGCGCACCCTGCTGCTCAACCTCCGCACCGGCGACTGGGACGATGAGTTGCTCCGCGTCCTGCGGATTCCGCGCGAAGTTCTCCCGGAGGTGCGCGCGAGCAGCGAGGTCTACGGCGAGGTCACCACGCTGCCCGCGTTGCGCGGCGTGCCCATCGCCGGCGTGGCGGGCGACCAGCAGGCGGCGCTGTTCGGCCAGGCCTGCTTCCGCCCCGGCATGGCCAAGAACACCTATGGCACGGGCTGCTTCCTGCTCCTGCACACCGGCGTCCGGCCGGTCGCGTCGCGCCACCATCTGCTCACGACCATCGCGTGGAAGCTCGGTGGCCGCCTCGAGTACGCGCTCGAGGGCAGCGTCTTCATCGGCGGCGCGGCCGTGCAATGGCTGCGCGACGGCCTCGGGCTCATCGCCCGCTCCGCCGACGTCGAGACGCTCGCCGCCCGGGTGCCGGACAGCGGCGGCGTCTACTTCGTGCCGGCCTTCACCGGGCTCGGCGCGCCGCACTGGGATTCCGCCGCACGCGGCGTCATCGTCGGCCTCACGCGCGGCTGCAACGCCGCGCATCTCGCCCGCGCCGCGCTCGAAAGCATCGCCTTCCAGACGGCCGACCTCCTCGCCGCGATGGAGGCCGACGCGCGGCTCCGGCTCCGCGAACTCCGGGTCGACGGCGGCGCGGCGGTCAACAACGGACTCATGCAGTTCCAGGCCGACCTGCTGCGCGTGCCGGTGGTGCGGCCGCGCACGACCGAAACAACCGCGCTGGGCGCCGCCTACCTCGCGGGTCTGGCGGTCGGCTTCTGGAAGAACCGCGACGAGATCGCCGCGTTGTGGCAGGCGGAACGAACCTTCCGATCCCGGGCGGCCGCGGCCGCGATGCGCCGTCTCCACGCCGGGTGGCGGCGGGCCGTGGAGCGCGCGAAAGACTGGGCGCGGTAGACCATGAGGAGGCAGGCATCAGTCACTCGATGACGCACGGAGCGCACCTCCTGGTCTGAAGCCCAGGAACCGGGGCTGTCTGCTAGGGGTGTTTTCCTCTGCCGGTCGCGCCGCTCCTCTATTGCCACACTTGCGAAAAATCGCAGCATGGCGGCCGGCTTACCAGCTTTCCCCATGAAACCGCGCCTGCTTGTTCGCGCCCTGCCCGGCGCGCTGGTGTTTGTCTTGCTCGTCCTGGCTTCCGTCCTCCGTGCGACCGAAGCCGACATCGCCCCCGTTCGCGCCAAGGCGGAGAAGGGCAACGCCGTCGCCCAGTACAACCTTGGTCTCCTTTATGCCGAGGGCCGGGTGGTCCCGAAGGATCCCGTCGAGGCCTACGTCTGGCTCAGCCTGGCGGCCGAGAACGGCACCACCGGCAAGGCGCTCGGCGTGCTCACGGGCGAAATGTCCGCCGACCAGCTCAAGGCCGCAAAAATCCGGCTGAACGAGCGGCGCACCGCCACTCCCACCGTCATTGCCCTGCGGCCGTCCGCCCCGGCCTCTCCCGCCGTGAGTGCCACCTCACCCGCGGCACCGGCGGCTTCCCCGCCGGCCGGGGATCGCATCGCTGCGCTGGAAAAGGAACTCGTCACCCTCAACGCGGACAAAACGAAACTCAGCGAGGAAGTCGCGTCGGCATGGAAGGAGGCGGACAGTGTGAAAGCCGCCGGCAAGGCGTTGCAGCAGGAACGCGACAAGCTGGCCGCCTCCGTGAAGCAACTGACCGATGAGAACGCGGCGCTCAACCACCAGCTCGCCGACCGGGGCGACGCAGCGCAACGCCTGAGGGCGGTCACGAGGCGGTTCGAGGACGCCCGCAAGGAACTGCTCGTGCTCAAGAACAACAATGCCGAACTCAACGACAACCTTCAGGCGGCCATTAAGGAACGCGATCGCCTGAGTCGGGCCGCTCGCAAGGAGCAGAGCACCCGCCAGCTCGAGGAGGCGCAGGCCACGATCGCGCGCTTGCAACGGGAAAACGCGGACCTGCAGTCCGAGCACGCTTCACTCACCACCCGTCTCGCCCAGGCCGCGGCCGCGACGACCACGACCACCGTTTCGGTCGCCGCCAGTTTGGCCGACGAGGTCGCCCGCCTGAAGGAGGAACTCGCCCGGTCCGAGGAGAAGGTCGACATGGCGGTGCGCAGCTTTGCGCTCTCCCAGCAGGAGAACGAGCAGCTCAAGAAACAGATCGAGCTGTCCGCCGGCGAGCTGGCCGCGGCGCGCGATGCCGCGAACAAGGCCGCCGCCGAGAACGCGCGCCTGAGAACCGCGCTGGCCATGGCTGGCACCGCACCCGCGGCGGCGACGTCGCAACCCACGCGACCGGCTCCGGTCACCATGGCCGCGCCCGCGCCTGCCGCACCGGCTCCGGCCGCCCCGCCACCCGCGCCGCGCACGTATCGCGTGGCCTCGGGCGACACGCTGATTAAAATCAGCAGCCGGTATTACGGCACGGCCGCGCGCTGGCAGGACATCTACGACGCCAACCGCGACCAACTCCGCAGCCCCGACGTGCTGCCGCTGGGCGTGGAGCTGAAGATCCCGTGAGGCCTTTATTCAAGGCGGGCACGATGACAAAAAGACCAGCGGACTGACTCCATTCGGCTCCTTCAGCTTAAATCCGTTTAATTGGCTTCCGTAATATGAAACACACTCGCGTAGCTGTTCTGATTGTGTGCGCGATTTGCACGGGTATGAGCGGCTGTTCGCGCTCCAGTGAGATTCCAATGCCATGCGGTTTGCCCGTTGAAATACTTCCGCAATCTATTCGATCGAAAGGAAGCATGATTTTGGTGATACCGATATGGACCGTTATGCCGAGATTTTACACGGGCACAGAAGATCTCGACTGTGAGCTCTATTTACCGTTTGTGGTCTCAAGTCCGGACCGTGTGCCAGCGGGGCTCAAAAGACCGGATAGTTGGGGCTTTGTCACCCCCGCATTTCGTGTGGGAAGCGAGGCACGGATACTGTCGGGAATCTACCTGGTATCGAGATCTGGCGACGTGGTTTGGCTTCGGGCTAGCATAAGTGTCGATTTTAAATGGTCGTATATTAAAGTGGGTTCTCTGGGAAGCAGGTGGAAGAAATCTCTGTTAGCGTCGCTCGCGGGAAAGGAGATAGCCACAAAAGGAGAGTCGGATAGCGAGTTCTTTGGAGCGGATTACGGGCCGTACTTCAAACTGAGAATTATCCTTTCGGAGTCGGAGAAGCGTATGGTGGAGAAGTTTATCGAGGGAGTTTCTGTGGATGGCGAAAGCGCGGCGGACAAATGGAAGCGTTTAAGTGATTGAAGGGGTCAGTCCTCTCGATGTTTAATTGGCTCGGCGGCGGCTTGACTTGGATCAAGGACGGGCGGCGGGGTCACTGGTAGGGTGGTGCTCCGGCCTCGAAGGCGATCTCGCCGAGGCCACCCGCACTGTGATAGCCTCGGCCAATTAAATTGATGGAGCCCGCCGTCCCGGCAGGCTGAACCTCGTGTCAGATTCCTCTCCCATGTCCAAATCCACGCTTTTCGATCCCACGCAAGCGGGCGTCATTCACCTCGCCGAGGCCACGCAGTTTTCCGACACCGGCATCGTCAGCCGCGCCCTGCATGATCAGGGCGGCGTGCGCGTGTCGCTGTTCACCTATGCCGCTGGCCAGCAGATCACCGAGCACGCCACCCCGGCGCGGGCGCTGGTGCAGATTCTCAGCGGGGCCTGCGAATTCTCGCTGGCCGGCAAAAAAACGCCGCTGCGCGCCGGCGACCTGCTGCACATGCCGCCGGGCCTGCCGCATGCCGTGCTCGCCACCGAGGCGTTCTCCATGTTGCTGATCACCATCCGCGAAACCAAGGTAGCGCCGGCAGCGGGTGGGGTGGGTGCGCCGGACTAAAGCGTCCCGCGCAATTATGACTAGAGGTTATCCAGAAACCGTCAGAACTTGGAGGGCGGCGCGCTATCGCCGCCAAATGCCCGAGCGGCGCTGACGGAGCAGCGCCCTCCACCGGGCGGAGCCGATGCAGCGCGTGCTGCAGGCCATCCTGCGCCGGAACCTCGGCGAGGCGTAGGCTCCTTGGTCTGACGGCATGGGCGATGATAACATGTCAACTATTAGTTGACATTTCGCTGGGGCGGTTGGCGGAAGTGAGCGGCGTGGTATGCGTATTTTCGGTAGTGTCCTAATTTGTCATTGCGAGGAGCCCGCGAATGCGGGTGACGAAGCAATCCATCTAGCCCGTTCGACAAGCTCATCCATCGACAGGCTCAGGATGACCCTGAGCAAGGTCGAAGGGTCAGGGCCCCGAGCCCTGTCGAGGGGCTGGATCGCCACGTCCGGCTGCGCCGGACTCGCGATGACAAGGCAGATTCTGGCCCGGCACGTTCCCCCATGGGAACCTCGCAGGTTTTATGTTCGCAGACTCCACCACCCGCGAACCACCCTGGAAGGCCGGCCTGCGCGGCGCCCGCGCCAATCTCGGCCCGGGCCTCGTACTGCAGATCGCGGCGCTGGTCATCGTCCTCGCCTACTATCATCACGCGCCGACGCATGCGGCGTTCGAACGGCTGATGGCCTTCCGCGCCCGCACCGGGTTCATCTTCGGCATCCTTTCCACGGGGCTGTTTGGCGGAGTGCTGCCATTCCTCTACCTGCGGAGTAATCCCGCGACCCGGGTCCACCACCGCTGGAGCGAGGGGGTGTTTCTCACCTCGTTCTGGGCGTACAAGGGCCTGGAGATCGAAATCTTCTACCGCGTTCAGGCGTATGTCGTGGGCACGGGCCACGACGCCCTCACGATCGCGACGAAGGCCTGCCTCGATCAGTTCGTCTATTGTCCGGCGTTCTCCGTGCCGGTGACGGTGCTGGCGTACCAGTGGTGCGCCGTCCGATTCTCCACCCGGACGGTCGCGGCGGATTTCCGCACGCCCGGCTGGTACGGGCGCACCGTGCTGCCCACGCTGATCGCCAGCCTCGGCGTGTGGGTGCCGGCGGTGGCCATCATCTACGCGCTGCCCACGCCGCTGCAGCTCCCGTTGCAGAACCTCGTGCTCTGCTTTTTCACGCTCCTGTTGGCGCACCTCAACCGCCGTCGACATTAAGCCGACGCAGGCCGGTTTCCCACCGTTCGCTCATGAACCTGATCGCGCCGTAGCCCTGGCGAAGGCGGATATTGGCGCACCTCAACCGGCGGCGGGGCGGATCGGCGTAGCGCCCGCGCGACCGGCCTTGGCCGGGGAGGACGTCGGCTCGAAGAGGAAAATCAGACCGTCCAGCACCTCGTCGGTGAGCAGCTTGAGCTTCTGGCCGTCGGTCAGCGGCTGGTCCGGGCCGTAGATTTTCTGGACGTCGGCCTGGGCGTCGGCGGCGCGGCGGCGGGCGGCGGCGATGAACTCCTGCTTGCGGGCGTGCAGTTGGAGCCCCTGGGGGTTGAAGGCCGGCACCTGCGCGTCGCCAATCCAGAGCGACCACGTGTCAGAGTCGGCGAAATAGAGGGCGAGCGCGCCGCGCTTCTCGACCCCGAGTTCGCGCGCCAGCCGCCCGCGGAGATCGTTGATGGTCTGCCCCGCCTGCTCCGGTTGGAACGCGCGATAGACGCGGGCGGCGATGCGGATGCCGGTGGCGCGCTCAAAGTTGGCGAGCTGGTAGTTGAAATATTTCGCGCGCGGCGGCTCGGCGGGCAGCAATCCGTTGGGATCATCAAAATGCGCCTTGGGTCCGGGTTCGGGCTGGCCGGCGTACGTTCGCGACTTGGCGAGCAGGGAGGCGAACGCCTTGTCATCGGCGCGGAACGCCTGCGCGGACGGGCCGACCCGCTGGATCATCACCAGCATCGGGTCGCCCGGCTTGATCAACGGCAGCACGTCGAGCCCGCGCACGACGCGGCCGAAGACGGTGTGGAGATAGTTAAGGCGGTTCGCCTCGCGCAGGGTGAAAAAGAACTGCGAACCGTTGGTGTCCGGACCGTCGTTGGCCATGGAGAGCACGCCGGGCGCGTCATGGTGCAGGCCCGGCGCGAACTCGTCGGGGAAGGCATAACCCGGCCCGCCCTCGCCGGTGCCGAGCGGGTCGCCGCCCTGCACGACGAAGTCGGGCACCACGCGATGAAAGGTGAGGTGGTTGAAGAACGGCTTGCGTGGCGCGGGTCCGAGCGTGCCCTCGGCGAGGCCCGTGAAGCTCGCGACGGTGAGCGGCACCTGCTGGTAGAACAGCTCAGCGACGATCAGGCCGCGCGGCGTGGTGAACTCGGCGTAGAGTCCGGGCGCGAGCGAATCCTCGTCGGCCGCGAGCCGGGAGCAGGCGGCAAGGAACAGGAGAACAGGCAGGAGGCGGCGCAGCATGGCTGGAGTCTGCCTGCGAATCGCCGCGGTGCAACCGCGGTCTGCGGGCGCCGGCCACCCCGGGGAGGCCAGCGGAGGCTTGGAAAACGCCCGGCGGCGCACTATTCTCCGCGCATGCTCGCGACGATTCTCTGTCTCGTACTCGGATTGCTGGTCGTGCTGCTGGCGGTGGGCTGGCTGCTGCCGCGCGAAATCACCGTCGAGCGCGCGATCGGCATCGACAAATCCGCGGACGCGGTCTTCCCGTGGATCGCCAGCCTCAAGACGTGGCCCGACTGGACCGTCTGGAACCAGCAGGAAGACCCCTCGCTGATGTACACCTATTCCGGCGCCGATTCCGGCCGGGGCGCCTCGATGAGCTGGACGGCGAAGAAAATGGGCAGCGGCTCCCTCACCATCACCGATGCGGCACCGGGCCGGTACATCCGCTACACCCTGCGCATGCAGCACCGCACGATGGTGGTGCGCGGCAACATCGAGATCGAGCCGGCCGGCGGCGGGTCGACGCTGGTCCAATGGTTCGACACGGTGGACTTCGGGATGAATCCCTTGGTGCGCTATATGGGATTCATGCTGCGGTCGATGCTCGGGCGGACGTACCGCCGGAATCTCGCCGGCCTCAAGGTAGCCGTGGAAACGGGCCGCGCCTCCGGCCCCGGCCCGAAGTAGGCGCCACGCCGCGATCCGCGTTCCGAGCCATGGCTGCACGGGACGGTGATGGATGAAAACTTTCGCTCGCGAGTGAGAATCGCTTCCACCAACGTGCTAATCCCATGAGCGTGAACTCCAAGATTGAGTGGACCGACGCGACGTGGAATCCCGTGCGCGGCTGCACCAAGGTCAGTCCGGGCTGCAAACACTGCTATGCCGAGACCTTCGCGGAACGCTTCCGGGGCGTGAAAGGGCATCCCTTCGAGTTCGGCTTCGATCTGCGGCTGGTGCCGGAGAAGCTTGGCGATCCCATCCGCTGGAGCAACCCGCGCAAGATCTTCGTGAACTCGATGAGCGATCTTTTTCACGAGGGAGTTCCTGATGATTATATCGAGAAGGTCTGCCGGGTGATGCTGGCCGCCAACTGGCATACCTACCAGGTGCTCACCAAGCGGGCCGAGCGGATGCGCGATCTTCTGTGCGGAAAACTGCGTGCGGCAGCCCAAGCTCCGCACATCTGGTGGGGCGTCAGTGTCGAGAACCGCCAGCACGGCCTGCCGCGGATCGATCATCTGCGCGCGGCCCGGCCGCAAGTGGCGTTTCTTTCCATTGAGCCGCTGTTGGAAGACCTCGGCGTGTTCAGCCTGCGGGAAATCCACTGGGTGATTGTGGGCGGCGAAAGTGGACCCGGTGCACGTCCGCTGGATGCGGCGTGGGTGCGATCCGTTCGCGCCCTGTGTCGCGGCGCCCAAGTGCCGTTTTTCTTCAAGCAATGGGGCGGCGTGAGGAAGAAGAAACACGGCCGTACGCTCGACGGGCGGATCTACGATGAGTATCCGGAGCAGGTGAGTGAACCAATGCCGACAGCTGGCGAGGGTCTCGAATTGCTGGAAACACTGGCGGTATCATCCAAGCCTTGTAGCTACTACCATGCCTAGGACGGCACTCAGGAAGAAAGATTGGGAGCACCGCCTGACCATCCTTCAGGCTTGGCGCACGTGGTGCGATGAAACGAAGGAACCCAAACTCGACAACGGCGCCACGTACCGTGCTGTTCTCGATGGCTGCGCGATTACCGTGCGCGCTATCTGCGGCATTCTCGATGTGAAGTGTTACTTCGGTAACAAAGCGATCAGCGATGGTCCGAATCGGTTGGCCGAACTGCTCACGTGTTGTTGTAGAGGCAAACCAGAGGTGGAAACTCTCGCGACTGAAGCCCAGCGTTGCCTTCTTGCGGTTCTCTACTTGGGTAATCGTGCAGTTGCCCATCCCGATAACGGAAACCTCGACCACAAGGTCGGACACACTGAGATGACCTCAGCCATCAACACGGTGCTGACGTGGCTTGCAGTCCGCACGAAACTGTGGCCGGAACTTGCCATGGTTTCGCCGGATTTGCTCAAGCTGATTCCTTGAAGTTGTAGGAGCGAGCTTGCTCGCGATGGCAGAGCACAATCGCCTGCAAGCAGGCTCCTACATCATTCACGAAACGGTTTGCATGCTTGTGGGGAAGATCATGGTCCTACTGGATAAGTCTGTATGGCTAAGAATTGACTCACTGAGGGAAACAGCGGCACGTTCATAGCCTCATGCTGCTCGATTTCACCAAACTACCGACCCGCGTGGTCTACGGCTGGATGACCAGCGTCATCGCGCCGCGCCCGATCGCGTGGGTCTCCACCATCTCCGCCGACGGGCGCACCAATCTCGCGCCGTTCAGCTTCTTCCAAGGGGTGACCTCGAACCCGCCGACGCTCATGTTCGTGCCGGTCAACAACCGCGACGGCCAGCCGAAGGACACCGTGCGCAACCTCCGGCAGGTGCCGGAGTTCGTGGTGAACGTCGTGCCGTACGCCCTGGCCGAGCCGATGAACGCCTCGGCGGCCACGCTGCCCTACGGCGAAAGCGAGTTCGAGAAGTTCAACATCGCGACCACGCCGTCGACCAAGGTGCGCCCGCCGCGCGTGGCCGCCGCGCCGGTGGCCTTCGAGTGCGCGCTGCACCAGATCGTCGACATCGGCGAGGGCCCGCTGGCCGCGCACGTCGTCTTCGGCCGCATCCACCTCGTGCACGTCAGCGACGCGGTGCTCGGCGCCGATGGGCGGATCGACTCGGGCAAGCTGGACGTCATCGGCCGCATGAGCGGCGATTGGTACTGCCGCACGACGGAGCGCTTCACGCTCAAGCGCCCGGCGTAGCCGCCGGTGTGGCGGAAGTTGCAGGTTCCCGGTTCCAAGCAATCGGAACCGGCAGGGTGGGGGCCGCGCCATGCTTCCACTTTTCCTTGCGCCGGGAAGGAAGTTGGGGAACTAGGAGCCATGCGAAATCATGCTCTCTCCCGGGTTCCGGGCCTTGCCGCCTGCGCTCTTCTGGCCGCCGTTTCGTCCTTGGCCGCCGCCGACACCGAGCCGCCCGTGCCGCGCTTCAGCATTGCCCACATGGATCTGGCCGTCGATCCGCGCGTCGACTTTGCGCGCTACGCCGCCGGCCACTGGTACCAGACCACGGAGATTCCCGCCGACAAGGCGAGCTGGGGCAGTTTCAATCAACTTGATCAGCGCAACCGCTACCTCATCCAACGCGTGCTGGAGGAGGCCGCCGCCCAGCCCGGCGAGCCCGGCTCGCTCCCGCAGAAGGTCGGCGATTTTTATGCCACGGCGATGGACACCACCGCCATTGAGGCGGCCGGCCTGAAACCGATCGAGGCCGACCTCGCCCGCGTCGACGCCATCGCGTCCGTGGACAACTTGATCGGGGCGGTTGCCGCGCTTCATCACCGGCTCGTCCCCCCGCCGTACAACCCGAGCGGAGCCTATGCCCCGCCAAGCACGCCGCTCTTCAGCCGGAGCGTGCAACCGGACCAGAAGCAGAGCGACACCTACATCCTCCACCTCTCGCAGGGCGGCCTCGGGCTGCCGTCGCGCGACTACTATTTTGACGAACGCTTCGAAAAACACCGCACCGCCTACCTCGAACACATGGCAAAAATGTTTGCGCTCGCCGGCGAACCGACCGCGCTCGCACAAGCGCACGCGACGACGGCATACACGCTGGAAAAGGCACTCGCCGAGGTCTCGAAGACGCCGATCCAACTGCGTGATCCCCTCGCCAACTACCACAAGATGACGGTTGCGGAACTGGCCGCCGCCAGCCCGGGCCTGCCGGTCAACACCTATTTCGCAGCCATCGGCTATCCCGGGGAGTCCAAGGTGATCGTCGTGGGCCAGCCGGAGTACTTCGCGGCCGTGGGCCGGATGCTGCAGGAGAAGCCGCTCGCGGACTGGAAGGTCTACCTGCGCTGGCGCGTCCTGTCGGATGCCGCGCCGTATCTTTCGTCGGCCTCTGCCGACGAAAGCTTTCGCTTCAACGGCACGGTGCTGAACGGCGTGCCGGCGATGGAGCCGCGCTGGCAGCGGGTGGCCCGCATGCTCGATGCGCAGATTGGGCAGGCGGTCGGCCGGCTCTATGTCGACCGCTATTTCCCGCCCGAAGTCCGGGCGCGGCTCGCCGTCATGGTGGCCAACATCGAGGCCTCCATGAAGCGGCACCTGGAGCAGGCCGACTGGATGAGCGAGCCCACCCGCGCCAAGGCGCTGGCCAAGTTCGCGCGTTTCCGGGCGCTGATCGGGTTCCCCCTCCAGTGGCGCGACTACACCGCGCTCGTCATCCGGCGGGACAGTTATTTTGAAAACATCGATCGCGCCGGGCGCTTCGAAGTGCGCCGCCAGCTCGACCTGATCGGCCAAAAAGTGAACCAGGGCGAGTTCACGCTCCCGCCGCAGGTGGTGAACGCGTACTTCCAGTCCTCCGCCAACCAGGTCGTGTTTCTGGCCGGCATCCTCCAGCCGCCGTTCTTCGACCCCGCGCTCGACGACGCGGTCAACTACGGCGGCATCGGCGTGGTGATCGGCCACGAGATCACGCATGGCTTTGACGACCGGGGCCGCCTGTACGACGCCGACGGCAACCTCGCCGACTGGTGGACGGAGGCCGACGCCGCGCAGTTCCAGGCCCGCGCGCAGAAAGTGGTGGATGAGTTCAACCACTTTGAGGCGCTGCCGGGATTGATGATCAACGGCCAGCTCACCCTCAGCGAGAACATCGCCGACCTCGGTGGCGTGGCCGTCGCCTACGATGCGTTCGAACGCTCGCTGGCCGGCAAACCCCCGCCGCCCAAGATCGACGGTTTCACCGCGGAACAGCGTTTCTTCATCTCCTTTGCGCAACTGTGGCGCACCAAGTTCCGCGACGACGCCCTGCGCCGGCAGGTGATGAGCGACGGGCACTCGCCCGGCCAGTTCCGCGCCTTTGGCCCGCTGGTGAACCTGCCGGAGTTCTACGCCGCCTTCGGCATCAAGGAGGGGGACCCAATGTGGCGCGCGCCCGACGTGCGGGCCAAGATCTGGTGAAAAAGTCCGGTGAATGGCGCCGGGGGCTCGTGCAGGCTTGCCCGGAGGCCCGTTCCGTCACATCCGGTTGATCATGCCCGCGCTCTTTTCCCCGCTGACGCAACGCGGCATCACGCTGCGCAACCGCATCGTGGTGTCGCCGATGTGCCAGTATTCGTGCACCGACGGCTTCGCGACCGACTGGCACCTGGTGCATCTGGGTTCGCGCGCCGTCGGCGGTGCGGCTGTTGTCATCGCCGAGGCCACCGCCGTCGAGGCGCGCGGCCGCATTTCGCCGGCGGACCTCGGCCTCTGGCAGGAGGCGCACATCGAGCCGCTGGCCCGGGTGACGAAGTTCATCCGCGGGCAGGGCGCCGTGCCCGCGGTGCAGCTGGCGCATGCGGGGCGCAAGGCCGGCACGGCGCGGCCGTGGGAGGGTGGCAGGCCCGTGCCGCCGGCGCAGGGCGGCTGGCCCGTGGTGGCGCCGAGCGCGCTTCCGTTCGCGGAAGACCATCCGGTGCCGGTGGAACTCGACGCCGCCGGCATCGCCGGAATTGTGCAGGCGTTCGCCGCCGCGGCGCAGCGCGCCCTCGCCGCGGGTTTCGAGATGGTCGAGATCCATTCGGCGCACGGCTACCTGCTCCACCAGTTTCTCTCGCCGCTGAGCAACCGCCGCACGGACCGCTACGGCGGCCCGTTCGAGAACCGCATCCGGCTGCTTACCGAGGTCGTCGGCGCTGTGCGCGCCGTCTGGCCGGAGCGTCTGCCGCTGTGGGTGCGCGTCTCCGCCACGGACTGGGCCGAGCCGGGCGGCTGGGATCTGCCGCAGACGGTCGCCCTCGCCAAAATTCTGAAGACGCGCGGCGTCGACCTGCTCGACTGCTCCTCGGGCGGCACGCTGCCGCATGCAAAAATTCCGTCGGGACCGGGGTTCCAGGTGCCGTTTGCGGAGGCGGTGCGCCGCGAGGCGGGTCTCGCCACGGGCGCGGTGGGGCTCATCACGCAGCCGGACCAGGCCGAGAAGATCGTGGCGGAAGGCCGGGCGGATGTGATCTTGCTTGCCCGCCAGTTTTTGCGCGATGCTTACTGGCCACTGCATGCCGCCCGGACGCTCGGCGCCGCCGTCGCCTGGCCGGTGCAGTACCTGCGCGCGAAGGACTGACATGGACGCCACCACCCTCAAATCCAAGATCCGCACCGTTCGCGACTGGCCCAAGCCGGGCGTGAACTTCCGCGACGTCACCACGCTCTTTCAGGATGCCGAGGCGTTTCAATCCACGGTCGATGCCTTGGCCGCCGCCACTGCGCCCCTCCGGGCGGACCTCGTGGCGGCGGTGGACGCCCGCGGATTCATCTTGGGCGGGGTACTCGCCTACAAACTCGGCAAGCCGTTCATTCTCGTGCGCAAGAAGGGCAAGCTGCCCTACGAGACCGTGGCGCAGAGCTACACGCTGGAATACGGCACCGCCACCATCGAAGTGCATGCTGATGCCTGCCGGCCCGGTGATCGCGTGGTCATCGTGGACGATCTGATTGCGACGGGCGGCACGCTGCTGGCGGCGACGAAGCTCTTCCGCGCGCTGCACGGTGAAGTCGTCGGCATCGTCGCGATCATCGATCTGCCCGAACTGGGCGGGTCGCGCCGGCTGAAGGAAGCCGGCCTGACGGTCACCACCCTCTGTGCGTTCAGCGAGACGGAGTGAGTCAGCCGCGCTGGCCGCGGGCTATTTTCGAAGGTCCTCGACAAACACGTAGCCGCCGCCGCTTGGCCTCACGGCTGCGTTTTGCGCAGCGTGATGGTGCCATTCATCGTCGCGATCTGGATTTCCGGGCCGCCGCCGTTGAGCGGGCCGCTCACGACCTTGCCGCCGGACAGGGAGGGCATCACGTGCGGCATCGGCGGCATGGGCGGAATCGGCGTGCCGTTGGCTTCGGCGATGCCTTCCCGCGCCGCATGGGCGGCCTCGTGGACCGCCCGGGCCGCTTCGCGGGCGGCCTCGGCGCCGGCCTGCGCGGCCTCACGGATGGCCTCCTTCACGTCGTTATGCCAGTCGGCCTCAACCTCGGAGGTGGACTTGCCGGTCGAGTTTGAAGTCACCACGCGAACATGGGACGAAATATGGCCGCGGGCGGCCTCGGTCTTGGTCACGAGCGCCTTCTCGTCAAAGTCGGTGTAGACGGCGCCGTTCTGGGTGCGGAGGCGCACATTGGCCTTGGTGTCGGCCGGGACGCGCACGTCGATCTCCCCGTTCATCGAGGTGAAGGAGAGCGGCCTGCCCTCGGCCACCTTGACGAAGGAGGCATGGATTTCGCCGTTCATCGTCTCGACCAGCGCCGAGCCGGAGATCCGGTCAAGCGTCACCTCGCCGTTGAGGCTGCGGATCTCGACGTCGCCGACGAGGTTCTTCACGTCGACGCTGCCGCCGAGTGAATTCTCAACGACGACCGAGGTGGTGTGCGGCGTGGTGATGGCGAGGGTGGCGCCGGAGGCCGCCGCGGCTGGACTATCGCCCGTCAGGTCGATGGTGATGACATTGTCCTTTTCAGTCGCGGTGTAGGTGACCTCGTCGTCGAGGCGGCGCAGGCCGTCGGCGCGTTTTTCCGGGGCATTCTTGTTCTTGATGTTGGAGACGATGGTGACCTCCGGCGTGTCGGTCCCGGTGATGGTGACGTCACCCCACATGACGCGCAGTTTGATTTTGCCGGGCTTGGCCGGATCGCTGAACTTGAGGTTGGTGGGCGACAGCGCCGTGTCTTCGTCGTCGGCCGGAGCCGGTGCCGGAGCGGCCGGTGGAGGGGCGGCCGGGGCCGGCGTGACGGCGGCGCGCATCAGGGAGGCGACCACGGCGAGGCAGAACAGGCAGATGGAGAAACGCAGTTTGGTTTTCATAGGGGGAAGTAAGCCGGGGGTTGGGAGGATGGAGGGGTGATGCATGGGGGAGGGAAACGGTTCGGCTCAAAGTTGCGCGAGGGCGCGGCGGGCGGCTTCGCGCACGGCCTTGTCGTAGGTCTGGCTGCGGCTGACGGTCTCGAGGGTGGAGAAGGCCGCGGGATCGCGGGAGGCGGCGAGGAAGTCGATCATGGTGACCTGGACGAGCGGCGACGGCTCGCGTGGCAGCGAGGCGGTCACGGCCGAGCGCACGGCCGGCTGGTCGGCGTGCGGATAGAGCGCCTCGAGCGCGGACAGGCGCACGTTCACGCTCGGGTCGAAGGCGAGCGCGCTGAGCAGGTCGCTGACGGCGCGCTGGTCGCTCGGCTTGAGGTCAAGGGTGGCGAGCACGGTCTTGAGGCGTTCGCTGGTCGACTGCTGCTGGTGGAGCGAGTAGGTGACGAGCGGCACCATCGAATCGACCTTGCCCTGAAGCTCGGCGATTTTCTTCACGGTTTCCGGGTCGGCGGCCGGATGAAGGTAGCGCGCGCCGACCAGGAGCCCGGCGCCGAGCATGAGGCAGGCGAGGGCGAACTGGAGCACGGGGCGCGCGGGAAGCAGGACGGAAAACAACCGATCCACGCGACTGCGCATCAGCACGAACGGGCTGCGCGAATCGGCCTGGCGCCGGTGGGTTTCGAGCATGGCATAAAACTGCGTGCGCAGGCGGGGGCTGGGTTCGACGGGCGGCAGCCGGTCGAGCTTGAGGGAGATCTCTTGCAGGCCGGCCCATTCGCGCTGGCAGTCGAGGCAGGCCTTGAGATGGTCACGCACCGCGGCGGCCTCGGCGGGCGGAAGCCGGCCGTCCTGATAGTCGAGGAAGCTTTCCTGGATACGTTGGCAGTTCATGGCGGGGAGGAGTGAAAGTGAGAGTGAGAGTGAAAGTGAGGGTGAAAGTGAAGAGGGGCGAAATGTCTTTAGGCGGCCGGTTCCCGGCTGAGTTTGAAGTAGATGTCGCGCAGGTCCTTGAAGGCGCGGTGCACGCGCACCTTCACGGCGCCGACGGAAATGTCGAAGAGGCGGGCGATCTCCTCGTGCTTGAGGCGCTGGAAGCGCGCGAGCACGAGCAGCTCGCGCTGCTCGGGGTCCAGCGCGGCAAGCGCGGCGTGAAGCCGGGCGGTGTCGTCGGCCGCGACGGCGCGGGCGTCGGCGTGCGGCGCTTGGTCGGGCACGGCGTGAAGATCGTCCGGGTCGGTGGCGATGGGCGCGGTGCTGCTGCGGCGAAAATGGTCGGCGGCGACCTTGCGGGCGACATGGTAGATCCAGGCGGAGAACCGGCCCTCGTCGCGGTAGGTGTGCCGGTATTTGAGGATGCGGTAGAACACGAGCTGGACGAGATCCTCGCTGGCGGTGCGGTCGCCCGTGTGCCGCACGAAAAAGCCGTAGAGCGGGCGGTGGTGACGTTCAAAGAGCTCGCCGAGCTTGTCGATTTCGCCCGCGCGCACGGCAATCATGAGTTCGTGGTCGGAAAAGGAGTCCACGGCTGGCGGCGAAAATTCAACCACGGGCGGGGACGATTGAACACGCAATTGTGACAGGGAGTTGGCGATCACGGGCGGAAAGGAACATGGCTGGCTGCGGAGGATAACCCGGCGGCCGGACAAAGGTTACCGGAATTCTTTCCTGTTTTATTCCGGCGCGTTTCCGGGTAAGTTGGGGCCATGAACCGCCGCACGTTTCTCCTTCGCTCCACCGGGCTGGCCGCCGCTAGCCTGTTGTCCCGCTCCCTTCTGCGCGCCCAACCGGCGGGTTCGACCCCTTCGACAGGCTCAGGGCAGGCGGGCTCACCGCAGGCCGGCCCGCCCGCCGCCCCCCCCGTCACTGAATTCAAGCCGTTGCGCCGCAACACCGGGATTTTCACCGGGCGCGGCGGCACCATCGGCTGGCTGGCCTCGCCCGCGGCGATCGTCGTGGTCGACACGCAGTTTCCCGACACGGCCGCGGTGTGCCTCGCCGGGCTGCCGGGCCGCGCGGGGCGCCGGCTCGACGCGGTCATCAACACGCACCACCACTTCGATCACACCAGCGGCAACCCGGTCTTCAAACCGGTCACCAAAACGATCGTGGCACAGGTCAACGTGCCGAAACTGCAGTTCGCCGCGGCGGAGAAGAACGGCGATCTCGACAAGCAGGTGTTTGCCGACACGACCTTTGCCGAGGCATGGCGGCACGACTGCGGCGACGAGGTCGTCACCGCGCAGTATTTCGGCCCCGCGCATACGGGCGGCGACGCGGTCATCATGTTCGAGCAGGCCAACGTGGTGCACATGGGCGACCTGGTTTTCAACCGCCTCTATCCGTACATCGACCGTCCCGGCGGCGCGAGCGCGCGCGGCTGGGTGGCGCGGCTCGAGGAGGTGCACGGAACCTTTCCGGCCGACGCGATCTATATTTTCGGCCACGGCAACTCGAAGTTCGGCGTCACCGGCACGCGCGACGACCTGCTCGTGATGCGCGACCTGCTCAATGCGCTGCTCGACCACGTGCAGCAGGGCATCACCGCCGGCAAAACCAAGGCCGAGATCACGGCCCTCGACAACCTGCCCGGCTTTCCCGACTTCCACGCGCCAGCGCCCAATCGTTTGCCCAGCATCCTCGGCACGGTGTACGACGAGCTGACGGCAAAGGCCTGAATTTTCCCGTCTCCATGCCGGCAAAACTCACCTGGGGCATCTTGGGCACCGGGCGCATCGCCGGCATTTTCGCCCGCGGCATCGCCGCCTCACAGAGTGGACAACTGGCTGCCGTTGGCAGCCGGACGCAGGCGTCGGCCGACCGTTTCGCCCGCGAATTCGGTGTGCCGCGGGCGCACGGCTCCTACGAGTCGTTGCTCGCGGACCGCGAGGTGCAGGCGGTGTATGTCGGTTTGCCGCACCCCTTCCATGCCGAATGGGCCATCCGCGCGGCGCGGGCGGGCAAGCACATCCTCTGCGAGAAACCGCTCACGCTGAACCGCGCCGAGGCGGCGACCGTGGCCGGGGCGGCGCACGATCACGGCGTGCTGCTCATGGAGGCGTTCATGTACCGCTGCCACCCGCAGACGGCGAAGATCGTTGAACTCGTGGGCAGCGGCGCCCTCGGTCGCGTCGGTCTCGTGCAGGCGACATTCAGCTTTCAAAGGGACTTCAAGCCGGAAGTCCGCCTCTGGAACAAGGTCCTCGGCGGCGGAGGCATCCTCGATGTCGGCTGCTATCCGGTGTCATTCGCGCGGCTCATTGCCGGCGCGGCGGACGGGCGGCCCTTCGCCGATCCGGTGAGTGTCACCGGCGCGGGCCACCTCCACCCGCAGGCCGGCGTCGACGTCTATGCCGCGGCCACGCTGAAATTCGCCAACGGCATCGTCGCGCAGGTGGCGTGCGGGATCGGGTTGGTGCAGGACAGCTCCGCGCGCATCTACGGCACCGAGGGCTGGCTGCACGTGCCGGTGCCGTGGGTGCTGAGCTTCGACGGCGGCCCCGCGAAAATCTTTCTCCACCGGAAGGGCGGCGCGGCGCCCGAGGAGATCCTGATTGCGGCGGGCCCGCTGTATGGGCTCGAGGCCGACGCATTTGCCGCCGCGCTCGCGGCGGGGCAAAGCGATGTGCCGGCGATGAGCGTGGCCGACACGCTCGGCAACATGGCCGCACTCGACCAGTGGCGCGCGGCCCTCGGGCTCGTCTACGACGCCGACCAGCCCTGACGCCGCAGCCACCTTGCTCTCGCGATAATTCAATCCTTCGGCCCGCGGGGCAATGTCAACTAATAGTTGACATTGTGTCTGGCAGCGAACCGCCAAACAACTTGGCCAGATCCCTGTGCGATGGATCCGGACTAGGCCGGCCGTTCGAGGTAGTGCTTCAGAGCCGCGAGCATTTCCTTCCAGCAATGCCGGCGCTCCGCGACCATCTTCGCGTCGGCCAGCCGGGTGTGGTCCACGGCGACGATACACCGGCCGCGACCTCTGGCGGTGATCACCACCTCGATATCCGAACCGTCGTCATGACAGGTGAGTCGCACGGATTTGGGCGCGGCAGCGTGGCGGATGGTGAGTTTCACGCCGGACAGCCAGTGGGCGCGGCGGCGGGCCACGGTCCATGCGGCGAAGGCGGCGGCAGCGGAGGCGGCGATCGTCCTGCTGGCGCTGACGGCAAAACCGCCGGCCCGTTGATTCACGTCGCGCCGGCCGGAGGCGGGGATTGAACGCTTCATGATCCGGCATGCTAAAACCTCTCCGGACCAGGGCGAAGCCGAAATTCAGCGGCGCGTTCCTTCCGGGACCAGCATAAAAAACCCTGGGCGGAGGGCGGGTTCCGGTGCGTGCGGAATGGACTTTGGCGTTGTTTTCGGGGGTGTTCGCGTGGATATTCTGTCCTCCATGCCCCTGACTGTGCACACCGCTTTCCGCCGCCTTGTCAGCGAGATCGGAACGGTCGATGCCGTTGGCGTCGAGGAGCGGGTCGCCAAGTACGCCACGCGCAGCATCAAAAAGCGCGCGAAGCTGTTCGGTCTGAAGCTGGCGGTGTCCATGCTCGACCTCACGACGCTGGAGGGCAAGGACACGCCGGGCAAGATGACGTCGCTTTGCCGGAAGGCCGTCCGCCCGCACGACGACCCCGACATCCCGCCGGTCGCGGCCGTCTGCGTTTATCCCGCGATGGTGCGGCACGCGCGCCGCGCGCTCGGGGCCGACACGCCGGTCCGGATCGCCTCGGTCGCCACCGCGTTTCCGTCCGGCCAGATGCCGCTCAAAACCCGGCTGGGCGAGGTGCGCACGGCCGTGGCCGATGGTGCCGACGAGATCGACATGGTGGTCAACCGCGGCGCGTTTCTCGCCGGCGAGTTCGCGCGCGTGCAGGACGAGATCGCCGCCGTGCTCGAGGCGTGCGGCGACGCCACGCTCAAGGTCATCCTCGAGACCAGCGAACTCGAGACCTACGACAGCATCCGGGCCGTTTCCTTTCTCGCCATGCGCGTGCTGCGCCCCGGTGATTTCATCAAGACCAGCACGGGCAAGACCTCCGCCAACGCCACGCTCGGCAACAACCAGGTGATGCTCGAGGCCATCCGCGATTTCTACCTCGAGACCGGCACGCCCATCGGCATGAAGCCCGCGGGCGGCATCCGCACCGCCAAGCAGGCCCTGCAGTTTCTCGTCGCGGTCAAAGAGACGCTGGGCGACGCCTGGCTCACCAACGCACGCTACCGCTTCGGCGCCAGCTCGCTCCTCAACGACCTGCTGCGCCAGATCGAAAAGGAAAAGACCGGCGCCTACCAGGCTCCGTACTATTTCAGCGAGGCCGCCGAGAGCTACTGATCCGGAGGACAGAGATCAGAACACAGAGGACAGAAAGGAATTTCGTCATGCCGACTCTCCAAGAAAAGAAACCTACGCGCCCCACCCGGCGTTCCAACGGCCGGCCCGCGCGCGAGCTCATCTTCGGCGATCTCTGGGAATACGATCCCGCGCCGGAGACGGCCGATCCCAAGCTCAAGGCCCGTTACGAGCTGTTCATCAACGGCGGGTTTGTCGCCCCGCGCTCGGGCCAGTACTTCGATTCGATCAACCCCGCCAACGAGCAGAAGCTGGCGGAGCTGGCCCTGGGGGGCGCGGCCGACGTCGACGCCGCCTACCAGGCCGCCGCGCGCGCCTTCGACGCCGGGTGGGGCAGGATGCCCGGCCGGGAGCGCGGCAAGTTCCTCTATCGCGTCGCCCGGCTGCTGCAGGACCGCGCGCGCGAATTCGCGGTCGCGGAGACGATGGACAACGGGAAGCCGATCAAGGAAACGCGCGACTTCGACGTGCCGATGGCCGCGGCGCACTTCTTCTATCATGGCGGCTGGGCCGACAAGCTGGACTACGTGGCGCCGGGCCGCCGGCTGGCGCCGCTCGGCGTGGTGGGACAGGTGATCCCGTGGAATTTCCCGCTGCTCATGCTGTCGTGGAAAATCGCGCCGGCCCTGGCCACGGGCAACTGCGTCGTCATCAAGCCCGCGACGAACACCTCCATCACCGCGGTCAAGCTCGCGGAAATCTTCCAGGACGCCGGCCTGCCGCCCGGCGTGGTCAACGTCATCACCGGGCCCGGCGCCACCGGCGGGATTCTCATGGCGCATCCGATGGCGGCCAAGATCGCCTTCACCGGTTCGACCGAGGTCGGCAAGGTCATCATGCGCTCGGTGGCCGGCAGCGACAAACGGATGACAATGGAGCTCGGCGGCAAGGCCGCCAACATCGTCTTCGACGACGCGCCGATCGACCAGGCGGTCGAGGGCATCGTCAACGGCATTTTCTTCAACCAGGGCCAGGTCTGCTGCGCGGGGTCCCGGCTCCTCGTGCATGAGCCGGTGGCCGGCCTCGTCGTGGCCAAGCTCAAGCAGCGGCTGCGCGTCCTGCGCGTGGGCGACCCCTTGGACAAGAACACGGACATCGGTGCCATCGTGTCGCGGGCCCAGCTCGAGACCATTCAGCGCTATCTGGACATCGGGGTGAAGGAGGGAGCCGAGATGTGGCAGCCACCGTGCCGCCTGCCCGCCCGCGGCTTTTTCATGCCGCCGACGATCTTCACCGGCGTCACCCAGAGCCACTGCATCGCCCGCGAGGAGATTTTCGGACCGGTCCTCAGCATCCTCACCTTCCGCACGATCGACGAGGCGATCGAGAAGGCCAACAACACCGCCTACGGGCTCAGCGCCGGCGTCTGGACCGACAAGGGTTCGCGCATCCTGAAGATGTCCACCGAGCTCAAGGCCGGCGTCGTCTGGGCCAACACCTTCAACAAATTCGATCCGGCGTCGCCCTTCGGCGGCTACAAGGAGTCGGGCTTCGGCCGCGAGGGCGGCCGGCAGGGCCTGCTGGATTACGGTAGGCTGGTTTAACCACGAAGTGCACGAAGGACACGAAGCGAAACACCAAGAGCATTCTTCGTGAACTTCGTGTTCTTCGTGGTGAGGCAAAACTCATGAATAGACTTCCCATCACCAAGACCCCCAAGGTTTACGTCGGCGGCGCGTTCATCCGCTCGGAAAGCGGGCGCACCTTCGCGATCAAGGACGCCGGCGGGCGGTTTTTCGCCAACGTCCCGCAGTGCACACGCAAAGACCTGCGCAACGCCGTCGAGGCCGCCGCCAAGGCGGGGCCCGGCTGGGCGAAACGCACGCCGTACAACCGCGGGCAGATCCTTTACCGCCTCGGCGAGATGCTCGAGGCGCGCAAGGCCGACATGGCCGACGCCCTCCTGCTTGGCGGCGCCACGAAGGCAGCCGCACTGAAAGAAATCACCGCCGCCGTCGACCGCCTCATTTATTACGCCGGCTGGGCCGACAAGTACGAGCAGGTGCTCGGCAGCGTGAACCCGGTCGCGGCGCCGTACTTCAATTTCACGGTCACCGAGCCGATGGGTATCGTTGGTGTCATTGCGCCCGAGGAGGCGCCGCTGCTTGGACTGGTTTCGCTCATTGCCCCGGTGATGGTGAGCGGCAACACCGTTGTGGCGCTCGCGTCCACGGCGCAGCCGTATCCCGCCATCGTGTTCGGTGAGATGCTCGCCACGAGCGACCTGCCGGGCGGCGTGGTCAACCTGCTCACCGGCCTCCACAAGGAACTCGTCCCGACCTTCGCCACCCACGCCCATTTGCGGGCGATCAGCGCCGTGGCGGACGCCGGGGAGCGCAAAGCGCTCGCGCTCGGCGCCGTCGAGAGCATCAAGCGCACGAAATTCTGGAAGGCCGAGGAGCAGACCGACTGGTTTTCGGAGAAAGCCCAGAGCCTCTACGCCATCCGCGATTTCCTCGAGTTCAAGACCACCTGGCACCCGATCGGGGCGTGAGGGATTTTAACCACGGATCACACGGATGGACACGGATAAGACTAAGGCTGCCGTGTCAAACGCAGACCAGCGTGGTCTAGGTTCAACGCCGACGCTGCTCTACAAATACTTGGATCACCACGGGCTGGATGCGATCGCCAATCTTGAACTCAAGGTCACCCCACCCAACGAGTTTAGCGACCCATTTGAGTTCACCCCACGACTAAATGACTCCGAGGAGGAATTGCGCGTAGCTCACAGGTGGTATCAAAAAATCAAAGGGCCTATATCTCGCGATGAATTCAGAAACTCGTGGAAGCAAAGAGCCGACGAGGGACTGCGCCGCAGGTTTCAGGCATTAGCCGGTAAGCAAGTAGGCGTTATCTGTTTTTCTGCTGATCCAACTGTTGTCACGCAATGGGCGCACTATGCTGATGGACATCGAGGCCTTGTCTTGAAAATGAACCTCGAGGTGGAGCCGTTCAAATCACTCCTAGAAGAAAAACATTGGGAATTGCCGAGAGTTGACTACTTGGCGCCAGCGCAGCGTAAACCTTGTGATGTCTATCAGGCGTTGGAAGATGAAGATCCGGCGGCGACTAAGCTCGTGAAGATTGTATTGGCCTGTGCGGGAGAAAAATCTCCGGAATGGGAGATAGAAAAAGAGTATCGCCTTATCGCTTCCATACCGAATGGGGTTCCGGAATCACCAGTCATCAGCCGATTGGTAAAAGGGCATGTGATGTATTTTCTCCAGTTAACTGCTGCCGCAATTAATCAGGTGATCCTTGGGGCGCGCGCGTCGGTGGAGTTTGAATCTGAGGTGCGAAAAGCCGCGGCTTTGAAGGGCATACCGAAAGATCGAGTCATCAAGGCACACATCGATCTTGAGAAATACTGTGTCGAATTTTGATCGCGCTTGCAACGCGATGTGAATCATCCATGTTTCACATCGTATGGCCAAGGCGAGTATCAGGCAGTTGCGGACGGAGTTTCCCAGGGTACGCGCAATGATCGAGCGCGAGGGCGAGGTCGTGGTCACCGAGCGCGGCCAGGCCGCCTACGTGCTGCGCCCCTACCAGGCGCCGAAAAAGAAGCAGCCGAAGGCCAAACCCTTCGATTACTACGCCCGTCTGATCAAACGCATGCCCAAGCCTATCTCAGCGGAGGCGTCGCGGGCCATGGATGCCGACCGCGATGACCGCTGAAAAATGCTACGTCGATTCAAGCGCCTTGCGTCAGCTTTACGTGCATGACGCTCATTCCGTTGCGATGGCGACCTGGCGTTTCAAGAACCCCGGGCCCCTGAGCCTCACCCGGTTTGGACGGGCAGAACTGATCAATTCGATAGCCTCGGCTGTCTTCCGCCGCGATATTCCAGAGACGGCGTTCCAATCGTTTGTCCAGGAGCTTGCCGCGGACATCCTGGAGGGTCGGCTGCAATTGGTGGATGTGCCCTGGCGGGCGGTGCTGGACCAGGCGGCTGAACTCAGCCGGCAGTATACGCCCACTCTGGGCACCCGTTCACTCGACGTGCTGCACGTCGCCTCGGCGCTGGCGTTGGGGATGAGACAGTTCGTGACCTACGACGAACGGCAGGCGCGGCTGGCGGAGGCCTGCGGACTCAAGGCCGTCCGGCCGTGACCCGAGCGCGTTGCGAGCGTTCATCATGAACCCCAATCCAGTTTCCCAAACCGGCATGGCGCGGCTGCTGATCTGGTGGATCCTGTGGGCGGGAATCCTGGCCGGACTGGTGGCGATTTATGCGGCGCTGGAGATGAGACCTTTGTCGGATCAAGCCCAGCCCCATGCCGTGACGGACTTCATCGGCCTCGGTCCGCTGCTGGTGAGCTGCCTGGTGCGCTGGTTGGTGCTGCCGCGCGTGCGGCAGTTGCAGACGGCGTTTGTCCTGTTCATTCTCGGCCTCGCGCTGGCCGAGGCGTGTGGCCTCCTGGGTATTTTCTTGAGCACCTACAAGCACGAGCTGTTTGTGCTGGGCGTGCTGGGTCTGGTGCAGTGGGTGCCGGTGTTTGCGCGCACCTATTTCGAACCGGGTGCCGCTGACTTCCAGCCACCGCAAAATTGACGGCTGACGACCGGCGGGTGGCCGGTGAAAAGCCATGACTAAAAATGATGACAGCATGGCGGCGAGCCGGCCGACCCCGCCGTTGATCCCGTGTGCCGACCGTTTGTCTAAAGTTTGCCGCGGGCGGATTACCGTGTTGTAATGTGTCCGCGCATGGATTCCGCTCCCGCCGTTTCCACCGCAGTCACCGACACCGGCCTTCGCCCGCGCGCGAAGGAACGGCTGTATGTCGCGTGCCAGTTGGGAGGCTGGTCGTTTCTCCTCGTGTTCGACCTGATCTTCGTGCGGCTGTTCGGCGAAGAGAAGAAGGTCGACAGCTCCACCTGCTCCATCGCGGAGATACTGGCACTGGGGTTGCTGATCACTCATTACTCCCGGCACTGGCTCACCAAATGGGGCTGGAAGGAGCTCGGCTGGCGGCCGCTGCTGCCACGCATCGTCGGAATGGCCGCGCTGCTCTCGTTCATCTGGATGCTGACCAGTTACACGCTGCATTACGTCGTGCTGCGCAATCCGTGGACGGCGAAGCATTCCCCGGGGACGATCATCGCCGTGAGCGTTCTCGACGGCAGCCTGCTCATGGGGGGCTGGCTGTGCATCTATTTTTTCTATCACCTGTTCGACCGCTACAACCGGTTGCGGATCGAGCAGCTGCGGCTCGCTGCCACCGTCAAGGAGGCCGAGCTGCGCGCGCTCAAGTCGCAGATCAATCCGCACTTCATCTTCAACTCGCTCAACTCGCTGCGCGGGCTCATCGATGAAAACCCCGACCGGGCCCGCCAGGCCGTCACGCAGCTGGCCAACCTGCTGCGCTATTCGCTGCAATCGGGTCAGCTCGAGACCGTACCGTTTGAAGACGAGCTGAGCACAGTCAATGACTACCTGGCGCTCGAGCAGGTGCGCCATGAGGAGCGCCTGCGGGTGCGGCTCGATATCGCCCCCGGGGCGCTCAACCTTTCCATTCCGCCCATGCTGCTGCAGACGCTGGTGGAGAACGCGGTCAAATACGGCATCGCCCCGCGCCGCGAGGGCGGCGAAATCGCGATCATCGCCCGGTGCGAACACGACCACCTCCGCCTGCAGGTCACCAATCCCGGCACGCTGGTCGCGGACGGCGGCTCCACCGGCGTCGGCCTGCGCAACGCCGCCGACCGGCTGGGACTGCTCTTCGGCGCCCACGCCACGCTTGATCTGCGCGAGGACCCGCCCGGCCGCGTCATTGCCGAGGTAATCCTGCCACTGGAAACGATGGCGGCCCGGGAGCCGGCTCCGGCGCGCGTTCGGGATGAGGCCGGGCACCAGACCCGGCCGGCGGATAAGAAGGCGGCCCTGCGCGCATGAAGGCCCTGCTCATTGACGATGAGCGCCTCGCGCGCAGCGAGCTGCGTCGGATGCTCGCGAAGCATCCGGACATCGCCGTCATCGGTGAGGCCGCCAACGCCGACGAGGCCCGCGCGCGGGTCGCCGAGTTCCGGCCCGACCTGCTCTTTCTCGACATCCAGATGCCCGGCGACGACGGCTTCGCGCTGCTCGAGTCGCTCGAGCCACCGCTGCCGCAGGTGATTTTCACCACCGCCTACGACGAGTTCGCGGTGAAGGCGTTTGAATTCAACGCGCTCGACTACCTGCTGAAGCCGGTCGACCCGGCCCGGCTGGCCGCGGCCCTCGAGAAATTGAAGGCGCATGCGGCGGGCGGCAGTGCCGCATCCCTCGAGCGTCCGGCCCGCCTGGCGCCGGAGGACAAGGTTTTTGTGCGCGAGGGCGAGCGCTGCTGGTTCGTCGAGGTGAAGTCGATCCGCCTCATGGAGAGCGAGGGCAACTACACCCGCGTGCACTTCGGCGACGCGCAACCGCAGCTTTTCCGTTCGCTCAACGCCATGGAGGAGCGCCTCGACCCGCGGTGCTTCTTCCGCGCCAACCGCCGCCAGATCATCAACCTCGCCTGGATCGACCGGATCGAGCCATGGTTCAGCGGCGGTCTGCTCGTCCACCTCAAGGGCGGCCCGAAGGTCGAGCTTTCCCGCCGTCAGGCGCAGGCGTTCCGCGAACAGATGAGCCTTTAACGAAGGAAAAAGGAAGATCGAAGATGAAAGAAGATCCAGAGCCGAGCGACCGGGAGTGCTTCGTGGTCGAATGATTTGCTCCACGCAGCCTCCCTCTTCCATCGGCATTCTCCCCATGATCGAAGCCCGCCACCTCACCAAGATCTTCCACGACAAGAAGCGCGGTGAAATCCGCGCCGTGGACGACGTCTCCTTCACCTGCCGCCCCGGCCAGATCTACGGCCTGCTCGGCGCCAACGGCGCGGGCAAGACCACCACGCTGCGCCTCCTCGCCACGCTGCTGCGGCCCACCCGCGGCGGCGCCACCGTGGCCGGATTCGACACCGTCGCGGAGTCCGAGCGCGTCCGGGCCAGCGTGGGCTTCCTCGCCACCAGCACCGCGCTCTACGGCCGGCTCACCGCGCGCGAAACCATCGCCTACTTCGGCCGGCTCAACGGCCTGTCCGCCGCGACGGTCGCGGAGCGCATCGCCCGGCTCGCCGACGAGCTGGACCTGCACGAGTTCCTCGACCGGCGGGTGGAAAAGTACTCGACCGGCATGAAGCAGAAGACGTCCATCGCCCGCACCCTCGTGCACGATCCCGCGGTGCTCATCTTTGACGAACCGACCATCGGTCTCGACGTGATGACGGCGCGCAACATCGTGCGCTTCGTGCGCGACTGCCGCACCCGCGGCAAGACCGTGATCTATTCCACCCACATCATGAGCGAGGTGGAAAAACTCTGCGACATCGTCGGCATCATCCACCGCGGCCGCCTCGTGGCCGAGGGCACGCTCGACGAACTGCGCGCGCGTTACGGCCAACCGGACATGGAGGAGATCTTCGTCCGGGCGGTGGGCGGGGAAGGGGAGGAGGCCGCATGAACTGGCACAACCTTCTCACCGTTTACCTCAAGGAACTCCGCGACTCGCTGCGCGACCGCCGGACGCTGATCTCGATGATCGTCGTCCCGACGTTGATGATTCCCGGCATCATGCTGACGGTCCTGGTGGTCTCCACCAAGGTCGTCAACAAGGCCCGCGAGGAGATTCCCACCGTGATGGTGCTCGGCGGCGACGATTCGCCTGTGCTGCGCGCGGCGCTGGCGGCGAACCCGAAGCTGCACCTCGTCCGCACCACGACCGACTGGAAGCAGCGGATTTCCGACAAACAGCTGCGCGCGGCGGTCGAGATCCCGGCCGGGTTCGACGCGGCCCTGGACCGGGGCACGCCGGTGGAGGTGAAGATTTACAACTATGAGGGCGAGCTGCGCTCCGGTTTTGCCGCGGGTGAGCTGCGCAATTTTTTCAATAACTACCGCGAAAAGACGGTGACCGCGCGCCTCGTCGGGCGCGGACTGCCGGCGGCCCTCGTGAAGCCGTTCGAGGTCAAGACCCAGAACGTGGCTCCGCCCGAGAAGGTCGGCGGCAACCTCGTCGGCGGGATGATCCCGTATCTGTTCATCCTGCTCTGCTTCACCGGCGCCATGTACCCGGCGATGGACTTGACGGCAGGCGAGAAGGAACGCGGCACGATGGAGACGATCCTGTGCAGCCCGGTCGCGCGGATTGATCTCGTGCTCGGCAAGTTCCTGATGGTGCTGACCGCGTCGCTCGGGACCGTGGTGTTCTCGCTGACGTCGATGGTCCTTTCCTTCGTCATCGGCGGCGCCCTGTTCGCGAGTTCCGGCGCCGGTGTGGCGGTGAAAAAAGCCGCGGCGAATATGGAGACAATCCCGATGCTCGATCCGGTTGGAGTACTCACCGTGCTGGCGATGGTACTGCCGGTCGCAGTGCTGTTCTGTGCCGTGCTGCTCGCCGTCTCGCTCTACGCCAAGAGCATCAAGGAGGCGTCAAGCTACGTGTCCCCCATGATCATCGTCATCATCATTCCGGCCATGATGGGACTGCTGCCCGGGGTGGAGCTCAACGCCCGGCTGGCGCTCGTCCCGATTCTCAACATCGCCCTCGTGAGCAAGGAACTCGTGTCAGGGGTGTTCCACTGGAACTATCTCGCGCTCATCTTCGGCTCGACGTGTCTGTACGCCGCCCTCGCGCTGGGACTGTGCGTGCGCATGTTCAACCGCGAGGAAGTGATGTTCCGGACCTGATCCCCATCGGTTGCGGGGTCTGGTGCGGGCGCGAAAATGGTCCCGCGCCGCGGGCTTTGGGCGTTAGCCGGGGCGGGGTGCGGTAAAGAAACCTTAAATCCGGCCGGGGCGCGGCCGGGTGGAGTGCCCTCCTTTCATTTCCCTGCGGTAAACACGGGGTAAATCGCCGGGATACGGTTCAGCAACGTTGTAGGGCGATCGTGGTTGCTGTATATTGCTCACTTGCCAGGAGGTCGCCCACCGGCACCATCTACTCGATGAATTTTGTAAAGAAAATTCTTCTCGTGCATGGCGACACGAAAGCGCGTCGCACCCTCACCGTTTTGCTCGCCGGTGCCGGCTATGACGTGCGGCCCTGCGGGCGCGCCGAAGTGGCGCTCGAGACCGCCCATTCCGAATGGTTTGATCTTTCCCTGGTGGCCGACCCGCTGCCGGAGATGAGCAGCTTCAGCTTTATCGAAGCCTTGAAGAAGCTTCAACCCAGCGTCCCCGTCCTCCTGCTGGTCAACCAGCTCGAGCTGCCCTCGGTCATCAAGGGCATCCGCCTCGCCGTCGCTGATGTCCTCGCCCCCGGCGGCGACTGGGCGCTCGTCATGGAGCGCGTCAACGCGATCCTGCGGCCGGGCGAGACGCCCGCGCAGCTTGAGCTCACCCCGGAGGAGCTGGCCGAGGTGGAGACCATCCTGGCCAAGGGGAGCGATGTCACCATCAGCACCATTCCGTTCGTCGCCGATCTCCCCCCTCAGGCCGGCGTCCTGCGCGAGGAACTGCAGCGGCTCGCCCGGGAACGCAGCGATTTCAAGAAAACCGCCGAGCGTCTGGCGCAGGAGAAGACTTCCCTTGAGGCCGAGCTGAAGACGCACCTGGCCAGGCATACCGACGTCGCGCGCCTCGAAGCCGAGCTGGGCAAACTGCGCAGCGAGCAAGAGGTCGTGGCCGCCGCCCAGGCCGCCGTGGACGACAAGGCCCGCGCCCTCGCCGCCGCCCGCGAGGAGCTGGCCCGGGAGCGCGCCGCCCTGGCCGCCGAGCGGGCGAAGGGTCTGCCCGCCGGGGACGCGCAGCGCCTGAAAAGCATGGAGGAACTGACCCGCGACCGCGAGATGCTCGAGGACGTGCGCCTTGACCTCCGCGCCGAGGATGTGCGTCTGCGCGAGGAGGCCACGAAGGCGCGCCTGGCCCAGATCCTGCTCGAGAGCGAGCGCCGGCAATTGCACGAGGACATGGATCTGCTCCGCGAGCAGGAGGCCAACCTGCGCGCCTATGAGCAGCGCCTGCGCACGCTGCCAGCCGAGGTCGAGGCCGCCCGCGTGCATCGCGCCGCCCCGCGCCTTCCCTTCGATCAGTTCCAGTACGACGCCTCGCTCGAGGCGGCTTGGAACAAGATCAACCGGGCGATGGATCTGCTGGAAGCCGAGCGGCGCAGCATGACTGACGAGAAGCTCGCTTTCAAGGAGACGATGGCACAACTGGAGCAGAAGGAGAAGAGCCTGCAATCCCAGGAGGCGCAGCTGGCCAAGCACGAGCAGAGCCTCAACGCCCCGCCGCCGCCCCCGCCGCCGCCCCACCGGCCTTCGTTCACCCGCGAGCCTTTCAAGGCCGCCAAGGCCATCTTCACAAGCGACAAGAAGTGACGGGTGAGACGGACTAAATGGGGAACGCAGGAAGGCGGAAAGGGTTTGTTTGGCGTCCTTCCACCCGGTTTCCCGCTCTGCTCATGGTCATGACCGCCGTCTTCGTCATCGCGCCAGCGTGAGCGCCACGGCGCCGGCCACGGCAATGGCTCCGCCGGCCAGCGAGCGCCGGGACGGCCGCTCGCCTTCGAGCAGATAGCTGAACGGAATGATGACGAGCGGCGTCGTTGCAACGATCGGCAGCACGATGCCGCTGGGCGTGGTGGCGAGCGCCCACTGGTAACAGCTCACCCCGATGACGGCGCCGCACACGGCGTTGACCACGATCCAGAGGTAGTTGCGGGCGGGCGGCGGCGCCGGTGTTTCCGGCGCGCGGTCGCGCCGGAGCAGCGCGCGCAGGGTGAAAAACGCCGCGGTGATCACCAGCCCGCCGACGATGCGCTGGTAGGCGGCGGTGATGCCGTCGACGGACTCGCCCGCCAGCGTGGCGGCCTCAACGGCGCGGCGGCTGACCACGGCACCGAGGCCCTGGCCGGCGGCGGAGAGAAAACCCCATAGGAAGCCGATGGGCCGCACCCGCACGCGCGGCGGGCTCCTGGGGGTGGGCATCAGTGCCAGGGCCACGCCGGCCAGGATGACGGCGCCCCAGAAAAGCTGGCCGACGGTGAGCTGCGTGCCCAGCCAAAGCCGTTCGGCGAGGATCGCGATCGGCACGGCGAGGCACTGGCCCATAAGGATGGCCAGCCGTGAACCGAGCAGCGGCAGGGCGTTGAAGCTGGCGAGATCGCCCAGACCCATGCCGATCAGCCCGCTGAGGAGAAACCAGTCGCGCCCCGCGCCGCCCATGCCGCGCCCCAGGGTGTGGGCGTAGGCACCGAGACAGATGAGGGCCACCAGCAGCCGTCCCAAGTTGGCGCGGGTCAGGCCGACGGCGGTGATCGAGCGGTTGGCAAAAATCACCGACAGCGAGAAGAAGATGGTGGTGAGAAACGCGCCGAGCATGAGAGGGTTTGGCAGCGTAAGGACCGGCGCCGCAAGCGTAAGCCAAAAGACACGCGCCAGGAAGGCACCGCCGGCATGTCCGCCCGCGCCGTGGCGTGACGCCAGTGGTCAGCGGCGGGGCAGGCTTTGCATCCAGGTGATGAGTTCGCGGGCGTAGTCGGGCCACGTCTTGAAAATGCGGCCGCGGGCGGCGGTTGAGAGCGCGGAGAGTTCAGCTGGCGACCTCAGCAGCCGATCCATGGCGCCGGCGAGGCCGGGGGGATCGACGGTGTCGAGGACGAGGCATCCGCCGCCGTGCGCGGATTCGCCCACCGCGCCGCGCGCCGAGCAGATGCACGGCTTGCCGCGTTTCAAGCTTTCGATGACCGGCAACCCGAAGCCTTCGGCGACGGAGGGATAGACGGTGAACGCGCACGCCGCGTAGGCGCGGGCAATCTCCTCGTCGTCGGCCGGCCCGTCGTAGCGCAGGGGCCGGCCCGCGGCCTGCAGGGCGCGGACGCGCGCCAGCGCGACGCCCCCGGTCTCGGCGTTGACATGGCCAATGAGCCGGAGTTCGAAGTCCAGACCGCGGGTCCAGAGTTGCTCGCAGGCCTCGAGGAGTGACACGTGGTTCTTGCGGCCTTCGAGAGTGCCGAGGCAGAGCACCACCGGCCGCCGGGAAGCCGGCGGGTGCTGCTCGTCGGGCACCGGTTTCATGCAATCCACCCCGAGCGAAATGGCCGTGACCGGGGGAGACCGGGTGACTCCGAGCCACCGCCAGTAGCCGGTGAGCGATTCCCGCGAGTCTTCCGAAATGGCCGCGATGCCGTCGAACATCAGCAGTTCGCGCAGGTAGCTCGGAAACCAGGCGATCGTGCTGGGCGGCGTCAGTTCGGGGAAGCGCAGCGCGACGGCGTCGAAAAATACCGCTACGCGCGGACCGCGCACATGCGGGTCGAGCCTGGGCAGATCGCGCGCGACCTTGGCGCTGAACAGTTCCGGTTCAATCAGTCCGTCATATTCACCCCGCAGCGCATGGCCGGCGGTGCGGCCGGTGACCCGCCGCCAGCGGCCCCGCCATTTTGCGAGGGTTTGCCACTGGGTGCCGCGCTTATGGCCGCCCTGACTTTTCGCAAGATTGGCCAGTTCCCATGATTCCAGGACGCGCCACGCACCGAGAAACGGGTCCCGTGTCACCGCGGTGGCGCCGGCGCCAAGATTCTGCTGAAGCGCGCGGGCCACCCGCTGGACACCGGTCCGGGCTTGCGTGTGACTCGTGTGCGTAAGATCGAGCAACAGCATGGCGGTCAGTCAGGCGGCGGCGGTGCGTCCGGGAGACCCGGCACATGTGCAACCAGACCACATTGTCGTCTCCGGTCCTGCCACCGCATGGGGGCTGCAGGCGAAAGCAACAAAATGAGCGGAGACTTCTCCATCGTCATGTGACGGTGATAGGAGAACAGCGGGGGTATTTGAAGGGTTTACGATTTTTTCGACGAAAACCAACTCCGTTCCACCGTGCAATCCTCATCAGGAACCGCTCCACCTTCCCGGATGCGTGTGCCTCAGTGTTCATCCGTGGTTCCCCGCCGCTGGTGCAGGCGCGACTTTATTTTTGCTTCACGGTGCGTTTGGGCGAGGGTTTGCCAATGTCCGACGCCGCCCTGTCCCGCTTCACCAACCGTCTCGTCCGCGAGAAATCACCCTACCTGCGCCAGCATGCCCGCAATCCGGTCGACTGGTTTCCGTGGGGCGAGGAGGCCTTCGCCCGGGCGCGCGCCGAACAGAAACCCATCTTCCTTTCCATCGGCTACTCGACCTGTCACTGGTGTCATGTGATGGCGCACGAGTCGTTCGAGAACGAGGCCATCGCCCGGCAGCTCAATCGCGACTTCGTGCCCGTGAAGGTCGACCGCGAGGAGCGGCCCGACGTCGACCGCGTTTACATGACCTACGTGCAGGCCGCGACCGGTCAGGGCGGCTGGCCGATGAGCGTGTGGCTGACCCCCGACCTCAAGCCGTTCTACGGTGGCACCTATTTTCCACCCGAGGACCGGTGGGGCCGGCCAGGCTTTGCCACGCTCCTCGGCGTGCTGACCCAAGCGTGGGCGGAGGAACGGGAGAAACTCGTGGCGGAGGGCGAGCGGGTGACGGAAGCGCTGCGCGCCTACGCGCGCGGCGCTGAGGCGAAGGGCGAGGGGCAAGGATCGAAAGCAGCCCCAGCCGGTGGAACGCAGGGTTCCGACCCTGAACTCCGAACGCTGAACCCTGAACCGGCTGACGGCGTCCTGGCCGGCGCCGCGGCCGCGGCGTTCGACCGGTGCTTTCAACAGCTGCAGGAGTCGTTTGACGCCGGGCAGGGCGGGTTCGGCGGGGCGCCGAAGTTTCCGCGCGCGCCGGTGTTCAACTTCCTGTTCCGAGTGGCGGCGATCCGGGGCGTGGCTTCCGAGGCCGGCGCCGCGGCGGTGAAGATGGCCACGCTCACGCTGCGCAAGATGGCAGAGGGCGGTCTGCACGATCACGTGGGCGGCGGTTTCCACCGTTACTCGGTGGATGAGGAATGGTTCGTGCCGCACTTCGAGAAAATGCTCTACGACCAGGCGCAGCTCGCGATCAGTTATCTCGAGGCGCGGCAGGCAACGGGCGACGAACGCTACGCCTGGGTGGCCCGCGACATTTTCGACTACGTGCGGCGCGACCTTGCCAGTCCGGCGGGCGGGTTCTTCTCTGCGGAGGATGCGGATTCTCCGCTTCCAGCGGAGAATCAGGTCGAAAGTCGAAGGGTGAAAGTCGAAGGCCAGCAGGCCGAAGGGGCGTTCTACGTCTGGACGAAGGAGGAACTCGGGCGCGTGCTGGCTGGCGACGCGGAGCTTTTTTGCGTCCACTTCGGCGTGATGGACGGCGGCAACGTGCCGGTGGAACGCGATCCGCACGGCGAGTTTCGCGGGAAAAACATTCTGCGGCAGCGCCAGCCCCTCGCAGAAACGGCGCAGCAGTTCGGTCTCGATCCGCCGGCGGCCGGCGACCGGTTGCTGGCGTGCCTGACGCGCCTGCGCGACGTGCGCGCCCGGCGACCGCGTCCGCAGCTCGATGACAAGATTCTCACCGCATGGAACGGCCTGATGATCTCCGCGTTGGCGAAAGGGCATCAGATGCTGGGCGGGCGCGACTATCTCGAAGCCGCCGTGCGCGCCGCGGAGTTTCTCCGGAGCGAATTGTATGACGGACTGACCGGGATGCTCTACCGCAGCTACCGCGAGGGTCGCAGTGACATCCCGGGCTTCGCCGAGGACTACGCGTATCTCATCCAGGGCCTGCTGGATTTCTACGAGGCGTCATTCGAGCTCCGCTGGCTGCAATGGGCCGAGCGGTTGCAGGCGAAGATGGACGATTTGTTCTGGGATGCCGGCGGAGGCGGCTACTTCAACTCGCGGGCGGACGATCCGGCGATCATCGCACGGATGAAGGAGGATTACGACGGGGCGGAACCCGCGCCGGGGTCAGTGGCGGCGGGCAATCTTCTGCGTCTCAGCTGGATGCTCGGAGGAAAAACAGTAGACAGAGGACAGAAAACAGAGGACCGCCTTGATTACCAGGAGCGGGCGGTGCGGTGCATCGAGGCGATGCGCGGGCAATGGGGGTCTGCGCCGCAGGCCCTGCCGCAGATGCTGGGTGCGCTGGAACTCGCGTGGCGACCGCCGCGCACGGTGGTGCTGGCGGGCGATCCGCAGGCGGATGATTTTCGGGCGCTCGCGGCAACGCTGCATGAACGACTTGGTTTGCGGCGGGCGTTGCTGGCAGCCGACGGTGGCGAGGGCCAGCGCTGGCTCGCGGCGCGCCTGCCTTTTCTCGCGGAGATAAAGCCGCTCGGCGGCCGCGCCACGGCCTACGTGTGCGAGAATTTCGCGTGCCGGCCGCCGGTGACGGAGCCGGCGGAACTTAGGCGCTTGCTGGAGCCGTAAGTCGGCCTGCCCGCCGGTTATTTGTCCTCCGCCACTTTAAGCTGCGGCGCGGAATCCTCGGTGGCGGCGGACTCCACCAGGTCGCGCACGGCTTCGACGATGGCCAACACCTCGGGCTGACGCGCGGCAAACACGAGCAGACGGATCTGGTCGGCGGTCAAGCCGGCGGCAATCACGGCCTCGGCCAGCTGCCGGGCCGCCTGCTGGGCGCCGCGTCCGTAGGCGGCCGCCTGCTTGCGGGCGGCCGCGAGAATTTCAGGCCGCGAAAACGAGATGCCGCTCACCGCCTCGAGCCAGAGCAGCGCGAGCGTGCGCATTTCGTCCGACTCGGGAGCATAGCCCATCTTCTCCATCAGATCGGCGAGGGTGCCGAATTTGACCGGCCGGCCGCTCTCGACGTTGATCACGGTGTTGCGGTGGCACTTGGCGCGCCTGGCCAGCGCTTCATGACTGAGGTGGCGGATTTCACGAAGCTGCCGGAAAAGCTGGGTATAGTGCATGCGGGTTCGATGCCGCTGCTGTCAAAATTTGTCAACGCACAGTACCGGTGGTTAAATGTTGACAAATTATGTATTATCTAAAATTAGTAGATGCATGCCGCGAACCCCACCTGCCGCCGCCCCGGCCTTGATCCGCCGCGCCGCCCATAGAAAACGGCTGGTGACGGCGCTGCTGATCGTGTGCCGCAAGGTGCGGCGCCTGCAGACCTCGGCCGAGGCCCGGGCCGCCTACGCTGACGTCGCCCGCTGGTTGCGGGCGATGCCGGCGGCCCGGCCGCGCCGGCGGACAGTGAAAAAGGTCTGAGATGGCGGGCCGGCCGTCCATTCTGGTGGTGGAGGACACGGAGCCGTTGCGCATGATTCTGGAGCTGGCGCTGGCCGAAGCGGGCTACGAAATAATCGGCGCGGCCAACGGCGCGGAGGCGCTGCGGCGGTGCGCGAATCGGCGGTTTGATACCGCGCTGCTCGACATCGATCTTCCGGACATGGACGGTTTCGAATTGGCGGCGCGGCTGCGGGCCGGGAAGGAGGGGGCAACCCAGCCGATGATTTTCATGACCGCACGGCGGGCGTCGGAGATGCCGGCGCAGGTGGCCGCCGCCGGCGGGGTGGGGCTGCTGCTGAAACCCTTCCGGCTGGATGAGCTTTTGCAGCACGTGGCACGTTGTCTGCCGGATCACCTGGTGGAGGCAACGCCAGCCAACGTCCGCCCGTCGCCTGAGAGCTTGGCAAAGGGCGGATCTTTCCCTGAACTGGTCTCTCCCGCGATGAAGAACGAACGCCTTGCCCTCCTCGAGGAGAAGCTCGCTTGGCTGCAACGTCACGTGACGGAACAGGACAAGGCCATGCTTGAGCTGGCCGGGGAGATTGATCGTCTGAAAAAGCAGGTGACGGAGCTGCGCGCGAAACTGGCCGCCGATCCCGGCGAGCCGGCTGAGGCCGACGAACGCCCGCCGCATTATTGACCGCCGGGCGGTCAGAACGCCGCGGTGACTTCCTGCTCGGTGCCGGGGGCGAGCGTCAGCGGGCCGAGCGGCGCCTCGATCTTGTCGTTCTTGTAGACTTTGCAGGTCACGGGGGCGGTGGCGTCGCCCGTTTCCCAGCGCCAGCGGCCGATGGAAACAAACTGCAGCGGCACGCCCTTGTCCCAACTCAGGCCGGGGCCTTCGCCGCGGAGGTAGAGTTTGTTGCCGATACCGATGTAAGAAACGACCGTGAGGCGGGTTTGACCATCCGCCGACGGGGTGGGCGTGGACCGGCCCTCCTCGGGCGGAACCTGCGAAAAATTCTCCGGGGCCGGCGGCTCGTCGGCGACGGGCTCGGCAATGAGGTCGCTCGCGGCCGGTTCAGCCGGCGCAGGGCCGGCCGGAGCGGGCGCGGAGGTTTCGGTGGCGAGCCCCGATGGGGCTGGTTCCGCGGGCTTGGGCTTTTTCGGGGCGCGTGGTTTGCGGGGAGGCTTGGGCGCCGCGGCCGGGGCGTCCGCCTTCGCCAAGGCTTCGGCGGGCTGGGCGGGTTCGACACTTCGACCGGGCTCAGTGGAACCGGGCTCAGGACTGGTGGCGGCGGTATCAGCGGGAACAACGGGTGCCGGTTCGGCTTCAGTCCGTGCTGCTGCCGCCGTCGCCGATGCGGCTGGCGGCGGTGTGGCGGACACCCGGTTGGCCGCCTGCACGGACAGGTCGAGCACGGTGATTTTCGCATCGATGGCGGCCAGCGCGCCGGCCAGCTTCTGTTCAAGCTGGCCCGCGGCCGCGAGCTGCTTGCGCGTATCGGCCTCGAGCTTCGTCCACTCCGCCGTGGTCTTGGCGATTTTGTCGGCCGCAGCGGCCAGGCGTTCGCCCTCGGTCGAGCGCAGCATGGCCAGCTCCTGTTCGAGCGCTTCCTTCTCCTCGCTCTCGGTCTCGGCCAGCTGCTGGGTGAATTCGGCAATCTTCTCCTGCAGGCGGTAGGGCAGCTTCTCGGCGGCCTGCAGGTTTTTCGTGGCGATCTCCTCGATGGTTTTGAGCTGGGCCGTGGCGTGCTGGAGGTGCTCGGAGGCCGCCATGAGCCGCTTGAACTGCTCGCCCAACTCGCGGCGCAGGGCCGCCGCCGCCTCCTCCTGGTCGCGGGCATTGTTGACGATGAACGGAATCATGGTCGCCACGATGCCGACAAAGAAGCAGCCGGTGATGATGAGCAGAGGGAGGGTCTGTGAGAAGGGATGCGGGTGGCGGGTGGCGATGAGGCCGGCGAGCAGCAGAAGGGCGATGTCGCCGAGAATGAAAGGCAGCTTGGACAGCCGCGGAACGTCTTCGAATTTCATGGATGGGTGCGAGAAGCGAAGCAGCGGGACGCACCCGTTTTGCGGGCGGAAAGTGCATTGCTCAAGGCTAAATCGACGGCGGCGGCGCCAGGGCAAATTGAGGCTTGTGGCAGGTGACGGGATGGTTACGGTGCGGGTTCGCTCCCGGCCATGCATTTTCCCGATTTCCTCCGGATTGAGCGCGACGAGCCCGGTTCGTCCCGCCACTACGTGCTGCATACGCAGAAGCCGAATTTCACGATGGAGCTCACCCCGGATGCGGGCGCGCCGGATCAGGTTGGCAAAGGAGTGATGAAGCGCATCTGGGTGCCGAACTCATGGGCGGGCGACTACCAGAAATACTTCCGGCTCATGGGCGTGGCGCAGGAGTTTTTCGCCGCGTCGTTCGGCGCGGCGGAGCCCAAGGGCTTCACGCGGCGGCTGGGGATTTGAACCGCCGGGCGGCGCCTCCTCAGAGCAGCCGGCGCCAAGCCAGCCCGCAGAGCGACAGCAGCATGCCGATGCGGATGGCGCCCTCGAAGGTGAGGGTGACGAGCACCCATTTCAGCCCGCAGCCGCGCCGGATCATGAAACCGAATCCGGACACGGCGATGAGCATCAGCACCTGCAGGCGGCCCCACGGCTGGAACAGCATCAGCGCCATCCACGCCCAGTAGACCAGCAGCGTGAGACTCCAGAAGGCGGCCGCCGCTTCGCCGAGACCGAGTTCGCGCGGATCCGTGTCGCGTTCGATCTGCTTGATGCCCACGTAACGCTCCGCAATGACGAGCTGCCAGAGCTCGAAGGCGAGAAACACGGGGACGAGAACGAAGAGCAGGGTCATGGCGCGAGGCAGTCTCGGACAAAGTCCGGGCGCTGCCAAGGCCGCAGCGGGCAGGCCGGCCCCGTCCGGTCCGCTGCGGGGTGATGCCTACCAGCGGTGCGGATGCGGGCCGAAGCTGGCCTCGTAGTACGGTGCCGTGAAGGTGCCGGGTGGCACGAGTTCGTCGATCTTCTTCAGCTCCTCGGGCGTGAACGTGACGTCGAGCGCCTTCAGGTAGTCCTCCAGTTGCGCAAACGTGCGCGGTCCGATGATCGGACTGGTAATGCCCGGCTGCCGCATGACCCAGGCGAGGGCGAACTGGGACAGGGTGCAACCCTTGGCGGCCGCGAGGGGCTGCAGCGCCTCGACGACCTGCAGGGCGGCCTCGGTCCACCGGCGGGCCAGGAACGGGTTTTTTGCATAGTCAAAGAAGCGGGTGCCTTCCGGCGGCGGCTGGCCGCGGCGGTATTTCCCGGTGAGCAGGCCGCCGCCAATCGGGCTCCACGGAATCGTGGCAATGCCGAAGGTCTGCGCCATCGGCAGCAGTTCACGTTCAATGCGGCGGTCGAGCAGATTGTAGGGCGGCTGCTCGGAAACGAAGCGGTTGAGGCCGAGTTCCCGGGCGCACCAGAGGGCCTCGACCACCTGCCACGCGGCAAACGTGCTCGTGCCGATGTAGCGGACCTTGCCGGCGCGGATGAGGTCGTCGAGCGCGCGCAACGTCTCATCGATGGGCACCTCGGGTTGCGGCCGGTGGAGCTGGTAGAGGTCGAGGTAGTCGGTCTGCAGCCGGTGCAGGCTGGCCTCGCACTGGGCGATGATATGGCGGCGGGTGTTGCCCATGCCGTTCGGGTCGGTCGGGTCCATGACACCGTGCACCTTGGTGGCGAGGATGACGCGGCCCCGTTTCCCGTTGCGCTTGAGCGCCTCGCCGGTGACCTCCTCGCTGCGGCCCTCGTTGTAGACGTTGGCGGTGTCAAGGAGGTTGATGCCGGCGTCGAGGGCGCGGTCGATGATCCGGCAGGAATCCGCGAGGTTCGTTTTCCCGCCGAACATCATGCAGCCGAGGGTGAGCGGACTGACCTTGATGCCGGTGCGGCCCAAGGGACGGTAGTCGGTCATGTTCATGGCAGGGAAGGGGCCGGGCGCTTATTTGCCGCCGTACCAGATGCCGCGGCGCCAGTTGTGACGGCGTAGTTTGAGGAGCAAATCAGGTGGCAGCGGCGGCAGGTCGGAGACCGCGCAGTTGGCCTCGGCCTGCGCGACGCTGCGAATGCCGGGAATCACGGTCGAAACCGCCGGGTGCGCGAGCACGAATTTGAGCGCGGCCTGCGGCAGGGTGTAACCGGTGCCGGCGAGGTCTTGCTTGATCTCCTCCACGCGGACGAGGGTGCGGGCGAGCCGGTCGCCGGCAAAGTAGCGCGAACGGAAATCGTCGTCCGGGAACTTCGTGCCGGCAGTGAACTTGCCGGTGAGCGCGCCTTCGTCGAAGGCCACGCGCACGATGACGCCCACGCCGCATTCCCGCGCGACGTCGAGCAACTCGGCGGCGGGTTCCTGTTCGAAAAGGTTGTAGATCACCTGCACGGCGTCGACCCAGCCGTCGCGCATGAGGTCGATCACGCAGTTCTGGTCGTGCTCCGGCGTGGAGAGGCCGACGAGGCCGATCTTTCCCTCGCGCTGGAGCTGGCGGAGGATCTGGAACGGCGTCGGGTTGCGGTTCCATGCGCGGGTCCAGGTGTGGAGCTGGAGCAGGTCGAGCCGCGTCGTGCCGAGGTTGCGCAGGCGCTCCTCGACATTGGCGCGCAGATAGGACTCGGAGTAGCGCCCGGCCGCGAGGCAGTAGGGCGAAGGCGGCCACTCGCCGGGCGCGGGCGGCGTCTTGGTGGCGACGAAAACCTTTTCCTTTTTCCCCGCGGCGGCGCGCTGGCTGAGCGCCTGCGCGATGAGCCGTTCGCTGCGGCCGTTGCCGTAGCCCGCGGCCGTGTCGATGAAGTTGAGCCCGAGGTCGATGGCGCGATGAAGCGCGGCCAGCGAGTCGCCGTCGGCCTGCGCGCCCCACGCGCCGCCGATGGCCCAGGCGCCGAAACCGATTTCCGAACCGTTGATGCCGTGCCGCCCAAAGGGTCGATAGTGCATGATGGAGCGATCCGGATCATCGGACACAACGGGGCACGAGTCAAAAGAGTTGAACAGATTCGGCTTTCCCGTTGCGGCGCGGGGCGGGGACGGTAGATTCCGCCGCAACCATGAACATCGCGGTTCAAGTGGCAGGCGCACCCGGGAATGCTCCGCAGGAAAACAGCTTGACGAAGCTGACCCACCGGCGGGCGACCCGCGCCGACTGCCGATTGCTGGGCGCGCTGAACCATCAACTCATCCAGGACGAAGGGCATCGTAATCCGATGACCGAGGTCCAGCTGGCCCAACGCATGCGCGGCTGGCTCGCCGGTGGAGAATACCGGGCGGTATTGTTCGAGGAGCACGGCGAAGTGGTGGCCTACACGCTCTACCGCGAGTCGGCGGATGAGATTTACCTCCGCCATCTGTTTGTGGTGCGAACCCGGCGGCGGCAGGGCCTCGGCCGGCGCGCCATGCGCCTGCTTTTTGATGAGATCTGGCCGCGCGGCAAGCGCCTGACGGTCGAAGTGCTGTGCGCGAACCCGGCCGGCGTCGCTTTCTGGAAAGCGATGGGCTACCGCGAATATTCGCTGTGCCTGGAGATCATGCCACCTCCGCAGCCGTTGGCGGCAAGCGGAGGTTCAACATCCAGGCGGGTCTTGGCCCGGCTGGGTTTCTGAACGGATTTCCGCCGGGCCGGCGGAGGGAAGATACTCCAGGGTTTGTGGCGCCCGCTCCGTGTCGCGTTGCAGATGGCGCGCACCGAGCAGCCAGAGCACGCCGGCGGCGAGAAATGTCAGGCCGACCACGAGGAACGACTTGTTCATGTCATGGAACCAGTCGTTCAGCAGGCCGATGATGACCGGTGAGATGACGTCACCCAGCGCATGGATGACGAAGATGTTGAGCGCGAAGGCGGCGGCCCGCATGGAGGGATGCGAAACATTGGCCAGGATCGTGTTGGTGGGCCCGGTGTTGAAGAACAGGCAGAAGCACGTGAGGAAGATGAGCACCCAGATCCAAGGAAACGGCGCCTTCAAAACGGCGAGGAACACCGGGAAGCCCGCCAGCATCGCCGCCCCGGACACGAGAAAATAGGAGCCGGAGAACCGTGCGCGCAGCTTGTCGCCGGCGATGCCGCCCAGCAGCGTGGCGGTCAAGCCCGCCAGGGCGGTGATCGCGCCGAAGATGATGGTCGACCCTTTTGGGGCCCCACTGCGGGTCTCGAGGTAGTAGGGCATCCAAAACGCAATGCCGCCGATGGCGAAGGTCATCGCGGCCATGCCGAGCGTACAGAACACGTAGGACGGCGTGCGCAGCAGAATCGCGTAGTCGCGCCATCGCACCGCGGCCGGACGCGCGGCGGCGGCGAGGTCCGCCTGCCCGCGCGGCGGCTCGTGCATAAAGAAGCTCCAGGCGCTCAGCAGGATTCCCGGCACCACGACGAGGTAGAACGCCCAGCGCCAGCTCTCGGGTCGCGCGCCGAGGAAGTTCGCGCCCCAGTCGCCGATCCCGGAGCCGGCCATCCACCCGCCGAAGACGTAGCCCAACGCACTGCCCACCGGAATGGCCAGGTAAAACCAGGCCAGCACCTGCCCGCGGATCCTGACGGGGTAAAAGTCGGAGATGATGGCGGGCGCGACCGGTCCATACGCGGCCTCGCCAATGCCGACAAAGCAGCGCGTGAGCAGGAGCATCAGGAAGCCCGTGGCCAGCCCGGAAGCTCCGCTGGCCAGACTCCAGAGCCCCACGCCGATGCCCACCAGCACCCAGCGCGACCGCCGTTCGGCCAGCCGCGCGAAAACGGGCGCGCCGATCATGTACACCACCATGAAGGCCGTCCCGAGCAGACCGATCAGCGCGTCCTCGGGTTTGAAGCCGAGGCGGTGTTGGAACCAGCTGACCACCGTCACCAGCACACTGCCGTCGGCGGTGGCGCCCCGTCCGCTGCCGCTCGCACCAAAGAAACTCTCTTTGATCGGCCCCACCACCGCCGCCAGCACCTGGCGGTCGATGTAGTTGAACAAATTGATCAGGAGCAGCAGCACGAGCGCGGGCCGGGCGCCGGGGAAGGGCGTATCGCGGCGGGCGGGCGCATGCGGGGTGGCGGGCGTCATGGCGATCGAGGGGCGGGATTTCCGCTCTGCGGATGGGAGTCAACACGCGGCAACCTTGGGCAAGCCGCAAGCAAAAGAACAGGCCCGGCGGAGGTCATTGATGAATCAAACCACTTAATCCCGGCATGGATTGAGGCGGTGTTATCAAGCAGCCGGACGCACCGCTTCGTTTGAAGCGCGCGTGCACCTCGAAGGCAAAATTGTCGAGCACCTCGTCGTCCACCGGGTCACCGTTCACCGGAAGGGTGAGCGCGAGCAGGCCCTCCCGTTCTGCGACGTGGAAGAGCTGTGCTTCGGCGATCTTGTTCGGCATGCATTCCAGCGGCCCCACGCTGGCCACGGCGTCGATCCGGCCGTGACGCCATTCCTCCAGCGGACCGCCCACGGTCAGCACGGCCTCGCCAAACAGATCGGTCCGCAGGTAAGGCTCGACCGCTTCCAGCGCCGGGCCAACCCGGTGCCGCGGCGGCCAGCCCAAGGGCCGGGCCACGACCCGGTAGGTGAGATCCTGGATCCGTTGCTGGACCGCACTGCTGACGCAGTCGCCCAGGCGAAAGACTTCCGCCTCGCGCCGGTTGATCAGGTCGGAATACTCGATCCACTCGCAGAGCGGGGCGAGGCGGGTGCGCAGGCCGCGTGCTTCCAGCTTGTCGATGATGAAGTTGTTGGCAAAAGCCTCGCCGCGCACGTAGACCTCGCCCACGACCAGCACCGTGGGCAGCGTCCGGTCACTGCGGACGGCGGAGAAATCGATGGAGGCCTCGGCGAGCATCCGACTCAGTCCGAAGAGCCGGCCCGTCGCAACCTGCCAGAGCGCCGCGGCCAAGAACAGGTCGCCGGCCGCGGCCGCTTCCGCTTTTTGCAGCAGCCGCGCGAAGTGGCGGTCATAAATTTCCTGCGCCGCGCCCGCGCGGGTCTCGGCCGGGCGCACGTCGTGCAGGGCGCCGAGCAGGAGGTCGGACGCCATCATGGTGGTGAAGGTCAGCGCGGAAAGGCCGCCGGGCATGTCGTCGAAATAACCGGTGTCGGCGGGCGACCAGATGCGCACGCGATCCTTCCACCCCAAGCGTTCGAGCGTGATCTGGTTGAGCAGATTGTAGGTGCCCTCGCGGCAGGGGCCGTTTGTGGTCGTCATGAGCAGCGCGAACCGCCGGTCGGTGTCGCGTTCCCGCTCAAGGCGCTTGAGCAGGTTGCCGAGCGTGAGACACAGCGGCAGGCACTCCTTGCCTGACGTGCAGCGGCGGCCGAGACGCAGCGACTCGGCATCCGGCATCGGCAGGCATTCCGTCAGGAGTCCGGCGCCGCGCAGACAGGCGGCGACGGCCGGCGAGCCCGGCCCGATCCACGGAATCAGCAGCGTCTCGCCGCGGCGGCGGATCTCCGCGACCGACGACGGGCGTTTTTCGACCGTGCTGAAATCATGCGGCGCCTTCGTGTCGGCGGCCGCATTCAGGTCTTGGGTGACACAATGCAGGAAGGCCTCCACGCGGGTTTTGGTGCCCGCGTCGCCGGAATGGCCGTCGGTTTCGATGATGGCGAACGGCCTGCCCTCCATGATGTGGGCGTAGAAGTGCAGGTTGAAGCTGTCGGGGCCGCACGAGTAGTTGCTGCAATAAAGGCTGTAGACGCGGGGCGTGCGACGGATCTGGTGTGCGGCCCGCAGGATGCGCTGGCCGTGACTCCAATACATGTCTTTGAACGAGGGGACGCGTTCATCGACCGGATAGCAGTCCACCGGGATGCCGATGGCGCCCTGTTCGCGGAGAATGGCCGGCACGTTGGAGTTCAGAACCGTGTTATAGATCGTGTACGGCCGTCCGAGCACGACGACGGGCACGATGTTGTGAGCCGCGCAGAACGCCAGAGCCCGCCGTCCGCTGTCGGCGCAAGCCTGTTCGAAGCGCATTTGGGCCGCGACGGCCCGGCGATGCGCACTCCGCCAGTCGCGGCCGGTGCGGCCGAGCTGTTGGGCGAGCGCCTGGCAACCGGCCAGGAACTCCATCGATTCGAGATTGCCTGCGCCCACATCGATCACGGGCGAAAGCACTCGGTCCGCCAGGCTGCCGCCCAGATCCCAGCGCAACAGATCGGGACCGGCCTGGGCGATGGGGCAGGTGACCGCATAGGGTTCGCCGTTCACGCGCGGCAGGCTGCGGATCATCGGCAGGAAAAGGTGGTCGGCATCCGTTTCCGCCATGCGGCTGACCAGTCCGTGAAACTGCTGCATGGGCGCGCAGAACGGCACATTGCATTCCTGAATGCCGCGCTTGAGGGCGGCGCTATCGCAGCTGCCGGCCACGCGAAGGTCCAGTCCCAGTTCGTGCAGGAAGGTGGTGAAGAACGGGAACAGGCCCTTGAGCATGAATTCGTCGCTCAACGCGATGGTGCGGCGCGCCGTGGCGGACTCGGGCGCCCGACTGGCCGCGAGATCGGCGACGAGCCGCTGGATGAGTTCCTCCCGCTCGCGGAATGGGTCGGGAGCCAGATCGGGCAGTTTCTTTTTGCGCGTTCCCTTGTCGTGCAACGCGCAGCCGCCGCCCCAGGTGAAGATCTGGCGATGAGCCCCCACGAGCGTCTGCAGACGCTCGATCCGGCAGCGGTTGCCCACGCCGCAGCCGGACGTGGCCTTGCAGATGAAGGTGTCCTTCGCCCCAACCCGGGCGGTCAGGAAACGCTGCAAATCCAGTGCTGCCCGTCCGTCCCATGACACTTCCCGATGAGTGAGCAGGGCGATCCCGAGGGCGCCCACCGTGCCGGGATTCGGCGGGATGATCACGTCGCTCGCGGTCTGCCGCGCGACCGCCGCCGCGAGCGCGTCCGACGCGAACGGCATGCCCTGGCAGAAGATGACCTTGCCGACGGTGCGGTTGCCCTTCACGCGATGCAGGTAGTTCTGGATGATCGAGTCGTAGAGCCCGGCGATGATGGTGCGCTGCTCGACACCGGCCGCCACGGCTTCATCGATGATCTCCGCCATGAACACGGAGCAATGCTGCCCGAGCGACACGCCCTCGCGGGCCGCCAGCGCCTCCTCGCCGAGCTGCACCACGTCGCGAATGCCGGCGAACTTCCGGCCCTGCTCCTCGATGAACGAGCCGGTGCCGGCGCTGCACGCCTCGTTCATCGCGCAGTCGACCACGCGGCCGTCGGCGAGGCGGGCGTATTTGGCGTCCTGCCCGCCGATCTCGAAGATGGTGTCGACCCGCGGATCGAAGTGAACCGCGCCTGCCGCGTGGGCGGCGATTTCGTTGAGCACGAATACTGCGTCCTTGTCGTAGCACGTGGTCAGAAGCGAACCGACGATTTCGCGGCCGCTGCCGGTGGCGCCCACCGCGAGCACGGGCTGCCGGCCCGCCGGCCCCTCGAGAAACTGCCCGAGCAACGCCTGGGCGGCCCCCACGGGATTGCCCAGCGTCTCGCGGTAGCCTTCCCAAATCAGATCGCACGAGCCGGTGTCGATGGCCACGGCTTTCGAGCCGGTGGAGCCGATGTCGAAGCCCAGGATGAGCGCGCCGCGCTGGCGCCCGGGTGGCGCGGGTGGCCGGCGGGGCAGGCGGTGCACCCTGGCAAGCGAGGCCGAAAGCGGCGGCAGGCGCTCCAGCGGAACCTCGCTGCGCGGCCGGATCAGGTCGTCCAGGGACGGGAGCTGAGCCGCACCCCGTTCCGCGGCGATGAGCGCGCAACCGCGCGCCTCAAGGAAAAGCGCGGAGTCGTCCTCGAGTGGCACCAGCTTCATCTCATGGCGGGCCAGGAACTCCTCCACGGTCTTCTGCACGCGCCGGGAGCGGCTCACACCGCCGGTGAGCAGCACGCGCTCGGGCGAGAGTCCGGGCTTGAGCAGCACCAGGACGTTTTCGCACACGGCGTCGAACAGTCCCGCGAGGATGCGCGCCCGGTCCTCGCCCTTGTTGGCGAGGTGGGTCATGTCGCTCTTGAGGATGACCGGACAGCGGCCCGAGAGCGGCGCGGCGCTTTCGACCGCGGCGGCCAGTTCGCTGGCCTCCTCAATCGTGAGCGAAAAGCGCTCGGTAAGCTGGCGGAGAAAGTTGCCGGTCCCCTGCGAGCACCGGTTGTTTTCACGAAAAACTTCGATGCCGTTGGCGCGCAGTTCAAGCACCGAAAAGCCGTGGCTGCCGATCGAGACAATGGTGGCGGGCTCGGGGCCGGCAAGGAAGCGGCAGGCGCGGGCCTGGACCTGCTGGACGGGCACGCGCGGCAGAGAGATCTGCCGGCTGAGACGGCCACACACCGCGGCCGCCGCGAGCGTGTCCCAGTCCCACGCGCTCAGCAGCCGGAGCAGCGCCGGCCCGGGTTCCTTGTGGTGCTCGACGATCTCGCACCGGCCCCACCCGCGGCTGGTGCCGTCTTGGATGAGTTCGGCGAGCTTGATGGTCTCGGCGCCGACATCGATTCCGAGGAAACGGTGCCGGTCAACGGACGAAGGAGAGCTGGATTGGTCCTTGTTCATGCCGCGGAGACGATGCAGCGGTTGATCACTGCGGCCCGGAGTCTACCGGCTTTCGGGCAAGTCTCGTTAGTTGATAAATTTGATGCGAGCCATTGAGCGGGCCAATGGGGGCCCGGCGTTGGCGTCTGCCGCGGATCGGCAAGGCGAATTTCGTGGAATAATAGCCGGGAGGTTATCCGTCAAGGAGGGCGGGGGCGGGTTCACTCGGCTCGAACTCGGTGGCGACGAGCAGGGTGAGCGGCGCGAGGACGATGACGCATGCGATCATGGTGGAGTGATTTCGGGCGGCGGGCTAAAAGCCGAAAGGCAGCAGGCTCGCGGCGCCGGAAGCTTGCGACAGGGCCACGGCGGCCTGGGTCCGGGCAATTTGGGACAGGACGGCGGGATCGATGACGGCGGTCTGATCGCAGCGAACCGGAGTCGGCACAACCGCGCGGCGGTTGTTGGCGACAAAGCCGAGGGTGAGGAATGCGCCGGCAAACAAGAGACCAAGGATGATCGTTTTCGGGGTGTTCATGGGGCGGTTTCTGTTCGCCGCCGAGGATACCCGAACGCGCGGTCGGACCGTTAATCGATAAATCTGATGTCCGCCATTGCGTGGACCAATGGCGCCCGACGTCACCGGTCGGGTTGTGCCCGTGCGAATCGGCGGACGCGGGATTGGCACAGTTGGTTCTCATGGATGTTCGCCTCAGATCTCACCCGCCGGCCCTTGCCGTGGGGCAGGATCGGGCTCCATCCATTCATGCGAAATCCGCCGGTAAAAAGGATCAGGTTTCGTCGTCCCAACTGCGTTTTCCGCCAACGCCCTTCCGAAATGCCCGCACCAATCTGTGGCCGCTACTCCGCCCGCAGTGCCACCAATGGATCCACGCGGGTCGCCTGCCGGGCCGGCAGCCAGGAGGCAAGCAGCGCCACTCCGACCACGATTGCCACACTCGCGGCGGCTGCGGTCGGATCGAGCGGGGTCACGCCGTAGAGCTGGTTGGCGAGGACGCGCAGAAGGCCGAAGTTGACCGCCAACCCGAGGCCCACGCCGGCCGCCGTCACGGCCAGTCCCTCATGCACGACGAGCCGCAGCACGTCGCTCGATTGCGCGCCGAGGGCCATCCGCACGCCGATCTCGCGGGTGCGCTGAGCCACGGCATAGGCCAGCACGCTGTAGAGTCCGAACGCCGCGAGCGCCAGCGCCACGCCGCCAAACAGGCCGGCCAGCACGGCATTCATCCGCTCATCGGATTGCCGTTCGGCGAGGACGGCGCGGAAACTTTCGATCGTTGCCGGCGGCAAACCGGGGTCCAGCCGGCGCTGTTCGTTCTGAATCAGGGCGGCAATCGCCCGTCCGCCGTCTCGCAAACGCACGAGAATCGGCGCGTCCGTGTTCTGGCTTTGCTCAAGCGCCAGGTAAACTTGGGGCGGTGGCTTTTCCTCGCGGAAAAACCTGCGCAGATCCCGCGCCAAGCCCACCACCTCATGAAAAGGACCCAACCCCATCATACCGTCAAAACGCAGGCGTTTGCCGAGGGGGTCCTCACCCGGCCAGAGCCGGCGCGCCAGAGTTTCGTTGACGATCACCACGCGGGGCGCCGTCGCGGAGTCGCGCGCCGTGAATTCGCGCCCGCGCACTAGCGGAACCCCGAGCGTGGCGAAATAGTCCGGCGCCACTTCGTTGTATTCGACCACAACGCCGGCATCGCTCGATCCCTGCTCGCCACCTTCCGGCACGACCTGCCGCGTCCCCCAGAAGCCGTGGTCGCCGCGCGGCAACTGAGCGGCCCGGGTCACGGACTGGACCCCGGGCAGCGCCACGATGCGTTGGGTGAGTTGCCGGTGAAAAGCGCCCGCCCGCTCCGCCGGGTAGTCCGCCAGACTCAAGTCCGTCCGCACGACCAGCAGGTGTTCCGTCGGGAAGCCGAAATCGATCGTGGACAGTTTCTGCAGCGTCCGGATGAACAACCCCGCGCCGTTGAGGAGCACGAGCGCCGCGCTGATTTGCGCGACCAGCAGAGCGGTCTGCAGGCGTGATCGCGGCGGCGTCGCCTGGCCCGCGCCGGCCTTCAGGTCGGCCGGCAGATCGCGGCGCGTGGCCAACCACGCCGGACCCAGCCCGCAGGCGAGCCCGACCAGCGCGGCCAGCGTGACCGCGTAAAGGGCGATCCGGTGATCGAAGCCCGCCGTTTCCATGGGCGGGCCCGTGGGTTTCCAGAACAATCCGGCCACGCCCCACGCCACGCCGAGTCCCGGGATCGCCCCGATCATCGCGAGCAACACGCTTTCGCCCGCCAACTGGCGGACGATGCGCCCACGGCCCGCGCCCAGCGCCAGCCGCACGGCGATCTCCTTCCGGCGCGTGGTGACGCGCGCGAGGAAAAGATTGGCGACGTTGGCGCACACGATCAGCAGCACGAGTCCGACGATGCCGTTGAGCAAGCCCAGGATGGAAACAGCTTCCGCGCGGAACGCTGGGTCGTGGCACCACAAGTGCGGATAGAGCACGACGTGCTTTTGCCGCCCCGTCTTTGCATCCAGTTTCTCGATCCGGGCCGACACGACGGCCAGTTCGGCCTCGGCCTGCTGGCGGCTGACGCCCGGGCGCAGCCGGCCAATGACATTGAGCGATGAAAAAAAATCGCTGTTCAGCGTGGGGAACATGACGTGGACCTGCGCCTCCATCATCAACGGCAACCAGAGGTCTGGCGGTCCGGCCAGCTCGAGTTCGAGGCGGCCGAACCCGGCCGGCGCGATGCCGACGATCGTGAACGGGGTGTTGTCCAGCCGCACTGTGCGCCCAACCAGCCCTGGGTCGGAGTTGAAGCGCTGTTGCCAGAGCCGATAGCTGACAATGGCCACCGGGTGAGTGCCCGGCGTCTGGTGTTCTTCCGGTCGGAAATCGCGGCCATGCGCAATGCGGACGCCGAGCGCGGCAAAGAAATTCTCCGTCACCAGCTTGGTTTCGAGCCGGACCGGCGCGTCCCCGTCGCGCAACACCACCGTTGCACTGCGGTAGGCGAACAGGTCCGAGAACGACGAGGCCTGCTGCCGATACGCGAGGTAGCCGAGGTGCGAAAAGCCTTCGTCCTTCCCATCCAGGCTGCGGCGCAGGACGAGCAGGCGCTCTTCCTCCTGCACCCCGCGGGGCGCCCGCCAGAATACGTCATTCAGCGTGCTGAAGAAGCCGATGCTGGCTCCGAGGCCGAGAGCGAGCATCAGCACCACGGTTAACGAAAAGCCCGGGCTTTTGCGCAGGATCGCTGCGGCGGACCGGAAATCCTGGCCTGCGCCTTCAAACCAGGCCACGCCGCCCGCCCGCGTTGCTGGCGTCTGCATTGCGTTACTTTCACGACGGTCATTCATGGCCGGGGACAGGGGGGATCTATGGTACTATCGGGAGAGTGGGGGAACAACACTGCGGCGACGATGTGGGATCGCCCTGATCAGACTCGGTGGCGATAAGCAGGGAAAGCAGCGCGAGGGCGATGCCGCATTCGATCATGGTGGGATGGGGCTTCATCCCTTCATGCGCAAATCCGCCCCCCAAAGGATCATCGTTCCGGCGTCGTGGTGGTTCGGCGCAGTCCCCGTGCTTCCAGCCGATTTGAAGCGAACGGGGTTTCCCCAATTTAGATCGTCTTTGGTACGACCGCGGGGCGGGCCTTCAGGCCGCGTCTCGTCAGATAGACGATCTCCGCCAGGTACAGGATCACGGTCGCCGCAACACACGCCGCGCCTACTTGCAGGTCCTTCCAGTCATGGCCCCATTCAGAAAAGGCCACCAGGCAGAACACGGCGTTCGGAATGTATGCGCAGCGCAAGGAGAGCGGGGCCAGGAATTGAGATGCGACACCCTTGCGCTTGAGGGTCATGAGCAAGCCTGCGGCAAACGGCGCCGGGCCGAACAACAGTGCCAGGCTGGGCAACGTCCATCCCCCTGTGGCTAGAAACTTTAATAGCCAGAACCCAAGGGGAACGAGCATCAACAGCACCACCAACGCGGCGCAGAGCCACAGTTCGGCTCTTGTGAGCGACCGGTGGAAGAGTGAACGCAGAGTCTGCAGCCAGACGAAAGGGGTCAAAAAGGTTGGCAGGGCGAAAGGCCAAAATTCAGCGGCTCCCGAGCGCGGATCTTGAACAGACTCCGCGAGGACCTTCCACGGAGAATATCCCCAAACAAACGGTAGGAACAAGGCGACGATCCCGACGGTTTCCAACAGCAGGCAGAGCAGCTTCAGGTTGCGGGTTTTCATGGTTCGATCTCCGTTCAGTGGTTGGCGCACGAGCGCGTGGGCAAAGAAGGTTTCTTCGCGCTGGGAGGGCTCGCTCATTTGGCGCCTTCGACAGGTACGAGAGTCGACATCTTTTCTGGCTCGGCTTTTTGCAGCTCGTCGAGCTGTCGCTTCCACGCGGCGGCTTTGTCCGGCTGGCCCCAGTCGGTGTAGAGCTGGACCAGGCGTTCGAGCGCCTGGCGCACAAAGCGCCGGTCCCACGCAGACATGGTCTCCTCGCGTTGCTGCAAACCATCGTATCCGCTCAGCAGCAGCGGTTCGGCTTCGGCGAACTTCCGCTGGCCGGCGAGCGCCCCGCCGAGCAGGCTCTGGGTATGGTAACGCGACCATTCGTCTGGCTGCTGCTTTTCCTGGATGGACAGCGCCTCACGCAACCGCGATTCGGCATCGACGAAGTTACCCAGCACCAGCAGCGCCCGACCGAGTTCTGAGAGCATGACCGTCGCGTCTGGATACTCGGCGCCGAGGTTGGCGCGGCGCAACTTGAGCGTCTTATCGAGCAGGGACTGAGCGTCGACGAGCCGTTCAGCGTCCACATAGGCTTCACCGAGACGGTACATGTGGCCGAGCGTAATCGCGTCATTCGGACCGCGCCGATCGGTGGTCAGCTGCAGCGCTTCCTGAAACAAGGCCAGCGCCTCGGCCTGCCGCCCGAGCGCTTCATAGGTGCAGGCCACAGTGTCCATCACCTCGGCAATCAGGGCGCTCTTGGTGTCGCTTGCCTTCCTTCGTTGGGCCAGGGTCGCTTCGCCTACGGACAATGCGTCGGCGTATTCTCCGGCGAGGTAGTACTCCCACGCGATGTCGTTCTTGATGAGGACAGCATCAAGCGAGTCCGGCGCGAAAGCGTGGTCAGCCCAAGCCAGAGTCTCGCACATCACAGATCGGCGCTCCTCGAGACGGTGCTCGCGACGCAGGACCTTCGCCAGTTTCACGAGGGACTCTCCCGTTTCCGCGACGGGAGGGAACTTCTTGCGGATGGCCACCGCTTGTTTCAAAGCCTGCTCGGCGGCCTCGAGCTGTCCCTGTTCGTCGAGAATTGTCCCCAACTCGTGCCACGCCGCCCCGGCGTATGGTCCCTCACTGCGTCCGGTTCGTCGCAGGAGCTCCAGTGCCTGGCGCTGGATCGTTTCCGCCTCGGGCAGCCGGCCCGGTTGCTCAGCGACGTACCCGACGAGGTGGTTCAGTGTCTGGCAATAATAGTCGTGTTCCTCGCCGAGACACTTGCGGATTACGTCGAGCGCTTCGCGGGCACAGGCCTCAGCATCGCCGGGTCTGCCAGCGTTCTCGCACACGTAACCCAGTTCTTGCAGAGTACCGACCATGTCGGGATGACCTTCGGGCCACAGGCGCTTCTGGATTGCCAAGGCTTCGCGTAGACACCGTTCCCGCTCGCCAGTCGGATCACGGCTTCGCAAGGCTTTGCCGAGCTCGATAAGCGTGTGCGCGACCCAAGGATGATCGTTGCCGAGCAGTTTGCGCTGCATGGCTAGGGTATCGCGTAGCACCGCGTCGGCTTCGGGTCGCTTAAGCTGGCGGTTGAGCACCCGGCCGAGTTCGAACATTGCGTCGGCAACGTCGGGATGTTCGTTGCCGAACAGCTTCCGGCGCATCTCGAGAGCTTCGCGGATCAGGGCCTCGCCTTCGGCCGCTGAAGTGCTCCGATATACAGCCACCCCGAGATCGAGGAGGTTGGCCGCCACCTCAGGATCGGCTCCTTTAACAAGCTGTCTTTGGATCGCAAGGGCCTCGCGGTAGGCGAGCACCGCCTCCGGATTTTTTCGCCGGGCAAAGAGGATTAAACCCAAGCGATGCCACGAACGCGCCACGTCAAGGTGTTGCTTGCCCCAGAGTTTTTCCTGGATGGCCAGGGCTCGGCGAACCAGGTTTTCCGCTTCGTCCAGTTTGCTCTCCAAGTACAGGACTTCGCCGAGATCGCTCATCGTGGCCGCGACGATCGGATCGTTATCCCCGTGGGCGCGTCGGCGCAGGTCGAGCGACTGGCGCAACATGCTTTCCGCCGGCGCGTACACGCCCAGATCGCGATACACTTGACCCAAGGTTTGACGCAGCTCGGCCTCGACCTCCGGCTGCTCTTTGAGATCCTTGCCGAGCCGCTCGGCGGTCTTGTCGAGGATTTCGCGGAGCAGTGTCGTGTCGCGGCCGAGCGCCACCGAGGGGCCGACGCCTTTGAGCATGTCCGTGAGGAACTGCGCGACCTGCCGGCTTTTGGCGGCCTCAGTCTCGGCCGTCCTCTGTGCCGCTTGGGCCTGCTGGCGCAGGCGCGCCTGCGCTTGTTCCGCCGCCACGGCGCGTTCACGGGCCGCTTTCTCGCGGAAAAACATCCACGTGGAAACCGCGAGCCCAATGACCAGTACGACCGCGATGGCACCGGCCGCGATGAAGGTGAGCTTGTTCCGGCGGACGAGCTTCTGGAGCCGGTAGAACTGGCTCGGCGGGCGGGCCATGACCGGTTCGTCGTGGAGGTGGTGTTCGAGGTCGCGGGCCAGCTCGTTGGCGGTTTCGTAGCGCCGGGCGCGCTTTTTCTCCAGGCACCGCATCACGATCCAGTCCAGGTCGCCGCGGACGAGGTGGAGGAGCTTGGGTGGCTCGGTGGAGCGGTGCTGAGCCGTAGTCGTAAGCGCCGCGACTTCCAGCGTGCGCAGGCGCGTCGAGGGCTTGGGCGGCTCGACCTCGCGGATGTGCCGCCGCATCTCGTCCAAGCCGGTTTGGAGCAGCTCCGTCGTCTCGAAGGGCGTGTGCCCCGTGAGCAGTTCGTAGAGCAGTACCCCGAGCGAGTAGATGTCGCTGCGCGTGTCGACGTCGACGCTGCTCAGTTCCGCCTGTTCTGGACTCATGTAGACGGGCGTGCCGATGAACTGCTCGAAAGCGGTGTAGAGCGTCTTGTCGGTGAGCCGGCCCGCCGTGGCTTTGGCAATGCCGAAGTCGATCACCTTGGGCACCGGCTCGCCGTCCTGGAGGGTGACGAGGATGTTCGACGGCTTGATGTCGCGATGGATGATCCCCTTCTGGTGAGCGTGCTGGACGGCGTGGCAGACTTGGATGAAGAGGTTCAGACGCTCGGCAGTGGACAGGTTATGCTGGTCGCAGTAGTCGGTGATCTTCAGGCCGCGAACCAATTCCATCACAAAATAGGGGCGGCCGGTGTCGGTGGCACCGGCGTCGAACACCCGGGCGATGTTCGGATGGTCCATGAGCGCCAGCGCCTGGCGCTCGGCCTCGAAGCGGGCGATGACCTCCCTGGTGTCCATGCCGAGTCGGATGACCTTGAGGGCGACGCGGCGGCGCACCGGCTCCTCCTGCTCGGCCATGTAAACCACCCCGCAGCCGCCCTCGCCGATCTTCTGGAGGAGCTTGTAGCGGCCGATCATGGTGCCGGCAGCCTCTTCCAGTAGCGGCTTGGATTCGCCGGCATGGGCGACGTCGGCCCGGTCGGCCACCGCCGGCGTCTCTAGAAAGTCACCGACCTCCTCGTGGACGCGCAGGAGCGCTTGGACCCGGCGGAGCAACTCGGTGTCGCCGCCGCACGCCTGCTCCAGATAACGCTGGCGTTCCGCCGCCGGTAGCTCCAGCGCGGCGGTAAAAAGTTCTTCTTCGCGTTGGGAGGGGTGTTCCATTGCGTTGGCGTGCGGTCCTTCATCCTGTCGTGCGAAATTTCGCTCCGGAATGGATCACCCGGGCCGGATTTCCTGGTAAAGCCACGTCCGGGCGAAGGTCCACCAGCGCTTGGCGGTCGGTTCGGAAATTCCCAGCGCCAGCGCCGCCTCCTCGATCGTCAGGCCCGCGAAGTAGCGCAGCTTCACCAGCTCGGCCTTGCGCGGATCCTGGGCGGCCAACTTGTCCAGCGCCTCGTGGACCGCGAGCAGCTGGTCGTCGTTGTCCACGACGGCTGCCAGTTCGAGATCATCAATGTCAACGCGCTCCTGTCCGCCCCCGTGACGCAACGCGCGGCGGCGGCGGGCGTTGTCGATCAGGATGCGCCGCATCGCCTCGGCGGCCGCTCCAAGGAAATGGGCGCGATTCTGCCACGTGGGCTGTTCGTCCCCGCCGAGGCGCAACCAGGCCTCATGCACCAGGGCGGTGGGCTGAAGCGTCTGGCCGGCTGGTTCGCGCGCCATCTTCCCCGCGGCAATCCGGCGCAGCTCGTCGTACACCAGCGGCAGAAGCTGGTCAGCCGCCTGAGGGTCCCCTCGCTCCATCTGCTGGAGGATAAGCGTGAGATCACCCACGAAGTCCGCAATATTCCACAACCAGGAACGAATAAAGCCCGAAATTTCCCCCGCGGGGAATGAGGCAAGGGAAACCCGCCGGAGCGTTGGGCTGCTCATCGCGAACCCAACAGCGTCGGAAGCCACGTCGTGAGTACCGGCACGTAGGTGATGAGCAGGACGCCGGCCAGCAGCACGGCCAGCATCGGCAGCACGGCGCGTGTCACTTCCGGCATCGGCTTGTTGAACCGGTAGGAGGACAAAAACAGATTCATGCCCACGGGCGGAGTCAGGAAGCCGAGTTCCAGGTTCGCCAGAAAGATGATGCCCAGATGCACGGGATTGATTCCGAAGGCCACTCCGAGCGGCACGATCAGCGGCACGACCACGATGATCGCCGAATAGATGTCCATCAGACATCCGACGATCAGCAGGAACAGATTGAGGGCCAGCAGGAACACCCACGGGCTGTGAATGGAGGTGTGCGCCAGCGCCAGCAGTCGATCCGGCACCTCCGTCTCGATCAGGTAATCCGTCAAGCCCAGGGCCACGCCCAGGATCAGCAGGACACCGCCGACCAGCAGGGCGCATTCGGTCATCACCCGGGGTAGGTCCCGCAGGATCTTCAGATCGCGGTAGATGAACACCTCGACGAAGAAGGCGTAGAAGGCCGTCAGCGCGGCGGCCTCCAAGGGCGTGGCAAAGCCACCGAAGAGAGCCCCGACGGCCACAACCGGCAGAGCCAGTTCCCACTTGGCTTCCCAGATGGCCGCGCCCGCCTCGCGCCAGCGGAAAGAGGGCTTGGCTGCCTCCTCCTTCGGGCCCTGCAGGATGCCGAGCACGGCCGTCAGGAGAACCAGCAGGACGCCGGGCAGGATACCGCCGAGAAACATCTCCTCGATCCGCACCTTCGCCACGATGGCGTAGAGAATCAGCGGGAGGCACGGGGGAAAAAGCAGCCCCAGGGAGCCCGCGCCGGTCAGCAGGCCGAGGGCATTGCGTTCGGAATAGCGCGCGGCCACCAGCACCGGCATGAGCAGACCGCCCAGCGCCAGGATCGTGACGCCGGACGCGCCCGTGAATGAGGTAAAGAAGGCGCAGGCCAGTGCGGTGACGATGGCGGGCCCACCCCGCCAGTGGCCCACCAGCGCGTTGCAGACCCGCACGAGGCGCCGGGAGGCGCCACCCTCAGCCAGGAAATAGCCGGCCAAGGTGAACAACGGGATGGTCGGCAGGGTGGCGTTGACCACCAGCCCGTAATGGTCGATGGACAACGCCGCCAGCGGCTGCGACGCGCCCCAGAATAGAATAACCGCGGCTCCGCCCAAGACGACGAACACGGGCGTCCCCAGCACTGTCGCCGCGAACAGCAGCAGCAATGCCGGCAGAACCAGATGCGCCGCAGGCACCGGCGGCCAGGTACCGAGGATGACCAGCAAACCGGCGAAGGCGCCGGCGACGGTCCGGCCCTTCCAGCCGGGCGCGGCGTTCCACAACAATCGCGCCGCGATCAAGCCGAAACCAAGCGGCATGACGGCTTCGATCACCCACCGCTTCACGCCGTAGGCAAGCAGATTTCCCGCGAGTCTTTCCTCCTGCATGAACTGCCACGAGGCGAGGCCCAGGACGAGGGTGATGGCCACGCCGATGGCGTGGCTGAAGAAACGGGACAGTTGTTTGACCCGGCCTTTGAGGAAGGTGGCCAGCGTGGAAAGAGAAAGCAGCCGCCCATCGCGCGCGGCGATGGCCCCGCCCATCATGCCGAGGACGAGGCAAAGATGCTGCACAATGGCTGCGGCCGAGGGCACCCCGGTGTTGAACAGCCTCCGCAACGTGGCCTCCACCAGCGGCAGCAGCACCATGGCGGCAAGGCAGAGGACGACAATGGAGTTCTCGGCCTGCCGCAGGAAAAGCCGCCATCCCGTTGCCGGCGGAATGGGCGTGGTTCCCGGGTCGCTGGACAGGGCTGCTTCCACGGTTATCGGGCTGCGAGCTTGCACGCGCGGTACTCGCGCAGCAGTTGCTGGACTTCATCGTAGATCGCCGCCGGCACGAGCTCGCCGCGGACCTGCGGCCCCAGGGCGCTGGCTAATTCCTGCCATTCCGCCCGTTGTGCCGGCGTCAGGGTGTGCACGCAGGTCTTCGGTCCCTTCCGCAGGGTGTTCATTGCGTCTTCGTGGAACCGACGGCCCTCGGCACGCGCCGCGGCGCCGGCGGCTTCACAGAGCGGTTGGAGTCTGGCCCGCAAATCCGACGGGATTTTCTCCCAGACATCCTTCCGGATGATGGCGGCACCCACGATCGGCGTCCAATTCAGATCCAGCACGTGGGTGGCCACAGTGGGGATCTGCACGCCCATGGCGAAGGTCGGGGCCAGCGGCGCGGCGTCGATCATGCCGGAGGCGAGGCTGGAAAAGACATAATCGGTCTCCAGCGCGATGGGTTGATAGCCCAGGGACTTCATGACCTTGATCTGGGGTTCGTCTCCGGCCCACACGAACAGCCGCATCTTCCGGTACTCGGCCGGAGTCTCCGCCTCCCGGGTGGAAAAGAAATTCACCCAGCCGGAATCGGCCCAGAACAGCACGACGAAACCCTGGGCCAGCAGACGTTCCTCGAGCCGACCGCGGATTTTTTCGCGGACGTAATCAACCTCGGCCCAGTCCCGGAAGACGAGCGGCATCTTCTGCAGGACCGCAACATCCGGCTCAATCTCAGACAGGCCGATCACCGACAGCAGCGCCGCCTGGTAGTTGCCGGAGCGCAGCTTGCGGACGATCCCGGCCTCGCCCTCCTTCTGCCCGCCCGGCGATCTCCGCAGGATGATGGTGCCAGCGGTAGCCTGGCGCCAGTCCTGCTCCAGTTTCACCAGGACGAAATCCTGCCCGATGCCTCGCGGCAGGATCGTGGCGTATCGGACCTCGACGGGCTGCGCCTGCGCAAGTGGCGCCAGCAGCAGGGTAAAAAGCCAGAGCACCGGAACGGCGCCCAGGAGTCGATCGAATCTGAAAGTGTGCATGGCGGGTGTGATCATGGGTGGAGTGATTGTTCTCGGGCGGCCTCAGTCTGCATGGCGGGTGCTTGCGGCGGCATTCGGGGTGGTCATCGGTCATCGCTGGCAATCAAGTTGCCGGTCTGGCTGAGCAGCCACCGGGCGCGGCGCTGCATCACGAGGTTGACCAGCCGCCATTCCGGCCGGGCATCGGCGTCGATGGCCAGCGCCTGCTGCAACAGTGTTTCAAATTCCTTCCGGTTCTGTTCCTCGATATCGACGCTTGCCGCCAGGCTGACATAAGGTCCGGCCTGCTGGCCGCCGGTCAGTTGCACCGCCCGCGCAAAGTGGGCGCGGGCGCGGGCCGCCGGGGGGCCTTGGCCAGTCTGACGGGTCATCTCATAAGTGATCAGGAAGGTATGGATCGCCCCGTGGTCGTATGCTTCGTCCAGTTCCAGCGATCGGTCGATCAGGGCTTCGACCTGCGGGAGTTCGGCGATGAGATCCGTGTCGTTCTTGATAATGCCGATCGCCGCGGCCCAGGAGACCGCCGCCCAGTAAGCTAGCGGCACGTCGTCTTTTTTCAGAATCCGCACCGCCGCCTTGGGCTCCGCTCGAAGCTGGCCCGCAAAGCCCGGATGGGCGGCGTCCAGCCCGCGCAGGGCGTAATCCCTCGCCCGCAGATAGAGCCGGCGCGCGCGGTTCCGCATGGCCAGCGACGCCTCCACATCCCGGCCTTCCAGTTCCTCGGCGTCCTGTTGGACGAACGCGTAGGCATATTGCGTAAACCCACTGGAGGTCGCGAACAGCAAGCCCGGGTGCCGGGGACTTTCCGCCAGTAGACTCTCCATCAGTTTAAGGCTGAACGGCACCGCGTCCCGAATGAGCTCAGGATCGTCATCGGACGAAAACACGCCGCCGCCTTTGGCGAGCGCATTCCCGAATTTGTTGACGACGATTTGATTGATTGAGCAGCCACCGCCAGCAAGAGCCAGGAGCAGGAATCCCATGAGGAGTCTTTTCATTTCAGAGCTCGGGTTCATGGTTTCATGGATTCGATTGGGCGGACCGCGGCGGATCCTTTATCTGGTCATGCGAGATTCGGGATGGAAACGGATCACCGCAGGACGGAGGGCGGGAGCTGGCGGCGGTCTGATCGCATCGAACCGGCGTCGGTACATCCGCGCGGCGGTTGCGGGCGATAAAACCGAGGGCAAAAAATACGCCGGCTAACAAGAGACCAAGGATGACCGTTTTCGGGGTGTTCATGGGGGCGATTTCTGTTTGCCGCCGACGATACCCGAACACGCGGTCGGACCGTTAATCGATAAATCTGATATCCGCCATCGCGTGGACCAATGGCGGGACCAGCAGGGCGTTGCCGCCCCCTGAAGGACATTGCCTCCCGGCAAGCGTCCGGCTACGGTGCTCCAGCCTGATGAATATTCATCACCTCGAGCTGTTCTATTACGTCGCCCGGCACGGCGGCATCAGCCGGGCGGTGCGGCACATTCCCTACGGCATCCAGCAGCCCGCCGTCAGCAGCCAAATGCTGCTGCTCGAGGAGGACCTCGGGACTCGGCTGTTCGATCGCAGTCCGTTCCGGCTGACGGAGGAAGGCGGGAAGCTCTTCGCGTTTGTCCGCCCCTTCTTCGAAAATCTCGACGCGGTCGCGGCGCGGTTGCGCAAACAGGCGGTGCCCCTGCTCCGCATCGGAACGTCCGAACTGGTGCTGCGCGAGTATCTGCCGGCCGTAATGCAGTTGCTGCACCAGAAGCATCCGCAAGTCCGGCTCAGTCTGCAGTCCGGCTTCACCTCCCAGCTGGAGGCGTGGCTGCGGGACCGGCAGATCGATCTCGCCATCACCCCGCTGGGAAAACGCCCGCCGGCGCGGCTGCGTTGCCTGCGGCTGATGCGCGTGCCCCTGGTGTTGCTGGTTCACCGGAAATCAAAATACAAATCCTCGGCGGAGCTTTGGGCGCAGGGCCGGATCGAGGAACCGTTGATCACCCTGCCCGCCGTGGAAATCATCAGCCGGCTTTTCAAAAAGGGCCTGCAGCGCCGCCGGATAGAATGGCCGCCGACCATCGAGGCGAGTTCCTTGGAACTCATCACCCAATATGTCGCCAACGGCGATGGCATCGGCGTCAGCGTGAACCTGCCCGGCGTCTCGCGGCATCCCCGGGTGCGCATCCTGCCCCTGGAGGATTTCGACCCGGTCGAGGTGGCCGCCCTGTGGCACGGGCAGCCCACGTGCCTGATCCGGGCGGTGCTGGAGGAGGGCCAGCGCTACGTGCGGCAGCTCTGGCCCGAGTGGCAGTGTGACGACGTGCTGAAGTAGCCGTCGCGGACCGGCTGGTTCCGCCCGCCGGTGCGTGCAGCCATCACGACGAGTTCAGTTCACAACCAGCCGCGCGCTCGCGGAGGTTGGCCGCGCCGTTGCCAGGGGTAATGTCAACTAATAGTTGACATGTTGTCTGGTAAGGCCGTCCGGGAAAACCCGAACGATCGGCGGGCGACGGATCCTCGGCTCAGAACTCCTTCATCTCGGCCATCACCGCGGCATCGTCGGCCGGATCCTCGGGAATGCGCATGCGGTAGAAGCTGCGGTAGACAAACACAAGGCCGACGAGGAAGATGCCGGCGCCGATGAGATATTTGAGATCGTTGTCGGCCATCTTCACCGCGATCTCCACCGCCAGCAGGCCGAAGAGCGTGGTGAACTTGATGACGGGGTTGAGCGAGACCGCCGAGGTGTCCTTGAACGGGTCGCCCACGGTGTCGCCGACGACGGTGGCGGCGTGCAGCGGGGTGTTCTTCTGGCGGAGGTCGGTCTCGACGATCTTCTTGGCGTTGTCCCACGCGCCGCCAGCGTTGGCCATGAAGATGGCCTGGAAGAGGCCGAAGAACGCCAGGCCGATGAGGTAGCCGATGAAGAAGTACGGGTCGAAGAACGGCAGCGCCAGGGCGAAGCAGAAGATCACGATGAAGATGTTGATCATGCCGCGCTGGGCGTACTGCGTGCAGATCTTCACGATCTCCTTGGAGTCCCGGGTCGACGCCGTGGCGGCGTCGAGGCGCAGGTGGCGCTTGATGTAAACGACCGCGCGGTAGGCACCGGTCACGACGGCCTGCATGGAGGCGCCGGTGAACCAGTAGATGACCGCGCCGCCCATGATCAGGCCGAGCACGACCTCGGGGTGCACGAGGCTGAGTTTGTCCACGACGCCGCCAAACGCCCGGTCGAGCAGGAGGATGATGCCGAAGACCATGGTGGTGGCGCCGACCACGGCGGTGCCGATGAGCACGGGCTTGGCGGTGGCTTTGAAGGTGTTGCCGGCGCCGTCGCCCTTCTCGAGCAAGAGCTTGGCGTGCTCGAAGTCGGGCGTGAAACCGAACTGCTGCTCGATCTCGCGGACGATGCCCGGACGCTTCTCGATCTGCGAGAGCTCGAAAACCGACTGCGCGTTGTCCGTCACGGGGCCGAAGCTGTCGACCGCGATGGTCACGGGGCCCATGCCGAGGAAGCCGAAGGCCACGAGCCCGAAGGCGAAGATGGGCGCGGCGAACCGGATCGCCACGGGCATGAGGCCGGCCACGGAGATGTGCTGCGAAAAGTGGTAGGCCACGACCATGAGCGTGACGATGACGAGGCCCTTCCAGAACGCGGAGAAGTTGCCCGCCACCAAGCCCGACAGGATGTTGAGCGAGGCGCCGCCCTGGCGCGAGGAGGTGACGATCTCGTGCACGTGGCGCGACTTGGTGCTGGTGAACGCGCGGGTGAACTCGGGAATGATCGCCCCGGCGAGGGTGCCGAGACTGATGATGACGGCGAGGTTCCACCACAGGCCTTCGTGGCCCACTAGGCCGCCGAGCAGCAGGTAGCTCGCGAGGAAGGTCACGAGGATCGAGACCACCGACGTGATCCACACGAGGTTGGTCAGCGGCGCCTCAAGATCGAAGTCGTTGTCCCGGCCGTAGAGCGTCCGGCTCATGCCCTCGTTGAGCAGGTAGGAGCCGAGCGAGGCGAGGATCATCAGGATGCGCATCGCGAAGAGCCAGACGATGAGCGTGCCGCAGATGACGGGGTCGTTCACGAGCGCCAGCGCGAGAAAGGCGATGAGCGCGACGCCGGTGACCCCGTAGGTCTCGAAGCCGTCGGCGGTGGGGCCGACCGAGTCGCCGGCGTTGTCGCCGGTGCAGTCGGCGATGACGCCGGGGTTGCGCGGATCGTCCTCGGGGAGCTGGAAGACGATCTTCATGAGGTCGGCGCCGATGTCGGCGATCTTGGTGAAGATGCCGCCGCAGATGCGCAGGGCGCTCGCGCCGAGCGACTCGCCGATGGCGAAGCCCACGAAGCACGCGCCCGCCAGCGAGGGCGGCAGGAACGCGAGGATCGCGATCATGAAGAACAGCTCGATCGACACGAGCACCAGGCCGACGCTCATGCCCGAGCGCAGCGGGATGTGCAGGGTGGCGCGCGAGCTGCCCCGCAGCGCGGAGAAAGCGGTGCGCGAGTTGGCGACGGTGTTGATGCGGATGCCAAACCAGGCGACGCCGTAGCTGCCGAGGATGCCGAGGATCGAGCAGAGCAGGATGACGGCGACGCTGAAGAACGACTCGCGCGACAGGCCCGCAAAGTAATAGGCGATGCAGAGCGCGATGAGCCCCCACAAACCGATCAGGAACCGGCCCTGCTGTTGCAGGTAGGTCTTGCATGTCTCCCAGATGGTGTTGGAAACGTCGGCCATCGCGGGGTGCACGGGCAGGCGGCGGGTCTGCAGGTATTGCCACAGGCCGAAGAGCAGGCCGAGGGCGCAGACCACGAGGCCGGCATACAGCACCGCCAGACCGGAGACCGGCCCGCCGGGAAGCGGAAACGACACGGCGTGCAGGTCGGGGATTTGGATGTGGGTTTCGCCAGCGGTTGCGTCAGGAGAATACACCAGCACTGCAGCTGCCAGCGCGACCAGCTGCCGGAAAGGAAGCTTCATCATGGGTCAACAGGATGAACTAAAAGTTTTGGGAGGGGTTTTTAGGGGGATTGCCCGAAGGGCAGACCCCGCGCGAGCCAATTCTGGCGGTGAGGCGGTTGATAAGTCTCGTTTAAGCATGCGGAAACAAAAGCCAAGTTGGCCGGAGTGCAAACCGCCGCGTCAAAACGTCCGGGACTCCCCTCGCGGGGCCTGATGCGCCGCCCGTTCAGCGGGAAATATCCCGCTGGGTGAGCACCTTGAAGCCGCGATGGCCGAGCGCTTGCGCCCCGATCTCCGTATCCTCCACGTGCAGCGCGAACGCCGCCCGGTCCTCGGGGCGCTTGGTGAATGCGTACACGTAGTGGATGTTGATCTCGGCCTCCAGCAGCGCGGCGAGCACCTGCTTGAGGCTGGCTTCGCCGGAGATTTCCACCGCGAGGATGTCGCTTTCGCTGTAGGCAAAATCATTGTTCACCAGGAGTTCGCGGGTGCGGTCGGGATCGTCGACGATCAGGCGCACGATCGCGTTCTCGGTGGTGTCGAGCACATTCAGCGCCATGATGTGGACGTTGTGCATCGTGAACAGCGACGTGAGGTCGAACAGGCGGCCGACGCGGTTCTCGGTGAACACGGAGAACTGTTTGACGGGATCGGTGGAGATGGTGGTGTCGGCCATGAACGGAGCCGGAGCGGAGGTCAGCGTGGGCTAGGCGGCGCGCTGGGTCAATCTTGCGCGGGAGGGAAATCATCGTCCGCCCGGCAGGCAGAGTGATGGGGCGATCAGCGCAGACGCTGGGCAAGCTTCCAGCCGGCGTAGACCCCGGCCAGCGAAGCCAGTCCGCTAAGCACGATGGCCGTCCCGAGCCCGAACCGCATTCCCAGGAACCAGCCCGCATAGCTGCCAAGGATCGCGCCGCCAAAGGTGCAGAGTTTGTTCATGGCCGGATGAAGTCCCGGCAGGATAGGACGGTCCGGCGATAATACACACGGCTAATATACGGCGAAATTTGGCTTTCTTCATAAGGACCCTCGGCTTTCCTGTTTACTCGCTCCCGGACGCTTCCTACCGTCCCCGCGCCATGAAAACGAGGAACCCGGAAAAACCACTCAGCACGAATCCGCATCTCGTCACGTGGATTGATAAAATGGTGGCCCTGTGCAAACCCGATCGCGTCCACTGGGTCGACGGTTCGCCGGAGGAGAACGACGAGCTTTGTCAATTGCTCATCGTGGGAGGAACCTATATCAAACTCAATGCGCAGCAATGGCCCGGCTGCTATTACGCCCGCTCCGATCCGGGCGACGTCGCCCGGGTCGAGGAACGCACGTTCATTTGCAGCCGGACCCGGGAGGACGCCGGGCCGACCAACAACTGGGCCGACCCGGTCGGGATGAAAGCCACCCTCACCAGGCTGTTCGACGGTTCGATGCGCGGCCGCACGCTGTACGTGCTGCCCTACAGCATGGGTCCGATCGGTTCACCCATCAGCAAGATCGGCGTCGAACTCACCGACTCCGCCTATGTGGTGACCAACATGCGCATCATGGCGCGGGTGGGCCGGCCGGTGTTCAAGGAAATCGACCAGGGCTCGCCGTATGTTCCCTGCATGCACACGGTGGGCGCGCCACTGGCCCCTGGTCAGAAGGATGTCGCCTGGCCCTGCAACCAGGAGAAGTACATCGTCCATTTCCCCGAGACCCGGGAGATCTGGTCGTTCGGATCCGGCTACGGCGGCAATGCCCTGCTCGGGAAGAAATGCTATGCGCTGCGCATCGCCTCCACCATGGCTCGCGACGAGGGCTGGATGGCCGAGCACATGCTCATCCTCGGCGTGGAGAATCCGCAGGGCGAGAAAACCTACGTCGCGGCGGCGTTCCCGAGCGCCTGTGGCAAAACCAATTTTGCCATGCTCATCCCCCCTGCCGGCTTCGCGGGCTGGAAAGTGCGAACCGTCGGCGACGACATCGCGTGGATCAAGCCCGGCAAGGATAGGCGCCTCTACGCCATCAACCCCGAGGCCGGTTTCTTCGGGGTGGCCCCCGGCACGTCCGACAAGACGAACCCGAACGCGATGAGGTCGCTCGCCAGGAACAGCATCTTCACCAACGTCGCGCTCACGCCCGGTGGCGGGGTGTGGTGGGAGGGCATGACCGATGAACCGCCCGCCGAGTGCCTCGACTGGCAGGGCCGGAAGTGGACGCCCGCCATCGCCAGGGAAACCGGCGCCAAGGCGGCGCATCCGAACGCCCGCTTCACCGCGCCCGCATCGCAGTGTCCGACCATCGATCCCGACTGGGAGAAACCCGAGGGCGTCCCGATCAGCGCCTTCATCTTTGGCGGCCGCCGCGCCACCACCATGCCGCTGGTGTTCCAGGCCTTTAATTGGACGCACGGCGTGTACGTCGCCGCCACCATGGGCTCGGAAATGACCGCCGCCGCCGCCGGCACCGTCGGCAAGGTGCGGCGCGACCCGATGGCCATGCTGCCCTTCTGCGGCTACCACATGGGCGACTACTTCCGCCACTGGATCACGATGCAGCGCCGGCTCAGCGAGACGCCGGGCATTTTTCATGTGAACTGGTTCCGCAAAGACCAGGACGGCAAATTCCTCTGGCCCGGCTTCGGCGAGAACATGCGCGTGCTCAAGTGGATCGTCGACCGCGTCCGCGGCCGTGCCGCCGCCCTCAAGTCACCGATCGGCTGGGTGCCCGGCTATGAGGACGTCGAATGGAACGGGCTCGATTTCACCCGGGAGCGGTTCGCGCAGGTCATGGCTTTTGATCACGAGGCCTGGACGAAGGAACTCGCCGATCAGGAGGAATTCTTCCAGACCCTGCGCGACCGCCTGCCTCAGGAGTTGGTCGACGAGCGCGCGTCGCTGATCGGCCGGCTGTAAACCGCCCGGGATTTCTCAAGAACCATGCGCCGGTGGATTCTGGCTCTTTCGGTGCTCGCCGTCGCCAGCCCGACGAGGGCGGAGATGCCTGCGTTGATGCAGGACGCGATGCAGAAGCTGAGGGCGGAGGCCGGCCACTGGGCCTACACGGAGACCTCCATCGTCAGGGACAACCGGGGCCGGGTCCGGAAAGAGACCGTCATGCGCCACGATCCTTCGCTGCCGTACGCGGAGCAGGCGCGGCTGCTGAAAATCAACGGTCGCGAACCGACCAAGCTGGAGGCCAAACGGCACCGCGAGGCGGAGGAAAAGAGGAGGAGGGCGGATCGGGTCACGCTGGACGATGTGGCCGACCTGGACCATGTGACCGTCGCGGAGGAGACGCCGACCTCGGTCACCTATGACGTCCCGCTGCGCAAGATCGACGGCGCGCGCTTCCCGGCCGACAACGCCGACCGATTCCGCATGACCATAACCGTGAACAAGGAGCGTCGCGTTTTTGAGCATGTGGCCGTGCAGCTGCGTCGGCCCTTGTACGTGGGGCCCGTGAAGATCAGCGCCTTTGCTCTCGACCTCACCTTCGCGACGGTCGATCCGAAATACGGCCCGGTGCTCGTTGGCGGCCGCGGCACCGGCACCGGGGCGCTTCTATTTCTGAAGGCGAATGTCAGCAATGAAAGAACCTGCACCGACTTCCAGCATGTGACGCCCTACGACGAGCGCTTCGGCGTAAAGATCGGCAAATTGAAGGTGCTTGATTTCTGATCGCGGCGGGAGTCAGAGGTCATTCTTCCGGCGGCGTGAATCCCCTTCGCAGGGTGTTTTCGGCCACCGCCCGGGAGAACAGGAAGTTCTGCAGATACTCCCGGCCGCCGGCCTTGGTACCGCCGCCCGACATTTTGAAACCGCCGAACGGATGCCGCTCGACGATGGCACCGGTGATGCCCCGGTTGAGGTAGAGATTGCCAACCAGGAACTCGCGTCGCGCCCGTTCGAGCGCGCTGGGGCTGCGGGAGAAAAGACCGCCGGTCAGCGCGTAGTCCGCGCCGTTCGCGAGGCTGAACGCCTCGTCGAGGTCCCGGGCCTTCATCACGGCGACCACCGGCCCGAAGATTTCCTCGCGCGCGATGACGTGCTCGGGCTTGACGTCGACGAACACGGTCGGCGGCACGTAGTAGCCGCCGGTGGCCGTCAGTGCGGGCGCGAGCCGGGCCTGCCACGCCAGGGTCGCCTCCTTTTTCCCCTGCTCGATGTAGCCGAGGATCTTCTGCTGCGCATCAGCGTCGATCACCGGACCGACGACGGTGCCGGGCTGCGCGGGATCACCGATGGGCACGCTCGGGCACGCGGCGAGGAAACGTTCCAGGAAGCGCTCATACCCGTCCGCCAGCACGATGAGCCGCGAGAGCGCGGAGCATTTCTGGCCGCTGTAGCCGAACGCGCTGGAAAGGGCGGCGGGGATGGCTTCATCGAGGTCGGCATCGTGGTCGATGATGAGCGCGTTCTTGCCACCCATCTCGCAGACGACTTTCTTGAGGTTCGCCTGCCCCGGGAGCGTCCGGCCGGCGGTCTCCCAGATTTTGCAGCCGACGGCGCGCGAACCGGTGAAGGCGATGGCGTCGATCTGGGGATGGGCGACCAGGTGCCCGCCGACCTCCGAACCGATGCACGGCAGGTAATTCAGCGCGCCCGGCGGCACGCCCGCCTCCGTGAGGACGTCCATCAGCACGGCGCCGATGATCGAGGTCTGTTTGGCGGGCTTCATGATGACCGTGTTGCCGGCGACGAGCGGTGCGACCGTGAGGCCGGTGAGAATCGCCAGCGGAAAGTTCCAAGGGGCGATCGACACGGCGACGCCGCGCGGCGTCCATACCTGCGTGCAATACTCGCCGGGGATGTGCTGGGTGACTTCAGGCCGGGCGAGCCGGCGCATTTCGGAGGCGTAGAAACGGCAGAAGTCGATGGCCTCGGAGATGTCGGCATCGGCCTCCATCCAGGGCTTGCCGGCTTCGAGGATGAGAAGGGCGTTGAGCTCCATGCGACGCGACTCCATGAGGTCGGCGGCCCGCTCGAGGATCCCGGCGCGCGTGTCGGCGGAGGTGGCCCGCCACGCGGGGGACGCCGCGCGCGCCGCGGCGACAGCCGTCTCGGCGTCGGCGACGGTGCCCTTGGCCCAGTAACCCACGATCTGGGCGGGCCGCGCGGGATTCACGGACGGCACGTACTCGCGGTCGGCGATCTTCCGGCCGCCGATGACGAGCGGCCAGCGGCGGCCAAGTTGCGCGCCGACGGAGGTGAGGGCGGCGCGGAGTTGGTCGCGGTTTTGAGCGAGCGTGAAATCGGTGTTGGCGGCATTGTGAAAGGCGGTGGAACCCGCACTCCGCTGCGGGTTCAAGCCCGCCCGGAGGTCGGGCTCCACCCGTTTTTCGCCGGCTGCCAGCAGCTCGACCGGATTGCGCAGGAGCTGTTCTTGCGTCGCTTCACCGGTGTTCCGGGCGCGGAGGAAGCCTTCGTTGGACGTGTTCTCGAGGAGGCGGCGCACAAGGTAGCCCATGCCGGGCAGCAGGGCGCCGACGGCGCAGTACTCGCGGACGCGATGGCCCGCCTGGAGGAGCGCCGACTTGAGTTCGTCGGCCATGCCGTAGAGCGCCTGGAATTCGTAGGCGCGCGGATCGATGCCGCGACGCCCGGCCTGCACGATGGCGTGGGCACAGGAACGCACGTTGTGCGAGGCAAACGCCGGCGTGACGACGTCGAGCTGGTCGAAAAGGAACGCGGTGAGTTTTTCGTAGTTCGCATCGCTCTCGGGCTTGCGCGACCAGACCGGCACCGGCCACTCGCGCTGCCGGGCAAGGACGGTTTCGTAATCCCAGTAGGCGCCTTTCACGAGGCGGACGGAGATGGGGCGGTTGACGCGACGCACCCAGGCGACGAGTTCGCGCAGGTCGTGCTCGCAGTCGCGCAGGTAGGCCTGGAGGGCGATGCCGACCAGCGGTTGCTGGCGGAACTCCTCCTCCTCGAGGATCGACTTGAAGAGCGCCAGGGTGAGGTCCTTGAACTTGTAACTCTCCATGTCGAAGTTGATGAAGGCGCCGACTTCGGCGGCGCGGCGGAGGATCGGGCGCAAACGCTGCTTCAGCGCCACGATGCTGTTTTCCGGATCGGCCGGATGAACGTCGGGCGTGAGCGCGGAGATTTTGACCGAGAGGTTGAGGCGCGGGAGCGGCCCGTTCGGGCCGACATCGCTGAAGGCCGGCTCGGCGTCCTTCGCGAGCGCGGCGGCGACGGTGTTGAGCACGGCGAGGTTGCGCTGAAGAAACTCGTCGGCCTCGGCGGCGCTGACCACGGTTTCGCCGAGCAGGTCGATGGTGGTGGCGAGGCCGGTCCTGGCGTTTTTGCGGAGCTGTTTGACGAGGTCGTCGGGGCCTTCGCCGGCGACAAACTGCCGCGCCATGTCCACGACCTGCGCTTTCACGGGATTGGCGACGAGCGCGGGTGCGAGCGACGCCGCGGCGAGACCGGCCTTGAGGGCGGGGTGGAGTTCGACGGCCTTGTCGCCGAGATATTCCTGGAGATGGCGGATGATTTCAGCCGAGGAGCTGAGCGAGGGCAGCACGTCCACGAAGCGGAAGAGCTGCGTTTTGAACGCCGGATCCTTCATCGACCACTCCATGAGACGCGCGTAGGCGCCTTTTTTGGAGAAAATGCCCGGGGCCGGGTGGGCGTCCATGAGCGCGAAGAGCTTCTCGCCCAAGGCGCGCACGGCGGTCTCGATGGCCGGATCGACGGGCAGGAATCCTGTTGGGGGGATGACAGTAGGTTGGGAGACAGTGGGAGTTACCATGTTGGTGGTGGCTCCGGCGGGGACGCGGAGCCGTTGCTTTTCCACCATTGTGCCGGAATCTTGGCCGTGGGCAAGACCCGGCAGAGCGTTGATGAAGGGCGGGTTATCACCTTGCAGCCGCGGCCATCTGTGGCAGGAATCGCATGCCGCCCCCCATACCCACGCCCCAGGCTGCCAGATCCTGCACATTCCTGCGACTTTGCGCCGTCGGGCCGTGTTCTGCGCATGAACGATGACATTCCAGTGCAAGCCACCGAAGAGGGGATGACAGCCCCGATCGATTTCACTACGTTCATGCACAACTATCAGGACATGGTCTACACGACGGCGGTGCGCCTCCTCGGCAACGAGACGCAGGCCGAGGACATCTCCCAAGAGGTGTTCCTGAAGGCCTTCGAGCACTGGGACAACCTGAGCAACAGCGCCTCGGCCGGCGGCTGGCTGAAGACCGTCACGACCAACCTCAGCATCAATCACCTGCAGCGCTATCGAAAACGCTGGCGTTTCTTCTCCGAATTCACCCGCCATGGCGACGATGACGGCGACGAGCAGACGGTCGAGTTTGCCTCGCCCGAAAACTTCCTCGAAGGACTCAATCAGGCCGACCGCCGCGCCTGGGTGGAGCGCGCACTCGAACAACTTCCGGAGCACCAGCGCGTGCCGCTCGTGCTTTATCACTTCGAGGACCTGTCTTATGAGGACATCGCCCAAAGGCTCGGCGTGTCGCTCAGCAAGGTGAAGACCGACATCATGCGCGCGCGGGAGGCGCTGGCCAAGGTGCTGGTGCGCAGCGGCGCGAGCCACGAGAAATTTGAAAACCTGAACCCCGGGATCACGGAAAGGATTTGATATGGAACGCCTGAATCCAGAGCAGCTTGAAAAGATGGTGCACGCCGCCCTGCGCTCGCTGCCCGACCGCCGCGCGCCGGCTTCGCTCGAGGCGCGGGTGCTCGCGGCCGTGGAGGCGCGCGCCGCCATCCCGTGGTGGCACAAGTCTTGGAGCTACTGGCCGCAGTGGGTGCGCGCTCTGTTCCTTGTGTTCTGCGGCGGTCTCGCCGGTCTCCTGGTTTTCACCGGCATTTACGTCCAAGCGGGCTTCGACACCGCGCAAGCCGGCGGAACCCTGGCCCCGGCGCTCGAATTTGCGAACCGTGTGCTGGGCATCGGACGCAGCCTCGCCGATTTCGTCGCGCTGGTCATGCGCCACATCCCGTCGCTGTGGCTCTACGGCGCCATCGCATTCATCGCCGGCCTGTATGCCATGCTCTTCGGCCTTGGCGCGGCCGCCTACCGCACCCTTTGGGTCCATCGTTAATGCCCGAACCTCCATGTCTTAAACCTGCTTCCAACCATGAAACGCCATTATCTCCTTGGTTTACTGGGCGCCGTCATCGCCATCGCGCTGACCCTGGCGCCCGCCACTCGCGGCGAGGATTCGCCTGCGCCCGCCGCCCCTGCGACCAACAAGCCGGCACCGCCTCCGGCGGTCGAACCGGCGAAGCCCGAAACGCCGCCCGCCCCGGTTGCAGCCGAGACCCCGGCGGCGCCATCTGCGGCGCCGGCTCCCGCGCCCCCAGCCGCCGAGCCAGCCAAGGAACCCGAGACCGCCCAACCGCCATCCACGGGACTGCGCCGGCTCGACACCGAGGTGGAGCCAACCGCCGGTGACGTTCACCAAAAGGTCAGGAAAGCAATCGAGAAGGCGGTGCGGAAGCACGCCGCGTCGCCTCAAACGGGCAACGAGCGGGTGTCGATTGGTCATGACACCTATGTGGGCAAAGATGAAAAGGCCGAGACAGCGGTTTCGATTCTGGGCAGTACGACGGTCGATGGAGAGGTCAGCGATGCGGCGGTGTCGGTTTTAGGGAGCACCACGGTCAACGGCTCGGTGGGCGATGCGGCCGTGGCGGTCATGGGCAGCGTGCGGGTTAACGGCCACGTCGGTGGCGAGGTCGTGGCGGTCGGAGGCAACATTGAACTCGGACCCAACGCCGAGGTGGGTGGCGAAGTCGTCGTGGTCGGAGGTACTCTGCAAAAGGACCCGGCCGCCGTGGTCCATGGACAAATCCAGCAGGTCTCGATCGCGCAGCACTTCCCGAAATTCGACTGGTTGTTTGCCTGGGTCAAATCCGCGCTCTTTAAAGGTCGCCTGCTCTCCTTTGCCAGCGGCACGGGGTGGGCGTGGATGGTGGCCGGTGCGTTTCTGGGTCTTTATGTGCTGCTCGCCCTGATTTTCCCCCGCGGCATCGAGAAATGTGCCGAGACGCTCGAGCAGCGGCCGGGGTTCACGATTCTGACCGCGCTGCTGGCCATGCTGGCGATGCCGCTGGTCTTCCTCCTGCTCGCGATCACCGGCATCGGGATTCTGGTCATTCCCTTCCTCGCCACCGGCCTGTTCGCGGCCAAGCTCTTCGGGCGTGCCGTCATGCTCGCCTGGTTCGGCCGGCGGTTCACCGGCTTGTTCGGCGGCGGTTTGTTCTCGCACGCCGCAGTGGCCGTGCTCGTCGGCGGCATCCTCGTCGCGCTGCTCTACACCGTGCCCATCCTGGCGTTCATCGTCTCGATGCTTATCGGCATCCTCGGGCTGGGCGCGGTGATTTACGCGCTCATCCTGTCCATGCGCCGCAACGGCGCCAAGCCCGCGCCCGCAGCGATCGCCGCCGCACCGATGGCCGGCCTGCCGCCGCCGGTTTCCGGGGTGGCTTTCGCAGCCGGTGGCGCCGGCGAGTCAGTCGCGGGCGCGGCGGTGCCCCCCGTCGTGCCGGTGGTCTCTCCGCCAGCGATCGTTTCCGCCGCCACGCTGCCGCGGGCCGGCTTCTGGATCCGGCTGGGCGCACTGCTCATTGATCTCATTTTGTGCGGTCTCATCATCAAGCTGGCTCCGTGGGTGCATTTCAGGATGAGCCTGTGTCTGCTCCTGCTCGCGGCCTACGGCGCCGTCATGTGGAAGCTGCGCGGGACCACCGTCGGCGGCAGCATCTGCCACCTGAAGGTCGTCCGCCTTGACGACCGTCCGCTGGATTGGACCGCCTCGGTCGTGCGGGCGCTCAGCTGCTTCCTTTCGCTGGTCGTCGTTGGACTGGGTTTCCTCTGGGTGGCCTTTGACGAGGAGAAGCAGTCGTGGCACGACAAGATTGCCGGCACGACCGTCGTGAAGGTGCCGAAGGGCGTGTCGCTGATCTGAATCAAGCTTTAAGCTGTAAGCGAGAAGCTATAAGCAAGGTCCACCTCCTTTTCGTTTGCCGCGCTTAGAGCTTACAGCTTACAGCTTTCAGCCTATGGCCGTCGCACAGGTTGGCATCATCATGGGCAGCACGTCGGACTGGGGGACGATGCAGCATGCGGCGCAGACGCTCGAGGCGCTCGGCATTCCTTACGAGAAACGCGTGATCAGCGCGCACCGCACGCCGAAGCTGATGTACGATTGGGGTACGTCGGCGCGCGACCGCGGCTTGAAGGTGATCATCGCCGGCGCGGGCGGCGCGGCGCATCTCGCGGGGGTGGCGGCGGCCCTCACGCCGCTGCCGGTGCTCGGTGTCCCGGTGGAATCGGCGGCGCTCAAGGGGCTCGATTCACTGCTTTCCATGGTGCAGATGCCCGGCGGAATCCCGGTGGCGACATTTGCCATCGGCAAACCCGGCGCCATCAATGCCGCGCTATTTGCAGCGGCGGTACTCGCGCTCAGCGACGCCAGAATCAAAAAGGCCCTCGACGACTATCGCGCGGCCCAGGCGAAAAAGGTCGAGGATACCCGGCTGCCGTAGGCATTTCCCGGCATCGAAGGTCGAGAGTCGAAGGTCGAAGGGCAAAAGCCGGGAGTTAGTTTCCCTTGGGTGCTTCGGATTTCGGCGCAGGCCGGTCGGGCGCGCCGTTATCCATGACATAACGCCAGGTTCCGTCAGGCTGGCGTTTCCAGATGGTGAGGAAAAAACCGGTCCTGACTCTTTCCTTCCCGTCAGCGCCCGGGCTGCGCCACTCGTAGTGCCCCCAGTTGTAACCGAGCGTGCCATCATCGGAAACGTCGGTAAACATGGCTGACCAGGTCACCGAGATGCCCGGCTGGTCCGGTCCCATCCGCTCCCGTACGGCCGCGAGGCCGCGGAAACGGCGGGGATCGGTGTCGACGAAGGCGACGTCGGGCGCGGCGAAATACTCGAAGGCGGCCAGGATGCCTTTCTCCTTCGCTAGGGCGCAGAAGGTGTCCTCCATTTTGGCGAGTTCGGCCTTGAGCGCTTCCTTGCTGGCCGGCTTCGCCGGAGTTTCTGCCGTCGCTGAAGCTTTGGCGGACAGGTCTGCGCCAAACATTGCCGGAAGACAGAGCAGCAACGAACAGGCAAGCAGGAGGGGAGCGCGCGGTGATGTTTTCATGGGTCAGCTCTGATCGGTTGAAGGTTGGTTGGCGAGGAAGGTGCGGTAGTCGGCGGGAGTGTCGAGGTCGGCGGCGAGTTCCGGGAGGTCAACCGTGGCGAGCAGGTCCGGGTGGCGCGCCAGGAGCGGTCGGGCTCCGCCGGCACCGCGCAGCTCCATGAGTTCGTGAAAATGACTCCGTGCGAACAAAGCCGGCGGACCCGGATGGCCGGCCCCTCGACCTCGCTCGGGGCAGGCGTAGCAGGCAGTCACGATCGACTTGCCGGTGCGGTGGTGGGCTTCGATGAGGCGGGTGATGGCATCCGGCGACAGGTTGGGTTGGTCGCAGAGGACCAGCAGCGCGGCTTCGAGCGACAGCGAAAACGCCTCCAGTACACTTACTCCCGTGCGGATCGACGACGCCAGCCCTTCCGCCCACTCGCGATTCTCGACGATGAGCACCGGCAGCCGCGCGACCTCCGGCCGGAGGGACTCCATGTGCGCGCCCAGCACGACCACCACCGGCCAGGCGGGCGAGGCGAAGAGCGTGTCCACCGTGCGGCGCAACAGCGTGCGGCCGTCGAGCCGCAGCAACTGCTTGGGTTCGCCCATGCGCTTCGAGGAGCCAGCGGCCAGGACGACCGCGCCAAAATGAAAGGAATCTGTTTTCACAGGAGACAACGGAGGGAACTGAGAGTCTGCTTGTTTTCAACCATGTGCTGCTCCGTTTTCTCCGTTCGCTCTTGTAAGAACAAGCCGATCCGCCCCAGCGGCTCATGTAAGTTGTTCAACCATGGATCGGTCTCCCCCGTTCGCGCAATGGACGGGCATCGCGGCCCGCCAGGGTGGCCTTCATTTCAGCGAGGATGGCGAGCGCCACCTCCCCGGGATGGTCGGCGCCGAGATCGAGCCCCACGGGGGCGTGCAGGCGCGTGCGCATGGCGGGAGTGATGGCCAACCCGTCCGCGGCGAGATCGGAGAGAATTTTTTCAGCGCGTTTCTTGGGGCCGAGCAGACCGAGGTAGGCGAGGGGACGCGGCAGCAGCGCGCGGAGCAGCGGCAGGTCGTGGTGGTAATGATGGGTCATGATCACGGCGAGGGTATCGGCGCCCAAGGCCAGGCGGGCGGGCGCCTCGTCGGGACGTGCCACGATGACGGTATCGGCTTCGGGAAAGCGTTCTGACGTAGCGAAGGCGGGACGGGGGTCGACGATCGTCACCTGCCAGCCGAGCTCCTTGGCGAACCGCACGAGCGGTTGGGCATCGTCGCCTGCCCCGAATATGACCAGCGCAACGGGAGGAGACACGATCTGGCGGAACACCTCGGTCGTGGGTGGCAGCGCCGGCAGGGCGTTGGCCAGATGGGTGCCGAGCGGTGTTCCCGCCGGGCCACGCCAGACGATGGCCAGCTCGGTTGCCATTCTGCGCCGAAAATTTTCCCGCAAAGCATCGGCCCAGACCGGCTGCGACGGCAGCTTCTCGATGAGTACGTGCACCACGCCGTGGCAGCCCAAACCCACCCCCCAGACGAGGTCGTTTTCGGTGGTGGTGTCGTAGGTGATCGTCTTCGCCATGCCGTTAGCCAGCACTTCGCGGGCATGAGTGATCACGTCATCCTCCAGGCAGCCTCCGCTGATGGAGCCCATGTGCCGGCCATCGGCCAGCAACAACAGCCGCGCGCCCGGCCGCCGGTAGGAGGAGCCTTCGACTTTCACTAGGGTGGCAAGGACAGCGCCACCCGGCGGAACACGGTTCAAGGCATTCAGGATCTGCGGTAGCTCCTTCATCATACGCGACAAGCGTACTCCAAATCAGCCCAACATGCCAAGGCGAGCGAACCAATATAAAAAGTTGGTGTCGTTGATATCGCCGACAGGAAAGCCAATTGACGTAAAATATAAGCCATTTAACGCTTAAAAACGCGGTTTAACATAATTATTGCATACTGGCAGAAGCCATGCTTACTCTCCCGACCCAAGAGAACTCAGTGGGTCTAGCCCACAAGCTCTTACCAACCAAAGCACAACTGATCAAACTATGAACCTGAATTCCGTAAGGAAATCACGGGCTCCGCTTGCGCTATTTTTGGGCGTGGCCTTATTCGCGGTTTCTGGCAACGCCCAGACGGCCGCTCCGCAGGAAGCGAAGGAAGAAGTGAAGATGGAAAAATTCGTGGTCACCGGCTCCTACATTCCGGCGGCCGCGGACGAAGCCAAGGCGCTGCCGGTCCAGGTGATCGATGTTGAAGCGATCCAGAACTCCGGTGTGGACACCAATATCATGGACGTGCTGCGGAAAACGGTCCCGCAGATCGAGGGCGGCAATAACATTGGCATCGAGAATGCCAACATCGCGGGCGGCTCGACGAACGGCGGCTCGATGATCGCCCTCCGCAACACCCAGACCCTGGTTTTGATCGATGGGAAGCGCGTCGCTCCTTCCGCCGTCGCGTCCAGCGGTGGCTATGAATTCGTCGATCTCAACCTCGTACCCATCTCGGCCGTGGAGCGCATCGAGGTCCTGACCGATGGCGCCTCCGCCATTTACGGTACGGATGCCGTTTCCGGCGTCATCAATATCATCCTCCGCAAGGATTACCAGGGCGCCGAGCTCGGTTTCCACATGACGATGGCCCCGAAGGACACGGGCGGCTATTGGCGCGAACGCTCGATTTCGGCCGTGGCCGGCGTCGGGGATGCCAAGACCCATCTGATGTTCTCGGTCGAATGGTCCAAATCCCAGCCGCTGTGGGAGCGCGACATAAGCTATGACAATCCGTATTACGGCACCGCGAGCATTCCCGGCATTATCAATAAGGGCTCCAGCTACTATGAGCTGGCGCCTGGATTGAATGCCCCGACGAACGCCACCCCCGCGTCCGTGGCCAGCTTGGTCACCCAAGGCATCTACGTTCCGATTTCCTCCTCCGCAGTGACACAGCTCTTCAATCTTTCAGGCAGGCCCACGGTGATGAACGCCGTCAACAAGCGAATCGCCACCGTCTCTGGCAGCCACGTCATCAACGACCAGATCACGCTGACGTCAGATTTCCTCTACGGTTTCACGGAGACGAACTATCAGTTGAATCCCCAGCCGGTCACTGCGAGCAGCACAACGCTCCTCACCTATGCGCCTGGCTATGTTGCTCCGATTACGGATTCGGGCTTCACCATCCGCAATCGCTTCCTCGCCGGACCGAACCGCATCTACGATAATCAGACCAATTTTTATCGGATGACGGCGGGGTTGGACGGCAAGGTCAATGACTACTTCAACTGGCAGGTTTACGGCAACTACAACCTCTCGCAACAGGCGGCGTATGGCTACAATATGATCCTCAATTCGGCTCTCCTGACCGCGCTTAAGTCCGGATTGATCAACCTGTTCGCCAGAAACCAGAATGCGGCGAACATGACCACAGCCAATATCTTCGGCACTTCGATGGGCATTTATCGGAGCCAGTTGTACACCTTTAACGCGATTGCCAACGGCAAAATCTGGGATCTGCCCGGCGGGCCCCTCCAGTACGCGGCCGGCGCCGAGTACCTCAAGGAGACTTTGAAGGCGACCGCCGACTACAATAGCACCATTCCGCCGGGCGCAACGACGTCGCTGTGGAACAGCGGCACGTCGCTCAACCCCTTCGACGCGCAACGCAACCTCAAGGCCGAGTTCGCGGAACTGAAGGTGCCCGTGACCAGCCCGCAAAACAAGATTCCCGGGCTGTACCTCCTCACGCTCGATGGCGCGTGGCGCCACGAAGCCTACAGCGACAACAACAAGACCTCGGTTCCGAAGATTTCGCTGCGCTACCTGCCGTTCGACGACCAACTCGCCTTTCGCGCGACGTTCTCCAAGTCCTTCACCGAACCGATCCTGTACGACCTGTTCGGACCGTCCAACTCCGGGTTCACCAATTCGCCCGGCGGTCTGGCCGCGTACAACTCGTCGGGCGTCGCGACCGGGGCCAAGTTCCCCAACCTGCAGGGCTACGAGATGGGCGGGTCAAATCCTCTCCTCACCCCGTCGCACGCCAAGAGCAAGACCTTCGGCGTGATCTTCTCGCCGAAGTACAAGTACGTGAAGGGATTGGAAATCACGATCGACTATTTTAAAATCGATGAGAAGGACCTGATCGGCAATCCCGCAAGTGACCTCACCATGATGCAGTCGGTCGAAGAGTATGGACCGAACTCACCGTTTGCGCCATTCGTCACGCTGGGCGCCTTCGCGGGACAGGGCGGCAAGTCTGTGACGGCCCCGGGGCAGCTCTCGCCGGACCCGTCGAACGTCTATGTGTTGGAAACCCTGCTCAATATCGCCTCGCAGCAACAGCACGGTTACGACATCAACGTCAAATATACGCTGCCCTGGCAGACCTACGGTCGCTTCGTCATCAACACAGAATGGGCGATCCTGAAGCAGTTCTTCGTTAAGACGGGTCCGACCGACTCCGGCACAGACTACGCTGGATTTGACGACTACGGCACGCTCCCGAAGACCCGCTCCTATACCACCGTGGACTGGAACTACAAAGCGTATGGCGCCACGCTGGGATGGACGAACATCCATCACATCGACAACTACTCTGGCGACACGATGAATCCATATAACACGTTCGATTTCCAATTCCGCATCAACCTCGGCAAGTTGGACAACCACCTCAACGGCGTCAGCTTGGATTTGGGGGTGAACAACTTCACCAACCAAAAGCCGGTTATCGATCGGGATGATTTTGCCAGCCCGCCGTTCGATGCCAGTACTTACAGCTTCTTTGGCCGGATGTACTTTGCCGACCTCCGCATCAAGTTCTGATCGGGTTTAGACCGTCCCTCTCAAAGCGCCCCCCTTGCCGGGGGGCGCTTTTTTTAGGGGCGCCCGGCAGGGCGCCTGTTGGACAGTGTACATGAATCAATAGCAGGTGAATCGGTTGACCGCCCTGCGGAGGGAAGGTCTGGCCGATGGGCAACTACGGCGCCGCGTGGCGTCTACGGCGCACAACGGATAAAACTCACGGCCGCGGACCCGGTGTTTTTTTTAAAATCGACCGCGGAGAATCCCCGGCGCGGCGCCTTGGCCTGCGTAGCCACCTGGGCCTCTTGCGGATCAACCGGCTGGTTTGCTTTGGCGGAGCAGGCCGGCCGGCCGAGAATTTTCTCGTGCGATGACAGCCAGCCGGACGGATGAAGTCGGACCACGCCATTGGTCAGCTCGACATGGCTGACCGCGACCTGGCCCACGCCGCGCACGGCGAGCCGCAGGGGCGGAAATTGGGCCGTGGCGGCGGGGATCTCCGTGTCGTGCGATTGTAGGGGCGCAGGCTTGCTGCGCCCAGTCGCGAGGGCGCGACAAGATCGCGCCCCTACCAGCGTGTCAACCGCGATGGGCACGCTGAATTCACGACGGATCCTCGTCCGCGGGTGCGCGGCCTGAGCCCGAAACTCCATCAACGGCAATCCGTGCAGGGTTCGCCACGAACCGTCGGGCTGCCGTTGTTCGACCACCACCCGCTGCAAGGCCGGCGCAAAATTATGAACCGTGAACTGCAGTTGCCAGGCCCCGCAGACCGGCGTGGCTTGCCAGATGATGTCCAGATTGCGCGCAGCTTTTCCCAGCCATTGTTGCCACGTGCGCAAACGCTCCGCGTCACGTGCCAGCATGAGTTCGTTGGGTCCGCGCGCATGCGGATCACGGGAGCGATTCCACATTGCCCGGGCGGCGGCGCGGCCGGCGCGCAGCGCGGCGGCGAAGATCGCGGCCTCGTGCCGGAGTTGGTTTAGGGTAGCGCGGTGCTTCAGCCCGCGCTCATGAGCGCCAAGCGCAGGCTGAAGCTCTGCGCTACGGACGATCTCCCGTCGCAACTGAAAGACGGCTCGTGCGTTCCGTCGCACAAAAACGTCGCGCTGCGCGAGGTAGCGGCGGAAGACGATGCTGACCGCCAACGGCGGCGCACAAGGTGGGGGCGCGATCTCGTCGCGCCCATTGGAAAGGGCGCAGCAAGACTGCGCCCCTACGGGATATATTTTCTCGATGGCACGCAGCTCCTTCTCATAGGGCGCGGCACCGTCCCGCCCGGCGCAAACATCCCACCGGTCGTTGATTTGCCAGCGGTGGTAGCCGGAGAACGCGTATTTGTCGCAAGCCATGGCCGCCCGTGCCCAATGCCGAGCTTCCGCCGGGTGGGGCGCGTTATCCCTAACGCGCCACGGCGGCTTGGGGACAAGCCGCCCCACCTGAATTCCCCCAAAGGCGCGTTCAAAACCGCGCGCGAGCATTTCCCGCGGGTCATCAACGTCGGGGTCGAGCCACAGGCAGGCGGCCGCGGCGTCGACCGCGGTGGTAAGTTCGATCGCCAGTCGATTCGCTTCCCAGGAGGTGACCAGAAAGCCGTTCGCGCCGACGCAGCGGCAGCGTCGCCACCACGAGAGGATGTTTTGCAGCCGCTCTCCGAAAATCGGCATGGGTTCGGATCGGAACGCGCCGTTCATCGGACAACCCCAGTACTCGATGCCCCGCGCCTGCAGCGGCGCGGCGAGGTCGGCCTCCGCGAAATTGTGGAGTTCGACACGCGGATGGCGGGCAAACGGATAGTAATACCAATCGTACGCAATCACGTCGCGCGGCAACCGCGGGATGGCCGCGGGCAGCAACGCCAGCATGTCAGCCCACATGCCCAGGCGCAGGCCGAGCGACTGCGTGAGCTGATGCAGCCGGCCGACATGGCCGGCAAAATGTCCGGCCAGCCCCTGCCGCGCGATTTCCGCGCGGCAACGCGGGCATTGGCCGAGGTGAAACGACTCGTCGAGGCCGACGTGCACCTTCCCGGCCGTGCAGAACGGCGCCATGTCGCGCAGCAGTTTCCCGGCGACCTCCAGCGTGCGCGGATGCAGCGGGCAGATCTGCCCGCTTTTGCGCGGCCGGCCGGCGGCGTCGCGCAGTTCGTTCAGGTCGCGCAGTCCGGGCACCTTGATGAGATATTGGGTGTGTCCGAGCAGGTTGACGATGGGCACGACGCGGAGGCCGGCGGCGGTCGCCGCGTTCACGAGCCGCGTCATCTGCTTATAGGTATAAGCATCGGCGCGCGCGACGGCGGGCAGGCTCGGATATTCGACCGCATCCTCCAGGTGCAGATAAAGCTCCTGATAACCCCAGTCGGCGTAGCGCGGCAGCCACTTCAGAAGAAAATCGAGCCGCTCCACCTGGCGGGCGAGATCCCACTGAAAGGCTTTGGTGATTAAGGGGGCTGCAGCCATTATCGTAGGAGCCTGTTTACAGGCGATGGTATGAATCGCTTGCAAGCAAGCTCCTACAGCAGCTCCTACGGCCGGCCCGGCAGTTGGTCCTGCCGTCTATGCAGGTATTCCTTCAACCATGCGCGGCCGCCGGCTTCGTCGGTGAACGCTCCCTCGAGCTGGGCTTCGGAGCAGGCGTTGAGAATGGGTTTGAAATCCGGGCCGGGCCGCAGACCGAGTTCCAGCAGGTGCCGGCCGAGGATCAATGGACGGGGCGCGGCATCGCGCACGGCGAGGGCGTGGGCTTGGTCACGCAGCGCCTGAATGCGTGTCTCGGTCTCGTGCGAAACGTACGGCGGCCGGCCGAGATGATCCGCCCACATGACCGTGCACAGATCGTCAATGGTGGCGGGAGTGAGTTTGCGGGCGAGCCGGCGCACGGCGCTGTCGGAAAACTCCGGCTGGTCCCGATCCGGTCGGGACTGGCCGCGATGGTGCGCCAGGTGGTGCAGCACCAGCGGCCGCACCCAGTCGATTAGGTCAAGGGGAGCGCCGATCCGGTGCAGAAACGCCTCGGCGGGTGGTCCGCTCGCCTCTTCGTGGCCGGGACTCAGCCAGCGCAGCGTGCCGCGGCGTTCGGTGTGCACCGTGGTCGACGGCTTGCCGAAATCATGGGCCAGGACGGCGAACATCAGGTAACGCCGTCGCGGCGCGCCGCTTTCCCGCCATTCCGGCAGGCGGGCGAGCGCGTCGAGGCAGAGCTTGATGTGCGTGAGCACGTCGCCTTCCGGATGCCATTCGGGTTCCTGGGGCACGCCGGCCATCGCCGCAATCTCCGGGAAATGCTTGAGCCAGCCAGTCTGCTCGAGCACGACGAGACCCCGCGAGGGGACCGTCGATTTGACGGCCCATTTCTCCCATTCGCCCCATACGCGTTCGACCGCCAGTTCGTGATAGGAGTCGACGATGCCCCGGCAGAGCGCCGCCGTTGCCGGCGCCAGGGTAAGATCGAAGCGCGCCGCGAACTGCATTGCGCGCAGCACGCGCAACGGATCCTCCACGAACGCCGCGCTGGTGTGCCGCAGCACCCGGGCGCGCAGGTCGGCCTGGCCCCCGTGCGGATCGATGATCGCATGGGCCAGCGGATCGTACGCGATTGCGTTGATAGTGAAGTCGCGCCGCGCCGCCGCCTCGGCCTCGGACAGGGCGGGGTCGGGCACCACGGCGAAACCGCGGTGCCCGGCGCCGGTCTTCGATTCGCGCCGGGGCAGGCTGAAATCATACTCCGCGCCGGCGAGGCGCAGTTTGACGATGCCGAAACTGCGTCCCACCAGGTCGGGTTCGCCGAAAGGCGCGAGGATGCGAACCAGCGTCTCGTAGTCGGTCCCCGCCACTTCCAGGTCAAAGTCCTTCGGTTCGAGTCCGAGCAGCCAGTCGCGGACGCAGCCGCCCACCAGGCGGGGTCGCCCCACGGCGTGCACCGCCCGCACGATCGCGAGCAACTCATGGGGCAGTTGCATGGTAGGATCGGCGCTGGGTCAGGATGAGGTGGGCCCGGGAGACTGCCGCCAGCCGTTCAGCATGACGAGCACCCATCCCGCCAGAAAAAGCAGCCCGCCGACGGGCGTGATCAATCCGAGGGCGCGCGGCGCGCCCAAGGCAAGGCCGTAAAGCGACCCGGAAAAAAGCAGGACGCCGCCGAGCCAGCAGACCGCCGTTGCCGCCAGTGCCGGCGGCAGGCGCCCGGCGCTGTTCTTCCAGCCCGCCAGGGCGAGCAGGGCCACCGCGTGAATGAGGTGGTAGAGCACCGCGGTATGCCAGAGGTCGGTGGTCTGCCGCGTCATTAATGTTTCCTGCAGCCCATGGGCTCCCCATGCCCCCAGGATCACTCCGGTCGCTCCCAACAGCCCCGCGAGCAAAAGTATTTTCTTGGCTGACATTTCAAAAACCGGTGACGGAGAGATTAACTGCCGGGCAGTTGACGCAATTAATGATCAGAAAAGGCCTGAAATGATTCTAGGGTGGCAGAATTGACGCATGAACTGGTCAGGCATGGAACTGGTGACGCATGTCTTGGCTAGGTGAAGTCATTTTAGCCTTTGGCAAGGTAGCTACGACAACGACGGTTAACCAGACAACTTTCGACATGGGTAATCACGTTTGCGGCAGAGCCGAGAAGCATCGTCTTAGGTAGCATAGTGGTGTGACCGAGCTTTTCGAGTTAGTATCAGCCGCAGACTAGGGTGCCCCATTTCTGCGAAAAGATGACATCAAACGCTCGGAGGGGAGGCCAATCCCTCTTGATCGGGTCGGCACTGGGAACGCCCCTGAATTATCGATTGGCTCATAGCCGAACCCGCGGCATATGGTGCAAGGCCTAGGGATGAAACTTGCCGCTCAATGGAAACGCGCCACAGAGTGGGTGCTGATTCGCTTCACCCACCCGCCTCCCCAGGGGCGGCTGGTCGCGATCACCGTCATTAGCGAGCTGGTGCTAGCGATCGGTGCGGTCGACTATGCGACCGGGATCCACATTTCCTTGATGGTTTTCTATCTTGTACCGGTGGCGCTGGCGGTTGCCTGGCTGGGATGGCGGGAAGGCGTCGCCACCGCCTTCTGCTGCCTCACGGTACGTCAGGTGGGCGACTTGATCTTGGCGCGCGGCGGACCCCTGCCGTTTTGGGCGTGGTGGAATGCCTCAACGGCCTTGGTGATGTTCTTGATCGTGGTGTGGATTTTTCACGCGCTGATCACCCTGCATCGCCAGCTCGAACACCGGGTGGAGGAACGAACCCAGGCCCTCCGGGAAGCAGCGGCCGCCCACCAGCGCTTGGTGCGTGAGTTGGCTGACTTCGGCTCGCGGGAACGCAATGCCATGGGACGTGAATTGCACGACGATCTTTGCCAGCACCTTGTTGGTACAGCGTTAGCCGCCCAGGTCTTGGCCCAGCGGCTCGCAGAGCATGGTGGCGAGTCATCCGAGGAGGCGCGGACCATCGTCACTTGGATCGAGGAGGGAATCGCCAAGACCCGCCATCTTTCGCGCGGCTTGCTCCTCTCGTCCATCGAACCCGAGCAGCTTGCCGGCGAGCTAACCGATCTGGCCGCGAACAGCAGCACACGCGACGTGGAGTGCCGTTTCCGGCAGGAAGGCAAAGCATTGGTCCAGGATGCCGGCGTGTCCGCCCAGCTGTTTCGTATCGCGCAAGAAGCGGTCCGCAACGCCCTTCGCCATGCCCAAGCTCGTCATATCGACATCACGCTCGCCGGGGATGACTACGCTGTTTGCCTTGTCGTTGAAGACGACGGCCGGGGGCTGCCGCCAACTCCTGAGCGGGGTGCGGGCATGGGTCTGCGTATCATGGAGCATCGAGCGACGTTAGTGGGTGGCTCGCTCTCGGTTGTCACGGTCCCTGGCGAGGGCACTCGCATCATCTGTCATTTGCCCCGGGATTCCGTCGCGCGTCCCGCCCCAATATGAGTTCCCGCACTCGCATCTTCTTGGTGGACGATCACCCGCTGGTACGCGAATGGCTGGGCCACTTGCTCCGCTTGGAACCTGATATGGAGGTCTGCGGCGAAGCGGACACCCCGTCCGCCGCCTTGAGCGCCATGGCGCTGCAGCGCCCGGAGGTGGCCATCGTGGATTTGTCGCTGCAGCATGGCTCCGGACTGGACCTGATCAAGGACCTGCGGGCGAGTTTGCCCGCCACCCAAGTCATCGTGCTGTCGATGCACGAGGAGATCGGGGATGTCGAGCGGGCCCTGCGGGCGGGGGCGCGTGGTTACGTGATGAAACGCGAGTCCACGAGCCAGATAGTCAATGCCATCCGGCAAGTGCAGGCTGGGCATGTCTACGCCAATGCCGAGGTGCTTGCACAACTGGCGGAACGAATGATCGGCCGCCCGATGGATGAGCCGCCCGCAACCCCGGAGGCCCTCAGTGATCGCGAACTCGACGTATTCCGCCGGCTCGGCGCAGGACACTCCACCCGGCGCATCGCCGAGGACCTCGGAGTCAGCCTCAAGACCGTTCAAACGTACTGTGCGCGGATCAAGGAAAAGCTTGGCCTTGGTGACGGCTCCGAGCTCATGCGAGCCGCTATGCGCTGGAACGAGGCCGGGCGGCCGTGATGGTTCGGACGCTGCCCTGTCAGACGTTTGCTGACAGAAGATTCCTATCCCGCCGGACAGACGCACGAAGGGCTGATGGGCTAGACTGCCAGAATGTCCGCTTCAACTTCCTCGCTTTCCAGAGCGAGTCAGGCGAACTATGGTCTCATTTCGGCGCTAGGGACGGCATCTCTTCCTGCGCCTTCCTTTGTCTTCCTGGGCGAAGTCCGGTCCCGTCGGGCACCATCCATCAGCGCCACCATTCTCACCAAGGACAGCGCCTTCTGGCTCCCCGATGTCCTTAAATCACTCGAATGGTGTGATGAGATTGTGATCCTCGATACAGGTTCTTCCGACGACACGCTGGCCATTGCCGGACGCCATCCGAAGGTCAGCCTGCACCGTCTGGCTGGATCTTTTCCCGGTTTCGGCCGTGCGCACCGCCGGGCGGTGGCATTGGCGAGAAACGATTGGATCCTGTCGGTTGATAGCGACGAAATCGTCTCCACCGAGCTTGCCGACGAGATCATGGCACTCCCGCTTGATCCATGCGCGGTGTATTCCGTTCCATTCCACAACTTCTTCAACGACCGGCGCATCACATCCTGCGGATGGTCTCCCGACCGCCACGCGCGCCTCTTCAACCGCACGGCGACCAACTTCTGCGAGGACGACGTGCACGAAAAGGTGCAGACGGAGCACCTGGCGGTGCAGGCGTTGCATCATCCCATCCGGCACTATTCCTATGAGTCGCTTGATGACTATTTGCGCAAGATGAGATCCTACGCCCTACTCTTCGCCGAGCAAAACGCCGGACGAAAATCCTCGAGACCGGCCAAGGCGATGACGCACAGTGTCTGGGCCTTCCTCAAAAGTTACGTGCTGCAAAGGGGCTGCCTGCAGGGCTACGAGGGTTTGGTGATCAGCGCCTACAAAGCGCACACCGCTTTTTGGAAATACCTTCTCTTGCATGAGGCCAACCGACGGTGCCGCGCATGAGCCTGCTCGTGCTGATTTACCACCGGGCGTGCATCGACCGTCATGGCAACACCGCGCGAATGCTCGATGCCCATTTTGAGCACCTGGCGCGGAACTACCGTTGCGTGCTGCCGGGAGAAACTTTGGAACCGGGCCGCCTCAACGTCTGCCTGAGCTTCGATGACGGGTATTTTGATTTTTACGCGGTCATCTACCCGTTGCTGGAAAAGCATGACCTGCGTGCGCTCCTCGCGATAACGCCGGTGGTCGTGCGCGAAAGAATCGATAAGCCGGTTGAAGCACGGCTGGAGGCTCCGGCTGAGATGAACCATGCTCATGCAAGCTATGGTGGATTCTGCACCTGGCCGGAATTGCATGAACTGGCCCAAAGCGGACGGGTGATGATCGCCGCGCACGGTTACACCCATTGCCGCCTGGACCGGCCGGGAGTGGACCTGCACGCGGAGATTGTTGTGCCGCAAACGCTGCTGGCCGCACGCCTCGGCCAATCAGTCGACAGTTTCGTGTTTCCTTACGGGCGGTTTTCGCAGGCCGCCCTCCAGCGAGCCAGAGAGCATTATCGGTATGTGTTTCGCATTGGAGGCGCCGCCAACGGCAGCTGGAGCAGCCGGCTGTTGTATCGCATCGACGCGGACGGCATGGAGGATCCCGGGTCGCTTTTCACGCCGGCCCGTCTGGCGGGCTATCAGGTGCGATCTTTTTGGAACCGTCTGCGCGGCAGATGAGCATGGATTCTAGAGAGCGAATTTCCAGCCCGGTGATCGAGTGATCCGCACATAATATGAAATCCACCCCCAAACTGCTCCCTGTTGTGCAGATGCCTTTTGTTCCAGGCGATGTTGCTTGCCGAACAAATTGCCTGAGATTGTCCGGTCACTGAGGACAAGATTTTAATTTTATTCGTGCTCCCGCATGTCTCTGATCTTCTCCCTTGATTTCCACAAACGGTCGGATGCCATCGCGCCTCCGAACGACGATATCGTGCTGCGCGGAGATCTTCGTCGTACGCTCATCCTCGTCCATGGACTCACTGGAACGCCCAACGAGATGCGGTATCTCGCGTTCTACTTCAATCGACTGGGTTACAACGTCATCTGCCCTCGCTTGGCCAACCACGGGCAACCGCTGCACATTCTCAAGCACACCAAGTGGGAGGAACTCTATAGCTCACTGCGGGCGGTATTTCTAGACGCCTTGGAAACCGGCGACCAGATCTTTGTGGCCGGACTCTCAATGAGCGCCCTGTTTGTGCTGCTGCTCGCCGAGGAGTTCGGAGAGAAGCTGACCGGCGGTATCTGCCTTGCTCCGACGCTGTTTTTTGACGGCTGGAACGTCCCGTGGTACCATCGCTTACTCCCGCTGGCGGCATATACGCCGCTGAAATACTGCTTCTATTTCAAAGAAAGCCCTCCCTACGGCATAAAAAACAAAAAGATTCGCGGGATGGTGCACCGCTTCTATAGCAACGCCAAGTTGGAAAATATCGAAGGAATCTCCAAATACGGCTACGCGTTCTTCCCCGTTTCACTCTTTCATCAACTGCGGCGGCTCGTGCGTAAAGTGATTCCTCTTCTGGGTCGGATCAACGCCCCCATGTTGTTGATCCATCCGCAAGAGGACGACACTGCGAGCGTCAAGAACTCACAATTGATCTACGACGGGATTTCCTCGAAGGTCAAAAAACTCGTCATCTTGACCGACTCATATCACGTGATCACGGCGGACCAAGAACGGGAAAAAGTAGCCCGGGAGATCAAGGTATTCCTCGATGCGATATGAGCACCGCCCATCAGTTCGAAGTCTATTTCGATTTCGACAATACGATTACCGACTTTGACGTTCTGGACGACATTATCCAGCGCTTTTCCATCAATGACGACTGGAGACGGGTCGAACAAGCCTGGGAAGCTGGAGAAATTGGCTCGCGGGAATGCCTCAAACAGCAGCTTTCGCAGGTGCGGATTTCCGAAGCCATCCTTCGTGAGTATCTCGGCACCATCAAGGTGGACCCGGCTTTCCCCTCGATCATCGCATGGTTACGGAGAAGAAAGATCGAACCGGTGATCCTCAGCGACTGCTTCTCGTCGATCATCGCGGACATCCTGGAGAACAACGGGATCGCCGGCCTGACCATTCGCGCCAACGAAATGCGTCTTAAGGGTGACCGGCCGGTGGTCACCTTTCCCTACTACCACTCGATCTGCACCAAGTGCGCCAACTGCAAGACCTCCCACCTGTTCCGGCGAAACCGGCCGGAGGGAACGAAGAAAATCTACATCGGCGATGGCCTGTCAGACGTTTGTCCGGCCGCCTTCTGCGAGATACTGTTCGCCAAGGACAAACTGTTGAAACACTATTCGAAAATCAGGAAGGACTGCATCCCTTTTCGGAATCTGAGCACCGTCTATTCGCACCTTCAGAACCTCTTGCCATGAATTCAACACCCTCCGCACCGCCGGCGCATCATGACCGGAACGAGGACCTGCTCCAACTTGAAGCGAAGTATTGCTCGTGGGGCGATACCGTTCATTACGCCAAAGAGTTGACCATGTTCAGTCGGGCGGAGGCGATCTACCTCTACGATGACAAAGGGACCCAGTACCTAGATCTGCAGATGTGGTATTCGGCGGTCAACTTTGGCTACGGCAACCCCCGATTGAACGCCGCGCTGAAGAAGCAAATCGACACCCTTCCCCAACTGGCGTGCCAGTACCTGCACAAGGAAAAGATCCTGCTTGCAACCAGGCTGGCGAGGAAAGTCGAAAAGGTTTGGGGAGAAAAAGGACGCATTCACTTTAATGTGGGGGGAGCCGCCGCGGTCGAAGACGCCTGGAAGGTCGTGCGGATTCGCACGAAGAAGAACCTAGCCTTTGCCTTCATGGGGGGATACCACGGGCGCACGCTCGGCGCGTCGTCCATCACGTCGAGCTACCGTTATCGGGAGCGGTTCGGTCATTTCGGTGATCGGGCGAACTTCATCCCCTTTCCCTACTGTTTCCGCTGTCCGTACGGGCAGAAGCGCGAGTCCTGCGGCCTGTATTGCCTGAAGCAATTCGAGCGTCTGTTCGAAACCGAGTACTTCGGTGTGGTGAACAAGACGGGCCAGGCGGAGTTTGGCGCCTTCTTCATCGAAGCGGTTCAGGGCACCGGCGGATACGTCATCGCGCCCGAAGGGTATTTCCCCGGGCTCAAGAAGATCCTCGAGCAGCACGGCATTCTCATGGTCGACGACGAGATCCAGATGGCCTTTTACCGTACGGGCAAATTCTTCGCCCTCGAACACTTCGGGACCAAGCCCGACGTGGTCGTCTTCGGCAAGGCGCTCACCAACGGGATGAATCCGCTTTCCGCCATTTGGGCCAGAGAAGAGCTCATCTCGCCGGCCGTGTTCCCTCCGGGCTCCACGCACTCCACGTTTTCCTCGAACACGTTGGGAACCGCCGTCGCTCTCGAAGCGGTGGCACTGATGGAAGAAGAAGACTTCGAGACGCGGGTGGCGCAACGTGGAGCCTACTTCCTCTCCCGGCTGAAGGAGCTGGCGAAGAAGTACCCGCAAATGGGAGATGTGGACGGACTGGGTCTGGCCCTTCGCATCGAAATGTGCCAGCGGGACGGGTTCACGCCGAATCGCGAGCTGACCGACGCGATCATGAACATCGGCCTGAGCGGCACGTTGACCGCTGGTGGCAGGAGCAAGGGTTTGATCCTGGATGTCGGCGGTTACTACAAAAACACGTTCACAATCGCGCCCTCCCTTTACATCACCAAACCGGAGATCGACACCGCGGTCGATCTGTTTGAAGAGGCGCTGCAGCGCGGCATCGCTCAAACCGAGTAGGAATGCGTTCCGACCGCATCCGCATCCTGAACTTCGACAACAGCGTCACGCTGCAGAAGGAGTTTCTTCGTGGTGTTGCGGCTGTCACCGTCGACCTCACCGGCATCGGCCCCGCTGCTCGTTTGTGGGCAGACCAGGCGCAGGCCGACGCCATCAGGCGCAGCTTGGACCCCGGGCACAAAGACTGGATCACCTTTCTGGGATCAGGCGACTATCACTACGTTTCGTCCCTCCTGCTCGAACAATTCGACCAACCGCTGACGGTTGTGGCCTTCGATCATCACCCCGACTGGGATACGCTTCCCCCTCGGTACGGTTGCGGCGCCTGGGTGAGTCGCGCGCTCGAACAAAAGAACGTCGCCCAAGTCGTTCTTGTGGGAACGGCCTCCGATGACCTGGCTTTCCCGTCCATCGTCACCGGGAACCTCTACGGGTTGAGGTCAAACCGGATTATCACGCTGCCGTACGAGGCGCCTCGCCGACAGGTTTGGCCGTTTGACCGCATTCTTTGGCGTGAACTGAAAGCTGATCCGCTGGCCGTCTTCTCCCATGCCACCGATCAGCTGCTCACCCGCCGGGTTTACGTAAGCATCGATAAAGACTGCCTCACTACCCAATACGCCCTCACCAACTGGGAGGAAGGACGCCTCGGCCTCGACACGCTGCTTTCGTTCCTTCGCATCCTGAACCAAAAGTGCGAGATCGTCGGTCTGGATGTTACTGGCGAATACTCTTCAGGCTCCATCCCCAGCCGCTGGAAGTCCTGGTGTTCCAGGATTGATCATCCAAGGCACTTTAGCGCACGGAACCGTTCGCTAGATGAGGTCGCCCAGGTGAATGGCGCCACCAACCAGCGGATCCTCGACGCGCTTAGCTCTTAGGCTGCTTTTCAAGCCACGTCGCCACATAAACCACGATATCTTTCACGGTGCGCACGTGCTCGAAGTCGCTGTCGGGCATCTTCAACCCAAACGCCTCCTCGATCTCGAACATCAACTCCACCGCTCCGAAGGAATCCACGCCAAGATCCAATGCGAGCCGGCTCTGCGGGTTGATTCCGTTCAACTCGACAGCGAGTTTCTTCGAGAGAATCTCTTTTACCTTTTGCTCAATCTCTTGGTTTGTCATCACGGGCTACCTTGCTTCTGAAAAGATCAATGCGGCATTGCAATTGCCGAATCCGAACGAGTTCGACAGCACCGTTCTCAGTTTCGCGGGCCGGCCCCGGCCAGGAACGTAATCCAGGTCGCAATCCGGGTCGGGCTCTTCAAGGTTGATCGTCGGTGGAATAAACTGCTCACCTATCGCCTTGACGCATACCACCGCCTCAATCGCTCCGGCGGCTCCCAACGAGTGCCCAATCATGGATTTGGTTGACGAGATCGGGATGTGGTAGGCGTCCTGGCCAAACACGGCTTTGATGGCCTTGGTCTCGATGGCATCGTTCGCCTTGGTCGAAGTCGCGTGCGCGTTGATGTAGTCGACCCGGCCCAGCCCGGCGTCCTTCAAGGCCGCGGCCATGACGCGCGCGGCGTCATCGCCCTGTGGTTCCGGCATCACCATGTGGTGCGCTCCGGAGTTGCTGGCGTAACCGACCAGTTCCGCCAGAATGAACGCGCCGCGCTGCCGGGCATGCTCTCGCTCTTCGAGGACCAGCACCGCCCCCCCCTCGCTCAAGACAAAGCCATCGCGGGCACGGTCGAACGGGCGCGACGCACCGGTCGGGTTGGCGTTGTTCTTCGAAAGCACCCTTAGCGCGCAATAGGCGCCCAAACCGAAGCGCGTAAGCGGCGCCTCCACACCGCCCGCGAAACAGAGCTCCATTTCCCCGTACTGAATTTTCCTAAACGCCTCGCCAATGGCGTGAGCCCCGGAAGCACAGGCAGTCGAGATGACGAGGTTCGGGCCTTTCAGCCCGTAGAGGATGGCAATTTGGCTCGCCACCGCATTGGGGGTGATCCTCGGCACGGCCAGCGGGTTGATGCGGTGCGCTCCCCGATCAAAAGCCGCGATAATCTGCTCCTCATGAAACAACTGGCCTCCCGATCCCGACCCGATGATCACACCCGCGCGGTCGGCGTTCTCTGTTTTCAGGTCCAGTTTGCTGCCCTTGAGGGCCATATCGGCACAGGCCAATCCAAAATGCACGAACCGGTCCACCCGCTTGGCGGTCTCCGCCGGCATGTACTCGGTGGGTTCAAGTCCCCGTACCTGCCCCCCAATTCTTGACGGAAAATCGTTAGTCTCGAAAGCATCGATAAGGGTGATTCCAGAGCGGCCTTCGACATTGGCACGCCAAAATTCCTCAACGCCTATCCCGTTGCAAGCCACCACGCCCAAGCCTGTGACAACTACACGACGTCTGCTCATTCAGTGGTTCGCGTCGCCGCGCCTTAGGTCATGTATCTCTTCGGGCATAGTTGGCGTTGTTTATGTGGCTCCACTCGATGCGACAAGGACAATCCCGATCATGATGCTGATTGTCCCCAGCCACCGCTGCCATCCGACGTTCTCCTTCAGCACCGCCCGGGAAGCCAATGCGATAAACACGTGGTGCATGCTATCGAGCGAAAAGGCGAAACTCAGATCGGCCATGGTCAGTACATAGAGCCACAGAAACAGGGACAACAGGCTGAACAGAATGCTGATCCAGGCCAGTGGCATACTGAGAATGCGAAGCGTGTAGCGGATGACCGTAGCCACTCCCATCACTTTGAACCCCACCGTATTTGCGCAAACCTTGAGTCCGAGGTGATTAATCGTGTCGCAGACACTCGTGAGGACGATCAAGAAAATGACAAAGGCCAGCTGACCGTTCATTGCGCCTTCTCCTCCTCGCGATGTGAGCTCTGAGACACGATCATGACTCCCACCAGAATGAAGAGGATCCCGCACCACCGCATGACCGAGATGTGCTCATGCAGAAAGATCATCGAGGTCAGCGCGACGAACACGTAGCTGAAGCTCGTCATTGGCATGGCCACGCTCAAATCCACTTTCGACAGCACCACCAACCAACTCACCAGGACGACCGCGACGGTGACCAGACCTATCCAAAGATACCCTTGGCCCAAGGCACTGCAGACGAACGCCCACGCGTCGCCCATGCCTGCCATGGACGTCGTCCCTTGGAGTACGGCCGTCTTCTTGAAACAGAATTGGGCGAAAGTATCGGCCGCTTCATTCATGATCAGAATGAAAAAGATCACCAGTGGGACACCTTGGTTTTTCATGGTATGATCACTGGGGAGGAAAAGCTCTGCCGGATGCGCGGGCCGTCATCCGACGGCTCCCGCATCGGCCTCGAAGCTGGACAGGGATGGGCCGGACTTCGGAACGAGGAATCGGGCCGCAAGCCGCAGCAGGAAATTCAGCAGAGGATTGGTGTGCTTGGCGTAGAAGTAAAGCGGAACAAGTCTTCCCCCCAAGTAGACCTTGGCCTCGTAATCCGTCTGCCCGACCTGGTACAGGTGCACCCCGTTCTGGATGCACCACTGCACATTGTGATACCAGGTGTAGAAATACAGATTGATCCGGCGGGCGATCGTGTAGTCCATGCCGATAAACTTATCGATCAATAGATCACGATGGCGAAAGCATAGGTTGAAGCAGACAAGGCGACCATCGACGTAAAACAGGAAGAACTTGGCCTGGCCCTGCATTTTCCTGCTGACTTCCAAGAAATATTCCCGCGTCAGCTTCTCGAAGCGCATCGTGCCGGCGTTATAGGTATTCAGGTAGAGTTCATAGACCGGCTCGATCAGATCAGCGACATGGTCGGCGACGCGCACTTCGATCGCCCAGTCCGACAGCGTCTTCCTCACTTTCCGTCGCAGGTCCTTGCGAGTGTTGGACCCCAAGCTGGCAAGGTAATCATCCATTGTGACGAAAGGGAGCGGCAACACCACGTTGGGGAAACTGTCGCCCTTCAGGAATCCCTGCTGGGAAAGCGGCTCGAGCAGTCCAAGCGAATTCTCGGAAAAGTCTTTGAACATCATGCACGTGAGCGCCTTTTCCTGGCACACACGTTCCATCGCTCGAACGAGTTCGGCAAGCAGCGCGGACTTGTCTCGACTGGTCTCCGCGACGCCAATGACTCCATTTTCGCCAAACGGCGATCCGCAAAAAAGCGTCCGTTCGATCAGGAACCGCGGAAACAGCCTTCGCACCGTGTGGAGCACCTTCTGCACCACGCCTTCGACTCCGATCCCTAAATCGAAGTCTGACCAGAAGAGTGGCGCAATGAGCTCCAACCTGTCCTCGAAGTAGACTGTCACGTAACAAAAACCGAAACCCTCCAGACCCGAGGCTTCCAACGTGCGAAAGAAGTCATAACCCTCCGCAACATCGCCAAACAGACGCTCCCATTCTTCGCGTTTGATTTGTTCCACGGTAGGAAGAACCCGATGCGATACGATAGGCGGATCTGAATGCACGGTAGATAAGGCAAGGGGTTCTTCAATGTCGGTCAAGAAAGCCGGGTAAAGAAGCTGGCCCGGTCTGGCATCCTAACGGACGTAAATGGCTTCCTACAACGATCCCCAAATGCAGTAGTGTCGACTCCGCTGCCACCTTAATAGAAAAGGGAAATGAAAAAGGAAATACGGCGGGAAGGGCTGCGCGCAAGTCCTCGAAACCTCACCGGCGCGAGGTGTCAGACAGGCAAGACTAACACTGGAACCTGTCCAGTAATCGGGAGCGGGCCACCTGATGACGTAAAAGTGACCGATCTCGCCAGCTGATGCTTCACGCGCCAAAAGCTCGTGGCCAGCCATCGTCCGGAACCACCGTCGTTGATGTCGGTCCTCGATGCAACGCTTGAAGCTGACCGCACAGATCATCAAAGGCTGCCGCCGGTTTTCGTCGCGATCCCATCTAAAGGGTTGACACGCTCCTTCGATAACCTACCTATGACGCCCTTTCCGCACATGAAAACCTTTCTTGCCAAGAAGGGGACGGTTCAACCGAAATGGCATCTGATTGATGCCGATGGAGTCGTGTTGGGCCGCCTCGCGGTGAAGGCCGCCAACCTCCTCCGCGGCCGTCACAAGGCCACCTACACCCCGAACGTCGACACGGGCGACCACGTCGTGGTCATCAATGCCGCGAAGGTCGCGCTCACCGGCAAGAAAGAGAAGCAGAACCGCTACATGTCCTTCTCCGGCTATGTCGGCGGCGAGATCTATCGCAGCCTCTCCGAGATGCGCGCGCGCCATCCCGAATTCATCATCGAGCATGCCGTCAAGGGCATGCTGCCCAAGAACCGTCTCGCCCGCCGCATGCTGACCAAGCTGCATGTCTGCGCCAGCGCCCACCACCCGCACGAGGCCCAAACCCCCGTCAAGATCTCCCTCTGAACCCACCCATGAGCGCCGAAACCGCCGTGTTCTCCGCCACCGGCCGCCGCAAGACGGCCACCGCCCGCGTGCGCCTCGTCGAGGGCACCGGCAAGCTCGTCGCCAACGGGCGCGAGTTTGAGAGCTATTTCTCCCACGAGAACTTTGCCAAGCAGGCCTATGCACCGCTGCTCACCGTGGCGTTGCGCGAAAAGTTCGACGTCACCGCCAACGTCAACGGCGGCGGCATCAGCGGCCAGGCAGGGGCGGTGGCGCACGGCATCGCCCGCGCCCTGCAGAAGTTCAACCCCGAGCTCCGCGCCGCGTTGAAGAAGGCCGGGCACCTCACGCGCGATCCGCGCGAGAAGGAACGCAAGAAGGCCGGCCAGCCGGGCGCCCGCAAGCGCTTCCAGTTCTCCAAGCGCTGAACGCGAGATCCTCGCCTCCTTTCAGAGCGGAGCGCCCCGGTGGCCTCCGCTCTTTTTTGTGTAGCTTGCTGCCGGTCCACAGTCTTTTGTTCACCCATCCCCCTCCTCCCATGAAAGTCGGTGTCGTCGGTGCGTCCGGTTATTCCGGCGAAACGCTGGTCAAACTCCTGCTCGGCCATCCTCAGGTCACCCTGGCGGCGGTCACGTCGCGCCAGCATGCGGGCAAGCCGCTGGCGCAGGTGATCCCCGCGGTGCGCGGGCTTGATCGCGGCCTGCGGTTTGTCGACTCCGATGCCGCGGCGCTCGCGGCGGGCGAGGTCGCGCTGTTTTTCCTGGCGCTCCCGCATGGCGCCGCCGCCACCTACGCCCGGGCGTTCGTCGCCGCCGGCAAGAAGGTCATCGACCTCAGCGTCGACTTCCGCATCGCCGATCTCGCCACTTACACGAAGTATTGTGGCGAGCACCATGCGCCGGAGTTGCTGAAACAGGCGTGCTTTGTGCTGCCCGAGTTGGCTCCGGCCCACTGGGAGAAATTCCCCTTGATCGCGGCGCCGGGTTGTTATCCGACGAGCATCCTTCTGCTGCTGGCGCCATTGCTGCGGGCCGGCGTGGTCACGCGCGAGCATATCGTCGTCAATGCCTTCAGCGGCGTGAGCGGCAGCGGCCGCAAGGTGGAGGAGCAGTACCTGTTCGTCGAACGGGCCGAGAGCGCCCGTGCCTACGGGCTGGTCCGGCACTTCCATCTGGCCGAGATCGAGGAGCAGCTCGCCCTGCACACCGGTGCGCCGACGGTCATCCAGTTCAATCCACACCTCGCGCCGATGCGCCGCGGCATCGCCACGACCATCACCGTGCCGGCCACGCCGGGCGCGACGATCGACAAGCTTTATGCGGCGTGGCGCCAGGCCTATGAAGGCCGGCCCTTCGTACAAATGCTCCCCAGCGGCGAAACTCCCGACACGGCTTACGTGACCGGCACGAATCGCATTGATATGTCGGCGGTCCACGATGCGCGGACGGGCAATTTCGTGCTCACTTCGGCCATCGACAACCTGGTGAAAGGCGCCAGCGGCCAGGCGGTGCAGATCATGAACCTCTGGTGCGGCTTCCCCGAGACGGCGGGCCTCATCTGACTCCGCCGGGAAACCCGGGAAAGACGGGAATCCCCGCTTTATTTTCGAAATCCGGATCAACCGCTCCGGCTCCCGATGGTCCGTGTCCAGGCGCCCGTTCCCAGGCAGGCGGAGAACCCTGAAAACTCTTGCACTCGCGCGCGTTTCAAACTGGGTTCATGCGGCAAAAAGTTGCGAGTGGAACGAGCATGAACCCCGAGCGATTCATTCTGCGCCGCCTCTCGCCACGCAACCGACCGAGATCATGATCGAATTCCATAGGAAAATCCTCTTCGTGGGCTACGGGGCCGTGGCCGAGTGCACGCTCCCGATTATTTTCAAGCTGATCAAGATCCCGCCCGGGAACATCACGGTCATGGATTTCGAGGACCGGTCGGTGAAGCTGAAACCGTGGACGGCCCGGGGCGTGCGCTTTGTGCGCGACCGCGTCACGAAGGAGAATCTGGGCCGGCTGCTCGGCCACTATCTGACCGCGGGCGATCTCCTCATCGACCTGGCTTGGAACATCGACGCCTGCGAAATCCTGCAGTGGTGCCACGACCGCGGGGTGTTGTATGTGAACACCTCGACCGAGCTGTGGGATCCCTACGCCGGGGCGCCCAACAAGCATCCCACCGAGCGGATGCTTTACTGGCGGCACATGAATGTCCGCCGGATGCTGGCGAAATGGCCGCAGCGGGGCCCCACGGCCGTGATCGAGCATGGCGCCAACCCCGGCTTGATCTCGCATTTCACCAAGCAGGGCCTGATCGACATCGGTGAGAGCCTCCTCGCGGACCGGAAGGCCCGGGGGCGGACCGCGGAGCAGATCCGCCAGCTCATTGCGGAGCAGAAATTCAACCACCTCGCGCGGAAACTCGGCGTCAAGGTCATCCATTGCAGCGAGCGCGACACGCAGATCACCAACCGACCGAAGCAGGTGGACGAGTTCGTCAACACTTGGAGCATCGAGGGGTTTCGCGAGGAGGGCACGACCACCGCCGAAATGGGGTGGGGCACGCACGAAAAGGAGCTGCCGCCGTTCGCCTACCGGCCCCGGCTGGGGCCGCGCAACCAGATCTGCCTCGCCCGCATGGGCATCAACACGTGGGTCCGCTCCTGGGTGCCGGACTGCGCCATCCACGGCATGGTCGTCCGCCACGGCGAGGCGTTCACCATTTCGGACAAGCTGACCGTGCGGGAAAAGAACCGGGCGGTCTACCGGCCCACGGTTCACTATGCCTACTGCCCGTGCGACTGCGCCATCGCCTCGCTGAACGAACTGCGCGGCTACGACTACCGCCTCGTGGCGAACCAGCGCATCATGAACGACGAGATCACCAGCGGCGCCGACATCCTGGGGGCGCTGCTGATGGGGCACGCGTATCAGGCATGGTGGATCGGCAGCGATCTCAGCATCGAGGAATCCCGCCGCCTCGTGCCGCACCAGAACGCGACGACCATGCAGGTCGCGATCGCGGTGGTGGCGGCGGCCATGTGGATGATGGAGAATCCCGCCCTGGGCGTCTGCGTGCCGGACGATCTGCCGCACGAGTTTGTGCTCAAGGCCTCGAAGCCGTATCTCGGCCGGTTCATCTCGAAGCCGGTTGACTGGACGCCGCTGCAGCACTACGCGAACGCCTTTCAGGGTTACAACCGGCCGGACCTCGACTGGAAGGATCCCTGGCAGTTCAAGAATTTCCTGATCAAGGACGGCAGTTGAACGCGGCATCCCCCATCGCAGACCATGACGCCGGTGCCGGGCGGCCGGAGCACCCCGGCCGGCGGGAAAACATTCATTCGAAAGGACGGCCATGATTACGTTGACTCGGTTGCAGAAACTGGCGCGGGAGCACGGCACACCGTTGTTCGTGATCGATCACGACGCCCTTCGGAAAAACTACCGTGCGTTCAGGCGCTACCTGCCGCGCGTGCAGGCCTACTATGCGGTCAAGGCCAACCCCGACCCCGCCATCATCCACACGCTCTATCGGGAGGGATCGAGCTTCGACGTCGCGTCGATGCCGGAGTTCATGATCGTGCACGAGAACATCAAGGACCTGCCCGCCAAGCAGCGGCAGGACTGGATCTGGGACAAGATCATCTACGCCAACCCGACCAAAGCCACGGAGACGCTGGAACAGCTGAACCAGTACAAGCCGCTCGTCACGTTCGACAACCTCGAGGAAATCCGGAAGATCAAGCAGCACGCGCCGAATGCCGGCCTGGCGCTGCGCCTCCAGGTGCCGAACACGGGCGCGATGGTCGAGCTGTCGTCCAAATTTGGCGCGGCACCCGGCGAGGCCGTGGATCTCATTCTGGAGGCCGACAAGGCCGGCCTCGTCGTCGAGGGCATCAGCTTTCATGTCGGCAGCCAGACCACCAACTTCGCCAACTACGTGCAGGCGCTCAGTCTCACCGCGGGGGTGTTCAAGGAGGCGAAGGATCGCGGCTACACCAAGATGAACCTGGTCGACATCGGCGGCGGCTTCCCCGCGCCGTATGACGCGACGGTGAAGCCGTTCCGCGAACTTGCCCGGGTGGTCAAGGTCGAACTCGACCGCCTGTTCCCGCCGGACATCCAGATCCTCGCCGAACCCGGCCGCTTCCTGGTCGCCACGGCCGGCATCGCGGTGGCGAAGGTCATCGGCAAGGCGGTCCGCGACGGCAAGACCTGCTACTACATCGACGATGGCGTCTACCACACCTATTCCGGCGTCATCTTCGACCACTGCAAATATCCCATCCGGGCGTTCAAGAAGGGCCCGACGAGCCTCTGCTCCGTCTTCGGTCCCACCTGTGATGCGCTCGACGTGGTCTCCATGGCGGAGAACCTGCCCGAGCTGGCGCGGGACGAGTTCGTCTACAGCATCAACATCGGCGCTTACAGCCACGCCTCCTCCACGTACTTCAACGGCTTTCCGCCCGCGAAGGTCGTGCACGTGAACCAGTAGGCGCCGCCGGCCGTGGCGGCGGCTCGCCCGGCCCCCTCGCTCCCGGCGGGTCCGGCGGGCTTGTTTTTCCGGTCGCGCCGCAAGGCAATGTCAACTATTAGTTGACATTGCCGTCTGGCGGGATTGCGGAACCGTTGCGCGGAAAGGTGGATGGAACTAGCTGCGGTAGTCCGCGTTTTCGCTGATGTACTCGTGCGTGAGGTCGGCGCCCAGCACGGTCGCGCCAGCCCGGCCCAGGCCGAGATCGACCTCGATTTCCACGCACCGCTCGTGCGCCGGAAAGTCGACCGGCGGGGTGAAGACGCCGTTTTTCGGAGGCGCGCTCGCGTAAAGCTCCGCCTGCCGGAGGTGCGCGACCAGCGCCTCCTCCTTGGCCGCATTGAGCTGGAAGGTGCCGCGGGAAAAAATCTCGATGCCGCCCAGGCAGGCGCGGAGGTTCGACGGGGCAAGCCCCGGTTCGTGGGCGCCCAGATGCCTGCCGATGGCCTGCACGAGGCGGCCGACATTCGGGTCGTTGCCGGCCACCGCGCATTTGAAGAGCGGCGCGTTGACGATCGCCTTGCCGAGTGAACGCGCCAGGGCGGGGTCCGGCACGCCCGTCACCTGGACGCGCATGACGTGGTGCACGCCCTCGCCGTTGCGCACGACGTCCTCCGCGAGGTCGCGGCACACGGTCGCAAGCGCCCGGGCAAACGCGTCGGCGTCAGGGCAGGGCACCCGGCCCGATGCCACCGCCACCACGGTGTCCGACGTGCTCGTGTCGCTGTCGACCGAGATGCAGTTGAAGGAGGCGTCGACCGCCTGGGCAAGCATGGCGCGCAACGGGTCGCGCGGCACCGCCAGGTCGGTGAGGATATAGACGAGCATCGTCGCCAGGTTGGGCTCGATCATGCCCGCTCCCTTGGCGATGCCCACGATGCGCCCGCCGCCGACCAGGGCGCAGCGCACCTTCGGATATAGATCGGTGGTCATCATGCCTTCCGCCGCGGGCAGCACGGATTCGGTGGTGAGCGCCGCCGCCAGCCGGGGCAGCGCAGCCACCATCTCATCGACCGGCAGTTGCCACCCGATCACGCCGGTCGAACATGGCAGAATCTCCGGCAGCCGGAAGCCGAGCAGCCGCGCCATCTCCGCGCACAATCGCTCCGCCGCCGCCTCACCCCCGGGCGCGCAGACGTTGGCGATTTTGTTGTTCACCAGGATCGCGCCCAGCGCCGGCTCCGTGAGGCGCCGGCGGCCGATGAGGACCGGCGCGCCCGGGAAGGCATTCTTCGTGTAGACAGCCGCGAAAGCCGGCGCCGGCCGGTCGAGCGCGATGAGCGTCAGCGTCATTTCCGCCGGCTTGGGCACCTCGCGGGGAGTGAAGGCCAAGCGCGTCATGCCGATCCGGAAGCCGGCCGGCAATCCGGCCTGCGTGGCCAGCCAGGCGCGGTGGGCAGGGCGGGAGGGGAAAAGGTTGGCAGTACTGGGCACGCCTCGACAAGTGGGGCGGACGCACGCCGGTGTGAAGCTGAAATTGCGCCCCGCAAAATTTTTAGTGGAAAATCCGCACCGCCACTGTTGTATGCACTCCGCACCATCAAGCCTACGTGAGCGCCACCACGAACACCGCCATCGTCATCTCCGCGACTGATTCCGCCGCCGGCCGCCCATCCGTCGGCATCGCGCGTTAAACTTCGATGGACATTGCCGAGATCACCGCCAAAGCACGCGTGCTGCTGGAAGCACTGCCGTACATCCAGGATTTCCGCGGATCGATCTTCGTCGTGAAATACGGGGGGAGTTTCATGGACGACCCCGATCCGGCCATCCGGTCGCGGGTGGCCTTCGACATCGCCTTTTTCGTCGCGGTCGGCATCAATGTCGTGGTCGTGCACGGTGGCGGCAAGGCCATCACCAAGGCGATGGAGGCCGCGGGCTTGAGTGCCAGTTTTGTCAACGGCCTGCGCGTCACTGACGAGGCCACCATGGCCGTCGTCAAGAAAACGCTCAACGAGGTGGTGAACAAGGAGGTGTGCGACGCGATCGCCGCGGCCAAAGCCCGGCCCATGAGCCTGCCGGGCGACACCGTGCTCGCCTGCCAGAAGCTCGCCACCGATGACGACGGCAATCCTGTCGATCTCGGCTACGTCGGCGAGGTCACCGAGGTGAAGGTGAAGCTCATCAAGAAGGAGATCGCCGACGGTTTCGTGCCGGTGATCTCTCCCGTGGCCGAGGGTTACGACGGCAAGCCCTACAACGTGAACGCCGATCTGGTCGCCGGCCGCGTCGCCAGCGCCCTGCGCGCCCGCCGGCTCGTCTACATGAGCGACGTGCCGGGCGTGCTCGTCGATCCCGCTGATCCCAACTCGCTCATTTCCACCCTCAAGATCAGCCAGGTCGACGACCTGAAGAAAAGAGGCGTCATCGACCGGGGCATGCGTCCGAAGGTCGCCAGCGCCATCCAGGCGCTGCAGGAGGGCGTGCAGCGTGTACATTTCATCGATGGACGCCTCTCGCACAGCCTGCTGCTGGAGATTTTCACCGACAAGGGCATCGGAACCGAAATCATCAACGGCTGAACGCCTTTTCGATTTTAGATTTCTGATTCTCGATTTAGCGCCACGGCTCGCCCGCCCGCCCGCGGCGATCCAATTGAAGATCAGAAATCTCAAATCAAAAATCCATGCAACCCACCATCATCCGCACCAGCACGGCCGAAATCTACGATGCCTACGTCGTGAAATGCTACGCCCGCCCCGCTTTGACGCTCGTGCGCGGCAGCGGCTGCTCCGTGTGGGATGACCAGGGCCGCGAATACCTCGATTTCACGTCGGGTATCGCCGTCAGCGCGCTGGGCCACTGCCATCCGGTCTGGGTGGAGGCGGTGCGGCGCCAGGCCGGCGAGCTCGTCCACGTGAGCAATCTTTTCCGTCACCCGCTGCAGGCGGAGCTGGCGCGGCAGCTGGTGTTGCGCGCCGGCCCGGGCCGGGCGTTTTTCTGCAACAGTGGCGCCGAGGCCAACGAGGCGCTCATCAAACTCGCGCGCCTGCACGGCGTGAAAAAGTCGGGCGAAGAAGGCCGGTGCCACAAGATCATCTGCGCGAAGGGCGCCTTCCATGGGCGCACCTTCGGCGGCATGAGCGCCACTCCGCAGGAGAAGATTCAGAAGGGATTCCGGCCGCTCGTCCCCGGTTTTGCCTTTGGCGAACTCAACAACCTCCGGAGTTTCGCCGACCTCGTCGATGACCAGACCTGCGCGATTTTTGTCGAAACCATCCAGGGGGAAAGCGGCATCAATCCGTGCACCGACGAGTTCCTCGCCGGCCTGCGGCATCTGTGCGACCGCCACCGACTGCTGCTGCTGATCGATGAAGTGCAGTGCGGCGTCGGGCGCACCGGCCGGTTTTTCGCCTTCGAATATGCGGGCATCCTTCCCGACGCCATCGGCATGGCGAAGGGGCTGGGGGGCGGCTTTCCCATCGGCGCGGTCTGGATCCGCGAGAATGCCGCGGAGCATTTCCAGCCCGGCTCGCATGGGACCACGTTCGGCGGCACGCCGCTGGCCTGCGCGGCCGCGCTGGCCGTGCTGCAGGTGATCGACCGGGAGAAGCTGCTGGAAAAGGTGGCCGCCAACAGCGCGCCGTGGCTGAAGAAACTGGAGAAGCTGGCCGTCGACTTTCCCCGGCATCTCAAGGCCGTGCGCGGCCGGGGCTACATGATTGGTCTGCAGATGACGGGTGATCCGGCGCCTTACCAGACGGCCATGCGTGAGGCCGGCCTGCTGGCACCCAGCGCCGGCAACAACGTCATTCGTCTGCTGCCACCGCTCATTGCCACGCGGGCCCACCTGGATCGATCGGTGGAGATCATTCGCGGCGTGTTGCAGGCGAAAGGCTGAGGGACGACGGAACGGATGTGCGCCTGCCGGTTTCAGCCGGCATCCGGGGCGGCGCCGGATCGTCGGCCTGGCGCGGAAATTTGCCGCCGCAGGTAAAATCCCCCGGGGACGGAAGCGACCCGATGACCAACCGCCGGCAGCCCCATGATTATTAGTGGCAAATATTGTCTGGCCGCGCCGGGTGCACTGGCGTAAAAGCGACCTTTTTCCCCATGAAGCACTTCCTCAAGGAGACCGACTTCAAGCCGCGCGAAGTCGCGGAAGTCTTTGAACTCGCCCGCGAGTTCAAACGGAAACGGGGCCGGCATGACCCGGTGCTCGCCGGGCAGACTTGGGCGCTGATTTTTTCCAAATCGAGCACGCGCACGCGCGTCTCCTTCGAGGTCGGCATTCACGAACTCGGTGGGCACGCGATTTTTCTGAATAAAAACGACATTCATCTTGGCCGCAGCGAGTCGCTGGCCGATACCGCCCGCGTCCTGTCGCGTTTTGTGCACGGTCTCGTGGTGCGCACTTATGCGCACAGCGACGTGGAGGAACTCGCCAGATATGGCAGCATCCCGGTGATCAACGCCCTCACCGACCTGCTGCATCCCTGCCAGCTCTACACCGACGCCTTCACCGCCGCGGCACGCTGGACTGGACCCCAGGGCAGTCTGCTGGCATCGCTGCGCGACCGCAAAATCGCGTTTCTGGGCGACACCCGCTTCAACATGGCCAACTCGTGGATTCTCGGGGCGGCCCTCTTCGGCATGAAGATCATGCTGGCAGGACCGAAGGGTTACGAACCCGGAGCGCAGATCAATGCGCTCCTCAAGGCCGAGGGATTCACTGCCGCCTACCACTTCACCACCGATCCCTACGAGGCGGTCGCCGACGCCGACATTGTCTATACGGACGTGTGGGCCAGCATGGGTCAGGAGGAGACGGCCAAACAACGCATCCTCCAAATGCGGCCCTACGCCGTGACCGCGAAACTGTTCGCCGCGGCGAAGCCGGACACGCTCTTCATGCACTGCCTGCCCGCGCACCCGGGCGAGGAGGTCGAACAGGCCGTCCTAGACAGTCCGCGCTCGATCGTCTTCGATCAGGCGGAGAACCGCCTCCATGTGCAAAAGGCGATCGTAGCCACGCTCGCGCAACAGCCGCGGACGTGAACCAAGCTGTCCGGAGCCAGGACGGCAGGATGATATCAGCCGGAACAATGCAGTTAACCGCCGGGTAGGAAGCGCGCTTGCGCGCGATGGCAGAACTTATTTTTGCACGATGTACGTGTACGTGGGGGGGGAGTCGGCCGACTTTTGGAAGTTCCTGCTGCTGCTAGTACTCCCCGCGTTGATGATCGCGTCGATCTCGTCCATCTGCGTTGAGTCGACGTTGACACCGACAATGGAGATGGCGGCACTGATGGAACCCCATGGTTGAATAGATGGCTTCGATCCATGACTAGGCCATCCATCCCATTTCCATTGGCCGCCCAGTGCACCAGACGTCCAGTCGGCTTCGCGAAGCTCGCCGGACATCTCAGTTGGCACGATGCCAGGGCCGTAAGAAGTCGGCCAAGCACCGGTCTTCATCGCATAAGTCTCGAAGGACTGGGTGAAGATACGCAGGTTGTTGATGAAGGTGGTATTTTCCGCCTTGCGCTGAAAGTGCCGATAGGTCGGGACGGCAATGGTGATCAGGATGCCGAGGATCACGACAGCAATCATGATCTCCACGAGGGTGAATCCTCTGTGGAGCTGCACCGGAGTGGAGGCGCAGGGGGGGGTCATGGGCGCAGACCGTTCTTAATAACGAATGATATCCTAATCGGCATCCTTATTTACCAGACCGTTCTTACTTAAGGCAAATACCCTAGGGTCAAAAAATAATCAATTGGCACTGCTATTAATGCGGGGCAGGCAGGCGCTCAAGACGTAATCACCGCAAGAACTTACTTTTGCAAGATATACGTGTACCGGATGTTGGCCTTGATGAACTGACCAGTGGAAAGATCGCCGTCGTCGATTTTCGCGTCGATCTCGGTCATCTGCGTATCACCCATGGCGGCTCCGCTGACAGAGATAACGGCGGTGATACCATTTATGTTGTCATCCCAATTCTAGCTGTGGTCGCCCACTGGCGCGGGGGCGGTCCAATCAGCGTCGCGAAACATGCCAGCCCCGTCGGACGGTACGACGCCAGGGCCAACGGCGGATGGCCGGATGGCTTGCGGCTCAGCATACGTTTCATCGGCTTGGGTGAAATCCGAAGCTCGTTGAAGAACCGGGTGTTCTGCGGATGGCGCGGGAGACGCATAAAGGCCGGAAGGGCGGGGACGTCATGTTTTTTCTTTGCGCGCCGGACGCTTTGCCCAACACTCGCCCCCCCATGAAAATCGTCCTCGCTTACTCGGGAGGGCTCGACACCTCGGTCATCGTCAGGTGGCTCAAGGAGACTTACGATGCGGAAATCGTCACGTTTTCCGCAGATATCGGACAGGAAGAGGAACTCAGGGGCCTGCCGCAGAAGGCCCGGAGAACCGGCGCGGCAAAGCACTACACCCTGGATCTGGTCGAGGAGTTTGCCCGCGACTTCATCTATCCGATGATCCGGGCCAATGCGGTCTACGAAGGCCAGTATTATCTCGGGACTTCGATCGCGCGCCCGCTCATCGCGAAGGCCCAGATCGGGATCGCGAAAAAGGAGAAGGCCGACACGGTCGCGCACGGCGCCACCGGCAAAGGCAACGACCAGTGCCGCTTTGAATTCACCTACATGGCGCTGGCGCCCCATCTCGCCATCATTTCGCCGTGGAAGATCGACTCCTTCCGCGCGAAATTTCCCGGCCGGGCCGAAATGATCGCCTACTGTCGGAAACACAAGATCCCCGTCGAGGCCTCGCTCAAGAAACCCTACTCGATGGACCGCAATCTCCTGCATATTTCCTATGAAGCCGGCATCCTCGAGGATCCCTGGTTCGATCCCACCACCAGAGCCAACAAGGGCATGTTCAAGCTCTCCGCCGCCCCCGAGGACGCGCCTGACAAACCTGAGTATGTCGCACTCGACTTCGTCAAGGGCAACTGCGTGGCCGTGAACGGCAGGAGGCTGACGCCCGCCGGCGTGCTCAAGGTACTCAATAAACTGGGCGGCAGGCATGGCATCGGCCGCGTGGACCTCGTCGAGAACCGTTTCGTCGGCATGAAATCGCGCGGTGTTTATGAGACGCCCGGCGGCACGATCCTCGTGCACGCGCACCGGCAGGTCGAGTCGCTCACCATGGACCGGGAGGTCATGCATCTGCGCGACTCGCTCATCCCGAAATATGCCGAGCTGGTTTACTATGGCTTCTGGTTTGCGCCCGAGCGCGAGTGCCTGCAGGCCTTCGTGGACGAGAGCCAGAAATTCGTCACCGGCACGGTGCGGCTCAAGCTTTACAAGGGCAACGTGATCACCTGCGGCCGCAAGTCGAAGTATTCGCTTTACGATCCGCACATCGCCACGATGGAAGGCGTGCAGAGCAGCTATAATCAGAACGACGCCACGGGCTTCATCCGCATCAATGGACTGCGCCTCCGGGCGCGTCTCGCCGCGCAGGGGGGGCCGAAGACCTGACCTGATCGTTCCCCCGCGCCATTCCCCTCGCCACCCCTTCATGGACAAAGTCCGCCTTGGCATCGCCGGTCTCGGCAACATGGGGGCAACGCATGCCAGCAGCATCCTCGCCGGGAAAATCAATCGTCTGGAACTCACCGCTGTCTGCGATACTGATCCCGCCAAAACCGCGCGGTTTCCCCAGGGCAAAGGATTTTCTTCCGCCGACGCGATGATCGGCTCCGGTCTCATCGACGCCATTCTCATCGCCACCCCGCACTACTCCCATACCACCATCGGCATGGCGGCGCTCAAGGCCGGGCTGCATGTATTGGTCGAAAAACCCATCTCCGTGCACAAGGCCGATTGTGAACGTCTCATTGCCGCCCACCAGGACCAGCGGCAGGTCTTCGCGGCGATGTTCAACCAGCGCACCGACCCCGGCTACCGCCGGATTCGCGGTCTGATCCGGGAGGGCGAGCTCGGTGAAATCCGGCGCGTCAACTGGATCGCCACCGACTGGTTTCGTACCGGGGCCTATTATGCCTCGGGCGGCTGGCGCGCCACCTGGGCGGGGGAGGGCGGCGGCGTGCTGCTCAACCAGTGCCCGCACCACCTCGACCTCTTTCAATGGATGTTCGGAATGCCGAAACGCGTGCGCGCCTTCTGTCATTTCGGCCGGTATCACGACATCGAAGTCGAGGATGATGTCACCGCCTGCCTGGAGTTCGCCAATGGCGCGACCGGCGTCTTCATCACTTCGACCGGCGAGGCCCCGGGCACCAGCCGTCTGGAGATCACCGCCGAAGGCGGCCGCGTCGTGTATGAGGACGATAAAATCCACTATCGGCGCAACACGGTGCCGATGTCCGAATTCAGCCGGACGGCGGTGCAGGCGTTCGTCCGCCCCGAAAGCATGGATGCTTTGATTCCGGCGTCCGACCACGGCGGGCAGCACGACGAGGTTCTGCAGAACTTCACCGACGCCATCCTTGAGGGCAAACCGCTCATCGCGCCGGCGGGCGAGGGCATCCACTCGGTCGAACTGGGCAACGCCATGCTGCTCTCCACCTGGCTCAAGAGGACCATCGAACTGCCGCTCGATGCCCCGCATTTCGAGCGCCTGCTTCAACAGCATGTCCGGGAATCCAAGTTCAAAAAGAAAGTCGTGGCTCCGGTGATTGGCGAAGACTTTGCAAAATCGTTCGGCCGGTAGACACCGGGGCGTCATTCCGCGCGCTGGGGTCCGTCCCGCCTTCGTCCCGACCAACCAACTGCCCCGCGCAGGTTCCCATGAAAGCATCCCTCTCTCCATGAAACTCACCCAGGTTGCCGCCCAGCTCTATACCGTCCGCGATTTCTGCCAGACCGCCTCCGATCTGGCCGCCACCGCGCGAAAAATCCGTGCGATCGGATACGAGGCCGCGCAACTCAGCGGGCATGGTCCGATCCCGGAGCCCGAAATCGCGAAGATCATGGCCGGAGAAGGTCTGGCGATCTGCGCCACGCACGAACCGGCGGCCGTCATCCTCGACCAGCCGGAAAAGGCCATCGAAAGTCTTCAGAAACTCGGCTGCCGGCTGACGGCTTATCCCTATCCGCAGGGCGTTGACTTTGGCGATGCGGACAGCGTGAACCTGCTCGTGCGCAAGCTCGACGCCGCGGGCGCCCGGTTCCGCGCCGCCGGCATCACCCTCGGCTACCACAATCACGACATCGAATTCCTCAAGTTCCACGGAGCGCCGGTGCTCGACTATATTTACGCGCACACCGATCCGCGCCATCTCGTGGGCGAGCTTGACACCTACTGGGTCCATTTTGGCGGCGGCGACTGCGTGGAATGGTGCCGGAAACTCCGCGGGCGCCTGCCGTTCATCCATCTCAAGGACTACGCCATCACCCGGGAGCGGAAGCCTGTTTTCTGTGAGATCGGCGGGGGTACGCTGCCCTTCAAGCGCATCATCGATGAGGCCGAGCGGTCCGGCTGCCAGTGGTTTATTGTTGAACAGGACACGTGTCCGAATAATCCTTTCGACTCCCTCAGAATCAGCTTTGATTACATCCAAGCCCACCTCGTTGCGTGATTAACCGACCCGCCATGCCCACCGCCCACCCCTTCCTTCCCGACGATTTCCTGCTCACGACCCGCTGGGCCCGCACGCTCTACTTCGAGCATGCCGTCCATCAGCCCATCTTCGATTACCACTGCCACCTGCCGCCCGCCGAGATCGCCGCCAACCGGCGCTTCGAGAATCTCTATCAAATCTGGCTGGCCGGCGATCATTACAAGTGGCGGGCGATGCGGGCCAACGGCGTGCCGGAGGACCTCATCACCGGGAACGCCAGGAGCGATTACGACAAGTTTCGCGCCTACGCGAGGACCGTGCCGCAGACGCTGCGCAACCCGTTGTACCATTGGTCGCACCTCGAGCTGCGGCGCTATTTCGGCATCGATCTGCTGATCAATGCACAGAACGCCCCGAAAATCTGGAAACTCGCCAACGCGAAATTGCAGGAGCCCGCGCTTTCCGTGCATGGCATCCTCACGAAGTTCAAGGTGGCCGTGGTCTGCACGACCGACGATCCCGTCGATGACCTGGCGCCCCATCAGGCGCTCAGGAAATCCAAGCTGGCCACCCGCGTTTACCCGGCCTTCCGGCCGGACAAGGCGCTCCTGGTCAGCCATCCCGCCGCCTTCAACGTCTGGTGCGATCAACTTGCCGCCCGCGCCAACGTCGAGGTGAAGGATCTCGCCAGCCTCCTGGCCGCGCTCAAGCAGCGGCACGACTTCTTTCACTCGCTGGGCGGCCGCCTGTCCGACCACGGCATGGAGTACGTTCCCGCCGAGGACTGCACCGAGCGCGAAGCCGCCGCGATCTTTGCCCAGGCGCGCGCCGGCACGGCGGCCACGCCCGAGCAGTGGGTGAAATACGCCTCGTTCCTGATGCTTTTCTTCGGCCGTTTGGACGCCGAACGCGGCTGGACGAAGCAGCTGCACCTTGGTGCCCTGCGCAACAACAACAGCCGCCTGATGAAACGCCTTGGCGCCGACTCCGGGGTCGATTCCATCGGCGATTTCCCGCACGCACGGTCGCTCTCGCGCTACCTTGACCGGCTCGATGGCGAAAACAAGCTGCCCAAGATGGTGCTCTACAACGTCAATCCCGCCGACAACTACGTCTTCGCCACGATGACGGGCAACTTTCAAGACGGAACGGTCCCCGGCAAGATCCAGTTTGGCAGCAGCTGGTGGTTTCTCGACCAGCGGGAGGGCATGGAATGGCAGATCAACACGCTTTCCAACATCGGGCTGCTCGGCCGTTTCGTCGGCATGCTCACCGACTCTCGCAGCTTCCTCAGCTACGTGCGCCACGAGTACTTCCGTCGCCTGCTCTGCTCCTTGCTGGGCGCGGACGTCGAGGCCGGGCTCATCCCCGCCGATCGCCGGGCCTTGGGAGAACTCGTGGAGAACGTCTGCTACAAGAACGCTGCGGGCTACTTCGGTCTCAAGACCGGTAAATTCTAGCCGCGGACGACTTGGGGATCCCCACCGCTTGTCCGGGTCCGGGTGCGAACCGGCACGGATTACTCCGTGCCCGTCACGCGACTCCGCCGCTCCATCAAAACGGTGTCGCGCCAGCGGCCGGCGAGCGGCCCGTGGCCCATCCGGCCGATGCGCTCGCGCCGGCCGACGATGCGAAAGCCGTGTTTTTGCTGCAGCGCGATACTGGCCTCGTTCTCCGGAAACGTGGACGACTGCAACGTCCAGATGCCGCCCGCCTCGGCTACGCGGATGAGTTCGCCGAGCAGGGCATCGCCGGCGCCCCGGCCGCGATGCGCCGCCGCGACATAGAAGCTCACCTCGGCCACGCCGGCGTAGACCTTGCGTGCGGATACCGATGCCAGCACGGCCCAGCCGACGGGTTCGCCGTTCCCGTCGCGCGCGACGAGGCTGCACCGGGCGAGCTTGCTCTTGATGAAATCCTCCCAGGTCGCCGGCGGGGCGCTTTCGAATGTGGCATGGCCGGTAGCGATGCCTTCCTGGTAAATGCGCTGCACCGCCGGCCAGTCGGCGGCGGTCATGGGATCAAAGCGGAACCGGACCATGAGGATTCATGCAAACTGGCGTCCGCCCTCGAGGCAAACCTGTTACGGGTAAACAAAACGGCCGGCGCTGACCGCCGGCCGTGGGGGCATGAACAGGAGAACGCGGCGGTGGCTCAAAACAGCGCCTTGGCGGCGACGCCCACCGCGGTGATCGGACCCTGGTCGTTTAAGCCTTCGGTCATCTGGTCAACTTTCCGGAGGGTGCCCTGCGCTTGGCGGTAGAGGGTGTCGTCGCTCATCAATTTGCCGAGCGTGCCCTGGCCGGAGTTGAGCTTGGTCGAGATGTCCTGGAGATTCCTTATCGTGGTTTTGATCTCGTTGCCCGTCTGTTCGTCGAAGACGAGCGCGCCGAGCGCACCCTTGCCCGCTTTCACTTGGTCCAGGAACGACTGGGCGTTCGCCACGAAGGTGCGCGCGTCGGTGGCCGCGCCCTTGATCTCGCCCACGGAGGCGAGCAGCTCGTCATGAAGTTTCGGGTCGTTCACGAGGTGGCCAAGCGTGCCTTCGCCGCTGCGGACCTTCGCAGTGATCTCCTGCAGGTTGGAGACGGTTTCGGTGAGTTTCGGGCCGTTGTCGGTGACGAGCTTGTCGATTTTGGTGAAGAGGCTGCCGCCTTCGCCGCCGCCCAGATTCTTGCCAATCTCGGTCACGACCTTTTCTAGGCGATCTCCGAGCGAACCAAGTCTGGCGATGACCTCGTTCATATCGACCGTATCCCGGGTTTTAAGTCCGGAGCCGGGTTCCAGCCGCGGCACGTCGGGCGAGCCGACGGTGACCTCGAGATGGTTGGCGCCGAGGAGGCTGGATTGGGCCACCATGGCGACGGCGTCGCTGGCAACGGTAACCGCAGGCTCGATCCGAAGCACAGCCTCGGCTTGGCGGCCGGCGAGACGGGTTTGGGCGACCGCGCCGATCCTGACGCCGGCCATCAGCACGTCGTCGCCGGTCTGGAGTCCCTTCAGGTTGTCGAAGCGGGCGGTGAGCATATACCCTTTTTGCCTGAAAACGCGGCCGCCATTGAGCGACGCGTAGGTCACCCAAAGGAGGGCGAGGCCCAGGAGGAAAAAAAGGCCGATACGGATGTTCTGCGTGCGGTTATTCATGGTCGTTCTCCAGTTGTTTGAAGCGGGGATGCTTAAGGTCGATGAGTGGATTGAGGAAGTCGATGATGGCGGGGTCGGTGGTGCGCCTGAAATCCTCCGGCACGCCCACGGCGCGGATGCGGCCGTCCATAATGATGGCAACGTGGTCGGCGATACTGAGGGCGAGGGAACGATCATGGGTGACCACCAGGCTGGTGACGGCGATGTGTTCGCGCAGCGTCGCGATGATCTCGGTGATAGTAGCACTGAGGATGGGATCGAGTTCGGCGGTGGGCTCGTCGTAGAGCAGGAGCTGCGGTTCCATGACGAGGGCGCGGGCGATGGCGACGCGCCGCTTCATGCCGCCGGACAGTTCCGCGGGCATTTTGTCCGCCGCCTTCTCAAGGGAGAGGATCGAGAGGGCGTGCACCACCCGTTCCCGGATATCCTTCTCATCGCCCAGGCGGTGCTCGCGCGGGTAGAGCGCCAGGTTGTCATAAACCGTCATCGAGTTGAACAACGCGCCGGCTTGGAAGACGAAGGCGAGGCGGACCTTGGCGCGCGTGGCGTGGTCGGACGCATCGAACTCGCCAATGCGCACCTGGCCGCTCGTGGGCGTCTCGAGGCCGACGATGTGCTTGAGGAGAACCGTCTTGCCCGAACCGCTGGGGCCCATGAGGCAGAAGATCTCCCCGGGGCGCACCTCGAAACTGACGTCGCTCAGCACCGTGACGTTGTCGAACTTCTTGGTCAGATGCGCGACGGTGATTCCGACCGTCTGTCGGAGGAAAGGCGTGGCGGTGTAGGCGGTGCTCATGGCGACTTAGATCAGGATGTCGTTGATGAAGTAATCGAGCACGAGAATGAAAATGAGGGATGTGACGATGGCCTTGGTGAGGGAGGCGCCGATCTCACGCGGGCCGCCGCGGGTGTTGAGTCCGATGTGGCAGCAGATGGTGATCACCACGAAACCGAACACCTCGGCCTTGAGGAGGCCGTCACTGACATCCCGGGTCGTCATGTAATGTTTAAGCATCGCGAAGTAGGCCGCGGAGTTGACGGAGATTGACTTCGTGTATTGGCACACGAGCGCGCCGCCATACCAGCCGCAGAGATTGGCGATAACCGTGAGCACCGGCATCATCACGAGCACGGCGGCGAGACGGGGCAGCACGAGGATGCGCTCGGGCGGGATGTCCATGGTGACGAGCGCGTCGACCTCCTGGTACACCTTCATTGAGGCCAGCTCGGCGGTGATGGCCGAGCCCACGCGACCGGCGACGAGGATGGCGACCATGACGGGGCCGAGTTCGCGGACCATGGAAAGGCCGACGAGCGCACCGATGAACTGCTTGGCGCCGAGGTTTTCCATGCTGTAGCCACTCTGCTGGGCGATCGCGCTGCCGATAAAAAAGCACAGGATGGTGACGATGGGCATCGTTGAGTAACCGATCATGTAGCACTGCTCGATGAAGCGCGGAAACTGCCGCGGCAGCGTGTTGATGTAACGCGCCGAGCGCCCCAGCATGCACAGTGCGCTGCCAAAGCTTTCGCAGATGGCGATGAATTGTTTCATGGCGAGACGGCCGCTGAAGCCTTCTTATCCGCTTTGGAGGAAAAATCGAACAGGAACAGCCTCCAGGTGGATTCACCCGCGTTGCGCCGGAGGCCGATCAGGCCGCAGCCGAGCGCGATACGCCGGCGCCCGGGACCGCTCTCGACGCTCAGCAATGGGCCGAGATGAAATTCGCGTTGCGCCGGTGAACGCCGCCAGGTGATGGCATCCCAGAGGAACGAGCCCCGCACATCGTTCGGGGCGCATTGATCGTAACGATAGAGCGCGAAGAGAGGGGAGTAGGCGAGTTGCACGGGTTCGTTGTACGGAAAGAGCACCTCAAGCGGGCTGAGCACCTGGAGCTGGCGGCGGCCCGCGCCATCGTCCCAGTAGCTGAGGAGCGGCCACAGGTGCGTCTTTTGGGCGGGGGCAAGCGCCGGATGGGTGAGGCTGCGCTGCTGCAGCGACCAGTAGATCAAATAAAGGAACTGTGTCTTGGTCTGGGCCAGGCCGCCGTCGTTCCATTTTTCCTCGCGAAACAGCGGCCAGAGCACCCAGTGCTTGTCGTCGCCCTTGATGGCCGAATGCGTGTAAAACGGCGCCCAGCGGTTGATGCGGCGGTTGTCGCCGCGACCCTGCACCCACAGCGGCCAGAACCAGCGGGTCTCATCATAACGGTCTGGCGCAGTGCGGTGCGTGTAGCCAAAGAACGGCCACAGGTAGGTCTCGCTCAAGGCGCCGGCCTGCTGTTCGCGCGCATAAAACGGCAGCACGCCGAGTGCCACCTCGGGCTGGGGCTCCCCCAGCTTCGCCTCGTTTTTGTAGATGAGCGGCCAGAGATAATATTGCTCGCGATAGACGCCCGGCTTGGTGCGCCAGCCGAAAAGCGGCCACAGCGCGAAACCGTGGTGGCCGTCGCCTTCGATGATTTTCACGATCGGCCAGGGCACGGTGGTCGTGGTGACTCCGTGGCGCTCGAAGCGACCGTAGAGTGGAAAGAGCGTCCAGGTCACGCGGTCGTAGCCGAAGCGATCGAAAACCGTGCCTTGGAGTGGAAACACGGCATGGTAGGAGGTGGCCGCATCGCCTGTGTCGCGGGATAAATAGAAGGGCCACACCTCGAACCGGCGCACGCCCGGGGCGGCGGGATCCTTGGGCCCGTCGAAGTTGACGAGGCTCAGCAGGCTCCAACGGTGATCCACCTCGCCCTCGCGGTGGATCAGGAGGGGATAAAGGAAATCGCTTTCGGTGGTCCGGCCAGCCGGATTTTTTCGGAAGACATAAAAGGGCCGGAAGCCGCCGGCGCTGCCGCCATCCGGCAGCAGCTTGCCGAAGCACAGCGGTCCGCCACCCTGCCACGCCTCCACGGATCCGCCACCTGCATTGTCGGTGGCGATCTGTTCAACCTTGAATGGCCAGAAGTTGCGCTCCGTCACCTCAGCCGGAAGGCCGAGGGATCCCGCCAGACCAAGAAAGGCAATGAGCCCGAGCGCTCGCATGAATTGTAGTTTGACCGAGAACGGACACGACAATTGCGCCGGATAAAGCGGAGAGTCGGCAACCACCTGATCCAACGTATTTAAGATTGTCAGAATACCGACCTGTCCGTTACGTGCAATTTCTAACGTGCAACTTCCATGTTACTACCGGCATGCCGCAGCAAAGTTCCGCTGATGAAAAGAGACGATGGTATGGCTGACGATGGCCGGGCCGTGGTCAAAAGGCGGGCTGAACCCGCACCGGTGGTTCGGTGGGGGAGGCGGTCATGCGTATAAGTGGTGGCGCGGCGAGGGGTATATTGCTGACGGCACCCAAAGGCAGCGCCATCCGGCCGGCCACGGATGGCATGCGGCAGGCGGTGTTTTCCAGTCTCGGCGCGCGGGTGATGGGGGCCCGCTTCTGGGATCTCTTTGCCGGCAGCGGAGCCTACGGGCTGGAGGCGTTGAGCCGCGGTGCAGCGGGCGGGATCTTTGTGGAGCGCAATGCCCAGGCGGTAGCGTGCCTGAAACAAAATCTCGCCGCTGTCAGCCGGAGCCTCGGACGCGAGGTGACAGACGTCGAGGTGGCGACGGCCGATGCGCTCACCTGGGTGCCGCCGGGCGGCACCCAGGCGGCGGATCTGGTGTTCATCGATCCGCCTTACGAGATCATCACGGAGGCGGCGCCGCTGCTCTTTGCGCGACTGACGCAAGCGTTCGCCTCAAAGCCCGATGCCTTGGTGCTCTTTGAAATGCCGGGCGAGGTTGCGCTTTCGCCATCCGGTTGGGTGTGCGTCAAACGCCTTGGCAAGGGCGCGCGCCAGCCGACGGTAAGCGTGTTTCAGCATACGTAGGTGCCTGCTTGCCCCGACAGGTCGGGGCTGGCAGGCGATGGCCCGCCGAATCGCGTGCCCGCCGGCTCCTACATCCATCCCAGTCGGGCTTTCACGAGCGTCACCGCCGCGACCACCGCCGTCTCGGTGCGCAGCACGCGCGAGCCGAGATGCGCGAGCACAAAGCCGGCGCCACGCAATGCCGCGCGCTCCGCATTCGACCAGCCACGCTCCGGCCCGAAGGCGAGCGCCAGTTCCGGCGGAGGCGTCTTGGCGGTGTCATCCGTGAGGCGACACCTCAATAACATCTCGCGCGCCTCATGGTGATCGAGGGCCACGCGAATCGCTTGGGCAGACAAACCGCCAATGACCTCGAGCAGCGAACGCCCATGCGTGACCTCAGGCAGACGCGTGTCGAACGCCTGTTCGGCGCCGATGATGAGGTGGCGGCGCCACTCGCCCGACGTCCATAACGTACTCCGGGCATAACTGGGTTCGCTTTTGTCGGTGGCCACAAAATGCATTCCAGCCACTCCGAGCGACGTGGCGTCGCGCAGAATGTCACGGGCCGTCTGCGGCCGGGGCAGGCCGATGATGAGCGTGATCGGATCCAGCGGCGGCGGCGTGGCGTCCCAGGTAAAGGCAAGCGTGAGCGCATCCGGGCCGATGGCGGTCAGCGTGCCCTTGCCGCGCGGACCGTTGACCAGCCCGGCGTCGAATGTGTCGCCCTCGCGCCGACGCAGCACGCGCAGCAGATGCCTCGCGCGCGCGTCCCCGCACGGCAGGGGATGACCAATCTCGTCGGGGTCGAAAAGAATGAGATTCACGCTGAAGAGGGTTCGTCCTTTGTAACGTAATACGTTACAAACCGTCGGCGCGGGTTGGAGCTCACGCGGCGAGGATGCGGTCGATGCCGGTGAGTTCGTCGGTGGAGAAGGAGAGGTTCTTGAGCGCGCCGAGGTTGTCCTCGATCTGGCTGGTCTTGCTCGCGCCGATGAGTGCGGAGGTCACGGCCGGCTGGCGCAGCACCCAGGCGAGCGCCATCTGGGCCAGGGACTGCCCCCGGGCTTTGGCCAGGGCGTCAAGCTGACGGGTTTGGGCGAGCCGGGCCTCGGTGATGTGTTCCGGCTTCAGAAAACGCGGATCGCGGGCGGCGCGCGCGTCCGCCGGAATTCCGGCGAAGTAGCGGTTGGTGAGCACCCCGTTGGCGAGCGGCGAAAAGACAATGCCGCCGATACCCTCGCGCACCAGCACGGCGAACAAGCCCTGCTCGGGCCCGCGCTCCAGCAGGTTGTAGCGCGGTTGGTGGATCAGGCACGGCGTGCCCAGCTCGCGCAGCAGTTGCGCCGCGCGCGCGGTCTGGGCGGGATTGTAGTTGGAGAGGCCGGCGTAAAGCGCCTTGCCGACACGCACCGCGTGGGCGAGGGCGCCCATCGTTTCTTCCAGCGGCGTGTCGGGGTCGGGACGATGGCTGTAGAAGATGTCGACGTAGTCGAGACCGAGGCGGAGGAGGCTCTGATCGAGGCTCGCCAGCAGGTGTTTTCGCGAACCCCGGTCGCCGTACGGCCCGGGCCACATGTCGTAGCCGGCCTTGGTGGAGACGATGAGTTCGTCGCGATGAGCCGACAGATCCTCGCGCAAGACGCGTCCAAAGGTCTCCTCGGCCGAGCCGGGAGGGAGACCGTAGTTGTTGGCGAGATCGAAATGCGTGATGCCGAGATCGAAGGCGCGCAGAATCAGGGCACGGCTGTTGGACTGGCTGTCGGCCGCGCCGAAGTTGTGCCAGAGGCCGAGCGAAAGAAGCGGCAGCTTGAGACCGCTGCGTCCGCAGGTGCGATAAAACGCAGGGTTGTCGTAACGGGTGGAAGCGGGCGGATAAGACATGCTGCCGCAAGGTTGGCGGCTCCGGGCCACCGAGTCGCGCCCGAAGTTGACCGCCGGTGATGGCCGTGCCGGCGGGCGGGGTCAGAACGGGAAATCGCCGGCGGGGGTTGGGGCCACGGCTTTTTTATCGGGGGGTTTTTGCGCCCGGCCGTGCCGGCGGAGACCGGCGACGATAATGGCCTTTTCCGGCTGGACGGGGCACGCATACTCGCAGGCACCGCAACCGATGCATAAATCCCGGTTGAGTCGCGGCAGGCGAAGGTTGCTGCCGTACGGCACGGTGGAAACCGCCTGCGTGGGACATTGTTCGGAGCAGGCGGCGCAGTCGGTGCCCTTGGTCTTCACGATGCATTTGTCCTCGTCGAGCTGCGCCTCGCCGATCCGGGTCACCTGTTTGTCGGCAAGTTCGAGCAGGCTGATCGCGCCATCCGGGCAGACCTCTTCGCAGGTCCGGCAGGTGTAAGTGCAGAATGACTTGGTGAAATCCAGGCGCGGCATCATCAGCCCGGCGAAGCCGTATTCGAAGAACGCCGGCTGCAAAACGTGGGTCGGGCAGGCGCTGATGCACAGATGGCAGGCCGTGCAACGGTCGAGAAAGCGGTCAATGCTGGCCGCTCCGGGCGGACAGATGGCATGGCTGAGTTCGGGTTCATTTTGATCACCCTCTTTCCCGCCGGCGCGGTTGGTGCGGAGTTTTTGAACCTGGGCCAGCCGCAGCAAGCCGGCGCCGGAAAAGGCTGTCATTGCCACCGCCGTGCCGGTGATGAAGGCGCGGCGTTGCCAGTCGGGTGTGGTCGCCGCCGGGCGGGTGGGGGATGGCCGCGCCCAGGCGAAGCGATAGCCGATGCCCTGTTTTGTGCACACGTCGATGCAGTTGTAACACGCGACGCAGCGGGAGAAATCGATCCGCTGTACGCGCAGATCAATGCATTGCGCTTTGCAGACGTACAGGCAGTCGCCGCATTTGCTGCAGTCGGCTGGATGGATCGTCAGCCGGAACGCCCCCCGTTGCGCGAGCAGACCGAGGAAGGTGCCGACCGGGCAAAGCGTATTGCAGAAGAGCCGGCCGCGCAGCGCGACCAGCACGATGAGCAACAGGAGGAGCAGCGCCGGCTGGTGGAGCGCAGCGGCCCCGCCCCAGGACGGCTCAACGCGGTAGAGGCTGCTGATGCCGACGGCGTTGGCCAGACCGACCACGGCATTGTTGGCGAGCGTGACGAGCGGCCGGAAAATATCCGAGGCGATGCGCCCGAAATTGCTGTACGGATCGACCAACGCCAGCGTCAGACCGCTCCAACCAGCCGCCACTCCCGCCACGGTGCCCCAGAGGAAAAGCTGGCGCAGCCAGGTCAGCGGTGGCGCATAGGGCATGAAACCCGTTCCTTTCCTCCGGGTCCATGCGGCGACGCGCGCGATGACATCCTGCAGAATCCCCAGCGGACAGATTGCCGAACAATAGACGCGGCCCACAGCCAGCGTCGCCACCAGGATGATGATGCCGGCCAGCGAGAGGGACGCGCCCGTCACCAGGGCGGCCAGCGACGGCACCAGTTGCACGGAGGCCAGCCAGTGCCCCAGCGCTGCGGGGACGAGACTGCGAAAATCCACCAGCGCCGCGGTCAGTCCGGCGAAAACCACCAGTGCCGCGATCACCCGGAGCAGTTTCAGGCGGCTGCGCGGCACGGCGTCAGGCGAGTTTGAACCGGCGGATGTCGACGCGATCGAGATCCATCGTGCCGAGCTTCATGTCCGCGGCGAGTTTCACATAGCCCACGTCGGCCGGCTGGAGGCCCAGCATCCTGGCGCCGGCGGCGTCAACGGCGACGATGTCGGTCGAGGCCAGCAGGGTGCGCATCTCGACCACGTCCTCCACCGACCGGCCATGGGGCCCGTTGCGCACCATCGGATGGTAGGCATCGAGGATGTTGAGTGCCGGCTGCTTGAAGGTGAGAAAATCGGCGATGCACTGATTGAGGTCGTTGCGATGGTAGAAACGGCGGTCCCACACGACCCCCATCAGGTTTTTCATGCACGCGGTCATGAGCGGGCCGCCGTGGTGTTTGAGCACGGGAACGTTGATGAAAACGTCACTGTCGAGCACGAGCGAGTGCACCCGCGCCGAGCGTAGCTGCACCCCCCAGGGAATCGCGACTTCGCGATAAAAGCTTGGGTCGTTGCCGGGGACAAGGGCGGCGCCAGTCTCTTGAACGACACGTTCGGCGCCGCTCGCCACGTAGGCTCGCTGCCATTGATCAAGGGTGTGGTCAAAAAAGCTGACCGATTTGGCGCCGGCCGCGAAACACAGCGTCACGACATGGCCCAGCAATTCGGGATGGGTGTTGGAGCCTCGTTCGGGCGGAGCGTCGAAACTGATGTTGGGCTTGATGACGACGGTCTGGCCCTTTTTGACAAACTTCTCCATGCCGCCGAGTTCAGCGATGGCCTTGTCGAGCATGGCCGTGCGACTGCCATCACGCACGGCGATGAGCACGGATTTCAGGGTGTTGGGTGGGGGAAGCGGCGTGGGACCATCGCTGGCGATCGCACCGGCGGCGCAAAGTCTGCCCAAATCGGCGAGTGAAAGGGTGGCGCCAAGCGCCAGTCCGGTTTTGATGAATTCACGGCGGCTTTTCATGGCAGGCAGGGGATGGCGGATTCAGCGGAGAATTGGGAGGACGTTTGAGCCTGTGACACGTGGTCCGCGGCACGCCCGTTCTCCATCCAAGGCTACACCCGGCGTTGGGGCGGGACACCGCATGGCTTGCCGAAAACGCGGCAAAAATTGGTTTACAACCCGGTTGGGGGCGCTGCCGCCACCCATGATCTTCTCGACTTCCTTGACGGGGGCCATGGAAGTGCCGCCGGGCGCCGTCATGGCGAGCGCGCGTCAGATCCGAAGGCGCGCCGAGCGGTCGCGATACGCGAACAGGATAGCCAGGGCGAGGGCGCACAGCGCCGTGCAGGCCAGAAAGACGGCGCGGTGACCAAAGGCGGAGGCCAGGGCGCCGAACGCGAGATAGCCGACGGTCGAGCCGATCCGACCGGCGGTGGAATAGAGGTTGGTGGCCGTGCCCGGCTGTTCCGGCAGGAAGTTCTGGAAGAACGTGATGGCGATGCCACCCACCACGGCCGTGATGGCCGCGCTCAGGATCTGCAGCGGGTAGATTTGCCACGGCGTCCGGACGAACGCGAGCAGGGCGTAATAGACCACCGCGAGCACCACGGAGATCCGGATGAGCCGGGCCTGATCGGCCTTGGTGGCGAGCAGCCCAAAATAAAGCATGAACGGGATCTCAAAGGCCGGAGCGATGCTGTAGATGATTCCGACCTGCTGTCCGGTGCCGCCGAGCACATTCAACACGAGCAAGGGAAGATTCATCACACCCATCGTGCTGGAAGCAAACAACAGGGCGAAGCCGACGAAATAGGCCAGGATGTCGGCCCGGACCAGGACGCGGCGCAATGGCACCTGGGGAGCCGCCGCCCGCCCGGTCGCCCACGGCTGGGCCGGCGGCACCAAGCAGAGGAGCATCAGCACGAACAGGAAAAAACAGAGGGCCGCGACGAGAAACATCCCGCGGTAATGGTAATGCAGCATCACCCACGACGCCACGGCAGGCCCGGCCGTCCACGACACCGCGAAGAACAGGCGGAAGACGTTCATGTACAGCGGGGCGTCGCGTGGCGAAACATCGGAGCGGGCCAGCAGGTCGCGGGCATAGGCGAAAAGCTGGGAGAAGGTGATCGAAGAGATGCCTCCGAGCACGCAGCCGATGACGGTGAGCCACATGACGTCGCGAACGAAGGCGTAACCAACGTAGCTCAGCGCCCCGGTGACGCCGCCCAGCAGCAACACGGTGCGCCGGGAGAGCCGCGTGTCGGACCAGCGGGCCAGCAGGGTGCTGATCGCGATCCCGCTCAAAGAGGTGGCCGTCATGAAGACGCCGAAGGCGAACGGACTCATCCCCACCTCGATCGTGCCAAACATGGAGAAGAACGGCGCGACAAAGGCGAAGGCGAGGCCGACCAGCAGATTGCAGCCCAGCAGCACCATGAATCCGCGATGGCGCAGGATCGTGCGGGCGGGAGCGAGGATGCGGTACATGTTAGCGGAGACGCCAGACCAGCCGGGCTGGGTGGAACACGGGAGCAAACCCCGGTGGAGCGATGAAGCAAGGGCGCAATCGGTTCAAACCACGATCGCGGACGATGGCGGGAGCGGATGACGCGGCCGGAAGCGAGATTGGTCCGGAGTCGGACGGCCCGTCAGCGCACGACGCGGGCGCTGCCGCCGCCCATGACCTTCTCAACTTCCTTCTTCGTGGCCATCGAGGTATCGCCGGGCGTCGTCATGGCGAGCGCGCCGTGGGCGGCACCGTAGTCGACGGCCTTCTGGGCGTCGTTGGTGGCCATGAAGCCGTAGATAAGACCACTGGCGAAGCTGTCGCCGCCGCCGACACGGTCGAGAATCTCGAGCTGCGGATACTGGCGACTCTCGTAGAACCGGCCGTCGTGGTAGCAGATGGCGCTCCAGTCGTTGACGGTGGCGGTGATGACCGTGCGGAGCGTGGTGGCGGCGACCTTGAAGTTCGGGAACCCGGCCACGGCCTTCTTGATCATTTTCTTGAAGGCGTCGGTCTCGATCTTGGTGAGATCGTGGTCCATGCCCTCCACCTCGAAACCCAGGCAGGCGGTGAAATCCTCTTCATTGCCGATCATCACGTCGACGTACTTCGCAATCTCCCGATTGACCTCCCGGGCTTTCTTCTGTCCGCCGATGCTCTTCCAAAGCGAAGGACGATAGTTGAGGTCGTAGCTCACGATGGTGCCATGCTGTTGCGCGGCCTTCACGGCCTCGATGGTGAGCGCGGCGGTCGTCTCGGACAGGGCGGCGAAAATGCCGCCGGTGTGCAGCCAGCGCACGCCAGCCTTGCCGAAGATGGCGTTCCAGTCGAAGTCGCCGGGCTTGAGCTGGCTGGCGGCGGTGTGGCCGCGGTCGGGGATGCCGACGGCGCCGCGGATGCCGAAGCCGCGTTCGGTGAAGTTGAGGCCGTTGCGGATGGATCGGCCGATGCCGTCATCGGGACGCCACAGGATGAAGTCGGTGGCGACGCCGCCTTGCAGGATGAAATCTTCAAGCAGGCGGCCGACATCGTTGTCGACGAACGCAGTGCAGACGGCGGTGCGCAGGCCGAAGCACTTGCGGAGGCCGCGGGCGACGTTGTACTCGCCGCCGCCCTCCCAGACCTTGAATTCGCGGGCGGTGCGGATGCGGCCCTCACCGGGATCGAGGCGGAGCATGATCTCGCCAAGGGAGATCTCATCGAATTTGCACTGATCGGCGGACTTGATCTTGAGGCTCATGGTGGCGGGGAGACGGACGATTGAGGGGGGTCGGGAAAGAAGAAAGCCAGCCTAAACGGCGACCGTGAAGTCGGCGAGATTCCACTGGGGCTGGCCGCACTCAGCGGCGATTTCATTGAAAGCGCTGATCTCGGCCGCGGAGAAGAGGAGACCGCCGTTCCGGGCACAGCGGGCGGCGGCCTCGGCCTCGATCTGGCCGGGCAGCATGCACTGCTCGTTGCCGTGACCCAGGACGTCGCGTATGACCGCCTTCACGTTGTCGGTCTGGTTGCGGCCGGCCGCGAAGGCGCCGGCATTCATGGCCGCCGGGTGCCAGACCTGGAAAAAGAAGCAGCAGGTGTGCTTCTCGGACGGTTCGCGGTCCCACCGGTTGCGCAGCGTGGGCAGGGAACCGCCGATGAAGCCGGCGATGAGTTCGTTGATGAGCGAGAGGCCGTAGCCCTTGTGCGCCCCGAACGGCAGGAGGTATTTCGCGCGGTTCGGATCGGTGGTGGGCGCGCCGTGTTCATCGACGGCGGCGGCGGGCGGGAGCGGTTTGCCTTCCCGGGCGAGCTGCTGCACGCGACCCATGGCGACCACGCTGGTGGCCCAGTCGATGACAATTGGATAGCCGATGGCGGTGGTGGTGGGGAAACCCCACGAATGCGGGTTGGTACCGAGGGTGGGGAACTTGCCGCCAAAGGGCACGACCTCGGCCAGCGCCGCGGTGCAGTTGGTGTAGGCGATGTAGCCCTTTTTCGCCGCGTCCATCACGTAGCCGCCGCCCCAGAGATAATGGAAGGCATTGTCGACGGACACCATGCCAATGCCGTATTGGTCGGCCAGCTTCATGGCGGCCTCCATCGCGGCGTAGCCGGTGGCCTGGCCGAGCTTGCGGTTGGCGTTCCAGATTTGCGCGGCGGGGAAACGGCCGGGTTTCACCTCGATCTTCGCCCCGGGCACGCAGCCCTGGGAGCCGCTGCCGAAGAGATGGTCGAGGTGCAGGGCCTTGATGGCGTTGTGTGTGCGGATGCCGTGGCGGGTGGCTTCGGCGCAAAAACGGGCGGCGGCCGCCGACTCCTCGGTGGTGAACCCGCGGTGCCGGTAGGCGGCTTCGACGAGGGTGTGGTGAAGTTTTTCTGGAACGACGTGGAAGGCTTCGCTCATGGCGGGAAAGGGCGGGTCATGGCGAGAAGCGGAGCGACGAAGCAAGCCACAGGGATCGCCACGGGCGGTGCGACCGCCCTCGCGATGACAGGATCAGGAAATCAGGGGGCTTTTTTGACCGGCACCTCGGGGTTGACTTGCGCAATGGGTTTGTCGCCGTTCATCGCGAGAATGAGGTTTTTCACCGCCGTCGTGGCCTGCCGGACGACGCTCTCGTAGGTGCGGGAGCCGACGTGCGGCGTGACGATGCAGTTGGGAAGCTTGAGGAGCGGATGGTCGGCGGGCGGCGGCTCCTGGTCGAGCACGTCGGCGCCGTAGCCGGCGACCTGACCGGACTGCAGGGCGGCGACCATGTCGGCCGTGTGAACGATTTCACCGCGGGCGCAGTTGAGGATGATTACGCCTTTCTTCATTTTGGCGATGCTCCCGGCATTGATCATGTCACGCGTCTCGGGGGTGAGGTTCGTGTGCAGCGAGATATAATCGGCCGCGGCGAAAAGCTCGTCGAGCGTGGCGGCGCGGCGCACGCCCTGCTGCCGGGCGAAGGCCTCGTCCCAGTAAACGTCGAAACCAACGGCCTGCATCCCGAAGGCGCGGGCGCGGATGGCGACCTCCTTGCCAATGCGGCCGAGGCCAATAATGCCGATGGTCTTGTCGAGCAGCTCGTGGCCGGTTTTGCGCTTCCACTCGCCCTTGCGCGTGGCGTCGACGGCGGCGATGAGATTCTTTTCGAGGGCGAGAAGCAGGAGGAACGTGTGCTCCGCGACCGTGGTGTGGTTGACGCCGGGGGTGAAGAGGACGGGCAGACCGAACTCGGTGGCGGATTTCACGTCGATCTTGTCGACGCCGATGCCGTATTTGCTGATGATCTTCAGGCGCGGGCGGGCCTTCTCCAGCACCTTCCGGGTGATTGCATCGTCACCGCAAATGAAGGCATCGATATCGCCGACGAGCTCGAGGGTCTGCGCCTCGCTCAAGGGGCCACGGGCGCGGACGATTTCCCAGCCGGTGTCAGCCAGAAGCCGGTGGTGATCGCCTGGAGTGTCCTGAAAGGACGTGGTGGTAAGCAGGATGCGTTTCATGACGGATGGCGCGAAAGATGATGTTCGCCGCCGAACCTGGGGCGGTGTCAACACAATAGCCGGGTGGGTCGCATGGCAAGATAAACGGACACGTGTCCGCAAATAAAGACACCCGCACTTCCCCCGGTAGACGCGGGGGCCAGGGGCCCGCGGGCTGCCCCGGTCGCGCCCTACTTTGCCCAAGGCTGCCCGCCTACGCCAAGGCTACGCTGTGCAACCTTAACCGCAATGATCTTACGCATACTGAAATCTCAGCGGGCTTGGGATCGGCCTGCCATCCGGAGCCCGCAGGGCGAGGGATGGTGCGGCTGCGGAGCACCGGGCCTACGACGCCGCGACGACCGCCTGGCAATGCGGGCACCGCAAGACCGTCTTTTTCATCACGAGCAGCCACCCGAGCCGGCCGCCAATGAAGGACGTGATGATAATGAAGAGCGAAAAACCGCCCGCGATCACCTCCGTAATGATCGCATCAGGTACGTCTACGAAACAGCGGTCAATTACACCTCCCTACAGGGGCGAGGTGGCTGTGGGAGCGTCCAGGCCACGTCGGCGCCAGAGATAGAAGATGGCGGGATAGACGAGCAGTTCCATGATCGTCGAAGTGACGACACCGCCGACCATCGGCATGGCGATGCGTTTCATCACGTCGGCGCCCGTCCCGTGGCTCCAAAGAATCGGCAACAAACCTCCGATAATGACCGCGGCCGTCATGACCTTCGGACGCACACGTTTTACAGCACCGTGGTAGATCGCATCGCGAAGATCGACGGTGGTGTTGAGGCGCCCCGTGCGCTTCCAGTCACCGAAGGCGAGGTCGAGATAGAGGAGCATGACCACCCCCGTCTCCGCATCCAGGCCAGCCAAGGCGATAATGCCGACCCACACGGCTACGCTCAGGTTGTAACCGCTCAAATGCAGCATCCAGAACGCACCGACGAGAGAGAACGGCACGGCCAGCAACACGATGGCGGTTTTGATCCAAGACTTCGTGTTGAGGTAGATGATGAAGATGATGATCAGCAGCGTCAGCGGCACGACGATCAGCAGCCGCTGCTGGGCGCGCTGCATGTATTCGAACTGGCCGCTCCAGAAGATGCTGTACCCTGGCGGCAGCTTGATCTCGCCGCGCTGGATGGCGTCGCCGACGGTCTTCTGCGCCGCCTGAACATAGGTGCCGATGTCGGTGCCCTGCACGTCCACGTAGATCCAGGCATTGGGGACCGCGCCCTCGCTCTTGATCCCCATGGGGGCGGCGACGACGCGAACCTTGGCAATCTGATTGAGAGGGATCTGCGCCATCGTCGCATTTCCGGCGGCATCGCCCATGCCGGCCGAACCCGCTCCGGCGGCTTTTACCGGGATTAACAATTCGCGCAGGGCCTCAAGGTTCTCCCGGTAGTCGCGGTCGTAACGCAGGATGACCCCGTAACGCTCCAACCCTTCGACCGTGGTCGTCAGCGGCATGCCGCCAAGCGCCACCTCCAGGGTTTCCTGCACGTCACCGACAGTCAGCCCGTAGCGGGCGATGGCGTCGCGATCAATGTCGAACTCGATGTAATTTCCGCCCATCACACGTTCGGCGAAAACGCTCGCCGTGCCGGGCACCCGGCGGATCAAGACTTCGATCTGTCCGGCAATCTGTTCCAGTTCGGCGAGGTTCGACCCCGCGACCTTGATGCCAACCGGCGTCTTGATGCCGGTGGCAAGCATGTCGATGCGGGTCTTGATCGGCATCGTCCACGCGTTGGTGAGTCCCGGAATCTGCACCGCGGCGTTCAGTGCGGTGGTCAGCTCGTCGATGGTGCGGCGGCGGTGCGCGATCACGCGTCCTTCGGCATCGGTGATGTCCACCACTGGCCATTCTTCTTCGGGCTTCAGCATGATCGTCGTCTCGATCATGTCCATCGGCGCGGGATCGGTGGCGGATTCCGCACGGCCGATCTTGCCAAAGACGTGATGGACCTCGGCGAACATGTGGATGATCTGATCCGTCTGTTGGATGATTTCCTTCGCCTTGGTCGGGGAGATGCCGGGGAAGGTCGTCGGCATGTAGAGCAGATCGCCCTCGTAAAGCGGCGGCATGAACTCCGAACCGAGACTCTGGGCCGGAAAGGCTGGGTTGAGCTTCGCCGCGAAGGTCTTCACCACCCCGTCCGGCAGCGGTCGCACCACCCACGCGTTCCATGGGAAAAAGACCCAGCCGACAATCACCGCGGCGCCGCCAATAACGAACCAGCGGAATCGAATGACGAGGTCCAGCAGTGGATGATAAAGCCAGATGAGCAGCCGGTTGAGGGGGTTCCGCTCCTCCGCTGGAATCTTCCCGCGGATGAAGAAGCCCATGAGCACCGGTGCCAGGGTGATCGACAGCAGCGCGGCCGCGCCCATGGAGTACGTCTTGGTGAACGCAAGCGGCTTGAACATCCGGCCCTCCTGCGCCTGCAACGTGAATACCGGCAGGAACGAGACCGTGATCACGAGCAGCGAGTAGAAGAGCGTCGGCCCGACCTCGACGGCCGCATCCCGGATGATGTCCCAATGCGGCTTCTTCCCTCCGTCGTGCTCCATGTGCTTGTGTGCGTTCTCGATCATGATGATCGCCGCGTCCACCATCGCACCCACCGCGATGGCGATTCCGCCCAGCGACATGATGTTCGCACTCAGGCCCTGCCCGAACATGATCGAGATGGAGGCCAAAACCGCGATGGGCAGGATGACAATCGCGACGAGCGCACTGCGCAGGTGCATCAAGAACAGCAGGCAGACCAGCGCCACGACGATGCTTTCCTCGATGAGTTTCTCCTTTAGCGTCCGCACGGCCCGGTCGATCAAGGCGGTGCGGTCGTAGGCGACCGTGTAGGTGACGTCGTCCGGCAGGCTCTTCATCGCTTGGTCGAGCCGCGCCTTCACCGTCTGGATAACCTGCCGGGTGTCCACGCCGTAGCGCACGACGACGATGCCGCCGACGGTTTCGCCCTCGCCGTTGAGTTCGGCGATGCCGCGGCGCATGTCGGGACCGAGTTGCACGTTGGCAACCTCGCCCAAACGAATCGGCGTGCCGCCCGGCCCGCGGCCGACGGCGATCTTGCGCAAGTCATCGACCTTTTCCACGTAGCCCCGCACGCGGAGGATGAATTCCTTTTCCGCCATCTCCAGCGAACGCCCCCCGACCTCACCGTTGCTTTTCTTCACCGCCATCGCGACGTCACTGATCGACAGGTTGTAGGCATGCAGCCGGTGCGGATCGACCGTGATCTGATATTGCTTCACGAAGCCGCCGACCGACGCCACCTCGGCGACGCCCTCGACGCTCGAAAGCTGGTAGCGCAGGAACCAATCCTGCATCGACCGCAGCTCGGCGAGATCGTGCTTCTTTGAGTTGAGGGCGTACATGAACGCCCAGCCGACACCGGTGGCGTCCGGTCCGAGACGTGGGGTCACACCGGCGGGCAGACTGGCCTGGAGGCCGCTGAGGTATTCGAGGACGCGGCTGCGCGCCCAATACGGATCGGTACCATCCTCGAAAATCACGTACGCAAACGAATACCCATAGAACGAATACCCGCGCACCACCTTGGCTTTCGGCACCGAAAGCATCTTGGTTGTGAGGGGGTACGTGACCTGGTCCTGCACGATCTGCGGCGCCTGCCCCGGCCACTCGGTGTAGATGATCACCTGCGTGTCGGAGAGATCCGGGATCGCGTCCAGAGGAATCTCTCGCAGGGCGTAGACCCCGCCGAAGATCAGCGCAGCGGTCGCCGCGAGGACCAGAAACTTGTTCTTGAGCGAAAACTCGATGATGGCCTTGAGCATGGCGTTGGGGGCCCGACGGTGGAAGGGACCGTATGCGCTTGATTAGGGTTGGTGACCGGCTGCGGAATCGGCCGCGCCGTCCTGATAAACGGGCACCATATCCATGCCCATCGAGTCCTTGCCTGGATTGGGGCTGGTTTCGCTGGGCATCATGGTTGACCGGTAGAATTTGATCTTGCGGACACCGTCCGGCGCGGCTGCCGCAGGTACGCCCGCCGCGGGAGCGGCCCCTGCCGTATCGCCCTTGAGCATCTTCTGGATCGCTTCGCGGAGCTGGCTTTCCGAATCGAGCATGAACTGTCCCGAGGTGACGATGCGCTCGCCGCCGGCGAGACCGCTCAAGACCTCATAATTGTCGCCTTCGCTGCGGTTGCCTAGGTTCACCTCGCGCGGTTCGAAGAAACCGCCCTCAAGCGCGACGAACACGGTGTTTCTCTCCCCGCTGCGCAGCACGGCGATTTCGGGCACGAGCACCGCAGAGTCCGCGAGTTGGGCGACGAACTTCACATCGGTGAACATCCCGGGCCGCAGGAATCCGTCGGCATTGGGCACGACGATTCGCGCCGCAACGGTGCGCGTCTGTTCCTCGACCTGTGGCAACAGCCGGCTGACTTGGCCGCTGAACGTCCGCATCGCACCGTAGGTAGTGCGCACCGTCGCCGTTTGCCCTTCCTGCACAAAGGGCAGGTCGCTTTCGTAGACCTGCGCCACGACCCAGACCGTCGAGAGGTCTGCCAGCCGGTAGATTCGCTCGCCGGGTTTCACCATTTGCCCGACGACCGCCATCTTCTCGATGACCACGCCGGCGGCCGGTGCCCGAAACACGCGGGTGCGCGGCGCCTCGTTTAAGCGGTCGAGCTCTGCGATCTCCCCGTCGGGCAGGTCGAGCAACTGGAGCCGGGCTTTTGCTGCGCGGGTGAGCGCGCCGCCATCCTTGCCCTCGCTCCGGCGAGCCACGAGGTAGTTGAGTTCTGCATTGTACAAATCGGGCGAATAGATCTCGAACAGCGGATCGCCCTCCTTGACCGTGGACCATGTGGCATTGACGTGAAGCTTTTCGAGCCAGCCCTCGTATTTGGTGGTGATGTCGCGGTAACCCTCCTCGTTGAAGGTCACCGTGCCGACCGTGCGGAACTCACGGCGCACCGGCCCACGGGTCACCAGCGCCGTCTTGAGATTCATCCGTTGAACCGTGGCCGCATCGATTTGGATGGCGGAAGTTGAGGAGTCTTCACCCTCATAGACGGGGACCATGTCCATGCCCATCGTATCCTTGCCCGGCTTCTCGCTCACCTGTCCCGGGATCATCGTGGACTTGTAGTATTTGATCTTCCGCCCGGCTGCTGTCGCGGCGCTCGAATTAGCGGGGCTCGCGCGGATCGGCTGCAATTTCATGCCGCAGATCGGGCAATTGCCGGGCTCCTCGCGAATGATCTGCGGGTGCATGCCGCAGGTGTAGAGCTGCTTGGCGGCAAACGCCGTCGGCGCGACAACAAGAGCGCAGATCACACTGAAGAGGGCAGCTCTAGTCCAACTGCCGAAAAGCGCGGGAAGCAAGGAACGGGTTCTCATGGAAGAAAAAGGAGGCTCATTGACGGGTGGAGAGTGCGGTTTCGGGCAGCAGCGAACCGGCGCCCGTTGCGATCTCCGTGGTCATCAGCAAAAGCCCGGTTACCGCCAGTTCCCGCTCCCGCAGGGCATTCAGGCGTTCGATTCGCCTGGTCGCCGCCATGAGTCGCGCCTCAGGTATCATCCCGGTGCCGCCCATGCCCGACTGGATGGCGGCCTCCGCGGAGGCAACCGTCCGTTCGATGTTCGGCAGCGCGGTGGCGTCAATGAACGTGATCATCCGGTCCGCCTCGCGAACCATGTAGAGCACGCGGGCCAACTCGGCCGCCATGGTCAGCCGTTCCGCATCGACGTTGGCGGCGGACGCCTCGCGTCGCGCCCGGGCGGCGGCGATTTGCCCGGCGATTTTGCCGCGCCAAACCGGCAGGGTGACCGTGGCCGTTGGCCGCCACAACCACGGCGTTTGCCTCACGTCAGCCATCAGGCCGGCGCTGAAATCGGGAACCCGGCTCTGGCGCGCGACCTCTTCGTCCGCCACGGCCATCTCGACCATCGCGCGCAATTTGGCGAGGTCGGGGTTCGACGCCTGCACGCGCCGCCAGAGTTCTTCTTCCGGGAGAAGGACCGTGGGCGCCAGGGGGAACCGCGGCCAGAACGGATCGGGGTCCGCCGGCGCCAGGCCAAGGGCCGACTTGAATTGCACCCGCGCGGCGTGGAGACGGTCGGCCAGGGTGGCGATCTCGGAACGGATGCGGTCGGCTTCGCCCGCTGTCTGGATCTGGCCCTCCAGTGTCGTCACGCCGCGTCCGGTCGAGTATTCCGCAGCGGCGATGTCGGCGGACTGGCCGAGAGCCGTCAACGAAGCCTCGCGCAACCGGATCGTCCCTTCAATGAACGCCAGCTCGATCCACGCTTTGCGCACATCGGCGGCCGTGCGGACCACTGTGCCCACGTACTCCCGGTAGGCGACTTCACTGCCCGCTGTTGCTTCGCGCGCCATGGCGGCGCGCTTCCCGGGAACCATCAGGTCGAACAACACCCCCGGCATGAGCGACGTCACGGTTCCGGCGATGTCGGCCTGGAAAGTGATCTGCGGGTCGGGCAGCGCCCGGGCCGGCGCAATGGATTCGACCGCCGCCCGCCATTCGCTGTAAGCGGCGAAAACAGCGGGGTGTTTGAGCAGAGCGAAACGCACGTAGTCGCTCGGCTGAGACTCCGCGCCAAGCAGCGGGAGTTGCCCCCGTGCGGGTGGCAGTTCGCGGCCGACCGCCGCCAGATGATCGCGAACGGTGCGCTCCGGGGCGGGCGGGACGGTCTGGCACCCAGCTAGGAAGGCGAGGCCCCCGGCGGCGAGCGTGGCGATGGTGGTGGAGCGGATCATGAATGGGAACGCGGAGCTTTTCGGGAAGCGCACCGGACGGGAGGCGGCCCGGGGGCCACCCCGGTCAACGACGCGCGGTTTTCGATAGTCATACACCGCAACCCGCGAAATCCCTCACCAAGGCCGGAACCACATCGCCCAGCGTCTGTGGCAGCAAGCCGCAGCCAAGGTGCCGCCTGCGACTGTTCTCACTCCGGTTGCCGCGGTGTGCCCGACTTGTTTATACGCTTTCCACCCTCTTGGCACAGGCTACCGTGAGGGATTTCGGGCTGTGCGGTGTACTACTGCTTGGATGCGGGCATGTTTTTACCGCATCCGACCAACTTTTGGAAAAGAAAAGGATGCTCATGAAATCGTCTGATCCCCTCAGCAACGTTCTGCGGGTTTGGCGGGTCTCACCGCCGCCGGACCCGGATTTCCGTGCTGCCGTCTGGCAACGTATCGAAGAGACGCGTCGAGCCCCGACTTGGTCGGTGTTTGTGCGCACGCGCGCCGCCGCATTGACTGCGGCAGCAATCGTGACCGTCGTGGTCTCCGGATGGACCGGGCATTTGGTCGCACGCAACCATGTGCAAGCCGACCGCAACACGCTCGCCGCCAATTACCTGGCCAACCTTGATGCCCGGGTAAAAGCCGGCCTGAAGGAGTGAGATTCGTGAGAAACGTGTTCATCGCCGTGGGGCTGCTGGTTGCCATCGCCTTGATCGCGGGCCTCCTCGGTTATCGCGCGGGGTGCGATCCTGCTTTGCACGAGGCCGCGCGGCAGGGCGACGCGATGACTTGGCTGAAGCGGGAATTTCATCTCACCGACCAGCAGTACGCCGCCATCGAGAAGCTCCACCGTGAGTACACCGGTTCATGCGACGAGCATTGTCGGATGATCCAAGAGGCAATGAAGATGCGGGATGCGCTGCGGGCCGCTCAACCCGTCGACGCGGCGGCGGTCACGGCGGCGGACCAGCGTGTCCGCGAGCTGAGCACTCGTTGTGAGACCCTTCTCCTTCGCCATCTCGAACAAGTGGCTGCGTTGATGTCGCCCGAGGACGGGCGCCGCTACCTGGAAACGATGCGTCCGCTCGTGGCGAAGTTCAACCACTCGGGCGCGCCGGATTTGAGTCTCACCACGACGGATCCCACACATGGACATTGAGAAGGGCGAGCCCGCCGACGAATGGTTGATGATCCAACTGCAAGGTGGCGACGGTGCTGCTTTGGCGGTGCTCATGCAGCGGTGGGAGATTCCGGTGAAGCGATTCATCTTCCGACTGGTTGGCAACACCGCAGACGCGGAGGATCTGGCGCAGGAGGTGTTCGTGCGGGTATTTCTAAAGCGGCACACATACCGCGCTGGGGCCAGGTTCTCGCCGTGGATTTTCGCCATCGCCGCCAACCAGGCAAAGAACCGTCTGCGCTGGTGGAAGCGTCGTCCGACGTTATCGCTCAGTGCCTGGCTCGAAGAGGGGGGGGATGCGGAGGACGAAACGACCGCATCCGCAATACTGGCTTCAGGCGGCGACCAAGACGAGCGGATGGCGGCGGTGCAAAGGGCGGTGTCGGACCTTCCGCTCGACCAGCGCACGGCCATCGTGCTCTTCGAGTACGAAGAGAAGTCGATGGCGGAGGTTGCAGAGATTGTCGGTTGCTCCGCCAAGGCGGTGGAGAACCGCCTCTATCGTGCCCGGCAGCAGCTGCGTCGTGCGCTGGAAAATGGAGGCATGCAGCGCAACGTTGGGCCTGCCGGCGTCACGTAATCCAGCCGCTCAATTGCGGCTGCGATGCTCTTCGGCGTTTTTTCATCCTGACCGAAACGCACCTCGTGATCGGGAATGTCGCGATCCTCACCGCATGCCCGCCCGCTGCGCCCCTTGCCCAAGGCGGGGCGATCAGCAAGGGATACGGCCGTTTTTTGAACCTGGGGCATTTGGCGTATGAGATTTGGCTTGGCAATTGGGCGCGGCCAAAACGGGCGCCGCCGCCGCGTATGAGATTTGTATGACGTTCCAAGCCCCCCGCTGAAGATGGTGCGGCTGCGGGGAATTGAACCCCGGACATCTGCTTGGAAGGCAGAGGTTTTACCGTTAAACTACAGCCGCGTGCGCGGGATTGAAGCGTCCACCGCCCCGTCATCCGGTCAAGCCTTCCTTTGGGGTCTGGGCAGGGCCGCCCCACGGCGGCGCTCCCATGAACGCCATCGCCCGCCGCCTTCTGCTCAGCTGCGCGATTGAAATATGGAGTTGCGCGCGCAGGTTAACACCGCCTTTAATAGTCCCCATCATGGCTTTTATCTCGAGCGTCTCCTCCGGGTCCGGGCCGGCCACGCCGCTGCGTCCGACGCAGACCCAACCGAAGAAACTTGATTTTCGGGCCGCTCAAAACCTGGCCAGACAAAAGTCCTACGAAAAAAAGGCCAAGAACTACAAGCTGCCCCTTGGCGAGCTCGCCATCTTCACCCAACAGATCGCTTCGCTCCTGGTTGCCGGCCTGCCGCTGGTGCAGTGTCTGGAGGCCCTGCAGGATCAGACGGAGGATGGTGTTTTCAGGATCATCATTCGCGATGTGCGCACTGACATCTCGTCGGGCAACTCGTTTTCCGCCTCGGTCAAGAAGTTTCCCCGGGCGTTCAACTCGCTGTTCATTTCGATGGTCGAGGCCGGCGAGGCATCCGGCGCGCTCGCGGAAATTCTCGGCAAGGTGGCGTCCTACTTTGAGTCAACGGTGAAGCTCACCAAGAAGGTCAAATCGGCCATGACCTACCCGATTGCGGTCATCGCCCTGGCCATCGTCTTGGTGAACGTGCTGCTCATCTTCGTCATTCCGGTGTTCGCGGCCATGTTCGCCGATTTCGGTGCGAAGCTGCCTGCGCCCACGCAGATGCTCATCGATTCGAGCAACTTCCTGAAACACAACTGGTATTGGGTCGCGCTCGGCGTCGCGGTGGTCTGGTGGGGAGGGCGGAAGCTGATCTCCACCCCCAAGGGCCGCCGCGTGAAGGATCAGGTCCTCGTGCGGGCGCCGATTTTCGGCAGCCTCGTCCACAAGATCGCGCTTTCCCGTTTCTGCCGCACCTATGCCACGCTCATTCGTTCGGGCGTGCCCATCCTGCGCACCCTCGAAATCGTCGCGGGCGCCAGCGGCAAGGTGCAGATTGAGGATGCCTGCACGGAGATCGCCAAGCACGTCAGCCAGGGCGGCCAGGTGTCCGAGGTGCTCGCTGTCAATCCTTTCTTTCCGCCGATGATGAAACACATGGTGAAGGCGGGCGAAACCACCGGCAACGTCGATGGCATGATGAACAAGATCGCCGACTTCTACGACGTCGAGTGCGACGCCACGGTCGCGTCGCTCACCTCGCTCATCGAGCCGCTGCTCATCGTGTTCCTCGGCGTGATCGTCGGCGGCATCGTCATGGCCATGTTCCTGCCGATCTTCCAACTCGGCGCCGTGGCCGGCGGTGTGCAATAGACGTCGCGGTATCTCCGGGGAGTCCTCCCGGCGATCATTTCCCGCCTGTCGCCGGGAAGCGATAGTTTGGTAAATATGCGTGCCCAGGGCTGCCCAGCGCGCGTGCCGGTGAGGTTAACCTTGCGCAGGCCGCCTCCAGAGTGTTCGCTGGAGGCCAGTAATCTCTGGCTATGCCGGCTGTTCTCATAGTCGACGATCTGCTCTCGATCCACGAGATGCTCGATGCGGTCATCCAACCCACCGGCTTTGCCACCGCTTTTACCACCGACGGCGAGAAGGCGCTCGCCCGCTACAAGGCCGAGAAATTCGATCTCGTGCTCGCCGACATCGACATGAAGCCGATGGACGGCATCACGCTCCTCAAACAGCTCAAGCTCTACGATCCCAATTGCGTGGTCATCATCATGACGGCCTACGCCAGCACCGACAGCGCGATCCAGGCGCTCAAATTCGGGGCGTTCGACTACCTGCCCAAGCCGTTCAGGGTCGACGAGCTCATCGCCACCCTGAAACGCGGCATGGAGCTTCGCCAGTTCAATGCCGAGCGCGCCACCCAGGCCGCGCTGCCGGCCGCGAAGGCGAGCGATATTGAAACCCGTCTCATCGGCCAAAGCGTCAAGGCCAAGAAGGTCGTCCAGCAGATCAAAAAACTCTGCACCGTGCGCACCCCCGTGCTGCTGGTGGGGGAGAGCGGCACCGGCAAGGGGACGGTGGCCGACATTCTCCACGCCAATGGCGATGCGTCCGAGAAGCCGCTGGTGCGCATCGACTGCGCGCTCAGCTCCGCGCAGGGTATCCGCGACGGCCTCCTCGGCCAGAACGGCGCCGGCGGCTCCTGGGTGCTGCAGGCCCGGGGCAGCACGCTGTTGCTCGAGCATCTCCAGTGTCTGCCCCTGCCGATGCAGAAGGAGCTGGTGAGTGTGCTCCGCAACACCGGCCACGGCTTCCGCCTGATCTGCACGTCCAACGAAGACTTGGAGAAGCTCACTGACGAGGGACATTTCAACGACGAACTCTTCTATCGCGTCGCCTCGCTGCCGATCGTGCTGCCACCCTTGCGCGAGCGGATCGAGGACCTGCCGGCCCTCGTCAAACACTTCACGGGCCAGGCCACCAACCCCCTGTTCGACGCCAGCCTCGTCGAGTTGACCGATGACGCGATGGCCGTTCTCAGCGCCTACCACTGGCCGGGCAACCTCGCCGAGCTGGAGCAGGTGGTTTCCAAGATCGTCTCGACCACGGAGACGCGCGTCGTCACCTCCCAACAGCTTCCGATGCGTCTGCGCGAACCCGAGCACTGGCCGAGTCTCGCGGAGTATCTCGCTGGCCAGCAGAAACAATACCTCGACATGGTGCTTCACGCCTGCCAGGGCGACAAGGCCCGGGCGGCGAAGGTGCTCGGCGTGGACGCGGCCAAGCTCGGCTGAGCGGTCGGGCGCGTTCAACGGCGCACTCCCGCACGGACCTGGCGACGTGCCCGCGCCGAGGGCGCTCGAAGGCCTGGAGGTCGGAAGCCGGGGGCAGCCGCAGGGAAAAGGCCGCGGACCGGACCGGCAGCGAAAAGAATCCCTGTAAACGCCGGAGGCGAGTCCTTTCCCGCTTGCGCTGCCGCAGGGCCCCCGCAACCTTCACGGGCGCCCACGCCCATGCCAAAACGCACCGACCTTGACTCCATTCTCATCATCGGCGCCGGGCCCATTGTCATCGGCCAGGCCTGTGAGTTTGACTACTCCGGCACCCAAGCGTGCAAGGCCCTCAGGGAGGAGGGCTACCGGGTGGTGCTGGTGAACTCCAACCCGGCCACGATCATGACTGACCCGGAGTTCGCCGACGTGACCTACATCGAGCCGCTCACGCTGGAGTATCTCGAGAAGATCATCGAGGCGGAGCGGCCCTCTGCGCTGCTGCCCACGCTCGGCGGCCAGACCGCCCTCAACCTCTCGATGGAGTTGCACAAGGCCGGCCTCCTCCAGAAATACGGGGTCGAGATGATCGGCGCGAAGCCCGAGGCCATCCACAAGGGCGAGAACCGCGAGGCCTTCAAACAGGCCATGATCCGCATCGGCCTCGACGTGCCGAAGTCAATGACCGTCTATTCGCTCGAGGAGGCGCGCAAGGCCACCGACTACATCGGCAGCTTTCCGCTCATCATCCGCCCCTCCTTCACGCTCGGCGGCTCGGGCGGCGGCATCGCCTACAACCGCGAGGAATTCGACCGGATCGCCGGCACCGGCCTCGAGATCTCCCCCGTCCACGAAGTGCTCGTCGAGGAGTGCCTGCTCGGCTGGAAGGAGTTCGAGATGGAGGTCATGCGTGACCACAAGGACCAGTGCGTCGTCATCTGCTCAATCGAGAACTTCGACCCGATGGGCGTGCACACCGGCGACTCGGTCACCGTCGCGCCCGCGCTCACCCTGACCGACAAGGAATACCAGATCATGCGCGACGCGTCGTTCGCCGTCATCCGCGAGATCGGCGTCGAGACCGGCGGCTCCAACATCCAGTTTGCCGTCCATCCGCAAACCGGCCGCATGGTCGTCATCGAGATGAATCCGCGCGTCTCGCGCTCCTCGGCCCTCGCGTCGAAGGCCACGGGTTTCCCCATTGCGAAGATCGCGGCCAAACTCGCCATCGGCTACACGCTCGACGAGCTCAAGAACGACATCACGCGCCTGACCCCCGCCAGCTTCGAGCCGACCATCGACTACATCGTCACCAAGGTGCCGCGCTTCACCTTCGAGAAGTTCCCCGACGCCGACCCGGCGCTCACCTCGTCGATGAAGTCCGTCGGCGAGGCCATGGCCATCGGCCGCACGTTCAAGGAGTCGATCCAGAAGGCGCTGCGCTCGCTCGAGATCGGGGCGCACGGCTTCGGCGGGGGCGGCAAGTACGGCGGCGACGAGCGGCCCGAGGACAAGATCATCAAGCAGAAGCTCGGCACGCCCCATGCCGAGCGCATCTTCTACATCCGCCACGCCTTCAAGGCCGGTTACACCGTCGAACAGCTCTTCGACCTGACGAAGATCGACCCGTGGTTCCTGCACCAGCTGCGCGAGCTCCACGAGCTGGAGGAGGAGCTGAAGCGGCACACGCTCGCCACGCTCGACCCCGGCCTGTTGCGCCGCGCCAAGGAGGCCGGCTTTTCCGACGTGCAGCTCGCGCACCTGCTCGGCGCCGATTTCGGCGCCGTCCACGCCCACCGCAAACAGGCCGGCATCCACACGACCTACCGGCTCGTGGACACGTGCGCCGCGGAGTTCGAGGCCTTCACCCCCTATTATTACTCGAGCTACGGCGACGAAAACGAGATCATCCCCTCCCGGAAACGGAAGATCATGATCCTGGGCGGCGGTCCCAACCGCATCGGCCAGGGCATCGAGTTCGACTATTGCTGCGTCCACGCCAGCTTCGCGCTGCGCGAGATCGGCTTCGAAACCGTGATGGTCAACTCGAACCCGGAGACCGTGTCGACCGACTATGACACCAGCGACCGGCTCTACTTCGAGCCGCTCACGCTCGAGGACGTGCTCGAAATCTACCAGCAGGAGCAATGCGAGGGCGCCATCGTGCAGTTCGGCGGCCAGACGCCGCTCAACCTCGCCGCGGCGCTCAAGCAGCACGGCGTAAACATCATCGGCACTTCGCCCGAGAGCATCGAGATCGCCGAGGACCGCCGGCTCTTCGCCGCCATCCTCCACCGGCTCAACCTCCGGCAGCCCGCCAACCGCACCGCGCTCACCGAGAAGGAGGCCCTGCGCTTTGCCCACGAGGTCGGCTTTCCCGTGCTGCTGCGCCCGTCGTTCGTGCTCGGCGGCCGCGGCATGTTCATCGTCTACAGCGAGGATGAGCTGCGCGCCGTCATCCGGCAGGCATTCGACGCCATGCCAGGCAAGTCCGTGCTCATTGACAAATTCATCGAGGACGCCATCGAACTCGATGTCGACTGCATCAGCGACGGTGATACGACCGTGATTGGCGGCATGCTCGAGCACATCGAGTATGCCGGCGTGCATTCGGGCGACGCGGCGATGGTCCTGCCGCCGCACACGCTGTCCGAGGCGATGCTCGCCACCGTGCGCGAAGCCACCTATGCGCTGGCGAAGGCGCTCAACGTGGTCGGCCTGATGAACGTGCAGTTCGCGGTCAAGGACGGCGAACTCTACGTGCTCGAGGTCAACCCGCGGGCGTCGCGCACGGTGCCGTTCGTGGCCAAGGCCATCGGCGTGCCGCTGGCCAAGCTCGCCGCCAAGGTCATGACCGGCCTGAAGCTCAAGGACCTCGGTTTCACGCGCGAGCTCACGCCGCGGCACTGGTGCGTCAAGGAGGCCGTGTTCCCCTTTGTGCGCTTCCCCGGCGCGACCATCAACCTCGGTCCGGAAATGCGTTCCACCGGGGAGGTCATGGGCCTCGACGACGACCTCGGCATCGCGTTCGCCAAGACGCAGGCCGCCGTCAATCCCGGCTTGCCACTCTCCGGCAACGTGTTCCTCAGCGTGAAAGACGCCGACAAGCCCCGCGCGGTCGAGCTCGGCCGCCAGCTCGAAGCGCTCGGCTTCACCATCTATTCCACCCGCGGCACGGCGCAGAGCCTCAAGGAACACGGCGTCACCGTCCAACTGCTGGCCAAGATCGACGAGGGCCGTCCGACGGTCATCGACATGATCAAGAACGGCCAGATTCAGATGATCCTGAACACGCCTGGGGGCATGACGCCGCGCAAGGACGAGAACAAGATCCGGCAGGCCGCCTACGCCCATAGCATCTGCCTCATGACCACGATCACCGGCGCTTACGCCGCGCTCAACGGCATCAAGGCGTTGAAGGAGAAGCGTGTCGGCGTACGCCCGCTGCAGAAATACATAGGCAACGTCGTGACGCAGGGCTGACCGGCCCGCGGATTGCCGGCACGCTGGATCCCTCCCCCCGGCCCAGGCACCCTGCAGACTGGCATTGCGAGGAGCGCAGCGACGTGGCAATCCAGAGGGACCGCCCCGTCCGGCCTCCGCCTGCGCCGAAAGCTTCGGCGAGACAGGTCGCCGGACTCGCGGTGACAAGAACCGCAACTACATCCGGCAGTCCTCTTCCGCCATGTCCTCCGCCCCCACGCTCATCGCTCTGCTGCACGGACCCGACCAGCGCGGCCTGGTCGCGCGCGTGGCCGGCTGGATTTTCGCACGCGGGGGCAACATCCTGCACGCCGACCAGCACCGCGACATGGAACGCGAGGTGTTTTTCCAGCGCGTCGAATGGGTGCCCTCCCATGGCGATGCCGCCGCCGAGGCCCGCGAGTTCAAGGCGTTCGCCGCGACGCTCGGCATGGCGGCGCGCGTGGCGTCCTCGGCGCACCGCCCGAAGGGCGCGCTCTTCGTTTCCCGGGCCGATCACTGCTTGCACGATCTCGTCCTGCGCTGGAAGGCGGGGGAGTTTGCGGGCGATTTTGCCTGCGTGATTTCCAACCACCCCGACCTCGCCGGCGCGGCGCGCGGCTACGGGCTCGCCTTCCACCACGTGCCGGTGACCGCCCGGACGAAGGCGGCGGTGGAGGCGCGCCAGCTGAAGATCCTGCGCGCGGCCGGCGTGGAGTTCGTGATTCTCGCCCGCTACATGCAGGTGCTCTCAGCCGGCTTCCTGGAAAAATTCGGCCAGCCGGTGATCAACATCCACCATTCGTTTCTGCCCGCCTTCGCGGGCGGCCGGCCCTACCATCAGGCCCACGAACGCGGCGTGAAGCTCATTGGTGCCACGGCCCATTACGCCACCGCCGTCCTCGACGACGGTCCCATCATCCAGCAGGATGTCGTGCGCGTGACGCACCGCCACAGCGTGGACGATCTCATTCGCAAGGGCCGGGACCTCGAGAAACTCGTGCTGGCGCAAGCCGTGCGCTGGCACCTCGAAAACCGCGTGCTGGTCTACGGCAAGAAGACGGTGGTTTTTGACTAGAAAGCGGTTTTCACGTTCTCCTGCCGGCAGGCTCCGCAGCAGCATGGCTGCCTGACCGGCCTGGCCGCCGTTATGCCCGGGTTTTGCCTTGTGGGAGCCTCCGGCGCATCCCATATTGCGCGGTTTCCATGAGCATCACGCCGCCCAACCAGCCCTCAGTGGGTCCCCATCGTCCTGGCGCCACGGCCGACAAAACCCAAACCGAGCTTCCCTTTGATGAGCAGCTCCGGATTTTTTGGGAAAAGAACCGCCAGGCTCTTTACATCGGGTGTGCGCTCGTCGTGCTCGCGATCGTCGGACGTTACGTCTATGAAACGTTGGCCGCGCAGCGGGAGGCCGAGATCGAGGCCGCCTACGCGGTGGCGACCACGCCGGCCAAACTGCAGGCCTTTGCGCGGGACAACGCCAGTCATCCGCTGGCTGGCGCCGCTTATCTGAAACTCGCGGATGATGCCTATGCCGCGGGCAATTTTGCCGAGGCGTTCATCAATTATAGCAAGGCCGCCGCCATGCTGCCGGGCACGCCGTTCGCCACGCGCGCCCTGCTCGGAAAGGCGATGTCCCAGATCCAATCCGGCAGGACCACCGAGGGCACGGCCATCCTCAGGCAACTGGCGGAAGACGCGGCGCAGTTGCGGGCCGTGCGCTGCGAAGCCGCCTATCACCTTGCCTCGCTGGCCTTCGAGGCCGGCAACTTCGGCGAGGTCGTGAAACTCACCGACCTGATCATGCAGCTCGATACCGGCGGCCTGTGGGCGCAGCGTTCGCTGCTGCTGCGCGTGCGCACGCCGGGGCCGGTCGCGGCCGCCACCCCCGACAAGAAAGGCGAAGCCGCTCCGGAGGTTTCCGTGAAGCTGCCCGGTTCCTGAGCGGGCGACGCGCTGAACCCGCCGCGGGCAGGCCCTTGTGATTTCGGCGCGGCCGGATCGTCCATCAGGGCGGGCAAGACAGTCGCGTTGACTCATCCAGCTGCATCGGACATCCGGAACTAGGCTCGAACGAGAGTGTCGTCTATTCACTCCATTCTCTTTGCATGACCTTGATCCATGGAGTCATTCACCGGTGTCTCTCGATGATCAAGGGCATGCGTCTGCACAGGTTTGTCTCCGCTCAATCTGTCGCCTTGGGGATGGGGTGCGTGTTCGTCGTTGGTTGCTTCGCCTGGATGGGCGCGGTGTGCGTGACGGAAACGACCGGATGGTCTCCGGCGGACAACCATTACAATTTGCTGGTTGAGGGATTTCAGTGCGGCCACCTGGACATGAATAAGGTGGCGCCACCGGAACTCGGGCAGCTGGCGGATCCCTATGATCCGGTCGCCAACCTCCGCTACCGCTTTGGCTACGGGCTGCATGACATGAGCTACTACAAGGGGAAAATGTACCTCTACTTCGGGGTCACCCCGGCGCTGCTGCTGTTTTGGCCATGGGCGGCACTTACCGGCCATTATCTTTTTCACCGCTATGCCGTGGCGGTTTTTTGTACCGTGGGTTTTCTGGCCAGCGCAGCGGTGGTGCGGGCGCTGTGGCGGCGCTATTTTCCAGAAGTCGGCGGTGCGGTGGTGACGGCTGGCGTGCTGGCGCTGGGTCTGGCCTCCGGTGTGCCGATCCTGCAGCAACGGGCTGAATTCTGGGAGGTGGCTGTCAGCTGTGGATATGCCTTGATCATGCTGGCGCTGGGGGCGGTCTGGCTGGCGCTGCATGACCCGCCGCGGCGGGGCTGGTGGCTGGCCGCGGCGAGCCTGGCGCTGGGTCTGGCCATGGGGGCGCGGCCGTTCTTGCTGCTCGGGGCGGCGATTTTGCTGGTGCCGCTCGCGCAGGTCTGGCGCCAGCCGTCGCCGGGTGGCCGGCGGCGGCCGCCGTGGGGCCTGCTGGTGGCCGTGCTTCTGCCGCTCGTGCTGTGCGGCCTCGGGCTCATGCTCTACAACTACCTGCGCTTCGACAATCCGTTTGAATTCGGTCAGCGCTACCAATTGGCGGGCGACCGTCAGGACACCGGCCGGCATTTCAGTCTGCATTATCTCTGGTTCAATTTTTGCGTCTATTTTCTGGAGCCGGTGCGGTGGAGCCGGCAGCTTCCGTTCGTCGGGGACATCGCGACCCCGGCGGTGCCGCCCGGGCATGCGGATGTGGAAGACCCCTTCGGCGTGCTGACCAATATCCCGTTGGTGTGGCTGGCGCTGGCGGTGCCGCTTGTCTGGCGCGGCCGCGCGGCGGCGGCGCGCACCGCCTTGCGCGGATTTGTCGCCGCGGTTGTCATACTCTTCGCAGCCTGCGCCTCGGTCCTGTGCCTGTTTTATGGCAACTGCAGCCGGTATGAAGTGGAGTTCCTGCCCGCGCTGGTCCTGCTGGCGGTCATCGGCATCCTCGGCGTGGAGCGCGTCTTGATCGGCCGGCCGCGCTGGCGGCTGGCCGCCCGGGCCGCCTGGGGCCTGTTGCTGGCTTTTTCGGTGGCGTTCAACCTGCTGGCGAGCCTCGATCGTTATGCGGTCCAACGCAACCGGCTGGGAAATGTGTTCGACCGGTCGGAGCGGATTCCGGAAGCGATCGCCCTGTATGAGACGGCACTGCGGATCAAACCGGCCTACGTGGATGCGCACAGCAACCTCGGCAACGCCCTGCGCCAGATGGGGAGGATTCCGGAGGCGATCGCCGAGTGCCGGACGGCGTTGCGGCTCGATCCGAACCATGCCAGGGCGCACAACAATCTGGGCAACGCCCTGCTGGATGCGGGCCGGATCCCGGCGGCGATCGCGCACTATGAAGCGGCGCTGCGGATCAAGCCGGACGAGGGGGGAACGCATTTCAACTACGGCGACGCCCTGCTTCGAGCGAGACGGGTCCCGGAGGCGATCACCCAGTTCGAGACGGCGCTGCGTTTCGCACCCGACGATGCAGAGGCGCATTACAATCTCGGCAACGCCCTGCTTTTAGTGGGGCAGAGCGCGGAGGCGATCAAACACTATGAAGCAGCGCTCCTGATCAGGCCGACCTATATCGCGGCGCACAACAATCTGGGTAACGCCCTGCTGATCGCGGGTCGGATTCCGGAGGCGATCACTCAGTTTGAGGCGGTGGTGCGGATCAAGCCGGGCGATGCGGAGGGCCATAACAACCTCGGAGCCGCGCTCTACCGCGTCGGGCGGATCAAAGAGGCCGTCATCCAGTTTGAGGCGGCGCTGCGGATCAAGCCGGACTATGTCGACGCCCGTTCGAATCTGCAGCGGATGCTGGAACTGATGCCGGCGTCGAACGACCAGCAGTGAAGTGCGGCCTGCCGCGGAAACGCCCCGTCTGACTTTCGGCGCTGGTATAGTCCTCCTTCGCCGAGGCTGCGGAGGACATCCTTCGCCGTGACGGGCGCCTCAGCATACCACGACCTCAGTTTGCTGCAGGCTGGCCTGCCATCCGAAGCCCGCAGGGCGAAGGATGGTCGGGGCGGCCAGATTTGAACTGGCGACCTTCTGGTCCCAAACCAGACGCTCTACCAGGCTAAGCTACGCCCCGGCCGGACGGGTAGGGGACGGCGCTTCCTGCCGGCTGTCAACGTTATCCTCGGCATGAACCAGATCGATTCCGGCGGATTTTCCACCCTCAGCAATCTGCTTGATTCGCCCTCCCTTTACCCCTACACCTCCCGTTTCACCCTTCTAACACATGGATACAATTTCGCGTGAAAACAACAGCAGCTACCTCCCGGTGGCTGGTGTTTTAGTCGGCGTGCTTGCCTTGATCATCGCGGGCGTCGCCCTCGTCAAGGTCAGCTCTCTCGGCAAGAGAGTCCCGGAGAATCTGCCAGATCAGCTGGCCAGCTTGGAGAGCAATGTCAGCAGCGCGGCCACGGCGGCGGACAAGGCGAGCAAGGACATCGGCACCTTAACGCGCTCCACCCAGGCGGCGTTTGATTCCATCGGGCCCGATATCGGCAACATGAAGGCTGCCATTACCAAGCTCGAGGAAGCCGCGAAGGCGCGCGCCGCCGCCCCGAGGGCGAAGAGTGGCGAGCCCGTGGTGGCCGGCCCCGGCGAGTATGTCGTCAAGCCGGGTGACACCGGCGTGAAGATCGCGCGAGCGCTGGGTGTCTCGCTGGCTGACCTGCAAACCGTCAACCCGAGCGTCGAGTGGAACCGACTGCACATCGGCCAGAAGATCAAGGTTCCGGGCAAATAACCGCCGTCGCGCGGATTCCCCTTTTTGTGAAAGCCTCCTCGACCCTGCGTCGCGGAGGCTTTTTATTGTCAGCATGAGCGATTTGCCTGCCTCCGCCGCGCCGGCCCGCTGGGAGAAGACCGGCCAGTCCCTGCATGCCGACTGCCGCCTGTTTGACGTGTTGCAGGCGCGCTACCGGCATCCCGTGCGCGGCCGCGAACGCGATTTTATCGTGATCGACGCGCCCGACTGGGTGAACGTGCTCGCCCTCACGCCCGACCGCCGGCTGGTGCTGGTGCGGCAGTTTCGCTTCGGCATTGATGATTTCTCGCTGGAGCTACCCGGCGGAGTGATGGAGCGCGGCGAGGATCCGCTCGCGGCGGCGCAGCGCGAATTGCGCGAGGAAACGGGCTACACCGGACGGCACGTCCGGGTCCTCGGGAACGTGCACCCGAACCCGGCGATCATGAACAATGTATGCCACCTCGTGCTCATCGAGCAGGCGGAATTAACGAGCAACCTTGCCTGGGACCACGATGAGGAGATCGAGGTGCTCACGGCACCGGTCGACGAGGTGTTCACCTGGGCCCGGACGGGCCGCATCAAGCATGCGCTCGTCCTCGATGCCCTGCTCCTGTTCGCGCCGGAGTGGGAGCGCCTGCGGCGGGGTGACCCCGCCTAACCAGGGCCGCGCCATGAATCGGTCCCGGAACGCCGGTTTGACTAAATGATCCCGCGCGCTTTTGTGCGACGGAGTGCAACCATGCTGCCCGCCGCCAGCTCGAACCGGCTGACGGGCGGCGCTCAACGCCACCACATGTCCCCTCCCGTCTTCGCCAATGCCTCGGATGCACTCGGCGCCGCGCGCGACTCCTGCCTGCCCGCGCCGCTCGAGTCGGAAATCCGCGCGATCTACCAGCGCAGCCCGCTGTACGCGGAGCGCTTTCCGCTGCACCCCGAGCCGTTGCAGTGGGCGTGCTACCGCGGGATCCCGGTGCTGACCAAGCAGGAGATTCTGCGGCGCGGGCCCAAGGCATTTTTCGCGGATTACCGCGACATCGAGCGCGGCCTGCAAAACCGGGAGTACGAATACGAGCACACCTCGGGTACCACCGCGCAGCCGATGACCGTGATCATGGAGGACGGCTGGTGGGCCGAGCAGACGCGCCGCGCCTACCTGGCGCACCCGCAGCTGGCGCCGTTCGCCGGCCGCCCGGCGCGCAAGGCCGTGCTCGCGCCCGTCGCGTGCTCGAGCAACCTCTGCCCCTACGAGGACGAGCCGTTCCCGCACCGCTATTTCGAGGGCACGGTCTACCTCAACCTGACGAGCGATCCGTTCGTGTTTCCCGAGAGCGAGTGGGACCGCATCGTGCTCGAGCTGCAGGCGGTGAAGCCCGCGATCCTCGAGGGCGAGCCGGTGTATCTCTCGCTGCTCGCGCGGGCCGTGGCCAAGCGCCGGGTGAACCTACCCAGCCTGCAGGTCGTCATCCTCACCTACGGCAAACCGAGCGTGCAGCACGGCCGCCGCATCGCCGAGGTGTTCCCGGCGGCGCAGGTCGACCTCTACGGCTCCACCGAGGCGGGCTACATTTTCATCGGGGATGCGTTCCAGGACAACTCGCGCGTGATCGACGCGAACGCGTTCGTCGAACTCGTGCCCTGGCGCGAACGACCCGACGTGTTTCTGACCCAGGTGACCACGCGCAACCGCCGCGCCATGCCGCTGCTGCGCTACAGCACGGGCGACATCGTCCGGCGCTTTCCGACCGGCTTCCGCATCCTCGGCCGCGAGCGCGATCTTCATTGCCGGCCCGACGGCGGGCTGGTCTCAACCAGCGACATCGACGCGGCGCTTCCCGCCGGTTTCGCGTGCTGGCATTACTGTCTCGTCCAGACGGGCGAGACGCGCTGGGACTTCCAGTATGTCGCCGATCACAACGCCCCGAAGGACATCGGCGACGCCCTCGCGCCGGTGCTGGGCGATGGGGTGCGCGTGAACGCCTTCCGCCGCCGATTCCTCCAGCCCGGCTCCAGCGGAAAGTTTTCGCTGCTCAAACCGCTGGCGAAGTGAATTCCGACCGGCGCGCCGCAGCGGAATGAAGAAACTGCCCATGACGATCGTCCCCTTGAGCCGGCTGAGGCCATCCGCTGGAGTTAAAGGTTGCGCGGAGGCCTTCTTCCTTGTTGCAGGTCCTCTAATAAGCGGCCCCACTGTTTGGCACCTGAACTCCGGACCCTTACTTTCCCGCCGCGCCTTGGTCCACCCGTCGGCCGCCCGCGTCTCCGCGTAGCGGCTGCGCCGCAACTGATCCATGTCCACGTCTTCACCGCGATGAATCTTGTCGTCAGCCTTTTCCGTGCCTCGATCGGCAAGAAATTCCTGATGGCCGTCACCGGGACGGTGTTCATCGTCTTCATCACGGGCCACCTCGTCGGCAACCTGCAGATCTTCGGTTCGCCCGACAAGATCAACGGCTATGCCCACTTTCTGCAGAGCCTGGGGCCCACGCTGTGGGCGGTGCGCCTGGTGCTGCTGGCCTGCGTGATCCTCCACATCTGGATCGCCGTCCTGCTCACGCTCGAAAACTACCGGGCCCGGCCGGAAAAATACGACCTCAATCACACCATCCAGGCCACGCTCTCCTCGCGCACCATGCGTTGGACCGGCGTCGTGGTCTTGGCTTTCATCCTCTACCACCTCGCCCAGTTCACGGTCGGCTGGGCGCAGACCGGCAGCTTCAAGAGCCAGTTGCCGGAATACACGATGACCGCGGACTTCCACCTCCTGGGCTTTCCGGTTGTCGCCCGGAACCAGCCGGTGCCCGACGTCTACAGCATGGTTTACCTCGGCTTTGCCAATGTCGCCGTCTCGCTGTTCTACATGATCGCCGTTGGCCTGCTGAGTTTCCACCTCGCGCACGGCGCTGACAGCCTGTTCCAGACCCTGGGCTGGCGCAGCGAGAAATGGGCCGGCCTGCTCAAGAAGATCGTCGTCCTCTATTGCGTGCTCTACTTCCTCGGCAACCTCGCGATTCCCGGCGCCATCCTGACGGGCATCGCCAAACCCGCCCCCGGCACCTACGCCGCGCAGAAAATCACGGCCGCGGTTGCCACCGCCACGGTCGTCCGACGCTAAGCCTTTCCCGCCATGGCCAGACTCGAATCCAAAATCCCTTCCGGCCCGCTCGAACAGAAGTGGACCAGGCACAAGGCGGAGATCAAACTCGTCAGCCCGGCAAACAAGCGGAAGTATGAGATCATCGTCGTGGGCGCCGGCCTTGCCGGCTCCTCGGCCGCCGCCACGCTCGCTGAGCTGGGCTACCCGGTGAAGTGCTTCGTCTTCCACGACAGCCCGCGCCGCGCCCACTCCATCGCCGCCCAGGGCGGCATCAACGCCGCCAAGAACTACCAGAACGACGGCGACAGCGTCTACCGGCTCTTCTACGACACCATCAAGGGCGGCGACTTTCGCTCCCGCGAGGCCAATGTCCACCGGCTCGCCGAGGTCTCCGCCAACGTCATCGACCAGTGCGTCGCGCAGGGCGTGCCCTTCGCCCGCGAGTACGGCGGCCTCCTCGCCAACCGCTCCTTCGGCGGCGCACAGGTTTCGCGCACGTTCTATGCCCGCGGCCAGACCGGCCAGCAGCTCCTCCTCGGCGCCTATTCCGCCCTCTCGCGGATGATCGGCCTCGGCGGGGTGCGGATGTTCACGCATTCCGAGATGCTGGACCTGGTCGTGGTCAACGGTCACGCCAAGGGCATCATCGTCCGCAACCTCATCACCGGCGAGATCAGCCGGCACGCGGCCGACGCGGTCGTGCTCGCCACCGGCGGCTACGGCAATGTGTTCCATCTCTCCACCAACGCGCACAACTCCAACGCCACCGCCATCTGGCGCGCCTACCAGCGCGGCGCCTGCTTCGCCAACCCCTGCTTCACGCAGATCCACCCGACCTGCATTCCCGTCACCGGCGACTACCAGTCGAAGCTGACGCTCATGTCGGAGTCGCTGCGCAACGACGGCCGCATCTGGGTGCCGAAGAAGAAGGAGGACTGCCGGAAGAACCCGCACGACATTCCCGAGGAGGACCGCGACTATTACCTCGAGCGGATGTATCCGGCCTTCGGCAACCTCGCCCCGCGCGACATCTCCTCGCGCGCGGCGAAGAAGGTCTGCGACGAGGGGCGCGGGGTGGGCGAGTCCGGTCTCGGCGTCTACCTCGATTTCTCCGATGCCATCCGGCAGCTCGGCGAGGCCGGCGTGCGCGAACGCTACGGCAACCTCTTCGACATCTATCACGAGATCACCAACGAGAACGCCTACCAGGTGCCGATGCGCATCTTTCCCGCGGTCCACTACATGATGGGCGGCCTCTGGGTGGACTACAATCTGATGTCCAACGTCCCCGGTCTTTTCGTGCTCGGCGAGGCCAACTTCTCCGACCACGGCGCCAACCGCCTCGGCGCCTCCGCCCTCATGCAGGGTCTGGCCGACGGTTATTTTATCATCCCGTACACCATTGCCGATTACCTGGCCACGCAGAAACCTGGCTCGCGGCCGACAGCCGAGGCCGCCGAATTCAAACAGGCCGAGGACAATGTTCGCGGCATCGTCACGCGCCTGCTGGCCGTCAAGGGGAAGGAGCCGGTCAGTCACTTCCACAAGCGGCTCGGTCACATCCTGTGGAATCATTGCGGCATGGCGCGCAACGCTACCGGCCTGCGGCAGGCGCTGCAGGAAATCCCGTTGCTGCGCGAGGAGTTCTGGTCCCGCGGATGCGGGATCAACGTGCCCGGCGACGGCGGCACGCTCAACCAGTCGCTTGAGCGGGCCGGCCGCGTGGCCGATTTCCTCGAGCTGGCCGAGCTCTTGTGCCTCGACGCGCTGGAACGCGATGAATCCTGCGGCTGCCACTTCCGCGAGGAGCACGTCGACCTCGAGGGCGAATGCCTGCGCAACGACGAGCAGTATGCCCATGTTGCTGCCTGGGAATACCAGGGCGAGGGCCGGGCGCCGCTGCTGAACAAGGAACCGCTCACCTACGAGTCCGTGCACCTGGCCCGACGAAACTACAAATAGACTTCCGACTCCTTTCTCAAAATGGTTGCTGAATCCTCCTCCAGCCAAGCCATCTCGGTCACCCTCCGCGTCTGGCGTCAGGCCGGGCCCGACCAGCCCGGCCGGTTCGTCGAGTACCCCGCCCGGAATCTCAATCCCCACATGTCGTTTCTCGAGATGTTGGACGTGGTCAACGACGAGCTCACCGTGAAGGGTGAGGAGCCCATCGCCTTTGACCATGACTGCCACGAGGGCATCTGCGGCACCTGCTCGCTGGTCATCAACGGCAAGCCCCACGGCCCGCATCGCGGCGTCGCCTCCTGCCAGACCTACCTGCGCAGCTTCCGCGACGGCGACGTCATCACCGTCGAGCCCTTCCGCGCCAAACCTTTCCCGGTCATCAAGGATCTCATCGTCAACCGCAAGGCCTTCGACCGCATCATGCAGGCCGGCGGCTTCATCAGCGTCCGCACCGGCAGCGCCTGCGACGCGAACGCCATTCCCGTGGCGAAGGACGCCGCCGATCTTGCCATGGACGCCGCGGCCTGCATCGGCTGCGGCGCCTGCGTGGCCGCCTGCAAGAACGCCAGCGCGATGCTGTTCGTCGGCGCCAAGGTTTCCCAGTTCGGCCTGCTCCCGCAGGGGCAGCCCGAGCGCGACCAACGCGTGCTGGCGATGGTGAAACAGATGGACGCCGAGGGTTTCGGCAGCTGCACCAACCAGTACGAATGTTCCGCGGTGTGCCCAAAGCTCATCAGCCACGAGTTCATCGCGCGCATGAACCGCGACTATCTGAAGGCTGTCATCCGTTCCGCCTTCACCCCCGCCTCGGCCAGCGCCGGCTCCGCCGCGAGCTGAGGTTTGGTCAGTTTTTCCCACTACCGGCTACGCCGTAAATGGCGCGGCCGGGGTGCCTTCAAGGGATCCGGTCGCATGGGCATGTTTTCCTGTGACTTTCCGCCGGCTGCCGGGTTCTTAGGGGAAACCACTTACTCACTCCCATGAAAACACTCCTTTCCCTCCTTTCCATCTTCGTTCTCCTCATGGCGGCCGTATCGCTTGACGCCTCCTACCAGTTGGACGCCGGGGTCATCTTTTCAGTCGTGGCGGTCGCTGCGCTCTTCGCGATCGCGCTCAACGACTCCCGGCGGCCGGAACGTTTCCTGGTTCCAACGCGTGTCGAACGGTTCCCGGAGCCGTCCCGGTGCTCCGTGATGCCGCGCGCGAATTCCATGGATCTGGCGGCTTGATCGCCGTCATCGTCCCTCTTCGGCTCGCCGGCCGCGCCTTTATAGCGCGGCCGGTGTTTTTCCAGCGAGTCAAGCCAGTTCCCAAACTTCCCTGTAACTTTCCGCCGGGTGCCGTGTTCTTGAAGACAACCTCAATCATCATCATGAAGACCGCGCTCTCCATTCTTTCCATCCTGGTTCTCACCATGGCGGCCATCTCGCTCGACACGTACCAACTGGACGTCGGGGATTGGTTCATCGCCGCGGTGGTCGCCGCCATGTTCGGATTCGCCCTCAACGACTCCCATCGGTCGGCGCGCTCCTACCAGCGGTCCCTGTAACGGGCCGACCGGCGCCGGTTCATGCCGACCACCACGCTGCGTGGCGCCCGGCGTTCCGCACGGCATGATTTCCCCCACCCGGAAAGCGGCTCAGAACATGGACAGCGCCCGGGCGCTCTCGACCACCACCCACGCGCCGCCTGCCCCCAACAGTCAGAACAAAGCGCCGTTGAACACGCCGGCGGCGGAGGCTTGCCTCGTAACCGTCGACGTTCATCTGGCGGAAGCCGCTCTCCATCAAATAGCTGATGAATTGCGCGCCTTTGGCGCGGCTGGTCTGGATGCATGAATGGTCCACCGACCACCGCGGTTGGGCGGACGGGACAATGAGTATTGCCATTCGCGCCGCGCGCGGCTCCTGGGTCGACTTTAGTGTCGTTTTCTCAAGGGGAAACTGTCAATAAAGCGCGCTTTTCAACGCACTTTACCAGTCCCCCGCCATGCACCGTTTTCACTACGTCGGCAACACCCTGCATTGCGAGTCCGTCGACCTGGCCGCCGTGGCCCGGCTCTACGGCACTCCCACCTACGTCTACAGTGCCGCCACCATCGAGGACAACTACCGCCGTCTCGCCGGCAGCCTCGACGGTCTTGATGTGCAGGTGTGCTATGCGCTGAAGGCCAATTCCAGCCTCGCGCTGCTGCGCCTCTTCGCGAACCTCGGCGCCGCCTTCGATGTGGTCAGTGGGGGCGAATTGCGCCGCGTGCTGGCCGCGGGCGCGAAGGTTGATCGCAGCGTTTTCGCCGGCGTGGGCAAGACCGAGGCAGAGATCCGTCTCGCGCTCGAGTCGGGCATTTATGCGCTGCATGCCGAGAGCGAGCCCGAACTTGCCCGCATCAACCACGTGGCCGGCCAGCTCGGCCGCAAGGCCCCCGTGGGCATCCGCGTGAACCCCGACGTCGACGCAAAGACCCACGCCAAGATCACCACCGGGAAGAGCGAAAACAAGTTCGGCATCCCGCTGAAGTTTGCTCCTGCCGCGTACGAGGCGGCCGCGAAATTCCCGCACCTTGAGATCAAGGGCGTGCAGATGCACATCGGCTCCCAGCTCACCGAAGTGGGGCCGTTCGTCGAGGCCGTCGAAAAGGTCGCCCCGCTGGCCCGGCAGCTGCAGTGCGATTACGGCATCACGTATTTCAGCATCGGCGGCGGCATCGGCGTCGTCTACCAGGACGCCCTGGCCAGCGGTGCATCGGCGTGGTGGGACGCGCTGCCGGCCGACCGGCGTCCGCTCACCCCCGAGGCCTACGGCGCCGCGCTCAAGCCGCTCCTGCAGCCGCTCGGCCTCAAGCTGTTGCTCGAGCCCGGACGCTTCATGGTGGGCAATGCCGGCGTGTTGCTGTCGCGGATCGAGTATCTCAAGCGCGGTCACGGAAAGAATTTCCTCATCCTGGACGCGGGCATGAACGATCTGCTGCGGCCGGCGATGTACGACGCCTACCACGAGATCGTGCCACTGCAGCGCGACACGTCGCGCCGCGCGCTCAAGGTCGACATCGTCGGCCCCATTTGTGAGTCGAGTGACTGTTTTGCGAAGGACCGCACCCTGCAGGAGGTGGGGGAGGGCGAGTATGTCGCCTTCCTGAGTGCCGGTGGCTACGGCTACGTCATGGCCAACCGGTACAATTCCCGGCCGCTGCCCGCCGAGGTGCTCGTCCGCGGCAGCAGTTTCGAGCTGGTCAACGCCCGCGAAACCTTCGAACAGATGACCGCCGGCGAGCGCGTGCCGGCCTGGTTGAAATGACCGGACGGATCGACGGGCGGAACGGATGAGGCGGCCGGCCCGCCCCGACGGGCGGCACCGCCCTGCGCTCGGAATGACAAAAGACTTGGTCCCTCCGGCCGCCCGGTCATCCTGAGCGAAGGATCTCCTCCAGGCATGAAGATCACCACCCTCACGTTGCGGAAACTCAAAGGCCAGCGGCCCATCGTGGCCACCACCGCCTACGACGCGATCACCGCGCGCTGCGCGACCGAGGCGGGGGTGGATCTGATTCTGGTGGGTGATTCGGTGGGCAACACCCTGCTCGGCTTCGCCAACACGATTCCGGTGACCCTCGACATGATGGTGCACCACACCGCGGCGGTGGCGCGGGCGAAACCGGACGCGCTGCTGGTGGCCGACGTGCCGTTTGCCGAGGCGCATTTTGACTTCCGGCGGGTGCTCGAGTCGTGCCAGCGGCTGATGCAGACGGCGGGGGCCGAAGCGGTGAAGATCGAGGGCGGCGCCAACCTCGCCGAGAAGATCGGCGGGATCGTCGCGGCCGGCGTGCCGGTCATGGGCCACATCGGCCTGCAGCCGCAGCAGGTGCAGACACTGGGGCGCTACCGCCGGTTCGGCGTGAAACCGGCGGAGGCCGAGCAACTGCTGGCCGATGCGCTGGCTCTGGAGCGGGCGGGGGTGTTTGCCGTCGTGGCCGAGATGGTCGAGCCGAACCTGGCCCGCACCATCAAGGAGACGCTGAAGGTGCCGCTCATCGGGATCGGCTCCGGCGCCGATTGCGACGGCCAGATCCTGGTTTGCACCGACCTGCTCGGCCTGACCCCCGAGTCGATGCCCGCCTTTGCCCATGCCTTTGCCGCGGTGGGCGACGAGATGAAGAAGGGCTTCGCCAGCTATGTGATGGCCGTGCGGGCGCGCAAGTTTCCGAAGTAACCTCCTCCTGCCCCGCAACACCGAGGTTGCCAAGCGACCGTTCTCCATGCTCTCTGCATTGCCAGCACTTCGACCTCCTCCATGAACATCTGCGTCATCGGCGCCGGCGCTTGGGGCACGGCCTTTTCGCTGCATTTGTTGCGGCTCGGCCACGCGGTCACGCTGGTTCCGCGACGCCAAGAGCAGGCGCTCGCGCTGGCCGCCGCGCGCGAAAACACCGACTACCTGCCCGGCTTCCCGCTGCCGCCGGGCCTGCAGATCGGCCGCGAACCCGCGCCCGTGCTGAGGGAGGCCGAGGTCGTGCTGCTGGCGTGCCCGGCGCAGGCGTTGCGGGAATGGTGCGAACGGCTGCGCGACCAGTCGGATCTGGCGATGCGGCTGCAGCTGGTCGTCAGCCTTGCCAAGGGGCTCGAACTCGGCACGCACCTGAGGCCCAGCCAGGTGATCCGCGCGGTGCTGCCCCGTTATGAGGCCAGCGCGCTCACCGGACCGACCACCGCCGCCGAGGTCGCGCGCGGCCTGCCGGCGGCCATGGTGCTGGCCACGGAGACGATCACGCCCTTTGTACAGCAGGTGCAGGCCGCCATGAGCAGCGCCAGCCTGCGTCTCTACACCAGCGTTGATCTCCCGGGCGTGGAGTTCGGCGGCTGCCTCAAAAACATCTATGCCATCGCGGCGGGCTGTTGCGATGGCCTGCGCCTCGGCGACAATACCAAGGCTGCGCTCATCACCCGGGCACTCACGGAGATGGTGCGGGTGGGCGTGGCGCTCGGTGCACGGGCGGAGACCTTCTATGGTCTCAGTGGAGCGGGCGACCTCATGGCCACCTGCTACGGGGATTGGAGCCGCAACCGTGAGTTCGGGCAGCGCTTGGGCGAGGGTCGCACGGTGGAAGAACTGCTGGCCGGACGCCGGACGGTGGTCGAGGGTTACAAGACCACGGAGTCCTTCCACGGCCTCTGCGTCGAGCGCGGCATCAGCGCTCCCATTCTCACTGAGGTCCACCGCCTCCTCTTTGAAGGCCAGAAGCCCGCTGACTCGCTGCTGGCGCTCATGATGCGCGAGTTGAAGATGGAATCATAGACGGCCCGGCCTCAGGCTCGTTATCGCATTGGGTCGTCTGGGTGGTTTTTTGCTCGCCGTCGCGGCGCCGCCGGAGTGTTGATCTTCAGTGCCATGCTGCATCGAGCTCTCCGCGAAGAAGGGTATGTCGCCAATCGCCAGCTGGGCGCGTCGGGCCTCGTCGACCTTACGTTCGGCAATGTGAGCGTGTTCGATCCAAGAGCCGGAGTGTTCGCCATCAAGCCCAGCGGCGTGCCGTATGTCGAGCTGACGCCAGGCAAGATGGTGCTGGTCGATCTCGAGGGCCGCGTGCTCGAAGGAAAACTGCGGCCGTCGTCGGACACCCCGACGCACCGCCGGCTGTTTCAGGCCTTTGCCGGCGTCCGTTCCGTGGTCCACACGCATTCCCGCCACGCCGTGAGCTTTGCCCAGGCCGGGCGGCCAATTCCCTGCTTCGGCACGACGCA
>JBEKWG010000004.1:0-126494 GCA_049513315.1 Opitutaceae bacterium
CAATATTTTCAACATGCTCGTCTACGGCGCCATGTTCTCGTCCCTCTCGCTGTTCCCCCTCGCCGTGCCCTGGTCGTGGTACAGCCCCAACATCGTCACCGCGCACTATGTCATGGCCCTGTTCTGCATGATCCTGATCACCATCGGGGAGGTCGTCTGGTCGCCCAAGCTCAACGAGTACACCGCCGCGATCGCACCGAAGGGTCAGGAGGGCACCTACCTCGGCCTGTCGCTCATCCCGTGGTTCCTCGCGAAGACCATCGTCAGCGTCCTCTCGGGCCACATGCTGGAGCGCTGGTCGCCGGAGAAAGTGACGGTGAACGGGACCGTAGTAACGCTGAAGCAGGCGATGCTGGACCATCACGTGGCCTACTGGCACAGCCCGGCGGCGATGTGGCTGATCCTGGGCACGATCGCGATGGCGGGCTGCATCGGCGCGGCGCTGCTGAGCGGCTGGCTGACCAAGGGGGCGCGCTGGAAGATCGAACCGCACGCCGCATAGCCGGCGGCGCGCCTGCGGCGCGATGTAAGATTCAAAAAAGAAGATGGAAGAGGCGGAGCAACGGCTTTTATTTCCCCGGAGTGCTCTTCCCTCTTGCTTCTTCCTTCTTCAATCGCGCTAGACGCCGCGCCCGCGCATCGCGCGAAGACGGGCCGCGCCGACGCCTCTGGCCTGTGGCCATTGCGGTCTTGCGATTAATAATTTTATGTTATTATCGCCTTGCGAAGACGTCTTGATGGGTAAACCGTGCACTTCCGAACCAGCCTGCCGGCTGGACAACCATTCACCCCCACCCCGGCCATGAAAACCACCGCCCTCACCCTGCTTCTCGCCATGCTGCTCACCGGCTGCATGACCGCCGACAAGACCAATGACATCAAGATCGGGATGACCAAGGATCAGGTCATCGCCATTCTCGGCACGCCGGACAGCACCAGCGCCCAAGCGAACATCGAGTACATGACTTACTATCTGATCTCTAACACCAGCTACGGCCGGGACCTGCCCTATTCCATCCGGCTCGTGGATGGCAAGGTGGAGTCGTTCGGCCGGTTTGCGCAGTTGTCCGACATTTACCTCAGGCCAGTAGGCGGGGGACCCCCGCAATACAATGTCGGCTTCCCCGTCACCGTCGGATCGCCTTCCACGGGGGAGACCGATCTGGTTGCGCAGCTGCAGAAGCTGAAGATGCTCAAAGATCAGGGGGCCCTGACCGACGAGGAGTTTCAAAAGGCCAAGCAGAAGCTGCTCTCCGAGCAGAAATAATTCTTTGCTTCGGTTCTCCGTTTTCCTTGCCTGCCGCGCCGTAGCGGCACGATGTAAAATTCAAAAAGGAAGATGGAAGAGGAGGAGCAACGGCTTTTATTTCCACAGAGTGCTCTTCCCTCTTGCTTCTTCCTTCTTCAATCGCGCTAGACGCCGCGCGTCGCGCGGAGTCTAGCGCTTCAACCAGTGGATGTAGGGCGTGCCGGCGATTCCGACCAGGACGCTCTTCTCATCGATGCTGAAGCACACGACGCGGACGGACTCCCCGCCCAGTTTCAGCTCCTTGGTTTCGCCCTGGGCGAAACTAACATTGTTCACGACCGCCTGCCGGACCCCATTGACGACCGAGGGCGCGCCCAGCTGGAGCTGCGCGAACAGCAGCTCGGCCTCGATGGGATTCAACTTGGAAGCGGTTTTCAGCTCGAAGGCCTTCAGCCGGTTCTCGGCTTCGGTAATCTCGGCCGGGGACATCTCGGCGAGCAATTGGTCGAGGTTGCTTTTGTAGATGATCGCCAGCGGGCTGTTGTTGATGCCCATCCGCATCCACAGGTAGGCGGCCACCCGGTCCTTCGGCAGCACCTCGCCCTTGTGGTAGAATTGGGCGATCCGCAACTGGGCGGTATAAATTCCCTGATAAGCCGCGCGGCTGGACCAGCGCACCGACTCGTGCAGGTTGGCGGTGCGCTGCTGCTGATCTGCAGCGGGCTCCGTCGCAAAATAACTCCCCAACGCCTCCTGGGCCGGGGCATAACCGGCGCGGGCCGAACGATAAAACCAGTCCAGTCGCTCGGCCATCCGGCTGGCAGAAACGGCCTTCCCGTATTCGTACTGGGCCTTGGCATCGCCCGCCTCCGCCGTGGCTTTGATCCTGGCCAGATCCGGAGGATTCCCTTGGCCGCGGGCCACGATCCCGATGCCCAGCCCCAGGAAAAGAATCAGCCAGTGCCTTTGCATGGCCGGGAATCTAGCTGAACCAAGGCTGTCGGCGCCAGCAAAACCTAGCGAACGCGCATCGCGGGGGGAGCCTCTGTAGCCGGCCTCGGTGAGGCCGGTCAGCCGGGGTCGGCGACCCCGGCTACAACCAATGCCAGCCCAAACCATTGTAACGATTCAGGCCGGCCAAGCCGGCGATTTAAGATTGCAGACCAAAGACGGAAAAGTTTCCGGATAGCTTCTAGCGCTTCAATCGCCGGGTGTAGGGTGTGTCGGCGAGTCCGACCAGGATGCTCCCCTCGTCGATATGCAGACACACGACGCGTGCGGACTCTTCACCCAGCTTCAGATCCTTGGTATCGCCCTGTTTGAAACGCAAGCCGTTCAGGACGACCTGCCGGACATCGTTAATGACATAGGTCGCGCCCAACTGGAGCTGCCCGAAAAGCATGTCGGCCTCGACGGGATTCAACTTGGAAGTGAATTTCAGCTCGAAGGTCTTCAGCCGGCTCTCGGCGTCGGCAATCTCGGTCGATGACATCTCCGTGATCAGCCGTTTGAGGGCCTCATCCACATTCCTGCTGGACGTATTGTTGCGCGTGGCCATCCGCCGCCAGACGTAGGCGCAGATCCGGTCCTTGGGGAGGCCTTCGCCACGCTCGTAAAACCCGGCAATCCGGTGCTGTGAATCCTGGACGTCCTGATAAGCCGCCCGGCTGGACCAGCGGATGGATTCACGGACACTTTCCGCGCGTTTCTTTGGAGTTCCAGAGAGTGATGCGTAGTAACCACCCAAGGCATTCTGGGCCGGGGCATAGCCGGCACGGGCGGAGCGATAATACCAGTCCAGTTGCTCGGCCAATCGAGAAGAAGGAATGACGTTCCCGTACGCGAACTGGGCGGCGGGGTCGCCGGCCTCCGCCGCCGCTTTGATTTTAACCAGTTCGGGAGGGGCCCCCTGTCCTGCTGAATTCGGCGGGGTTGCCGGCGCTCCCGAAGTCGGAGGAGTTACCTGCGTGCCCGCATTCGGAGGGGTTACTTGCGTGCCCGCATTCGGCGGAGTTACCTGGGCCCCCGAAGTCGGTGGAGTCGCCTGCGTGCCCGAAGTCGGAGGTGTCTCCTGCGCGCGGCCCATGACCCCCACTCCCAGTCCTAAGAAAAAAATCAGCCAACGGCTTTGCATGGCGGATAAACCCTAGCAGCATCTTTGCTGCCGGCGCCAGCAAAACCTCGCGACCCCCAATCGCGGTCACCGGCGCGGTTGCGCCGCGATTCAAGATTCAAGCAGGAAGATTAAAGAGGACAGAGATCAGAGCCCTGAACCCAAAGCTAAAACTCAGAATCCGGCGCAGCGCGCTGCGCTGCGCCGCGCCGCGTCACGCGGTGTGGATCGGCAGACTGAAGTGGCTGGTGGTGCCTTTGCCGTCCTCGCTTTCGAGGCGGAATTCGCCGCCGAGGTGTCGCGCGAGTTTGCGCACCAGCGCCACGCCGAGTCCGAGACCTTGCTGTCCCAGAGTTTTGCGGACGGGCTGCTGAAACGCGCCGACTTGCGTCAATTGCTCCGGCGTCATACCGCGGCCGGCGTCGGCCACGGAGAAATGCAACCGCCCGGCCTCCACCCATGCCCGCACGCGCACCGGCGTGTCCTTGCGGGAGAAACTCAGGGCGTTGTCCACCAATTCCTCGGCCAGGATGGTGAGATCCATCGGGTCCGCCTTGAGGCCGGCCCCGGTGAGCTCAGCGGCGATGTCGGCGGCGCGCTGGTGGCGTTCGCCGGCGGCGTTGATGCCGGCGGACAGCGCCTGCACGACGGTCTCCGGGGCGAGCAAGGTGCGCGGGCGGGCGGAATCCGGCGTGTCGAGTTCGAGGATGAGCAGGTAGTTGCGCAGGGTGCGGTGGAGGAGACGGCAGGCCCGGCGGATATCCTGCAAATCCTGCCGGATCTCCTCCTTGCTGAGGATCTCGAGCTGATTCTCCAATAATTCCGTGAGCCCCAGGATGCCAGCCAGCGGCGTGAAAAACTCCTGCGGCAGGGTTGAGTGCAGGCTTTCCCGCAGTTGCTCAATCACGCGATCGTCAATGCGGCGGCTGAGTTCGGCCCGTTGCAGGCGGGCGGCGACGCAACGGAGGAGTTCCGCGAGCCCGAAGGGTTTCAGCAGAAGATCGTCCGCGCCCAGATCCATGGCCGCCCGGGGACTGCTCAAGGGCAGCTTGCCGGTCATGAGGACGAACTGGCTGTTGGCCAGCTCGGGATCCGCCCGCATTTCCTGCAACAGGCGGCGGCCGTCTTTGCCGGGCATCTGGATGTCGCAGAGGATGAGATCGGGCAGGTGCTCTCGGGCGAGCTTCCACCCGATGGTGGCATCGGCGGCGCACAAGGTGCGGTAGCCGTTGGTTTCAAGACCCAAGGTAAGGGTCGCAGTCAAGTGGGCATCGTCATCGATGATGAGGATGGTCTTGAGGGCGGCGCCGGGGGAGGAGGAGGGTGACATGGGAGAACGAATCGGCGGTTTGGGTTTACCCGAGATTTCCTCAATTTAATAGTCAGCGGGTCGGTAAAGACAAGACCGGACCCGATGGCAGGATCGCCCTAGGGCCCGTCGCGCCTGCGGCGCGAAGCAAGAGGGAAGAAGAAAGGGGAAAGAGCGCCCCGGAAAAAAAGGAATCTGGCGGTCAGCCTCTTCCATCTTTCTTCTTCCATCTTTAATCGCGCGGCGCGGGCACCGCGGGCCGGGCGCGCCAGACGCGAAAGTGTTTTATTTCGATGCGGCTGTGGACGGTGCGGAATCCGAACCAGCCGCGTGCGAGCGGCTGCGGATCGGCGTAGTCGAAGATCACCTCGCCGTCGCGGAGGTACTGCGCGCGGCCACCCGCGGCCACGAGCGTGATGCGGTACGTCTGGTTGCCGCGCAGGAGGAATGCCGCGGCCTGGAAGTCGTGCTCGGGCAGCAGCGGGCGCTCGCCGGTGCCGGTGTAACGCCGGAAACGGGTCGTCGTGTTGGAATTGCCGCCGCAGCCGACGTAATAAAGCCGGAACCGGTCGTACTCGGCGAGCGCGCCGCTGCGCTGCGCCGTCGTCGCCAGCACGCTGCCGTCCGGCGCCACAGGATCACTGGCCATCCAGAAGCAGTTGAGGTCGGACACGCGGTCGTGCGGGCCGCCGCGGTTGAGCACGGTGGCTTCGTAGGTGATGATGACCGGCGCGGTGAGTTCCGGGCGGAACCAGACGGTGCAGCCGCCGGCGTCGTCGACGACCAGGACGCCGTCGCGCACGGTCACCCAGCCGCCGGGGCGCTGCTCGACGAGCCAGCGCGACGTGTCGGCAAAGTCGTCCTGATGCAAAAGCTCCGCCGGTTCCCACCCGGACGAGGCAGGCGGCTGACTTCCCGACTCCGCGGCCTGCGCAGCGACAGAGGACAGAAAACAGAAGATAGAGAACAGAGGACAGAGGATGGAGGACAAACCGCGAACGGCGCCCGCCGATGTCCCGCTCCGCGGGATCATGGCACGGCCAGGAAGGCGAAGAATATGGGCGGAAACGTTCATGGCATGGTGCGACGCAGGCCGACCCAGCAGTGCCGCCGGTCAATTCCGCAGAATGCGCGTCCTTGAACTGCCGGCGGTCAGCCGGACTTCTTGCGCCGGGTGAGGAGCAGCATGGCCGCGCCGAACAGCGCGAAAATGGCGCCCCAGAACAGGTTCACGTTCTGGCCGAGCGAGTGCTGGACGTAGATGGCCGGATCGGAAGTGAGGCCGAAGACGACGAGGATGAGGCCGAGGAGGAGAAACAGCAGGCCGAGCGGTATGCGGACGTCGAGGTGCATGGCGGAAGGGGTTGGGGGTTACCAGAAGATGAGGTTGAGCACGATGGCGCCCGCGAGGACGACCACGCCGAGGATTGCCGGCCGCGCGTACCAGCGCGTGCCGGTGTCGCGGATCTTTTCGGTGAGCGAATAGACCAGACCGCGCAGCTGGTCGTCGGTCTTGTTGGGGCTGGTCGCCAGCGAGATGAGGATGGTGCCGGCGAAGCAGCCGACGAAGGCGAAGATGGCCATCCAGAAGTTCTGCGCCATTGAGCTGGAGAAGAACCAGTGGGCGGTGAGCCAGCCGCCCTTGATGCCCACCGCCTCGCCCACCGGCAGCGTGAAGCCGTGGAAGACCATGGCGGAGAGCGTGCCCAGCAGGAGCCCGAAGAACGCCCCGTGGCCCGTGGCGCGCCGCCAGAACATGCCGAGCAGGAAGATCGCGAAGAGCGGCGCGTTGACGAAGCCGAACACGAGCTGAAGCATGTCCATGATGTTGTTGTACTGCCGGGCCGCGTAGGCGCACGCCACGCTGATGAGCAGCCCGACCACCGTGGTGACCCGGCCCACCGTGACGAGGTGCGCGTCGGTGGAACTCCGGTGCAGGTAGCTGTGGTACAGGTCGTAGGTGAACACCGTGTTGAACGCGGTGACGTTGCCCGCCATGCCGGACATGAACGAGGCCATCAGCGCAGTCAGGCCGATGCCGAGCATGCCGTTGGGAAAATACTGCGCGAGCATGGCCGGCACGACCATGTTGTAGTTGGGCGAGCCGTCGGCGGCGGGCGGCAACTGGAAGCCGGCACCCGCGCCCTTTTGATAAAGTCCGACCGCGAGCATGCCGGGCAGGATCACCAGAGCAGGGAACAGCATTTTCGGAATGGCCGCAAGCAGCGGCGTGCGCCGAGCGGCGCTCATGTCCTTGGCGGCCATCGCCCGCTGGATCACAAGGAAGTCCGTGCACCAGTAGCCGAACGAAAGCACGAAACCGAGCCCCATCACGAGGCCGAACCACTCGATGCCCATCGGGTTGCTCTTCGTGCTGCCCAAGTAGGCCCACGAGTGCGACCAGGCACCCGGGAACCCCCGCGCCGTCGAGTAGCCCTGCAACTGCGTCATGAGCCCGCTCCATCCGCCGATGTCCTTAAGGCCAAGCAGCACGAGCGGGAGCAGACCCAGCACGATCAGGAAAAACTGCAGCACCTCGTTGTAGATCGCCGAGGTCAGCCCACCCGTGACAATGTAGATCAGCACGATCAGGCTCGAAACCAGGATGCACAGGTTGTAGTCCACGCCGAGGATGGAATGGAGCAGCAGGGCCAGCGCGTGCATGGAGATGCCCGACGAAAATACGGTCATGAAAGCGAAGGAGAGCGCGTTGAACGCGCGCGTCTTCTCGTCGAAGCGGAGCTTCAGGTACTCGGGCACCGAGTGCGCCTTCGACCCGTAGTAGAACGGCATCATGAAGACCCCCACGAACACCATCGCCGGAATCGCCCCCACCCAGTAGAAGTGACTCGTCACGATGCCGTACTTCGCGCCCGAGGCCGCCATGCCGATCACCTCCTGCGCCCCCAAGTTGGCGCCGATGAAGCCCAGCGCGCAGACCCAGGCCGGCAGCGAACGGCCCGACTCGAAAAAGTCCGCGCTCGTTTTGAGGTACTTGCGCAGGATCCAGCCGATGGCGATGACAAAGGCGAAATAAATACCGAGGATGAGGTAGTCGACTCCGGCCAGCTTCAGCAGCACTTCGTGAACATTGCCTCCGCCAGCGGTGGCGAGGAGGGGGACAGGGAGCAGGGATTGCATGGAGGGGAAAAAAGCGACCAATGCCGTAGCGGAGGGAGGATGCCTTGGAAAGACTTTTGATTGGCATTCGTTTCGCCGGGCCCGTGTCGTAGGGCCCGTGTCGTAGGGCCCGAGCTTGCCCATTCGACACGCTCAGGGCCCCGAGCCGTTTCGACAAGCTCAAGGCCCCGAGCGTGTCGAGGGGCTCGTCGAGGGGCTCGCGGCCCAGATCAGCCATCGCCTCGTGCGCCCAACCCGCAAGGCGGTGACCATTCTGCTGGCCAGCAGAACGCCCGACCCGGCGTGCGATCAAACGGCGCGCGCCAGGGGCGCCAGCGTCCGGCCCTCGTGCCAGTGTCCCGGCATCAGGATGGTCTGCCGCAAGGGGGGGACACCGCGGTCGTTGCGGTTGAGTTTGTCGATGACCAGCCGCACGGCGGCTGCACCAATGGCGCCGGTATTCTGGATGATGCCGGTGACGGATTCATCCTCGAAGGCGTTAAGATTGATGATGCCCAGATCCCCCGGAATCACCAGCCGCTGCTGGCGTACGAAATCCAGCACATAGCGCAACAGCCAGTTCGTGGTGATGATCACCTGCGGGCGGTGGGCGCGATACCACGCGGCAAACGCCCGGCGGTCCCAATCGGGGATCAGCAGCGGCGGAATGCCCGCGAAGAAACGCCGCGCCTTTTGCTCGAGCCAGTAGGCCGCCACGTTGACGCTGTTGGCGCGCTGATGCACGCCGGTGGCCATCAGCAGGCCGATGCGGCGAAGGCCGCGGCGGCGGCAGTGGTCGAGCGCGAGACGCGTGGCCTCGTAGCCGTCATTCACCACCCGGTCGAAAGCCGGCTCGGTCAACGTGTATTCAAGCGCCACCGTGCAGAACTGCGGCCACTCGAGATGGAAGCCCGCCTGCGGTTCGGACAGGGCCAGCGGCGCGATGATGAGGCCGTGGATGTTGCGCGTCAGCAGAATCTGGTTGAGGCGCTCCGTGGTCAGGCCGGCTTCGCCATAGACAAACTCCTCCAGCCGGTAGCCCAGCGTCTCCGCCGCCGCCAGCGCCCCCCGCAGGTAGGGGCGCCGCGGATCAAGGTTGGAGTCGGCCCGGACGAGATAAGCCAGGGAAACCTCGTAGTCGGCCGGCCGGCCGCGGCGCAGGTTGACTCCCAGCGCCGTCAGCAGCGGATGCGGCCGGTAACCCAGCCGCTCGGCCACCTTGCGGATGCGCTGGCGGGTCTTTTCCGGCAGCCGGCGGTCGTTGCGCAGCGCGCGCGACACCGTGGTCTGGTGAACGCCGGCGGCACGGGCGACGTCCTCCATGCTGAGAGCGGGCTTGGCCATGGTTTATGCATCGGCAAGCACAACGCATGGATTGCCTCCCAACAAGCCCAAAGCATGAGTGGGTTGTCCCCACCCTTATCCGATACCGTAAGAATCTCTCCCGGCCGCGGCGAACGCCCATGGCTGGCATGGTCGCAACGGTTGGCACCGGCTCTTGCGGGTCTGTTGCTTGAAATTTCACCGGACTTCCTGGCCTGCGCCAAGGTCGTCCAGCCCGCTCGCGCCAAGGGATGACCGCACCGGTGCGTCCTCCGTCTGGACGCCGCCGGCGGAAAGAGACAACACCTGCCTGCGGATTCATCCTCCGGTCACCACGGACGGGAAAGAAATCGTTCTTTTCAGCATTAATTATGCTTAATCCGCGGGCCAACCTGATTTTATTGATGGTTTATAATCGAACTGTCAGATATCGGTCCGGTTGACCGCAGTGCAGGTGCTTGCAAACCTCCCCTATCTCCCGCAGCCAAGGGAGAAGATACCCTCAACCCTTTACCCCCATTGGCATTCGTTCCGAAATCAGTTTCTGCTTTGATTCGCGACTCGTTTCCCCAGTGCCCCAACCAGTGTGCCTGCCTTCCACAACTGGCGGGCTTGCCATTACCACTTTCTAGCCAGCGATGCTGGCTGCAGGCTTTGACGACCATTTTCGCCTCTCTCTGAAAGCACCTGCCGCTCCTGCATGAACGCGGAAGCGGACCCTTCCAGCCAAACCGGGAACTCAATTTCCCCACCGTAAACCAGCAACTACATCAAGGATCCATGATGAAACCGAATCGATCGATTCCCAGTTATCTGCGACCGCTGTTGATTGCGCCGGCATGCGCGCTCTTGGCGGTCTCGACGCTGTTGGCCCAGCAGGCAGCCCCGCCCGCCGCCACGCCCGCCGCCACCACGAGTGAAGAAGTGGTGAAGTTGTCGCCCTTCACGGTCAACACCACCAAGGATGTCGGCTATTTCGCCGAGAACACCCTGGCCGGCAGCCGGATCAACACGAACATCGGCGATCTCGCAGCTTCCATCACCGTCGTCACCAAGCAGCAGATGGAGGACACCGCTTCGACCAATATCAACGACATCTTCAGGTACGAGGCGAGCACCGAGGGCTCCCGCACCTATTCGCCCTCGATCGTTGATCGCAACACGGTCAAGGATTCGATCGCCGGTTACAGCTATGGCAACAACGGCGCGACGACGACCAACGCCCAGTCGAACCGGATCCGCGGTTTGAATGCCCCTGATGCCGCGATCAACAATTATACGACCAACAACCGCATTCCGCTCGACGAATACAATATCTCGTCGGTCGAAATCAGCCGCGGCCCGAACTCCCTGCTCTTCGGCCTCGGCACGCCGGCGGGCGTTGTCAATGCGAATTACCTGCAGGCCGCGCTCAACCGCGACACCAACTCCGTGACGCTGCGCATCGATCAGAACAGCTCCTACCGCACGGACATCGAGATCAATCGCTCCCTGATTCCCGACAAGCTGGCGATTGTGGGCGCCCTGCTCTACGACAACGAGCAGTTCGAGCGGAAACCTTCCCGCGACCTCTATCGCCGCCAATATGCCGCACTCACCTACAAGCCCTTCAAGAACACCACCATCCGGGTAAATGTGGAGAATTACCAGAACGACGCCAACCGGCCGAACTACTTCACGCCGCGCGACCAGGTGACCCCGTGGCTCCAGGCCGGTAAACCGCAGTATGATCCGGTCACACGCAGCATCACCATCCCCGGCAGCATCAACGTCCCCGCCGGCGTCGTCCTCGGCAGCCTTGCAGGTATTACCCCGTACCTCCCCACCGGTAGCGGTCAGGTCCTCGGCCCCTACGTGTCCAACACGCTTTCGCCGGGTTATACTTTCGCGTTGAACAAGGTCCTCGGTAGCAGCGGGATCAGCACCTTGACGTCCCCGCTCTACGTCCCGGGCATCGCGGGTGACCAAGTCGGCAACCCCGTCCGGCTCATCGAAAATGGCGCCTCGGTCGCTTATTTTCAGCGCCAGCCGGCGTTCTATGCCCCGGTGTGGACCAACCCCGCCACCGTCGCGCCGTCGGCCACGTCGCTCGGCTGGGGGGCGAACGATTCGCATTTTCTAACTTACGACCGCCTGTGGACGGCCTCGGCCAACTGGCCCGCGCCCACCCCGTTGATCAATGGCTCGAACACGACCCTGGTAAATGGCGTGACAACTCTCAATAACTACGGCTCGTGGAATTACCCGGGGGTGACCAACAAGTCGATCTACAATTGGACGAAATACAACACGCTCCAGACCAACTGGGCCAGAATACACGCCTCCAACTACAACATCGATTTCGAGCAGCAAGTCACAGACAAACTTTACTTCACCGCGGGGTGGTTCCGGCAGGACATCGACGAGATCGACAACTACACGCTCAACCAACTCCAAGGCGCCACCTTGGGCGTCGACACCAACGTCAACAACATGGACGGCACGAAGAATCCTTATTTCGGACTGCCTTTCATCTATGAGGGCATGGGAGGCGGAATCGACACCTTCTTTAACCCGCAGACGGACGACAACTACCGTGCGATGCTCGTCTACGACCTCGATTATACTCAAAACCATAACTGGACCAAGTGGCTTGGCCGCCATCGCCTGATCGGTACGTATCAGGAGCAGGATTCGGCGCAGGCCATCGAGCGTTGGCGCAACGGTATCTCGTCCGCCGATTTCGACGGTGAGCTGCGCTTTGTGAGGAATCCCCTTGTCATCAACCTGCCGACTTGGAGCATGACCAACCTCTATCGCCATTACTACATGGCCAACCCGGGCGATCCGCAGGCCACGGTCACCCACTCCATCGGCTTCTACGGCAACCAGGGCTGGCAGGGGCCGGTCACCTCCAAAATCGAGGTCTGGAACTACGCCAGCAATACGTTCCAGAATGATGCCGTGACCGAACAAATTGCCTACGCGGATAATGGCAGCTACCGCACCCAGCGCGAAGTGAAGGGCGACCAATTCGCCATGCAGAACTACCTGTGGGCCGACCGCCTGATCTCCACCTTTGGCTGGCGGTACGACAGTTACCGCGCGCGCGTCACCTCGTCCGGCGCGCTGACCGACATCAAGGGGAACGTCACCTCGCCGGCTCTGACCCCGGACCAACTCTACCTCAACGGTTATACGGGCCTCATCAATCATGACTTGGTCATGAGCCGCTGGGGGCGGTGGGACAGGCTGAGCGGCTCCACCCGGACGCTGAGCGGGACCTTCCGGCCACTCAAGGATTGGAAGTTCGTTCGGGAGCTGGGCGCCGGCTCGGTTGTGTCGGAGTTCCTCGACGGGTTGAGCTTCTACTACAACGAATCCAACAACTTCAACCCGCCGGCCACGTATCAGACCGATTACTTCTTCAAACCGCTGCCCAAGCCGACGGGCAAGGAAAAGGACATCGGCTTCGGTTTCAACCTCTTCGACAACAAGCTCGTGGTCCGGCTCAATTGGTATAAGACCCAGAACGCCAACGAGCGCACCACCGCCGCCGCCACGCTGCTGACCCGGCTGGCTTACTCGGACACCTCGACCGGTATGTACTGGGCTGCCACCGTCGAACGCATCCACCTCGCCGAGGCGGCCGGCAAAACGCTCAATCCCAGTACCAGTGATCCCAATAGTATCTTTTCGAACCCACAATGGAATACCGATAACGTGTGGAGTACCACTAGCGTGGCCGAGCAGACCAAGCTCTGGAATATGCTCGGGCTGCCCTACAATTACTACAGTGGCCTGAGTCTGGGAGCCACCCAACAGAGCACATCGAAGGGCACGGAGCTCCAGATCACCTACAATCCGACCCGCCAGTGGACGATGAAGATATCGGGCTCCAAGGATCAGGCCAGCTATACGCAAGTGTGCCCCGAATACGACGCCTGGCTGGCAGTGCGGATGCCGGTGTGGACGTCCCTCACGTCGGACATCCCGGATTTCATCGATCCCAACGGCTCGCGGGCCTACTCCCTGAAGAACTTCTGGACCGGCTACGGATTCACCAGCGTGGCGCTGCATGAAAACACCAACCTCGACACCAGCCCGTCGGGCTATTTCTACGACGTGGTGAATTCCCAGGTGGCGACCGCCAAAGCCCTGGAAGGCGCCGTCTCGCCCGACCAGCGCATTTATCACGCGTCGTTCCTCACGAACTACTCGTTCGACCACGGCTGGTTGAGGGGATGGTCCGTGGGCGGCGCCGAAAGCTATGAATCAAAGGCGGCGATTGGCTACCTCGGCAAAATTGGCAATCCCGTCGGCTCACCCAACTCCATCAGCATCGCCGACATAACCAAGCCGATCTGGGGTGACAACGGCAACTACTACACCGACCTGTGGATCGGCTATAAATGCAAGATCTACAGCGGCAAGGTGGTGATGACGCTCCAGCTCAACTGCAACGACGCCCTCGAAAGCGGGCGCCTGGTGGCCACCCAAGCCAACTTCGACGGCTCACCCTGGGCCTTCCGCATCATCGACCCGCGCCAGTGGATCCTGACGGCGAGGTTCGCCTTCTAAGCCTCGCTGAATTGTTGCGGACCCGACCGGGTCCGACTCTCAAAGCTCCCTCCACCCGGAGGGAGCTTTTTCTTGCCGAAGTTGCGCGTGCGGCGCCTGCTTCGTCCGGCCGCCGCCCGTCGGTCGGGCCGCCACGCCTCCCTTTCCGTGCCCTCGCGACAAAAAACGCTGCCCGGCCGGGGATCGCCGTCAGCGAAAACAAGTTGCCAGCCGGCGCCCTTGGATGATCGTTGAAATCCGGATTCCGATCAGCGGCAGAACCGATCAGCTCCTGTTTTTGCCGGCCTCATTGGTTTTGCCGCAAGTTGAGGAATCGTCATTGCTTCAGGCAGGGCTCAGTAATCGGACCATGGCTTCAATCCTCCCCTTAAAGAGCGAATCGGCCGTTTTTGCGGGACGGCGGCGCCTAGGACTGATGGCCGCGGCCTGCATGGTGGGCAGCGTTGTGCTGGTCTACTGGAACAGCCTGCACGCGCCCTTCCTCTTCGACGATGCCGGTGCCGTCGTGAACAATCCGACCATCCGGCGCCTCGCGTCCTGGGACGTGCTGAGTCCTCCCGCCGACGGGAGCACCACGACCGGCCGGCCGGTCGTGAATTTCTCCTATGCGTTGAACCATGCCATCAGCGGCGAAGACGTTTGGAGCTATCACGCGCTGAACGTGGCGATCCACCTTTTGGCCGGTCTGACGCTCTTCGGCCTCGTACGGCGGACGCTTGCAGGGCCCGTAGGGGCGCAGGCTAGCTGCGCCCTTGGAGATGGGCGCAGCAAGCCTGCGCCCCTACAAGCGGATGCAGCGGATGCGCTCGCGTTTGCCATCGCCCTGCTCTGGGCGGTGCATCCGCTCCAGACCGAATCGGTCGTCTGCATCGCGCAGCGCACTGAATCGCTGTGCGGACTGTTCTTCCTGCTGACGCTGTACTGCTTCCTTCGGGGTGCGGAAAACGACGCGCCTCGTCGCGGTTCAAGCCCGCCGGGGACGGCGGGCTCCACCATGACTCGTTCTGCCCGGCCCTCCTTTTGGTATACCCTTTCCGTCCTCGCCTGTCTCCTCGGCATGGCCACGAAGGAAGTGATGGTGACGGCGCCGCTCATCGTGCTGCTCTACGACCGCACCTTGCTGTCCAGCAGAGCCGCCGGCGGCTTCGGCGCCACCTGGCATCAGCGCCGCCGCTATTATGTCGCCCTGGCCGGCACGTGGCTGCTGCTGGCGTGGCTGGTGTTGCGCGGCAGCGGCACGCGCGGGGCGTCCGCCGGCTTTGGACTCGGCATTTCGTCGTGGACCTACCTTTTGCAGCAGTGCGAGGCGATCGTCCTCTACCTCAAACTGTCGATCTGGCCGCATCCGCTGGTGCTGGATTACGGCACAGGGGTCGTGCACTCCGTCGCGGACGTCTGGTGGCAGGGGCTCGTCGTGCTCGCCTTGCTCGGCGCCACGGTCTGGGCGTTGATCCGAAAACCGGTCGCCGGTTTTCTGGGCGCGTGGTTTTTCCTCATCCTCGCGCCGAGTTCGAGCGTGCTACCGCTCGTCACGCAAACCATGGCCGAGCACCGCATGTATCTACCGCTGGCCGCGGTGATCGCTTTCCTCGTGCTCGGCCTGCACGCATTTTTACGCCGACCCGCCCCCACTTTCACCCTCACTCTCACCTTTGCCTTAGCCCTCCCGCTCGGCGGGCTGACCGTCGCCCGCAATCGCGACTATCGCGATGCCGTCGCGATCTGGACGGATACGGTGACGAAATACCCGCAGAGCGCGCGAGCCCACAATAACCTCGCGGTGGAATTCCAGCGGCTCGGAGACCTGGCGGAGGCGGACCTCCACTTCGCCCGCGCCGTCGCGCTCCAGCCCGACTACGTCACCGCGCATTACGACTGGGGCGTGGCCCTGCTCGATCAAGGACGGGTGGCGGACGCCATCGCCCAGTTTGCGGCCGCCGTGCGGCTCGCCCCGGAGCACGCCGATGCCCAGGTGAACCTGGGCAATGCCCTGGTGCGCGCGCAGCGCGCCGCCGAGGCCGTCCCGCATTACGAAGCCGCGTTGCGGCTGAGGCCGGCGGCCGACGCGCATTACGATCTCGGCGTTGCGCTCGTCGAGAACGGGCGGGCCGAGGAGGCCGCGAGGGAATTCCGGGCCGCGCTGCAGTTGGACCCGAACCTGCCCGAGGCGCACTATCAGCTCGCCCGGCTGGCCGACGCGGCGGGGCAGCTCGCGGACGCGGAACGCCATTACGCCGAAACACTGCGGCTTGCGCCCGATCATGCGGCGGCTCACGCCAGGCTCGGCCTGCTGCTGGCGCGCAGCGGACGGCTGGCCCCGGCCGCCGGGCATTTCCGCGCCATTATCCGCCTGCGGCCCGGCGACGCCGACGCGCACGCCAATCTCGGCAACGTGCTTTTGCTGCAAGGGCAGGCGCGGGAGGCCATCGTCCAATACGAGGAGGCGCTCCGGCTGCGGCCGGACGACGCGCGCACCCGCGACAATCTCCAACTGGCGCGCGAATCGCTTCGCCGATGAACCAGGATTCGCGAATTCCACCCTCTTTTGCTCCGACTCCGGCGGTCGCGGATTTGGTGTCGTGGCCGGCACGCTGGATCTGCCTCCTGATCTTCGCTTCCACCTTGGCCGCCTATTGGCCGGCGCTCAACGGCACGTTCATTTGGGACGACAGCGGCCATGTGACGCGCGCCGATCTTCGCCCGCTCGCCGGGCTTGGCCGCATCTGGTTCGAAATCGGCGCCACGCAGCAATACTACCCGCTGACGCATTCGGCGTTCTGGCTCGAACATCAGCTCTGGGGCGATGCCCCGCTGGGCTACCATCTTCTCAACGTCCTGCTGCACGCCACGGCCGCCTGTCTCTTCGGCGTGATTCTGCGCCAACTGGCGGTTCCTGGCGCATGGCTGGCGGCGCTGATGTTTGCCCTGCATCCCGTCTGCGTTGAATCGGTCGCCTGGATTTCAGAGCAGAAAAATACGCTCTCCACCGTGTTCTATCTTGGCGCGGCCCTCGCGTATTTGCGTTTCGCCGCGAACCGCCGCCCGGCGCAATACGCGCTCGCAACGGCGCTGTTCGTGCTGGCGCTGCTCACCAAGACCGTGACGGCGACGCTGCCCGCGGCCCTGATGGTCGTTTTCTGGTGGCAGCGCGGCCGGCTCGAATGGCGTCGCGATGTCGCGCCACTGCTCCCGTGGTTCGGGATCGGCGTGGCCGCAGGATTATTCACGACGTGGGTTGAGCACACCTTCGTGATCCGGACGAGGGCGGCCGCTTTCTCCCTGGGTGCCGTCGAACGCGGTCTCATTGCCGGACGGGTCGTCTGGTTTTATTTGGGCAAACTTCTTTGGCCGGCCAATCTGGCGTTCATTTATCCACGTTGGCCGATCTCTGCCACGGCAGCGTGGCAGTATCTGTTTCCGCTCGCGGCGATCGCCGCGCTCGGCGCGCTCTGGTGGTGGCGCCGTCACCGGCGTGGGCCGCTGGCGGCGGCGCTGTTTTTTGGCGGCACGCTTTTCCCCGTCCTCGGGTTTCTGAATATTTTTCCGTTCCTCTACTCGTTCGTTGCGGATCACTTTCAATACCTTGCCTGCCTGGGCATTTTCACCGCGGTGGGCGCAGGGCTGGCGGACATGGGCGCGCGCACGTCGCTGCGGACCGTCCGGGTTGCCGCCGCAGCTTTGCTGCTGGCGTTTGGCATGCTCACCTGGCGACAGAGCGGCATCTATCGTGATGTTTTCACGCTCTATGAGACGACCATCGCCCGCAATCCCGCGTGCTGGATGGCGCACAACAATCTCGGCATCGCGCTCGCCAGGGCCGGACGAACGGAAGAGGCGATTGCCCATTTCAAGCAGTCGCTGCAGATTCACCCGGGAAACGCCGAGGCAGAGAACAATCTGGGTGATGAACTCACCAAGCTGGGCCGCCCCGGGGAGGCGCTGCCGCACCTGCAACGGGCGCTGCAACTTCAACCCAACCTGGATCAGGGGTACGTTAATCTCGGTTTGGCGCTGATGGCGCTGGGCCGCCCCAACGAAGGTCTGGCCGCCTTCACCACGGCCTCGCGGCAGAACCCGCGTGACCCCAAGGCGCACTACAATCTCGGCGTGGCGCTCGCCCTGCAGGGCCGCGTCGGCGAAGCCATTTCCCATTTCGAGCGCGCGGTCCAGCTCAAGCCCGACTACGCCGAGGCCGAGCTGAATTGGGGCTTGGGTTTGACGCTGGCGAACCGTTTTCCCGAAGCCGTGCCGCACTTCGAACGCTCGCTGCAACTCAAATCGGATTCCGCCGCCGCCTTCCACACTTACGGGCGCGCGCTCGCCGATCACGGACGCTACGAGGACGCCATCGTGCAATACCGCAAGGCGTTGCAGATCGATCCGAATTTTGCCCCCGCGCATCTCGATCTTGCCGTCGTCTTGCAACGCGTCGGCCGCCCCGAGGAGGCGCAGCGTCACTATCTCGAGTCGCAGCGGCTGGGCCAGCCCGGTTATTGAAGGTGATTCAACGTGATCGACCAACTGCGCGCGAGGCGCTGCCCCAGCCGCAGGCATCGTATGGCCCCGTCAGCATCATGCGACGTGACGCGCGCTGGCAACGGGTGGTCCTCCGCTACACGCCCTCGGAACGGGTGTCTCCGAGGGCAACGTCACCAACATCCCGGGCAAGCAGCCGCCTTCGACGGCTCGGGCTGCGAAAGACTGGGCTAGCGGGCCTGCCGGGCGATATCGAGACTCTCCCGAAGCTTGGCATCATTGGGTCTGATCCGGAGCGCCTCCTCGTATTGCGCGATGGCCTCCTTGATCTGCCCCTGCATGAGGAGGACATTTCCGAGATTGGCGTGAGCGTCGGCGTTATCCGGATCGAGTCGCAGGGCTTCCTTGAAACTTGCGAGGGCTTCCTGCCATTGGCCCGCCTTGGCTTGGGCATACCCGCGGTTGTTGGAGGCGGTAGATTCCTGCGCACGGTAGGAAAGCAAGGCCCCGTTTCCGGAGTCCGGGTTCGCCGCGGCCATCGGTCGCAGCATGGTCTCCTTGAGATTTTCTTTCACCGCTTCCGAGCCGGCAAAAAGATCCTCCGGGAACTTCCGATAAGCCAGGATCTGGTCGTGAATCAATGTGCCTTGACGCTCGTTCATTGCCAAGCCCGCCAGATACTGCAGCCGCAAATTTACATCGCGATTGATCTCTGCGTCTTTCAGCCAGGGGCGCAAGTCCGCCCCTCGGCCGGCATAGTGAGCCAGGAGGTCGATCACCGTGTCGAACCCCACTTCGCGCAGCGACCGGACCACTCCCGCATTACCCGGAAGTTTCAATCGTTCCTGGAGTCGATCCACCTCGATCGGGCCGGCCGGTTCCGCCCGACCGACTATGACAAGATCGAATCCCAATCCCTGCAAACCGGTGCTCCAAATGGTCGCGTTCGGGAAGACTTCCAAAAAGGTTGCGATTTCACACTTCACCACGTCCGGCGCGGTCTCGTAGAGCGGCACCCACTGGCTGACCACACCGCCCGGCTTCAGATGCCGCTTCGCCGCTTCAAAGTATTCCCTGGTATAGAGCGTGGCGGATCCCTTCACCCAAGGATGAATCGGATCGGAGGTTATGACGTCGAACCTTTCGTCCGTGGATTGGATGAAATGCCGGCCGTCGTCATAGACCACCTCGACTCGTTTATCCTGCATGACGTTGCCATTGGCTTCCTCGAAGTATTTCGAAACGACGCGGGGGATGAGTGGTTCGATCTCGCAGATGACGATTCTTTCCACCTCCGGATAAGTGGCGACCGAACCCGCGGTGATCCCCGCCCCGAATCCCACCACCAGCACGGAACGGGGCCGCGTCGAAAGCAGCAGCGAAATGTGCCCGAGCATCCGCTGCAGCTGCATGTCCACCTTCACGGTCGACGCCTCCACCTTGCCGCTCACATGGAACGCACGCGATCCATCGGTTCTCTCCGTCACGGCCACGGAGGCGTTCATTCCTTCGCCTAGATAGATGGTTTTTAGATCCTGATTCTTCCACGTGAATCGGCCGACGGCGAACAAAGCCTGGGGAAGCTCCGGCACGCCCAGCCCAAGTCCGATCGCCAGCGCGGTCGCGATCAGCACCGCCCCGGCGCCGATCCGGCGCCGTGCTGGCCGCGACCATCCGCCGCGGGTCGCATCATCTCCCCTCCGAGCCCAAAGGGGCGGCACCAGCATGATCAGGCCCCCCCCGACCGTGAGCCCGATGAGGAGTTGCTGGGCGCCGCGAGTGCCGGTGGCGGGGATGACCCACAAGCTGAATCCGAGCGCGCCGATGATCGCGCCGAGGGTATTGGCCGAATAGACTCTGCCCACGAGCCTTGCGGGATCCTGGCCGGCCGGGGAAGCGGCAGCCCCCGCGGCCAGCGCCAGCGGAAAACTTGCCCCCCAGAGGATTGCCGCCGGCAAAATAGCCAGAATGCAACGCACCAGATCGATCCGCATGCCAATCCACGGTTCTTGGGCCAGGGCCGGGTCGACCGGCCAAAACGGAAGCCATTTGGCAATCGCAAACGCACCCCAGGCGATGGCGGCGGCCAGCAGCATCTGGCACCATCCGAGCCCGGCACGGGGCGCTATTTTCCCGCGGGCCAGGGCAGCCCCGGTTCCGCTGCCGAGGCCCAGTCCCGTCAAAAAGACCGCCAGGATCACGGAGAAAGTGTAAACCGATCCACCGAGCATGAGCGCCATCAGGCGGGTCCAGACCACCTCGGCCCCCAGCGCGCACAGCCCGGAAAGCGCGATCGTTGAATACACGGCTCCAACCCCCGTCCTTGGGGCGAGGCGAACCGGCGCCACGGGGACGGCTGCAGGCAGGGGCTGCGCGCCGCTCGCCAGCACCCAACCGATCAAGGCCACCACTCCATTGATGGCCACCGCGACGTAGGTGGCCGTCGCCAAGTCATGAACGCGCAAAAGATAGAACCCAGCCAGCAGGCAGCCCGCCACCGCCCCGGCAATGTTCCCCGCATAGAGCCCCCCCATCCAGGAAACACCCTGCGGGCTGGTATCCAACCACCGCGCGACCACCGGCAGCGTCGCGCCCATCAGCAAGGTGGGAGGAAGCAGAAAAACCATGCACATCGTTCCGCGCAGCAAAATCCCCGCAAATCCGTATCCGACATATGCCACGTAAAAACGCCCCGCCCATGGAATCACCAACAGCACGAGCAGGCCGCTCACCCCAATCCCCAGCTCCAACAGGACATAGACGAAAAGCGGGCGCCGCCGCCCGCCAAGCAGGCGCGGTAGAACGAGACTGCCGAGGCACATTCCGCCCATATAAGTTCCCAGCAGCACACCCAACGAGACCGCCGTCGACCCGATGACCAGTTCCAGAAGCTGGAACCAGACGATCTCATAGATCAGGGCCGCACAGCCGCTGCCAGCGAAGAGCGCCAGCAACAAAAGGCGGGAAGGGCGCGAGAAGGAAAGCATGGCCGGTGGCTCGGGGCTAGTCGGATAACAGGTTCCGGGAAGAATTCAAGCGAAGCGGATCTGTCTGATTGGATGGTGGGGATAGTAAATTCAACTGTGGTCACTTTCAGCGGACCTCGCATTGGCCAGCCGGAAAAGCTGTCCCGTGCCGAGACAGCAGAAACCGTAACGCACGCTGCGGCGGAGCAACGACCGCGCGCGCGGCGCTGCCCTGGCCGCTCACTTGGCCTCGCCGAGGATCACCAGCGGACCGATCTCGACCTTGCCTTCGCGCAGCGGCTGCCGGACGGTCTCCACCTCGTCGGTGGAACGTCCGACGTAGCTTCCGGCCGCTGCGCTCATGCGGTCGAGCGCCGTGCGGAAATCATTGCCCGGCGAGCTCACATTGAGGTGCAGCGTCCACACGGCACGGCTCCGCCCGGCGGGGGTGGGCGCGTGCAGATCGTAGGCTCGAAGAATGATGAAATACCGCATCTGACAGAGGTCGAGGCGGAGCGAATACTCTTCCGCGGGCATCATCACCCGCGCGCCGTATTTGCGCAGGTCTTTCGTATATCCGAGCAACAGCGCGGTGTTCGCCGACGAGTAGTCGTTCGTAATTTGGTCGCTAAGTTGGCTGAGGAGCTCATTGTTAAGCTGCCGGGTATCCTCGTTGTTTTGCCCCGCCAACATCCACGGGCCGATGTTGTGCGCAGAATCCGCGGCAGCCGCCTCTATCCTCACCTGTTTGTCCGCCCTGATGGCGGAGAGATTCGGGACGGGCGAGGTGCGGGCCGTCATCTCTATCGTCGACGCCTTGGGCTTCGTCGTGCCCCAGTGCACGACAATGAGGAGATCGGCGTCCTTGGGGTCCTTGGCCGGCCAGTATTGTCGTCGCGCAAGTTCCGGGGCGAAAACCTCCGCGATGCCCCGGAAGGGCATTTGTTCAATGGACTTGTCGACGATGCCGCCCTCAAAGTAATGCCCCTGCATGACCACATAGGATTCCGGCTTGGTTTTTCCGTCCCCATATTTGCGCTGCGTGTATTCGGGGGTCGCGGTGGCGCTGACGATCACGCTCGGATCGGCCAGGCAACAGACGTCGGCCAGCGGAACAAGAATCGCGATGCCGGCGAACAGCGCATGGGGTAGATGGCGCGTCAAGGTGACGTCCAGATTGAGGAAGCGCGCGGCCGCGTCAATTCGGTTGCTCTTTCCCGGCCCGGCCGGCCGGGCCGACCCGGCGGGCCCGGCCTGCTGCTGGCGCGCAGCGGGCGGGGCGGCCCCCCCTCGCTTACTCTGCCACGCCGTGGCTCACCAAGGGCCCGATCTCGACCTTGCCTTCGCGCGGTGGGCGGACGGTCTCCACCCCGTCAGTTGAACGTCCAACGTAGTCCATGGCCGCCACGCTCATGCGGTCGAGCGCCGTGCGAAAATCATTGCCCGGCGAGCTCATATTGAGGTGCAGCGTCCAGACGGCACGGCTCCGCTCGTCGCGGGTGGGCGCGTGCAGGTCGTAGGCCTTGAGAATGATGAAATACCGCTCCTGACCGACATCGGTGTAGAGTGTGTCCCTTGTCGTGGCGTCCAACGCAGGGTCGCTCAGGGTCTGCGTATAGCCGAGCAACTGAAAGATGCGCGCATATGACGCCTCGTTTGACATGTTGTCGGTGTTTTGTTCGAGGGCTGCGAAATAGAGCAGCTTGGTATCCTCCTTCGTTAGTGATTGCTCATCCAGCAGGGCCGAAACGAAGTCGCCACTTCCTTTGCTTCCGGCGGACTCCGGCCTTATTCCCATTTTCGCCTGGGTACGGGGGGTCTCCGGGACCGGCGAGGTCTGGGCCCTCATCTCCAGCATGGGAACCGGGGGCACCGTCGTGCCCCAATGCACGACAATGAGGAGATCGGCGTCCTTGATATTCTTGGCTGGCCAGTACTGCCGCTGCGCCAGTTCCGGGGCGAGAATCTCCGTGATGCGCCGGAAGGGTATTTGTTCAATGGACTTGTCGACGATGCCGCCCTCAAAGTAATGCCCCTGCATGACCACATAGGATTCCGGCTTGGTTTTTCCGTCCCCATATTTGTGCAGCGTGTATTCGGGGGCCGCGGTCGCGCTGACGATCACCCGGGGGTCGGCGAAGCAACCGACGGCCAGTGGTCCGAGGACCGCGATGCTGACAGCGAGCGCATGGAGCAGATAGCGCTTCATTTCAAAACTTTGAATAAGCGAACGCGCGGCCGCGTCAATTCGGTTGCTCTTCCCCGCCCGGCCTGCTGCCACGGCCGGTCTTCAAACCGTCGGTAACCGGGCTTTGGAGTGGAGCGGTGTTGCGCTGGCCCAGCCGCTTCAGCCGGCGTCTTTATGGCCGCGCCATGCGGTGGAAAACTTCCTTGCCCGCATCAAACGCTACCGCCGCACCGTCATCCGCGACGAAAACCAGCGAACCATGATCCCGGTTTCCTGTTACCCACCGCCGCCCCCGGCTGGCTCACGTTTGGCGTCTGAAGACAGGCCCTAGCGGGGCCGGAGGGAAAAAACTCGCAGCGCGGGGGCGGAGTTCGCCGCGTCGGGAAGTGCGATCCGGGCGAGAGCCGCAATCAGCAGGTTGTCCACCCGCGCATCGCCGTCGTCGAGTAGCCAGACGCGACGGCCCTCCGCCAGTGCTTCCGCCACCCGATGCGCAATCTGCCCGGCATCGGCCTCCAGCCGGGCGGGGTCGCGCAGGAAGATCTCCGCATCGTACCATCCCGGATGAATTCCGACCGCCGCCGGATATGGCATGAACTCCGAGTTCAGGCCGGCGCGGTCGAAGGCATAACGCAGGATGAGAAATGCGATGTGCCCCCGGGTGATGACCAGGTCGCCCCGGCCTCCTCCCCTGGCGGTAAGATAGTTCACCACGATCTCCTCGTGCGGCGGGGCGTTGGCATCGATTTTCGTCCACAGCTGCGTGGTTCCGGACACGTTGATCGCGGCGCATAGGGCCAGCAAAGCCCCGCCTACGGCCGGCCGCCGCAGTCTTTCGCCGATCGATCGGGCTCCGAGGCAAAAAAGCAGCGCGGCGAAGGGAAAGGCCACGAGGTCGTATCGGCCCACCAGATAGATGGGGTGGCGGATCCAGGAGTACGCCCAGAGGAGCACGAGCGATCCCACACCCAGCCAAAGAGCCAGGGCGACCCTGGGCTGTGGCCCGAGGGCGGATTCCCCGGCCGGACGCCCGCGCGGCCAGGCCAGGCTGGCCAGCAGCAGAATTCCCGTCAGCACGGCGCCTGCGACCGGCAGGCTTTTGATCGCCCCGGCCGGGCCAAGGTACTGCGGATACTCAGCAGCGACGCCAAAACCGAGCAAGGAACGGATGGGCCCCATCCATTTGATGGATCCCGCCCAAAAATCCGCGATCCAGGCGACACCACCCTCGGCGCGAACGGCGGTCAGAAACCACGGCAGATAGGCGGCAAACGCGACCGCCTGGGCGCCCAGCAACCGGAGCCCCACCGGGCGCCAGCGTTCTCCGGCCAGCAGCGCCCCCGTCAGCACCAGCGGCGGAAGCACGAACACCGCGAGGTTGTCGGTCTGGAGCAGCAGCACGGATAATGCGACCAAGGCACCCCATGTCCACCGGCTGGAGCCGGGAGCGGCGGCGCGGAAAACCGTCCCGAGGGCCGCCGTCAGCAGCAGCAAAAACAGCCCGTAGCTGCGCGCCTCGAAGGCATAGTAGTCGAAGAGCGGATGGGTCGCCACGAACAGCGCGGCCCCGAAGGCCCACGGCCGGCTGACGAAGGCACGGGCCGTCCAATAGACGACCGGGACGGTTGCGGCGGCGGCGAGGACGGACAGGAAGCGCAAGGCCCAAAGCTCGATTCCCAGAAAGAAAGTCACCCACGAGGTCAGGCAAAAATACAGCGGAGGATGGACGTCTTGCGCGAGCTTGCCGAAAATGGGTTGGAATCCGTCGCGAATCACCCAGTAGGTGTGTGCCTCGTCGAGCCAGAGGGGCGCGCGGAAGACCATGGCGAGATTGAAGGCCAGGACTCCGAGGGACAGCCCGGCCACGGCCAGCCACCAGTCTTGCGAACGGAAGCGGAGGAGGATGGACGGATTCACGGTTCGGGAGGGAAACTTCGTGGATGGGGGCATTGCGGATGGCAAGATTCGTTTCGGACGGCACAAGCCGACTTGGCGGGCCATGGGCTTCCGCCCCGGATTCGCGCCCTGAAGCGGACAGCTTGCCCTGGCCGGTCGGCGCGGACGCCGTCAGTTGCCTCCCAGCATTCTTCGCGCGCGGGCCGCGTTCTGGCGGGCCGCCTCGTGCGTCGGGTTCAGCCGCAGGGCTTCCTCGAATTGCGCCAACGCCTCGCGCACTTTTCCGGCGCGCCCGAGCGCCGTGCCCAACTGGTTGTGCAGATCGGCATCCCCCGGCTGCAAACGCACCGCGGCCTCCAACTCCGCCATCGCTTCGGCGCGCCGCCCCAGCGCCTGCAGCACCCTCGCATAGCTCGCATGTGCCTCTGCGTCGTCGGGCCGCGCCTTCAGCAAGATTTCAAACTGTCCCGCTGACTCCGTCATGCACCCGTTTTCCGCGAGCGCATTCGCCAGGTTGGCGCGCGTCAGCGCCAGATCAGGCGCGATTTTCAACGCCGCCTCCAACTGCGCGATGCCTTCGGCCGCGTGCCCCGCGAGAATCAGGGCGTTGCCTAGATTGTTCAGCGTCGTCGCGTCGGTCGGCTGGAGCGCGAGCGCCGCTCGAAAATACGCGGCGGCTTTCTCATGGTCGCCGAGTTCCTGGCAGACCGTGCCGAGGTTGTTCAACACCGCGGGCACGCCCGGTTCCCGCGCGAGCGACCGCTCGAGCCACTGCCGCGCTGGCTCCAATTTTCCGGCACGCCGGTAATAATCCGCGAGCAGCGCCATCGCCCGGGCGTTGCCCGGGCGCTTCGCCACCGTGTCCTCGAAGAGCCTGATCGCGCTCACGTAGTCTTGATTGCGGCGCACGGTCGCCGCGGTCAGCGCAATCGCGACGGCCGCAAGAATCACCGCGCCTTTCCCCCTGCCCAAGCACCAATAGCCCGCTGTCGCCGCGATCACCGCCGGCGCCGCCAGCGGCAGATACATCCGGTGTTCGACGATCATCTGAATCGTGCCCGGCAGCACGCTGCTCGGCGCAAGGATGACAAAAAACCAACTGCCCAGAAATCCCCACCCCGGCCAGCGCACCAACGCGACCACGGTCGCCGCCAGCAGCGCCGCGATGATCACCACGTGCGGCAGGATCGCGAGCGGACGCTCGATCCAAAACGTGCCGTAGTCGATCACGAGCGGATGCGGCCACACCGCCAGCCGCAGGTAGCGAACCACGGCGACAAATTGCGTGAGGTCGTAGCGCCACCACGCGCGCGGATCGAGCAGCTCAAACGTGCCACCGCGCCCGCCCGCACTCATCACGAGCCAGCCGAGGATCAACCACGTCGCGGCGAGCGCCAGGTGCAGACCGCGCCGCTCGCGCCACGCCGTGCGAAAACTCCCGGCCACAAACGTGCGGTCGTAAAGCAGCACGACGAGCGGCGCCACGACCATCACTTCCTTCGTCGCCATTCCCGCGAGACAGGCCGCAAACGCCCCCCAGCGCCACCGCGTCGCCCTCCCCGGTTCGCTCGCACGGATGAAGCACCACAGCGTCAGCAGAAACAACAACCCCGTCAGCGACTCCGCCCGTTGGACGACGTAGGTCACCGACTCCGTTTGCAGCGGATGCACCGTCCACAGCACCGCTGCAAACAGCGCGATTTCGAACGCATGCGTGCCGAAGCGCGGCGCTAGCACCGGCTGGAGCAGCGTACGGCGCACCACCCCGAACAACACCACGCCGGCGGCGATGTGAATCAGGAGATTCAGCGCGTGGTAACTCCACGGGTCCGTTCCGCTGATCGCATAGTTCACCGCCAGCGTGAAATTCAAGACCGGCCGGCCGGCGACGGTGATGCCGCCGTTCACCGGCGGCGACCACGCGCGCCACAGGCTCCGGATCGACAGATTCGAGATAATCGACGGCTCGTCATCGAACACAAAAGGGACCGCGAAGCTGTTGTGATACGCCAGCAGCCCGCCCGCCGCGATCACCAGCACGGCAAAAAGGGGCGTTCGCCACCACGGCGGTTTCGGATCAGGTCGCATCCGTCACAGTCCCGCCGTCATTGCACCCCCGGCCCGAGGTTTTTTCCCAGAAACGCGTCGATGGCCTGGAAAATCTGCAGCCGCTGCTGCGCGTTGCCGTAGGTATGCCCCAGGTCGGAAATGAAGAGGCTTTCCGGCGTCCGCCCGACTTTTCCCAAGGCAGAGATCATCAGTTTGGCCTGCTCTCGCGGCACGATATGATCATCCTTGCCCTGGATGACCAGCACCGGCGCGGTGATCTTCTCCGCAAAGTTGACCGGCGAGATGGCCTTGAGCATCTCCAGATCCTTGTCGGGATTGCCAATTTCCCGACGCCAATACTGGTTGGCGTCCTTGTAATCTGGGTCGCCGCGCCGATCGTCGTAGATGGCCGGCCAGTCGGTCACCCCGGCCAGCGAGATTCCGCAGCGATAAAGCTCCGGATTGCGGCCCAGCGCGAAAAGCGCCGAATAGCCGCCGTAGCTGGCGCCCATGATGGCAATGTGCTTCGGGTCGGCCACCCCGGCGGCAATGGCCCAGCGGGTGGCATCCTCGATGTCGTCCTGGATGGCCTTCCCGATTTGTCGGTGGGCCTTCTCGAAAAGTTCTTCACCGTAGCCGGGAGATCCGCGGTAGTTCATCTGCAGCACGGCATAGCCGCGGTTGGCCAGCAATTGCACCAGGGGGTCGAATGCCCAGACATCGCGCACCCACGGTCCGCCGTGCGGCATCACGACCAGCGGCAAATCTTTGGGTTGGTGGCCGACGGGCACGGTCAGGAAACCGTGGATGGTGATGCCGTCGCGTGCCTGGTATTTGATTGAGAGCATCGGCGCCATCTGCGCTGGTTTGATCCAACCCATGCGCGGAGCCACGGGGGTGAGCTTGTGCTTCTCCAGATCGAGCAGCATATAGACCCCGGGATTCTGGTCCGAAAAGGCCAGCCAGAGCATCCGCCTGCCATCCAGCGACGCATTGACAAACACGTTCACGGTGTCAGGCATCGCCCGGTCCAGCGCCGCCTGATAGGTGGCAAAACCTTTGTCGAACCACTTGACCCGCGGCGCGTCGGTCACGTAACGGATGCCCAGCAGCGCTTCTTCCCTCGGGGAAAAGATCGGGGCTGCCAGAGGGATGCCATCCACCTCCAAACCCAGGGTGTTGCTCGGAACGATGTCATATTCCGGATCCGCCAGCAGCGGCGTTCCCATTGTCCCCGTGGCCGGATCCAGCGGAAAAATCGTCCAGCGTTTTTCCACGGTCAGCGCTTCGACCAAGGGCTTGCCGCTCACAGCGTCAATCCCGATCGCGCGCATCTGGCCGGTCCGGTTTTTCAACGGCAGGATCGTTTTCCAGGGCGACGCTTCATTTTCGCGGTAGATGGCACCGGACAATTCGCCGTGGGAAAGGATTCCCAGGCGCGCCACACCGTTGGCATCCACGCCCCACGTCGCCACCTCGCCCGGATTCTTGAGCGCCACGCTTGCCGTGCCGTACATGGTGTCCACGCGCAGAATATCCGGCCGGTTCTGGCTGCCCACGTCACCCTCGTGCCGGTCGAGCATCAGGACTGTCTGATCCTTGTCATAAAACCGGTGGATGATCTCCATAAAATACTGCTTGGAAATGTGGATGTTGATCTGATTGTCCTCGTATCCACCTAGGGGGACCCCGTGGCTCCCGTCCCAATCCGTTGCGATCACCCCATAGAGGAGATAATCCCATACGACGGTGGTGATCACCAGCCGACGGTCACTGATCCACGCAAAGCTCCCCACCTGCTTCGATGCGTTATTCAACAATGTCGCCTCGCCCAGATCGAGTCGCGACACCCGGTTTTCATCGATGTCGGCGAAGTGCAGTGCCGGCTTGCCCAGGTATTCGCGGATGAAGGCGAGGCGCTTGCCGTCCGGAGAAAGCTGGGCCCGGGCCGTCGTGGGCTCGCGGGAGAAATCCTCGATCGGCAGACGCTCCACCGCCTGGGCGGCCGTCAAAGCGAGCGCCAACAATCCAAGCACCGAATGACGGGGTGGTTTCATGGCTTGATCTATCAGCCTGTCTGTTGGGCCGGGCCGATGCAAAAGATTTTCGGGCTTCCGCGGCCTTGACCCGGTTTTCCCACCATCGCTAGCGTCGGCGTGATGCCAGCGTCCCCGTCGTCCGCTCCCCCCGTCCGGATCGTTGACGCCCTGCGCGTCATCGGACCGGGGCTCATCCTCACCGCCGGCGGCCTCCATCAACTCTCCACTGAAATCCGCCAAGGGTTGGGCTGAACGCACCATCCCAGTCCTGCCGCCCGTCATGCCTCCCCCGCCCCTCACGCCATCAGCTGCCCGGCCCTCGCGCGGGGCGATATTCGGCTGCGCCGCCGTTCTGGCGCTGGCGACGCTCGCCGCCTACCATAACACCTTCTCGGTTCCGTTCCTTTTCGACGACACGCCATCGATCTTCGACAATCCGTCGATCCGACATCTCTGGCCGATCTGGGACGTGCTTACCCCGCGCGCGGACTACGGCATCACCGTCAGCGGCCGGCCAACGCTCAACCTGTCCCTCGCCATCTGCTACGCGGTGAGCGGCACGAACGTCTGGAGCTACCACGCGTTCAACCTGGTCATTCACGTCCTCGCCGGGTTGACCTTGTTTGGCATCGTGCGCCGCACGCTGGCCTTCGGTCGGGTCGAGCGGCCCCGGACGGCGGCCCTGCCCGTCGCGCTCACCGTGGCGATGTTGTGGACCCTGCATCCGCTGCAAACCGAGGCGGTAACTTACATCATCCAGCGGACGGAGTCGCTGATGGGTCTATTCTATTTGCTGACGTTCTATTGTTTCATCCGGGCGGTCGAGGCACCCCGCCCGTTGCGCTGGCAGGTGCTCACGGTGGTGGCCTGCCTGCTCGGCGTTGGCACCAAGGAGGTGACGGCCACGGCGCCCGTGTTGGTGTTGCTCTATGACCGGACCTTTGTGGCCGGATCCTTCCGCGAGGCCTGGCGGCGCCGGCGCTGGCTGCATCTCAGCCTCGCGGCCACGTGGGTGCCGCTGGTTCTGCTGGTGTCCGGCACCGGGTGGAATCGTGGCGGCACGGCGGGTTTCAACGTCGGCATCTCGCCATGGGCGTACTGGTTCACGCAATTCGAGGCGGTCGCGCGGTACCTGAAGCAATCAATCTGGCCGCAACCGCTGGTGTTTGAATACGGTACGTTCTGGATGGGTCTCCGGGACGCGGCGCCCTACGCCTTGGTCGTCCTCCCCCTGGCAGCGGCGACTCTGGTGGCGCTTTGGCGCTGGCCGGTGGGGGGGTTCCTAGGCGCGTGGTTCTTCGCCATCCTCGCTCCGACCAGCCTCGTGCCCGGAACGATCCAAATGATCGTGGAGCACCGGATGTATCTGCCGCTGGCGGCGGTGATCGCGCTGGTGGTGGGCGTGGCGGTGGCACGATTCGGGCGGCCCGCACTCGCCCCTTTCCTGGCACTGGCGCTGGCCGCCGGAGTGCTGACCGAGCAGCGCAACACAGTTTACCGCAGCGACCTGACGTTGTGGCAGGACACCGTAGACAAGTCTCCGAACAGCGCCATCGCCCAGAGCAGCCTTGGGACGGCGTTTTACCAACGCGGCCACCTGCGGGAGGCGATGCAACACTACCAGGTTTCCCTCCGCCTCAATGCGAACCTCGCCTCCATCCATTACAACATAGGATTGCCGCTGGCCGACATGGGCCATCTGACGGAAGCGGCGGCGCAATTTGCGGAATCTTTTCGCATCAACCCGCGTTTCTATCCGGCCCACTACCAGCTGGGCCTCACGTTGATCCTGATGGGCCGGCCCGAGGAGGCCCTGGCGCACTTCGCGCAGGCCGTGCAGCTTATGCCGACGTTGCCGGAGGCCCACTACGAATGGGGCGTCGCCCTCTTTAAGCTGGGCCGGGTGGCGGAAGCGATTCCTCACTATCAGGAGGCGCTGCGACTCAAGCCCGATTACGTTGAAGCCGAGTGCGATCTCGGGGTTGCTCTGTATCAATCGGATCGCACGGCGGAAGCGGTGGAGTGCCTCCAGCGCGCGTTGCGGATCAATCCCCAGATGGCGGATGCCCACTTCAATCTCGGGCTGGCTCTGGCCCGGATCGGCTGGACGGACCAAGCCACGGCGCAGTACGCCGAGGCGGTCCGCATCGACCCCAAGCATCTCGGGGCCCAGCTCAACCTGGGCATCGCGCTGGCCCAAGCCGGCAAACTGCCCGAGGCCGTGGCGCACCTCGAGCAGGCGGTGCAACTCGGCCCCAATTTTCCCGGCGCGCACTGCAACCTCGGCATCGCCCTCGCCCAGCAGGGCCGGTTGGATGAAGCCGTCGACCAGTACCGGGAGGCATTGCGGCTCAGGCCCGACTATGCCGAGGCGCATTACAACCTGGGCAATGCACTGCTCCAGCTGGGCCGGGTGCAGGAAGCGGGACGACAGTTTGAGCAGGCGGTGCGGATCGAACCGCACTTCGACGCGGCGCGCGACATGTTGAAACGCCTGCAGGCGCTTCCGCCGGCGCCCGCTTCATCCATCCCCTGAGGCGCTTCCTGCGTCATGCCAGACGCTGCTGACGACCGGCGCGGGCCCGCAGCGCTGTGGCTGGCCGCCCGCTGGAGCACGGCGCATCTGAGGCGGAACGGCCGCGATCTCGGCGCCGGGCTGCTGCCGGAACGTTGAAGACTTGAAGATCCGGGTCATGGCCTCATCCTGCCCGGCATCGCCCTCGGGACCGGTTGATTCCGCTTGCGATCGCACCGGGATTCCGATGGCGGTCGCAAAGCCCGCTACTGCCAACCACCCCATGAAAACATTGCTCCATTCCGCTCGCTCCCTCCTCTGGAAATTGCTTTATGGCCTTGTGATCCCAGCCGTCGGTTGCGCCGCGGACAACTATCAGAATTTCGCCGTGGCCATCTACATCCCTGTCGGCGCGGTCCAGCGCTTCGAGAACCCGGAGACCCTGCGGAGCGAATGGGAGACGATCAGCCGCCAGGTGAAGGTGGACAAGGTCTACATCGAATCCGAACGCGACCGGCGGGTGGCCGATGAACAGCTGTTGGATAAGGTGAAGAAGTTTTTCCAGGATCGTGGTGTGCGCGCGGCCGGCGGCGTGACTTTCTCGGACAACAACTCCAGCCAGTTCCGGTCGTTCTGCTACACCAACCCGGAGGACCGGGCGTTCGTCAAAGGCATCATGGAGATGACGGCCCGGCATTTCGGCGAAATCATTCTCGACGACTTTTTCTTCGTCACCACCAAGTATGCCTCCGATGTCGCCGCGAAGGGTAGCCGGACCTGGACCCGGTACCGGCTGGATCTGATGGACGAGGCGGCGCAAAACCTGATCGTGGGTCCGGCCAAGGCCGTAAATCCTCAGGCCAAGGTCGTCATCAAATTCCCCAACTGGTACGAGCACTTCCAGGGGCTGGGCTTCGATCTCGAGCAGGAGCCGCGGATTTTCGACGGCATCTACACCGGCACCGAGACGCGGGACCCGGTCATCACCGACCAGTTCCTGCAGCAGTACGAGAGCTACCAGATCTTCCGCTACTTCGAAAACATCGCGCCGGGCCGGAACGGCGGCGGCTGGGTGGACACGTTCAGCGTGCCGTACCTCGACCGCTACGCCGAGCAGCTCTGGAACACGATGTTCGCCAAGGCGCCGGAGATGACGCTATTCAACTGGATGGCGCTGCTGCAGCCCATTCGCCCTGGCGACCGGTCGGCCTGGGAAAAGCTGCCCACCAGTTTTGAGTACCAGCAGATGCTCGATTACCGCCCGCCCGGCGCACCCGCCGGCTCATCCAGTCCCACCATGGCCCGTGTCGCCGGCTATTCCCTGGCGCAGGTCGATGCCTTCCTCGGCAAGCTCGGACAGCCCATCGGTATCAAAAGCTACAAGCCCCACCATTCCACCGGCGAGGACTTCCTCCACAATTATCTCGGCATGATCGGCATTCCCATTGATCTCCATCCGTCTTTTCCTGCCGACGCCGACGTGGTGCTGCTGACCGAGTCGGCGAAATTCGATCCCGACCTCGTCGCCAAAATCAAGGGCCAGCTCGACGCCGGCAAGTCCGTCGTCATCACCTCGGGTCTGCTCCGCGCATTGCAGGGCAAGGGCATCGAGGACATCGTCGAACTCCAATCCACCGACCGCCGGATCATCGCCGACGGCTATTCGACCGGTTTCGGCTCGGGGAACCGGACCGGCCTGGGCGGCGACGCCCGGGCCCGGCAGATTCTCTTCCCGGAAATCCGCTTTCTCACCAATGACGCCTGGGCGCTCGTCAGCGCCATGTCGGACGACGTGGGCTATCCCCTCCTGATCATGGATCGTTACGGCAAGGGCGTCCTGTACGTCTGGACCATTCCCGACAATTTCCATCACCTCTACCGTCTGCCGCCCGAGGTAACGGGCGCGATCAAGGACGTCGTGATGAAGAGCTTCTTCGTCCGGATCGACGGTCCCGGCCAGGTCGCGCTGTTCGCGTACGACAACCACACCTTCATCGTCGAGTCGTACCTGGACCGCGAAGCCGATGTGAAGGTCTCCGTGTCCGGCGGTTTCACCCGGCTGCGCGATCTGGTCACGGACGCGATGCTCACCGGCCAGGAAGCGCCGGCGAGCCGCTGGCCGCGCCGGTTGGACGACGGGAGCAAGCGCATGTCCTTCGACGTGCACCTCCTGCCCCACAGCTACAGCGTGTTCGGAGCCGAAAAATAATCCCGGGCCCGCCTACCCGCTCGTCGGTGAAATCTGCCAGCCGCGCAGCGTCCAGCGGGCGATCCGGTCGGTGAGCACCCATTGCAGGGTCAGCAGTGCGCCGCCGCCGATCACGATCAGGCCGACGATGTGCGCTGGCGTGATCACAAAACCGAGATGCAGCAGACGCTGGAGGTCGGTCGCGGTGCTCCTGCTGACCAAGGCAATAGTGGCCGAGGCCGCGCAGACCACGGCCAGCATCGCGGTGGTGCAGAGGCACGCCCACCGGGTAATGCGCCGGTCGCGATCGACGTCGCGCGCCAGCAGGGCCAGCTTGCCCCCCACGACGAGTCCCGCCGGCAGCGCGAGCACCACGTTGAACAACGGCACGCCCATGAAGAATCCAAACATCCCCACCGAAATAGAACAGGAAGATGCCCAGCCAGGCCACCCACGACAGCGCCTGCCGGCGGCGGACCCATTTTCTCAGGAAGATCACGTCGACCACCAGGCCGGCGCCGAGACCTGCGAGCGCGCTGCGGGCCATCCACGTCTCCGACGACCGCCACACCAGCGAACCCCACCACCCTGCGAGCAATCCCGCGATCGGCGGAACCGCGCCCAGCACGAGGGCGAGAATCGGCGCCTCCAGTTTCCGCAGCATGAGCGCGGGCCAGCGCCAGCCGTGGTGGTCGGAAATTTCCGGCATGGATGCCTCCTGCTATGACGACGCCAATCCCGCGTCAACCGTGGCCGGCCGGAATCTGACCATGCGCAGGTAGAGGAGAAAGGCGGCAAAGCCCACGGCCAGCATCACCGCCTGGCTTGCGGCGAGGGTGAGCGTCGTGGCCCAGACCAGCGGCGCCACCACCGCCGTGGTGACGGCGTTGCCGGTCGTCTGCACAAAACTCTGGCAGGACGCGGCGAGCCCGCGTTGTTCCGGGAACAGGTCGAGCGCCATCAGCGTCAGGCTGGGCATCGCCAGCGCCGAGCCGGTGAAATAGACGAAAATGGGCAGCACGCTCCACGGCAGCCCCGGCGGCACGAGCAGGTTGAGGAGCACATTGCCCACCACCGCCACGATCATGATCCCATAGGCCCACCCAACCGTCTGGCGCCGCGTGATGCGGCCGGCCGCCCGGCCGGACAGCCAGGCGCCGGTCACGATGCCGAGCGTGGAGGGGCCGAACAACCAAAGGAAGCCGGTCTCACTCACATGCAGGTGCCGGATCAGGAAGACCGGCGCCGACACGATGTAGAGAAACACCGCGGCAAAATTGAACGTGACCGCGAAGATCAGCGCGACAAAGGGCGCCGACTGCAGCACCCGCCAGTAGGAATGGAGCAGGAAACCCGGGTTCATCGGCTGGCGCCGTTCCCGGGGCAGCGTCTCCGGCAACGACCGCCAGCAGACCAGCCACACGCCTCCCGTGAACAAGACGAGAAAGGCAAACACCGCCCGCCAGCCGAACCATACGTGCAGCCAGCCGCCCAGTACCGGCGCCACTGCCGGCGCCACCGCGAAGACCAGCGTGATCTGGGACATCAGTCGCTGGGCCTCGGCGCCATCCAGCACGTCGCGCACAATGGCGCGGCCCACGACCATGCCGGCCCCGGCCATCATAGCATCGTCCGGAAAAACAGCAGACTCTCGATACTCCAGGCCAAGGCGCAACCCACCGAGGCCAGGAAGAACAGGGCGAGCGCTGCGAGCGTCACCCGCCGCCGCCCCAGCGCATCCGAGACGGCGCCGTGCCAGAGCGCCATGAGCGCGAAAGGCGCCATGTACGCCGTCAGCGTTTGCTGCACCAGCAGCGGCGACGCATTGAGCGTGCGGCCGATCTCCGGCATCGACGGCAGATAGGCGTCGATGGAAAACGGACCGACCGCCGACAGCGCGGCCAGCATCGCGGCGAGACCGCGATGGCGACGGGCCGCGGACTTGGCTGTTTCGGCCATCAGAACCGGTCACCATGAATGAATCCGTGCCCTCCGACAAATCCCTTCGTGCCCCCGTGAAAAGGGAGCGGCTGGTGCCGGAGAATCCGCCCAGCCCCCTCAAAGGCAGAAAAAACATGACCCGGCGCCTTTCGCCCGCCTGCGAGGCCCACGGAGGAACCACCGTGCCTTTCAGTCTCGCGGCCGCGTGAAATGCCGGACAAGACTCCACGCCCATGATGCCTCTGCGCTTCCCCTTGGTTTTGGCCGCGTTCGGCGTGGTCGCGCTCCACGCCGGTGAACCGTCGCCGGCGCCGATGGGCGCAAATGGCCCGACCCCTGCTCCTGCCCCGTCCGCTCAAACCGACGGCGGGTTGTCGGTGGATCCAGCTTTGCTCCGCACCTATTCCGCCCGCGTCGAAGCCGAATTGAAGAACGACATCCTCCCGTTCTGGCTGCAGCACACGCGGGACCGCAAGCGCGGGGGCTTTTACGGAGAAATCAGCAACGATCTTGTCGTGAAGGAGAACGAGCCGCGCGGCGCCCTGCTCACCTCGCGCATCCTCTGGACTTTCTCCGCCGCCTACCGGCACTACCAGGATCCGGCGTACCTCGAGATGGCGCGCTGGGCCTACGACGACCTGCTGACGAGATTTTGGGACGAGGAGCAGGGCGGGCTGTTCTGGTCCATCACCGCCGACGGCAAACCGCTGGAAACCCGCAAGGTGATCTACGGCCAGGCATTCGGCATCTACGCGCTGGCGGAATATCACCGCGCCACGGGCGACCGGGCGCCGCTTGATCGTGCGATCGCGCTGTATCGCACGGTCGAGTCCTACGGTCACGATCTGGCGCACCGCGGTTATTTCGAGGAGTTCACCCGGGATTGGCAGCGGCTGTCCAACTCGAGCCGGAGCTTCGTCAGCCCGGCCCCAAAGTCCCAGAACACCCTTCTGCACGTGATGGAGGCCTACGCGAACCTGCTGCGAGTCTGGCCCGATCCGGAGTTGCGCGGCAACCTGCACGACCTCGTGGACGTGATGCTGACGTGCGTCCTCAATCCCGCCAACCACCACCTGCGGTTGTTTCTTGGCGAAGACTGGACGCCGCGCTCCGACGGCATCTCGTTCGGTCACGACATCGAATTCAGCTGGCTGCTCACCGAGACTGCCGAGGTGCTGGGCGATCACGATTTGATCGCGCGGACCCGCGCCGTGGCCGTGGAAGTCGCCCGGGCCACGCTGGCCGAAGGCGTGGACACTGACGGCGGACTGCTGTCGGAAGCCGGGCCCACGGGCCTGACGAACACGCACAAAGAATGGTGGCAACAAGCGGAGGCGGCGACCGGCTTTTTCAACGCCTACCAACTGTCCGGCGATCCCCGGTTTCTCCAGGCATCCATGCACAGCTGGGATTTCATCGCGACCCACGTGGTCGACCCGACGCACGGCGAGTGGTACAACCTCCTGGCCCGCGACGGCACCGTTCTTTCGCGTGACAAGGTCAGCCTCTGGAAATGCCCCTACCACGATGGGAGAGCCTGCCTGGAGCTGCTCAGCCGCCTTGATGCCACCTTGGGAGCGGCGGCGCCGGCCCATATTTCCGACACGCCAAGGCAATGACGATGGTACACAGCGATTCCCTGCCACCACCCGGCTTGTTCTGCGAGTCGCCCCTTGACGTGATCGCCCTGACTCTTCTTCCAAGGCATGATGAATCGACGTGACTTCCTTGGCTTGTCGTCGGCGGCGACCGCCGGTCTGCTGCTGTCGTCCCGCCCCATGGCCGCGGCAGCAGTGACGGCACCAGGGTCGGGCGGGCAGCCGCGCATCCCGCGCTGGCGCGGCTTCAACCTCCCGGTACTGGCGGCCGACCAACACGGCGTGGCTCTGCGCGAATCCGACTTTGAATGGATGGCTGCATGGGGCTTCTACTTTGCCCGGCTCCCGCTGTCCTACTGGGCTTGGACGAACCGCCAGGATTGGATGAACATCGACGAGCGGGCGCTCGCGCCGGTCGACCAAGCCATCGAGTACGGCCGGCAGCACGGTGTGCATATCAATCTGTGCCTCCACCGGATCCCGGGCTACTGCGTCAACGGCCGCGAGTTGGAGCCGTTCCTGCTTTTCGACAGTCCGCGAGAGTCGATGGAGAAGGCGCTCGCGGCGGCGACGCATCATTGGCGGTTTTTCGCCGAGCGTTACCGGGCCGTTCCCAGCGCCCGGCTCAGCTTCGACCTGTTGAACGAGCCGCCGTGGATGAACGACCAGACGCGCTACGTGGAAATCGTCCGCATGCTGGTCGCGGCGATCCGCGAAAAAAGCCCGGACCGCCTCATCGTGGCGGACGGCGCCGATCTCGGTCAGACCCCGGTGCCGGGGATTGTGGATCTTGGCCTTGTCCAAAGCACGCGTGGCTACCTGCCCAAGGCGGTCAGCCACTACACGGCCACGTGGGTGCCGAAAAACGAATTCGAGTCGTTTGCCAAACCGACCTGGCCGATGGTGGATGCCAAGGGACGGACGTGGGACCGCGAAAAGCTCCGCCAGGAACTCATCGCCAAATGGCAGCCGCTCGTGCAACAAGGCGTGCCGATCCACGTCGGCGAATGGGGCTGTTTCAACCGGACGCCCCACGAAGTGACCCTGGCCTGGATGAGCGACCTGCTGGCACTCTGGAAAGAAGCCGGCTGGGGCTGGGCCATGTGGAACCTCCGCGGCAACTTCGGCATCGTCGACAGCGGGCGAAGCGATGTCGTCTACGAGGATTTCCGCGGACACAAGCTGGACCGGAGAATGCTCGAACTGCTGGTCGCGAACTGACCGGTATCTACCACCGGCGCTGCTGGGTATCTCACCCCAGGTGCTTTTGTCTCCAAATCTGCCAAACTGCGGTTTGCTTTGGCTGAACTTGGTGCCTATAATCGTTTCTGGTCCGATGCTTAACCATCCCGTGCATTCCCCGGCGACTTCCTGGCAATCCTGGAGCCTGGGAAGACACGTTGGTGACCGCCTCGGTCGGCGCAGCTTCGCGGCCTGCGTCGCGGCTCTGTTGGCGCTTGCTCCGGTGCGCCTCCGCGCGGCCGAAGCCCCCGCAGCCCCGCCGCCGGTCGAGACCATCACCGATCCGATCCAGATCTGGCCTCTTTCGACCGAAATGCAATCGATCGCGCACCCGCTGCGGATCGAAGGCCGCGTGAGTTTCTACGATCCGCTTTGGAGAAACTCGTGGATGGAGAGGAATGGCGTCGGCACGTACATGAAATTGTCGCCATCCCCGCCGGTCCTGCGGACCGGCCAATACGTGCGGATTGAAGGAAGCCTGCTCCCGTCCAGGGGGCTGGACGCCAATACGGTCACGGTGACGGTGTTGAAAGAATATGCCCCGATTGAACCACTGCCCACCAGAGGCAGGATCCGAGATTCCAACGCGCTGGATTCCCGGGTCGTGACCGCCGACGCTTACGTCGACGGACAACAATTGATGGATGATGACCACGTCCGCCTTGCGCTGGTGATCGAAGATCGTCCCGTCATCGGTTGGGTCAAACCGGACGATCCTCAATCCGTGCCGAATTGGCAGGGCCGATTCGTCCGCTTGAACGCTTTGTACGCCGCCCGTTTCGACACGTCGGGGACCGAGGCCACCATCGAGTTGTGGGTCGGCCGGCAGAGCAACCTGACTGTCCTGGGATCGCTCGATGATTATGTTGATTTCAAGATCCCGCCGACGCGAATCAACGAGATCCATCAAGCGCCGATCGGCCAGATGATCCGCGTGCGTGGCGTCGTCCAGGCCCACGAACCCGGCTCGTTCATGGCCATTCGCGATGACACGGGACAGGTAATGGTTCGCTCCGTCCAACAACAGCGATTTCCTTTCGGCACCGAGGTGGAGGCGGTGGGCCGCCTGGCAATTGTCGGCTCCCAATGGATTCTCCAGTCCGCCATGTACCGCCGGGTCACCCTGCCCGCTTCATCGAACCAGGTCCCGCCGGGAGGTGCCGCTCCCATCGCGACGGTCGAACAAATCCGCCAGTTGACAACGGACGACGCCGCGCGCGGCCATCCGGTGGCCATTTCCGGTACGGTCATTTGGGCGATGCCCGATTCCGACTTTTTCTTCCTGCAGGACGTCAGCGGAGGCATCCGTGTGCGCTTCCCGCGGGGCAAATTGGACGCTCCTCCGTTGAACAAGTATCTCGCGGTGGAAGGCGTGACCTACAACCGCGGCAATTCTCCGGCCGTGGATCTGAAGAATTTCAGGGATCTCGGGGCGATGAGCCCGCCGCCGTCCAAGCCTGTCACCTACGAGCAGGCGATCACCGGCAAGGAGGATGGCCAGTGGGTCGAAATGCGCGGCTTCTACCAGAACACCGTGTCGCAGGGTCAGCGACGATTGATCAGCGTGACTTCACCGGCCGGGGAGTTTGTCGCGGATCTGCAGTCGCCGGTCAGCTTCGAGACCACGCCCGGCTCCCTGATCAACGTCCACGGCGTGTGCGAGACGACCGTGGATGAAACCGGACGCATCACCGGGTTTACACTCCGGGTGCCCTTCCTGCACAGTATCTCGATCGAAGAAGATGCTCCGGCTGACATCTACGGCCTGCCGCTTCGGCCCATCAAAACCCTGGAGCAGCTCAGCACCGCACGTGATATGATGCGGGTCCGGATCTCCGGGGTCGTGTTGCACGCCGCACCCGGCCGCTTCCTCTACGTGCAGGAGGATGACTCAGGCCTGCTTGTGCTCAGCCACGAAACAGCGCCGCTGGCCCCGGGGGACTCGATTGAGGCGGTGGGCATCCTTGGGCGGGAAGGCGCCCGCACCCTGCTGCGCGAGGCCGTGTACCGCAAACGCGGCACCGGGACTCCGCCCGCGCCCCTGCTGCTCGACGATCCTTCGCGCCTGTCGACGACGCTCGATGCGCGGCTGGTGCGGGCGCGCGGGACGTTGATCGGCGTGTTGCGCCTGCCGGGGCGAACGCGCCTGACGCTGCAATCCGGCAACTCGCTTTTCGAAGCCGTGCTCGACACGTCGCCCGGCACTCCGGCCCTGACCTGGCTCGCGATGAGCGCGGGCTTGGAACTCACAGGCGTTTATAGGAGCATCTTCGACGATTCCCGGCAGTTGCGGGGATTCCAATTGCAGCTGCGGTCCCCGCTGGATGTGGTGGTCATCCAGAAGGCCCGTTTTTGGACGGCTGAGAGGGCTCTCATCGCGGTTGCCATTCTCGGCGGCTGCACCTTGCTGAGCGTTGCCTGGGTCACCGCCCTGCGCCGCCGCGTCCGCCGGCAGACCGAGCAGATCCGCCGGCAACTGGAGCGACAGGCGCATCTCGAGGCCGAGGTGCAGCGGGCTGCGCGGCTCGAATCGCTCGGGGTGCTCGCCGGCGGCATCGCCCACGATTTCAACAACCTGCTGACGGTCGTGATGGGCAACGTCGGGCTCGCGATGCTCAACGACAAGGTAAAGGCCGCCGCCGGCGACTATCTGCGCGAGATCGAGCGGGGCGCCCTCCGAGCCCGCGACCTCACCCAACAGCTGCTGACCTTCGCCAAAGGCGGTGATCCGATGCGCACCACGGCGGCGCTGCCCGACATCATCCGGGAGGCCGCGGAGTTTGCCCTGCACGGCACCAGCGCGCGCTGCGAGTACCATGTCGCCCCCGGGCTGTGGAACGCGCATATCGACAAGGTTCAAATCGCCCAGGCGATCCAGAAGCTCGTGCTCAACGCCGTGCAGGCTATGCCCCATGGCGGTGTGATCCGGGTGTTGCTGAACAATGATGAAATCGCCCCGGGCTCGAAGGCCGCACTCGCGGCCGGCCGCTATGTCAAACTGGCGATCGCCGATTCCGGCGAGGGTATCCGCCCCGACATCCTGCCCCGGATTTTTGATCCGTATTTCTCGACCAAGAAAACCGGCAGCGGACTCGGACTCGCCACCGTTTATTCGATCATCAAGCGGCACCAGGGGCACATCGAGGTCGATTCCACGCCCGGACAAGGCACAACGTTCACCTTGTGGCTGCCGGCCGCCGACATCCCGCCGCTGGAGCCGCCGCCGACACCGGCCCCGGCACCCGTCGCGGCTGCGGCTCCGGTGCGGACCGTCCGGGTGCTGCTGATGGATGACGAGGAAAGCATCCGACGACTGGGCGCAATTTTGCTGCAGCGCATGGGGCTGGAGGTCGCGGTGGTCGCCGGCGGCGCCGCGGCCGTGCGCGAGTTCAGCGACGCCCGGCGCGCCGGCCGGCCGTTCGATCTTGTCATCCTCGACCTCACCATCCCGGGCGGAATGGGGGGGCGGGAAACGATGGAGATCATCCGCCGTATCGATGCCCGCGTGCCCGCCATCGTGTCGAGCGGCTACAGCAGCGATGCGGTGCTGGCCGATTTCCGCAGCTTCGGCTTCCAGGCGATGGTGGCGAAGCCGTACGAGATCGATCAACTCACCGGAACGGTCAAGCAGGTGCTGGCGCAGCGCGACTGAGAGGAATTACAAGGAGGCCGGTGGTGATGCTTTTCCCCGGCGCGCCGGACCTCCGGGGCTCATCCCGGCTGAATGACCGCCCGGGGGACAAGGCAAACCGGTCGAGGGAAAAGTTTGCGACCTCATGCCAGCAGGTCTGGATTACCATCCTCACAAAAACCATGAAAGCACCCCGCTGGCTGCTGCTCGTCCTGGTCCTCCTGTCCGCGCCTTTGATCGGCACGGCCGGCGCGCCGGCCAACCCGCAGACCAGCGCCCGAGCCCGGGCCGTTCTGGACTATCTTGAGAGCTTGGAGCCACGGACGGACAAGCGCATGTTGTCCGGCCAGTTCACCGATTTCGGCGACCGGGCGAGTCTGGCGCTGCCGGAGGAAATCCACCGGCAGACGGGGCACTGGCCGGCGCTGATTGGCGTGGATTACGCGGATTACGCCAAGGGTGGAATCACCACCCGGACGCCGAACCAAGTTGCGCTCGCGTACTGGCATGACGGCGGGCTCGTGACGGTCAGCGCTCATGTGTACAATCCGGCCAACCCCCAGGGAGGCGGACTGCGCGACAAGGGCGTCGATCTCGCCGAACTGCTGGCGCCCGGCACCGCGACGCACGAGCGGTGGCTGCGGGAACTCGATGAGCTGGCGGCGGGCCTGCAGGAGCTCAAGGCGGCGGGCGTGGTCGTGCTGTGGCGGCCTTTCCACGAAATGAACGGCGGATGGTTTTGGTGGGGAGCAAAGGAACCAACCGCATTCATCCGCGTCTGGCGGCACATGTTCGCCTATTTCACCAAGACCAAGGGCCTCGACAACCTCCTGTGGGTATACAGCCCCAACCACGGCGAACATACCGCCGACTATTATCCCGGCGACGACTGCGTGGACGTGGTCGCCATCGACGCCTACACCGACCTGGTCGACCCGGAAAATGTCAAAGGCTACGCCGCGCTGGCGCGACTGGCCAAGCCGTTCGGCTTTGGCGAATACGGCCCGCACGGCTCGAGCAATCCGCCGGGCGATTATGACTACCGGCGCTTCCTGGCAGGCGTCGTGGCGAATTTCCCGCGCACGATCTTCTTCATGAGCTGGAATGCCAAATGGAGTCCGGCCAGCAACCTTCATGCGCCGGAACTTTTCAACCATCCCTGGCTGGTGAATCGCGAGGACCTGCCGCCGGGCCTGGCGGGAAACGCGCCGTAAACATCCGGCCGGCGGGAATAGCGGCCCCAGCCCGACGACGCGCTCCGCGCCCTACCGGTCGCGCTCCGCGGAACGGACGGCGCGGGCCACGGCGGCGCGGGTGGCCTTGGCGGTGCGGGCGGTCGCTTCCTCCGCCGGCAGCGCGCTGACTTCGGGATCAAAGGGCTCCGCCGTCACCGGGCCGTCATAGCCCGCGTCGGCCAACGCCTGCATGAAGCCGTCGATATCGATCACCCCCGTCGTGCAGGGGAGTTTCCGGCGGTTGTCGACGAGCTCGGCGCGGGGGACGCCCGCCGGCGCGTCGTCGACATGCACATGGACGAGCAGATCGCGCGTCAGCCCGCGCAGGTCTTCGCGCGTGCCGCCGGCGCTATGCCAGTGCCAGGCATCGAGCAGCAGGCCGCAGTTGGGGCCGATCGCGTGCGCGAGCTGCAGCGTGGCCGCGAGGGAGCGGATGAACGGGTGCTTGAATTTCCGCAGCACCGTCTCCGGTCCGATGAACTCGAGGCCGAGGCGGATGCCGTGGTCGGCGAGAAGCCGGGCGACCGGTTGAAAACGGGCGACGTGAAAGGCGAAGTTGTCGTCGAAGGCCCGTTCATCGCTGCCGGGCAGAATCCACATGCCGGCGCGCAGCGCGCCGAGCGCGCGGGCGCTGGCCAGCAGCGGGGGCAGCTTCCCGAGCCAGTCGCGCCACTCCGCCTCCGTCACGTGGTACAGCATGAACGGCAGGTTCCACGCACCGGGGTGCAGTCCGTGCTGGATGAACTGATCGCGCACCGCGGCCGCGCCCAGGGAGGCCACCTCGCCATGCAGGGCGGTGAGCTGGGCGTCGTAGCCGCCGAAACCGTGGCGCTCGGCGAGCGCCAGCCCCTCGCGCAGGGAAACCGTGATGCCGACATGGCCCGGATTAAAGGAGGCAAACATGGTTGGACGCCGCCAGAGCGGCATGATCGAAGGTCGATGGTCGAGAGTCGAACGATAAAGACCGGGACGCTGGATGTCAGGACTGAAAGTTGAGAGCCCGGAGGTGGGAGTTGAGAAAGGGGAGGCTGAGACGAGCTGCATTCGATCTTCGCCATCGGGCCCTCGTTTGCATCGATCCGCCTCAGTCGGGAAATTCCGCTTTGAGTTCGCCCGCGGCAAGCATCGACAGCATGGCGCACTTGCCGGCGCGCAGGGGCAGGTCCACCCGGCCGCGGCGGCGCGCCGATTCGTGGGTGGCAAAGATGATTTCGGTTGCGCGCAGGGCCCGTTCGCTCGCGAGCTGCGGCACCGTGCCGGTATCCAGGCAGGCCAGCACGTCGGCGATGCCCCGGTAGATGGCCTGGTCGTCATGGATGCTTTCGCCGGTGTCGACGACCTCCCAGTCCGCCTGTCCGTGGCGCCGGAGGCGCAGCCAGGGGGCGTCGAACAGAATCTCGATCACACCGCCCTCGCCGGTGAGCCGCAGCAGGCAGCCGAGCTCCGCATGCTGGTGGCCGAAGTGGTAGACGGCGCGCACGCCGTTCTGGAAGCGGAATTCGGAGATGCCATGGCCGGCGTTGATCGCGCCGAACACCTTTTTCGCGCCGCGCATGTCGATCTGCCCCAGCACCCATTCGGCGGGCGTGTCGCCGTTGAAGAAAAACATCATATCGAGCACGTGGGTGCCCGCGTCGGAGAGGTTGTGCCACGCGCCCTCCAGGCGCAGCAGGCGGCCGATGGCGCCGCCGTCGAGCAGCGCCCTGGCCTTCACCAGCGGCAGGTTGAACCGGCGCTGGTGGTTGATCGCGAGCCGCACGCCGTGCTTCCGGCACGTCCGGTGCATGCGGAGACAGGCATCCCAGTGGATGTCCATCGGCTTCTCGCAGAGGATCACCCGCGGCTTGAACGGCGCCACGCCGCCCACCACCCGGGCGTGCAGGTGGGGCCAAAGGCACACGCTTACCACGTCGGGCCGGACCGCCCGCATCATCTTGCGGTAGTCGGAGAAGATCGCCGCGGCGGGATTGTGCTGCGCTACGAAGGCCGCGGCGTTTTCGCGGCTGAGGTCGGCCACGGCGGCCAGGGTGCAGCGGCCAGACAATGCGTAGCCGGCCATGTGGCGATGGGCCATGCCGAAACCGGTGGCGCCCTCGGTGAAGCGGGGCTTGCCGCAGCCGATCATGGCAACTTTCAAACGAGGCGAAGTGCGGGTGGTCATCGGCCGGCAGTGTACGGTCCGGGGCGCGCCAGGCGATCCCGTTTTCCCGCGCAGGCCGGCCTGAAGGATATCAGCCAACTCGTTCGTTTCCCTGCGCCGTAGATCCAGTTCGTTGCGTCTGGCCCCTGCTGCCCGCAGTCCCATCCTGCTCCAACTCGAAGGGATGAAGGCGGGCGCGGTGTTATGGGTGTCATGCACCCACCCCTGCCCCGCCGTGAATTCCTGAAGCTACTGAGCCAGTTTGGTGTGACCTGCGCCTGTGGCGGCATGGCCATCCGCCTGGCCGCCGAACAGGCAAAGCCCGGAGCGCCCGCCGCCCCGGAGAAGCTGCCCGATCTCAAGATCCGGGCCTACTGCGGACTGATCTGCGATGAGAATTGTCCTCTGTTCAAGGCCACCAAAACAAACGATGCCGTCGCGAAGGAGAAGGTCTTCAAGGACTGGAAGTGGCAGGAACATTACGGGGTGGAGTTCAATCCCGACCAGGTCTTCTGCTACGGCTGCAAGGCACCAGGCAAACCTGAGAACGTTGCCCATGCCCGATGCACCGTCCTCAAGTGCAGCGTTGAGCGCAAACTGGAATCCTGCCTCGAATGCCGGAAGCTCGCGGAGTGCGACAAGGAGCTCTGGAAAAACTGGCCGAATTTCCACCAGCAGATGGTCAAGCTGCAGCAGATGTACGCGGAGACGGACGGATTCAGACTGAGCTGACTCGGCGGACGCGTGCGACGGCCGGTCAGAACTTCGTGTACTTCGTGGTGAACCCCCTGCCGGCCGGCTGATTCAGCCTTGCCGGCGTGAGCACCCGGACTGACAAACAGTCAGTCATGAGTTCATCCACCGTCCAGGCTGGAGTGTGCCACGCCACCCCTGCGGGATACATTAGCGCCATCGAGGGCATTCGGCGCAAGACCCTGCTCGACGGCGTGCACACCCAGCTCGTCGAGTTCAAACTGGCGAAAGGCGCGGTGATTCCCGTCCATTCGCATCCGCAGGAGCAGACCGGCTATCTCGTGTCGGGGCACATGATTCTGACGATCGCCAGGGTCGACCACGAGATACGCCCCGGCGACAGCTGGACGATCCCCGGCGGCATCGAGCACGGCGTGAAAGTGCTGGAGGACTCGGTCGCCATCGAGGTGTTTTCGCCAGTGCGCGAGGATTACCGGCGCCGCTGAAGGCGGCCTCATGGGCTTGCGCGGGACGGGAGACCGCTACCGACCACGTCGAAATGCCCCGCGCCATTACGCTAACGACAACATCCGCGGGTTTGTCCGGAGCCGGACTCACGCTTGAGTCGCAACCGGCCGTCCCGCGCCCTGCCGTGCCGGTTGAGTAATTCTGCCTCGCTTCAGCGAATTCGAACGCCAGCTTCATCCATGGCTTCCGTCACCGCCGTCTTTCGGCCGTTCGCCTTCCCCTCTCCATGCGTTCATCCCTGAAGCTGATCGCTGCCATTTTCCCCGCTCTTCTGGCGGGTTGCGTTCACGTCCCGCTTCCGTCCACCGAGGAGCGTCGGGCGTCTTTCGCTCCCTATGTCGGGACCCGCTTCGGAGATCAGCCGATCGAGCATTTCCTCTTTGTTCGCACGGTCTTTATCACAAGCGGGTTGAAAATCGAGACAACGCAATCGTCTGCTACGGGACAATACCAAGGTATCAAATGGGAGGGCACTGTAACGAGCGATACTGGCGCAGGTACGGGCATCGTAATTGATCCGCGCGGTTATTTACTGACCGCCGCCCATGTCATCCGAGGCACGCCGCTGCATGTCTTTTTCTACGACGGCAGTGTCACCCGGCACATGGAAGCTCGCCTCGTCTGGCGCGGAGATATCAACCATGGCGAGCCTGATCTCGCAGTTCTCCACATTGATGCGCCACTGCCCAGCGCCTTCACTTGGGCTGAGAAAATTGTAAGGGGGGAACTCGTGTTCGCATGCGGCCCAGATTATGAGAAAGAAGCACCCTCACCCGGCAATATGACATTTGCCGTCTTTGCCGGTCACATCCGTGACTTTTCGGGGCCCGGCGCCGGCGTCGAGAAAGTGGTCACTGTCTTCCACGATGCACCTTCTCATCCCGGAGACAGTGGTGGCCCCTTGGTCACGGCAGATGGACGGCTGATCGCCATGAACACCTATTGGCGCTACGATTACAGCCTGCTGCCTGGCTCGCATGGCCAGATGACGCACTTTGCAACCCGCCCGGATCTTGCCTGGCTCTCAAACCTCATCGAGAACGACTACCGGCAGCATGGAGCCGGGTCTTTGCGCAAGTGATTCCACCTAGACCGGCGCTTCAGTGTTTTTCCCGCAAGTAGGGCGTCGGCAGGCGGCCAGCGTACCGGTCGTCAACCGGCGCAGGCGGCCCCGACCTGCTGCTCCTGCCCCCGCCGATCAGGCGGAGTCTGCCTTGCGTCGCGCGTCAAGCGACCAGCGGCCCGGTCCGGCCACCAGCAGGAACAGCAGTCCAAACCACATCGAGAAATCCGTGCGCGCCTCGTGCACCATGCTGAGCAGGCCGTAACTTTTCAGTTTCATCAGCGAGAATCCCAAGTAGCCGTGCCCCAGCAGAACCGGGATCTTCGTGGTGAAGATTGCCACCGAGATGTTGATGAATAGCGCCAGCGCGGCCAGGCGGGTCAGCAGGCCGAGGATGACGAGCAGTCCGCCCAGGACTTCGACCACGGCGACGAACGGGCCGAAAAATTCCGGATAGGGGATACCGATGGTCGCAAAGCGGCCCGCTGCGTTGGCCGCCGGATCGAGGAATTTGAGGATCCCTTCGTTGAGGAACACGCCGCCCACCACGAGGCGGATGAGGATGTTGGCATTCACGCCCGTCGATATCGGCGTTTGAGATTGGGATGCTTTCATAGCGATGGTCTGGGTGATTATGGAGGAATGTCGTTTGGTGGCTGAATTCGACCAAACATACCTCACCGAATGCCTTTTGTCAGCGCTGGCTCTCATTCGGCCGGGGAAAATGATTCATGGGATTTTTTCCCGGCAGACGCGTTCCGCGCTTTGCCGACGCCGTCCGCCGTTTCAAGGTTCTTCAGTCCGCGGTGGAGCCCGCGCAGGAAGCGATCACGACGATCGTCGCCAGCTTTATGGAAAACGGATTCGGCAGAGGAAATCTTCGTGACGTGATTCCCGGCCGGACGCAAAGTGCCTCATGGACCAGGGACGGATTCCGCCCCGGTCCGCCTTCCGATGTCTTCGGTCTTGATGCAACCTCCGTCGGCCCGCCGAGTCTTAGAGCCAACGCCATGCGCTCCCTCAAAGACTATCTCCTGCTCGTTCTTGCCCTGATCGCCCTCGGCCTGTCGACACTCGCCTGGAAACAATATCAGGAACTCGCGGCGCTGCGCGCCGCCGCCCTGACCAACGGCGAGCGCGCCGACTGGCAAAAGCGGATCTGGGCCGCACAAAAACGCGCCCAGAATCTCGAGAGCCAGCTCGCCGCCGCCCGCCCGGGTGGCTCTGCCGCCGGCACCGCCGCTCCCTCCGCCCGCGGGCAGACACCGGGAGCCGCCTCCGGCAACATGATGACCGGCTTTGCGTCACTCATGAATCGTCCCGAGGCGGTGCGTCTCATGGCCATGCGGGAAAAAGCCATGCTCAATGCCCGCTATGCCGCCCTGTTCAAGAAGCTCGCCCTGACACCCGAGAAGCTCGCGCAATTCCAGAGTCTGCTGGCCGACCAACTGTCAGTGCCCATGGACGTGCTGACGGCCGCCGGCCAGCAGGGCATCGACCCGATGCAAAACCCGCAGGAATTCCGTCAGCTCGTCCAGAACGCCCAGACCGAGATTGAAGATAAAATCAAGGCCGCACTCGATCCCGCCAGCTACGCCCAATACCAGAATTACGTCCAGACGGAGCCCCAGCGCATGGTCGTCAACCAGCTTCAGCAATCCTTGAGCTACACCGACACCCAGCTCACCACCGCCCAGGCCGACCAGCTGATGCAGATCCTGGCGGACACCTCCCCGGTGAATGGCGGCGGCACGGCCGTTGCGTACGTCAACCGCACCGGTTCCGGAAACAGCATGATCGTCGCCGTCGGCACCCCTCCACCGGACGGCGGCGGAGGCTTCGGGGGAAGCCTGGTCACCGATGAGGCCCTCACTCGTGCGCAAAGCGTGCTCTCCACAGCGCAGATCCAGGCGCTGCGGGAAATCCAGCAACAGCAGCAGGCCGCGGCGCAACTGCGGCAGCAGATGATGCAGAACTCGGGCACCAGCGGGGCTCCCCCGCCACTCCCGATCGCAGGACCTCCCCCGCCCCCGGGTGGTTGACGCCAGCCCCGGGACGTTGCCGAGGTCACCCGTCAGAGTCGCCACCCTGATCTCGGACCGTGGTATGCGCATTCCGGGCCTGCTCGCGCGGATGGCAGGCGCGGGTAAGCGGGGACATGGAGTCTGCTGATCATGGCGATCCAGATTTGTGGCGCAGCTATTTCCTCCGATGATTTGGAACACCGGGCGGAGGCCAGCCGGGTTCGCTCGTCCCACCTCCGTCCTCTGACGTCTTGCGTCGTCCTAGCGGAGCTGCCTGAATCGCCGGTCGCCCGCCGTCATGCGCATCGTTGCCATCCGCGAGAAAACCGTCCCGATTGCGTCGCCCATTGCCAACGCCTACATCGATTTCTCGAAGATGACCTGCTCGGTCGTCGCGGTCGTCACCGATGTGATCCGCGACGGCAGGCCCGTCATCGGGTACGGCTTCAACTCCAACGGCCGCTACGGCCAGGGGGCGCTGATGCGCGAGCGGTTCATCCCGCGGATTCTCGAGGCCGAACCCTCGACGCTGATCGACGAGGCGCATGACAATCTTGATCCGCACAAGATCTGGGCGCGGATGATGACGAACGAGAAACCCGGCGGTCACGGCGAGCGGTCGGTGGCGGTCGGGACCATCGACATGGCGGTCTGGGACGCGGTCGCGAAGATCGCCGGCCAGCCGCTCTTCCACCTGCTGGCCGAGCGCTACAACGACGGGAAGATCAACCGGCGGATCTTCGTCTATGCGGCCGGCGGCTACTATTATCCGGGCAAGGGCCTCGAGGACTTGAAACGCGAGATGCGCAGCTATCTCGACCGCGGCTACACCGTCGTGAAGATGAAAATCGGCGGGGCGCCGCTGGCCGGGGACGTGCGGCGCATCGAGGCCGTGCTGGGCGTGCTGCCCTCCGGCGCCAAGCTCGCCGTCGATGCCAACGGCCGCTTCGATCTCGCCACCGCCCTCGAGTACGGCCAGGCCCTGTCCCGCTACGACCTGTTTTGGTACGAGGAGGCCGGCGATCCGCTCGACTACGCCCTGCAGGCGGAGCTGGGGAGACACTACGCCGGGCCGATGGCGACGGGCGAAAACCTTTTCTCCATGCCGGACGCGCGCAACCTCATCCGCTACGGCGGCCTGAGGAGGGACCGCGACTGGCTGCAGTTCGACTGTGCGCTCAGTTACGGGCTCGTCGAATATCTCCGCACGCTGCAGATGCTCAAGGAGCACGGCTGGTCGCCGCTGCGCTGCATCCCGCACGGCGGGCACCAGATGTCGCTCGCCATCGCCGCCGGGCTCGGCCTCGGCGGCAACGAATCGTATCCCGATCTCTTCCAGCCCTTCGGCGGATTTCCCGACGGCGTCGAAGTGCAGGACGGCCATGTCACCCTCCCCGAGCTGGCCGGCATCGGCTTTGAGGCGAAGGCCGCGCTTTATCGTGAACTGAAAACCCTCGGCGATTGAGAACACTCAATGAAATGTCATTGCGAGGAGCGAAGCGACGAAGCAATCCAGCTGGATCGCCACGCCCGGCTTGGCCGGGCTCGCGATGACAGGACGTTGTGGGGCAGATACTCCACGTCCCCTCCCCGATGACCCCAACCACCTCCACCGCCGCCCGCGGCGGCATCTTCGGCAAGCTCTACACGCAGGTCTGCATCGCGATCATCCTTGGGGTGATCGCCGGGTACTTCTTCCCGGCGTTCGGCGTCGCGCTCCGACCGCTGGGCGACGGCTTTATCCGGCTGATCCGCATGCTGCTCGCGCCGATCATCTGCGGCACGATTGTCATCGGGATCGCCAAAATGGACAACCTGAAGGAGGTCGGACGCATCGGCCTGAAGGCGCTGGTTTACTTCGAGGTGGTTTCAACGCTGGCGCTCGCGATCGGGCTGGTCGTCGTGAATCTGATCCGGCCGGGCGCGGGCATGAACGTCAATCCGACCGAGCTCGACGCCTCGTCGATCGCCAGCTACACGGCTACCGCCGCCACCCAAGAGAAGGAGGGGGTGGCCGATTTCTTTCTCAAGCTCATCCCGACCAGCGTGGTCGACGCGTTTGCGCGGAACGACATGCTCCAGATCATCCTGTTCTCGGTGCTGTTGGGCATCGCCATGGCCCGTTTCCGCGCGCAGACGGAGCCGCTGCTCAAGGTCGTCGACAGCCTGCTGCAGGCGCTGTTCGCCGTCGTCGGCATGATCATGCGCCTGGCCCCGCTGGCCGCGCTGGGCGCGATGGCGTTCACCGTCGGCAAATACGGCTTCGGCGTGCTGGCCTCGCTCGGCCAGCTGATGATCGCGGTTTACCTCACGTGCCTCCTCTTCATCGGCGGGGTCCTCGGGCTGATCGCCCGCACAAGCGGCGTGAGCCTCTGGAAATTCATCCGCTACATCAAGGAGGAGATCGTGATCGTGTTCGCCACGGTCTCCACCGAGGCCGTGCTGCCGCGCATGATGACCAAGCTCGAAAACGTCGGTTGCGCCCGGCCCGTGGTGGGCCTGGTGCTGCCCGCCGGCTACACCTTCAATCCCGACGGAACGGCGATCTACCTGACGATGGCCGCGATCTTCATCGCCCAGGCCACGAACACGCCGCTCACCCTCGGCGACCAGCTGTTCGTCCTCGGCGTGCTGATGTTGACCTCCAAAGGCTCGGCGGGCGTGGCTGGCGCCGGTTTTGTCACGCTCGCGGCGACGCTGGCATCGCTCCATAAGATTCCGGTCGCCGGGCTCGTCCTCCTGCTCGGCGTGGATCGCTTCATCAACGAGGCGCGGGCCGTCACCAATCTGATCGGCAACGGCGTCGCCACCCTCGTCATCGCGCGGTGGGACAAGGCCCTCGACGTGCCCCGCATGAATGAAGTGCTGAACGGCGGTGGGAAAAGGACTGAGGTCAGGTGACAGACGACAGAGATCAGAAGTCAGCGCCCGGCGGAGCCGGGAGTGAAAGCCTGCCTGACTTGTTGTGATCTTCGTGTTCTTTGCGATGAACTGGAACCGGGTGCGAAAATATCGCACCCCTAGAGGTCGAGAATCTTGATGCCGTGGGCAGCGAGCCTGACCGTCTTCCGCGACCTGCCGTTGCCGAGGGTGACGACCGTTTTCTGCGGCGTGCCGGCATTGTTGATCACCACCAGTTTCCCCTTCCTCGGGAAGTACGCGCTCTCGGTGCGGAGGTTGGAGCAGTTCCAGACCGGGAATTGTTTCTCCTGCGCGGCGGCCCAGAAGAGCGCGCGGTGCAGCAGGCGGGTGTTCTCATAGGTGAACTTGAAACCCGACAGGTAGACGCTGCGGCCCCGGCCGAAGGCGTGGGTCGCGATGCACGGCGAGCCATCCTGCTCGGCGAGCACCCGGGTGCCCGCTGACAGGACATATAGGTCGGACAGGTCCTTGCCGAAATCCGGCGCGCCGGCGAGATTGGCGGTGATGAAGTGCGGTGCAGGCGCGGCGTACTGGTATTTGCCATTGGCGATGCGTTCGCCGCGGTCGCGGTCGAGACCGAGCACGTGCGAGAGCTTGAAGAGCTGGCCGGGCCCGGGCATGGCGGAGGGCTCGGCCACGCCGATGAAGCCACCGCCCTTCTGCACCCACCGGGTGAGCAGCGCGCTGATCCCCGGGTCGGCCCAGTAGCGGCCGCCACTCCACGCGCTACCCGCGCGGCCGCAGTTGATGATCACCTGCACGCCCCCCGGCACGCCGTGCTGCAACAGATCTTCAAAGCTGATGAACTCCACATCGAACGGCAGGCCGGCGAGCGACTCGATGAGCTCGTTGAGTTCGAGACCGCGGGTGAAGTGACCCGAGCAGATCCACGAGCGCAAGCGGCCCCATGCGGTGAGCACGGCGACCTTGAACGGCGCGACATAAGGCCGGTCGCCCTGGTGAAAGGATTTCAGGAGGCGGAACTCCCGGGTGAGCTGCCCGATGTAGTCGATGAAATCGGGCCGCGGCTCGACGAGCGAGAGATAGCCGCCGAGGCCGATGCGGTCGATGGGGGCGCGGATGAGGCCGCGGCGGGCGTCGATCCAGAAGTTTTTGGCGTCCAGCGTCGGGCGGCCGCCCGGTTGGAAGGTCGGCTCGCCCTTGAGGCCGGTGGGGAAAAGATACGGATGCAGGCGCAGCTCGTGGGTCTTCACACCCCGGGCGTGGGCGCAGAGGCGGACCTCGAAGGCGTTAAAGACGCACTTGATCAGGCCGTCGAAACCGAACTCGGCGAAACGCGGGCTGTTGGGCTCCACGCCGATCCAGTGGTCGTCGTAGAAGACGTAGGCCTGCTTGCCGTGCCGGTGGACCAAGTCCACGCACCGGCGGCCGAACCCGATCACGAAGTCGTGGATGAACTCCATGTAGTCGCGGTAGCGGCGCGACGGCGCGTTATGCGTGGAATTGTAGAGACCGCCGTTGACGAAGTCCTCGGAGGTGAGCCGGTAGCCGTATTTTTTCGCGAAGCGCCGCAGCGCGCGCGGGCTGACGGTCATCGCATAGTCGCCCCAGTCCGAATAAATGTAGCGGAGGTTCGGATCGTCGCCCCAGAACCACGTGAAGTTGTAGAACATCGACGTGAAGCGCACGACCGTGGTGTCGGGATGGTCCTTCAGCCACCGCTCGAGGAAGGCCAGCAGCACCGCCTGGGTCTCCGGATGCATCGGATCCACGGCCGCGAGGTGCTCGCGGTCGCCCCAGTGGTTGGTGATGTGGTTGTACATCGAGATCTCCTCCCAGATGCGGAAGGTGAGGAAATTCACGGTGTATTTGTGACCGGGCACGGCGCCGCGAATGGTGACGGTACCCGGCCGCGCGCGGCAGGACCACTGCCGCTTCGGGACTTCTTTGCAGGTCGTGCGGTCGAAGACCTGCCACCACTGCTTTGGATCGTCCAAGAAATTCACCGTGAACTGCTCGCGGAAATAGCCTTTGAGCAGTTCGATTGTGACCGTGCCCGTCCCCGCCACGACCGGGAAGCTCATCAGGAAGTTCTGCTGGAGCTTGTCGGGGTGCCGCTTCGCCCACGCGATGACCGAGCGGACGAGGCAGAGGGTCGAGTAGATGTGGTAGCCGGCCCGGGTGATCTCCGGCGACAGCTGCGTGCCGTCGCTGTCGCGGATCGTGTCCGCGCCCCACTGCTTGGCGAGGCGGAGCGTCAGCGCTTCGTAGCCGGCCTCGCCGGGCAGGGTGAAATCGCCCTTGGTCAGATCGGGAGTACTCATGGGAAGAGAGCTTCTTTTACCACGGATGGCACGGATGCACACCGATTTTTCACGCGCCCGCCAAGCCTGTGAAGTTCTGACAGTCCACCCCCGGCGGGAGCAATCTCTCCATGGAGACACCAAAGCGCAGGGCAGAATTGCGCAGAGAACGCTTCCGCTTCGTGTCTTGGCGCCTTGGTTGCTTAAATTCACTTCTGAGCCGGCGACACGCGGAAGAGACCGGCGCCGTGCCAGGGAATCTCCGGTGCAAGCTCGCCGGTGAATTCGCCGAGGTCCTTGGTCTGCCAGAGATCGCGGACGCGGCACGGACCGGCGAAGCCCAGCTCCGCGAGATTGACCGGCACTTTCGCGCCGGCCTCATCCGCGGGGTGGGCGGGCTTGTCGCGGGTGTTGAACACGGCGAGGTATTTATCGGCCGAGCCGGGCGCATCGGCAATCCAGGCAATCAGCCCGTCATGACTGAAGAGCTGGCGGCCCCCGCGGCTGTGCTGATCGACGGCGATCACCTCGTCGTTGGTGATCAACGAGAGGGTGAAATCGTCCAGCTTCGTCAGGTCGGCGCCGAGAATCAGCGGCGAACGGGCGATCGACCACAGGGTCATGACGGTGCGCTGCTCATCGCGGGTGAACCGCGTGGAGCGCCGGCCGAGGTCGAGCACGCCGAACGGCAGCATGTCCGCGTCGGGCCAGTGCCCCGGACCACCGTGCGGCGTCCATTTGCGCAGGCGTTCGAATTGCTCCACCAGCGCCGGCCAGTTGTCCCAGAAGTCGTCGCTGATGCGCCACAGGTTGGCCTGCCGGCTCACCTGCGCGCCGTCCGCGAGCGGCGTCTCGCCCGGCGAAAGGCTGAGCACCATCGGCCGCCCCGCGCGATCGATGGCCCGGCGGATCGCCTCGATCTCCGCCTGGTGGTAGGGCCGGGCGATGTCGTCGACCTTCACGAAATCAACGTCCCACTCCGCGAAAAGCGCAAAGACGGAATCGTAGTACGCCTGCGCGCCGGCCTTCGCCATGTCCACGCCGTACATGTCGCCATTCCAGGCGCAAAGGCTGTTCTGGTCGGCGATGTCGGCGGCGCGCTCGGGCGCGCCTTTGACCGGTGTGTTCCGCTCCACGGCCTGGCGCGGAATGCCGCGCAACAGGTGCACGCCGAACTTGAGGCCCCGGCCATGGACGTAGCCGGCCAGCGCCTTGAAGCCCGCGCCGTTCGCCGCGGAGGGAAAGCGGTTGGGCGCCGGCAGCAATCTCCCCCATTCGTCCATGACGAGCTTCGCATCCTTGAGGTAATCGAAGCTCTTCGCCTCGGGCTCGTACCACTGGATGTCGACCGTGACGTACTGCCAGCCGTGGCGCGCAAGCTGTCCGGCCATGAAGTCGGCCTGCGCCTTGATCTGGACCTCGGTCACGGTGGTGGCGAAACAATCCCAGCTGTTCCACCCCATGGGCGGCGTCTGCGCCCACTGCCAGAAGGCAGGCGCCGGCTCCGCGCCGTCCGCCGCCGCGAGCAGCCCGCCGGCGGCGAGGAACAACGCCGCGGTCCACGACCTCTCCGCATACCGGGATTTCATGGTCCGCCATTCTGCAACCGCCCTAGCCCGCCTCAACCGTGAAAAACCTCGGGTCCGTCCGTCACATCCAGCCTGACCGAGGCGCACGAGCGCCTGGACGCCGCCTTGCGGCAGCTCGCCCGACCCGCCGCCGGCCAAGAGCATTGAAACTAAACCCTGTTTTTATTTTTACCACAGATCACACGGATGAGCACGGTTGGGAGGGCTCGGGACAATCTTTTGACAGTCCGTGTCTATCCGCGTCATCCGTGGTTCAATTGAGGCGCAGATGGCCGCTGCGTTCCCCAGCACCTGAAGAAATTGCGTGCTCAGATGGCTTCAGATGTTGGTCGGGTGCCTTCTTGTAGGTGATGAACATCGATAACCGCGTAGTTCTTGAGGTGCCCAGCCTCGATATACTTGATGAAATACTCTAAAGAACGCCTTCCCGACAATACCTCCTCAAACAACCAAGCATCCGAATCATAGAACTCCACCCAATATCGTGGATGCTTCAACAAACCCTCCAAATAGCCGGTCGCCTCCTGTAGCAAAGCAACAAGAAGTGCAGCCCGATCGGCCGACCCTTTCTTCCTATCATATCGATTCAGGTGGTGGAGATGATCACTTAACTGGCGATGAATTGACGATAGTCGGTCGAGGTCCAACTCAAGGTAATCTGCTATCTTCTTTTTCTTCCGTATGACTACCGGAACCAGCTGGTTCTTTAGATCGAAGTCTCGATTTTGCTTTCTGATCTCTCTGATAAAGTCCTTCGTCCGCCAAAGGTCACCGAATCTATCTAAGAATTCCTTATAGCAAGCCGACAGGATCTCCTGGAAGGTGGTCTCGATCGCGAGACGCAGATCAAGCGCTGAATAACGGAGTCGTGGATAATCTGCGGATTCAGTACGCGAGAGCAGGTCTTTCGCTCTCGCCAAATGGCGCCTCGGATTCGCGTCGTACATGTTTTCTAAGTCAAAGTCACAAATGCCCCGTGTCCGCAACCAAGTAGGTTAGGTTGTATCCGCTCTTACTCCGCCGTCTTGAGCCGCAGGATGGTGAGCGAATTTGCCGGGAAGGTGTATGGAAAGCGCGGGCCGGCGGGCGGCCTTTTGCGGTCACGCCGCCCGGAACGCTCCAGCGATGGTCATTCAACTCCGGATGGCCGCCCAAATACCGGCAGGCCTTGCGCATTCCATTTCAGCGGCTTGACGTAGGTGTGCCGGTTGGGATCCCACAAGGGATCGCCCGCAATCTCGGTGTAGGTGCGGGCATGGTAAACCAACAGATCGGTCTCGCCGTCCTCGGCGACCGTGAAACTGTTGTGACCCGGACCGTAGATCTTGTGCTCATAGTCGGTTCGAAAGACCGGCTGCGGCGATTTCGACCAGCTGCGCGGATCGAGCAGGTCGGCGTCCTCGCGGGCGTGGAGCAGGCCCATGCAGTAGTTCTCGTCGGTCGCACTGGCGGAGTAGCTGATGAACACGCGACCGTGGCGGACGAGGACGGACGGGCCTTCGTTGACCCAGAAGCCGCGGATCTCCCATTCGAACTCGGGAACGGAAAGACGCACGGGCGGGGTGGCGAGGCTCGTCGCTGAAGCCATCCGCGCGATGTAGAGGTTGGAATTCCCGCGGATGGCGGGATCCTTCTGCGCCCAGACGTAGTAGGTGGCGCCGCGATGCGTGAACGCCGTGGCATCGAGGCAGAAGCTGTCGATGCCGGTGTCGACGCGGACGGGCGACGACCATTTGCCCTCGAGCGGATTCGCCGCCGTCGTCGAGATGACATACATGCGATGCTGGAACAGGTCGTCCTTGATCGCCCGGGAGGGTGCGGCGGCGAAATAGACGTGCCACGCACCGAAGAGGTGGTGGATTTCCGGCGCCCAGATCAGCTCGCTGAAGGGACCGGTGTCGGGCTTCTTCCAGACGTCGACTGGGGGAGCGGTCGGCAGCCCGGCGATCGTGCGCGCGCGGCGCAACTCGATGCGGTCATAGGCCGGAACCGATGCGGTGAAGTAATACCAGCCGTCGGTGAACCGGCGGATGCATGGATCGGCGCGCTGGAGAATGATGGGCTGGAGGATGTTGGTCATGGGGAGTTCCCGTCAACCGGTCGTCGTGTTGCTGGAGCCGGCGAAGAGCAGTTTTCCCTGCGCGGCCAGCTTCTCTTTGATCTCGTTGTAGTATTTGTCGGTGATGCGGTACTTGTACATCAGCAGGCCCATGCCGAGGTGGAAGACGCCGGGGATGACGGTGAGCAGCAGCACGATGCCCCGCAGCGTGAACGCGCTCTGCACCTGATCCGCCATGTAATGGAAGTAAGTGAGCAGCCAGCCCACCATGCCCGCGGCCAGGCTCATGCCCATCTTCTGGGCGAAGGAGACCCCGCCGAACGCCATGCCGGCCACGCGCTTCCCACTCTCGACCTCGCCGTAGTCGACGGCCTCGGAGATGATGGACCAGAACACCGGCCCCTGCAGGTCGACGATGAAGTTGATGAGGAAGTACAAAACGAACGCCGCGACAATGCTGCTGGGGGCCACGACCAGGAACATGATCACGCTCAACGCGAAGGTGATCAATTGCGACCAGCGGAAGAGCTGGATCTTGCAGAACTTCTTCGTGATCCAGGTGGAGGCGACCATGGCGAGGATGTTGCCGATGATACCGGTGGAAACGAAGGCGGCCTGCATCTTGGCATCTCCACCGAGGTAGTATTTGGCGTAATAGAGCGCCGCGGACCCGCGGATCACGTAACCGATCGTGCCGATCAGGCACACCCAGAACAGAACCATCCATTGATCGTTCTTCCAGAGCAGGCCCAGTTGTTGGCCCAGCGGTTTACGGTCGCTCTTGTGCACCACGCGTTCGGTCGTGGTGAAGAAACAGAAGATAAACAGCAGCGTGGCCATGCCGGCCATCACCGCCATCGAGATCTGATAGCCCTTCGCAAGGTGCTCCTGCCCCCAACGGGACGCAAAGATCGGAACAAACGTGTTGACCAGCAATGAGGCCCCCTTGGCGAAGAACAGCCGATACCCGTTGGCCGAAAGGCGCTCCTGCGGGTCGGCCGTCAACACACCAGGCAGGGAGATGTAAGGGATGACGATGGCCGTGAAGACGAGCATCATCAGAATGTAGGTCGTGTAGGCCCAGATCAGTTTGCCGGTGTAGGAGAGGTCCGGCGTGGTGAACACCAGCATGACCGCGAGCCCGAACGGGACCGCGAAGATGAGGAAATACGGGCGGTATCGGCCCCAGCGCGTCGTGTGGCTGTCGGTGTACATGCCCATCGCGACGTCGGCGAAAGCGTCGATCAGCCGCGGGATTAGTCCCAGCATGGCGATGTGGGCGACGTTCAGCCTGTACACGTCAGTGTAGAAGAACGTGATGATGATCGCCAGGGCCGACCAGACGACGTTCACGGCCGCGTCGCCGCCGCCGAAACCGATCTTCTCAAGGATGGTAAGTCTGGGGGTTCTCATGGTGTTTTTCGCCAATTGGCCGGAATCATCGCTGGATGATCGGATTCAGCATGGGAAAGATGGGCGACCGCTTGGTGCCGGCGGTCATTTGAGCAAAACGCTCCGATACTCGTCGAGGACGCTCTCGTCGACCACCGGCCATTTCGTGTCGTCCCATTTGATCTCGGCGATCTTCAGCTTTTGCAGGCCATTGTCGGCAGCCTCGTAGGCGTGGAAGATGAGGTAGTCTTTGCCATCAAAAGTGTAAGCGCTGTTGGATCCCGGCCCGGCCCAGCGAGCGTTACCGGCCAGCAACAGGCTGCCCCCACCCTCGCTCAGGTTCCGGCCATCCTTGTCCACGTAGGGACCTCGCACATTTCGCGAGCGTCCCACCATGAGCTTGTAGGTACTGTCCTTGCCCCGGCAGCACAGGCCCCAGGAAACGAAAAGATAGTAATAGCCGTTTTTCCTGAAAATGAACGGCGCTTCGATCTCGGCCGTTCCGGCCTCCTTGTCGTCTTCGAAGGCAGAGCGATACCGGCGGGCAATGGAATACCATTCCTGCGGTTCAGCCAGCGCGGTCCAGTTCGGGGCCAGTTTGACGAGCTTCAGACCCGACCAGAATGAGCCGAAGCTCATCCACGGCGTGCCGTCTTCGTCCACGATCACGTTGGGATCAATCGCATTCCATAAGTCGCGGCCCGGGAACGACTGCAGCACGATCCCCTGGTCTTCCCATTTGAAGTCGGGCGAGTCCGGATCGAGCGTCCGGTTTGTTGTCACACCGATGGCCGAGGTGTTTTTTCCAAACGCGGAAACGGAGTAATACAGGTAATACTTGCCGTCGTGACGGATGATGTCGGGCGCCCAGATGTGCCCGTTGAAACTGGGTGCGACGCGTTTCGCCCAAGCCGGGTCCCCCGGGAAGACGCGGCCCCGGAGCTCCCAGGTTTTCATGTCCTTGGAACTGTAGTAGGTGATACCCGGACCGGTGCTGAAGAGGTAGTAGGTGTCACGCTCCTGCGCCATGACTGGATCGTGGATGCTTACCTGTCTGGGCTGCGCCGCCACCAAGCTTCCGGCGATGAGCAATCCCAAGGCCAGAGGTGAAAACCTCGATAAATTGGCATTCATTTTGATTCAGGTCCGCAAGTGGGCAGTTTGTCGCTGGCAGATCGTGACACGCGCTAGAATCCGATTTGAAACACCGCGGTGGAGGCATACGCCATCGCGAGGCAGGCGGCGAGAAGGAGGCGGGGGGTACGCATGGTAAAAGGGTTGGTTAGGGTCATGGCATTGATTCCGCCAGAGGCCAGCCGTCAGCAGACCAAGTGAGCGGTCGGATGGCGAGCGTTGGCGCACCGTTGCGCGTGCCGTCATAGAAATGCACACTCACCCAGAAGCGGCCGTTCTCCTCTAGAATACCGACATGGCCGGGCCCGATGAACAGCCCGTCGGTCGCCATGAACACGCTGCCGCCGTCGTGAAGGAGATCCCTCCCCTCCCGGTCAAGATAGGGTCCCGTGACCTGCTTGCTGCGGCCGACGCGGATCTCGTAGGTGCTTTTCACGCCGCGGCAGCACAGGCCCCAGTTCACAAAGAGATAATAGAATTCGCCGTGGCGGTAGAGACACGCCGCTTCGATGGACTCGTGCCACGCCAGCGGGTAAATCGGTGAAGCCGGAGCCAGGCGCCCGCCCGTGGCGGGATCGAGCTCGATGAGCTTAATGCCGCTCCAGAACGAGCCAAAGGCCAGCCATAGCTTCCCGTCCGTGTCGCGGAACACCGATGGATCGATGGCGTTGAAGTTGTCGTTTTCGTCGGTCTGGACGACGACTCCGGCGTCGGTCCAGTGATGGGCGGGGTCAGCCGGATCGAGCGTAGGATTGGTCGCAAGGGCGATGGCCGACGTGCGCTTCCCGAAGGCCGAGACCGCGTAGTACAATAGGTACCGGCCGTCGTGCCAGATGACGTCCGGCGCCCAGAAATGACCGCGTTGTCCGGGCACGACCTGGGTAATCCACGGGGGAAGGTCCGTGAAAACACGGCCGCCGCTCTCCCAATGCACCAAGTTCTTGGAATGATAGGAAACCAAGCCCATGCCGGTGGCGAAAACCCAGTATTCATCCCGGCATTTGACAATCGTGGAGGGGTCGTGCACCCGGGCGTCGCGTTTGCCCAGCCGGGCCAGGAGCGCTTCGGCGTCTGGTGTCGGGTTGGCGCCAGCCGCGAACAGCGCCGCGGCCGGGAGCAGGAACCACGCGAGAGCCTTCAAGCTCCTCAAGCCGGGCCGCAGCCACCGCGCCGCCCCCAGCCCGGTCAGTCCGGCGAAAAACCACGCCTCCATCGCGCCGCCGCCCCCGCCGCCACCCTCCCCAGACGACCCCGTGCTGGCGGGGTTGACAGTCAGTGTGGCTTGGTTGCTGGTCACGCTCCCGGCTGCGTTCGCGACCGTGACCGTGTAGTTGCCGGCGTTGGCCGCCTGGACGTTGGTCAGGCTCAGCGTGCTGCCAGTGGCTCCATTGATGGCGGTACCGTTGAAATACCACTGATAGGTGGGCGTCGGCTTGCCGGAGGCTGTGACTGAGAATTGCACATTGGCTCCAACCGTCACGGTCTGGCTTTGCGGCTGCGCCGTGATGCTGGGGGCGGTGGAGAATATCACAAGGCGGATGGCGTGGTTGTTGGTATCGGCGACATAGATGTTGCCGGAGTTGTCGACTGCCAGGCCCGTGGGTAAATTAAAGCGGGCGGCGCCATCCGTACCATCGGCGCTGCCACCGGTTCCGGGCTGGCCGGCGATGGTGATCACCCCGCCGGACGAAGTGATTTCACGGATCGCACTATTGTCCGTATCGGCGACGTAAAGATTACCCGCAGCGTCAACAGCCACTCCGGAAGGATAGAAAAACCGCGCCGCACTGCCGGCACCATCCGTCGCGCCGCTGGCGCCGGCTTGTCCGGCAACGGTGGTCACGGCCCAGTTCGACAGGACAACCTTGCGGATGGTGTCGTTGTTGGTGTCCGCGACGTAGAGGTTGCCGCCGCCATCAAGGGCCAGACCTTGAGGGCCATGGAAGCGGGCGACCGACCCGGCACCATCGGCGCTGCCGCTCGCGCCCGGCGTACCAGCCACGGTGGCGACGGCGCCGCCGGGTGTGATTCGCCGGATGGTGTGGTTCAGGGTGTCGGCGACGTAAAGGTTCCCGGCGCTGTCCACCACGATGCCCGAGAGACCGTTGAAACTCGCGGCCGAACCGGTGCCATCGGCGCTGCCGCTCACGCCGGGCGTTCCCGCGAGCGTGCTCACCACGCCCGCCGGCGTGATTTTTCGGATCGTGTCATTGTCGGTGTCGGCAACGTAGATATTGCCCGCGCCATCCACGGCTGCGCCCGCCGGATGTTTGAATCTGGCGGCGGTGCCCGTGCCATCGGCGCTGCCGCTCACGCCCGCCTGGCCGGCTAGCGTGGTCACCGTTCCGGTCGGAGTGACCTTGCGGATGGTATGATTGTAGGTGTCCGCCACGCAGATGTTGCCCCCGCTGTCGACCGCGGCGTCGGCCGGATAATTGAATCTCGCGGCGGATCCGGTGCCGTCCGCGCTGCCGGCAGCTCCGGCCTGGCCGGCCACAGTGCTGACGACCACGCCCCGGCCTGACAAGGTAGGCCAATTGCCGGAGTCCCAGAATAAGTCGCTGATCTGCAGGGTGGGATTGCCGTTGTTGTTGGCGTCATAGGCGTGGAAGGCGATGATCCACGCCCCGCCGTTCTGCACGACACTCTGGCCGCCGGGTCCCTTCCACCGGCTGTCGCCCGCGTCCAAAACCGTCCCGCCTCCGCTTAACATGAGTACACTGTCTTTGTCCAGATAGGGGCCTGTGACACTGGTGGATCTGCCGTAAGCGATTTTATAGGTACTATTGACCCCCTGGCAGCATTGGTCGATCGAGACGACCAGATAGTAGTAGCCGTTGGCGTACACGATATTGGCACCCTCAATGCCGTTGGTTCTTTGCGCGATGGAATAGATGGGGCCGGTGGGCTTCATCGTGTTCGGGTCGAGCTGGACGACATGCAGGCCGTCGAACCACGAGCCGAACACCAGCCAAGGATTGCCCGCCGCGTCCGTGGCCAGGCTGGGATCAATGGCGTTGAAGGCATCCACCCCGCTCTTTGAGTTGATCACCAGTCCGTCGTCGCGCCAGTCCCCGGTGGCGATGCTGGTGCAGGAGGTCAGGCCGATCGCCGAGTTGTTCTGGCCAAATACGGAGACGCAATAGTAGCACCAGGTTCTGCCGCCGAACCGGTGCGCATCCGGCGCCCACACGTCCAGCGTTCCCATGTTGGGCGCATAGGTCCGCCACCAAGAAAGCTCGGCGGCAAAAAGTGGCGCCCGTTGCGTCCAGTTCAAGCCGTCGGAGGAACTTTTCACCGGCAGACCCGTGCCGGTGGCGAAACACCACCACGTGTTTCCTTCCCGGATGATGCTCGGGTCGTGCGCGCCCAGATCTCCCGACAGTCCCCAGCTCGCGGCCGAGGCCGTGCCGGCGACGACGATCAGCCCCAGATACGCGGTGAGGCAACGGCGCACGGATGCGACCAAACGGGGGGGACCGGCATCGCCCCAACGCCGAACACCGCACCGCCCCCACCCGCCTCCACGCCGGATGTGTGATTGCCAAGTCATCGGCGCGGATCTCCTGGGGCGGATTGGACCCCATGTGCGGCAGGATTCGCTCGACGATTTGACGCTCCCAGTAACATACCGGCGGCTTGGTTGGGTTCCCGTTCTTGATTCGTCACCTCGCTCGATTGGGGGCAAGAATCCCCAATCGAGCCTCCTCGTCAGTTGCGATCTCTTGACGGCTCGGTCGGAGGTGCGCCGTCAAGAGGTCATCTGCTTTCTTCGCTCTCTAGTAACGGTACCTCAGGCCCAACTCATACGTCGTGTCGTAGCTGCGGACGTCGCGGGTGAACATCGGCACGTCGCCAAAGTTGTCGTGATACTTGCTCTTGGTGATATTGGTGGCGTCGAACGTGATCGTCAGGCCCTTAGTGATCGCATAGCCGGCGGAGAAGTCGAGCTGGCCGCGGGGCTGCACCCAGACGGTCGACGGTTGGATGCCGCTCTGGTTGAAGCTGTCGATGTAGCGGCCACGCCAGTTATAGGCCAGCCGGCCGGAGAACGGGCCGTGTTCGTAGATCAGGATAAGGTTGTAGTTGTTCGGGGAGACCTGCGCGATCTGTTGCTTTATGTTCGTCAGCGGATTCTCCGTCTCACCCTTGATATAGGTGTAGTTGGCTTGGAGACCCAGGCCCTTGAACGGATCCGGCAGGAAGTCGAAGAAGTATTGGTAGGCAACCTCGGCGCCCTCCAGGTAGCCGTTGTGCGTGCTGTGCGGCCGGGTGACGGCGTACGTATTGCCGTTGATGACTTCCGAATCCACGTAACTCTGAATGTATCCGTCAATGGTCCGGTAGAAGCCGGCGACCGAGGCCATGCTCGCCTTCGTCGGGTAGTACTCGAGCGACAGATCGTAGTTCGTGGACCGGATCGGATCGAGGTCCGGATTGCCGCCCGAGCCCTGGCCAGGCAGGGTCGGCCCCGCAGCCGTTACCGACGTGGCAGGATTCAGCGCGCTGAAGTCCGGCCGCGTAATCGTCTTGGTGAAGGAGGCGCGCAGGAATAGATCGTCCTGCAGCTTCAAACGTCCGTTCGCGGTCGGCAGCGCTTCCCACCGCGACCGATCGACCGAGGTCCAGGTGTAAGTTGTCGAACTGGCGATGATCTGCTGCAAATAGCCGGCCAAGGTGTCATCCGTGTGCGCAAAACGAACCCCGATCACACCGTCCAAGGGCAGGTCGCCGAGCTTGGCCGAGTAGTTGGTCAGACCGTAGAGGGTGGTCGTCTTCTCCGTGTCCTTGAAGGTCTTCGTTGGATCGGGCAGCGGCTCGCCCAGGGCGTGGCCGAAGATCTTGCGGATCACGTCGGTGTCGTTCAGCAGGAAATTCGGATCCGCCGACCACCATTGCCGGACGTTGATCTGACCGGGTCCGACGAACAGGTTGGTGGGGGATTCGTGCCCCAGGCCGGGAATACTCGAGGCCGCCGCGATGGCCCACTGGAAATCGCCGCCGCCGTTCGCCGACGTATAGTTGACGTCGCGATCGGCATACCGCACGCCGAACTGCAGCGACTTGAAGAACGCGTTCCGCAGGCGGTAGAGCAGATCGGCCCGGAGGGCGTATTGCACGCTGTGTTCGCGCTGCCACTGGTCGAACAGTTGCTGCAGATGGTAGTTGGCAACATTCGTGTAGTCGACGCCCGTGGCGTTGACCGTCGACGCGTTGTTCTCATTGTAGGTGATCGAGAACGAGGGCGTCACGAGCCCGGTGTCGAGGATCACGCCCCGCGGCCGGTACGTGCTGAAGTTGTAGCTCAGCTCGCCCGAAACCTTGACCGTCCCATTGTCCCACTTGCCGCCGACGGCGCCCTGATAGGTGTCGGTCTTGTCGTGGAAGGCCTGCGTGCTGGTCAGGCTGTTCGTGTAATGCGCCGTCATGCTCTGGACGAATCGGGCGGGGGTGCCCAGGCTGTTGTATTTCTCCGGAACGTTATAGCCATCGTAGCCGGCGGGAAAAAGCGTGACATTGTTGATGTAGAAGCCGGCGTTGGCCCAGCTCGGAATGCCGATGAAAAAGTCGACGCTATGCAGGTCGTCGTAACGGGTGTAGAGGTTGTCCCAGTAGAACTCGGTGTTTGCGTTGGGCTTCCACTGCAGCATGGCCGAGACGCCGACCCGCTTGCGGTCGCCCGGATTCAGCTGAATCCCGAAATTGTCGGCGAAGTAACCCGGGGTGCCGGAGGAATCGGTGGTGAGGTCGTACGTTTCGCCGAGGGCGCCGAAGTGCACGTAGTTGTCCACGATCTGGTCCATGTATTGCGAGCGCGCAAAGGACACGTCCAGCAGCGCCCCGAATTCTCCCATCGAGGTCTTCCAGCGGTTGCTCACTAGGCCGCTGATGTTATAGCTGTCCTTCTGCGCCTGGGTCGAATAGATGCCGTCGGCGGTGCCGGCGACGGTGAAACCGCTGAAATCGAACGGGCGCCGCAGGCGTACGTCGATCAGGCCCGCCACGCCGCCCTCGATCTTGTCCGGGCCGGCAGCCTTGAAGACGTCGACGCCTGCGACCATCTCCGCCGGGATGTCCTGCAACGCGACGCCACGGCCGGTGCCGGTGAAGACCTCATAGCCGTTCAGGGTGGTTTCGATGTTCGGCAGGCCGCGGATCACGACCGAGCCGACTTCGCCTTGCGCGCGTGCGACCTGAACGCCGGGCACCCGCTGGAGCGCCTCGGCCACGGTGAGGTCCGGGAACTTGCCGATGTCCTCGGCGACGATGGAGTCGACGAAGTCGGGGGCGTTGAGCTTGATTTCTTCGGAACTGATCAAGCTGGCGCGCAGGCCAGTCACCACCACCGGTGCCATTTCGATCGGCGCCTCTTTGGATGAAGGCTGGGCAGTGGTCGGCGTCTCGTTGGATGGAGGCTTGGCAGGGGTCGTTTCCTGGGCGCGCGCCGGGCTGACACCGAGGAAGAAAGCCAGCACGGTAGCGGAGCAAAGCGAGACAACTCTTCGGCTCTGGACCGAAGAATGCCCGCGAGAATTGGAGCATGGGTTGGGGTTCATAACGGGAGTAAGCATGGTGCGATTCAGACAGAACAACTCGGCACTCAGACTTTTTGGGGTGCCATCCTTACATGCGCCGTCTGACCTCCAAAACCGACACGGACATCACTGAGGAGATTCGGTCCGCCGGGTCCTCAATCCGCAGATATATGATCGCCCGTGGAACCCGCTGAAGCGGAAGTTCTTGGGAGTCTATTGGGGACGGGGGGCTGTCTCGATCAGCGTCGTTGCCTCACGCAGGAGAATCCGGGCCAGGCCCCAGTCAAACCAGAAACCCTGCACAGGAGTACCGCGATCCGCCCAGCTTTTGTACTTGTTCTCGATGATCTCGCGGCCTCCACCCAGTTCTGAATAGGCTTCGTCGACCCGGCCCAGTTGACGGCAAGACATGGCCAGGATCACGCGGGCGGTTGCGGTCCGTGGTGCATTGTACTCCGGATAGGCCAGGCACCGTCTGCACCACTCCGCCGCCTTGGTGTAGTTGCCCCGGCGGTACTCAAACAACGCCAGGGAAACGGCCCGCCAGGCAGCCTTGAAAGCATCGCCGTCGGCATCCGCCTCCGTGAGCGACTGTGCCGTGGCTTCCGCCACCGGGGCCAAAGCCTCGATGAGTCGCTTGTTCGCCGGCAGGAGCAGGCTGATCTTGACGATGCGATCGGCGAACGGACAAGGCGTCGCGACAAAGCGGGCGATCGCCTCCTGACGGAAATGCTCATAGCCGTCCGTGTCGCCCAGCTCGATGAGCGGCGGGCCGAGTTCCAGATAATCCAAGGTGGCAACATCCACGCCGTCGAGCTGGTTGATCCGCAGGAGCACCGCAAATCGGTCCGCCGCTTCCCTCCATCGGTTGTGGAGCGCGTGCCACTCGCCCAGCGCGCGGAACACGGCCGCGCCTTCCACCGTCGGCTGGGTGAGAGAGAGCTCCTTTAACAGATCATCCGCTCCATCGAACCGTTCCTGGCTCACCAGCAGTGCGGCCTGCGTGATCTTTTCCCTGACTTCCGCGTTGTGGCGCAGACGGGCCTCCTGTTGCTCGGCGGCCACGGCGCGGTGACGGGCTTCTCTCTCCTTGAGGAAGAGCCAGGTGGAAGTGCCCATGCCGATCACCAGCGCGGCGGCCACGGCGCCGGCGGCGGCAAACACCACCCGGTTCCGGCGGGCCAGTTTCTGGAGCCGGTACATCCGGCTGGGCGGCCGGGCCATGACGGGTTCGTTGTTGAGATGGCGCTGGATGTCCAGCGCCAGGCCGTTGGCCGTTTCGTAACGCCGCGTGCGGTCCTTCTCCAACGCCTTCATCACGATCCAATCGAGGTCGCCGTGCAGCAAGGCGATGAGTCGGGCGGGCTCGGCCTGGCGGGATTCGGCGGTCCTGGCCAAGTCCGGCCGTTCGAGCGTGTTGAGCCGGATGGAGGGCCGGGGCGGTTCCCGCTCCCGCAGCGTCCGGCGCATCTCATCCAGACCTGAGCCAATGAGCGCCTTGGCATCGAACGGCGTCTTGCCCGTCAGCAATTCATAGAGCACCACGCCTAGGCTGTAGATGTCGCTGCGGGTGTCGGTATCCAGCCCGCTCATCTCCGCCTGCTCCGGACTCATATAGGCCGGCGTGCCGATCAACTGAGCATACGCCGTGAACAGCAGTTCATCCGTCAGTCGCGCTTCGGTCGCTTTCGAGATGCCGAAGTCGATGACTTTGGGCACCGGCACTCCATCCTGCACCGTGACCATGATGTTCGACGGCTTGATGTCTCCGTGAATGATGCCCTTTTGATGCGCATGCTGGATGGCATGGCAGATCTGGATGAACAGATCGAGGCGCTGACGGGTGTCGAGACGGTTCTGGTCGCAGTACTCCGTGATTTTCACCCCGCGGATGAGTTCCATGACGAAGTAAGGCGGTCCCCGCTCCGTGGCCCCGGCGTCGAACACCCGGGCGATATTGGGATGATCCATCATCGCCAGGGCCTGGCGTTCGGCCTCAAAGCGGCCGATGACGCTCTTGGTCTCCATGCCGAGCTTGATGATCTTCAGCGCCACCCGGCGACGGACCGGCTCCTCCTGCTCGGCCATGTAGACCACACCCCAGCCACCCTCGCCGATCTTCTGTAGAAGCTTGTACCGGCCGATGCGGGTGCCGATCGGTTCTTCGCCAAGCAGACTGGCGCGGATTGCGCCAGCAGAGGCCGGCGTGCCCCGGGAGGATTGAAGGGAGAGCCCGGGAAAGCTCAGGGCTGAACCGCTCTCTGTGAAGAATCGCTCGGCGTCGGCCGCGGCCATCAGCAAGTCTTCAATCCTCGCGCGCAGGGCCGGATCCCCGGCACAGGCCCGATCAAGAAATGCCCCGCGCTCGGCCGATCCCGCCAGCTTCCGTGCGGCATCAAACAGGTCCTCTTCGCGTTGGGTTGCGGCGTTCATCATTCAGCAGTCCGCTTCAATCATGCGCGCTTCGAGCGCGAAACCCGACACCGGAAGGCCAACTGGAGTGCGGGCGGATCATTTTTGCGCGCGAATCATTTGAAACAGCCAGGCCTTGGCATAGGCCCAATGGCGCTCCACCGTGCGCTCGGTCACGCCTATGTTTTCCGCCACTTCCTGATTGGTATACCCGCCGAAGAACTTCAGCACGACCACCCGCGCCTTTTCCGGATCCTCTGCCTGCAGCTTCTCCAAGGCCTCGTCAATCAGGAGAATTTTCTCATCCGGGGTGGTCGCGGCCAGTTCGAGCTGATCGATGTCCAGCCGTACCTGATGGCCGCCGCGCTTCAGGCGGAACTTTCGGCGCGCATTCTCGATCAGGATGCGCCGCATGGCCTCCGCCGCTGCTCCGAAAAAGTGGGCGCGGTTCTGCCACGTGCGGTCGCCGTTACCGACGATACGCAGCCAAGCTTCATGCACCAACGCCGTTGGCTGCAACGTCTGGCCGGCGGCCTCTTGCGCCATCCGCGCTGCCGCGTGTCGGCGCAATTCATCGTAAACGAGCGGCAATAACTTCTCGGAGGCACCGCTCTCGCCTCGCCCCATGGCCTGAAGTACCTGCGTGATCTCGGTCATGAACTCGAACGGCTATGATACTCAATTGTGCGTCCCACCTATCTGCCTTCTCAGATTCAAAGGCAAACACGGACGCTTATCCCATCTGACATACTCTTGCAGGAAAAACCGATGCCGCGAGTTGGAGGGCCGAGAGCAAGGCGCCGGCCCAGACGATTCGAAGCGAGGTGGTTTTCATATATTCTGCTCGCGGCAGCCTCCCATCATGCCGGGCGTGCGTCCGGTTACTCCAGTACGAGAACAAATCCGCCGTGCGGCGGGAGGGTGAGTTCCAGCTGCTGCCCGGAGGAAAGCTGCACCGGCACCTGGCGGAACGAGAGATTGCCGGCGTCTCCATCCGTGATGAGCGTGCCGGAGCCGCGAACGGCGAGTTCGTTCAGATTCAGCGCGAGTTTTTTCTCCGCCGCTTCGGCATTGATGCCGGCCACATACCAGCGGCCTTCGCCTTGGCGCGCCAAGACCGCGAACTTGCCCGGATAGCCGTCCAGGAACTTCGTGTCGTCCCACACGCTCGGGACGTGCTTGAGAAAATCGCGCACGTAGTCGGGCGCCTTGGCCAGGCCCTCCGGGATCTCCGCGTAGTGCTGGATGCCCGAGGTGAACAACACCGCCAGCGCCAGCTCGAACGCGCTGGTCGTGCGGCGCTCGATCCGCGGGATTTGGTCCAGCACCATCGGCGTGAAATCCATCGGATCGAAGACATTGCGCGTGAACGGCAGCATGGCCGCATGCGTGGCTTCCTGGTCGGCGTTGCGCTGCTCGAACGTCACATACTCGAGACCGCGGACCGCCTCCATCGTCATCAGGTGCGGATAGGTCCGCTCCCAGCCGCGCGGCAGCGTCGCGCCGTGGAAATTCATCAGGAAGCCGTACGGTGCCGCGTCCTCGAGGAGATCGAGGTAGTAGTCGATCATCGACTGTCCGTCGCCGCCAAAGAAATCGATTTTGAGCCCAGCCACACCCATCGCCTTCAGCCGCTCAAATTCCTTCAGACGGCTTTCGTGCGTGAGCAGCATGTTGCGCGGCGTCTGTGGCGTCGTGTTCCAGTCGCCCGCCGAGTTGTACCACAACAGAATCCCCACGCCCTTGGCGCGGGCGTAGTCGACCAGTTCCCTGATCTTGTCGTAGCCGATCTGCGTGTCCCAGCCCGCGTCAATCAGCGTGTAGCGCCAGCCCATCGCCGCTGCATAGTCGATGAAGCGCTTCTGCACGTCGTAGGTCGTGTTGCCATCTTTCAGCAGCGGCCAGCTCCACGAGGCCTTGCCGGGCTGGATCGACGGGGCCGCCGGCTGCGCCGGCTGGTCGGCCAGATCGAGGCCAAGCGTGGACTCCGCCACCAGCTTGAGTTCGCCCACCACGACGATGCGCCAGGGCGTGAGCCACGGGAGTTTCGACTCGGGATTGACCGGGCCGCCCGAACGATTCTCCCGCGGGTCGGGAAAACCGACCGTATACTCCCCGTCGGGCGACTCGGAACGCAGCCGCGTGCCACAATAGTTCCGCGACAGCGAGACCTCGCTCACGAGCAGCCAGGTGTCACCGGAGCGAAAGAGCGCCGGGTAGACCCAGCCGGCGCCGAACGTCGACGGCGTGCCGACCGGAATGTCCTTCTCGTAATACTCCTCGTAGGACGGACTGGCCTGGCACCAGCCGCTGTGGGCAACCGCAATGGGCTGCAGCCACGCCCGCGCGCCTGGCAGGAAGTGGAACGACGACACTTCCTCCTTCAACCGGAGCGTCACGGCATTCGTCTCGGGAAAACAGTAGCGAAACGCCACGCCGTCGTTGGAGACCTGGAAGATGACGTCGAGCCTCTGCCCGGCGGCGGTCTGCAGGTGAAACTCCTTCCGGTTCGCGCGGTAGGTGTTCACGCGCCGCTTGGCGGTGAGAATCTCGTAGCGGTCGCGCACTGGCGTCGTCGGGGACTGCCCCACCAGACGCAGATCCTGGGAAAAATCGGCATCTTCGCGCACGAGCCCAAGCCGGGATTCCTGCAGCACCGGCTGGCCGGCGAGGCGGATCGCATAACGCGGCGCGCCCGCGCCAGTGACGCGGAAGTCAACGACCAGCCGGCCGTCGGGACTGGCGACGCTGACCGGTTTCGCATCCGGCGCAGCGTTTCCCCCCGCGGCCAGCAGCGCCCCGGCGGGGAGAAGGAACCACACAAGGATCTTGAGATTCATGAGCGCGGAGGATCCATCGGCGGCAGCAGGTTGATGTACGTCGGCTGGTCGCGGTCGCAGGTGATCCTGCCGTCCGCGTATTTGAGTTCGACAACCTGGATCAGGCTGCGGCGCCGCTCGTGGCCATCCCTGGCGCCGACTTGAATCGTGCCCATGCGGCCGGGATGGAGAAAATAGAAGCAATAGGCACGGCCGCCGCTCACCACCACGCCGGGGTGCCCGCCGTTCGCGCCGTCGTCCGGACCCTTGCCCGGCTTGTCCAGCAGGTTGTCCGCCTGCACGGTCCAGTGCAGCGCGTCGTCGGACCGGTAGACCCCCAGGCCTTTCCAGACGTCAATCAGCATCCAGTAGGATCCCTTCCACTGGAAAACGTACGGCCCCTCGCCCGGCCGCTCGCCGACGCCGGTGACCTTGCCGCGGTCCGTCCACGTGGCGAGATCGGGGCTGTCGGCGTAGTAGATGGATTTATTGTCGCGCTCATTGTTGTACCACAGGCGCCAGGTGCCATCCGCGAGGCGGTGGACGCAGGGATCGATCACCCGGTCGGACGACAGCTTCAGCGTGGATTCGTATTTCCACTTCAACAGGTCGGCGCTCGTCAGATGGATGATATCGCGCGGGTGCTGCCAGTCGGTGAAGATACCCGGGACGATGGTGAGAAACATGTGGTAGGTGCCGTCGTGCTCGATCACCTCAGGCGCCCAATAGGTGCAGTCCTTTTCGCCGTAGCCGATGTCCGCCGTGCCGCGGTAGGTCCACGTGGCGCCGCCGTCCGCCGATTCGGCGATGCCGATGGGCGTGCCGTGCACCCACGTGACCTGTGTCACCAGATTGTCGGGCAGGTTGGCGCGCCGATCGGTGTAGAACATGAACCATTTTTTCTCGGTGCGGTTCCAGATGACCACCGGATCGGCCGCGCCGTCGTAGACCGGGTCGCGGAAGAGCGGCTTCGCCGCTATCTTGCCGGGAGGCGGATTCTCGTCCGCCGCGGCGGACAACCACGGGGTGCAGAGCAACCCCAAAAGAATGATGCATTTCCAGTAAGCGGTTTTCATGGGATATACTGCCCAGAGGCTGGTAACGGCCGTATCCGCGGGTTCACTTGGATTTCAGGACCAGCGTGTCGCCGGTGTCCTCGAGTTCGAAGAGACGGGCCCGTTCGCGGGGGAAATCGTTGGGCTGGTGGAGGACGAGCATGAGCTGTCCGTCAAAGCGCCGGAAGATCATGCCGTGGCCTCCATCCTCACCGAACAGCGGCTCGGCTTTCTGCTCCCACGGCCCGGCGAGCCGGCCCGAAGGCGAGACGGCGATGCCCGTGGTGTAGCCGTGCACGCCGCCGCTGGACCAGATCATGAAAAGCTTGCTGCTCTTGCTGCGGAAAAGATACGGGCCATCCGTGACGTGACAGCCCCACTGCTTTGATTTGATGCTCCACGGCGTGTCGCTGCCGTCGAACAGCTTGGTCGGCTCGCCCACGACGTCCGACAGATCATCCTTGAGCCGGATGAATTCGACCGTGCCGTCCTTGATCTGCACCCATTCGTGGCAGAACACCATGTAGGGCACGCCGTCCTCGATCCACAGCGTGCCGTCGAGCGTCATCATGTCGGCGGGCAGATGCGCGCGGTTCTGGAAGGGCTGGAACGGGCCGAGCGGCGAGTCGGCCACCAGCACCTGCGAACCGCGCTTCACACGCGGCAGCCAGTTGCGCCACTGCTCGGGGAACTTGTCGTCGGTATTGAACGTGGTGAAGAGGTAGTACTTCCCCTGGTAGGCGTGCACCTCCGGCGCCCAGATGCCGCGCTGCGCCCAAAAGTCGGTGGGCGTCTCGAAGACCACGTACGGGCCCTCCCAGCTCTCCAGGTCGCGGCTCTTGTACGCGATCACCGCCGGCCGGCCGGCAGGGCCGCGCCGGTACGAGTTGTACAGATAGTAGGTCTGCGTCGGCGCATCGGGTAGGATGAAGACATCGCGCAACCGCACGTCGGCGAGCTTGACGCTGTGGACCGGCGGCAGGCCCGGCGCCGGTGCACCCGGCGCTGGGGCGGTCTGCGCGCGGGCGGTCCAGGCGCCGGCCAGCATCCCGCCAAGGACGAAACGCAGCAGCTTCATGCGGAGGCGCTCACAGCTCGAGCACCACGACGGACTTGGCCGGCAACGCGACGGTGAGCGTAGCACCAATAAGGATGGCGCCGGTGAACGGCACCGGACGCACCGCGTTGGGCGCATCGAACGTGTTGTGCGCATTCATCGCCGCCGCAGTCAGGATGCGGCCGGTGACGGCCTTCGCCGCGAGGTCTTCCAGGGTGCAGGTGACCGTGACCGGCTGCTGTGGATCCGTGTTGACGAGAGAGAGGTGGACCTTGCCAGCGGCGTCGCGCGAGGCCGAGGCGCTGACGGCGGGAATCGCCTGGTCGCCGAGCTTGTAGTCGGGCGTGGTCAGCTCGACGGGCAGCGACGTGGCGCCCTGGTGGACCTTGTACATTTCAAACACCCAGTAGGTCGGCGTGACGGTCATCTTCGGCCCGTCGGTCAGGATCATCGTCTGGAGCACGTTCACCATCTGCGCGATGTTGGCCCCGGCCACGCGGTCGGCGTGCTGGTGGAAGATATTGAAGTTGAGTCCGGCGACGATGGCGTCGCGCAGCGTGTTCTGCTGGTAGAGGAAGCCCGGATTGGTGCCCGGCTCGACATCGTACCAGGTGCCCCACTCGTCGACGATGAGGCCGACGCGCTTCTGCGGGTCGTACTTGTCCATGATGGCCGAGTGCTTCGTGAGCAGCTCCTCCATGCGCAGCGTGTTCCGGAGCGTCGCAAACCAGGCCGCCTCGTCGAATTCGGTGGCCGAGCCCTTCTTCTGCCAGTTGCTGGTGGGCAGCGTGTAATAATGGAGGGACAGGCCGTTCATTTGTTTTGCCGCCATGGCCATGACCACGTCGGTCCAGTTCATGTCGCCGCCATTGGAGCCGCCGGCCACGCGGTAGATGCGGTTGCCCGGATAGTTTTTGATGAAGGTATTGTAGCGGCGGAACTCGTCGGCGTAATACTCCGGCCGCATGTTCCCGCCGCAGCCCCAGCTTTCATTGCCGACGGCGAAATAGGGCACCTTCCACGGCTTGTCGTGGCCGTTCTTCCGCCGGAGGTTGGCTATGGGCGAGTCGGCGTCGGAGGTCATGTACTCCACCCATTCCATCATCTCCCGCACCGTGCCGCTGCCGACGTTGCCGCAGACGTAGGGCTGGGTGCCGATCTGCTCGCAAAAGTCCATGAACTCGTGCGTGCCGAAGCTGTTGTCCTCCACCACGCCGCCCCAGGTGGTGTTGATCATCTTGGGCCGCTGCTCGCGCGGGCCGATGCCGTCCTTCCAGTGATACTCGTCGGCGAAGCAGCCGCCCGGCCAGCGCACGTTGGGCACGTGGAGCTCGCGCAGCGCGTCGACGACGTCGTTGCGGATGCCGCGCGTGTTCGGGATCGGCGAATCCGGGCCGACCCAGACGCCGCCGTAGATGCAATGGCCGAGGTGCTCGGCGAACTGGCCGTAGATATTGGGGTTGATCACGGGGCCGGGCTGGCCGGCCTTGAGGACGAGCGTGGCGCCCGGGGGGGCGGCCTGCGGCGCGGAGGGTTGCGCGCCCAGCGGGATGGCTGCGGCGAAGAGACCGGCCAGCAGCCAGGGGGTGAGGTTTGGAGTTTTCATGGAAATCCAGAGTGAGTGCAAAATGGTTCGTCCGTTCAAGTTTCCTTCAGCGCGCGGTCGGCGGGCGAGTCCGCGCCCGACCAGATCCGGCGCTGCGTCCAATCGGCGGGCGGGTCGCGCCAGAAGGGGTGCGAGGCCGGCAGGCCCAGCGGATGAAACACCAACGTGCAGAGATAAAGGCTGCCCGTGCTGATGTAGGGCTCGGCGAGCGACGGTTGATGTCCCGCCAATCCGGCCCGCAGCCATCCGCTCGCATCAAAGGTGCCGGCCGGCTCGAGCGTCCGACGGATCACCGCGGTCAGGGCGCCCCGGGCCTGGGCGGGAGCGACTTCCGGCGGCAGCGCCCCACGCCACGCCTGGTGCGCCAGATGGTGGAACGCGCCCGCCCGGTACGCCATCGAGCGCCCCAGTGCCGGGAAGGATCCGTCCGGCGCGATAAGCCGCTCCTGGATCGCCGCGTAGCGCACGCCGCGGGCGGTCACCCGTGCCAGATGGGACTGCCAGCGACCCGTGACCGGCTGCAGAGCCGTCAACACCGTGACCAAAAACGGTTGGATGACGTAGCTGTTGTAGTAATCCCAGTGGAAATCATTCCCGTCGCCGTACGCGCCATCGCCCTTGTACCACGATTCGTGGGCGGACAGCGCCCGCTCGACCGGTTCCGCCTGCCACTCCGCGCCAGCCGACGCGAGAAACGCCTCAATCATGGCCGGGAACAACAGCCAGTTATTGGGACCCGGTTGAATCTGCCGGGTGGCACGCAGGGCGGCGATCACGCGTGTCTTCACCTCCGGCGGCAAGGGACGCCACAGCGTCTGCGGGGCCAGAACAAGCCCGTAGGCAAGGAAGGCAGCGTCAACCAGCGGTTGCCCCCCTCGGGTGAAGTTCAACGCATCGGGCGAAGCCGGGGCTGTGGCGTGGTCCAACCCGCGGCGCACGAGATCGCCGAGCCTCGCCCCCAATGCCGCCTCCTCGCCGGGTTTCTCAGGCAGTTCGATCCACGGAGCCAGACCCGCCACCGTTCGTCCGAACGCCTCCAGGTGCGCGTAGTCCGTCCGCGGCCGGTCCGCAGGGGCCGCCGGAGCCTCGACCGGCATGCGGGCTCGCAGCGTCTGTGCGGCCAGATTCTCGAGCACCGGTTCGCAGACGCGCCGCATCATCCCGAGCCAGTACGCGCGATCATCCTGCCCTGCAGCCGCCGGGCCCGCTCCCGGATCGGGCGCCGCGGCGGAGGCCGGGCCGGCCAAAGCCGCCAGCAACCCGCCCGCCACGGCGCGCCGAATGAAATCGCGCCGGTCGGTTATATCCGCGGTAGGGGTCGTGTGCGGGTTCACCACGGGATTCTAGGGCCATTCCAGCACCAGCAGCGAAACAGCCTGCCGGGGCAGAGTAAATGTCAGTGTCACTTGACTGTCATGCATGAGAATTGTGGCGGGCACTTCCAGCCGTTCCAGCCGCCCGGCTTTTTCGAGTTGCGCGTATTGCTCCGGCGTCGGCGCCGGCGGCGAGCCCATCCGCTGCCAGGCGGCAAACGCGTTGCTGTGCGTCGCGTCGAGGCGGTAATGCGCCAGCCGCGCCTGCCTGGCCGCCGTGGGCAGTCCGTCCACGGTCAGCTCCACCGCGGCGTCGGGGCCGGGCACGTCGTCGTCGTGATAATGCCAGACGAGCACGGTGAAGCGGTTCCGGTCCAAGCTGGCCAGCGCCGACACGTCCGGCGCGCCGCGCACGCCGTCCTGAAGGATGGCGTCCAGCGGCACTTCGCCGGAGCTGGTCACCGCCACGCGCCGGCCGCTCATCCGGCTGAACATGCGGAAGACGTTGAGCACGGGCTTGTCGAGACCATTGCTGGCCAGCGAACGGAAACCGGCAAAATACGGTTGGTTCTCGAACTCAAACGCCCAAGTCAGCGCGCCCTCAAGATTCACGTCGTGCCGGTCGGCCAGATCATGGATGCGGGCGAAGCTCGCCGCAGTGTAGCTGGAGTACATCGTGCCGTTGCGGTAGCCGAGCTGCGGTCCCTGGCAGGCGGCGCAGCCCTCAGGGTCTGATTCGCCGATCACGATGGGCGTGTGCTTCAACTCCGGATACGAGGCGACGATCTGGAAGCCGCCGTCGATGGTCCGGAGCTGGTTGGCGATGCCCATGCGCACGTGGCCGTCCACAAACACCGGCGCGCCTTTGGCATGGAACGACACGAAGTCGAGGGGCGTGCCGGTCTGTCCCGTCGCGTAATTCGTGCCGCGCAGGCAGTGTTCGAGAAAGTCCTTCATCCACGGCCCGCCATTCCCGGCGCAGTCGGGTCCGCCGACACGCGCGGTGGGCAGCGCGCGGCGCACGGCGGCGATCGCGTAATCGTGGAGCTTGCGGAACGCCTCCGGCGTGCCGCGCCAGTAGCCGATGTTGGCTTCGTTCCATACCTCCCAATACCATTGCTCGACCTCGGCGCGGCCGTACTTCTCCACGCAGTGCCGCACCCACTGGTGGACCAGTTCACCCCACTTCGTGTAATCCTTCGGCGGCCAGGCCCAGCCGGTGTAGATCTCGTCGTATTTCGCCGCCGGCGTCCAGTGATGCTGATACGGCTCCGGTTTCACCGAAAGCGCCTTGGGCATGAAACCGATCTCGACGTACGGCCGCACGCCGCGCGCGAGGTAGGTGTCGAAGATTCCGTCGACGATGGTCCAGTCGTACACCGGGTTGCCCGACGCGTCCTCGGTGCAGACGTTGGTGCTACCCCATTTCAACGCGGGTGTGCCGTCGCCGGTGCAGAGCAGGTTGTGGGCGCGGAAGTACACCGCTTGCGGTTGCAGTTCGCCGAGTTCCGCGACGAGCTTCCGGCCGTTCGGCATCGTGGCGTAATTCGGCTCGTCGGCACCGAAGAACCGCCAGATCGGGCGCAGCGCCCCCAAGGGGCGGGATGCCTCCACGCGGATGGTGACAGGAAAGGCGACGGATGGAGTCGGTCCCGCGGATGGCGGGTCGTCCGCCAGCAGCCGGGAGATGCCCCCAAGCAGGAGGACCATCAGCGCGAGGACCAAGATCGAGGCGCGCCTCATTCCTTCCGATGCTGAGCCAAATTCGGCTGTGGGCAATTTCGGACTGATCTTCTTTTGAATCACGAAGGAGCTTCCCCGGTCCGCGCGCGACGATGCGACTCAAGGATGCCCGGTTCGAGACTCAGTACCGCATGAGCTTGGCGCGGATCAGCGCGCCATTGGCCGGGAACACCAGCCCGCCCGAGGTGAAATCGCCGACGCGCAGGTTCGTCTGCGTCCAGCCGCCGTTTTCGTAGCGGCCCTCCTCGACGAGGAGAAACTGGGCGCCGGTGTAGGCCGAACCCATGGCGGGCTTGAAATCCAGCGCGGCATCGAATCCCGCGATCAGAAATTCATCCGGGCCCAGCTGGCCGACGAGGACGCGGCCCGCTGGGACTGGCGTCACCGGCTGACCCGTGAACCGGTTGGGCGGACGGAAGCGCACAAGAATGTCATAACCGTCAAAGTAGAGCATGTGCCCGGGAATGGATTCCTCCTCGACGGCGGCCTGCAATTTGCCCGCGGCCTGCAGGTCCGCAATGGCCGGCAGGGCCGCCCCAAGGATCCGGAAATTCGCCGCCATGTCGGTGAAACCCGCGCCGAGCTCGTCGCCGGGGCCGGCATCCATGCCGAACGGGCTGAACCCGATCGCCGAAAAATCCCCCAAGGCATAGAAACAGAAGCGCGCGAACGTCGGCCCACGTCCCGTCTCCACCACCAGCAGCGGGTTATCCGGCCGGGCGTACCGCGATAGGATCATCCGGTAGATGATCGGCGACTGGTGGTAGATGTCGGGGCCGATGAGATCAATGTCCGGCGCCGTCGCCTTCCACAGGTTGATCATGTGCGACTGGGGCCCACCGCTGGGATAGCTGTCACCGGGCCGGTCAAATTCGAGGAACCGGTCGTTGGTCCCCTCCCCGCCCATCCACACGTTGACAAAGGTCGGCAGCGGATAGACCTCCTTGCCGGCCCGCGCCACGGCGTTGATGTAGCTGGAAAGGTGGTAGCCGGTGAACATCTCCTCCGCCCGCACGCCAAAGACCTCCCGCCATGTGCCCGGCGTTTGGTGCAGGGCCGCCACGAGCTGCGCCGGCACGGCGCCATTGAACAGCCGTGTGGTCTCCGGCGCGTAGTCGCGCACCGACCCGAGGAGGCCCGATTCGTTTTCCACCTGCATGAGGATCACAGTGTGGTCGCTGCCGTCGATTTCCTTCAGATGCTTCATCAGCTCCGCATAGGCGCGCCGGTCGGCGTCCAGCGTCGCCGGCCCGTGCGGTGACAGCACCCGGATCGGCCGGCCGCCGTAGTCGAGCACGCGCGGGAAGCGCTGGGGATCGTCCTTCACCCACGTGGGCACGTAATCCATGGCGCCGTTCTTGTAGGTGCCGAACCACAGCGGGATGGCCCGCAGCCCCTGGGAGCGCAGTCCGCGGATGATCGGGTCGACCCCGCTGAAATCAAATTTGCCCTCGGCCGGCTCGATCTGCCCCCAGTAGATGGGGAACTCGACCGTGTTCAGGTGCATCGCCTTGAACTTCGGCCAGGCGCGCTCCATGCGCTCCGGGAAGCCGGTGGCATTGCCCACCTGGCCGCCAAGGATGATGAATGGTCTGCCGTCGACGATCAGCTGCGTGACGGCCCCGCGCTTTTCGAGGTGCGGCAGGCCGGCGTCCGCGGCGGATGCGCCAACAGGAAGGGATGCGAGGAGGGCGGCGGCCACCAGGCGGGCCAGGAGATACGGAAAGCCAACGGATTGAGAGCACATGAGGAAAACGGGGTTGAGTTCTGGGTTTTGGGTTTCGGGGCGAGGAGCTCGCTCAGGGTTCGGCGCTGACAATTCCGGGTTCAGGGTTGACGGCGATGGAGCGAAGGGTGACGGACGCGGGTTGGAGGCTTTCCGCACTGGCGGTCAGGCGAATTTCGCCGGCCTGACTGGTCGTCTGCACCACGGCGAGGGCCAGACCGTGGAAAGCGTGGCGACGCGGTGCCTCCTGTTCCAGGAGAGAGAGGGATAAGGGCACGACCACCAACACCGCACGCCATCCGATCCTGAGTGGGGCCGACCCGAGGGGTCGCAAGGTCATGGTCCTTAATAAACCAGTCCGAGTGGAATGGAAAACCGGATTCTGCGTTTTTCGTCGGACAGTTTGAATTCCGCACGATGCCCGGTGGCATCCCAAGCCACCGGCGCACCTCACTTTTCGAGTGTCGTCTGCGTCAGTTGAAAGTTGCTCTCCAGCGGGAGGTCGCGCGACGAACCGCCGACCAGGATCCTGAAGGTCCCCTGCTCCGCGAGCCAGCCGCGCTGGCTCGGATCGTAGAAGGCAAAGGCGCGCCGTCCGAGCGGAATGGAGACAGTCTGCTTCTCGCCCGGCTTGAGGAACACTTTCCGGAACCCCTTCAATTCCTTGAAGGGCCGCGGCAGACTGGGACTGGCTTGGTGCACGTACACCTGCGCCACCTCGGCGCCTTCGCGCGCGCCCGTGTTGGCGAGATCGAACTGCACCATCACGACCGGGTCTTTCGGATCCGCGCCGGCGACGAGCTGGAGGTTCGAGTAGGCAAAGGTGGTGTAAGAAAGGCCGAAACCAAAGGGAAAGAGCGGCTCGATGGCTTTGGTGTCATACCAGCGGTAGCCAACGAGCAGTCCCTCGTCGTAGCGTTCGGTGCCGCTTTCTCCCGGATAGGCACGCGCGCCGCCGGCATACGCCGGTGTGTCCTCGAGCCGCTGCGGAAACGTGCAGGGCAGCTTGCCCGAGGGATTCACGTCGCCAAAGAGAAGGCGGGCGAGCGCATTGCCACCCTCCATGCCGCCGTACCACGCCTGCACGACCGCCGGCACCCGGTCCAGCCACGCGTCCATCTCCACCGGGCCACCCGAGACCAGGACGACAATCGTCCGCGGGTTGGCCTGCACCACCTGCCGGATCAGGTCGTCCTGCGCGTACGGCAGCTTCAGGTCCTTCCGGTCCACACCCTCGCTGTCAAAAAAACGCCCGTGGTTCAGCCCGCCGACCACGATGGCCACGTCCGCCGCCTTGGCGGCCTGCACGGCCCGTTCGACCAGCCCGGGCCCTGCCTCCTCCCGGTAACCCGGAGAATAAGTGACATTCACGTGATCGCCCACCCGGCGCAGGATGCCTTCGAACGGGGAGATCTCATAGAAGGCCTTCATGATCGTGCTGCCGCCGCCGTGGGCCTGCAGGCGTACGGCGTTCTCGCCGATCACGGCGATTGAAGCGATCTTGTCGGGATTGAGCGGGAGCATGCCACCGTCGTTCTTGAGCAGGACCATGGCCTCCTCGGCGACGCGCCGGGCCGCCTGCTGATGCGCCACCGTGTTGATCGAACCCTCCGGACGGGCGTCGAGGACGTGCGTGGCGATCATGACACGCAGGTTGCGCCGGACTTTCTCGTCGAGGGCGGAAACGGGATAGTCACCCTTCTGCAGACCTTCGCGGAACGGCCGCGCCAGATAGAAGTCTTCGTAGGGCTTGTTCGTGCCCATTTCGAGGTCGAGGCCGTTGAGCGCCGCCTGGCGGGTGTCGTGCGTGCCGTTCCAGTCCGACATGATCAGGCCCTTGAAGCCCCACTCGCCCTTCAGGACCTGATTGAGCAGGTAATCGTTGTGGCAGCAGTGCTGCCCGCGGAGCATGTTGTAGGCGCCCATGACCGCCCACGCGCCGGCCTCCTGCACGGCGGCCTGAAAAGCCGGCAGGTAGATCTCGCGCAGCGTGCGTTCGTCCATCTCCACGTTGATCGAGGCGCGCTGGGTCTCCTGGTTGTTGGCGGCGAAATGTTTCACGCATGAAGCCACGTCGTGCGACTGCACGGCGCGGATGTAGCTCACCACCAGTCGCGAGGTGAGGAAGGGATCCTCGCCGAGGTACTCGAAGCTGCGGCCGTTGAGCGGCGTGCGCATGATGTTCACGCCCGGCCCCAGCATGATGTCCTTGCCGCGCTTGCGGGCCTCCTCGCCGATGACGTCCCCGTACGCCCGCGCGGCGTCCGGATTCCACGTGGCCGCCAGCGCGATCGCGACGGGCAGATAGGTCGCAAAGTCGTCGGTCCGACCCCCGGGATTAAACGTGTCCACATCGACGTCCTCGCGCACGCCGTGCGGGCCGTCGGACGTCCAGCGCCGGGGCAGGCCGAGCCGCGGGATCGCCGCGGTGGAGAATTTGGTGCCGGCATGCACGAGGGAGATCTTCTCCTCGAGCGTCAGGCGCGACAGCAGGTCCTCGACGCGCGTCTCGACCGGCTGCGCCGCGTCGAGGTAGGGCGGGCGTTCCTGCGCTCTCGCAGGGACGGCCAGCAGGGTCAGGGCAATAACGCCGACGGACAGGGTGCGGCGATCAGGGTGATTCATGGCGCAGGGGCAGGGTGAAAGATTTTCCAGGGCTTCACCGCCCGCCGGCGGCTTCAGGCGCCTGACCGGTCGGCCAGTACACCGTGTAACGCTGGTGGTGCAGGCGGTAGAAAGGAATGAGCGTGATGTCCCGCGGCCGGCCGATGCCCTCGGTCCTGAACGTCAGCGGCTCGCCGGACACGGGTTTGAGCGCCGCGAGGATGCCAGCGGGTTCTCCGATCAGCGTCGGCTCGGGCGGAGTCGGCCACCCTCTGAACTGCTGTTGGTCGGCCGCATACTGTCCCCCGGCCGGCATGCCGTTGGTCCCCAGTGCGCCCGCCAGCAGGATGGGGCCGTCAAAGATCGCCACGATCTTCGGGTCGCCCGGGAGGGCTTCCGTACGCAAAGTCATGGGCAGACCGATCTCGACCAGATCCCCGTCCCTCCATTCGCGGGTAAGCGGCACATAGCCGGAGGCGTCCGGCGCCGCCTCGACCACGCGGCCATTCACCCTGACCGTGATGCCCGGCTGGCACCACGCGGGCTGGCGCACCTTCAGCGATAGCGTCAACGGCTGCCGGGCCTGGATGTGCAGACGGGTGGCCGGTTCCTCCGGAAAAGCGGTTTCCTGGCGGATCACCAGGCCGCGCTCGGACCAAGTCAGCTCCGAGGCGATGAACAGGTTCACGTAAAGGGAGGCCGCGTCGTGCGCGTAGATCATTTCGCCGTATTTCGCGTGGTTCTCCATGCCGGTGCCGACGCAGCACCAGAACGAGTTGTCCGGCGTCGAGTAGGTCTTGAAGAGCCCCGGCTTCATCGAAATGAAATAGGTGAACATGCCTGTGCGCGGATCCTGCGAGGCGAGAATCTGGTTGTAGAGCGCCCGCTCGTAGAAATCCATGGTCTCGACCGACGGTTCCCAGGCGAAGAGGTGCTCCGTGAGCTTGAGCATGTTGTAGGTGTTGCAGGTCTCGGCCGTGACCGGGCTGAGGTGTTTGGCAAAATCAGCGACGGGAAAGAAATGCTCGTCGTCGCTGTCGCCGCCGATCGCGTAGGAGCGCTGCAACGCCACCTGCCGCCAGAAAAAGCGCGCGATGTCGCGGTATTCCTCCCGGCCGGTCAGCTCGTATTCGCGGGCCGCGCCGGTGATTTTGGGAATCTGCGTGTTGGCGTGCAGGCCGTCCAGCCGGTCCTCCCCGCGCGCCAGCGGCGCGAACACCGCCTGGTGGTTGAACGCCTGCGCCAGCCGCAGGTGATCGGGATTGCCGGTCACCGCATACAGGTTGGCAAGCACCTCGTTCATGCCGCCGTGCTCGTTTTTCAGTGCGCCCTGCATCTGCTCGGGCGTGAGGCGGTCGACGCGGAATTTCACCCATCCGGCCAGGCGCTGCAGCACCTCGAGCGCCTGCGCGTTGCCGGTGTGCACGTGCACGTCGAGCAGTCCGGCCATGATCTTGTGCATCGTGTACCACGGCGCCCACACGGGTTTCTGTGCGTCGACGAGGTCGAAGAACGATTCGGGAAAGGCTGACAGGTAGCCGGCGTGATAACCCTCCTCGACCATCTTGTCCTGGCACTTCGCCAGCTCGGCCACGAGCAGGGCCGTGCGGGCTTTCAAGCGCTCATCGCCGGTGGACGCATACATCAACGAACAGGCCGACAGGTAATGCCCCAGGGTGTGCCCGCGCAAACCGCTGCCGGGACTCTCCCAGCCCCCCAAGGCCGGGGCGTAGGAGTCAATGCCGGCGGTGACCCGAAACATGAGGAGCAGGCGGTCCGGATCCAGCGACAGCAGATACTGCCGGTCCAGCTCCTGGGCCTCCTTGAACGGACTGTCGAGCAGCCGCACCTGCGCGAGATCAAAACCGGCCACCTGGTTGACGGGGGCGGAAGACGGGGCGGCGGACGCCAGCCCGGAGAGAATCGAGGCAGCGAGAAATCCCGGGAGGAATATTTTCATGATGGGGGGGGCGGAGCAGCCCCGTTTTCAGGTTTATTCGAAGGTGAGGTCGATCGCGTCGCCGCGATAGCGGACGGAACGGTCCGGCTGCGGAGCAAAGCTGAATCCGATTGGTTTCTGTTTCGAAACCAGGATTACCTGGAGGGTCCTCTCCGCCAGCATGCCCGGGAAAGTTCCCTTGCGGGCGCCGATATGCAGCGTTCGGCTGGTGTCATGCCAGCGGAGTGGAATGCGCGCGAACGCGCCCCGCTCATAGCCGTTGGTCAGGCCGTCGTCCTCGTAAAGCGTGAACGTCCCGTTGGCGCCGGCATAAACGCAGAGCGTGATGGGATCGGCCGGCTTCTCGCCGGTGTACTGCAGCTCGGGGCCGAACGGAATGATCGCTCCGGCCCGCACGTACAGCGGGATCGCATCGTACGGCGCGGCCGCCTCGATCGTCTGACCGCCGGACACTGACGCCCCCGTCCAGAAGTCATACCAGCCCGCCGCCGCCGGCAGGTAGACCGGCCGGCTCCGCACCTGGTACTCCGTCACCGGGTTCACCAGCAACGCCGGCCCGAACATGTACTCGTCGCCGATCTCCCGCGCCTTCGCGTCGGCGCGAAAATCCATGACCAGCGCGCGCATGATCGTGCCGCCCTCCTGCGTCACCGCGCCGGCCAGCGAATAGAGGTACGGCAGCAGCCGGTAGCGCAGCCGGTCGAACTTGAGCTGCGCCTGGTAGGCCGGTGACGACTCGCCGCCAAACTGCCACATCTCGCGATACGGAAACTCGCCATGCGTGCGGAGCAGCGGCGTGAAGGTGCCGAACTCGAACCACCGCGTGTTCAATTCGCACCATTCCTCGGCATCCGCCGCGGTGGGTTTCCCGTAGATGGGGTCACCGTTGCTGTCATCGCCCAGGTTCGGCGCGAAACGGCGGGGGACGGAGAAGCCGCCGATGTCCATCGTCCAGTAGGGCAACCCCGACAGGCAGAAGCCCAGGCCGGCCGGGATCTGCTTCCGCAGCGCCGTCCAAGTCGAGCTGGTGTCGCCGGACCAGACGGCGGCGGCATAACGCTGCTGTCCGGTGAAGCCGGAGCGGGTCAGGATGAAGACGCGCTGGTCGGGCGCGGCCGCGCGCTGGCCCTGGTACACCACCTCGCTGTTCAGCAGGGGAAACGCGTTGAGCACGCGCGAGCCCGGCCCCAACGCCGTCGGATTCATGTAATCGCGCTGGTGGTCGAGCGTCGGATTGCGGGTGAGGTCCGGTTCCGACGCATCCAGCCACCAGGCGTCGACCTGCTTGCGGAACAGCTCGCGTTCGATCTGCGACCAGAAGAGCTTCCGCGCGTCGGGATTGAACGCATCGTAGAACGTATAGGGAAAACCGACCCAGTCGCGGATCTTCTCCTGCAGATTGCGCTCGTAGAGGAAACCGCGCGCGTGCATCTCCTCAAAGTTATTGGTGCCGGGATAGAATTTCGGCCAGACGGAGATCATCAGCCGGGCGTGCTGGTCGTGGATCGCCCGCACCCAGCCCTCGGGATCGGGGAAGCGTGCCGGATCGAATTCGTGCGAACCCCAAGCGTCCTTCTTCCAGTAGAACCAGTCCTGCACGATGTTGTCGAAGGGGATGCCGCGGTCGCGGAAGCCTTTGACGACGTCCAGCGCCTCCTGCGCCGTTCGGTAGCGCTGCCGGCTCTGCCACAGGCCGAAGACCCATTGCGGCATCATCGGCGCCTCGCCCGAGAGGCGGCGGTAGCCGGCGACCACCCGATCGAGATCCGGACCGTAGACAAAATAGTAATCGGTCCCCTCGCCCACCTCGGACCAGAGCGAGGTGGCGGCATCCGCCGCCGGGGTTTTCCAGCGCAGCTGCACGACCGGCGGATTGCCCGCCCGGCTCCAGTCGAGCCGCAGTGCGTAGCGCCGGCCGGCCTCCAGGTGCACCCGCGCCAAGTCGTACCACGGCAGCCACTCCTGCCGCCAGTGATCGGCGACGAGCTGGCCATCGACCCAGAGTTTGATGCCGCCGTTGGAGTAAGTCTGGAACTGGTAATCCCCGTTCACCTCCGGCACCACGCTGCCCTCCCAGCGCACGCTGATGTCGCCCGACGGCGGCAGCTTGGGCTGGATGGCGGTGTTGGGAATGAAGCCCCGGCCGGACGGCATGACGTCAACGCGCTGGTCGATCTGCTGCGCGGCCGGCCGGCCAAAGCCGGCGTCGGCGTAGTAGGTGCCGGTGAGGCCGCCCGGCTTGCCGTCCGCGTCGCACAGGCGTGCGGCCGGGAGGGGTTCGAAGGGACGCAGATCGCCGAACCGCGTGTACGAGGGATTATCCCAGAGAATGCCGTAGCCGCGGCTGGAGACCAGGAACGGCACGGCCACCGTGCCGTTGTGCTGCCACAGGTCGAGATCGTAGCCCTTGAGATTGACCAAGCCGAGCTGGTTTTCTCCGAGACCATACAGCGCCTCGTCCGCGTTTGGTTCCCAAGTCTGACGCACGTGATACGTCTGCTCGCCCTGCACCGCCGCGGCGGTGATTTCCCGGCCTCCCTTCTTCTCAGCCAGAATCGGCTGCCCGGCGGAGTCGAGGAACGTGACCGCCCCTGTCCCGAGATCGACCTGCACCTTGAGCTGCGCCGTGCTGAGCGTGGCCGTGCCCGCAGTCGTCCTCAGCTCCCAGGGCGTCGCCGGTCTGCCCGCCGGCAGCAGCGCCAGACTGTCGTAAACGAAAAACCGCCGGTCGTTCGCGCAGGCCACCCGCACGATGTTGTACGCCCGCAGCTCGACCCGGAGGAAGATGTCGCCGATCGGGACGATAATGCCATCGGCAAGTGTTTCCAATTCGGGCGCGGCGCGCAGCGACGGGGCCAGGAGCAGAGCGAGCGCCGCTGTGGCAGCAAGCACGGGGGTTCGACCGAAAGGTGCGTGCATGGGTGAGGAAAGGACGCCAGCTTGCCGCAGGTCGGCCGGCCCCGCCAAGCAATTCTTTGCGACAACCCGCGCGATGCCTTTCCCACCCGCCGGAAGAATAAAATGTCAACTATTAGCTGACATCAAACAATCGCCCAGTGCGTGGTTCACGGAGGATTACTCCCCGTGGACGGAGCGACGTCCTGCGCTTTTGGCGAGAGATACGGCGCCAGCGGATTCACCTTGAGGCTCTTCAGGCCGGCGATCACGCATTGCGCACTGAGCTCGGCCCCGGCGGCGCTGGTGTGCGTGTGCGGATCGCCAAACAGCGGATCCACTTTCTCCGGCCCGAGTTCATCGTAGTGCCGCGCGATGATCTCGTTGAGATCAACAAACGCCGCGCCTTCCGCCCTGGCCACCGCTTCCGCCCATCCGGCGTAATCCGCCTTGCTGCGAACGATTTTGCCCTCCTGCCAGGTTTTTCTCGGCACGAGCGAGCACACGACGGGCGTAGCGCCCTTCGCCCGGGTGTCGGCAATGAATCTCCGCAGATACCAGCCATAGGTGTGCACGACCTCGTGCTGCCTGGTCAGCAGGTTGTCGATTTCCTGGGTCTCCTCGCCGACGCCCTTGATCGTGCCGCGGGCGCGGGAAGTGTCGTTGATCGCCCCGCCGTCGTTGGTGCCAAATTGCATCAGGACGAAGTCGCCCGGTTTCAACATCGCCAAGACGCGCTCCCAGTGTCCGCTGGTATAATAGGAGCGGCTGCTGGTTCCCCCCACGGCCCGGTTCACCACATTGATCCTCGCAGGGTCGAAATAGGCGACGAGGGGCTCGCCCCAGCCCAGCTGGTTGTTCGCACCATCGCCCCGGCCGTTGCGGACGGTGGAGTCGCCGATGAGGAAAAGCGTTGGCAGTTGAGGATTCGCCGGCTCGGGCAGATGCAGCCAGGCTAGAAAATCCGGGGCGCGGGCCAACCCGGATGCGGCGGGAGCCACCTCCCTGCCCTGATCAGAAAGAACGCGGTCCAGCGGACGGTTGCCGAGCGCCTTGAGCCCGGACACGACCGAGGCCGCGTTGAGCCTGGCGCCGTCCGCGTTGGTGTGCGTGTGGTCGCGGGGGAAGAACTTCTTCACCGTTTCTTCGCCCATTCTCTCATACTGGTCGGCGATGATTGCGGTGGTGTCGACGAACGCCACGCCCTCGCTCTTCGCGATTTCAGCGGACCAAGGACCGTATTCGCCCGGTCCGCGCTCCACCTTGCCGTCCTTCCAGATATTGCGGACCATGGGTGACAGCACGATGGGCATGGCGCCCTTCGCCCGGGTGTCGGCAATGAATTTCCGCAGATACCAGCCGTAGGTGTGCACGACCTCGTGCTTTTCCGTAATGATGTTGTCGATCTCCCTGGTCTCCTCGCCCAGCCCGGGCAGCGAGCCGCGGGCGCGCAGCGGATTTTTCGAGCCCGGCGGCTCCTCGTTGACCGCCCCGCCGTCGTTGTGGCCGAATTGGATCAGGACAAAGTCGCCTGGTTTCAGGTCAGCAAGCACTTTGTCCCACCATCCCTCCGTCAGGAAGGTCCGGCTGCTGCGGCCGCTGCGGGCCCGGTTGGCGACGTTGATCTTCGCCGGGTCGAAATACGCCGGGAACGGCAGCGCCCAGCCGACCGCCACGCCGTCGTCGCTGGCGGCGGTGGAATCACCGATGACGAAAAGCGTCGGCAGCTTTGGATCAAGCGGGGCCGGGGCGGTCTCGGGTGGCGGCGGCGCAGACGGCGCCCCGGCATTCTGCCCGGGCAGCACGACGGCGGGCAGACCGGACACGAGCAAAAGGAACAGCCCGACAGTTCGTCCCGCGGTGTTCATGGTGGGCGGCGCCACTTCGCGGTTACGGCACGACCGTGCTCTGGAGTGAAATCTCCGCGGCGGCGAGGCCGTCGGACTGTGCCTTGAGGGTGATGACCCCCGGTTCGCCGGCCTTGGTGCGCACAACGACAAGGGCGAGTCCGTTGTAGGCTTTGCGCTCCCTGGCTTGGAACGGCTCGAAGCTGGTGGCGTCGCCGTTGTCGACGGCCACGATTTCACCCGGACCGGCAATCTCAAATTTCACGAGATTTTTCGAGCGCGGCACGAGCAGGCCGGCCTGGTCGGCGATGGTCACCGTGACGAAGGAAAGATCGGAGCCGTCGGCCGTGAGCGCGGCGCGATCGGCGGTGAGCATCACCTTGGCCGCGGGGCCGGTGGTTTTCACGACATCCTCGGCCCATTTCCGGCCGTGCTGGTACGCCACGACACGCAGTTCGCCGGGCTCGTACTTCACCTCATTCCAGCAGAGCCGGTATTCGAGCGGCCCCCGCTGCTTCCGGCCGAGGGACTTCCCGTTCAGGAACAGCTCGGCCTCGTCCCCCGAGGTGTACACCTGCACGGGCGTGACCTGGCCGACGCGCTCGGGCCAGTTCCAGTGCGGCAGGAGGTGCGCCATCGGGAAATCCGGCCGCCAGCGCGCCTGGTAGATGAAGAACCGGTCCTTCGGGAAGCCGGCCAGGTCGATGATGCCGAAGTACGAGCTGCGCGAGGGCACCCGGATCCGGCCGAGCTCCTTCAGCTCCTTCGCCATCCGCGCCTGTTCGGCGGGATCGGAGAAATTGAGCAGGTTGGTCACGTCGGCATTGTAGGGCGTGGGCTCGCCGAGATAATCAAAACCCGTCCAGACAAACTCGCCCGCGGCAAACGGCGCCTCGTCCAGCCCCTTGAACTCCACGTCCGGCCGCAGCGCCCAGCGCGGCGCATAGCGATCATACGAGCTCACCTGGAAATCGGCCCGGCCCTCGGCTTTGTCCTCGCTCACCGGGAAGAAATACTCGCCGCGCGAGCTGACGCACGAGGCCGTCTCGCTGCCGACCACCGGGATGGTCGGGTGCGCGGCATGGAACGGTCCGTATTCGCCCGGCTTGTAGTTGTACCCGACGACATCCACCGCGGTCTGGAAGCCGTTGTAGCCGGAATCCGGCCCGTTGAAGGCGGAGGTGATCGGGCGGGTGCGATCCTCCTCGCGCACGATGCCGGCGAGCGTGCGGGCATACTGCCAGCCGTCGGAATACCACTGTTCGATCACCTCGTTGCCGATGCTCCAGAGGATCACGCAGGGATGGTTGCGATCGCGACACACCAGCGCGCGCAGGTCGCGCTCGTACCAGTCGTCAAAGACGCGGGCGTAGTCGTTGAAACCCGGCTGGGGATCGTCGCGGTGCGAACCCGGCGCGAGCTTCTTGCCGCGGTGCCAGCAGTCGAAGGCCTCGTCCATCACCAGCATGCCCAGCCGGTCGCACAGCTCGAGCAGCTCCGGCGCCGGTGGATTGTGGCTGGTGCGGATGGCATTGCAGCCCATCGCCTGCAGCAGCTGGATCTGTCGCTCGAGCGCGCGCCGGTTGATCGCCGTGCCGAGCGCGCCGAGATCGTGGTGGTCGCACACGCCCTGAAGCGGCACGTGCCGGCCGTTGAGGAGAAAACCGCGGTCGGGATCGAAGGCGATCGTGCGGATGCCGAACGGCGTCACGCACTCATCGACGACCTTGCCCTCGCTGGTGAGGGTGGTCACCGCGACGTAGCGGTGCGGATGCTCGAGATCCCACAGCTTGGGCTGCGGCACCGTGAGGAGGTTGGACCGCGCGGCGGCGCTCGCCCGCGCCGGGTCGATTTCGACGCGGACGGCCGCGGAAGTGGCGACGGGTTCCGCGCCGCGTGCCTCGTCGGGGCCGAGCTCGTAGATGCGGGTGGTGACGTCGAACGCGGCCTTTGGGGCGGTGAGATTTTCAAGCTCGAAATCCACATTCACCAGTGCCGCCTCGGCCGTGCCGTTCGACGGGCTCAGGCCCAGGATGCGGGGTGTGGTCACAAACACGCCCCAGTGGGCGAAGTGCACGAGCGGGGTTTTCACCAGCCAGACGTTGCGGTAGAGGCCGCTGCCCGGGTACCAGCGCGACGAGTTCGGCGGGTTGTCGAGGCGCACGGCGAGCACGTTCTCCGCGCCCCACTTGAAGTGCGGCGTGAGATCCAGACGGAAGGAGGAATAGCCGTAGGGCCAGCCGCCGACGAACTGCCCGTTCAACCAGACGGCCGAGTACGCCATGGCGCCGTCGACATCGAGGAAGATCTGCCTGCCGGCGTCGGCGGCCGGTTCGGTGAAATGCTTGCGGTACCAACCCACGCCGGCCCAGGGCAGCTTGCCGGTGTCGCCGGGCAGGTCCTGGCTGAACGGCCCCTCGATGCCCCAGTCGTGCGGCAGATTGAGCTCGCGCCACCCGCGGTCGTCGAAGCCCGGCTGCACATAGGAGATGTCGCCGCCGGGGTTGCCCTCGGGCCGCACGGGTTTGGGCCGGGCCGCGCCGATCAGCCCGGTGCCGGTGGCGAGGACCCACGGCTTGATGTTTTCGTAGGCGAGCCGCTGGCCGGCGTCGGCGGGATCGCCCCGGGTGAAGCGCCAGCCGGCGTCAAAGGAAACTCGCTCGCGCGGCGCGGCGGCGTCCGCACGGAGCGAGACGGTCGCGAAGAGCGAGGCTATCAGGCAAAGAGCACAGATCCAGGAAGCACAGGGCATGCGCATGACAGACACGGGGGTTGAAAGATGCTCAGGCGAGCGAACCAATCTATTCAAAAAGCTGCTTGAGAGTGCAAACATGTTCGCCCTTCACGTGAGAGAGGCGCATCACCGTACGTCGACCGAGAAGTCGTTGACTGCGAAATCGAGGCCGCCGAGCGATGCGGAGATTTCCCAGCCGAACTGCACCTCGTCGAGCCGAACGTCGCCATGCTGATGTCGGTCGAACCAGCCGCGGGCCTTAATCCAGTCGAGAACGGCCTTGAGGTCCACCTCGCCGGCCGTGGCAGGACTGGTGCGCATGAAGGAAATGACCGTGTTGGCACCGTTGGTCCCTTTGTAGACGTCCCACGTGTGGCCGCCGACGGTGACGCCGGCGACCTCAACCGCCGGCTTGCCGGTGGCGTCCCACGACCGGGCGATGGGACCCATCTTCCCGTGCCAGTTCATCCAGAGCATGATTTCAAAGGCGTGCTGCTCGCACCAGACGTCGTAGGCTGTGTTGTAGCTGCCGGTGGCGGGCACGGTAACGCTGAAACGGCTGGCGCACGTCTGGAGTTCGCTGAGGCGCCGGTTCACCGTCCAGCCGGCATGCGGATAAGCTTTGACGCCCGTGGTGTTGGGATGGTCGGCGTGGACGCCCCACTGCACGGACGAGCTGGCCCAGATGATCTGCGGGCCGGGGCCTTCGCCCCAGACGTTGTTGCGTACGACATAACCGCCCGTGGAAAACTCCGCGAACTTGTCGGCGGAGGTCCACTTTGGCGACGCCGGGCCCGCACCGTGCTGGCAGGCGGTCACCAGCGCCGCCGCTACGAGGAGAAGAACCAGTCTTGTCATGGGAAAACGGATTAAATCCAAATCACTCCAAGCGCCTTGAAGGCTGCGTTACTGGGGCATGGCGGAGTGCATTCACGGAGCGGCCGGTTCGGTACGCAAACGATCCACCATTTCAGCCGGCACCGCGATCACCGTGCCATGCCGCATGCGCACGGGCGTTCCCGCGCAGGGAAACGTCATTTTTGCCGTCACGTCCTCCCATGTCTTCAGGTCGCGCGAGCGCATGGCGCCGTAGTACTTTTTCATGTAGACATCGAAGTAGACGATGAACTCGTCCCCAATCTTGATCGCGGTCGGGCCCTCGACCCACAGGCCTTCGGGCGTGAACGGCGGGCCGAGGTTTGTGTACGGCCCCGCGAGGTCGTCGCTGGAGGCGATGCGCAGGTGTTTTTTCGGCGGAATGAGGCTCTCGTCCTTGACGATGAGGTAAAATCGCCCGTTGGCCGGCAGGATCGTCGCGTCGATCACGCTGAAGCCGGGGTCGTAAAACAGCCGCGTGGGCGTGAAGGCGGTGAAATCCTTCGTCGTCGTGCAGTAGATGCGGTTGTTGAGATCCTTGCCCGCCGCCGCCTCGGTTTCCGGAAACTTCCCACGGATCGCGGACGCCCAGAAGATGAGGAACTCCCCGCGCTTCGCGTCGTACGCGACCTCGGGCGCCCAGCTGTTGCGCACCGCCGGCTCGTGCGCCATCACCGGAATCTCCTGCTCCTCCGACCAATGGATGAAGTCCCGCGTGGAGGCGTGGCCGATGTTGTTCTCCCACCACCCGGAGGTCCACACCATGTGGAAAGTGCCGTCGGGTCCGCGCACGACGCACGGGTCGCGCATGAGCTTCGCCGTGCCGACGGCGGGCGCGAGATAGCTTTTGCCGTCATTCAGCGCCTCCCACTGGTAGCCATCGCGGCTCCAGGCCAAGTGCAGCCCGTCCTCGCCGTTCTTCGTGAAGTAGGTGAACAGGTAGAAGGTATCGTCCGGAGCCGGGGCCTTGGCCTCCGCCGCCGTCACGAGGTTGTGACCGCCGGCCAGGAGCAAGGTCGCCGCGAGCAATCGGAGTTTGTGCATGAGTCGATCCATGCTGCGCGCTCGGACGCGTCAGGCAACCGCCGAGTGCGAAGGTGGGACTCGGTTCGCGCTTGTCGCCGGTCCGGTGCTGGGATGTTCTCTTGGATCAGCCGGTTGTCTTCTGGGCCGTCAGGCCACGAAACCGGATGGCCCGCCACCCCGGATTCTCTCCCACCCTTCCCCGTCACTCCCATGCACAGCGTCTCCACCGAAACCCTCAAGGACAACGTCTTCAAGCTCATCAGCCAGGACTGGATGCTCATCACCGCGGGCGATCGCACGAAATTCAACACGATGACCGCAAACTGGGCCGGGTTGGGCTATCTCTGGTACCAGCCCGTCAGCTTCTCGTTCGTGCGGCCCCAGCGCTACACCTTTGAGTTCATGGAAAAATACGCCCTCTACACCCTGTCCTTCTTCCCGGAACAATACCGCGAGGCGCTCAGCATCTGCGGCAGCCAGAGCGGCCGGGACGTCGACAAGGTGCAGGCCAGCGGCCTGACGCCGGCGTTCACGGAAAGCGGCACGCCCTACTTCGCCGAGGCACGGCTGGTGCTGGAATGCCGGAAACTCTACGCCCGGTTCCTGGAGGAGCCCGGATTCCTCGACCCGACCATTCCCGCCGACGTTTATCCCGACAAGGATTTCCACCGGCTGTACATCGGCGGCATCGTGCAATGCCTGGTCGATTGAAGCGCGACGGCCTCAATCCCCCCGCGGGGTCCGGATAGTGCTGAACGGAGTGGCCGGCAGGGCGAATTGTTCGACCGGATCAGGATGCGCCGGATCAAAGGAGCCGAAATCATCCGTGATGAATTGCGCGAGCGGCAGGCGGTTTTCCTTGATGCCCTGCACCACGCACTTCGCCAGCTCGTAGGCGCCGTAGTTGTTGTGATGCGTGGCGTCGCGGCCGCTGGCGGAGAAAGCCAGCGGCGCCTTCTCCGAACCCAACGCCTCGTAGAAGACGCGACTCATTTGTTCCAGATCGATCAACGCGACGTTTTCCTCCCTCGCCACTTCGCGCACCGCCTCGGGATAGTCACCGTGCGAGTTGCGGATCTTCCCGCCAGCGTCGAACTGCCGGCGCTGCATCGAGGTCACCAGCACGGGCGTCGCCCCGCGCAGCCGCGCCTCCGCGATGAAGACCTTGAGATAGGCCTGGTACGTGGTGTGCGCCTCCACGTAGGTCTGCGGCCAGTTGTGCTTCTCGTCGTTGTGGCCGAACTGGATGAACAGGTAGTCGCCCTTTTTCATCTGGCTCAGAATCTTCGCCAGCCGCAGGCCGGTGATGAAGGATTTCAGCGTCTCGCCGGACTCGGCGTGGTTGGCGACGGCCACGCCCGGTTTGAAAAAGCGCGGCAGCATCTGGCCCCAGCTGGCGCCCGGTTCGCGCGGCTGGTCGGTCACGGTGGAGTCGCCCGCGAGAAACACCGTGGGCACGTCGTCCGCCCTGGTAATCTCGAGCGCGCAGACGCAGGACCGCCCCGGCGCTGCGCCGGGGTTGAATTCCAGTGTGAGCTTGTCGTCCCAATCGAGGACCAGCCCGTCCGGGCCGTTTTCCTTTTCCCGGCGGTTCAAGTCCACGCGGTCGCCGCCCGGGGCGTTCTCCGGCGGCGGCGGAAGCTGGCTGTTGCGGATGTTGACCGTGAAGGTGCGCGCCTCGAATTTGCCGGGCTCGGTCCGGACCTTTTCCAGCATCAGCCGGCGCGATTCGGCCTTCACTGTCGTGACCGATTCGCCGGCGGCGTCGCCGAGCGTAACCGTCACGTCGTAATTCCCCTCCGGCAGACTGACCGAGAAGAAGAACGGCTTGTCGCTGGTGCAGAAGTGCCCGTGCAGCGCGTCGTCCCCTCCCCGATTGATGCCAGTGACCGTTGAGCCGAGATCGAATCCGTAACCGGTCTCTTGAGAATAGATCGTGGCCGGAAGCACCTGCGTGTAGCCCGGCGCGACCCTGCCGGGACCAAAAGCGAACTTCCATGTCGTGATCTCCGCGGCGCGGAGCGTGACCGGGGAAAGACTGAAGCTCAGACCAAGACTGACAACGGCCATCAGCCAGCCATTGCGGTGCGGGTGCGGACAGTGGGGTTTCATACGAAAGGAAGTCAAATCAGGATCTGGTTGCGTCGGGCAGTGGGGGTGCGCTCCGTTCGGCGTCGAACCGTAGCGCGGCCTTTCAGACCGCGCTTTCGTCACCAGCGCAGGCTGAAGCTCTGCGCTACGGACATCTGCTCCGTCCATGGGTTGGATTTGCGACGCGAACATTCGTCAGTTGCCGAAAGGCTTCTCGATCATGACCACCGGGCTGGGCGGCACGGCGAAGCTTGCGACCGGATCAGGATGGGCCGGGTCGAATCCTTGGAAATCGTCCGCGATGTATTTCGCGATGCCGAGCCTGGCGTCCTTGATGCCCTGGAGGACGCACTTGGCGAGTTCGTAGGCGCCGTAGTTGTCGTGATGGGTGTTGTCCACCTTGTCCGGTGCCGGCCGGGCAAAGGCCAGCTTCGACTGCTCCGGCCCCAGCGCCTCGTAGAAGGGAATGCTCATGGCGTTGAGGTCGATGAAGGCGACGTTCAGCTCCCGCGCGGCCTGGCGCGCCGCCTCGGCGTAATCCGCCAGCGTCGGCTTGATGCGGCCGTTTTCATCAAATTCGCGCCGTTCCATCGGCGACACGATCACGGGAGTCCCGCCGCGCCGGCGGACGGCGTCGACGTGCTGCTTGATCTCCGCCTTGTAGGTGGTGAACGGGCCGCCGGTGCCCGCCGCGATCTGCTTCTGATCATTGTGGCCGAACTGCATGATCAGGTAGTCCCCCGGTTGCATCACGCTCAGGATCTTGTCGAGGCGGCGCCGGCCGATGGAGTCCCGGTAGGTTTCGCCCGACTCCCCGTGATTGGCGACCGCCACCTCGGGCTTGAAAAACCGGGTCAGCATCTGTCCCCAGCTCGCGTACGGCTCGCGTGACTGGTCGCAGACCGTGGAGTCGCCGAGCAGAAACACCGTGGGCACGTCCGCCTTCGTGATTTCGATGGCGCAGACGCAGGACCGCCCCGGCGCTGCGCCGGGGTTGAACTCAAGGGTGATCCGGTCGTCCCACGCCCAGCCTTCCTGAATCGATTCGCGCGGGGCCTTCAATTTGACCTCGCCCGCCGGGATGTCGTCGGTGGCGGCGATCTGCGGCGTGCGGGTGTTCACGATGAAACTGACCGTCGCGAACTGCCCGGGCGCCGTATGGACTTTCTCCACCATCAGCCGCCGCAACTCGGCCTTGATCGTGGTGGTCGTCTCGCCCGCGGCGTCGCCCAGCGTGACCGTCACCCGGTAGTTCCCCTCCGCCGGCACCCGGACCGAGAAGAAGAAAGGCCGGTCGCTGGTGATGAAATCGCCGCGCAGGGGATCGCGGCTTCCCCGGTCGATGCCGGTGACGGCTGCGCCGGGCTCAAATCCATAACCGGATTCGCGGGCATAGACGGTGGCCGGCAGGATCGGAATGTACCCATCCGCGACCGCCCCGGGACCGAAATCGAATTTGTACAATGCGGTCTCCCCGGCGGGCGCGGCAGGGACCAGCGCCAGGGCCAGGCCGGCAGCCAGTCCGAGCGGGAGAAGCGGGTTGCGCCGACAGGCCGGCGCAGCGAAACGCAGGTGTGTGCTGATGAGGGATGAGGAGGGGATTTTCATCGCACGAGGGTCACGCTCATGAGGCCGATGACGACTTCATTGGCGAGCGTGCGGACGGTAAGCGATTTCAGTTCCTTCTCCGGCTGCAGAGGCAGGTCGAGCACCGTGGCGGCGCCGCCGGGTATTTTGCGCCCCTGGCCCTTGAGCTCAATCTCAGTGAGGAACCGGACCCTGCCGGTTTTCAAATCCACGCGCGGCGGGATTGGTCCGGTCCGGTGGAACTGATAATCGTCGATGAAGTAATCCTGGTCGATCGGCCACCACGTCGTCGGGTTGTGCAGCGCCAGGCGGGCGGTCGAGCCGTCGGCGTAGGTCACGACGACCTCGCCGTTGTCGAGCCGGCTCTGCATCCAGTTCGTCGAGCCGGCCAGCAGCAGGTACGCGTGCCGGGCCCGGCCGCCCAGCGGCACGGTCGCCTCCCGCGGAAAGTTGTTCCACTGCGAGGTGAAGACGATGTTCGGTGCGTCGCCCGGGCCCGGCGTGGCGAACGGCACGCCGTTCGGCAGGACGAGGCGACCGCCGTTGGCGCCGGCGGCGGCGCGCAGGCCGGAGTCGTCGATCTCGGCCGAGGCGTTGACCTCGCCGGCCCAACCGCCGAGGCCCTGTTTCGGAATCGCCAGGGAGCAATAGGGCGAGCGCGGCGAGCGGTACTCATGTTGGAAGATATTTGTCACGCGGTCGTTGAAGTACGGCGCGAGATCAATGGTCTCGAATTTCGCCGCCCCCGGCATAGGCGTGCGCCAATCCGTGCCGGTGTACGAGGCCGTTGTTGCGCTCCACGGTTCCACCGTTTCGACCGGCGCGGCCGGCGCCGCGCCCTTCCATGTCACCACGATTTCCACCCTGGCAGTAAGCGGACAGCGGACCTCGACATACGAGCGCGGCGCCGATCCATCGAGCCGCCGCCATTCGGCCGGCCGGCCATCGACCGCGACGGCCGCGTCGTCGCCTCGCGCGGCAAGCTGCAGCCGCAGCGCCAGCGGTTTTCCGAAGCGCGACTCGATCGTGAACGCCTCCGTCTCGCCCGCCCGGCGCCAGGCGACACTCACGTCGGGATGCTGCAGGCTCGCGTGCGTCCACGCCGCGGGGAACCCCGGCGCCACGTCCAGTTCGCCGGCCAGCAGATCGGGTTTCACGCCGAACAGGCCTTCGACCAACGCCCGCGCCAGCACGCCGCCGCCGTCGGCGAAGTCGCGCTGCGACTCGCGGCGATAGACGTCGAGGTAGTTCATCGAGCCGACGTTGCCCGGACAGATGCCCATGAACATGCTCGCGAGCAGCGCGCTCTTCATGAGCCGGTAGGCCTCGTCGGCGCGCCCCGCCTGCCAGTAACCGAGGGCGGCATGCACGTTCTCGCCCATCACGACGTTGTTGACCGACCAGGTGTACGGCATCCAGTCGGTCGTCGAGAGCACATGGTAATTGTCGTCCGCGGGCACGCCGGGTCCGCATACCGGCAGGTGCGGGATCCTTCGGTCGACATCCATCGTCATCCGCCATGCCTCCGTCGGTGTCGGCAGTCCGGAATCCATCGTGTGGTAGAACGTCCACAAACCCGCGCTGGGATGCACGAGCTGCAATCCGAGCAGATCCTTGAACTCGGCGAACATGCCGCGGTCCGGGAGCCAGAGGTATTCGCGCAGGGCGCGGGCGATGAGTTCCGCCTCCTGTTGATAAGGCGCGGGATCCCGGCCCAACAGCCGCGCGAGCCGTGCCGCCATGCGATTGTGCCAGTAATTGTAGGCCGAGGCGTACGCCACGCCGCCGCCGTGATACTGCAGGTCGTCGCTCGCCCAGATGCAGGCGTACGCCTCGTAGAGGGGCAGCTTCTCCGGACCGAACTCGCGGCGGAACAGCCGTCGCTCCCACGCGAGGTGCCGCTCGATCACCGGCCACACCTGCCGAGCGAATTCGAGATCGCCCGTCCACAATAGGTGCCGGAACAGCGCATCAATGTAGACGAGGTTCATGTCGTAGTGGCTGTTCGAGATGTCGCCGTTGCTGTGCAACGCGGCTTCACTGCGCGCGAGGCTGGCGTTCTCGTCGGGCGGCGGGAGCTTTGTCGGGACCGGATCGTTGTTTTGCCGTGCCGCCCAGTAAGCAAAGTGCCGCCGCGCCCGGGTGTGCCAGCCGAGCGCGTCCGGCGCATACGGCCCGCGCCAGCCGGGCAGCGCGGTCCGCCACGCGACCGCGCCGTGCATCACCGCGCCCTGCGATTCGTCCCACGCGGCGTCAACCGCCACGTTGAGCGCGGCGACGGCAGCGCTAAGATAGGGATCGGGCGTGTCGACCGCCACCTGGCTGCGCAGCGCGGCGAAATGGGCCTCCGCCTCCGCAAACACCGCCGGCAGTTCGTCATTCCGGTAGGCGGATCGCAGCGAGACCACCGCCGTCCCGCGGCCGATGCCCGGGCGTTCGGCGGTAACCGCACGATAGGTGTCGAGTTCCTCTGCCGTCACGGCATTGCCTCCGGCCACGCGCTGCAACGCGAGGAACAGCGGCGCATCGTTGGCGAGCGCCACGCGCCCGGTCACGACCGGCAGCGCCGCTGATTTTCCCGCCGAGGCGAGCAGGCTGGCGCATGATGACCACTGCGCCGCGTCGGCCACCGCCAGTTCGGCGCCAACCGGCGTCAGGCCGACAATCGTCGCGGTTTTGCTGTGGAGCGTGAACGTGCAGTCCGAAAGTTCGAAGCGGTTGTCGCGGCAAAATTCGGACTGGAGCTGGAAATACTCGCCGATCGGCACCGACTCGGTGCCGATGTCGCCGTCACGCCGGCCGCGCTCGCCGTTGATGCCGCCGTAGGCCCACACCAGCTCGACGCCCGCCGCGACGGCGTGCGCCTCGGCCCGCACGATCAATCCCTCGGTCTGGTCCAGCGCCAGCACCGCGAGGCACACCACGCCGCCACCGCCGAGCAGCGGATCGCGGATTTCATAAAACATCTCTCCGGGCCGGTAACGCGCACTGACGCGGGCCGCCTCGTGGAGCCACTTCGCGCCAGCGGCGGCGCGCAGCCCCAACCGCAGGTTGCCGCCGCGACCCGGCAGGTAGAGCGTGAACTCGGGCCGGTCACCGGCATCGATGCGAAAGGCCGTGTTCCCGCCGTAGAGCGGGCGGTTGAAAAACTCCGCGCCATTCTCGATGACGAAATCGGTGCCGTCAGGCCGGTAGCGCAGCGAACGCCCGATCCGATCCACCAGGTTCGGCGTGACCGACGGCGCGCCGGGCGACTGCGCTTGAAGCAGTCCGGAGGAACCGGCGGTGACCATGCAAAGCAGGACCAGCCGCGTCGCCGTCGAGATCCAAGGCAGCCACCGAAACAGGCGCATGAGGTGAAACGTGTCGTCCCCGCTGATTCAGCCGATCCCGTGATTTTCAATCAGCCGGTTTCATCACCGGCAGTCCGGCCGTAAACGTGTAATTACCGGAGTCCACCTCATAGACCGCGCAGCGGCCGGCCATGCGCAGGAAACGGACACCTTCGCTCTGCCCGGCGGTCTGCCGGCCTTCCCGCACCGTGTTGGCGTTCCGGGTCGGTACGTAAATCGTGGCGGTCGTGTTGGCCGGGATGCTCACCTGGAGCGTGAATTGTGCGCCCGCACGCTGCCATGCGCTTACGATCCGGCCGCGGACAGAGTCGTAGCTTGCTTTCACCCAGGTCAGATCGCCAACGACCGCGGGCTTGATGATGATCTTCTTGAAGCCCGGTCCGGTCGGGTCGCCCTGGATGCCGGCCAGATCGTGGTAGAACCACTCGTTGATCTGCCCGAGCATGAAATGATTCTGCGACGCCCGCGGACTGGCGTCCCACGCCTCGGTCAGGCTCGTGGCGCCGTGCTTGAGCTGATAGCCGTAACCGGGCTTGTCCGACTGGTTGTTCAGGTCGAAGACCACCTCGGAGCGGCCGCCGTCGGCGAGCGCGCGCAGCAGGTAGCGGTAGCCCACGTCGCCCGCCGTCAGCGCGTTGCCCCGGTCGCGCACGTCCTTGACAATGGCCGCCAGCACCCCGGCTCGCCGCGCCGGCTCAACGAGGTTCATCACCAGCGGGATCGCGTTGGCGCATTGCGATCCCTTGGCGTAGCAGCCCGCCGCCGGATCGAAGAAGGTTTGATTGAAGGCCGCGCGGATCTGGCCGGCCAGTTCCCGATATTCGCCGGCCTCGCCGCGTCTTCCCAGCAACGCCGCCACCCGGGCGAGTATCCACGCGTCGTAATAATAAAAGGCCGTCGCCGTCAGCGCGATCGGCGTGAGCTGCGCGTAACCGGGCGGATTGGGCCCGAGGTCGTACCAATCCCCCAGCCCGTGCGAGAGGATGTGACCGGTGGCCTTGCCGCCGAGGTAGGCCACGTAGCGCCTCATCCTCGCATAGGAGCGCCGCAACAACTCCACGTCGCCCGTCCATTCATATTGCTGCCACGGGATCAACACGCAGGCGCTGCCCCACTCGGGGGAATCCCGGAATCCCTCCGCGAACTTGATATATTCGGGGGCGATGTCGGGCACGAGGCCGCTGTCCAGCTGGCTGTCGGCCATGTCGTTCACCGTCTTCGCCATCAGCCGGGCCAGATCGAATTCGTAGCGGAGCGCCGGGCCGTTGAGATGATTCTGCTCGAGCCAGCCGAGCCGCTCCCGGTGCGGGCAGTCGGTCATCACGCTCATCATGTTGCTGCGCTGGGCCCAGCGCACGAGCGTGTGAATGCGGTTGAACAGCTCGTTCGAGCAGGCGAACTCGCCAGCCGCGGGCGCCGCCGCCTGCACCACCACCCCTTCGAGCGACTCGACGACCGGCAGCTCCTGCCCCGCCGGCGCCGTGCATTCGACCTGCAGATAACGGCAGCCGTGATAGAAGATCTGTGGGAACCAGTTTTCCTCACCGCGGCCCGCCAGCGTGTATTGCCACCACGCCGGTCCGCGTCCGCCACACGAACCCCGGTCGACGGAACCATCCCCGGCGAGCAGCTCTGCGGGAATGATTCGCACGACCGCGCCCGCCGGACCGTGCAGCTTGAGCCGCAGCATCACGGCGGCGTTCTGCCCGAGATCGCAGACCGTCACCCCCGGACGGAGGTCGGTGACCTTGACCGGCTTGAATATCTCGTACGGCCGGATCGGCGGCGCGGCATGGGAATGCCCGCGCAATGTCCCGCCGGGACCACCGAACACAACCGCCCGCCTCCACTGCCGGTCATCAAAGCCCGGCGAGTCCCAGCCGCGGGGCTCGAGGCGGGCGTCATAATCCTCGCCACCGTACATGTTGGCGAAAGTGACCGGGCCCGGCGCGACCCGCCACCGGTCGTCCGTGACGACCGTCTCCACCGTGCCATCGGCATATTCGAGCCGGAGCTGGCCGAGGGCGGTGAGCGGGCGGAACGGGGTGACGAACTTCACGAAACGGCCCTCCTGCACGTTGTACATGCCGCCGGCGAGCGCGAGCCCGGCGGCGTTGGCGCCGGGGTGCAGCAGCGCGGTGACGTCGAGCGTGTCGTAAAGGCAGGTCTTTTCATAATCGGTCCAGCCCGGCGCCAGCAGCCCGGCGCTCGCCCGGACACCGTTGAGCGTGAGTTCGTACTGGCCGAGCCCGCAAACCTGCGCGAGGGCACGGCGCAATCCCGGCCGCACCCTGAACTCGCGCCGCAGCAGCAGTGTGTCGTTGGCCCGCGGATTCGCGCCCGGTGCACCCAAACCGTCGACCAGTGCGGTCGCGGCCCACGGCGCCCGCTCCCAACTGTCGCTGGCGGTCACCGCGGCGCCGACCGCGATGTTGCGACCGCCCGAAATCACCTCGATCTGACTGAGCGCGAGGCAGGCCTGACCTTCGGTGACCCGCAGCCGCGTGGCGGTCAGGCGTACGTAACGGGCGGTGACGCCCTGCGCCGGCAGCTCGATGTGCACGGCCCATGGATTGGGATAATCCTTGTCGCCGCAATCGGCGATCAACGTGTACGCATAAAAGGCGGGGTCGTCGGAGGCCTCGAGTTTGAACCGGCGGGGAAAGCCCAGCGCCTCGTTCACGGTGTGCCGCAGGGCGTGCAGCCGCACGGCGTCAATCGTCCGGGGTGCGCCGAGGTCGAGCTGCACCCATTTCCTGGTTTCGGCGTCGGTCGTTTCTTCCGAGTGATAGCCGAGGAGCGGCCGCTGCCAGTGGAGCAGTTCGGGATCGGTGATCCAACAGGCCGACCAGCCTGTCGGAGCGAGCACGCCCATGGTCCAAGTCGCGACGGCACTCCACGCCGAAGCGTGGCCTCGTCGATCCCATACCCGCACTTTCCAGAACACCTCCTGCGAAGATTTCAACGCCTCGCCGGTGTACAAAACGCCCAGCGTCTCGTCGGAAATCACCTTCCCGCTGTCCCAGAGGTCGCCTTCGTCGCGTGTCAGCAGGTCCGGCGCGGTTGCCGCCAGCACCTGATACGCCGTCTGGACCTGGCCGCGTTCGGCGGATTGCAGCGTCCAGCCCAGCCGCGGGTGCGGTACGTCCACGCCGAGCGGATCGGCATCCTGTTCGCAGCGCAATGCCGCCACGCTACTCCCTCCCGTCCGGCCGCGAAAACAGCCGGCCGCCAGGACCGTCAGGACGACAAAGAGCATGACGAGATTCCGCGAAACCCCTGTGCCACATCGGAAGGGGAGTCGCGGACGTAAGTTCATTGTCGCCTTGGCTGTTCGCCTAGCTGCCATTCTACGCCGGGAGCTGACCACCAATAAGTGCGAGATTCTGCATGGCGGCAAGGCCCCATTGCGCGGCGTCGTTGGTGGAAACCCAGGCCGCCTCATCCACGGGATTGAGGACCGCCGGGCCTTCGAGGTGTTTGAGCTCGAGATTCGGTTTCATGAAGTTGCGGGCAAACTCGCTCCAGGCGCGTGCGGCCAGCACCGCATCGTGCTTCTTCCACGCGGCGTAGGCGGTGAGGCGCGAGTGCGCCTGCGGCAGGCCGGTGCCGCTCAGACGCGTGCCCAGCACCTTCTCCTGTTCGTCGCCGCCCGCATTGTACAGCTCGCAGTATTGCAGCCAGGCGCGCTCGTACTCCGGCACATCGAGCGACTGCAGCATTTCCGCGTTGATCTCGACCGCGCCAAAAACCGCGTTGAGGTGCGAGACGCCGATCCGGTCGCCGGCGGGATAAAGGACGCCCGTGTCGGGATCGTAGCCCCAGCCGGACGTGAACCAGCCATGCGGCGCGGCGGCGATCGCCTTCAGGCCGGCGATCATCTTGTCGCGGTATTTGGTGTCGCCCGTGCGCTCCCATTCCGTGAACCAGGCCGCGCAGAACGAGCACCAGTCGGTGCCGAGGCTGACGCTGGCGGGATAGGGATTCTGGGTGCCACCGCGCCCCAGCTTCCGGCCCGGGCTGACCTCCTTGAGCTTGTAGTCGCAGTCGACAAGGGCGCGCATCAGGTCACCCACCCGCTCGTCGGCCGTGAGGTAGTAATAGAAGCGGCGGTAGATCGCGGTGCTGATGCGCACCTGCTTGGCGCTGCAGCCCCAATGCTGCACGTTGTGGCGCGAGCCCAACCCGGCGAAGCGGCCGAGGTGATAAACGTCGACCTCTCCAGTGTGGCGCGTCATGGCCTCGGCAAAACGGAAGATGTCGGCGCGACCGGAACGCAGGAAGGCATACCACAGCCAAAGGTCCGGCGAGAGTTCAGAATTGTCCCACGCAAATCCCCCCACGTCGTAGCGCCACACATGGCGGTCGCGATCGTAGGTGTGCATGACGTCGCCGTAATTCCAGAAGCCGTACCAGTGGCGCTGCTCCACCTGCCTCCGGTAATAGTCGAACTGCCAGTCGAGGCGGTCCTCGATCGCAGCCTTCGCCGGCGTCGAGCGGTCGGGCAAATTCCAGAGTCCGCCAAAGACATTGGTCCCGGCAAGGTGAGCTGGGGCGCAGGTGAGCTGGGGCGGGGTGCGCACGACGCCGGCCAGCTCGATGATCCGCTCGCGCGACGGCGTGGTGGCTAGGGCCCAAAGGGTGATCTCGCTCGTGCGCGCGATGCCGTGGGGTGTGCCCCAACCCGGCTCGTAGTCCTCGTAGGTGATATCAAGCCCGCCGTCGGTCTGCTTTTCGTAGGTCTCCATGCCCATCACGTCGTGATAGAACCGGAGGTCCATCGCCGGCGCCTCGGGCGACCATAGCCACACGGTCACCTCGGCCGCGTCGGTATGCGCGCCGCGGATGTCAAGCTGGGTGGGATGGCGCTGCCAGAAATCGCGCAGGCCGAAGACCACACCGCCGCCCGCGGCGCCGCCAACGTAGCCGACGCCCGCCGCGCGTCCGCCCTGGTCGACGCCGACCCAGCCGAAGCCGGGCTGGGTGCGCTTGCGGATTTCAAAGGCGCTGGCCGCCGACTGGAACAGCGTGTAATCGCCCCACGCCGGGATGTACTGGAGGCGCGAGCTGACCTGCCCATTGTCGGTCCAGGCGCTGACGGGCGGACACGCCCGGCCCGCGAGCTGGGCCTGCTTGACGGCCTCGCCCGGGTCGCGGCGCAGGCCGGTGAGTCCGCGCACGGCCTCGGCCAGCAGACCACCGCCTTCGCCGACGAAACGCACGTGGCGATCATAAAGCTGGTCGCTCATCGGCACGCTGAAACGTACGCCCAAGCCGCGGATAAAATCCTTCTGCTCATCGCCGTCGAAGACGAAGGAGTGCATCAGCCGCACCGCGTCGCCCCCGGCGTAAAAGTAGAGGCGGACGCTGAACGGCAGCCAGGCGCGCCCGGCGCCCCGTTCGACGGATTCGACAGGCTCACCGCGGGCAGGCTCAGGGCCCACGGCCTGGTGCCTGCCCTCGATCTTCACGACTGCGCGGACCGGACCGCGCTGCTCGACGGTGACCGAACCAATTTCGCTGACAAACGACTCGGTCTTCACGATCGCGGCGCCCTCGGCAAGGCGGTCGTCGCACAACCCGACCAGCCGGCCGTCGCGCGCGATCTCCCGCCCGTCGCGGACGATCGACGCAATCAGGATCGCGCCTTTTTTCGGCACCTTGCAGAGGATCACACCCGTGTCGACCTCGACGCCATCAGCCGTCTCGCTCACCCGCACCGGTTTGGCCGGCGCCGCCGGGATGCCAGGGGCGAGAATCAATTTGTCCGTCTTGCCGGCATCCGCCCCAACGGCGTGGGCGGTCCACTTGAGCGAGCCGTCCGGCCACCAGGCCAACGGCCAGCTCTGCACGGGCACGGCCTCGCCGGCGACCGTGCCCAGCGCAAAGGTCGTGTCCCTAGTGTATTGGCCCCGCGGCCACGGCACACCCCACGTGGCGCCATTCGCCACCGCCGGCACCTGGCCTTCGAGCCAGTGCAGCTCGGCTCCGTCGCCGAGCACGACCCGTCCGGCGGGTGCGGCGCCGGGAGCCGGGGCCTCGTTCGCGGCGCGCAGGACCGCGGGCAGATTCAGCGCGGCGGTGGCCAGCGCGGTGTTCTTTACGAATTCACGACGGGAGAGCGGAACGGGCTTCATGGGAATGGGGAGGCTGAAGTTTGGAGCGCAATGCGGCGGTCCCGCCACTGGTTGCGGGATTCATCAATGACGACGCGCTCCGTCTGTCGGTATCGCCGGGAACGGGATAATGACGATCGAGCCGCGCCGCGGCGGCTTGAACAGGCAGGGATGTCTTCGACGGGGGCGTGCGAATAGCTAATCCAGATGGAAGACTTCGACAAGGTCCTTGGACACGGGACTATTGTCCGGATGGCTCGGCATGATGTCGCGCATGTGCTTCCACCAGCGCTTGCAGACCTCGGTCTGGGCAATGGCGTTCCAGCGCGCCTCGTCCTCGATCTCGACATAGCCAAAGAGCTGGCGCGTGGCGGGATCGAGATAGATGGAATAATCATGGACGCCATGGGCCTTGAGCACCGTGGCGAGTTCAGCCCAGATGGGCTGGTGGCGGCGGGCGTATTCTTTCTCCTGCCCGGGGTTGACACTCATCAAGACAGCTTTGCGGATCATAGGGAGGGAGGGGTTTAGGTCGGAGGTGGATTGGGTTGATGACACTCTGCAGGCTGGCATGCCCTCGTCTTTTTACCCGAATGCGGCAGGGCCTGCCGGGCTAATTTACACACCGGCGGTCAAGCGCAACAGGAACCAGAACAGGGCGATGATCAAGCCCGACACGCCGAGGCAGGCGACGAAACCGACCGTGTCGACCTTGTCCCACTTCGTCCATTCCCACGAGGAACGCGGGAAGAGCTTGGTGTGGTCGAAGCGGCGGGGATTGCGCCGCGTCTCCTCCATGGCGGCCGTCTCGAGCTCGGGTGTGGCGCCGACCGGTGTCTTCATCTTGCCGAAGAACCAGTCCACCTTCTCCCGCGGTGGCGGGCGGGTGAGGAGGCTGACAATGGCAAGCACCACAAAGGGGAAAATCCCATCGAAGAAGAACTGCACCGCCAGGAGGTCGCGGGCCGTCATGTGGCCGAGGTTCAGGCCGGCCTTGCTCAGCACCCAAGCCTCGAGGTTGAAGCGCCCCTCGCCGACGCGCGGGCTCGTGAGGTCGGCGGGGTTCTGGTACACCACCCGGTCGAAGAACATCGGCACCGGTTGCACCTTGGCTGGCTGGGTGAACGCCACGAACTCCGGCTTCATGCTCAGGGCCGGCACATATTGCACGAGGAAGGGCGCGACGATGAAGACCAGCGCCGTGAACAGCACGCACCACCACACGGCCGCGCGGGACAGCCGCCGCCAGAAGAACATCAGCACGATCGCCGCCCCCCACGGCACGTTCACCGTCAGCTGGAGCCGGATGAAGGTCACGATGTCATTCATCGTCAGCGCCCACAGCATGCCCAGCACGAGCACGACTGCGATGGTGAGGCGCCCGACCTTGACGCCCTGCTTGTCCGTGCGGCCGGGCGCGAGGTAGCTGTAGACGTTGCGGACGAACAGGGCGGACGAAGCCATGGAATTGGTGGCGATGTTGGACATCATCGCCGCCAGCAGGCCGGCGAGCATCAAACCGAATATGCCCGGCCCCAGCAATTGCCGCGAGAGTTGGCCCCACACCAGGTCCGGATCGGCCAGCCGCTTGTCGCCAAAATAGAGGCCGGCGCCGATCAACCCGACGAAGGTCCACATCATGATCATGAGCCGCTTGGCGTAGGTGCCGGAGACGGCGCCAAACCGCGCCGCATACTCATTCTTCGCCGAGCCACTCACGCCCATGTTTCCCTGGATGCCGTTGATCTGGATGATACTGACCAGCAAGATCGCCAGCAGCGCATACCAGCTGACCCCCTCGGTCCCGGGGGAGCCGAGCAGTTGCAGCATCTCCCGCGGCACATGTTGGCGCAGCTGCGCCGCGCCGCCCAGAGCCGAGAAGCCGAAAGGAATCAGGATGATTGAGAAGGTGACGATGAGCAGTCCTTGGAAGATCTCATTGCGCGCGGTGCCGGTCATGCCCCCCATCCACAGGTAGAAACTGACCACGAGGGTGAAGGCGGCATAGAACATCCAAGGCTTGATGTACGAGACGTAGGAGTGCAGCTGCTTGCGCACATAGAGGTCGCTCAGCTTGGCGAACTCCACCCGCTGTTCGGGAGCCAGGGTGCCGGCTTGAGACAAGGGCTCCAATTTGCGGTACTCGCGGTACATCTCCACGTAGCGCCGTTCCTCGGTGGTCCAAGCCGACTCGGGTTTGGGCAGGAGCGACGCGGTGACGTTGTAGCCCACGAGATTGCCCCAGCCGATGAACAGGATCACGTAGCTGACCTGGTAGAGGGCGTAGATCTTCGCCAGGTTGTTGCTGCCCAGGCGCTCTTCAAACAGCTCCGCCACCGTCACCAGGCGCACCCGGCGAAACCACATGTTCATGAACCAATAGTAGGGGTTCATGAAGATCGTCTGGAAAGCGAGCCACACCCCGGAGGCGCCCTGCTGGTAGACCAGCGTCGCCGTGCTCACCGCGCCGTTGGCGTCGGTGGCGTTGCCGAAGTTGAGGAAGAACTGGTACAGCTTGCCGAGTTTGCGGCCGGCCAAAAAGAACCCCTCCTCGCTTCCCGTCGTGTGGGACGACCGCTTGCCCAAATACAGAATGCCGACGAGGTAAGCCGCGATCACCACGAGATCGATAATGTGGATTCCACTCATAGGTGCCTTGACATTGGTCCGGCCCCATCCTCCGCCGGTGGGAACCACAACGCGGCAAACGAGGACGGGGCCTTCATGGTTTTTTAGGGGGTAAAAATCTGATCTCTACGATCTCTGGTCCGGCACCAGTGGGGCGACCGGCATTCAGGCAACAGGAGCCAATGGTGACCATCTCATAATTCAAAGCGTGGGATGGAAGTTGGGGACGGTCTCCAGCGGGGTGAATGGAAACCACTACCCTGAAACAGGGCTTGCCAAAAGCCGCGATCCGCCAAGCATCTGACAGTAAGACTCCATGCGCCCCAACCCCTCCCTGCGAGAGCTCGCCCGCTCGCTTGGCCTTTCCCACACCACCGTCTCGGAAGCGCTGCGGAACAGCCCCCGCGTGAAAGCCGCAACGCGCGAGCGGGTGCTCAAGGCCGCCCGCGAAGTCGGCTACCGCCACAATCCGCTCGCCGGAGCGCTCATGTCCGAGATGCGGCGCTCCCGCTCCGGCACCTTCCGCGGCGTGATCGCCGTGATCGACCTCGACAGCCCCAACCGGCGGCCCGCGAACGCGGCGCCCTTTCACCGCGAACTGACCCGCGGCGCGGGCGAACGCGCCGTCGAGCTGGGTTTCAAGATCGAGCCCTTTGTCATCGGTCAAAATGACATCTCCATCACGCGGCTCGACGCCATCCTGCAATCGCGCGGCATTCACGGCGTGTTCCTGTTGCCCGCCAGCGAGAGCCCGGACCTGTCGCAGCTGGACTGGACGCGCTATGCGGGCGTGTATGCCGATTACATCATCGAGCATCCGGCGCTGCACTCGGTGTGCTCCGATCATTACCGCTCGATGATGACGACCCTCCAGCGGCTGCACGCGCTCGGCTATCGGCGTCCCGGGCTGGTGCTCACCCAGCACCATGACGAACGGCTGCTCTACCGCTGGGAGGCGGCCTTCCAGGTCTATCACAACCATCACGACGTCTTCTCCTGGCTGCCGCCCTTGATCGTTCCGGAGATCACCCGGTCGAATTTCGTCCCTTGGTTTGAAAGCGCCAAGCCCGACGTGGTGCTCTGTCATCGCGCCGAGGCGATTGAATGGATGCAGTCCTGCGGCGCCAGCGTGCCGCGCACCCACGGTTTCTGCTGTCTTAACATCATGGTGAACGTGGTGCCTTGCGCCGGTCTCGATCTGCAGCCGTGGCTGCTGGGCGTGCGGGGCGTCGAACTGCTGATCGCCCAGATCCACCGCAACGAGTACGGAGTGCCGGAGATCCCCTCGACCACGACGATTCCTGCGGCGTGGGTCGACGGCCCCACCCTGCGTCACAGTCCGGCCGATTCCTCGCCTTAACCGGTCGCGGGCTTCGCGCCCATCCTCGCGCCATCGTTTCACCCACCCTGCCGCGCCATGAAATTCATCCGTCTGCCCGCATCGGCGGCTTTTTGCGCCGGTCTTCTTGGTGGCATGATCGCAACCTCCCTGCGCCTCTCCGCCGCTGACCATCAGCCCGTGCCGCCTCCGGCCGATGCCGCCCGGGAGCAGCGCCTCGCTTGGTTTCACGAGGCGAAGTTCGGCCTCTTCATTCACTGGGGCCTTTACGCCATTCCCGCCGGCGAGTGGAAGGGCCGGCCCGTGGCCGGCATCGGCGAGTGGATCATGAACCGCGCCCAGATCCCCGTGCGCGAATACGAGCAGCTCGCCGCGCGGTTCAACCCGGTGAAGTTCGACGCCGACGCCTGGGTGCGGGTCGCCCAGGACGCCGGCATGCAATACCTGGTCATCACCTCGAAGCACCACGACGGCTTCGCGCTCTTCGAGTCAAAGGTCAGCTCCTACAATGTCGTCGACGCCACGCCGTTCCATCGCGACGTGCTCAAGGAGCTCGCCCGGGCCTGCGAGCGCCGCAATCTGCGCCTCGGCTTCTACTATTCCCAGGCGCAGGACTGGCACGAGCCCAACGGCGCCGGCAACACCTGGGATTTCGGCCCCGACGACAAAAAGGATTTCGACCAGTATCTCCGCGCCAAGGCCGAACCGCAGGTGCGCGAGCTGCTGTCCAACTACGGTCCGGTCTGCCTCCTGTGGTTCGACACGCCGCGCATGATGAACGTCGGCGACCGCGCCCAGCGCTTTGCCGCCCTCGTGCGCACGCTCCAGCTCGACTGCCTGATCGACGGCCGGCTGGGTGCCGAGGGCGACTACCAGAGCACCGGCGACAACGCCATCCCCGACCAGCCGATGGCCGGCGCCTGGGAGACGCCCGCGACCATCAACCATACGTGGGGATTCAAGCAGGATGACGACGACTGGAAGTCGCCCGGCGAAATCATTTTCAAGCTCACCGACATCGTGAGCAAGGGCGGCAACTACCTGCTCAACGTCGGTCCCACCGCCGAGGGCGTCATCCCGGAGCGCTGCGTGGAGATCCTCCGCGCCGTGGGCCGCTGGCTGAAGGTCAACGGCGACGCGATCTACGGCACCGGCCGCACACCCTTCGGGGAGGAACTCGGCGACTACGCCGCCAACCTGCGCGATGGCGCGGGCAAACCCGTCTTCCTCGCCCGTAACGACTGGCGCTGCACGACGAAACCCGGGAAGCTCTACTTCATCCTCTTCAAGTGGCAGCGCGACAACTTCGCGCTGCCGCACTTCAAGAATCCTGTCACGCGCGCCTACCTGCTCGCCGATTTGGAACGCCAGCCCCTCGAACTGCGGACCGCCAAGGACGGCGCAGTGCTGGTGGCAATCCCCCGCACCCAGCCCAATCCGGTTGCGAATGTGATCTGCGTCGAGATCGAGGGCGACAAAGTCGAACGGTAGAATCTGCTGCTGCCGTCAGGCTTCAGCCGTTCAGCCGTTACAGTTTCTCGTCCGCCACCGGCTGGTCGCGGCGGGTGTCGGGCAGGCCGGGGCAGTCGCGCGCGGCGAAGCCGTCGACGTTCTTCAGCACGACGGTCGGCACGCCGGACGCCGGCAGCGCCTTCACGTGGTCGAAGTCGGCGCCGGCCACGTCATCGAGGATGACTGAGGGCCGGAGGTCCTCCTTCAGCGTGCGCAGCTCCACGTGGTCGAGGGAAAGTCCCTGCACGTGGCGGGCAAACATGCCCCACGATGGGATGGTGCCGAAGCGGCCCGGCTCGGGATACACCTTCTCGTCCTCCGGCACCGCGCGCGCGGCCTGCTCCTTCGTGCCGCCGCCCTTGTACTCGATGAGAATGTGGCTGAGCGTCACGTCCTCGAGGCGGTGGCCGGGGATGCCGGTGATGAGGATGCCGTGGTTGGGCGCGACGTCGTGCGCGACGACATTGCTGATGATGATGCGGCGGGCGACGCCCACCGGCGGATTGTCCGGCCCGCGCAGCCGGGCGCCGAGGCGGATGAAGATCGGCGCGTTCACGATGTCGCGCATCGTGAGGTTCGTGACTGTCACGTCTTCCATCCAGCCGCCGTCCACCTCCTCGAGGGCGAGGCCGCTGGAATACACAAAGACGCAGTTGGCGATGGTGATATTCTTGAACCCGCCATTGGCCTCGGTGCCGAACTTGATGCGGCCGGTCGGTCCGCCGCGGCCCGGCGGCTTGGGTTTCATCGTGCCGTCGAGCAACGAGCCCTCGTCGAAGCCGCTCACCTGGCAGCCGGTGATGCTGACGTTCTCCGTCGCGCGGACATAGCCGAGCCCGAAGCACGCTTTCAGGCAGATGCCGTCGTCATACGGCGAGTTGACCGTGCAGTTGGAGACGCGGACATTCCGGCAGCAGTCGATGTCCATGCCGTCGCGGTTCGTGTCGATCTTGAGGTTGTCGATCGTGAAGTTGTCGGTGCCGATGGCGAGGATGCCGAAGTGACCGCCGTGGAAGATGGTGAAATCGCGCAGGATGACGTTGCGGCAGTTCTTGAGCGCGATGGCCTTGTTGCCGACGCCGGCTGCGAGCGTGTCGCGCGGACTTGGATAGCCAAAGGGGATCGTCGCGGTGCCTTCGTCCAGCGGCGGAAGCGTCGGCCGGGGCGGCCGCGGCTCACCGGGCAGCGGATCCTTGCGGCCGTACCCGCGGCTCAGGCCTTTGCCGACAATCCGGCCCGGGCCGAGGATCGACACGTTTTCCAGACCCTCACCCCAAATCAGGCTGTTGTGCCAGTGGGTGTGGCCGAAGTCCTGATACTTGTCCCACGCGTTCGGCTCGGGCGCGTCGTAGCCGCCCGGCGTGCCGGCCGGCGGCGGGTCGGCGGCGAGGATTGTGGCGCCCTGGTCGAGATACAACGCGACGTTGCTCTTCAGGTGGATCGAGTAGCTCGCATACGTGCCGGCGGGAAAAACCACCGTGCCGCCACCCGCGGCTGCCGCGGCGTCGATCGCCTTGTTGATCGCATCGGTGTCGAGCGCCTTGCCATCGCCGATGGCGCCGTACGCGCGGACGTCGTAGGTGCGGGCCGCCGGTTGTGACAGCGTGCTGCAGCCGGCCAGCCCGGCGCCGAGCAGCAGCAGGACCAATAAGTGACGAAGACGGGACGATGAGAAACGCATGGGAAAAACGTGAAAGGATTCCGCGCGATTGCCAGTCACGAATCAAGCCCGGCGTCAGCGCGCATCGCCGCGCTCATCCGGGAGCGGGTCTTCCTCGGGCGCGGTGCCGTCGGGACGCGTGATGGTGAAATGGCCGCGCAAACGGATGTCCTCCGACGAGGCGCCGATCATCACGGTGAAACGCCCTGGCTCGACGGTCCAGCGGTTGCTGCGGTCGTACAGCGCGAGATGCTCCGGCTCGAGCGTGAAGGTCACCGGGCGCGTTTCGCCCGGCGCCAGACGCACGCGCGCGAACCCGCGCAGCACCTTGTCGAAGGTCGTCACGCTGCTGTAGTCGTCGCGGAGGTAAAGCTGCACGACCTCGTCGCCGGGGCGCGCCCCCGCGTTGGTCACCTCGCAGGTCACCGCAATCCGGCGGTCCGCCGGTGTCGCCGGGGACGCTGACCCCGCTCCGGCTTCAACGAGGCCGGCTTCAGGCAAGCGTTCCGGCACGATACGCAGATTGGCATAGGCGAAGGTCGTGTAGCTTAGGCCGAAGCCGAAGGGAAAGAGCGGACCGGTGACCTGCCCGGCGTCGCGTGCCTGCGAACCGGGATGCGCCGGGAAATTCAACGGGATCTGGCCCACGCTGCGGGGGAAGGTGATCGGCAGGCGCCCGGCGGGATTGTAGTCGCCGAAGAGCACGTCGGCCATGGCGTTGCCGCCCTCCTCGCCCGGGAACCACAGCTCCAGAATGGCCGACACGTGGCGAACCGGCCAGTTGATGCTTTGCGGCCGGCCGCTGGCGACCACCAGCACGACGGGCGTGCCCGTGGCCTGAATGGCCTCGATGAGCTCCTCCTGATAGCCGGGCAGGTTGAGACTGATGCGGCTGGCCGACTCGCGGGAAATCGCGTCGTTTTCACCGACCACCACGACGGCCACGTCGGCGCCCCTGGCCGCGGCCACAGCCTCTTCGAGGCCCGCGCGCACCTGGGCGGACGGCGGCTCCTTGTCCACGTCGCTCTCCGGGAAATGTTCATCCACCACGTCGCAGCCCTTCACATAACGAAGCTCGCATTGAGACCCGAGTTTCTGCCGGAGACCGTCCAGCACGGTCACAAAGTTGAGGCGCTGGGGCGCGTAGCGGCTGCACCACGCGTTGTGGTCGTCGGCCAGCGGACCGGCGACGAGGATGGTGCGCAGGTCCTTGCGCAGCGGCAGCAGGCCGCCTTCGTTTTTGAGCAGGACAATCGACTCGCGCGCCGCGCGGGCGGCGGCGGCGAGATGCTCCGGTGCGCGCACGATGCGGTCGGCCGCGGCGGGATCGGCGACGTAGGGCTGGTCGAAGAGGCCGAGCCAGTATTTCACCCGGAGGATGTCGCGCACTCGCGCGTCGATGACGTCCATTGACAGCCGGCCTTCGCGCACGAGCTGGCGGAGCGGTTCCGCGTAGTCCTGGGGCGGTGTGAAGTTGGTGCGGATGTTCAGGCCGGCCTCGACCGCCTGGCGAATGGCGTCGGCCTCGGTCGGTGCGACCCGGTGCTTGCGATGGATGAATTCGACGGCGCCGCTGTCGGAGACCACGTAGCCCTTGAAACCCCACTCGCGCCGGAGGATGTCCGTCAGGAACAGGCTGCTGCCCTCCACCGGGATGCCGTCGTAGTCGTTGTAGGAGGCCATGACGCCGAGCGCGCCGGCGTCACGCACGGCGCGACGGAACGGCTGCAGGAAGATGGTCTGCACATCGCGCCACGTGACCTGCGGGTCGGTGCGGGCCTCGCCGTCGCGCCCGCCCTTCGGGACGCTGTAGACGGCGAAGTGCTTGAGGGTGGCAACGACGCGCTGTTCCTGGATGCCGCGTACCTCCTCGAAGCCGAGCTCGCCGGTGAGGAACGGGTCCTCCGAGTAAGCCTCGGTGGTGCGGCCCCAGCGCGGATCGCGCGGCAGCTCGAGCACGGGCGAATAGACGTTGGTGTAGCCGAGGGCGCGCCCCTCGCGGCCGGTGATGCGGCCGATCTCGCGCACGAGTTCGCGGTCGAAGGTGGCGCCGACGCCGAGCTCCGCGGGAAAACTGGTGGCCCGGGTGTGCATGAGGCCGCGGATGCCCTCGTTGGTGAAATCGGCGGGGACGCCGAGACGGGTCTGCTCGATGAAGAAGCGCTGCACCTCGTTCAGGGCGCGGGCGTGCAGGGAATACGGCAGATCGTATTTCGGCAGCGTAAGGGGGCGGCCGTCGACCCCGGTGTTGCCGTTCATGTGCTCGTCAATGTTGCCGATGCCGTCCTTCCAGAACGCCGTCTTCCACGCCTCGGTCGGCAGCTCATCCTGGAGCACGCGGGGAAAGCCGTAGAGCGTCACCATCTGCGCGGTCTTTTCCTCAAGGGTCATGCGCGCGAGGAGGTCGGTGATGCGCGCCTCGACATCGAGCGCCGGATCCTCGTAGGGATCCTTCACGCCGTTCTTGTTCAGGTCGATCCAGCCGTCGTGGTAGATGGACGCCAGCGGATTTTCGCGGATGAAGATGCCGGTGGCCGGCGGAGCAGCCTGCAGGCGCAGCACGATCAGACTCAGACAGGCCAAGTGGACAACAGATCGGGGCGGCATGCCGTTACCGTGCCTCACGGAAGGAGGGCGTGTCAGCTTTTTTCCGCGCCGGCGATGCCGGTCCGGCTGAGGCTGACGGAGCCGCCCCGCCCGCGCGAAGGAGCTTGAATCCATCCTGCACGGATGAGGCGAGCTTGTTTTCCGGAGAACTCTCCGGACGCAATGTCAACTAATAGTTGACATTGATTTTTTGGGCCAGACTGCCAATCCGCGGCGAGGAAGTGTGAGGGATGCGAGGGTGCGCGGTGTGATTTCACCGCGGCGCCGGCCTCACGGGATCCGCCAGCCGGGCAGGCACGGACGCAGGTACCGCAACATGGCGGTGAACATCCGCCAGGCGTCGTCCGTGGGGATGCCCACCAGCGGATCGGCGAGCAGCGCCTGGAACGCGAGGTCGACGTCCCGCGCCAGCGCGGCGCGCAGCGTGAGCGCCTGCACGTCGATGATGCGGCGCACGAGCGCCCGCGGGCCGGGCGGCAGGGGATTCGCGACCACCGGCATGGCCCGGTCGCGGCGCAGCTGGGCGTAGGTCTCGACCACGGCGCCGGGCGGCGCATCGATCATCTGGCCGCGGTTGGGCAGGTTGACGTTCGTGTCGAGCGGCTGCAGGCCGAGCAGGGCCTCGATCATGCGCACGCCCTCCTCCTCGCTGGGTTGGATGGCCCGCTGCGAATAGAAGCTGAGCGGCCGGTCGGATTCACGGCTGCGGGCGATGCGGTACCAATAGGGCGTGAGGATCACGCCCCAGCGGTGCAGGTTCTCCTCGCTGGTCGCATACCACGGCACGAACTCGACCAGATGGCGGTCGCCGGCGGAGCCGAGCGCGCCGAAGCGGCGAAAGAGGTCGAGGGCGACGAGGCCCGAGTATTCGAACCAGCGCTCCTCCCGCCTGAGCTGCAGGGCGTAGGCGCGCCGCGAGCGGAAGCAGGCGGGGTTGTTCACCATGTCGCGCAGCATCGGAAACAGGTCGCGTCCCTCCCACGTCGCCGCCGTGGTCCACGTGAAGTGGTTCACTCCCGCGATGTCGAGGCGGATGGCCTGGCGCGGCGGGCGCGGCACGCCGAACCTCTGCGCCAAATAGCGGGCAAGGTCGTGCTGGGTGTGAAACACTTCGTGGCAGCAGCCGAAGGCCTTGATCGCCGGCGCGGCCGCATAAAGCGCCGCGGTGCACAGCGTCATCGGATTGGTGTAGTTGATCACCCAGGCCCGCGGGCAGTGCTCGGCGATGGCCCGGCCAAATGCGCTGTAGAGCGGGACGGCCCGCAGCGCGCGGGCGATGCCGCCCGGTCCCGTCGTGTCTCCCACCGGCTGCAGGATCCCGTGCCGCGCCGGGATCACGATGTCGGCATAGCGCATCTCCGTCGGTCCCGGTTCGATCGAGAGCACGACAAAATCCGCCCCCTTGAGCGCGTCCGCCAGCCGGCGGACCGCCCGCACCCGGAACCGCGTGACCGCTTCGGGGCGTCCATAAATGCGCCCGGCCACGGCGACGTTGCGCACGGCCGCCGCATGGTCGAGATCGTACAGGTCGATTTGCCCCGTGAGTCGCGGGGTCAGGGCCAGTTCGGTGATCAGGTCGCGCGCCCAATACCGGCTGCCGCCGCCGATGTAGGCGATTTTGATTTCAACGGGGTTCATGCTGGAAGGCCCGCAGTCAACCGCGCCCGCCCCGCCGGCTCAAGCGCGGTTTAATCTGACCGTCATACCATCCGGCCAAGCGGACGAACGGCTGCCGTGACGCCGGCTGGATGAGTACACACCAACCGAAAGCCCGCGTCCACCCAACGGTCGGCTTGGAGAAGATGACGTAAGGCGAACGCCTTGCCTGATCCGCTTTTCAGATATTCTTCGAATGCAACCGCCTTCTGTTCGCCGGGAAAGGCGACATAACAGATCAAATGCCAAGGACGGAAACGCGCGGTGTGAATCGATCTTCCCGAGTTGTGGTCGAGAAGTCTGGAACGGAGATCACCAGTCTGTCCGATGTAATGCCGATTCCGATCATGGACGCTTTCGATGAGGTAGACGTAGTGCATAGGGGCCGTGTTACCTCGCTGATGCTGAAGGTAATGTCCTCCTTCGCGCAAGGCTACGGAGGACAGCCTCCGCCTGCGTGCGTTCTTCGGCTCACATCAGCCGCCGTATGCTCAAGGCTGGCCTGCCAGCCGTAGCCCAAAGGGCGGAGGCTGGTGCCCGGAGTCGGGGTCGAACCGACACTCCTTTTGAGGGAACGGGATTTTGAGTCCCGCGCGTCTGCCAGTTCCGCCATCCGGGCGGGCCAGAGAGGCGAACGGTAGGCCGGCGGATATCGAAGTAAACGCTTTTTTCCCACCCGCCGGCCTGCCGCCTGCCTCGGGGCGGCACTGCCTCGGCCACGCCCGCCTCCCATCCCCCAGGGAGTAAGCGTCCGCTTTTTTCGGAGCTTTTTGAACGCTCCGGCCACCGTTGCGTCTATCTCTGCGCAAGAGAGATTAAGAGCCAAGGCTCTTGATTCTTCCATCTAGTTTGTAGTTTGCTAAGTCGGCAAGGGCGCTCTGCTGGTTCAGCAGGGCGCCCTTTTTTTGCCGTGCGCCCGGCCGGGCTGCGCCCCGGCACGGCCAGCGCACGACTGGCGTTCTTGCCGGCACTCCTCCCTTGCCAGCCGCCGGCCTCCCTTCGAAACTCATGGCCCCATGCCTGACTTCCGCGCCTACTGCCAGCCGCCCGAGCTCGAGCCATCCGAAATCCGCCTGTCCGGCGACGAGAGCCATCATCTGGTGGCCGTCAACCGCGCGCGGGAGGGCGACACCGTCGTGGCCTTCGATGGCCGCGGTAACGAATGGATCTGTTCCCTCGTCGATGACCAAAAGCACGAAGCGGTGCTCAAGGTGCGCTTCCACCAGAAGGCCAAACCCCTCCCCTATGAAATCACGCTCGGCCAGGCGCTGCCCAAGGGCCAGTTCATGGACGCGATCGTGCGCAAGGCCACGGAACTCGGCGCCGCTCGCATCGCGCCCTTGGAGAGCGAGCGCACGGTGGTGCACCTTGACGACGATCGCTCCGATCGGAAAATCGAGAAATGGCAGCTCGCCGCCATTGAGGCCGCCAAGCAGTGCGGGAATCCTTTTGTGCCGGAAATCCTGCCCGTGCAGACCGCGACCGCCTGCATGGAGACGAGCCGCGGCTACGATTTGAAGCTCATCGCCAGCCTGCAGCCCGGCGCCAAATCGCTGAAAAGCGTGCTCGCTTCCCACGTCGCCGCCACCGGCGCTCCGCCGCGCAAGGTGCTCTGGCTGGTCGGTCCCGAGGGCGATTTCACCCCGGCGGAAATGAGCCGGTCGAAGACGGCGGGCTTCGAGCCGATCACGCTCGGACCGCTGGTGCTCCGCTGCGAAACCGCCGCCGTCTACGCGCTCAGCGTGCTCAGTTACGAGCTGCAAAACACCGGGGGCTGAGCACGGCGGCGGGCATCCCCTGACGGGCTTGACCGCCTTGCTGCGCTCGCTTTTCCGACCGTCCGGGTTTCCTTTGCCTTCCTCGTTTCGTCCTTTTCCCTCTTTCCTCTTACCTCCTTCCTCCTTTTCCCGATGTCTGTCGACCGCCGCATTCCCGTCACCGTGCTCACCGGCTTTCTTGGCGCCGGCAAGACGACGCTGCTGAATCGCATCCTCACCGAGCACCACGGGCGCAAGGTCGCCGTCATTGAAAATGAGTTCGGTGAGGTCGGCGTCGACAACCAGCTCGTCATCCAGGCCGACGAGGAAATCTTCGCCATGAACAACGGCTGCCTCTGTTGCACCGTGCGCGGCGACCTGCTCCGCATCCTCGGCCGGCTCCTCAAGCGCAAGGACCGGCTCGACAGCGTGCTCATCGAGACCACCGGCCTGGCCAACCCGGGCCCCGTGGCGCAGACGTTTTTCAGCGACCCCGAGATCCGCGACGCCTACCGGCTCGACGGCATTGTCACCGTCGTCGACGCCAAGCACGTCGGGCAGCATTTCGCCGACGGCAAGGAGACGAAGGAGCAGATCGCCTTCGCCGACGTCCTGCTCCTCAACAAGACCGACCTCATCGGCGCCGCCGACCTCGACCGGCTCGAGGCGCGCCTGCACCGCATGAACACGGCGGCCCGGATCCACCGCACCCGTAACTGCGATCTGCCCATTGCCCGCGTGCTAGACATCGGCGGCTTCAACCTCAGCCGGGCCACCGACCTCGATCCCCGCTTCCTTGAGCCCGAGTATCCCTTTGAATGGGCCGGCGTCTATGAGCTCGCCGCCGGCACCTACGAGCTTTGCATCGGCCACCACGACGGCCACGATCACGCGCGCGACCATGAGCACGGCGAGGACAAGCATCATCACCATGGCCAGGCAGACGAGTTTGATATCGCCCTGCTGCCTTTGGGCCTGCCGGCGGAAGTCTCCTTTCCAGACAACTCGAGCGCCGCCCTGGCCGCCATAGCCTCGGCGACGGCGGCCGCGCGCGACACCGCGGTGCAGGTGTTTTCCGATCGGGAAACTCTCCGCCAAGCCGGCGAAACCGTCGGGCCCGGCATCACCCTTCAGCGCCTGAAGCTCGACGACGGACATGGCGATTTCCCCGTGAAGATCACCACCGCGGGCCGCTACATGCTGTTCACGGCTCATGACGTGCCCACGCACCTCCATGGCGGCGGACCAATCACTTATCCGCTACGTCCATGATCAAACGTTCCGTCACGAGCACAGCCACGACGAGGACGTCACCTCCGTCGGCATCACCATGCCCGGCGAACTCGACGCCAAACGCCTCAACGATTGGATCGGCGGCCTGCTCGCGAAAAAAGGTCAGGACATCTTCCGCTGCAAAGGCGTGCTCGCGGTGCGCGGCTCGGACAAGCGGCTGGTATTCCAAGGCGTGCACATGACGTTCGACGCCAAGTTCGACCAGCCCTGGGGCGGCGCCCCGCGCACAAACATCTTCGTCTTCATCGGCCGCAACCTCAACCGCGAGGAGCTGGTCAACGGCTTCCGCGCCTGCCTCACGGCAGGCTGATTCAAGAAGTAAGATTCAAGATTGAAGACCGTGACACGTCACCTTCAGCACCCGCCTCCACCGATCTCTTCCTCCCTGAATCTTGAGCCTTGAATCGCGAAAGGCGCGATGAACCTCGCAAAGGCCTGGGCCGCGCAGCTTGAAGACTACGTGATTGACCTCGCGTGGTCACCGGACGGTTGTGTGCTCGCCGCAGCGTCCGCCGCCGGACCGGTCGCGCTGTTCGAGGCCGCGAACGGTGTCAAGCGACACGAGTTGCCCGGCCATGCGGACGGCACGAATGCCGTCGCCTTCGCGCCGGCACCACCGGGGTCAGAAGTCAGAGATCAGCAGTCAGGCGCATCAAATCTGACCTCTGCCCTCTGGCCTCTGACCTCCGGGCTCCTGGCGAGTGCCGGACAGGACGGTTGCGTGCGGCTCTGGGATGCCAACACCGGCCGGCAGACCGTTGAAACTGAAATCGCGCCTGCCGCCTGGGTCGAGCACCTGGCTTGGAGGCCGATGGTAGGGCGCGTTATCCCTAACGCGCCGACTGGCATTGAAGAAACACGGCGGGCTAAGGATAGCCCGCCCTACCTGGCGGCTGCAGCCGGCCGAAAGCTCTCTTTCCTGCGCAGGGACGGTTCCATCGCGCACACCTTCAAAGACGCGCCAAAGACGTTGTCCGCCCTGGCGTGGCATCCGCAGGGTGGTTGTATCGCCGTGGCGTATTTCGGCGGCGTGTGCCTGTGGGACGCGAACGATTTTCATGCCCGGCGTGAGTACGCCTATGGCGGCGCGATTCCCGCGCTGGTCTGGTCGCCCGACGGCCGCTGGCTCGTGGCCGGCGCGCAGGACAACGCCGTGCATCTCTGGCGGCCGGAGGAGGACCAGGAATTCCACATGAGCGGCTATGAGACCACGGTGCGCGAGCTCTCCTTCAGTCATGACAGCCGGTGGCTGGCCACCGGCGGCGCGCGCGACGTCTGCGTGTGGGATTGCTCGGGCGCCGGCCCCGAGGGCCGCGAGCCGCTCGCCCTGCCCCACTCCGATCGCGTCTGCGCCGTCGCCTTTCAAAATTCCCACGGACTGCTGGCCACCGCCGCGAACGACCATGATGTCAGCCTGTGGACCCCCACCCGCCGCCAGCCGCTCGTCGCCACCGCCAAGCTGACCGCACCTGCTTCAAAGTTTGCGTGGAGCCCGGACGACACGCTGCTGGCGATCGGCTCGCAGAAGGGCGGCGTGCTGGTGCTCAAGGTGGAAAACTAGCCACCCGGCCCCATCCTGCGATGGGCTCCGACCAACAGACGTGAACGAAGCTACCAGCAACGATCCGGCGTTTTGGGACCAGCGATACCAGACCGGGAAGATGGCCTGGGATTGTGGCGGCGTGCCCGGTGCGCTGGCGGAGTTTTTGAAGCGTCATTCCACGTGCGGCCGCGCGCTCGTTCCCGGTTGCGGCTCCGGCTACGAAATCCGGGCGTTCCATGCCGCGGGCTGGAACGTGCTGGGCCTCGACTTCAGTCGCGCCGCCGTCGATCGGGCCCGGAAAATCCTGGGGCCGGTGGGGGAGCGGGTCCACGAGGGCGACTTCTTCACGCATCCGCTCGACTTCGGAAGCTTCGACCTCATTTATGAGCGCACCTTTCTCTGCGCGCTCCCGCCGGCCGCGTGGCCGGCCTATGCCGGGCGCATGGCCGAACTGCTCAAGCCCGGCGGCCTGCTGTGCGGCTTTTTCTTCTTCGGCCCCGAGGAAGAACCGCCGCCTTATCCGATCTCACCGCTGGAACTGGGCCGGCTGCTCGGAGCGGTCTTCGAAAAAACGGCGGACGAGCCGGTGGAGGATTCGCTGCCGCTCTACGCCGGCAAGGAACGCTGGCAGGTCTGGCGCCGCCTCGCGTCCCAGCCATGATGTCAACTATTAGTTGACATGTTGCCGGCGGGCGGAGGACCTCTGCGGCGCCAGTGCGGGATGCAAAAAGAAAGTCGTGCGCGGCGGGCGCCGGCGTGTTTGCTTCACGGGTGATGTCTGCGCCGCCTTCGCTGCTGGAGATTTTCCTCACCGCCCTGCGGCTGGGCTGCACGTCGTTTGGCGGGCCGGTCGCGCACCTCGGCTATTTTCGCAAGGAATACGTCGAGCGCCGCCGCTGGCTCGACGACGCTCATTACGCCGATCTGGTCGCACTCTGCCAGTTCCTGCCCGGTCCGGCGAGCAGCCAGGTGGGCTTCGGCATCGGCTGTCTGCAGCGCGGCCTGGCCGGCGGGCTCGCGGCGTGGCTCGGGTTCACGCTGCCCTCGACCGTGCTCATGATCGCGTTCGCCTACGGCGTGACGGCGCTCGGCGCGCTCGGCGCCGCGGGCTGGCTGCCGGGCTTGAAGGCGGCGGCGGTCGCGGTCGTCGCGCAGGCGGTCTGGAGCATGGCGGTCAACCTGTGCCCGGACCGGTCGCGCGCGACCCTGGCGCTTGGTGCGGCGGTGACGCTGCTGCTCCTGCCCGCGGCGTGGAGCCAGGTGGGCGTGATCGCCCTGGGTGGCGCACTGGGCTGGTGGCTGTTTCGCGAAGCGACGGATGGTCTGGCGGGACCGATTGCGGTCACGACGCGCCGGCGGGCGGGAGTGCCGTGGCTCGCGACGTTCCTTCTGCTGCTGATTGGACTGCCCTTGCTGGCGCGGGCGACCGCTTACCCGTGGCTGGTGGTGTTTGACCGATTTTATCGTGTCGGCTCACTCGTATTCGGCGGCGGGCACGTGATCCTGCCGCTCCTCGAACGCGAGGTGGTGGCGCCCGGCTGGCTCACTCACGACCAGTTTCTCGCCGGCTATGGCGCGGCGCAGGCATTGCCGGGACCGCTCTTCACGCTCTGCGCCTACCTGGGCGTCCTGATGCATGTCGGCCCGGGCGGCTGGCTGGGCGGCCTGTGGGCGGTGGCGGCCATTTTTGCACCCTC
>JBEKWG010000005.1:0-116014 GCA_049513315.1 Opitutaceae bacterium
AACGCGGCACGCGCCGGCTCCATGAGACGGCTGTGGTAGGCACCGGCGACGTTGAGCGTGATCACCTTCCGCATGCCGCGCTCCTTCGCGGCCGCCACCGTGGCGTTGATTTTGCTTTTCTCTCCGGAAATGACGATCTGGCCCGGGCAGTTGAGGTTGGCCATCTCGACATCGAATTCCTGGCAGAGCCCGGCGACCTTCTCCCGCTCCTCGCCCATGATGCTCGCCATCGTGCCGTTGGTTTGCTCGCACGCCACCTGCATCAACCGTCCGCGCTCCGCAACGATGCGCAGGCCGGTGGCGAAGGCGAAGACGCCGGCAGCGGTCAGGGCGGTGATCTCTCCAAGGCTGAGGCCCAGGGTGAACTTGACCTCGCCGAGCTTCCCCTGCTCCCGGAGGATCGCATGGAGTGCCATGCCGTGCACAAACAGCGCCGGTTGGCATACCCGGGTCTGCGTGAGTTCGGCGTCGGGGCCCTCGAAACTGATCCGGGCAAGATCCCAGCCGAGAACGCGGTTCGCCTCGTCGTAAAGCGAGCGGGCCGTGACGGAGTTTTCGTACAGCGATTTGCCCATGCCCACTTTTTGGGCGCCTTGGCCGGCGAAAAGAAGTGCACGCGACATGGCGAAAAGCGGGGGTTAAACCGGTCCGCCGGAGAAAAACCAAGCCTTAATCCGATCGAACCGCGGGAAGTCTTTCCGGTCGGCCGCGGGCCGCCCCCGCGGCGGTGAAGGTCGCATCACTTGATGAAGATTCCCTTGAGATTCATGTCGAGGGCTTGCGGATTCGGCGAGAAACGCAGGCCTTCGGCCTTGCTGATCTTGGCGGCCTTGATCAGGCGGTAGAGGTCCTTGTTGAAGGACTGCGACCCGACTTCATCGCCCACCTCCAGCAATTGTTGGATTTTGTCAAACTGGCCCTCCAGCAGCAGATTCCGCACGGTGCTGTCCGCCACAAGGATTTCAAACGCGGGATACCGGCCTCCGCCCTCCAGCGCGGGAATCAATTTCTGGCAGATGAAACCCCGCACCGCGCCGGACACTTGACGGCGAGCCTGCAAAATCTGGTCGGAGGGAAAGAATTCAAAAAGGCGCGTCATCGCCTGTTGCACAGTGGCGGCATGCATCGTCGAGAATACGAGGTGGCCGGTCTCGGCGGCGGAAATGGCGGTCTCAATCGTCTCCCGGTCGCGCATTTCGCCGATGAGGATGATATCCGGATTCTGGCGCAGCACGGCGCGGATGGCCATGGGAAAGTCGATCACATCGATGCCGATTTCGCGCTGCTCAAAGACCGATTTGTCGTCGGTGAACGTGTATTCGATCGGATCCTCCAGGGTGATGACATGCCGGTCGAGGTTCTGGTTAACCCAGTTCAGCATGGCCGCCATCGTCGAGCTCTTTCCCGCACCGGTGGCGCCGCAGACCAGCAGAATTCCGTCCTTGGAATTAGCCAGCCGGATGAGCGGATCCGCCATAAGATTCAACTCCTCGAAGTTGGGCGGACGGCTTTTGATATAGCGGAATACCACGGTGACCGAGCCGCGCTGGCGGAAGCCGTTGACGCGAAAACGGCCGACCTCCTCCTTCGCGTAGGCATAGTCCACCTGGCCGTCGCGCTCCCAGATGGCGTGAAGATTCCGCGGCATGGTGGCCTCCACGAAGCCTCGGACGATATCCCCGGGAATGGGATCCATGTCGACCGGCTTGAGTCTGCCGCTGAGGCGAAGATAGGCGGGCTTGTTTGATTTGGCGACGACGTCGCTCGCGTTGTTCTCCACGGCGAGCTTGAGGACTTCATGAAATAGATCGACAGGTTCCATAGACGGTGCGGTTGGGAGCGTGGGATGAAAAAAGAATGTGCTTTTCTAGCCGGGTCTGCTTTGGTCATCAAGGCTACATTCCACCATCTTATCCAATAAAATATGAAGTGGCGCCCGCTCACCGGTACTCTCACTGCGCTTGTGACTCCGTTTCAACGGCAGAAGGTCGCCTATGACGATCTTCGCTCGCTGGTGAATTTCCAGATAAAATCCGGAATCAACGGCCTGGTACCGGCAGGCTCGACGGGCGAGTCGGCTACGCTTTCGCACGCGGAGCACATGGACGTTGTTCGATGCGTGATCGAAGCGGCGCGGGGACGGGTGCCGGTGGTCGCGGGTACGGGTTCAAACTCCACGCAGGAAGCGCTCGCCCTCACCCGGGCGGCGCATGACGCCGGCGCTGACGCCATGCTGGTCGTGGCGCCCTACTATAACCGGCCGACGCAGGAAGGTCTTTTCCGTCATTTCTCCCAGGTGGCGGAGGCGACCGATCGACCGATTGTCCTGTATTCCATTCCCAGCCGCTGCGGCGTGGAGATCAGCGTGCCGGTGGTGGCACGCCTGCGGGCAAAGTTTCCGCACGTGCGCTACATCAAGGAATCCGGCGGCTCGGTCGATCGTGTCGACCAGCTCAAGCAGGCGCTCGGTGATGACCTCACGGTCATCAGCGGCGACGATTCCCTCACGCTGCCCTTCATGGCGGTGGGCGCGGAAGGCGTCATCAGCGTCGCTTCCAACCTGCTGCCCCGCGAACTGGTGAAGCTGACCCATCTCGCCTTGGCCGGTGATTACCGCAAGGCGGCCAGACTACACCGCCGGCTCTATCCGTTGTTCAAGGCGTTGTTTCTGGAAACCAATCCCGTGCCCATCAAGACGGCGCTCGCCACGGCGGGTCGCATCCGTTCGCCGGAGGTGCGCCTGCCGCTGTGTGAAATGACCGCGGCCAATTTCGCCACGCTCAACCAGACCCTCGCTTCATTCATCAACTAGCTGCTCCGCACCATGCCCCTCTCCATCCTTCTCAATGGTGCCCGAGGCCGCATGGGCCGGGCCGTGATCGCCGCCGCCGGCGACATGGGCTTGCGCATCGCCGCCACCGCCGACGTCGGCGACGACCCGGCGGCCGGAATCGGCGCGTGCGATGTGATCGTCGATTTCAGCGCGCCGGCGGCCACCTCCGCCTTGCTGCAACTCGCCGGCAAGCACCACAAGCCCATCGTCATCGGCACGACCGGCCACGCCGCAGCGGAAAAAAAGCGCCTGCTCGCCCTAGCGGCCCGGATTCCTTGTGTCTGGACGGGTAATTTTTCGGTCGGTGTCAACCTGCTGTTCCATCTTACGCAGAAGGCGGCGCACATTCTCGATGCCGACTACGACGCCGAGGTGGTCGAGATGCATCACCGTTTCAAAAAAGATGCGCCGAGCGGCACCGCCGCGCGTCTCCTCGAAATCATCCTCCAGGAGCGCAAGCTGACGCCGGCCGCGCTACGCCACGGCCGGCAGGGCATCACCGGCGAGCGCTCACCGCGGGAGGTGGGCATCCATGCCTTGCGCGGGGGTGACGTCGTGGGGGATCACACGGTGATCTTCGCCGCCCTTGGCGAGAGGCTCGAACTCGCGCACAAGGCGTCCGATCGCGCGATCTTTGCCCGCGGCGCGCTGCGCGCCGCGCAATGGGTTGTTTCCCAACCGCCCGGTGTCTACGACATGCAGGACGTCCTCGGCCTGAGGGATTGAGCGCGATGATCACCAGCATTCAAGGCACGCTGGTCGCGGCGACTCCGCTGATGGCGGTCGTGGAAGTCAACGGCCTTGGTTACGAGGTGAATGTTCCGGTGACGACGGCGGAAAAACTTCCGGCGCGGGGCGGCACCGTGAAGCTGCATACGCTGGTGGTCTATCGCGAGGATGCACAGACGCTCTACGGTTTCGCGAGCGCTGAGGAGCGGGATTTTTTCCGCCTGCTTATCGAAAAAGTGACGGGAGTCGGCCCCAAGGTCGCCCTCAGCATCATGAGCCGCCTTTCGTTGCCCCTGCTGCAGAGCGCCATTGCGGGCGGCGATGTGGCCATCCTCGCAAAATGTCCGGGTATCGGCAAAAAGACGGCTGAGCGGCTGGTCATCGAGCTTAAGGGACGGTTCCTTCCCCTGTCGGGATCACCCGCCGCGGCGGGAAGCCTGTCCGGCTCCACCCCGGGCCAGGCGATCACCAACAATCAGCGCGACGCCGTGATGGCCCTTATCGCCCTCGGCTACAAGGCCGCCGAGGCCGACAAGATGGTCCGCCAAGCCTGGCTTGCGCTTGGTGCCTCCGCGGCCACCGAACAGCTCGTCAAGAAAGCGCTCGGCTGACAAAAAAGCGCGCCGGGTGGCGCGCTTACCGGCGGGAAGGCCGTGAAGTGAAGCCCGACTCAGCGTTGGAATTGGAAAGCGGTCATTTCCGTCTGTCCATCCATCTGCTGGCGGTTGCGGTAAATCATCGGGCTGCTGGAGATTGCCGGAGACTGCTCAAAGACAAACTGCTCGATGCTCGGACGCAGGGTCGTGGGGGTGGCATAGACCGGCAGCACCGACGGCGGCAAGGCATGGTCGGCCGGTGATTTGACGATGATTGACGGCGTCTTGCTCGGAACGTTTCCCGGCGAAAATACCAGCAGTTGCTGGGCGTTGAGCGATCCGGCCGGCCGGCTTGCGGAGGAAGCCGTTGCATCCATATGCACCGGCACCGAAGTCTTGGCCGGACCCGTCTGGGCCGACACCAGGCTGGCTGCCGGGGACGTCGCGAGACTGCCACGGGCGGAATTGCGATCCGAGCGCAGGAAAACCTGCACCGCCACCAACGCCACGCAGGCCGCGGCCGCCAGACCGGCGGCATAGTATCCCCACGCCGTGCGCCGCGGGCGCAGCCCGAAGTCGACGACCCGGCTGGCCGCTTCCTCCACGCCGGTCGTCGCCTGATCCGCGCGGGCGCTGATGTTTTCCATGATCAGCGTGCAGGCACGGTGCATCTTGCAGTATTGATGGTAGATCCGCCGATGGCGCGGATTGTTCAAAATCTCTTCCTCCAGCAGCGCGGCATCCTCAGGCGAAATCTGCTGGTCGATATAGAGATTAAGCAGCTCAATGAACTTGGATTCTTTCACTTGAATTCATCCCCCATTTTGTCGCGCAGGCTTTCCCGGGCGCGCGCGATCCGGCTTTTGACTGTTCCCACGCTGATGGCGAGGATCTCGGCGATCTCCTCGTAGGACAGGTTCTTGACGTTGCGAAGAACGAGAATCTCACGGTGTTTCGGACTCAGCTTGTCCATGCACTCCGCCACGCGATTCACAAATTCCTGGGTGACCGTCGCGTCCTCCGGGGTTTCCAGCTCCGCGGGAAACACCTCCGCCAGGGTCGTTTCATTTTCCGACCCCATCGGCTGGTCAAAGGAAATGGTCTGGTCCCGGCGGCGCCGCCACCAATACCAGTAACGATTGCGCGCGAGATTGGTGGCAATCTGGTAAAGCCAGGTGGAAAAGGCCGACTCGCCTCGGAAATTAACCAGCCCGCGATGGGCGCGGATGAAGGCATCCTGGGTCACTTCCTCCGCATCCTGGGGATTGCGCAGCAGCTGGTTCACCATCGTATAAATGCGATCCCAGTAGCGGGAAACCATCTGCTCGAAGGCGGATTGGTCACCCTCCCTGAACCGGGCAATCAGCATCCGATCCAGCGCTACTTCCTGGGCTTTCATCGACATACGTTCAACCTCTCTCTGATGGGCGTATTTCTGCATTGTTCCCACTTTTTTGGCCTCCGGCGGCACGGTGATGGCGATATGGCAGAATTCGCGAGAGGGTCAAGGAGACCACAACATTCCCCTTGACGCCAGGTAACGCACCATCGTTGCACCGGATTCCAACTTGTTAGCCTTTCGGGTGTTGTCATCGGCGCGTTGGGAAAACATCGCTTGCACGCCGCGCTGCAAACCGGCACTTTATCCTTGCCTGTACCGGGCGGAGAACTAGTCCGTCCGTCTTCGTCTGGGGGTCGATAGCTCAATGGTAGAGCAGCGTCCTTTTAAGTCGTTGGTTCAGGGTTCGAGTCCCTGTCGACCCACCAGCCTTCGCCCGCTGGGCTACGGCTGGCAGGCCATCCGTTGGCCGATCACGGCCGTCGCGGGGACGCGCACGCTCGGGCCGGCTTTGCGGCGAAGGCTGCCGCGCCGAAGGCTTGGCGAAGGCGGGCATACCACCCATTGGTTGCCGCTGGGCTGACGGGGGGACGCATCCGGACTGGGGATAGGCCACGCGAGCCCCGCCTTATTTTGGAGGCGATTCACCGCCGTCATAATTAAACGACGCGTAAACCACGCCGAGCAGATTCTTCCGCGTCACGAAGTCGTCATCCACCCGATCATTATTGAGTCCCATCACCCGCCAGCCTTTCGCCACCTGCTCCACGAGACGGTGCACCACCCGCACCCCCCGCCGATTCACGTAAGCCACCGTCATGCCGGCGCGAAGCTGATCGTAGTCGATGGGGCTGATGACCAGCATGGTGTTATCGCCGTAGACCGGCTGCATCGACGAACCCGCCCCCACGGCCGGCATGCGTCCCGGCTCACGCCCCGCCACCATTTTCGCGTCGCGCCAGGCCTCGTTGACATTCACGTCGGCGGAGGGCGAAACCGCCGGCTCTGGCGGGGTCGGAGATGACGCGCATCCGCCCCAGGAGAGGAGGAGCGGCATCGTCACGGCCGCCCTGATGCGCCATGGCCGGCCGGCGCCCTGCGTGCCCATGCCCGCGTTGATTTGTCTGCAAAGCTTCACTTGTAAAATATACGGAAAGTATGACATGCTGTCCGCACGTGACCTCCAGTTTTGAAGCATCGTTCAAATCAGCGAACCCCTTTGCTGATATCGGACTGGGCGAGCGCGCACAACATGAAACGACTTGTCATCATCGAGGATCAAACCGCGATCCGTGAGATGCTGGCGGAAATTCTCCGCACGGATCCCTCCTTCAAGCTCGTCGGCGAAAGCGGCGAAGGTCAGAGCGCCTACCACCTCTGCGTTGAGGTCAAACCCGATGTCATTGTCCTGGATGCGAAGCTGCCGGGCCTCAATGGCGTGGATCTGCTCCGGCGCTTGAGCAAGGTCCTGACCAATCTGCGCGTGCTCGTTTTTTCCGGGCACGAAAATCCAATCCTGGTGCGGGAAATGCTTGAGGCGGGCGCGCATGGTTTTGTCGAAAAGACGGCGGGCCTTTTCGAGTTCAAGAAGGGGCTCGAAACGGTTGCCAATGGCGGCACCTACTTCGGACCGGCCGTCGCCGCGTTGCTTCGCAATGTCGTCGCCAACCCGGGCGCGAGTGCCAGTGCCGATTTCCTGACCGATCGCGAGCGTGAGATTCTTCAGCTGGTGGCGGAAAGCTACAGCACCAAGGAAATCGCGGCCAAGCTTGGCATCAGTGTGAAAACGGTGGACAACCACCGGACGAATCTGATGCGCAAACTCAATCTTCACGATGTCGCGAGCCTCACGCGCTATGCGCTTGAAATCGGTCTCATCGAGCAGAAGCGCTCTCCCTGACCACCCGCGACGCCGATCACCGCCTGCCAACGGAGGGCGGTCACCCGAAGATTGAGCGTCGCCTCCGGGCGCAGCGATCCGTTGTCGAACAAAACACACAGCGGAACGGACGTGCGCGCATCACTGCAGCCAGGTGTCCACAAATTCCTTGCGAAGGGCAAACCCTTGGGACAATAACGTCACTCTACTCGCTTCTCGCGTCATACATGAACTCTATCTCACGGAAACTGTGCTTTGCGCTCCTCAGCATCGCGGTGATCTTTGCCGGATGCACCAAGAAACCCCGCCCCACCCCGGCGGATACGACGGTCACCGGCCCGGCAGCCGGCACTGGCGCCGTCAATCCCGAAAACCTCGGCAATCTGACCGAGCCTTCGGCCGCCGGCTTGCAGCCACGGCCCGCGAACGCCGCCGGCATCATCGAAGACGAGAACACAATCCGTGGATTGCTTCAGCCGGTCTATTTCGACTTCGACAAGTCGGCCATCAAACAGGAAGAGCGGAAGAAGATTTCCGACGCCGCCGACTACCTGAAGAAGAACACCCAGTATCGCCTGCTGCTGGAAGGCCATTGCGACTGGCGCGGCACCGCCGAATACAATCTCGGCTTGGGCGACCGCCGGGCACAAGCGGTGAAGCAATTCCTCCAAGAACTCGGTGTTCCCAAGGAAAAGCTCGAAACCCTCTCCAAGGGCTCCTTGGGCGCCACCGAGAAAGGAACCGAGGAACAGATGGCCAAGGATCGCCGGGACGAGTTAGTGATTCTAAAGAAATAACCGGCCGGCCAGCCAAACTCTAAAAAGCCCCGGGATATCCCGGGGCTTTTGGTTTTGAATTCCCGGTAAAGCCTCAGGAGGAAAGGCTGGTCTTTCTCAGCTTCCCGCCAGTGCGGAAAGCACCCTTTCCGAGACGGCCATGCCCTTCTGCATGATCTGCAGGTTGAAGCTTTCGTTGGGAGCGTGGAGATTGTCCTCCGGCAGGAACAAGCCGAGGAGCACTGAGTCGAGTCCCAGCTCGCGCTTGATGTCAGCGACAATCGGCACGCTGCCGCCTTCCCGTAAATAAAGCGGGGGACGGCCGAAAACGTCGGTGACCGCCTGATCAACGGCCCGAAACGCCTGGGCGAGCCGCGGCGGCTGGTTGCTGGGCGTGTTGGATCGGTCCGGCGGGACGACGATGTACGGCGTCCCCTCATGCTGGTCGATGATGCGATACGTGACATCCTTGGGCATGCGTTCGCGAATTGCCGTGTAGAGCAAGGGACGGATCTTTTCCGGCTGCTGATTGGGTACGAGCCGACAGCTGATTTTTACGAACGCCTTGCTGGGGATGACCGTCTTGCTCCCCTTGCCCTGGTAGCCGCCGCCAATGCCGTTGAATTCGAGCGTGGGCAGGAAACGAACTGCTTCAAATGGGGTGTACCCTGGGGGGACATAAAACGCCGGGATGCCTAGAAACTCGCGGTAGGCTTCCTCTTGAGTCCCGAGCTTGCGCAATTCCTCCCGTTCCCACGGTTCAACCTCAAGCACGTCATCGTAGTAACCCGCCACGTTCACATGTCCATCGGGCGTGTGCAGTGACGCGCACAGCTCGGCCAGAGCCTGAATCGGATTGCGCAGAACGCCGCCGTGCAGACCGGAATGCAGATCGGTCTTGGCGCCGGTCACCTCGACGTCGCAGAGCACGAGCCCGCGCAAACCGCAGGTGATCACGACTTGGTCCTCCCGCGGAATGCCCGTGTCGGAAAGAAACACAAGATCGGCCTTCAGCCGGTGCTTATATTTTTCGAGAAAGGGCAGGAAGCTCGGGCTGCCCGTCTCCTCCTCGCCCTCAATGAGAAAGGTGATGCGCAAAGGCAGGCGCGGATTACTTTCCAGAAGCCGGGCGACCGCCGCGATGTGCGTCATGAGCGGCCCCTTGTTATCCGCCGCACCACGCCCCCAGAGGCGGCCGCCACGCACTGTTGGCTCAAACGGAGGGGTTTCCCAAAGATTCAGCGGGTCGGGCGGCTGCACGTCGTAGTGGCCGTAGATGATCACGTGTGGCCATCTGGGATCGCCGCCGCGTTGCGCGAGGATGATCGGGTGCAGGTTGGTTTTCACGACCTCCACGGCAAATCCGAGGGAGCGCAGCAAGTCGCTGACGAACTCCTGGGCGCCCCGCATGCCTTCCTGGTACTTCGGGTCGGTGGAAACGCTTGGGTGACGGACGAATTCCTTCAGTTTTTCGACCGGATCAAACATCCCCTACGTTGAGCCAGGCGGAAGCTTGGGCAAAGCCTTTTCGGAAGTATATCTGTCTGGGCCCAAGATAAACGATCACCGGTCGAGCCTGCGGAACGACTTGGGGGAGATCAGCTTAGTAATTATTTCTGCTTCGCTTGTAGGCTGGCATGACCTTGGCGATGAGCGATTGGATGTGTTGGATGCGATTCTCGTCCGTCGGGTTAGTCGAGAGGAACGACGGCAGCTTGGTCTTTCCTTGGCTTTCTTCCAACATTCGCTACTAGAAAGTGATGCCCACCCGTGGATCATAGCCCGCCTTCGCGGCATAGAGCAGACCGATTTCGTCCGCCTCGTTTTCGTTGAGCCGCGAATATGGCAGGACGACTCCGATCGTTGCGCCAACGCCGTAGGCGGCGAGCCAGGCGCCCCAGTGGAATGTTCGCAGGGCGCCACCCTTGTCCGGCTCAGTGTTTGAAGTGGCGGATGCCGGTGAAGACCATGGCCATGCCACATTCGTCGGCCGCTTGGATGACCTCATCGTCGCGTACCGAACCGCCGGGCTGAATGGCTGCCGAGGCACCCGCCTCTGCGGCGGCCAGCAGGCCGTCGGCAAACGGGAAGAGCGCCTCGGATGCCACCACCGAACCCTTCAAGTCCAGACCTGCTTCGCGCGCCTTTTGCACGGCAATGCGTGAACTGTCGACCCTCGACATCTGGCCGGCGCCAATGCCCAGCGTTTCCTCACCGTGCACATAGACGATGGCATTCGACTTGACGTGCTTGCAGACCTTCCAGCCGAAAAGCATGCTCGCCCACTCCGCAGGCGTCGGCTGGCGTCGGGTCACCACCTTGAAGCCGGGCACGTCGCCGAGGGTGGTGTCGCGATCCTGCAGGAGTACACCGCCGATGACCGAGCGCACTTCACGCAGCGAGTCCGCCCCCAGGCCGCCTTTGGCGATCATGAGGCGCAGATTCTTCTTCCTGCGGAAAACTTCCCGCGCCTCGTCGCTGAACCGCGGAGCGATGATCACCTCGGTGAAGATCTCGGCGATGGCCTTCGTCAGGTCGCCGCCGAGCGTCTGGTTGACCACGATGACGCCGCCGAACGGCGCCTGCCGGTCGGTGGCGTAGGCCTTGTCCCATGCCGCAATCAGCGTGTCGGCGCTGGCAACCCCGCAGGGGTTGGTATGCTTGAGAATGGCGACCGTGGGCCGCTCGAATTCACCGATCAGGTAAGTGGCCGCCGTGATGTCGAGAATGTTGTTATAGCTGAGTTCCTTTCCCTGCAGTTGCTCGAAGTGCTCGAAGAACGTGCCGTACAGTGCCGCCTTCTGGTGCGGATTTTCGCCATAGCGCAGGCCGGAGGCTTTCCGGTAGGTGAGCGTGAGCGCGGCCGGGAAACCGGAGACCGCATCGAGGTCGGGCTCGGCAAGCTGCCCCTCAAGATAGTGGCCGATGGCGGCGTCGTACCCGGCGGTGCGCTGGAAGACCTTGACCGCGAGCTTGCGCCGGAGTTCGGCCAGGGCGACCGGCGACTCCAGCGCCTTGAGCACGGCGTCATAGTCGGCGGGATCGCACACGACCGTCACACTCTCGTGGTTCTTGGCCGCGCTGCGCAGCATTGCCGGACCGCCAATGTCGATGTTCTCGATGGCCTCCCCGAAAGCCACGTTGGGCTGCGCCACGGTTTGCTCGAAGGGATAAAGGTTCACCACCACCAGGTCGATGAGCGCGATGCCGTTGGCTTCGGCTTGACGCAGGTGTTCGGGCTTGTCGCGCCGGCAGAGCAGTCCGCCATGAATTTTCGGATGCAGCGTCTTCACCCGGCCGTCCATGATTTCGGGAAAGCCGGTGTGCCGGCTCACCTCGGTGACGGGGAGGCCCCTTCCGGCGAGAAGCTTGGCTGTGCCCCCCGTGGAAAGAATCCGGTAGCCAAACCGTTCGACCAGGGCGGTCGCAAATTCGACCAGCCCGCGTTTATCGTTCACCGAAAGGAGGGCCAGCTTTTCCATGGCTGGCGTGTTTGTGCGGCGCCGCCATACCTTCGGCAAGCCGAAAGGCTCACGGTGCAGTTTTCTTCTCGCGTGAGAGCCGCGTTTCCCGGGCTTGACCGCCGGGCGTCCGCTCAACCGGGCGTGGGTGAGCCATTGGCCAACCGTCGGCCTTCTCCGGGCGATGATACGTGCTTCCGCGGCGCGGGCTCCGGAGCTGCAAATATTATTGTCCGTTTTGCTGGCGTTCCTCGCGCGTGCGGCTGCAAGCTTGCTCCTTCCATGCCTGCCCAGATCAACATCACGGCCGAAGGCCGGACTTGCACGGTGCCCGCCGGTTTTCCCCTGGCTGATTTTTTGAAATCGTGTGGTCTGGTGCCGCGGCAGGTGAGGGTTGTGCGCAACGGCCTGACCCTGACACCGGGCGAAATCGCGACGGTCACGCTTGAAAATGGCGATATGCTGGAGATTGTTAAAATCGGCGCCGACGGCTGACTTTGCCCGGCACCACTCCGGCAGCGAACGCACGATCTTCAGGCATGGCTCACTCTTCCAGCGAAATTCCGGGCCTCACGGCTCACCTTGACCGGCTCGTCCACCATCATGGCGGCAACTGCCTGCCGGAAGGAAAGCCGCACGCGTTCATCTATTTCATCACGATCAAGAACGAGTCCGACCGAATCGTCACCCTGCTCGGCCGCAAATGGGTGATTCAAAATGCCGACGGCACCCAACTCGTCGTCGAGGGTGAAAAGGTTGTCGGCGAGACGCCCCGGCTGGCGCCGGGCGAGCATTTTTCCTACAACAGCTACCACGTTACCGCCGGCAACGCCTGCGCCCATGGCTGCTTCCATGGCGTTGATGAATTCGGCCAGCCGGTTCATGTGAAGCTGGCGCCCTTCGACATGGTGATCCCGGCGGAATAAGCGCCGGGTCCCCGTACGGATTCACGGCGGCCAGCGCGCTGATGGAAGCTTGCGTGGACGCTCGCGCTCTCTCTAGCTAGGCGCCCAAAATGAAGTTGATCGACCTTAACCGAGACGGCGGCATCGGCGCCAATTCCTTCTACATCCAGCTCGGCGATCTCAAGATTCTCGTTGATTGCGGTCTTCACCCGAAAAAGGTCGGCCGTACGGCCACGCCGGATTTCCGCCCGCTGCGGGGCGTGACCCTGGACCTCATCATCATCACGCACTGCCATCTCGACCATATTGGCAGCCTGCCGGTCCTCCTCCGCGAGCAGCCGCACGCCCCGGTGATCATGACCCAGCCGAGCCACATGCTGATCGAGCGCATGCTGCACAATTCGGCCAGTGTCATGGAGCGCCAGCGCGCGGAGGACAACATCCCCGACTATCCCCTCTTCACGCACACGGAAATCGACCGCCACGCCGGCCGCTTCACCCCCCTGCCCTACGGCCACGCCAAAAAGTTCCGCGGTGCGCACGACGAGATCGAGATTATCTTCCACCAGGCGGGCCACGTGGCGGGCGCCGCCGGCGTCGAGATCCATCACAAGCAGCGCAAGCTGTTCTTCACGGGCGATGTCCAGTTCGAAGCCCAGCGGACCTGTCCGGCGGCCAAGTTTCCCATCGACCATTTCGACACGCTGGTCATGGAGACGACCCGGGGCGCCACTGAGCGTCCCGCCGGCAAGGAGCGCGGGAACGAGGTCGCCCGCCTGGTCACCACCATCAACGAGACCATCCAGCGCGGCGGCTCGATGCTCATCCCGACCTTTGCACTCGGCCGGATGCAGGAGATTCTCTCCATCATTCATGATGCGCGGAAGTTCGGCCGCGTGGTTGACTGCCCCATCTACGCTTCGGGCCTGGGGGTCGACCTGTGCGACTATTACGATGACATCGCCCGCAAGACCAAGCAGGTGAACTTCACCCGGCAGATCCTCAAGGACCTGAAGATCCGCCCCCTTCCCCGCAAGCTGGAGCCCGGCCGCCTGCCCGAGGAAAGCGCCCTCTACGTCGTCAGCAGCGGCATGGTGGTGGAGCGCACCCCCTCCTACATCATCGCCGCGGGCCTCGCCGGCCATGCTCGCCACACTCTCGGCTTTGTCGGCTACTGCGACCCCGACACACCCGGCGGTCATCTGCTCTCCACCAAACCGGGCGATACGTTCCTCTTCGACAAGATCAATGTGAAGACCAGATTGAAAGCGCACGTCGAGCGCTTCGAGCTGAGCGGCCACGCCGATCGGGACGAGCTGCTTGACTTCGCCCGCCACTGCCAGCCCCGGATCATCGTGCTCACCCATGGCGACCCGCCGGCGCGGGCGTGGATGGCGCAGGCGCTGGATAGAAAACTTCCCAAGACCAAGGTGATAGACCCCACGCCGCTGCAGGCTTACCAAGTCTGACGTCGTGCGATGCAGGGCCGTCGCCCGTCGCATGTGACTATGCGCATAGTGACTTATGGCGAAAACGTTAGAGATCAGCCGCGAGGACCGCAGGTCCGAGTTGGCTGTAGCGCTTGATCGGGCTCTTTTTCATGGGGGAAATGATGTGATGCCATAGAAAACACGCCAAGCCCACATCGAGCCAGTAGAACGAAAGAGAATGATGCATCCGGCAATGGCCGCAATGAACCCGTAATAGAACGGCTCCACAAGGAATCCGACAATCGTACCTACGCAGACTAGAAGCACGCCACTGCCCATCCAAGCAAAGCCACCACAGGAAATCTGTACCTCTTTCTTTTGAAGCCACCGCAGCACTTGAAAGGCCATGAACAACTGAATGGCGATGAGCCCGCCTAATAGCCATGCTGCTAGGGGTATCGCTACAAATCCGAGATACCCAAGTTGGCGCATGTCTTCTTCACGCAGCATGCTCCACGGACGGATGAAATAATAGCCGACAGCGCAGGCTACGACGCAAAACAGCGCAGTGAATACGACGCCGGCTCGGCCAATGCCCCGATTAATCTCTTTGTCGAGTAGCGGCCAGAGATGAAACTTCGGATTAGCGCTCATTCTTTGCCCAACAGATAATTGGCATCAACTGAGTTGAGCTTTGCCGGGTGGTTTTCGGAGGGTCATGCGCCCAGATTAGGACTCGCAAGCCGATGTTCTTCAATAAAGGAATTTGTCGGGTTGGGCTTTTCGCGGCTGATATCAGTTCCGGCAAAAGTTCAACTGGCTGCGTGACTCAACCGAAATCATGCAAGCGAATCCTAATTTCGCACCACCCACAAAAACCATTTGGTGGGCGGTGTAGGAGCCTGCTTGCAGGCGATTCCCCCTGTGCAATCCTCCTTCGCTCAGGCTACGGAGGACAGGTCGCGAGCAAGCTCGCTCCTACAATTGCATGAGTCCGGCTACGGTTTGAGCAACTCCCGCAACCGCGCGCAGATTTCCCCGTTGCCGGCGACGTAGTGAATCCGCGGCATGGCGAGGTCGAACTGGCGCAGGGGAAAGGGCTTGTTGCGGAGGTAATGCACCTCGGCGCCGCCAGCGAGCGCGATGGGATACGCCGCGGCGATGTCCCACACCCGCACGTTGTAATCCAGCACGCCGTCGAGCAGGCCGATGCCCACGTAGGCCAGGTGCAGCGTGCTGCTGCCGAGCCCGCGAATCTTGAACTGCTGGATGACCGGCCCGGCTTGCGGCACCAGCGTTGAGTCGTATGGGCTGTGAAATCCGATCAGGCTGTTTGCATGCGGCGCCTCCGGTCGCACCCGCGCCGGCTTCCTGCCGTCGAAGGCGCCGAGGCCCGGTCCGCCATGAATGAGCGTTTTGCGCGCCATGTCGTAAACCACGCCATAAACCGGCTGACCATGCTCGAGCAGCGCGAGCGAAATGGCGCAGAAGGGAATGCCCGCGGCATAATTGTTGGTGCCGTCGATGGGATCGAGCACCCAGCAGAACCGCGCCGTCGCGGCGATCGGCTGCTCCGCATTCAGCAGTTCCTCGCTGAACGCCTGGTCTCCGGGAAACTGCTTCTTCAATTCACGCAGGATCGCCTCGGAAATTTCCAGATCAGCCACCGTCACCCGGGTCCCGTCGGTTTTCCACGCGCTTTTGGCGTACCTGAATCCGCGGTGCAGCCGTGCGGTCTGCGTCTGCACCGCCCGCTTGGCCGCCGCGATGCGCTGCTTGATCTCCGGATTCATTGCTTCACGAACAACAGGAAGTGCGCGAAGAACCAAGCCCGGAATGGTCGCCGGCCGATTCGCAGGCTTGCCACCCAGGCGGAGGCAGGTCTCCCTTTGACTCTCAATGCCCCACCCCACCATGCGATATCTTCGTTTGCTGCTCACGGCTGCGCTGGCCGCTCTTCCGCTTCCGGCCCAGGAGAAGGCGGGCTGCAACTGCGGCGATCCGGTCATCCTGGTGACCGGCGAACTGGATTTTCATCGCCTGCCCGCCGGGCTCGAGATCGAAGGCGCGGACCACCCCGATGTTTTCGCCGTGCAGGCCGCCGGTCCGTCCCTGGCCGCCGTCGTGCCCGGACTGATGCCCGGCCGGTACACCATTGAGATTGACGTCGCCGAAACCGTCTGCCGCGGTCGCGGCGAGCGCCGGATGGACATCATCTTCGGCCAGGTCGAGATCGCCCGGGATATGGACCTGCTCAGGCGGGCCGGCGGCTTCGGGCAGGCGTGTGTCATCCAAGGGACGGTCGACTATCCCGCGGATTTCCCGGAGCGTGCTTTCACCATCCGGTTCGAGGGCCGCAAGAACGACGCCGTTTTCAACGCCATCCGCGTCAAGGATGCTTCCGGCCAGATTGTGGCGGCCATCACGGCGGCGGAGTTGCTCGCTCAGGAGCCGGACGGCGCCTGGCGGATGCCGGAGGTCAAGGATCCTCCCGTGTACCCTGATCCGGCGCAGCCCATGGAAAGGCGGATCAACGACCTGATCCGGCGCATGTCGCTGCGCGAAAAGGCCGCCCAGATGCTCAATGATGCTCCGGCCATCGAACGGCTCGGCGTGCCGGCCTACAACTACTGGAACGAATGCCTCCACGGCGTGGCGCGCGCCGGCACCGCCACCTCGTTTCCGCAGGCCATCGGCCTGGCCGCCATGTGGGACGCCCCGTTGCTGCACGAGATCGCCGATGCCATCGCCACCGAGGCGCGCGCCAAATATCATGACACCATCCGCCGCGGCCTGCACACTCAGTACTACGGCCTCACCTTCTGGACACCCAACATCAACCTCGTCCGCGATCCGCGCTGGGGACGCGGCCAGGAGACGTATGGCGAAGATCCGTTTCTGACCGGACGCCTGGCTGTCGCCTTCATTACGGGACTCCAAGGCGACGATCCGCGCTACGCCAAGGCCCTGGCCTGCGCCAAGCACTTTGCGGTGCACAGCGGACCGGAGCCGCTCCGACACGGCTTCGATGCCCAGCCTTCCGAGCAGGACCTTTACGACAGCTATCTGCCCCACTTTGAAGCGGCCGTCCGCGAAGGCCGGGTGGGCGCCGTCATGAGCGCCTACAATCGCGTGGACGGAAAGTCCGCCACGGCGAGCCCGTTCCTGTTGACAGAGACGTTGCGAAAGCGCTGGGGATTCGCCGGCCACGTGGTGTCCGATTGTGACGCGGTCAGCGACATCTGGATGACGCACAAGCTGGTGGCCACGCCCGAGGAAGCCGCCGCGCTCGCCGTGAAAGCAGGCTGCGACCTCAACTGCGGCAGCCAGTACTACGCCCTGACCCGTGCCCTCAAGAAGGGCCTCCTGGCGGAGCAGGACATCGACCAGGCGTTGCGCCACATCTTCACCGCGCGCTTCCAGCTCGGCATGTTCGATCCGGACGAAATGGTACCCTATGCCAAGATTCCAATGTCCACGGTCGATTCGCCCGCGCACGCCGCGCTCGCCCTCAAGGCAGCCGAGGAGTCCATCGTCCTGCTGAAGAACACCGGCGTGCTCCCGCTGGACCGCGCCCGAGTGAAACGACTGGCAGTAATCGGGGCCAACGCGGATTCCGTCCGGATGCTTTTGGGAAACTACAACGGCACTCCGTCACACCCCGTCACGATCCTGCAAGGCATCCAGGCCGCCGCCGGTCCCGGCATCGAAGTGGTGTACGCGAAGGGCTGCCCGTTGGCCTTGCACCCGGGCGAGACCATCGACGACCATGCGCCTGAATTCCTCCGAGCCGTGGAAACCGCGCGTTCCGCCGACGCAATCATCTATGTCGGCGGCATCAGTTCGCAACTCGAGGGCGAGGAAATGCGGGTGGACTACGATGGCTTCAAAGGCGGTGATCGCACCCGCATCGAATTGCCCGCCGTCCAAAGCGCCCTGCTCAAGGCTCTGGACGCCACCGGCCGGCCGGTCGTCTTCATCAATTGCAGCGGCAGCGCGATCGCCATGCCGTGGGAGGCGGAACACCTGCCGGCAATCATCCAAGCCTGGTATCCCGGCCAAGCCGGCGGAACCGCCGTGGCCGAAGTACTCTTCGGCGACTGCAATCCGTCAGGACGCCTGCCGGTCACCGTCTACCGTTCAACGGAGGATTTGCCACCCTTCGAAGATTACGCCATGGCCGGCCGCACGTATCGCTTTTTCCCGGGTCAGCCGCTGTTTCCATTCGGACACGGCCGGAGTTACACGGAATTTCACTATGGTCCCGTGCGGCTGGCGGGCGGCGAAGTCCGCGCCGATGGCACCATCCGGATGAGCGTGGACATCACCAACAGCGGCGGGCGCGACGGCAACGAGGTCGTGCAGGTCTACGCCCGCCGGGTCGGAGTTGATAATCCGGCGCTGCCGCGCCAGCGCCTCTGCGCGTTTCAACGCGTGCCGGTGCTGAAAGGTCAAAGTGTCCGAGTCGACTTGGCCATTCCTGCCATTACCCTCCGTCATTGGGACACGCAGGTCAAAAATTACGTGGTTGACCCGGGCGATTATGAACTGCAGGTCGGCGCGGCGTCGGACGATATCCGGGGCGCGGCGACCGTGCGCATCACGCCGGGCGGCTGAGCGCATGTCGATTGAACCTTGGTCTGCCGCCGACGGAGCAAAGAACCGGCCGCGGCACCATTTCCGCGTCTGCGTGCGAATCGGTTCAAGTTAGCTCGTTTTGGGCCCGGCCAGATCATAGTCCTGACCGCATCGCACACACCGGCACTTCTTCGTCCATGCCGCCCGCGCCATTTGATAGCCCCAAGGGTTTATCAAACCTTTGATTCGCTTGCAGGAGGGATGATAGACAAAACGATTCGCCGTGTTCTTGGGATTCCGGAGTAACCTCCACCCACATCGGGGGCACTTGACGCTCAGCATCAACGGCAGATACACGAGGAATCCTGCGAAGAGTAATCCAAAGCCAGCGAAGGCCACATAAGGGACCGCCAGATTGGCGGCGGGGCTCGGCTTCAGCCTGAGCACGCCAAAAAGAATGAATCCAACGGCAACACCAATCGTCGCCATTCCGAACCCTCCCAAGCCCACGGCGACACTGGCGACCCCAATCCGCATCATCGCACGAGCTTTTCGGTCCAACGCGGGTTCGACGCCTCTATCCTGCAATGATTGCCCAGTCGGTTCGTATTTCACGGGGCAGGTCAGGCGGCAGCCGGTCGTGTCCCTGCAGGCCAACTCACGGTTCCGTAGCCGGCGCGGCTGTCATTCGTAATCATACAGCTTCGGATCCCGGATCGGCGGTCCGCGGCGCAAGCGGAAGCGGCGCCTCGGCTCCTTGGGCTCCACCGGCGGCCTGGCCTCGCCCTCGCCGGGCCCGGCGCCGGAGGGATCATCCGGATCGCCGCCTTCCTTGTCGCCGAAAACATCGCCCATCTCCTCCTCCAGCCGGTCGGGGTCGGCACCCTCTTCGAGCTTGCGCACGACTTCCTCCATCCCGCCATCGAGTTTCTCGCCGGTCAGTTCGGACATTCGGCGCATCATGCGGCCCATGGCGCGCGGATCGTTCTCATCCACGCCGGCGAACTCGCCTTCCATGGCCGACAATGCCGCTTCCATGCGCCCTTCCTCCGTCGGATCACCGCCGGGACCCTCTGTCCCCATTCCTCCCTTTCCGGTATCCGGTGTCCGCTCTCCGGTTTTTCGGGTGCGCCCCGTCACCGCAAAGGACGACAGCATCTTCACCATGCGATACACCGGATTGTCGGGACATTTGGGAACGATCTGACCTTGCGCGAGCGTCTTCGCGTAGAACGAGTAGATCTTGTGATTGTCCGGACAGTAATACTCGTAAATGGGCATGGTGGCTTGGACAGTATTAACCGAAGGAGACAAAAATGAGAGAATTGGTTCTGTAGATTCCATTCATTCTGTCAAAGTTCCGCCGTTCCGTCCAGCTGGTGTCCATGCTGCACCACGACATTGCGACCGCGCTTGTTGAGCTGGTCCAGCACGCCGGCCAGCCGGCGGCGCTTCTCGTCCCCTTCCGCGAACATCTCCAACTGCGCCGGGCCGTCCTCCACGCCTGAAAACCTTACGCTCACCAGCCGCAGCGGCCGCCGACGCCTCCAGGCTTTTTGCAGGAGCAGCCGCACCAGCGGATAAAACGGCGCTTCGAGGTCCGTGGCGGCCTCCAGGCTCTGCCCCGCGGTCTCGTTCTCCATGCCGGGATAACGCACCTTGATGGTCAGCGTGCGTACGCGCTTTCCGTCGGCGCGGATCTTGGGCATGAGTTCGTCGATCATGCGCTTCGCGATGCGCTCGATTTCGGCCAGGTCGCCGATGTCCTTGGAAAATGTTTCCTGCTGCGAATAGGACTTCGCGTCCTCGTCCACGGTCTCCACCGCCGTCGCATCCTCGCCGCGCGCGGCCGCGATCACCTCGCGCCAGTAATCGCCAAACAACGCACGCAGTTCTTCCTCCGTCCGCGCCAGGAGATCGCGGACGAGCCGGATGCCCTTCGCCTTGAGCGCGGCCTCGGTCTTCACGCCCACGCCCGGCAGGCGTCCGATCTCCAAGGGCGCGAGAAACGCCGCCTCCGTGCCCGGCGGCACGACCACGAACCCGTGCGGCTTGCGCAGCTTGCTGGCGATGGCGGCGACCAGCTTGTTGGCCGCCACGCCGAACGAAACCGTGATCAGCAACTTTTGCCGGATGTGGTCCTGCAGCGCATGCACGGCGGCCTCGAGTTCCGCCTGCGACTTGAATCCGCAGGGGCTGACGTCAAGGTAACCCTCGTCGATCGAGCGCCGCTCCACCACCGGCGTGAGTTCCTCGCACAGGTCGAACAGCCGCCGCGAGTACTCGCCATAGCGCCCGGAGGTGTGATCCACGAGGATAAGGTCGGGGCAGACCTTGAGGGCGCGGGCGGTCGGCATCGGGGTGTAGACGCCGCAGGCGCGCGCCTCATAGCTGGCTGACGAGATGATCCCTCGTTGCCGTCCGCCCACGGCCACCTTTTTCCCGCGCAGTGCCGGATCCAACGCCTGCTCGACCGACACGAAGAACGCATCGGCATCGAGATGAACGATGGTCGGCAGAACGGGTTTCAAAGGAGATCGCAGCCGCGGCAACGGGCCGGTCGCTGTTCTCTCCGTTTCCTTCGCGGCAAACAATCTTTTGTTGCAGGCAGTCCTGTCGTCCCGCTGCGGTTAATCCTTGGGCAGTTCTCCTCCACCGGGTGACGGACCAGAGCCCAGGTCCTTGATCTCCTCGATCGCAAACATTACCAGTTCACCCACTTTCTGCGTCGAGAAGTGGAATTGCACCATCTTGGGAGAGTTGCCGGCCGCGATCTGCAGCTGGGCGTACCTGCCATAACGCGGCTGTCCGTCGGCATACGTGTCGGTGATATTCTGGCGCAGGGTGCAGCCGCGACATTGCGGGGTTTTGCCGCACCCATCCGGCAGACCCGCGTAATAACATTCGATCGCCACGCCAGCCGAGGTATGTTTCATCCGGCTGGCGGGTTTGCCCAGGATTTTCCCGGCGGCATGGTTTGCTTCGACGACCCCCATGTCCTGGTCCGTTACCAGTACGGGAAATTCGAGGCCGTTGAGAAAGTCGCTCAGGCTGATGGCGGTGTCCCCCAGCGCCTTTCTCAGGCAGTCTTCACAGATGCCGTGCGAAATTCTTGTGTCACCAGAGGTGTCATCTACCAGCAGCTTCTGGCACCACGCACAGACAAGTTTCATAGGGTTACCGCCTGTCACGCTAACGGGAAACTGGCGGAAATCGAACGCCGGGGCCTCATTTTGGTGAGTTCGGACGTCGGGTGAGCGGGCCGGTCTGATGCATCTGCCTGTCGGCACCGACCGATCGCGGGATATTTTCAGAAGCATTGCGTCCGACCACGCGCCGGGGAGTGCGGTCAAGATTCGCCATTGAAATCCAATCCGCCGGATGCCTAGTGTAGCCGTTTCGCCCGGCAGGATCGGTCCTCCCAGGACCAACCGCCGGCATGGAACCAAAACCAGATTATGAAGAAACCAACATTCACCGTCTGTGGGAAGAACGACCTGATTCTCGTCGCCGGAGCCGGCGGCTTCATCGGGGGCTCCCTGGTGCGCTATTTCACGGAGAAAGGCTTCACCCGGATCCGTGCGGTCGACCGGAAGCCGCTTCCTGAGTGGTACCAACGGACTGATGGAGTGGAATGCCTCAGCATGGATTTGTCCAACGAGGACAACTGCAAGCGCGCCGTCGAGGGCGCCGTTGAGGTCTATAATCTGGCGGCGGACATGGGCGGCATGGGGTTTATCGAACGGTTCCGCGTCCTGTGCCTGCGCAGCATCCTGATCAACACGCATCTCCTCGAGGCTGCCTACCGCGCCGGCGTGGCGCGCTATTTCTATTCGTCCTCGGCCTGCGCCTACAACACGAAGCTGCAGACGGATCCGCATTGCCGGGCATTGAAGGAAACGGATGCTTATCCCGCCTACGCGGAGCGCGGTTATGGCTGGGAAAAATTGATGTCGGAAATGTTCTGCCAGGAGTACACCGCCGAGCGCGGCCTGCGGACCGCCATCGCCCGCTTTCACAATGTCTACGGACCGTGGGGCACGTGGGACGGCGGCCGAGAGAAGGCGCCGGCAGCGCTGTGCCGCAAGGTGATCATCGCCAAGGACCGGGGCGCGGATACCATCGAAATCTGGGGCGACGGCTCGCAGTGCCGCAGCTACATGTACATCGACGACTGCCTCCTTGGCATCGACAAGATCATGCATTGCCACGAACTCATCGCGACGCCGATCAATCTCGGCACCAGCGAACTGATCTCGGTCGACGAACTCGTTAGCCTCGCCGAGCAGATGGGGGGGGTGAAGCTGAAGCGGAAATACATCCTCGATGCGCCGAAGGGCGTCGCCGGCCGCAACAGCGACAACACCATGATCAAGCGAATCCTCAACTGGGAGCCCAGCATTCCCATCAGCCAGGGACTCCAGACAACCTACCGGTGGATTGAACAGCAGTACAATGATCGCAAGGCCGGACGGAAGACAGTAAAGGACGCCCCTTGAAACGGCCGGCTCGAGCCGGCTCGTAGGTGCAATCACGCAGCGAATAGCAAGATCATGCCTGACAACGCCAGCCGCAGGATCACGGATGCCATCGGTGACTTTCCCTATCGCCTCCAGCTGGCCGGCGGTTGGATCGACCAGCCGTTTATTTCCAAGCTCAATCCAGCCCCTCCGGGATCAATGGTGGTGGTCAGCCTGCAGCCTGCCTTTCATCTGATGGATCGTGCCGGTATGGCCACCGGATCCCGCAAGATTGCCATGCAATTATGGAATGGCCGGCTGCCCGACCAAGACCCGGGGAAACTGGTCGAGGAACTTTACACCGAGGAAAACCGCGGGAAGGCGGAGCCATCGGGAACGCAAGACATGATCGGACTGATCCACCCCGGCGTCAGCCGCCTGGATTACGATGCCGGTTATCGCGGCGGGGTTTTCCCGAAGCTGATCGAATCGAACAACGATCCGGTGATCGCCCGCTGGTTCGAGCGGGTCATTCACCTGCTTCCGGTCATGCCGCGGCCGGACGGCTACAATCCGCTGGGAGTCAAAAACCTTGAGCCCGAATGGGTGCGCCGGCTGGGCCGATCGGGCCGGGTTTGTTATGACGCCATCGTCGGGAAAGACATTGATGCCCTGGGCGTTTCCCTAAATGAAACCATGGCGTGCTGGGAGAAACTCCTTCCTCACACTGTCAGGCATCCTTCCATCAAAATGGATCTCGTGGCCTTGCTTAGTTACTACCAAGCCAAGTATCCCGGCGCCATGTATTCCGGCTGCGGCGGCGGCTACCTGATTGTGGTTTCAAGCAAACCGGTGCCCGGTTCCTTCCGGGTGCATGTCCGGATCACCTGATTGAAATGATGACGAAGGTTATCGTTTCCTCCGCCTTCGATCAGTTGAACTCCGGCGCTTTTCGCGTTCTCCAGGAAGCCTCGAAGCTGGGTGAACTGCATGTCCTGCTGTGGTCGGATCAAGCCATCCGGACGCTCACCGGCCGGGAGCCCAAGTTTTCCCAAGCGGAGCGGGCGTATGTCATTCAGTCAGTCCGTTACGTGGCGAAGCTCCAGTCCTTGGGCGCCAACGTTGATCCTTACACCCCGCCTGACCTGGCCGCCATCAAGCCGGATGTCTGGGTCGTTGACGAACAGAACGCCACGCCAGCCAGAAGGGCTTTTTGCGCCGCCCACGGGCTGGATTATCGCATCCTGACCTCCCGGGACATGGCCGGATTTCCAGAGCCGCCTCCCGAGCCTCCATCTGGCAGAAAGAAAGTCGTCGTCACCGGTTGTTATGACCTGTTCCATTCAGGGCACGTCCGGTTTTTCGAAGAAGTCTCCGAACTGGGCGACCTGTTCGTGGTGGTGGGACACGATGAGAACGTTCGTTTGCTCAAAGGTGCGGGGCATCCCTTCTTCACGGCGGCGGAGCGGCGTTATGTCGCCGGTTCCATCCGCTACGTCAAACAGGCGCTGGTCTCCTCGGGACTGGGCTGGATGGATGCCGAGCCGGAAATCGCCAAAATCAAGCCCGACATGTACGCAGTCAATGAAGACGGCGACAAACCGGAGAAGCGGGAGTTCTGCCGGGAACGCGGGATTCAATACATCGTGCTCAAACGCCTGCCCAAGGAGGGGCTGCCCGCCCGCACCAGCACCGACCTGCGTGGTTTCTGACCACCACCCGCGAAATATGCGTTGTTTGGGCAACCCACCCGTCTGACCGACCGACGCCTGAGCAAGACCGCGACACTCTCATGCAAACCTGGAAGACCCTCACCAAACGCATCATCTGCCAGCCCAACCGGTTTCTCACGGTCGAGATCCATGAACTCGAACTACCCGACGGGCGGCGCATTCCCGACTGGCCGTGGCTGATCACCCCCGATTATGCCAACGTGCTGGCGCGCACGGCCGACGGCCGTTTCCTGTGCTTGCGGCAGTTCAAGTACGCAGTGAACGGCGTCTCCCTCGCGCCGGTCGGCGGATTTCTCGAACCGGGAGAGGATCCGCTGCACGCCGCGCAGCGGGAACTGCTCGAGGAGACCGGCTATGCCGCAAACGAATGGCACGCTCTCGGCCGCTGCGTGGTGGACGCCAATCGCGGAGCCGGCACCGCCCATTTTTTCCTGGCCTTGAATGCGGAACCTAAATGCTCACGCCACGCCGATGACTTGGAGCAGCAGGAACTTCTCCTGCTCAGCCACCATGAGATCGAACAGGCGCTCGATCGCGGGGAGTTCAAGGTGCTCGCCTGGGCGGCCGTAGTGGCCCTGGGTCTGCGTTATCTGGAGAAGAAGACGAAGCCGCTGAAGTGACCCCGCCTTGTTTGGAACCTGCTTGGGGGGTTTGGCGTCTTAAACAGGCATGCAGCACTCAGCCTCCTCTGAACGCCAGATTCTCGACGAGGATCTGCAAATCATACGCGTCACCCTTGCGACCATTACGGAGGATGTGCGCCAGTTCTCCGATTGTGCCGCGAACGCCATCCAAGAAGCCCTGGAGAAACTCGATCGGGCGCAATGGGAGTTTTACCGCCTCCGCGAACGCGATTGATCAAGGAACACGCCGGCACGGCTGAGCGCGTCGCCCCTGCCCTGCCACGAATCAATGGGTGTCTAAAGTTGCACCGGTCGGGGCGGTAGCCAGGCTTTGAACGGATATCCTCCCCCAATTCGGCGGCCACCCGCGATCCGCGCTGCCTTCGGCCGGCGCGCTTTCTGCCATCTGCCTGCGCATTTCTTGTGCGCCCAAAATTGCTATTTTTCGCAGTGCGGCGGACGGAGGACTCTGCTAGCGACCCCCTGAACGAACGCAGGTCCTTCCCATGAAATGGTTTCGACTGGTCCTGATCCCATTGGCGGTAAGTGTTCTTATTCCGCTCACGGCCTCGGGGGACTACATACTTTCGGTTCCCCCTGCGGCTCAGCGCACAGTCGGTTCATCCACCCTCGGTCCCTACAAGACATGGGAAGCAGCCAACGCCGTTAACCAGCAGTACTTCAACGGACGAGGAACGATTACTGAATCGGGATCCAGCGCGAATGCCTCGGGAGGGGCAAACAGCGGGGCCTACGATGACTCCGCCGAGAGACAGCAGGCGCTGGAGGAACAGCAAAGGCAAGAGGCGCAGGAAGCGGCCGAAAGACAGCAGGCAATCGAGGAGCAGCAGAAGAGAAACCAGCAGGCAATCGCGGAGCAGCAGAGGAAAGACCGGGAAGAAGCCGCACGGCGACAGGCCGAGTTCAACGAGGCCAAGCAGGAGGCCTTGGAAAGCATGAAGGGCTTCCACGAGGACGATGGTCTGGGGCTCAAGGGGGTGGGAAGCAGCAATGATCTTGGTCTGAAGGGCGTCGGCGGTTCACAGACGGACAACCTTGGGTTGAAAGGCATGGATGATTTGAAGGACGCCGTCGCTGATTCGAGTGTTAAGACGTTGTTTGAGAAAAAAGGCGCGAGCCGGGATCTCCTCAGCGCCCACGCCCAAGGAATCACCGCCCTCGACCGGGCGGCGAGTATTCTGCAGGGGGCTGCCACCAATCCGGCGCTTGTAACCTCCCTGGAGCAGGCCAAGGCGGAGGCGGACGGAAGATTCGGCACGCAGGGCAAAGACGCCGGGCAATTTAACACGGTCGTGTTGGGCGATGCCTTAGCCCCAGACAATAAGCCCGTACCGGTGCCCCCCAATGTGGCCATCAGACCGACCTATCAAAGGGTCGTCATTGAAAGGGAGGAGATTGACAAGCAGGTCGTGGCCGGTGAGCAGAACCTCAAAACCATCGAGGCCGATCCCTCCTGGATGCACAACCAAGCCCTCGTGCGCCAGCATTATGACCAGGCCAATGCCCTGGTGAGCCTGAGAACGATGAGCAAGTACGATAGCAACCTGATCGCGAATATGGTGAATTTCCCGGAGGCGAATTTCGACGAGAGCATCGCACAACCCCCTCAAGAAAAACACCTCGACAAGGGCGTGGTTCCATCCCCGTCCCCCAGAGCCGGCACCCCATGAAAACCCTGCGCTCCTTTCCCTCCCTGCTCTTGGTTGCAGTGTTGATTTCAGCCGGCACCACCCGCGCCCAAGTGCCTCCCCTCCTGCCCGTGCCCGATTTTCTGCCGGCCGCTGTCAAAGCCGATCTGCAAAGCAAACGGGAGGCTTTACTGACCCGTCTCAGTGCCCTCCGCGAAGAGGCGAAGGCCTACAATGAAGAGTTCGGAAACCGCCATCTGCCCGACAATGACCCGCGGGTGCCGAAAGGCCTGGCTGAAAAGGCGCACCTGGACCAAGCCAAGCAGGGCTACGTCCACGACGCCGAAGCCTATAACTCGCTCGTGCTGTCGCACACGCGGGTGGGTGCGGTCGGAGAATCCCGCGGTGAGTTTTGCCTCATCACGCCGGACGGCCGGAAAATCGCCGGCGAGGCAGCGGCGACAGCCCCGGTGAGCCTCGGCACGCGGATGGTCACCGGGCCGGACGGACGCATCCGGCTGCTGCTGCTGGACGAGACGGTTTTCACGGTGGGTCCGAACAGCGACCTGGTGATTGATGAATTTGTCTATGACCCCGACAACCACTTGGACAAGATTTCCGCCCGATTGCTAAGGGGAGTGTTTCGTTTTGTGACAGGCAAGGTGGCGCGGAAAGATCCCGCGCACATGAAAGTGACCTTGCCCGTGGGAGATCTTGGGAATCGCGGAACCGATTGTGAGGCGATGGTCGCTCCTGATAACTCGGGCTCGGTTAAGCTTTATTCCGGTCAACTGGAAATCACGGAGAAGAAGACCCAGCGCAAGTTCCTGTTGAACGCCGGACAAATGGTCACGTTTTCCGTAGATGGCATTTTTTCCGCGCCGGCCCCATTGGAACCGGCGATAGCCAAACTCGAAGGTCTCGGTCAAGAGCAAGCTCGGAAAGGGATCTAACTTATGAAAGCCAATCGAATCTCAGCCATGCCATTATTCGGATTGCTGCTGTGCGCGGCCGCGTTGCGCGCCCTGGCGCAACCCACCAATGCCGATCTCCAGCAGGCGGTGGCGGCGTATCAACAATCTCCAACCGCAGCCACCTATGAGCAGGTCATCAAGATGGCTGCGGCCATGGAGCAACTCCCGGCGGTGCCCACGGAGGCACGACGGCATTTTGTGATGGGCGCGACAATGTTCAAGGACGCCAAGTCGCAGGAGGACTTCAGGCAAGCATCGGCTGAGTTCTCGCAAGCCGTCCGGCTGGCCCCGTGGTGGCCGGATGCCCTTTATAACCTGGCGCAGTCTACGGGAGCTTCGGGCGATTACGCCTCGGCCATCGCCGACCTGAAGTGGTACCAGATGTTCAAACTATCCGAGGCGGAGATTCAGGCCGCTCAGGAGAAGTCCTGGGGCTTTGAAGCCAAGCAGAAGATGGCGGAGCAAGAGAAGGAGCTGGCGGCCCAGGAAGCGGTGAGGGCTAGGGAGCTGGCGGCACAGAAAGCGGCCGAAGATCAAAGAGCGCAGCAACAGGCCGCAGCGGCAAAGGCGGCTAGGGAGCAGGAGGAGTTCCTGAGGAAAATCGACGGCGCAAGGTATAGCTGCACGTACAACAATAGGGATTTCGATGATACTCCTGCGGTTTGGATCGAGTACCTTGATATTCAGGGCGATACAATCAGGTGGACAACAGAATGTGTTCAAGGTCGGCGTGCTGGACGCTTCCATCAGGATAACACCAAAGGGCGCGTATTGAGGATCTCCGGGCGAACGATTCTCGATTATTTACCTGATGGAACGCCCTTGCAACCCACCGGCGTGATTTCCGATGACGGAAGTACGATACAGTTTGGTCGCTTTTACAAACGCGAGCGGTGATAACCATGAACAACCGAACGAGAATCCTCCCGGTTTTATCCATTTTTGCTGCGCTCCTCCTCGCGTGGCCCCCAATGGCGGTGGCGCAGCCCACCAACGCCGATTTCCAGCAGGCGGTGGCGGAATACCAGCAGTCGCCTTCCTTCGGCACGTATGAGAAGATCATCAAGATGGCTGTGGCGATGAACCAGCTGCCGCCGATTCCCTCGGAGGCGCAACGACGTTTTGTGCGCGGCGCCACATTGTTCAAGGACGCCCAAACGCCCGATGATTTCAAGCAAGCCTCAGATGAGTTCTCGCAAGCCATCCGGCTGGCCCCGTGGTGGCCAGACGCGCTTTACAATCTAGCCCTAGCTCAAGGAGCGGCGGGCGACTACGCATCTGCCATCGCAGACCTCAAGTGGTACCAACGGTTCAAACTCTCCGAGGCCGAGGCCGATGCCGCTCAGAAGAAGATTTGGGGGTTCGAAGCCAAACAGGAAAAGGCGGCCAAGGATAAGGAATTGGCGGCCGAAAAGGCCGCGAGGGACAGGGAGATGGCCGCACAGAAAGCGGCCGAAGATCAACGAGCGCAGCAAGAGGCCGCGGCGGCAAATAAGGTCAGGGAGCAGGAGGAGTTCCTAAGAAAAATCGATGGCGCGCGATATAGCTGCACGGTCCCTGGCACGGACGATGGTAGGCCTATAGTTTCTAACTATTACTTTGATATTCGGGGCGATACAATCATGTGGTCAAGAGAACGCGTTCAGGGCCCAGGTGCTGGAAGAGGGAGTCGTGATATCTTAGCCGGGCGCATAATCAGGATCTACGGGCGAGAGGTTCGCCTTATGCATCCTGATGGATCCGTCGTTGCCACCGGCGTTATTTCCGCTGACGGGAGCACAATACTGTTCGACGACATACACCTTTACAAACGCGAGCGGTGATAACCATGAACAACAAAACGAGAATCCTCCCAGCTCTATCCATTTTGGCCGCGCTCCTGCTCGCATGGCCCTCAATGGCGGTGGCCCAACCCACCAATGCTGATTTCCAGCAGGCCGTGGCTGCGTACCAGCAGGCGCCGTCCGCTGATTCTTACGCGAAGGTCATCAAGATGGCTGCAGCCACGGATCAGCTGCCGGCGGTACCCGAGGAAGCGCGGAAGCACTTCATGCGCGGTGCCGCATTGTTCAAGGACGCCAAATCGCAGGATGACTTCAAGCTGGTGTCAGATGAGTTCTCGCAGGCCGTCCGGCTGGCCCCGTGGTGGCCGGAAGCCCTCTACAATCTCGCACTGGTTACAGAGGCGGCGGGCGACTACGCCCAGAGTAGCGCCGACCTGAAGTTCTATCAGCTCTTCAAACTGTCCGATGCAGAGGCACGCTCTGTTCAAGACAAGATTTACGGTCTAGAGGCCAAGGCCGAAAAGGCCGTGAAGGACAAGGAGCTGGCAGCCGAGGGGGCGGCGAGGGATAGGGAGCTGGCGGCACATAAAGCGGTCGAAGATCAACGGGCGCAGCAACAGGCCGCAGCGGCAAACAAGGCCAGGCAGCAGGAGGAGTTCCTCAGGAAAATTAACGGCGCAGAGTATATCAGGAATGAAGTCGGCTCTGACAAGGAGGTCAAATGGATCTATGATGTTGCAGGCGATAAGATTACTTCTGGATACGTGATACTAAGAGTTTATGATCGCGATGATCCCGAAAAGAAGCGCGAGGGTGTTTGGACGATGGACGACTCATTCAAGATTGAGGGACGAACACTTCGTGCCTTCTACGGGAATGGTCCAACTGAAGACCCAGACTATACTGGTGTCATTAGCGATGATGGGATGATGTTAACCATTTGGATTCGAGGTACGAATCCGAGGGTTGCTAAACGGGTGCGGTGAGAAGGCTACATCACCAAACGCCATAACGGGCACTTGGGCCACAAGCCGCCGCGGAAAGGAAAAACCACATGACAACCTACCGAATGATACCGCCGGTGATCTCACTGTTGCTCGCAGCCCTGCCCGCTGGCGCCCAGCCCACCAGCGCCGATTTCCAGCAGGCGGTGGCGGAATATCAACAAACACCATCCGCTGGTACGTACGAGAAGGTCATCAAGATGGCTGCGGCCATGGATCAGCTGCCGGCGGTGCCGACCGAGGCGCGGAAGCATTTTGTGATGGGCGCGACAATGTTCAAGGACGCCAAGTCGCAGGATGACTTCAGGCAAGCATCGGCTGAGTTCTCGCAGGCCGTCCGCCTGGCCCCGTGGTGGCCGGATGCTCTTTATAACTTGGCACAGTCCACGGGAGCATCGGGCGATTACGCCTCGGCCATCGCCGACCTGAAATGGTACCAGATGTTCAAACTATCCGAGGCGGAGATTCAGGCCGCTCAGGAGAAGTCCTGGGGCTTTGAAGCCAAGCAGAATATGGCGCAGCGAGATAGGGAATTGGCGGCACAGAAGGCATCCGAGGATTTACGCGCACAGCAAGCGCGAGCCGCAGAGGAAACACCAGAGGCAAAGAAGCAGAGGGAGCTACAAGCTCTGCTTAGTAAAATTGCAGGAAGGAGGTATACGTTGGTCAAAACTCAGGCACCAGGTTTTGGGATAAGTACATTTATTATAGATGTGAAGGGAAGTATTTTCGTGACAGGAATATTAAGCGAAGGACGTACGGCTGATCCCCAAAACAATGGCTATAGTGAAGAGGAGAGATTTGAGATTCAAGGTCGGGAGACCTGGCACCAGGTGCCACCACACCCTTACGCCCCCGAATGGGACGGATATGAGATCTATGTAATCAGTGACGATGGTGAGAGAATAACTGTGCATGGACACTATCGCAAAGGCATAATGGATAAAATCTATTTCTGGCAAAGATAAGGAGCCCACCATGAGCAACCCAACGAGAATCCTCCCGGCTCTATCCATTTTCGCCGCACTCCTGCTCGCGAGGCGCTCAATGGCGGTGGCCCAACCTAAAGGGCCCGGAGAGGGGCAGGCATAAACGGTGCCGGATCTGGGTCTGGAAATGGCATACATCCGGCCGGGTACGTTCACGATGGGCAGTCCGGACTCAGAGCAAGGCCGATATGTCGACGAAGGCCCGCAAATGCAGGTAACGCTTACCAAGGGCTACTGGCTGGGGAAGACCGAGGTCACCGGCCGCCTCTCCGGCCGGCATGTTATCTACGACCGCGACGGGAAGATAATTTACGAGACCACGTTCCCGCCGTGAATCTCCGTAGGACGTAGGCACCGTCGGCTGCGCCCGACGGACGCCTGCGTCCATCTCGTCAGCGACGGCCCGGCAATGGCGCGTAACTGCCGTAACCGGATTGCCGGGGCCTGCGGTTGGACCGCCAGAAGCGGAAACCGGAACCGGATGACCGCGCCGGCTGCGACGGAAGGACTGGCGCTTTTCCCGACTGCACCGCCAAGGGCGCGTTTACGGCGAAAGGATGATCCGCATGGACCTGGATGGTCTGGCGGATCAATCGCTGGATGTCGCGGAGCGAAGCCCGTTCCGACGGATCGCAAAATGAAAGAGCAAAGCCGGAGGCACCCATCCGCGCGGTGCGGCCGATGCGGTGCACGTAGGCTTCCGGTTCCTCCGGGATGTCGAAGTTGACCACGAGAGCGATCCCCTTCACGTCGATGCCGCGGGCGGCGATGTCGGTGGCGACGAGCACGCGGGTCCGGCCGGTGCGGAAATCCTCCAGCGCGCGCTGGCGCGCCCCTTGCGACTTGTTGCCGTGGATGGCGGTGGCGCGAATGCCGTCACGTTCGAGATTACCGGCGAGGCGGTTGGCTCCGTGCTTGGTGCGGGAGAAAACCAGCACCAGCCCCTCGGCGTGCCGGGCCAGGGTGTGCACGAGAAGCCGGTGCTTGTCGCTGCGCTGCACGTGACAGACGCGCTGCTCGACGCTGTCGACGGTCGAGGCGACCGGCGACACCTCGATGCGCACGGGGTCGTGGAGGAAACGGTTCGCGAGCTGGCGGATCTCTTCCGGCATGGTGGCCGAAAAGAGGAGCGACTGGCGCGGCGACGGCAGTTTCGCGAGGATGCGTTTCACATCCGGCGCGAAGCCCATGTCGAGCATCCGGTCACCCTCGTCGAGGACGAAGGTTTCAACGCGATCGAGAATGGCGTGGCCCTGCTCCATGAGATCGAGCAGCCGGCCGGGCGTGGCGACGATGATCTCGACTCCCGCGGCGAGGGCGCGGATCTGGGGCTGCTCGCCCACCCCCCCGAAAATGACGGCATGACGAAGCGGCAGGTGGCGGCCGTAAAGGGCGATGTTGTCGCCGATTTGGGCCGCCAGTTCCCGGGTCGGCGTAAGGATCAGTGCGCGCGGACGGCGTGGAGTGCGGGGCTGCGGCCGGGCGCTCAACCGCTGCAGGATCGGCAGAGCGAAGGCGGCGGTCTTGCCGGTGCCGGTCTGGGCGCAGCCGATCAGGTCGCGGCCTTCCAGCAGGGGCGGAATCGCCTGCACCTGGATGGGCGACGGGTGGGTGTAGGCCTTGTCGACGAGCGCACGCAGGAGCGGTGCGGTCAGGTTTAACGAGGCAAAGGAGGTGGTGTCTTGATTCATGGATGAGTGCGTCCGGACACGAAGTGTGTCCGGCGCGGTCCGTCCGGGTGGCGGACGGAGGATGGTGTTTCTTCTTGATAAGACCTGCGAGGAGGCGGTGATGGCACGGCGGGTCGCGCCAGAAGGCGCGTGCCGGGCTGGATCAGGCAACCGGTGACAGGTCGTTGTTTTGTCGATGAGTATTGGAGACCTCTGAACGGTCTCTCATCGAAGAAACGCCCGAAGGGAAGCGAACGAACTGTCTGCCGCGAAACTCACGGCCTCCCGTCCGCCTTGGGGCGTAACCGTGCAGTACGGTGCCGGCATGGCAAGAGATTAATTTCCGGAGGAGCCCGGTCCGGCTCTATTTACCCCTGAAAAACAAAGCCAGCAATTTCGGCTGTCAGGCCCGTCGCCGGGGGATGAAGCGGGGCACCCGGCGGCAGTAATCGTCATAGGCCGGACCGAACCGCTCGCGGAGTTCCTTCTCCTCCAGAATCACAATCAGCCAGATTCCCAGTCCACCCACCGCCAGTACCAAATATAAGGCCAGATAGTTGGCGAGCAGCGCGAAACCGGCCAACACCAAAAGGAATTGTAGATACCGGGGATGGCGCACGTGCGCATACAGCCCTTCTGTCACCAGCTGTTGCGTGTACCGGTCCGGCGCGAGTTCCGGGAGCCCCATCAGCTGTTGATTGCTGAAATGCCGGTGCAAACTCACCCGCAATCGGACCGCCACCGCCACGCACAGGAGGCCGAGGGCCAGCAACGGCCAGCTGTCGCCAAAATCAAGCGCCAGCAGCGTGCGCCGCATCAAAAACAATCCGGCGATACTCGGGCACACCACGGCCGCGACCATCACATAGGTCCAGAGTAGCCCGATTCGGCGACAGAACTTGATGAAGGGATGGATGAGGACCCACGTCAGCAGACCCGGCGGAATCATGATGGTCAGCATCAAGGCCAGATAATAACGAAGCATGTTCATGACAATGTGCCCGATGCGCAAAGTGCGGCTCAACCTCGGCCGGCCCAGCGGTTCAGGGCTTGGCCGGTGAGCGAACGCGGTTCCTTCTCAACGCCGGAGCGCGGGCCGGTGTAGACGAGTTCACCGCCGGCGTCGCCGCCGCCAGGCCCCAAGTCAACGATCCAATCCGCCAGGTGGATCACATCAAGATTATGCTCGATGACCACGATAGTGTTGCCCGCGTCGCGCAGCTTGAAGAGCAGGTCCATCAGCCGCTGGATGTCGGCCCAGTGCAGACCGGTCGTGGGCTCATCGAGGATGTAGAGCGTCTGGCCTTGCTGGCGCTTGCTGAGTTCGAGCGAGAGTTTAAGCCGCTGCGCCTCGCCGCCGGAGAGCGTCACCGCCGACTGCCCGAGCTGGAGATAACCGAGCCCGACGGCGTCGAGCGTCTCCAGCTTTTCCGTGATTCGCGGGATGTTCCGGAACAGCTCCATGGCTTCGCGCACGGTCAGCGCGAGCACGTCGGCGATGTTCCGGCCGTGGAAGCGCACCTCGAGCGTCTCCCGGTTGAAACGCCGCCCGCCACAGCTCGGACACTCGGTGTAGGCGTCGGCGAGGAACTGCATGTCGAGCCGGATCTGGCCGTCGCCCTGGCAGCGCTCGCAGCGCCCGCCGCGCACATTGAAGCTGAACCGGCTCGCCTTGTAGCCGCGCACCTTGGCGAGCGGGCATTTCGCAAACAGGTCGCGCAGCAGGTCGAGCAGCTTGGTGTAGGTGGCGGGATTGGAACGCGGGCTGCGGCCGATGGGCTCCTGGTCGACCAGCACGGTCTTTTCAAAGTATTCCAGTCCCTCGAGACCGCGGTGACGTCCCGGCAGGATTTTCGCGCCGGTGAGTTTCCGCGCGGCCGCGGCGGCCAGGATGTCGTTCACCAGCGTACTCTTGCCCGAACCCGAGACGCCCGCGACGCAGGTGAGCAGGCCCACCGGAAACGCAACATCGAGATTCTTGAGGTTGTGCTCCCGCGCGCCGCGCACCGTCAGCCAGCGGCCGTCGGGCGCGCGGGTGCGGGCGTCTTTGACGACCCGGAGTTTCCGGGCCAGATAGGGTCCGGTGCGCGACGCCGTGGCGGGCAGCTGCGCGCACGCTGCGGGGGTGCCCTGGAACAGCAGCTCGCCGCCCTCCGTGCCGGCGCCGGGCCCGAGTTCGACCAGTTCGTCGGCCGCGCGCATCGTCTCCTCGTCGTGCTCGACGACGATCACGGTGTTGCCGCGATCCCGCAGCTCCCAGAGCGTCTCGATCAGTTTCCGGTTATCGTGCGCATGAAGTCCGATGCTGGGTTCGTCGAGCACATAGATGACCCCGATCAGGCCCATGCCCAGCTGGGTGGCAAGCCGGACGCGCTGCGCCTCGCCGCCGCTCAGCGTGGAATACTCGCGATCCAGCGTCAGATAGCCCAGCCCGGTCTCGAGCAGGAAGTGCAGGCGCTGCTCGATGCCGGCCAGCACTTCGCGCGCGGCCTCGATGCCGGCCAGCCGCTGGCTGAGTTCCCGCGCGAACGCATGCGCGGCGGCGACATCCATCGCAAAAAATTCGGGCAGACCCCGGGCCGCCAGTTGCACCGCCGCGGCGCGCGGATTGAGACGGCGGCCGTGGCAGGCCGGGCACTCCGCGCTCACCTGGAAGGCCGTCAACCGGGCGCGAAAACCGTCGCTGCGCGTCTCGCGCCAGCTTCGGTCAAGCATGGCGAGCACGCCCGCAAACGGCATGAGCTTGGGCTGCTTCATGCGCCGCAGCCGGAAACTGAAGAGCCGTTCCCCCGCCCCGTGCAGCAGCGTCTGCCGCACGTCCCCGGGCAGTTCGCGCCAGGGTTTTTCCGGGTCGAAGGGCAGCTGCTCGGCGAGCTGCTTGAGGATGGCATTGTGCCTGATGATGAGATTCTTGCCGCCGATGCGCCAGGGCTTGAGCGCGCCGCCGCGCACGGATTTTCCCGGATCGGGCACGACCAGCTCCGCGCTGAAGGTCATTTGGCGCCCGAGACCGCCGCACGCGGGGCAGGCGCCCTCCTGGTGGTTGAAGGAGAAATGCCGCGGGGTGAGCCGGTCATACACCTCACCGCATATCGCGCAGCTCAAGCTCTGGCTGAGCGCAATCTCCTGCCACGGCGCCTCGGCCGATTTCTGCACCAGGGCCACCGCGCGATCCTGCCCCTCCCGGAACGCCAGTTCCAGCGAGTCGGCCAGCCGGCTGCGCTGGTCGGGAGCGGCCACGAGACGGTCGATGACGAGATCCACCGCCAATTCCTTTGCTCCCGCCGGCAACAGGCGGGGATCGTCAAGCGGCTTGATTTCGCCCTCGATGCGCACGCGCTGGAAACCGCGCTGGCGCAGCCGCGGAAGTTCTTCCCGCAACACGGAGGGCCGGGCGCGCATCCACGGTGCGAGCAGCATGATGCGCCCGCCTGGCGCCTCCCGCAGCACGCGCTCCACGCAGTCGTCCAGCGAGCGCGGTTCGATGCGGCCGCCGTCCTTCGGGCAAAACTGCTCGCCCTGCAGCGTCCAGAGCAGGCGTGCATAATCGGCAATCTCGGTGACGGTCGCCACCGTGGTGCGCGGCGAACCGCCGCCCGTGCGCTGCTCGATGGCCAGCACGGGCGAAAGGCCATGGATGAAATCGACGTCGGGCCGTCTGAGCTGCTCGAGCACCTGCCGCGCTTCCGTGGACAGACTCTCCATGTACTTGCGGTGCCCCTCGGCGTAGAGGGTGTCGAAAACCAGTGACGACTTGCCCGAACCGCTCGGCCCGGTGATGACCACGAGCTTCCCCCGTGGCAGGCGCAGCTCCAGATTCTTCAAGTTGTGCTCGCGCGCGCCCTTGATGTGAATGTGCGTCGCCGCGTCCATGGCGCCATCACGTCACGATTTTGCCCCAAGCGTCAAAGCGGGAATCACGCACCCGGTTGGGAAGGCCAGTCCGGCGCAGTCGCCGTCCGATCAGACCGTCACGGCAAGAAATTCAAACTATGACACCTCATTAAATCAACTAACATACGGCCGTTGCCTGTTTTAATACTTGCGATTGATGGTGAAAGTTCGCTTCATCTCGCGTCGCTCGACCGTGACCTCTGGTTAACCCAGACCCCAAAACCTCAAACCTCCCTGCGCGGAGGTTTTAGTCGTCTATACACCCAGCTATGAAATCCCCATATGCTCTATCCGTTTCCGCCTGCCGGCGAAGCGGAACCACCCTCGCTGTGACTGCGTTGCTCTTCCTGTCGGGCGCGATCTCCGCGTACGGCATCGTCTTCACGCTTGGCGAGGTGAACGGCAGTTTCGATTCCACTTACTCGGTGGGCTCCATCTATCGGCTGCAGGATCCCGATCCCGCCCTTTATGGCCTTACCAACACCTTTAACGGCGTGCCGGGACAGGCATTCTCCGTCAACGGCGACGACGGCGACCTCAATTATCACCGGGGCATTGAGTCGATTGTCTTCAAGGGCGAACACGAACTCGTGCTCAAGTGGCAAAACTGGGACGCCTTCGTGCGCGGCTATTACTTCTTCGATCCGAAAAACGAGAACAAGGTCCTCCCGCATACGCCGCTCTCCCATTCCGCCAAGGAGAAGGTGGGAGCCGACGCCGTCCTGCTCGACAACTATATAACCGGCAAATTCGATTTCAACTCGATGCCCGTGACCGTACGGCTCGGCCGGCAGGTCATCAGCTGGGGTGAGAGCACGTTTATTCCCAACGGCATCAACGTGATCAACCCCATCGACGTGGCGCGCCTGCGCACGCCCGGTTCGGAACTGCGCGAAGCGCTGCTGCCAGTCTATGCTTGGGACACCTCGGTCGCCCTGACCGACAAGCTCTCGCTGGAGGCCGTGTGGCTGCTGGAGTTCCGCCGCACGGATATCGACCCCGACGGCACCTATTTCAGCACGAACGACTTTGCCGGCCGGGGAGGCAGCAAGGTCATGCTCGGTTTCGGTGCGCTGTCCGACCAGCAGACGCTGGGCGCCATCACGCGCGCCAGTGACCGCACGGGCGACAAGTACGGTCAATGGGGACTGGCCATGCATTATCTCGCGCCCAGCCTGAACCACACCGAGTTCGGTTTCTACTATCTCAAGTACAGCAGCCGTCTGCCGGTCATCAGCGCCTACACGCCGACGGGTCCGATCAGCGCCGCCCTGGTGCAATCGACCGCCTCGAGCCTCGCCGCACCGCTCGGGGCCGCCATGGTAGCCGCCGGATATCCGGCCGCAGGCGTGCCGGCTGCCTTGCAGACCCTGCTTGGCGCCGCGCTCACCAATGTGCCCATCGGCGCCCTGCCGGCCAGCTTGCAGCCGTTTTATCCCACTGCCCAAACCATCGCGGCCGGCGCGAAAAAAATCGGGTTTCTGACCGCCGCCGGCACCGGCCAGTACTTTATCGAATACCCTAAGGGCATCGACATGTTTGGTGCCAGTTTCAACACGGATGTCGGTACGACCGGCATCTCGCTGCAGGGCGAGGTTTCCTACAAATCCCATGTGCCCCTGCAGGTCGACGACGTTGAACTGCTCTTTGCCGCGCTCTCAACCCTCGATTCACCCGGAGGCACGGTCTATGGCAGCAACAACCAGATCGGCAATTACAGCGGGCAATATGGCACCTATATTCGCGGCTACCGCCCTCTTGACGTCTGGCAGGCGCAGGCCACGGCCACCAAGGTGTTCGGGCCGATGCTCGGCGCCAATCAATTGACCGTGGTGGGCGAGGTGGGTGTCACGATGGTGCCGGATCTCCCCCCCAAGAGCGTGTTGCGCTTCGACGGCTCGGGCACCGCCACCGCCGGCGACGCGAATGAAATGATCAACACCGGCAACGGCACGGTTCCAGCCACGCCCCTCAGCGCCTTCCCGGACAAGACCTCGTGGGGCTATCAGATCGTCGGCAAGCTCGACTACAACAATCTCTTCGCCGGCATCAATGTCTCGCCGTCGCTCGCCTTTGCGCATGACGTCAGCGGCAACACGCCCCTGCCCCTTGGCAACTTTCTCCACAACCGCAAGACCCTGACGCTCGGCATCGATTTCACCTTCCAGAACCAGTGGGCGTTCGAGGTGCGTTACGTCAATTACTCCGGCGCCGGAGCCTACAACCTCCTCTCCGATCGCGATTACGTCTCCTCTACCCTGAAATACTCGTTCTAGCCTTGTGGAAGCAGGCCTGGCGCGAAGTCGTTTTCCCGCCGGACCGGCTCCCCCCACCGGACGATCCCCAGCCATGAAACTTCACTCCATTTTCTCCATGCCTATTCCAAAACTTGCCCTCGTGGTGGTGTTTGCTTCTTCCGCCTCCGTCTTCGCCGCGGTCAGCGCCGATCAGGCTGCGCGACTCGACAAAGATCTCACTCCCCTCGGCGCCGAGCGCGCCGGCAATGCCGCCGGCACTATTCCCGCCTGGACCGGCGGCATCACGCAGCCTCCCGCCGCTTATGCCCCCGGCATGCACCACCCGGATCCGTATGCGGACGACCAGCCGCTTTATGTCATCACGGGCGCCAACCTCGCCCAGTATCGCGACAAGCTCACCGCCGGCTCCATCGCCCTGCTGCAGGCCTACCCGGACTACAAGCTCCCGGTCTATCCCACTCATCGCAGCGCCTCCGTGCCGGCCCGCGTCTACGAAGCCACCAAGGTCAATGCCACCCGCGCCAACCTCGTGCGGGACGGCGCCGGCGTGGAGGGCGCCATCGGCGGCATCCCCTTCCCCATCCCGCAGAACGGCATGGAGGTCATGTGGAATCACCTCCTCCGCTTTCGCGGCGTGATCGCTGAACGGCATATCGCGCAGGCGGCCCCCACACGCGGCGGCACTTACACGCTCGTCGATTTCGATGAGGAATACATCTTCAACTACTACCTCGAGGGCATGACGCCGGAAAAGCTCGGCAATACCGCCTTCTACTTCCAGCAGGAAGTGATGGCACCGCCGCGGCTCGCCGGTTCCATACTCCTCGTGCGGGAGACGATCGATCAGGTGAAGGAGCCGCGCAACGCTTGGGTCTACAACCCCGGCCAGCGCCGGGTGCGCCGCGCCCCCAACATCGCCTATGACAACCCCGGCACCGCCGCCGACGGCATGCGCACCAGCGACCAGCTCGACATGTTCAACGGCGCCCTCGACCGCTACACGTGGGAACTCGTCGGCAAGCGCGAGATGATCGTGCCCTACAACTCCTTCAAGCTGCACTCCGACAAGGTGAAGTATGCCGACATCCTCAAGCCGCTGCACATCAATCAGGATCTCACCCGGTATGAGCTGCATCGCGTCTGGGTCGTGGAGGCCAAGCTCAAGCCGGGCACGAGCCACATTTACCCACACCGGACGTTCTACATCGATGAGGACTCCTGGCAGGCGCTTGCCGTCGACCAGTACGACTCGCGCGGCCAGCTCTGGCGCGTCTCGGAGGCGCACTGCATCAATTATTACGAAGTGCCGACCTTCTGGAGCACCCTTGAGGTGCATACCGATCTGCTCGCCGGGCGTTACCTGGCCTTCGGTCTGGCCAACGAGGGGCCCACGTACGATTTCACGATTAAGCGCACGCTGGCTGATTACGATAACCCCGATAATCTTCGCCGCAAGGGCATTCGATAGGTGTTTCTCGACGGCGCAGGTTTGTCGTGGACCTGTGCCGTCGCTCGTTTTTCCTGAACCACCGGCACATGATTCTTTTTTCCGATCGAGGCGCGCCCGCCAGCGGTGCATCCCCCGCTGGAATTGCATGGAAAAGGTTGCGCCATCGTCCTGTCTCCAGCTGTCGTCAGCACGGCGGCGAATGGATCGCCGGTGATCATCACGCGGATCCCTTTGGCCGCCTCATCCTTGGCATTCTGTGGGCCTGGCTCGCGGTGTGTCCGTGCGCGGCTGCCGACCCCGCGACCGCGCTCGCCGCCCGTTCACTGCTCCTCGACGCTCAGACTATCGGCAGCACCGTGATCGCCGTCGGCGCCAGCGGCCACATCCTGCGCTCAACCGACGGAGGCGCCACTTGGGAGCTGGCCAAGGCCCCGACGCTGGCCACGCTCACGGGGGTCCATTTTCCCGACGCGCAGCACGGCTGGGTCGTCGGCCACGATGCCGTCATCCTTCACTCCGAGAACGGCGGACGTACGTGGACCAAGCAGTACCAGGGGGAGGATCTGCAGGTCTCGTTCCTCGACGTCCGTTTCTTGGATACCCAAACCGGTTTTGCTGTCGGGGCCTATGGACAGTTTCTTGCCACCACCGATGGCGGCCGTAGTTGGGCGCAGCACCGCATTATTGAGGAGGATTATTTTTTCAACCGCCTCAGCATCGGTCCCGCCGGCACGCTCTACATCGCCGGCGAGCACGGCACGCTGCTGCGGTCCACGGACCGCGGCCTCTCCTGGATGCCGATCCATGCGCCTTACGACGGCTCGTTCTACGGCATCCTGCCCCTTGGCCCAAAGCTGTTGCTGGCCTATGGCCTGCGCGGGCGCATCTACCGTTCCGAGGATGACGGCGACAACTGGCAGCTCGTGCCCAACGAGCAACGCGTTTTGCTGGCGACCGCCGTGTGTCTGCGCAGCGGCATCATTGTCGTTGCCGGTCAGGCGCGTACGTTTCTCGTGAGCCGCGATGGCGGCGCGAGTTTCGCCTCATGGTCGCCCGGCCTGACCACCGGCGTGGCCGAATTGATCGAGGCGTCTGATGGACGTTTGCTGGCGGTTGGCGAAGCGGGTGTGACTCCCCTGCCGGCTCCCTAAATGAAAGCCACCATCGAACGTTTCACCGCCTGGGTTTTCGGCCATCGGCTCTTTCTGGTGATCGCCTTCAGCCTGCTCACCGTGGTGATGGGCTGGTTCGCGGCCCACCTTCATGTCGACGCCAGCTTCAACAAGGGATTGCCGCTCGAACACCCCTACATCCGCATCTTCACGAAATACCAGAGCGAGTTTGGTGGCGCCAACCGCGTGATCATCGCCCTGATGGCCCGGCAGGGCGACATCTTCACGCCGGAGTTTTTCAAGCTGCTCAAGGAGGTCACCGACGATGTCTTTTTTCTGCCCGGCGTCGACCGGGCCCAGGTGCAGTCGCTTTTCACGCCTAATGTCCGCTACACCGAGGTGGTCGAGGACGGTTTTTCCGGCGGCAACGTCATCCCGCCGGACTTTCAGCCCACGCCCGAGGGGCTCGCCCGCGTTCGGCAAAACGTGATCAAGTCCGGCAAAATCGGCCAGCTCGTGGCCAATGATTTCACCGGCGCCATTGTCAGCGCGCAGCTGCTGGAGGTCGATCCCTCCACCGGAAAGAAGCTCGATTACCTCCGCGTCGCCAGGGAGCTCGAGGCCATCCGCACCCGGGTGGAGCGGGAGAGCGGCGGCGGCGTAAGTGTCCACATCATTGGTTTCGCAAAAGTGATGGGCGCCGTCGGCGACGGTGCCCGGGGTGTGCTCATGCTCTTTGGCGTGTCCATTATCATCACCGCGCTGCTGGTCTGGTACTACGCGGGCCGCTGGAAGATTTCCGGCGCGCCCGTCCTCTGTTCGTTCATCGCGGTGGTCTGGCAGCTTGGTCTGCTCACCGCGCTCGGCTATGGCATCGATCCGCTGTCAATTCTGGTGCCGTTCCTGGTCTTCGCGATCGGGGTGAGTCATGGCGTGCAAATGATGCGTGCCTTCCGCACGGCGGTGTTCTCCGGATGTGACAACAGCCTGGACGCGGCCAAAAGCGCCTTCACCCAACTGCTGGTGCCCGGCGGGGTGGCGCTGATTGCCGACACGATCGGCTTTCTCACCATCTTGGAGATCAAGATTCAATCCATCCGCGAACTCGCGATCTCCGCCAGCCTCGGTGTCTGCGTCATCATCATCACCAACCTCTTCCTGCTGCCGATCATCCTGTCGTCCCTGCGGCTGCCGCCGGCCTATGGCGAGTGGGTCACGGCGCGGCGGGCCGGCACCGACCGGGTCTGGGCGCGCATCTCCGCCGAAATGCGGCCCGGACCCTCGATGGTCGTCATCGCCGCCTGGGTCGCCCTCGGCGTCTGGGGCTGGCACAAATCGCAACAGGTCAAAATCGGCGACCTTTTCGCGGGTGTGCCGGAGCTGCGCCAGAATTCCCGCTATAACCAGGACACCCGGATCATCACCTCCAAGTTCAGCATCGGCGTGGACATCCTCTCCGTCATTGTGGAAACGGTGTCGAACGGCTGCGTGGACCACGACGTGGTGGCGCTCATGGATCAGTTCGAGTGGCACATGCGGGCGGTGCCCGGAGTGCAATCCGTGCTCTCCCTCGCCTCGGTGGCCAAGATCGTCAATGCCGGTTGGAACGAAGGCTCTCTCAAATGGCGCATTCTGCCGCGCAACCGGCAGTCGCTGGCCCAGGCGGTGACGCCCATCGATACGGCCACCGGCCTCCTCAACGCCGATGGCAGCGTCCTGCCGATCATGATCTTTCTCACCGACCACAAGGCCGAGACCCTGCGCAGCGTCACGAACGCCGTGAAAGCCTTCGGCGCCGCGCATCCTTCGCCCAAGGTGAAATTCCTGCTGGCCAGTGGCACGGCCGGGGTGATGGCCGCGACCAACGAGGTGGTGCAGGCGGCGCAGTTTCCCATCGTGCTGTGGGTCTTCGGCGCGGTGATCGCCTTGTGTCTGATCACCTTCCGCTCCCTGCGCGCCACGCTCTGCATCGTGCTGCCGCTCGCCATCGTCAGCTACCTTGGCTACGCGCTGATGGTCTATCTGCAGATCGGTTTGAAAACCTCGACCCTGCCGGTGGTGGCGCTGGGTGTGGGCATCGGCGTGGACTACGGCATCTACCTGTTCGCCCGGCTGCAAAAGGCGCTCCGCGAGGGCGGATATTTCGAAGACGCCATGTTCCTGGCCTTCAAGGAAACCGGCAGTTCCATCCTGTTCACCGGCTTTACGCTTGCGGTTGGCGTGAGCATGTGGGTCTTTTCCGACCTCAAGTTCCAGGCCGACATGGGCCTGTTGCTCACGTTCATGTTTCTCGTCAACATGCTGGGCGCCCTCCTCCTTCTGCCGGCCATGGCCCGCTGGTTGTACCGGCATCATCGGAAAAAGGGGGTGACGACCCATCCCTTCGGGTCGGTGCCGGCGAAGTAATCTCCGGCCGCTTTTTCCACCTCCGCCCTTGCCTGCCGCGGCCCGGTGCTTAGGCTGCGTTCATGAACGCAGGCCCGATCTTGTACATCAGGCGCGGATGTCCCTATTGCCGGCAGGCCGCGGCATTTTTCTCCACGCATGGCGTCGAGGTCGAGATCCGGGACGTGTCGAAGAGTTATTCCCACCTGAAGCGACTCATTGAAGCGAGCGACCAGAGCAATGTCCCCACCTTTGTCTACGGCGATTTCGTGGTGTCCGACTTCAGCGTCGACGAGTTGCTCGACGAACTCGCCGAGCGCCCCGACATCCGCCTGCGTCTCGGCCTGGGCGATAACGACGACGAATAGAGAGCGCCCCGGCGCGCTGGAGCTTTGGCCGGGAGCTCAGCCAAAGGTATGACGCGCCCTACCTGCACTTATTAATCCATGGCTTGGGACGTGCAGTACCGCAACGGCGTATGGCTGCCACAGGTCGGCTGGTGGCTTGATGCGCATTTCCCCGTGGCGCGCGCATTCGTCTCCCATGCGCATTCCGACCATATCGCGGCGCATCAGGAAATCCTCTGCTCCGCCGGCACCGCCCGCCTGCTGCGGACGCGCCTGCCCGCCGGGCGGATCGAGCACGTGCTGCCGTTCGGGCAGGCGGAACCGCTCACGGTTGATACCGCGGTGACGCTTCATGCCGCGGGCCACATTTTCGGTTCGGCGCAGTGCCTCCTGGCCCACGAACGCCACGGCACGCTGCTCTACACCGGCGACTTCAAACTGCGCCCGGGACTTTCCGCCGAGCCCTGCGCTACGCCGCACGCGGACGTTTTGATCATGGAAACCACTTACGGCCTGCCGCGCTACGTCTTTCCTCCCACCGGACAGGTGCTGGCGCAGATCGCGGCGTTCTGCCGCCAGGCGCTCGCGGAGGGGACAACGCCTGTTCTCTACGGTTACAGCCTCGGCAAGAGCCAGGAATTGCTGCAGGGCCTCGCCTCGGCGAAGCTGCCCATCATGCTGCATCCCCAGACGTTCAAGCTCACCCAAATCTACGAAGAGCTGGGCCTGGTTTTTCCCGACTACCGTTTGTTCGAAGAAAAAAGCCGCGCCGGTCACGTCGTCATCTGTCCTCCGCAAGCGAGCCGGTCCGGATTCATCCCCGGCCTTCCCAAATGCCGCACGGCCGCCATCACCGGCTGGGCGCTGGATGCCGGGGCGATCTACCGCTACCAGTGCGATGCCGCGTTTCCGCTCTCCGACCACGCCGACTTTCCGGACCTGCTGGCTTTCGTCGACCGTGTGCAACCGCGGCTCGTCTTCACACTTCACGGTTTCGCCCAGGAGTTCGCCCGGACGCTCCGCACTCGCGGCCTCGAGGCATGGGCGCTGGGGGTGGACAACCAGCTGGAACTCGGGTTGCCTCCCTGACCCGCGGCCAAGCGGCGCCGCCACCTCCCTAACTGCACCCGTTGATTAAAGTAAAAGTCCTTGCCTTAACTTCCGCCAAAAAACACATATCAGCCGCCGCACTTCGGCACGATCCTGCGGTCTGAAGCGACACATTCCATGCGTCATCTTTCATTGTTCAACCTCATCTGCCGCCTGTTGCTGCTGACCATGTCATTCCTGCCGGCACTGCCCGCCGGGGCTGCCCCCTTCACCGCTTTCACGGATGGTGAGACCTTCACTTACCGGGTGTCCTGGGGCATCTTTTTCCACGCCGGCGAGATTGTCATCTCGGCGCACGAGAACAAGGACGCGAACAGCACTGACGTCTTTCGCGTCACGACCAATACCTCAACCCGTGGCATCGCGCGCGGTTTTTATTCCTATGACAACCGGGCCGAGGGGGTCATCAACCGGCAGACCGGCCGACTGATCTTCATGCGCGAAAAAGGCGCCGACGGAAAGCACTTCACGGATACGGAGACCTCCTTCGACTATGCCAAAAAAGTCGCATCGTATGTTGACCACTATCGTCCCAACCGTTCCCAGGAGGTGCCCATCCCGGACGGCGATCCCATCGATCTCATCAGCGCCTTGGTGGAAACGCGGGATTGGAATCTCCAGCCCGGCGAAAAGAAAGACGTCCTGGTCAATTTCGGCAACGAGTTCTATCCGCTGGCCATCTACGCCGACCACTACGAAGACGTGCGCACGCCGCTCGGCACCTACCGGGCGCTCGTATTGATTCCGCGCATGGAGCGGAACCCCAAGGGACTCTTCAAACGCGGCGGCGAAATCAAGGTGTGGATTTCCCAGCAGGGGCAGAAACTGCCCGTGAAGATGCAGCTCAAGCTGAAGTTCGGCTCCGCCACGCTCCTGCTGACGGACTACAAGAAAACCGGGCCGGCGCCCGCGAAGCCCGGCAGTTGATTTTGACTCGCTGATCGCCCCATGCGGATCCTTGTCTTACGTGGCGGCGCGCTCGGCGACTTCCTCGTCACCCTCCCGGCACTCGGCCTGTTGCGGACAAAGTGGCCCGGCGCCCGCATCGAACTGGTCGGCCATGCGCGCGCCGCCGGGCTCGGCGTGTCCGGCGGGTACCTCGACGCCGTCCATTCGCAGCACGAGGCCCGCTGGAGCTCGCTGTTTGGCGATAAACTCCTGCCGCCCGCGCTAAGCGCCTGGCTGGCGGAATTCGATCTTGTCGTCAACTACTGGCCCGATCCGGACGGAACGCTGGCCCAGCGCTTTCCCTTGCGCGCTGGCCAACAATTCTTATCCGCGCCGGCGGTGCCCATCCTGGCCCCCGCCGCGCGCCACTTCTGCGAGCCGTTGAAAACGCTCGGTCTCTCCACAACCGACTTTCGCTCCCGTTTGCAGCTTCCGATCAAGGACGACTTTCGACCTTCGACTTTCGACCCTCGACTTCAGGTTGCGATCCACCCGGGCAGCGGCTCGCCGCGCAAAAACTGGCCGCGCGAGCACTGGACGGAATTGATTGCGCGCCTCGAGAAACCGATTCTTTTGGTGCTTGGTGATGCCGAAAGAGAGAGGTGGAGCGCATCGTACGTGGCGCGCTTTCTTTCAACCGAGAGCAACCAGGTCGAAGTTATCAGCGACCTTCCCCTGCCCGATCTCGCCGCCGCACTGGCGCGCTGCCGTCTTTTTCTCGGGCACGACAGCGGCGTAAGCCATCTGGCCGCCGCGGTGGGCACGCCGTGCGTGCTGCTGTTCGGCCCGACCGATCCCGCGATGTGGGCTCCGCCGGGCAAGCATATCTTTGTGTTACGAGGAAGCGATTCGTTGACGGAAATCAGCGTCGAGTCCGTGCTGGAAATCGTGGTGAAGGCTGGAGACTCAAAAAGCCTGGATCGATGACAAATCGCCACGGCTTCTTCGCCCAGACGGGGCCGGCGTAACTCACGCCGATGCGCGGCGTGGCCTGGATGGCGCCGCGCGGCACGCGCACCCCGCGATCCTCGATCCATAATCCGCCCTCCGGCGTTGCCGGGGCACCGTTCAAACCACGGTCGATCTTGAGCGCCTTGGTCAGCCGGCCTGGGCCGCTCGCCCCTGCCACTCCGCGGATGAGCATGGCCGCCGGATAGCCGCGTGGTCCGGTCACAAGATTGAGCAGCTCATGCACGCCATAGCAGAGATAGACGTACCAGACCCCGCCCGGCCGATACATCACGGCGTTGCGAGCCGTGCGGCCGTTGCGCGCATGGCAGGCCCGGTCGTGCTCGCCGTCGTAGGCCTCAACCTCGGTGATCATCGCCGCCACGGGGCCGTGCGGCGTGCCCCGCACCAGGAACTTCCCCAGCAGGCCGCGGGCGAGGGCCACCGTCTTTTTCGAGCGCAGCGCTTTGGCTTTAACTATGCGGGACATGGGCTATGTATAGGCGCTTTTCGTACCGGTTCATGGCTTGAACGCAACCTCCACCCAGCCGCGCCGCTCCCTTCTCCGCCAGGCCCTGGCGCTGTGCATCATCGACGGCGTCACCTCCAGCCCGCTGGTGTATCTCTGGCTGCCGGGCAACTTCATCGTCGCGGCGCTGCTCACCGAGTATTATCACCTGTCCGAGGCGTCCTACGGGTTGATCGTGTCGCTGCCATTCTGGTGCAATTTCCTCCAGATTTTCCTGACGCCGCTGCTGGCCCGTCATTGGTCGGCCAAGACGATCACGCTGGCCGGAGCCTGGACCAACGCCGCCGGCTGGCTGGCCATGACGCTGGCGCTGTCGTACCTGCCGCGCGATAATCCGGCCGCAAGCCTGCCGGTCTTTTTCGGCTTCTTCCTGGGTTTCAGCCTGCTCGCCTCCATCAACGGCGTCGCCTGGAACTCCTGGACGCAGGAATGGTCGCCCGAGCGGCTGCGCGGAAAGTATTTCGGCTTTCGCAATGGTCTGATCCAGGCGGCGACCGTGCTTTTCCTGGTGCTCGTCTGGCTGGTGCTGGCGCTGTTCAAGGGATCCCTCGTCGCACTGCAGGGAGTCTTTGTCGCGGCCGTGGCCCTGCGCGCCTGGTCCATCGTCGCCCAGCACCGGCTCAAGCTGGGCGCCGCTATGACCGGAGCCCCCCGCTCCCTGCCCTGGCGCGAACAATGGGACATCATCCGGCGGTCGCGCTCGCTGATCGCCTTCATCATCTTTGGCGCGGTCTGGGGTTTCGCCTACAACTGCCTCGGGCCGTTTTATCCGGTTTTCATGTACCGGCAGCTCGGGCTCTCCGTGGCCAACGTGAGCGTGTTCATCATCCTCAACAGCCTGAGCGCGGCTGTGACGATGCCCACTTGGGGCCGGCTGCTCGACCGTCACGGCAACAAGTCGGTGATGGCGGCCGCGATCCTGCTCTGGCCGGCGCAGTTCTTCCTCTGGCTTTTCCTCGACCGCGGCAACGTGTGGCTCCTCTACGGACTTTGGGTGTGGAACGGCTTCACCTGGGCCGGCTTCACGCTCGGACAGTTCAACCTGATGCTGAAACTCATCCCGCCCGAGGCCAAGATCACCGCCATCGGGCTCAACACCGCGGTGACGTCGATCATCACGGCGATCGCGCCCATCCTCAGCGGCGGCGCGATCACCTGGGCGCTGCACCGCGGCGTTGATCCACTGAAGGTTTATCACTGGGCCTTCGTCCTCCAGACCCTGCCGGCCCTGCTGTCCGCCTTTCTCCTGCTGCGCGTGCAGGAGCCCAAGGCCAGCCCGCTTTCCACCGTCTTTGGCGCCATGCGCAACATCCGCACGCTCGGCGCCATGCTGGGCCTGACTTTCCTCGCCAACTATGTATTCGTGAAGCCGGTGAAGAAGGACGGACCGTGACTCCGCACATCCATACGCTAACCGGCAACCTCCTGTGGGAAACGACGTTCTCGTTCGCCTCCTGGGAGCCCGGCCATACGCAGCGGGCGCAAACGGAGTTTTTTCAGGTCGGCGGCAAAGGCATCAATGTCTCGAAAATGCTCACCCGCCTCGGCGCGCCAACCACCGCGCTTTTCTTCTCCGGCGGCGCGACCGGCGCCGAATGCGAAGCCTGGGTGCGCGCCCGGGGCATCGCCTGCCGGACCTTTCCCCTGACGACGCCGACCCGCGCCGGCCTGGCCGTGCGCTCGCCGGGCCGGCCGGAAACAACCTTCCTCGGTCCTGATGTGCCGCTGGAAAAGCCGGCGGTGCGCGCCTGCGCCGGTTACCTCGACACCTGCCCGGACGGCGATGTGCTGGCGATCTGCGGAAGCGTGCCGGGTTGGAGCTCGCAGGCATGCGAACCGCTGCGCGAGGCGATCAGCCGCTGGCTAATGCACGGACCCGGGGTGGCCGACACCTACGGCCCGCCTCTGGCCTGGCTGATCGAGCGACCTCTGGCATGGGTGAAGGTCAATCGGACCGAGTTCGATGCGCTGTGCACGGAGGAGGAACGAAGGCAATCAATGACGGAACGGCTCAGTGCCGTCCTCGCCCGCTGGCCGGTCCGGGCATGGATCGTAACGGACGGGCCGCGGCCGGTCTGGTTTGCCGAGCACGGTGGAACTCCCGCCAGCGTCACGCCTCCGGTCGTGACTGAAATTTCATCCACCGGCTCGGGCGATGTATTGCACGCCTGCCTGCTTCACGCGGTTTTTCACCACCGGCAGTCGCTACCCGCCGCGCTCCGCCTGGCCCTTCCCTATGCCGCCGCCAATGCCGCGCATCCCACGGTGGCCGATTTCCCCCTGAACAATCTTCCCCCCCTCGGCTCAATCGCCTAGTCTCGATTCGTTAGACGCAAGATTCACGGTCGACCTCCCGCTTCCCACCGCCATGAAGAAAGGCATTGTCATCGCCCTGGCCGGCATGCTGTTGGTGCTCGCCATGGTTTTCGGTTACCGGGAGTACCAAGCCGACTTGGAGCGCAAGGAAGCGGAACTCCGGGCCGTCGATGAGCAGGCTTACGACGAAGCCCGCCGCGAGGACGCCTCACGCAAGGCGGCGGTGGCGGCCGAGGCCCGCCGGCTGGCCGAGCTCAAGGCGCGGCAGGAGCTCGTTGAGACGGAGCAGAATCTTGCCCTGTTGCGCGCCTGGCAGGCCGACGCGGAGGCGGCGCGTCAGGCCGCCGAGGAGGATGCCCGGCGCATCGCCGCAGCACACGAACGTCTGGTGCGTGAAAAGGAAGCCGCCGAGAGCGAAGCCCGCCGGTCCGGCGGCTTGCGCGAGAAGGAGGCGGCTGAAGCCGATGCCCGCCGGGAGGCCGCGCTCAAACAGCTTGAGAAGCTGGAGGGCGAAAAGCGCGACCTCGCCGACCGCGAAGCCAAGCGCGTCGCCGCCTTGAAGCGCCAGCAGGAACTCGAAACCGAGAAGATCCGCCGGCAATCGATTGAACCGATCGATTACCGGCGTCGCGAACAGTACTCCCTCGGTATCGGCCCCTACGGCTTCCCGCTGCGAGAAACCAAGCAATTTACGAATCCAGTGCCACTGAAATAGGCTGCGCACCCCGGATCCGGAAACCGCCTGGCGCCCGAGTTCAGGCGACGCCGGCGGCAGGAAAACCCCGCGCTAGTCAGCGGATGGCAGAAAACCAACTTAAGCCTTGCCTTGCCTGATGCGAAACCTCTTATTTCGCGGCTTCCATTCATGAAAGCCACCATCAAGACCCAGGGCCGGCAGTTCTCCGTGTCCGAGGGCGACATCCTGATCGTCAACCGCTATCCGAAGACGGAAGCCGGCGCGACCATTGAGATCAAGGAGGTCCTCGCCGCGGGCGAAGGCGACTCGTTCAGGGTCGGAACTCCGCTGCTGGCCGGTGCGAGCGTCACTGTCAAGGTGCTGGAGAACAAACGCGGGAAAAAAGTGATCGTCTTCAGAAAAAAGAAGCGCAAGGGTTACGAGCGCAAGCGGGGCCACCGTCAAGAGCTGTCGGTGATCAAGATCGAATCCATCAAGGTTTAAGGAAAGTTTACGTCATGGCGCATAAAAAAGGCCAATCCACCACCTTCAACGGACGCGAAAGCCATTCAAAGCGACTTGGCTTGAAAAAGTTCGGCAACCAGACCGTCATCGCGGGCAACATCATCGTCCGCCAGCGCGGCACGAAGCTTCATCCCGGCCGGAACGTCGGCATGGGCCGCGATTTCACACTCTTTGCCCTCACGGATGGCGTGGTGAAGTTCGACAAGGCGCACCGCCTCGTCAGCGTCGAGATCGCCAGCGCCTGAGACCGGCCGCCTGTTGTCTTTGCCGGCGTGGGCCACGCGCCTGCGGCGCGTATTGCTGGCGCGGTTTCGGCGTGATTTCGCTCCGCGGCACACTAGCCTTGCTCCGGCATGTCCGACCGTCTTCAAGAGTTGCTCCGCCAGAAGGCCCTACTCGCCGAGCAGGCTGCTCGGCTGGAGCGCGAGATTGCCGCGAAGCAGGCCCAGACCGACATGACCTCGCCGGCGGCAGCCGTCGCCACACCGGCTTCGCCGCCACCTGCCTCCGTCGATTCCTCTGCCGCGGCCCTGCTCGACCAGTACCGTCCCAATCCGCGATCGGTCCAGCAGGACGTAAAGCGCGGCTGTTACCTCTATTTCCTGGGTGCCCTGGTCTTGCTGGGGCTCGGGGTGCTGGCGATCTATCTCGCCTATCGTCACCGGTAAGCGCGCCGGCCGGCGCGAGACGGAGGCCCGGGACGTCACCCGCCGCATCGCGGTTCGAACCCGTGCGCCTATTTCGCCGTCGGATAGCTGCCCAGCCACTTCACCATCGGGCAGAACTTGCGCAACCGCTTGACCGCCTCGCGCATGGCCGGGTCGTCATAGTGGCCGGACACGTCGATGAAAAAGTAGTAGTCCCAGGGACGCTTTTTGCTCGGGCGCGATTCGATCTTTGAGAGGTTGATACCGCGCTCCGCCAGCGGCAGCAGCATCTTGAGCAGGGCGCCGGGATGCGAGGCCGCGTCATCGCCCAGCGAGATGAGGAAGCTCGTCATGTCCCGACCGCCGCCGACGGGACCGGACGGCTGTTTGCCGATGACGAAGAAGCGCGTCGTGTTGTCCGACATGTCCTGGATGTTCGTCACCACGACCGGCACGCCGTAATACTCCGCTGCAAGCGGGCTCGCCACGGCTGCCGCCCCCCGTGTTTTTTTGGCGATCTGCACGGCGCTGGCGGTGCTGTCCGAGGAAAGGATTTGCGCATGCGGCAGATGGCGCTGCAGCCACATGCGGCACTGCGCCAGGGCCTGATCCTTCGAATAGACCTTCTCGATCTGTTCCAAGGGTGAGCCGGAGATGAGGGAGTGCGTGATATCGAGGTAGATCTGGGCGACGACCTTCAAGTCGGAATCGACGAATTGATCCAACGCGTCGCGCACCGAGCCCTCGGTGGAGTTTTCGATGGGAATGACTCCGTTATCCGCCTCGCCCTTTTCCACGGCGGTGAAGATATCGGCGATGGTGGCCATGCCATGGTAGTCCACGCTGGCGCCGAACTTCTTGATGGCGGCCTGGTGGGTATTGGTCGCCTCGGGGCCGAGGTAGGCGATGAGCAGCGGCTTCTCCAGCGCGATGGCCGCCGACATCACTTCGCGGTAGATCGCGCGCAGGGCCGCGTCCTTGATGGGGCCCTGGTTCTGGCCGCACACCTTGCGCAGCACCTCGTCCTCGCGCTCGGCCACAAAAATCCGGCCATCCTTGCTGCGCTTGAGTCGGCCGATTTTGGCCGCCAGGGCGAGCCGCTGGTTGAGCAGCTTGACGATTCTGCTGTCGTGACGGTCAATCTTCCGGCGAAGGGAATCGAGATCCATGGCGTTTTAGGTTGGTCCGGCCTGGCTGGATCCGGGCGGAGCATCCGGTTCGGTGCCGCCGGATGGCACCGTTTCCTCCGGGACGGACTGAATGCCGGGGGCTGGTGGTGGCGATATCTTCATCGTCGCCCTTTGCGCGGCATCTTCGAGCGAGAGCGGCTCCTCGCCCTCCTCGGACAGGCCCATGTCGCGATCGGAAGGATGGGCCGCGTTCATTGCGCTTTGCAGCCAGTCGTCGATCTGGCGGCGCGAAAGCACGTCGGAGGCGGGCAGCTCGTCCAGTGAGCGGATACCGACGAACTCGAGAAAGGTGTCCGTCGTGCCGTACTGGATGGGGCGTCCGGGCAGGTCCGCCCGGCCAACGATGTAGATGAGTTCCCGCTCCAGCAGCCGGCTGAGGCCGGCCTCGGCCGAAACGCCGCGGATGTGCTCAATCTCGGCCCGCGTCACCGGCTGACGGTAGGCGATGACGGCGAGGGTTTCCATGGCCGGCTGGCTCAGTTTGATCGGTGGCGGTTCGGCGCGCAGAATGCGCACCCAGCGGGCGAAGCGCGGATGCGTCACGAGGCGGAAACCCTGGGCGGTTTCGGTGAGCAGAAAGACATCGTCGGCGGCGCGCAGCTCGCGCGCGATGTCGTCCATGGTCTCGCGAATCTGCGCGTTGGTCACGAGGGACGGCACCTCCCGGTAAAGCTCGTCGTCCGCCGGCGTCTCGGACGCAGCTTCCGCGGCCTGCCCGGCACCGGCCGCTGGAACGGCTTCCGTTCCGGGCGCGGACCCATCGCCGTTCTCCGCTTTCGGCTCGCCCGGCTTCACGCCGGCGAGTAGCGTGCCCTGCTCGTGAAAACGCGTGAAGGTTTCCTGGATTTCCCTGATGGAAAGCGGCTGGCTTGAGGAAAACAGCAGCGCCTTCAGGACTTTCTTGAGGTTGAACGCCATGCCGGGGGTGAAAGTCCAGTTTGTTTGCGGCCAAGCCGCCGCTGAAGCAATCACGAAAACGGCACGGTGCGCCGTCGCCAGCGCCTCCGGACGGGTGCTTCGGCTTATGCCCTGAGTTCGACCACGACCTGCACCTCGGCGGTCGAGTTGCGGGGCAGCCCGGCCACGGCCACCGCCGCGCGGGCATGCCGGCCCGCTTCGCCAAAGACCTCGACGAAAAGATCGGAGGCGCCGTTGATTACCGCCGGGCTGTCGGCGAATCCATCGACGGCATTGACAAAGCCGCTCACAAACACGATGCGCTTCACGGCATCGAGGCTGCCGGTGGCGGTCTGGATGTTGGTCAAGATGTTGAGCGCGCAGACGCGCGCCGCCTCATAACCCGCCTGCACCGTCTGGTCGCGCCCCACCGGTCCCGTGTGGGTCATCTTCCCGTTGAGGGAGCCTTTTTCAGAGCGAGGAGGTGGACCGGTAGCGGAAAGGTAACAAACGCGGATTTTAGCCCCTACCCCGCCCCGCGCATTTGCCCCGACACCCAAACCGCCCGCCATCCTCTACCGCACCGCTCTGAGGTCGGCCCGCCTTGGGGCAAAGGGCAAGGCGTGCGTGCACAGCGGGCCGGCCGTGAGGCAAATCAGGTTGCCCCGAGCGGACGGAAGGCGTAGGTGCCCTTTGGCATAATCCCACTGTTGGGCAAAAGATGGCTGATCGCGTTCAATTGTTTCTTGGTCTTCTAACGATAATAGGCAGCGGTGTGGTTTCCGCGGTCGTGACTTATCGCCTGAACGCGTCTCATTCGGAGCGAGAGTTCAAAAGAGGGAAAGCAGAGGAGTTGTACATGGCGGCTGATAATTTCTACAAGTTCCTTTTCGCCAGTTATGCCGTGTGGTTGCAGGCAATGCTCGGGAATTGCGATTACTCCACCGCCTTCAGTGAGGAAGGGAAGATTCTATCGAAGATGGAAGGTCTTGGCCAGCGGCTCGAAATGCTCGCGTCCTTGTACTTCCAATCGCTTGTTCCTGAGATCAAGCAACTCGACGCGCTAAAATCGTCGCTGAGCCAAGTCAGAAGGGATTTCGAAAGAGCGCGCGAAGCAAAGCAAAATACACAGGCTTACGCGCCACAATTAAAGAAACTGTTGTCTGATCTGGAAGCGAGCAGAAGCAGGTTTAAGCAGCGGCTGATCGAGCTTAATCAAAAGACGTGACGAGGCTCAACCCGGAGGATTGTGTTTCGCAGTAGCCGACGCGCGAAGGATCTCATCGACGGCGGTGATCGGGATCGCTCTACATCGGCAAATCTCGGGACCGTATTTTTGGCGATCAAAGTTCTCCAACATTTCTTCGCTCAAAAGCACCTGTTGCCCTTCGGCATTCGTTTTCACCCAAATGTCTTTTTGGCAGCTCTTGCACTTTGCCTTGCCTCGCGGACGCTTTGCCAGCTCTACCTCACAATTCGGGCACCGGGAATCCAATCGACCAACGGGCACCTTAGCGTAGTCAGGGCATATAAGCCGCCAGCATTCACACTCGCCGGGGTGACCGCCTTCGGGCGGGCTGTCCCATGAGAAGATCTTTCCCTCCAGTTCCCTGCATCGCGGGCACACCCGCTCGTCGTGACTGGTCGACCATCGGTAGCGGGTTGATCCGGCTTCCCGGGCGCGGTCTTCTCCGTACTTGGACATGACCAGACTTGCAGCGAGACGGGCGATCCCTGCGGCTTGGTGTTTGTCCAAGTCGTATTCGCGCGCCAGAACCCTTGCAATCGTCTCGGCGCGACTGCCGGAGAAAACGAGGTCTTGAATCCGTTGCTGCAACGCCGGAATTCTTTCGGCCGCGATGTTCGCACCGCTGTTGCGGAGGGAATCCGTCAGCTTGGCCGCAATGTTGGCCTTTCGCTTCGGCGTTAGTTCCGGCTCGATTGTAATGTCATCGGCCCTGGTGTCGCGTTTGCCCCGATTCGGGAAGTTGCGGGATGCGAGTTTCTGCGAAGAGAACAGCTTTGCCAGGAATGCGAACATGGAAGGTGAACGGCGGGGCGTTTGCGTCCGCCATTCTGTTTCGCGAACGTTCGACGCCAAACAAAAAAACCCCGCCGGGTGAAGGCGAGGTCTGATGGACGCTCGAATTCATTGAGCGGGCGGACTAGGTCAGCTTGGGCGGGGTTTCCTTTGGGGCTTTCAGCCACAAGAACCATTGCCAGAGCAAGAGCACCACAATGGCCGCGAACAAAAGGTCGCCGGAATGCTCGCTCCCAAAGCCCTTCATCGTTCGCCAAATGCCGCCATTAATCAGGCCACTCTTGGTTGCGTGATCGACTATGCCGAGCGGCAATAACAACAGAAACGGCCAAACACGGGGCCGGAATCCTCGCAGCCGCCAAGGCCACATGCGCACCAGTTTCACGCACAGCACGAAGCCGATAATGTAGCAAAAGAGAATCCCGACGCGAGCATCCCAGCCCGATTCCGTGGTCTCGTGGCCGGTAAGTTCGAACGTCTTAATATTGGTGATATTCAAAAGCCAGATTAAGACGGCAAACAGAACAAACAGAATTGAATCTTTGGATTTCATGGCTCCCCTATTTTTGCCGCAGCGCGGGTGGAATGCTACCGGACACCCATTACTCGGGCTGAGTCCACTGATTGCTGTTATTCAGGTCAAGGCGGGGTCTGGTGTACGTGCTGGCGGGCGGGTTGGGAAGTTTGACGTTCAGTTCCGCCAGCCTGGCTTCAATGCTCATGGAGAATGTTTACTCACGGCGGCGGGATGAATTCAAGCGTGGCCGCGTCCATTCACCGCATTCGGTCGCTTGCCCGCGCTACAGCCCGAGCACGCGCGCGGCGTTGCCGGCAAGCAACAGCCCCTTCTTCTCCGGGGTCAGGCGCGCGCCGTCGATTTCGGCCAGGAAACGGTGCCAGCCCGGTTCACGCTCGGTTTTTGGATAAAGGATCAGAGGGTAATCGGAGCCGAAGATCACCTTCTCCGGCGGCACCAGGTCGAGCATCGTCCGCCAGATGCGGTCGTCGTAGCTCAGCGGCGAGGCGGCGGTGTCATAAAAGACATTGGCCAGATCCCGCCGCATGATCGGATTGGTTTCCCAAGCGGGCAGCCCGCCACCCCAGTGGGCGAGGATGAACGTCACCTGCGGATGCGTCTTGGCCAGCCGCACGAAGCCCTCCAGCGGCGTCTCCACCCGACCGGGATAACGGCCCGTGTTGGGATCGGTGACATGCAGGTTGACCGGCATCCGGAGTTCGCCGGCCAGCGCCAGCGCCGTGGCAAGGACGGGATCATCCATCGCGCCGTCCTGCGAGTGTGGCGACAGCTCGCCGAGTCCGCGCAGGCCCGCGTCGTGCGCCCAGTGAATCTCGTCCCGGACCGCCGCCTCGCCCGCCGATGGATGAATCGTGGCAAACGCCGCCAGCCGGTCGGGGTGCGCGCGGATGCATGCGGCATGAAACCGGTTGTGCCAGAAGCAGGTTTCCGGTTTTTCCCAGTACCAGCCCAGCAGAACGGCCTGCTCCACACCGGCGGCATCCATGTCGCGCAGCAAGCGCTCGACCGAGGGAAACGTCTGCACCGGCTGACCGTCGCGGCGGCGGCGAGTGCACAACGCCGCCCAGTGGGTCTCACCCCGCGATGCGGCCCAGGCCGCCGGATCGCGGCCGGTTTCGGGCGGATAGAGATGCACATGGACGTCAATGATGCGCACGGCGGGAAGGGAAGTTCTTGTGCCGGGAACTAAGCCGGGAACGGAAGCAAGGGCAACCGCCAATCCCTCCTTATAAATTCCCCGTGCAACCGGTGGGTAACGCGCTACATTCATCTTCATGCCGAAGACCCAGTCCAGATCCGCGCTCCCGTCGCCCCCGGAGGACGGCGGCTCGATGGCCGCCACCAGCGCGGCGGCGCCCGATCTCGATGCACTCGTGCGGGAACTGCAGCACGCCGCCGGCGCCGTCACCCAGCTGCAGACCGTCGAGGAGCGTCCGCTTTATGGCACCACGCTCTATCTCGCCACCTGCAGCCTCGACACGCGCTTCGGCACGTTCCGCGCCTATATTTTCCAGGACATTACCAACAAGAGCTACATCATCGCGCTCGCCTACGGTGACATCACCGGCACCGCCACGCTTTACACCCGGTTGCATTCGTCCTGCGTGACCAGCGAGACGCTGCGTGGCTGCGACTGCGACTGCGTACAGCAACTCGAGGGTGCGTTCAAGGTCATCGCCGCGAAGGGCCACGGCATCCTCTTCTACCTCATGCAGGAGGGCCGCGGTGTAGGCTACGTGGCCAAGGCGCGCGACCGCATGCTCGTGCAGGCGTCGCTTGACCGCCTCTCGACCTTTCAGGCCTACCGGGTCATGGGTCTCAAAAAAGACCATCGCCAGTACGAGAACATCTCCCACATCTGCCACCTGCTCGGCATCCGGGCGCCGTTCATCGTCCTCACCAACAACCCCGATAAGGTGGTCGCGCTCAAGGCGCAGGGTCTGCCGGTCGCCGGCACCGAGACCCTGGAGTTCGCGCCCTCCCCTTTCAACCTCGCCTACCTCACCTCCAAGGCCGACGCCGGCCACATCCTCGTCCACCCCGAGCAGTCCCTGCTGCGCCACGCGCTTCCGCCGGAGCCGGTCGTTCCCTTCAAGCCGCACGCCCTGCCTGACGCCCAGCGTTTCATCTACTCCGCGGCCTATTTCCTGCCGGTGAAGCCGGTCGATGACGACATCCTGCTCACCGACGCCCAGTTCAAGGAGCTCTTCAAACGCAAAGCCATCGAGCGTTTCATGGCCGGGCCAAAGCCGCTCGTGCTCGGTTACGAGCTCATCCGCGACAACCGCTACTTCGTCAAAATCGACGCCGACAACCTTGCCGCCTACCGAAAGGACCATCCCGACGACGCGAACGCCGACCTGCTCACCACTCCCTACTGGTTCAAGGTCCACGTTTATTACGACGTCGTCACGTCGCAGGAATTCGTGGTGCTCACGCACGGCCGGCCGCGGGCCCACGACATCCCGGTCGTCCGGCTGCAGAGCGAGTCGCTCTTCAACCGCTTTCCGCTGCGCAGCGTGGACAACCGCGACAAGTTCAAGAGCGCGGTGAAACACATCGTCACCTATGGCACCGGCTGCATCCTCCTGCTTTATTACGACGGACGCGGCGCGGGCTTCGGCGCCTACGCAACCGATCTCATGCTGGTCGAGAACGGCCTCTCCGCCTCCTCCGACGAGGCCTACCGCCGCATCGGCGTCGGTTACGACAGCCGCGACTACGACGCGTCGATGCTGCTTCTCAAGCACCACATCCCGAGCGGAAAGATCCAGATGGTGATGAACTCGCCGGAAAGCCTGGTGAAAAAGAAGGAGTACGCCGACGCGCTCAACGAGCACCAGATCGATGTCGAGAAGTGGATCTTCCTCGACGAGACGTCGCTGGCCGGATGACGCCCGCCGATAAATCAGGCCACCAGCTCCTCGCGAGCCGCCTCGCGCAGATTCCCGCCGTACTGGCGCAGATGCTGGCGCGGCCGCCCGCACCGCTGCAGCCGGCCACGCTCGCCGCCACGCATTTTATCGTCACCGGCACGGGCAGCTCCGAGGCCCATGCGCGCTACCTCGCGATGCTGCTCAACCTGCACACCGGGCGTACCGCCTCCTATCTGCCGCTGTCGGGCTTCACCGCCGCGCACCGCGAGGCTTTCGCGGGCCGAACGCTGGTCGTCTTCAGCCAGGGCGTGTCGTTCAATGCGCAGATCGCGTTGAACCGCCACCGCGAGTTCGCCCGCACGGTTCTTTTCAGCGCCACGACGCCCGGGGTTGCCGCGGCGGCGGGCAAGCCGGATCGCGCCGCCCTCCTTCGCCAGTTGCTGGACGCCGGCGGCGAACTCGTCGTTTTCCCGCTGGCCGAGGAGTACACCACCCTCATTCGCTTTGTCGGACCCATGGCCGGCTATCTCGCCTGCCTCCAGTTCACGGCGCAGCTGGCCGGCTGCCGCTTCCGCGTGCCGCCGGCGGAGGCCATCCTGCCCCTGCTCGCCGCGGAGCCGCCTGCCGAATTGTTGCAGGCCATGCTGGACGTGCCGGAGAAGTTCGCGCGCGGCTTCAACCTCGTCTGCGCCGCGCCCATTTCGGAGTTCGCGCAGAACCTCGCGTGCAAATTCATGGAGGGCGTGTTCTGGCCGTGCCCGTCGATCTCGGATTTCCTCTAGTTCGCCCACGGACCCTTCCAGCAGATGTCGGCGCATCCGCGTCCGGTGGTGATTCTCCAGGGCGATTCGCCGCTCGAGGCCGAGCTGGTGCGGCGCAGCGTGCGCATGCTGGCGGCGACCGGCCTGCCGTCCTATGTCGTGCAGGTCAACGCGCCGCCGCTCTACTCGATCTTCGGCTTTGAGGCCGCCTTTAACCGGCTTGTCTTCGCCCTCATGCAGCGCCTCGGCACCGACCAGGTCAACTGGCCCGGCAAAGGCCGCGACGATCTCCTCTACGGTTTCTGCCCGGACGCGTGATTTCCACGGCGCGGGCGGTCAGCGCCTGGCACTGCCCACCAGTTTCCTCAGCCGTTTGGTGGTCTGCGTGCGGTCCAGCCGCGAGGCCGCGACCTCGAGCACGAGCGATTCCCATGCCGAGCTGTCGGGCGTGGGCTCAACTCCATTCAAACGAAGAAAGACGATGGCCGCGGTCATAGCCGTGCGCTTGTTGCCATCCCGGAACGGATGGTTGCGGCAAAGATAGAAGAGATAGGCGGCGGCCACCTCGATCAAATCGGCATAGGGTGACTGGCCGAACACACTTGCCTGGGGCGCCGCCACGGCGGACTCGAGCAAGCCCCGATCGGCAATGCCATCCATTCCGCCGAATGCCTCGAGAACGGCGGCATGAATCTCGGACACCTGCGCCACGGTTAGGTGCACGCAGTCTTCGGGTCCGGGATTCATCAGGCCAGGCGGGACAAGGTCTTCCGGTAGTCCTTGACCGTTTTACGGATAGTCGCGGTCACTTTCTCCGGCGCAACCACGGGATGAACCGGCGTCAGGTAGATCGCCCCGCCCTCGTGCACGGTGAGGTTGACCTGGTCGCCGACTTTGAGGCGGGCGAGGTCCATCAGCGCCGCATCGAACATGATGCCCTGCGAGTTGCCGATCTTGGTGATGGTCTTGATCATGAGGTCAAACATAGTTTTACGCTTGCGGCTGTCAAGGCTGTGCCGTCCGCACCCCTCGCCGCGCCGACGCCCTCCATGGCTTCTATCCAAAGGTGTGCGTCGAGCTCGTCAGCACATCTGGCATCGGGTGCGTTTGTAACGTATTACGTTACAAACACCGGGGGTTGTCACGGCGGGAAAAACCTGGAAACCGGGCGCCGCTGGTTGCGGCATCATCCGTATTGATCTGTGGCCAGCCGTGGTTCCTACTGATCTTTTCCATGTTTGAATCGCTCACGGAACGTCTCGGCCAGGCCCTGCGCAACCTGCGCGGCGTCGGCAAGCTCACCGAGGAGAACATGGCGACCGCCCTCAAGGAGGTGCGCACCGCCCTGCTCTCGGCCGACGTGCATTTCAAGGTCGCCCGCGAGTTCGTCGAACGCGTGCAAGCGCAGGCCGCCGGCCTGGAGGTGCTCAAGTCCGTCACGCCCGCCCAGCAAATCGTCAAGATCATCCACGACGAGCTGGTGAAGCTCCTCGGCGAGGGCGCCACCGAGTTGAGCGCGAAGCGTCCGCTCAAGGTGCTGCTGGTCGGCCTGCACGGCTCGGGCAAGACGACCTCGGCCGTCAAACTCGGCCGCCTGCTCAAGAAGCGCGGCTACCGGCCTTTCGTCGTGGGTTGCGACGTCCAGCGGCCCGCGGCCATCGACCAGCTCGAGATCCTGGCGAAGCAGGAGGAGCTCGGCTTTTTTTCCGATCGCGCCTCGAAGGACGTGCCCGCCATCGGCGGTGCCGCGTTAAAGGCGACGGTCGAGGCCGGGGCCGACGCCATTCTGTTCGATACCGCCGGCCGCCTGCAGATCGACCATGAATTGATCGAGGAGGTGAGGAATCTCAGCGCCCGAGTGACACCCGACGAAGTGCTGCTCGTCGCCGACGGCGCGCTGGGCCAGGAGGCCGTCAACGTAGCCAAGACCTTCCACGACGCGCTTGCCCTCACCGGCTTGGTGCTCACGAAGCTCGACGGCGACGCCCGCGGCGGCGCGGCGCTCTCCATCAAGGCCGTCACCGGCGTGCCGATCAAATTCATCGGCACCGGGGAAAAGGCGGGCGATTTCGACACGTTTTATCCCGACCGCCTCGCTTCGCGCATCCTCGGCATGGGCGACGTCGTCTCGCTCGTCGAGAAGGCGCAGGAGACCATCGATCAGCAGCAGGCCGAGAAGATGGCGGAGAAGTTCCGCAAGGCGGAGTTCAACTTCGAGGACTTCCTCGAGCAGCTTCATCAAGTCAAGAAGCTCGGCTCAATGGAGTCGATCCTCGGCATGATGCCCGGCATGAGCGGCGTGAAGCTCGACGACCGCGCCGACCGGCAGATGGCCCGCACCGAGGCGATCATCAAATCGATGACGCTCCAGGAGCGCCGCAATCCCTCGCTCCTCAACGGCGCCCGCCGCATGCGCATTGCTCGGGGCGCCGGCGTGAAGGTCGTCGACGTCAACCAGTTGCTGAAACAATTCCAGCAGATGCACAAGGTGATGAAGATGATGAAGGGCGGCGGCGGGAAGAAACTCATGCGCCAGATGGAGGCCATGCGCGGCAAGGGCGGGATGCCGCCGGGGCTCTAGGCGTCGGTAAGGGCACATTCTTTCCTGACGTGCCGTAGCCTCGCGTGAAAACTGGTCGCACCCTCGGCGATGGGCGCAGCTCTGCTGGCCAGCAGGGCGCCCCTCCGCACACCGCGCCTCCGTGGTTCAAAACGAGCTGTCCGGCCATTCTAGTCTGCCGCGAAACCTGCTGACCCGCTGCAGATCAATGACCACGTCGGGCCTCCCGCCTTTGGGCAGTACGCTGCCGCTGGCATAGACATAGCGGTCATTCACATCCGGCATTTCCGGAAAGCGCGCCCGCATGATGTGCTTGAGCGCCTCCTTGGGCGTCCAGTCGGAGTCCATCGACAGCGAGCCAAATTCGTCGCCCCAGCGCAGCGAGGCCGGCGCGTGCCGCAGCGCGGGCGTGAGGATGAACACCCGCGGATGTCTGGCCGGATCGATGGCCCGGGCGCCCTCCTCGAGCAGCCGGAGTTCGAGCGCCTGCGGCAGGGCGATCAGGGTGTACGCCTGCCAGCGCGCGGCGATCACCGCCAGAAACGTCACCGCGGCCAGCGCCCCCAGACACAGCCGGCGCCGGTTTATTCCGGCAATCCACCAACCGAGTGTGGTCATGGCGAAGATTTGCACCACCGCGGCGCAGGCATACAGCGTCCGGTAGCTGGCCCAGTGTTCCATGACGAGAATGCTGACATTGTAGGCCGCCAGCGGCAGACCGGCGAGGCACGCCAGCCACCACAGCGCCCGGACCGCTCCCTGCCGGCGCATAACCCAGATCACGCCGCCCAGCAGCAGGGTCAGGACCGCCAGCATCGAACCGGCATGGAGCATCATGTTGCGCCCATACGCATCGTTGATGGCGAACAGCGCCAGCGCGTTGGGCAGCGATTCGCGCAGGCCCCACAGGAGCTTGTCCGGGAGGTCCGGCTCAATGGCGATGCGTGGTGAGCGCGGGAAGACGCCGGCCTCGAAGAGCTGGTGGGTCAGATTGAAGGCGAGCAGCAGACCCGCGCCCACCGCCGCCGCATGCCACGCCACCCAGCCGAGCTGACGCTGCAGCGGTTCTCCCAGCCGCCGTCCCAGCCCGGCCGCGACGCCCACCAGATAGAACATGGCGTTTGACTGATAAGTGAGCGCCCCGGCCAGCACGCTGATGGCCGCCACGGCCAGCCACGCGCCACGCCGCCAGGCCGGCGTCGACCCAAAACCCTGCTCCGCCGCGATAAAACCCGTCAAGCCCAGCCACGCCGCCACCACGTGCGCCCAGCAAATACCCCAGCCCGCGATCAGCGATGCCGAGGGTAGCAGCACGAGCATCGCTGCGGCGAGCGCCGCCACGCAGACCGGCCACTGCTGCCGGCGCAGCATCGCAAAGCATCCGGCCGCGAGCAGTCCAAGACAGAGCGCGCCGGCGGCTCGCAGCCACCGCAAATCATCGATCGTCGGTGTGAACCGCGCACTGGTCTCCAACAGCCAGCCATAAAGCGGGCGCGCCTGTGATCCGCAAAAGCGAAAGATCACACCCGGTTCCTCGCGCGCCTCGCGGATGACCGAGTAATCGTCGCGAAAACCATAGCGATGGAAAATGGTGTTTCCGTAGACGAGAAACGGCAGCAGCACGAGGGCAAGCGGGATCGCCATGCGGTTGCGGAGGGACTGGTTCATGCGTCTGAACCGGCGGTGTTCGAGGATGCCTCGGCAAGGCCTCTGGTCGTTCCACGGATGGTGGAGAAACGCTTTTCCAGCATTTGGGGTAAAAGGAGGTTCCCGGTTCGGCCGGTAAAGACAATCCAACAAACAACGCCGTAATGGCACAGCTTGAGCGTGTCATCGCGCCTGCCCATCGCAGCTCGCAGAGCGAAGTTGGGAACCCGGTTCTGCCGGCCAGCCGGAAGATCGCGGCGACCGAGGCTAAAGGCCGACACCCCGCCATGACGAACTGTTTCCCTGCCAGCTCGGCTGCCTGGCTCACGCGCCCGCAAACAGCTCGCCCTGCGGCTTGGACGGCTGAATGCCAAGAAACGTTCCGTAGCGCTCGGTCCAGTCGTCGAGTTTCTTGGTGTAGTAGGCGGGATCGTAAGGCGCTTTGTCGGGATCATAGCGCGACACGGCTCGCGCTCGTTGCCAGTCGGAGGTCTGGCCCTTCGCTTTGACGGTGATGTAGTAGCTTACCCGTTCGCCCATGCGGGGCCGCGGATTCAGCTGCAGGGCCACCTCGGCCGAGGCCCGGCGCGGCTTGCCGCCCGCGGCCACGAACTGTTCGTAGACCTCGGGGTTCTGGCCCAGCACTTCCGATTTCGCGATCTCGGTGATGTCCACTTCGCGCGCCTCGATGCGCCGGCGGTAATCCTCCAGCAGGGCGAGCGGCGAGGTGGGGTCGAAGCCCAGCAGATGGCGGATGAGCCGGTCGGTGAGTTTCTTGAGGTACGGCTCGATCCCGCGCGATCGCAACGCCGAGCCGCGCAGGATGATTTTCCGGCCATCGTAGAGGGCGTAGTTCTTGGCCTTGTAGCAGAACATCGCCTCGTAGCTGCCGTCGAACTCCAGCTCGATGCCCGGCGGCAGGATGATCGAGACTTCTGCCAGGAGCTTCTCCGGTTCGGCGAAGTGCTGCGCGGACGAGAGATAGATGCCGTCGGTGTCGGCCTCGAGAATCGTGCCGCCGTTCTTGGCGAACTCGTCGATGAGCGCCTGCAGCAGTTCGCGGCCGCGGCGCGTGACCTCGGCGGCCAGTTCGCCGTCGCCGAAACGCGCGCCGGAAAATCCGAGGTAGCCGTAGAACGAGTTGATGAGGATTTTGAAGCTGGCCTGGCGCGCCTGGTACTCGGCGCGCAGCTCCTCGGTCGGTGCGGTGCGGGCGAGCTGCTTGCAGTTCAGCCGGTAGTCGCGCAGCTGCGTAAGCAGTCGGATGAAGACGCCCAACGTGTCGTTCCGCGGGTTGCGGCCGATGGCGAGGAGCAGGCTCGGGTACAGCGATGCCACGTCGAAGTGCAGCACGTTCCGGAACACGCCCTCCTGGAAACTCCGGGTGTAACCGCCCTCGAAGGGCGCCACCTCCGTCGACAGTTGGGGACAGCTCTGGCGCGCGTGGTAGTATTCCTCGAGAAAGAGCAGGTCGATCTTGTTGGTGGTGCCGCGCAGCGTCGCCTCCTGCAGCAGGATGGGAAACGTCTTGATCTGCTCGAAGTAGGTCGGCAGGAGCAGATCGGCCACGCCCCGGGTTTCGCGCAGGTCGTCGGCGAGATAGGCGAGAAACCGCGCGCGGTCGGTGCGGAACATCTCGTGGATGCGGCTGCCCTCGATGTAGGTGCGCTCGCCCTCGGTCTCGTCGGTGATGCCAAAGTAAATGGCGACGTCCTTCAGCCCGTAGGCCAGCATCTCCCGCGTGGCGATGTCATAGAGCTGGACGAGCAGGTAGGTATCCACCACGGAGCGGCCCGGCAGGTCGCAACGCGGAAAATCGATCCAGCGCTCGGCGACTTTCAGGCGGCTGTTCCGGAAGATGGCCTTCTGGCCGAAGCGCCCCCACGCGCACGGCACGCCGTGGTGTTTGCAGCGCAGGCGCAGGTAATCGAGGTCGAACTTGAAGATGTTGTGCCCCTCGATGACATCCGGGTCCTCCGTCTCGAGCACGTCGTTGAGTTCGAGCAGCAGGCGCTTCTCGGCGCCGTCGGTTTCCTCCTCGAGCACGAGGAGGCGCTGGCGGGAACCGAACTGCAGCCCGATGGCCAGCACGCGGTCGGCCGCGTTGCGGGCGTCGCTGAAGTCTTCCCCGGCGGCATGCCCCGTCTCGATGTCGAGCTGGCAGCGCCGGAGCTGCGTGAAGATCAGCTCGCCAAACAGCCTTCGGCGGTGCTGCAGGAGAAACTGGTTTTCCAGGGGGCGGATCCAGTCGACCATGGCGCCGTCGGGCGCCTCATTGACGAAGTCCTCGAAGGCGGCGCACCCCTGCGCGTGCGCCAGCCAGCGGAACGTCCCCTCGCCTTTCAAGGGTTCCACCTCCACACCCGCCACACCGCCCACCACGGCCGCGTCGCCCAGCCAAGCAAACGGTCGGAAAGTCTCCGTTTTCTCCTCCCGCCCGCCGTTTGCGGTGGCGACCGCGAGGTGCGCCCGGCCGTCGGCATCAACCCAGACACCGCAAAGTTCGCCAGCGGAGGAAGTGTTCGGTCGGTCAGTCATACGGAGCGATGCGGGCCAAGACTTGAACTTCGGGGAGACCTGCTCATGAAACCCAATCATGTCATTCCGGGCGCAAAACCAAAGCTCGGATTTGGGTGGACGCTTGATTAGAGGCTAGCCGAAAATCCCGTTGAGACATGATCCCTTCTGTTATGGGTAGGGGCGCGATCTTGTCGCGCCCTCCGACATGGGCGCAGCAAGTCTGCGCCCCTACGATCCTTTCGAAGGTTTTCGGATAGCCTCTAAACCTTTTGGCGTCTCCTTCCTCGCGAAGCGAGGAAACCAGGCAGGAAGGTCGCTGGCGACCGATTATCGCCCGCAAGCGAGCTTCCCGCATTATTGGACGCCTCCCCGGTAATTAGTCGCGAATGGCCAACGCTCAAAATGGTTTCAGGTAGACCATGGCCACGGCCGTCGCGGCCAGCACCATGGCCACCCAGGCGAACAGACCCGCCTGTTCGCGTCGGCGGTAAGCCATCCCAGCCAGTGCGGAAAGACCGAGCCAGCAGATCATCTTCACGACCAGCCAGCCGGCCGGCGCAAATCCGTAGATCGTCTGCCACATGCGCAGGCCCGTCAGCAGCATGACCAGACTGGCCCCACCCGACCATATCAGCACCTTCCGGCGCGTCGCGGGCGGTGCGGCCAAGGCGTAGAAGGTATGGCCCATGAGCACCAACGCGGCCGCGACATGGAGCACATGGAGGATGTTGAATTCGTGCGGGTTCATGGCAGGCTCCAGTGGACCTTGATCGCACCCCTCCGCCATCCCTCCCTCCGGGCCACGTCAGCTCCCGCGCGAAAGGCCCCGGATAACTTGTCAACTAATAGTTGACAAGTGCCCGGAACGCTTCCGTGCGAACGGGCAGGCGGCGTGGTGGAGTCGAGGGAGGGGCCGGGGCACACGGGTTTCAGGAATGGTTCAGGGCTGAACAGAGCCCGAACCGTTGAAAAAGCGACACCCCGCCTGTGCCGTAGGTTCAAAGCTCAAGTCCTTTTGTGCTAAGGTGGGCGCCTCCTGATGGTTTTTGCTTTCCGGTTTACGGCCTAGCAGCCGCCACCAAGGTTCTGGCTCCCGTATGTTCTCAAAGGCAAAGAGCGGTTTTCGAACTCACCACGAACACTGCAGGGTGTCGGTGCCACCCTAAGGGGGCCGGGCGCGTGGTCAAACTGTAAGCGATTTTTTCCTGATAAATTTTTGCTTGCACCAGCCGCGCGCAAGCCAAAGTCCCTGCGCCGAGTTGGCCGCCACCACGCAGCCCGCCGAGAGCTTCGGCTGAATCGCGGCGGCGATGACACCCAGCGTGGCCAGCGCCACCACCGCATCGGTCCAGCGGCGGACCGGCGCGCGCCACATGCCCACGGCCGCCGCCACCCAGACCAACACGCCCAGGCCGGCCGAGACGCGGGCAAACAGCAGCGCTATGTCCGCGCGGTCCTCGCGGGCCAGTTCGAGCGCCAGCGTCCAGAAAAGCACCTCGTTGAAGAACCCGAAACCCACGCCCAGCGCCGCGACGAGGGCCGGCGTCACCGGGAACTGCCCGCCTTCGCCCGCCGGCGGCAGTCGGCTGGCCAGCGCGCAGCCCGAGCAGCAGTAGTAGGCGCGGCCCGCTTCAACCTGCCGCACCTTGAAGGGAAGCCCGCAATAGCTGCACTGGATCCGAGGCATGGAAGCAAACGTACTCGCGTTAACAGATGCTCTCAACCATGGAGGAGCCTGCTGGCAGGCGTAGCGCAGTGCTTCAGCCTGCGCTGGGCGGATGAGCGCGGGTTAAAACACCGCGCTACGTACCGCTGACGATAGAGGTTCATTTGGCGGCTGTTTGCGGTGTTGAAAACACACCCTGCATCGGCTTGCGGCAGGATGATCTCATCCTTCCAGGATCGCCGAGTCGAGATGCTGGATGATCAGTTCCTGCAGTGTGGCGAGGAAGACATAGCACATGAACGCCTTGGTGAGCGCCTCGCCGAGGCGGGTGACGTCCACGCCGCCGCTTTCGATCGCTTCGTCGGGAAGACTTTTCAACTCGCGCTCGCGCAACCGCAGGCGGATGGCGGCGCAGGCGCGGAGGACCGACTCCGCATTGTCCTCGTCGAAACTCACCGTGCCGCTCGAAAAAAACTCCCGGTCGAACAGGGCCAGAAACCGCCGGCAGTCGTCATTCTGGCCGCCCAACAGATCGTTCCTCCACGCGGAGCGCAGTTCCTCATCGAGGTCCTGCAAGTGCTGCGGGACGGCGAGCCGGCCGCCGAGGTCGTCGACGGTTCCCTTGATGAGATCGAGCAGCGGGGCGACGACCGGCAGGCTGAGTTTGACCTCAATTCTTTTCATCCGGTTCGAGTCTCGCGGTGAGCTGCCACTGTTGCAGCGTGAACACGTAGGCCTCGGCTTTTTCGCGCACGCCGATCCACACGACCGAGCGGCCCTGCTCGTGCACTTCCAGCATGTGCCGGCGCGCCGTGGGCTCGTCGAAACCGAACACCCGGCGGAAGACAAGGACGACGTAGGACATGAGGTTCACCGGATCGTTGAGCACGACCACGCGCCACAATCCCTCGAGGGCGAGCTCGGTTTCCGTGCGGCTGGCGGGCGCCACCCCGGTTCTGGCCGACGCCATGGTCATGTTTTCACCGCGCCGGCGCCCCGGCGACCGCAGCGCGCACGCGGGCCTCGGCCTCGGCCAGCGGCACCTTTGCCACGTCCTTTTCCGTGCGCCATTTCATTTCCACCATGCCTTCCTTCAAGCTCCGGCCGCCCACGGTGATCCGCAGCGGCACGCCGATCAGATCGGCGTCCTTGAACTTGACACCCGGCCGTTCGATCCGGTCGTCCAACAGCACGTCGGCGCCGGCCGTCTCGGCCGTGCGGGCCAGTTTCCGGGCGAGTTCAGCGGCCGCCGGCACTTGCGGGTCGAGGAGCACGACGAGCACTTGGAACGGCGCCACGTTCCACGGCCAGGCGATGCCGTCGTCGTCATGACACTGCTCGATGACCGCTTGCAGCGTGCGGCTAATGCCGATGCCGTAGCAGCCCATGACCATGAAGCGGCTCTGCCTCTCATCGTCCGTGTAGACCGCGCCGAATTTCTCGCTGTACTTCGTACCCAGCTTGAAGACGTGGCCCACCTCGATTGCGCGGCAGATCCGGAGCGGCCGGCCCGACTTCGGGCATGGCTCGCCCTCGCCCACGCGGCGGAAGTCACCGAACTTCGTGATCGCGAGGTCGCGCGCCACGTTGACGTGGCGCAGGTGAAAACCGTCGCGGTTGGCGCCGGTCACGCCGTTGCCGATGAGGCGGACGGCATGGTCGGCGAAGATGCCGGCGAGCGCGCCGGGGTTCTTGATCGTGCCGCGCACCACGCCGAGGCTGCCGGGCCTGGCGCCCATCACGGGTACGATCTCCTCCGGCGTCGCGGGGCGGAAAAGGGCGAAGCCGAGCGCGCCGAGCTTGGTTTCCTCGAGTTCGTCCCCGCCGCGCAGCACGACGGCGAAAAGCCTGCCGTCGCCGACGTAGAGCAGCGTCTTGAACTGCTTCGCGGCCGGCACGCCGTAGGGCGGCTGGGCGAGCGCGTCGATGGTGACGACACCCGGGGTGGAAAACTCCGCGATGGCGCCCGCGGGCGCCGCCTCCTTGAGCTCGGCGGGCACCAGGGCGCTGGTGGCCTTCTGGCGGTTGGCCGTGTAGCCGCATTCCTCGCAGTACACGACATCATCGTCACCCACCTCGGCCGGAACCATAAACTCGTGGGAGAAGCTGCCTCCCATCACACCCGTGTCGGCTTCCACGGAAATCGTCCTCAGTCCGCACCGCGCAAAAAACTTCGTGTAGGCGGCTTCCATGGCGTGGTAGCTGCGGGTGGCGCCCTCGTCGTCGGCGTCGAACGAGTAGGCGTCTTTCATGACGAATTCGCGGGCGCGCATCAGGCCGAAGCGCGGCCGGATTTCGTTCCGGAACTTGGTGGCGATCTGGTAGAAGTTCTTCGGCAGGTCGCGCCAGCTGGTGAGCTCGGACTTCACCAGCGGCGTGATGATCTCCTCGTGGGTCGGCCCGAGGACGAACTCCGGCTCCGGCGGCGGACGGCGGCCGGCGCTCTGCTGGCCAGCAGAGTCGGCGCGGTACATGATTTCGCGCGCCGCGGTCCAGCGCGGCCCCTCCTGCCAGAATTCCGCCGGATGCAGGTGCGGCATCCACAGCTCGATGGCGCCCGCGGCGTCCATTTCCTCGCGACAGATCTGCGTGATCTTTTGCAGCGAGCGCAGCCCGAGCGGCAGGTAGGTGTAGAGGCCGCCGCCCAGCTTGCGCACGAGGCCGGCGCGCAGGAGCAGCTTGTGCGAGGTGATCTCGGCGTCGGCGGGGCTTTCCTTGAGGGTGGGAATGAAAAACTGGGACCAGAGCTTCATGAAGCCCCGGTAGGAGAACAGCCGCCGCGGGCGGAAGCAAATTGATTTGCGGCGGACGCCCGCCCGCCGGATAAAACGCGCCATGTCCGCCGCCCGCCCGCCCCCGAGGACTCTGCCCCTGCCCTGGATCGTGGCGGCGATCGTGCTCTTCATCCTGGGGTACACGTTCCTGCGGCTGCACTATGGCAAGCGCGGGAAGCCGTTTGAACCCTACCACGACCTGAGCGAACTGGCCACGACGCAGCGCCTGCTCGGGCTCGGCTACCAGCGCATCCCGGTGGAAATCGAGCGGCCCGCGGACCCGCTGCCGCCGGCCCGGCTCGCCCCGGTCGCGGCCGAGGTGATCAACGCGCTCGGCGGCCTGCCCGAGGAACTCGGCGGCGCGCTCGCCCTCAAGCCGGCTCTTCCGGCCTCCATCAACAGCGTGACGGCACCGCGGGAAGCCGCGCCCGCGGGCGCCTACACCCTGCAGTTCACCTGCGCGCAGCCCGACTACAAGACGCAGATCCGCGGCGCGTTTCTCTACCGCAAGGGCCGGCAGCTTTTTCTCCTGCCCGACTTCGAGAAGATGTCCGGCCAGCTCCTGGCGCGCTCCAGGGAAAGCGTCGTGCTGGCGAGCTTTCCCACTCAGAGTCTCAAACCCGGCCGCTACACGGTCATTCTCTGTGGCGGCCGCACCTCGAAGAGCTGGGGCTTCACCGTGAAATGATGCCGGGGACACAGAGGACAGAGGTCAGAGGACAGAGGGCAAAAAGGCTGAAGGCAAAAAGTCGAAGACAAGAGGCAAACGAAAGATCTCACGCCCTGGTTCGGCCCACCGCCTGTCCTCTGTTCTCTGTCCTCTGACCTCTGGCATTGACGCGGCCGCGTGATTCGGCGAAAAAATCCACGCCAACTTCGATGAGCAACGGCCCCGCCACCACCATCATCAAACCCACGGATCTCCGCGGCATCCTCAAATACGTGCCGCGCTTCCAGGGGCAGATCTTTGTCATCGCCCTCGACGGCGCCGTCGTCGCCGACGAGAATTTCAGCAACCTGCTCATCGACATCGCGGTCCTGCGCAGCCTCGGCATCAAGCTCGTGCTGATCCATGGCATCAGCCGGCAGATCGAGGATCTGTCCGCGACGCGCAACATTCCCATCACCGACTCCCGGGGCACCGGCGTGACCGATGCCGCCACGCTCGACCTGGCCATCCGGGCCTCGGCGCGCGTGTCGCACCTCATCCTGGAGGGCCTCACCCAAAACGGCCTGAAGTGCGCCATCACCAACGCCGTCCGCGCCATCCCCGTCGGCATCATCAAGGGCGTGGACCAGCAGTTCACCGGCAAGGTCGATCGCGTCGACAAGGAGTTCATCCTCCACCTCATCAACGCCGACATCGTCCCCATCCTCTCCCCCATCGGCTGCGGACCCGACGGACATACGCTGCGCATCAATTCCGACCTGCTGGCCGCGGAAATGGCCCAGGTGCTCAACGCGAGCAAAATCATCTACCTCGCTCCGCAGCCCGGGATGATCATCAACGGTGAGCTGCGCCGGGAGATCTCCGTCGAGGCGCTGCGCGATCTTCTCAAGGACCACCCCGAAACCATCAGCGAGGAAACGCACAGCAAGGCGGTGTACGCGGTGAAAGCCATTGAGACCGGCATTTCGCGCATTCACCTGCTCGACGGCCGCGTCTTCGACGGCCTGCTCAACGAGATCTTCTCCAACGAAGGCGTCGGCACGCTGATTTACGGCAACGACTACCAGCAGATCCGCAAGGCCACGCGCCGCGACGTGCGCCTCATCTACAACCTCACGCGCAACGCCGTGAAGCGCGAGGAGCTGATCTATCGCACCCAGCAGGCCATCGAAAAGAACATCGACCAGTTCTATGTGTTCGAGATCGACGAGAACCTCATTGCGTGTGTGTCCCTCACCACCTACTTCGAAAAGCCCGAGCTGGCCGAGATCGGCTCGCTCTATGTGCTGCCCTTCTACCAGAACCGCGGCATCGGCCGGAAGATGGTCAACTACACCTGCATGGTCGCCAAGGAGCGCGGCGCCACGATGGCGCTCGCCCTATCCACGCAGAGCTTCTCCTTCTTCATCTCGTCCTGCGGCTTTGCGGAGGCCGACAAGTCGGTCCTGCCCGAGTCGCGCCTCAAGCATTACGAGGAAAGTGGCCGGAATTCGAAGATCCTGGTGAAACCTTTGGCCTGAGCGATCGTCTATCCGGGTATGTGGCGCGTGGCCTGCATCCTTTGCCTGCTCCTCCCGCTCGCGGCGGGCGCCGCCCCGTTGCCCGGGGCCTCCGGGCAAAGCGACACCGCTGACCATTCCCGTCACGTCTGGCCGGCGAGCGCCATGTCCGCTACGGACGCGTCGGTGACCAGCCGGCTTTCCTCCTTCCCAACCGACGCGTCAACCGAACTGGCGGTGCGGGCCCTACAGGAAACCAAGGCGCAACCAGCCTCCACGGAGCCGGGGAGCCTGCTGCACTTCGATCTCTCCCGCCATGCGCGCCTCGCCTTGCTCACGGCACCGCGATTTAGGGCGGACGGGCTGGGCTATCCGATGATCGCTGTGTCGTTTTTCAGCCTGAAGTGGTGAAAGTCCGGCCTACCGGTCGGCGATCACTACCGCGATCGCGAAGCCGTCATACCCTTTGCTGCTGACAGTCTGGATTGCCGTGGCACTCACGCGCGGCTCCGCGGCCAGCATAGCGTTGAAGCGGCGGACCCCCTGGACCATGGCGTCGGCGCTGACAGCGTCGACCACGGCCCCGCGGCGGACGACGTTGTCGGCGATGATCAGACTGCCGACCCGGGAGAGCTTGAGCGCCCACGCCAAATAGTCGGCATAGCCAGGCTTGTCAGCGTCAATGAAGATCAGGTCGAAGGGGCCGCGACCTTCCTTGACCAGCTGCGGCAGGGTGTCCAAGGCGTGTCCGAGGCGGAGTTCGACGACGCCGGCCAGACCGGCGCGGGCGAGGTTGGCGCGGGCGACCTCCGCGTGCTTGGGGTCGGCCTCCAAGGTCACCAAGCGACCGCCGGGCGGCAGCGCCCGTGCCAGCCAGATCGTGCTGTAGCCGCCCAGCGTGCCGATTTCCAAAATGGTGCGCGCATTCTGGATCCGCGCCAACAGCTGCAGCAGCTTGCCTTGGTTCGGCGAGACGTTGATCGGCGGCAGGCCGGCCGCAACGCTGGCCTGCAGGGCGGCTTCCAGCGCGGCATCGGGCGGCACCAGCAGATCAGCGAAGTAGCGGTCCACCGCCGTCCATTGCTCCTGACTCATGGCTGGACGGTCTTCAGCGGCCGCAGGGACGATTGAGGCCCGGTCGCGGAGGTGCGCACTCGCATCCCGGCACCCTGACAAACGGCCTGGGTGTTTCAAGGTGAAATCCGGCGGACTCCGGAGCGCGACTGGCGCGCTTGACGGCTACCGGGATATCCGGCACCGATTGCGGCAACACCCATGAACCACCTGCCCCTCCTGGCGGTTGCGGAGCCGGCGCAAAAGAGTCTGCTCACGTTGGCGCCGGTCGACCTGGTCATCATCGTTCTTTATTTCGCCTTCTGCCTCGGCATCGGCTTTTACCTCAAGAAGTACGCCACCACCGGCGAGGACTTCTTCATGGCGGGCCGCAGGATGACCGCCTGGATCGCGGGGCTCAGCTTCATCTCGGCCAATCTCAGCTCGCTCGAGACCATGGGCTGGTCGGCGATGGCCTACCAGTACGGCATGCTTGGCGCGCACGCCTACCTGATCGGCGCCATTCCGGCGATCCTGTTTCTGGCCGTGGTGATGATGCCCTTCTACTACATCTGCAAAACCCATTCGGTCCCCGGCTATCTCAAGCTGCGCTACGGCGAGGGGCCGCGCGCGCTGGCCGGCATCTCGTTCACCTTCATGACGGTCATGGTCAGCGGTGCGAGCATGTTCGCGATGGCGAAGATCCTCCACCTGCTGCTCGGCTGGGACATGAACATCAGCATCTGGGTTTCGTCGATCACCGTGGCCATCTACGTGGCCGCGGGCGGCCTGCTCTCGGCGGTGTTCAACGAGGTGCTGCAGTTCTTCCTGATCTGGCTGGGCTCGCTGCTGATCCCGATCCTCGGCATCATCCACGCCGGCGGCTGGCACAAGATGATGGCGAGTGTTCAGAAGAACGCGGCCATCATCCACCCGACCGTCCAGAACGCCGACTTCACCAGCCTGTGGCACAACCTGGGCTCGTTCGACACCAACCCGATGGGGATCGACTGGTTCGGCATGGTCTTCGGCCTCGGTCTCGCGGTGAGCTTCGGCTACTGGTGCACCGACTTCCTGCAGGTGCAGCGCGTGATGGTGGCCAAGAGCCTGCGCAGCGCCCAGAACGGCACGGTGATCGGCGCGGTCCTCAAGATGCTCGTACCGCTGATCGTGACCATTCCCGGCCTGCTCGGCCTCGCGGTGCTGCTCAACGGCGACGGCTCGGTGATGGTGCTGGTGCCGGAGAGCGATCCGCGGGCGAACATCACCCACCATACCTTCAACGATGTCCTGCCGCTGCTGATGGGACAGTACTTGGGACCCGGCCTGTTGGGCCTGGGTGTCACGGCGATGATCGCCGGCTTCATGTCCGGCATGGCCGGCAACGTCACCGCGTTTTCGACGGTGTGGACCTATGACGTCTACCGCCCGCTGCTCAACAAGAACGCCGACGACCACCACTACCTCACGATGGGCCGGTGGTGTTCGGTGCTGGGCGTGATCATCTCGATCGGGACGGCCTACGCCTTGTTCTATTTCTCCAACATCCTCGAGTTCCTGCAGGTGTTGGTCTTCTTCTTCATCGTGCCGCTCTTCGGCACGGTGATCCTCGGCATGCTCTGGAAGCGGGCCACGCCGGCCGCGGGCTTCTGGGGTTTCTTCTGCGCCAGCTCCTTCTCGATCGCAATGTGGATCTTCGTCCACACTTTTCCGGCCGGCTACATGCCGCCCCCGAAGATCACCCTGGGCGAAAACGCGGTCGTGACGCTCGAGAGGCTCGGCACCGCCGAGAACATTACGCGCGTCGTGGTCGAGAGCGGCACGGTCAGCCTCCTCAACGCCCGGGCGGCCGGCGCGGGCAGCGATTTGATAGCGGAGTCGCAGACGGTGAAGAGCGCGCCGCTGGATTTGGCGGCCACCTATGCGAATCAGAAGGTTCCGGTCCTCGCCCCCAGCGTCGTGCTCGCCGACAACAAGACTCCGTTCAAGTTTGGCGTCGAGGGCGTGCCGGTCGTGCTGAAACCCGGCGTCCAGATTGCCGCCACCGTCGTCTCGAGGAAATTCGTCCCGGCGGTATTCAATCCCGATCACGTGAAACTCGTGGCGCGGTCGGCCAAGGCCAAGCCGATGGCGGTGAACATGTACTCCGCCTGGTGGTCGTTCGTCGTCTGCATCAGCGTCACTGTTCTGGTGAGCCTCTTCACCCGGCCGAAGCCGGAGGCGGAGCTCAAGAACCTCGTCATGGGCCTGACCGAGATTCCCGACGAGGGTCCGTCTCCCTGGTATGACAGTCCGAAGCTGTGGGCTGTCGTGGTCGCGGTCGCGTTGGTGGCAGTCAACATTATGTTCTGGTGAGGTGGCATCATGGAACCCAAAAAACAAATCCCCATCTGGTTTTTCATCGGCATTCTGCTGGCGGTTTACGGCGTTTTGATCTTCGCCTCCGGGATCTACTACGGCTGGATCAGCCCGCCGATCCACAAGGTCGTGTTCGCCGACAAACACGTCGACGTTTGGTGGGGCCTGCTTCTCGTCCTCATCGGCGGCTTCTACGTCCTCCGCTTCCGCCCGGGAAAAACGGTCGGACAGTAGTTCCCAGGTAGACGGGTAGCTCTGCCCGCCAGATTCCGCCCTTTGCTGGGAATGGCCGCCTCCCCGGACTCCGTCGAGGAGCCGCGCCCGCCAATTCCGGCCTGATCAGCCCGATTCCCTGTCCTTCTCAATCGTTTTCACGCCTTCCGTCCAATCGGAATAAACCTGCCACAGCTTGACCTTGCCGTTTTCCACACCTGCCCTCCACGCGGCGGGCATTACGATTCGGTTTTCCGGAACAAGGCCGCGCTTCCCCTTATACGTCCCGGAGGCCGACCCAAAAACCGCCACGATTCCATTTTCGGTCAGCATTCGTTCGACCCGTATCTCATAGTCAGGAAACATGCCGAAGTAGGCCTTCCACGCGGAGATCATTGCTTCGCGGCCTGACACGTTCTGGCCCAGAGAGTCCACGAACGTATGATTCTCCGTCATCAGGTCGGAAATAGCGCCCAGGGCGTGCCGGTTGATGGCCGCGATAAACGCCGCTGCCACATTGATGTCGTTCGAACTCATTCTGTTTTTCCGGCTGGCCGGGTTGTGGGCGCGCCGGAATTGAGCCTGGCCCGGTGGATCCCGGAGGACCACGCCAAGGCATTACGACACGCGAGGCGTTGTTCCTCAATCGCACAATTCGTAGAGATTCTGACGGCTCGGACGGCGCCGAGCCCTCCCGATGCAAAACCGGCCGGCTCGCGCTGCCGGGATCCGTTCTTGCCCAACGCGCCTTCCTCTGGTTGAGAAGACGGGCTCGTTTTCACTTTCTGGCCGCCGCCCGTTCAATCGCCGATGACTGACTTCTGATCACTGTCCTCTGATTTCTGACCACCATGCCCACGTCCAACCTCATCCGTAAATACTCCTCCATCATCCACGACGGCGCCGATCGCGCACCCAATCGTTCCATGCTGCGCGCCGTCGGTTTCCAGGATGCCGATTTTCAGAAGACTGTCGTCGGCATCGCCTCCACCTGGAGCATGCTCACGCCCTGCAACATGCACATCGACGGCCTGGCGCGCGAGGCGGGCGCCGGCGCCGACGCCGCGGGCGGCAAATCCATCATCTTCGGCACCATCACCGTCTCCGATGGCATCAGCATGGGCACGCTCGGCATGCGGTACTCGCTCGTCTCGCGCGAGGTCATCGCGGATTCGATCGAGACGGTCTGCGGCGCCGAAGGCTTTGACGCGTTGGTCGGCATTGGCGGCTGCGACAAGAACATGCCGGGCTGCATCATGGCCATGGCGCGGCTGAACCGCCCTTCCGTGTTTGTATACGGCGGAACGATCCTGCCGGGCATCCACCCCGAGTCGCACAAGGACTGCGACATCGTCTCGGTCTTCGAAGCCGTCGGCCAGTACGCCGCCGGCAAGCTGGACGAGCAGGGGTTGAAGACGATCGAGGCCTGCTCCATTCCCGGCGCCGGAGCCTGCGGCGGCATGTATACCGCCAACACCATGGCTTCGGCGATCGAGGCGCTCGGCATGAGCCTGCCCAACAGCTCCGCGCAGATCGCGATCAGCGAGGACAAGAAGCTCGACTGCCGCCGGGCGGGCGAGGCCGCGGTCGCCCTGGCCCGGGCGGGCATCCGGCCGCGCGACATCATCAGCCGAAAGGCATTCGAGAATGCGATCACCACGGTCATCGCGCTGGGCGGCTCCACCAACTCCGTGCTGCACCTGCTCGCCATCGCGCATACCGCCGGCGTGAAGCTGTCGATCGACGACTTCACCCGCATTGGGAAACGCGTGCCGGTGCTCGCTGATTTCAAACCTTCCGGCAAATACGGCATGGCCCACCTCTCGCGTATCGGCGGGCTGACTCCCCTGATGAAGATGCTGCTCGACGCCGGACTGCTGCACGGCGACTGCCTGACCGTGACCGGCAGGACCGTCGCCGAGAACCTGCGCGACGTGAAGCCTTACCCCACCGACCAGGATGTCGTTCACCCGTTTTCCAAACCGATCAAGGCCGACAGCCATATCCGCATTCTCTATGGCAACCTCGCGCCTGAAGGCGCCGTGGCGAAGATTTCCGGTCAGGAAGGAGTGCGCTTCTCCGGAAAGGCCATCGTCTTCGAGTCCGAGGAAGCCGCGCTCAAGGCCATCCTCGATGGCCGCGTAAAGCCGGGCCATGTCATCGTCATTCGCAACGAGGGTCCGGTCGGCGGCCCCGGCATGCGCGAGATGCTCGCGCCCACCAGTGCGGTCATGGGCAAGGGCCTCGGCAAGGAGGTGGCGCTGATCACCGACGGTCGCTTCTCCGGCGGCAGCCATGGCTTCGTGGTCGGTCACATCACGCCCGAGGCGGCCACCGGCGGACCCATCGCGGTCATCAGGAACGGCGACCCGATCATCATCGACGCCGAGACCAGCCGGATCTCCCTCGACCTCCCGCCCAAGGAACTAAAGGCGCGCCTCAAGGCTTGGAAGCCGAGGAAGCCGCGCGAAACCCGCGGCGTGCTCGCCAAGTACGCGAAGCTCGTCACCAGCGCCTCCTTGGGAGCGGTGACCGACGCCAACCTATAACAACCGTGGATTACACAAATGAACACGGAGGTGTTGATTTCTTACCTGTACCCATCCGTGTAATCGGTGGTTAAATATCCCCATGTCTTGGTCCCGTTTCAAACAGTACTGCTACCACAATCCGGGGCTCGGCGTGTCGCTCGACCTCAGCCGGATGCCGTTCCCCGACGGCTACCTCGAGTTGATGGAGCCGAAGTTCGCGCCGGCGTTCGCCGCCATGGCGGCGCTCGAAAAAGGCGCCATCGCCAATCCCGACGAGCAGCGCATGGTCGGCCACTACTGGCTGCGCGCGCCGCAACTGGCGCCGACCAGGGAAATCACCGAGACCATCACCTCGACCCTGGACGCCATCAGGTATTTCGCCGCCCGGGTGCACAAAGGCGAGATCAGCAGCCCCGACGGCAAGTTCCGCGAGCTGCTGGTCATCGGCATCGGCGGTTCGGCGCTCGGTCCCCAACTGGTGAGCCACGCGCTTGGGCGCCTGAAGGCCGGCCGCGACAAGATGCGCGTGCATTTTTTCGACAATACTGATCCGGACGGCATGGACTATGTGCTCAAGGAAATCGGCCGCCATCTCCGCCGGACGCTGGTGCTGGTGATTTCCAAGTCCGGCGGGACGATCGAGACGCGCAACGGCATGCTGGAGGCCGCCGCCGCGTTCCGGGCCGCGGGGCTCGACTATCCGAAGCACTTTGTGGCCGTGACCGGCGCCGGCTCGAAGCTTGAGCAGATCGCGCAGCAGGAAGGCTGGCTGGCGCATTTCCCCATGTGGGACTGGGTGGGCGGCCGCACGTCCGTGCTTTGCGTCGTGGGACTTCTGCCCGCCGCACTGCAGGGCATCAAGATCGACCAGTTGCTGGCCGGCGCCGCCGCGATGGACAAGGCCACGCGCGAACCTTTGCTCAAGGAGAACCCCGCCGCGCTCCTCGCCGCGATGTGGTACTGGGCTACTGACGGCCGCGGCGCGCGCGACATGGTCGTGCTGCCCTACAAGGACCGACTGCTGCTCTTCTCCCGCTACCTCCAGCAACTCGTCATGGAGTCGCTCGGCAAGGAACTCGACCTGCAGGGCCGCGTCGTCAACCAAGGCATCGCGGTCTACGGCAACAAGGGCTCCACCGACCAGCACGCCTACGTGCAGCAGCTCCGCGAAGGCGTGAATAATTTCTTCGTCACCTTTATCGAGGTGCTGCGCGACCGGAACGGCGAAAGCCTCGAGGTCGAGGGCGGCAGCCTCACCAGCGGCGACTACCTGCAGGGGTTCCTTCTCGGCACGCGCGATGCGCTCAGCGAGAAAAACCGGCCATCCATCACCCTGACGGTTCCCGACGTGTCGCCGCGCACCCTCGGCATGCTCATCGCCCTCTATGAGCGCGTGGTCGGCCTTTATGCGTCGCTCATCGGCATCAATGCCTACCACCAGCCCGGCGTGGAGGCGGGTAAGAAGGCCGCGGGCGATGTCATCACGCTCAAGCGCAAAATCATCGAGACCTTGCGGGCCGCGCCCGGCACGCCCTTCACTGCGGAGGCCCTCGCCACCCGCCTCGGCCAGCCGGAAAAGACCGAACCCGTCTTCAAGGTGCTCGAGCATCTTGCCGCCAATCCCGGCGCCGGCGTGAAGAAGATCACGAAAACGCCGTGGTGGGAGTCGATTTACACGTATTCCAGCTGAATGCAACCACCGGCCCTCCCGCGACGTCTTACTGCTGCGGGCTCGACCTCCGGGCAGAACCTGTTGCAGACTCCCTTCTCCTCGTTATCTTCACCTCCCATGAACGTCGCCAAGAAACCACTCCTCGCCGCGCTCCTCGCCGTCGCCCTTGCCGCGCTCTTCGCCGGCTGCGTCGCCCCGAAAACCGATTCCTCCATTCCCTGGAATCGCCCGGCCGACTGGGAAGGCCGCATCCCGGGCATGGGGCAGTGATGCGCCCCGCGTTTTTCAGTCTGTCTTTCAAAATCCGGCCGATGGGCCGGATTTTTTTGTAGCTATGGACGCCGTCGGGTGGCTTCCTTTCCCCAGCGATGGATAATGCTTCGCTCGTCCCCCAGTCCGGTCACCTCTATGTCGTGGCCACGCCGATCGGCAACCTCGCCGACCTGACCGGACGGGCCCGATCCATTCTCGGCGCCGTTGATCTCATTGCCTGTGAAGACACGCGAACCAGCGGCGCCCTGCTCGCCCGGCTCGGTATCCACCGCGAACTCGTCGCCTACCACGAACACAACGAAATCGAGGCCGCCGAGCGTCTCGCCGGACTGATTGGCGGGGGCAAATCCATCGCCGTGGTGACCGATGCCGGCACTCCGGGCTTGAGCGATCCGGGCTTCCGCCTGGTGCGGGCCTGCCGCAAACGGGGCCTGCCCGTCGTCCCGGTGCCCGGGCCGAGCGCCCTCATCGCCGTCCTCAGCGCCTCCGGCCTGCCCACCAACGGATTTCTTTTCGTCGGGTTCCTGCCGGCCAAGTCGTCCGCCCGGCTGGCGTTCCTTGATCAATACCGCGATTTCCCCTACACCCTCGCGCTCTACGAAAGCTGCCACCGCATCGGAAAATTTGTGGACGAAATCGTGGAAAAACTGGGTCCGGAACGCGCCATCTGCACGGCCAAGGAGGTCACCAAGGTGCACGAAACCTTTCTGGTCGGACCGGCGGCTGAAGTGCGCGCCCGCCTCGCGAAAATCAGCCTGAAGGGCGAGTTTGTCGTCCTCATCGCCCCCGCGGATTTTCAATTATGAACCACTGAGGCACAGAGTTCACAGAGGAAGGCTTGAAATGGTGTTTCCTCTGTGCCCTCTGTGTCTCTGTGGTTGGAACAAACATCGTCGCCGTCATCGACATCGGCAGCAATTCGATCAAGTCCCTTGTCGCCACCCGCGATCCCAAGGGCGGAATCGTCGCCGTGCAGACCCGGGCGCTCGATGCCCGCATCAGCACGGGGATCGGCCAGGCGCAGCCGCAACTTTCGCAGGAAGCCATGCAGCGCGGCCTCGCCGCCATCCGCCAGCTGCTCGACGAAATTGCACCCCTCGCCCCCCGGCACACCGTCCTGGTCGCCACCAGCGCGGTGCGCGACGCCGCCAATGGCGGGGAATTCCGCGAGCGCGTCCGCACCGCGACCGGCCACGAGATCCGGATTCTGACCGGCGAAGAGGAGGCGAATCTTATCGGCCGGGGACTGACCTCCGATCCGGCCCTGGCCGAACTGCAGGACTTCTATGTTTTCGATCTTGGCGGCGGCAGCCTTGAGTGCCTCACCTTTCGCGCCCGGCGGGTCGAGCAGACCGTTAGTTTGCCGCTCGGTTGCGTCCGCCTGACGGAGCACTGCGTCAAGGATCCGCAGGCGCCTTTCAGCGACACCAGCCGGGTCCGCGTAATGGAAATCTGCCGTGAGGTTTTCGCGAAAAGCGGTTTCCGCCTTGCGCTGCCCGCGGGCACAACGGCGGTCTTTGCCGGCGGTACCATCACCACGACGCGAGCCATTTTCGCGGAAAGCCTCGGCCGGCCGATCGCGGAAACCAGTCCGCTCATTGACGTCCCCGCGCTGCGCGTGCTGCTCGCCGACGCCGCCCGCCTGCCGCTGGAAGAGCGGAAAAAAATCCCTGGTCTGCCGGCCGCGCGTGCCGACGTGTTTCCCACCGCGCTCGCCACGGTGATTGCCGTGGCCGAGATCGGCGGCATCGGCGCCTTCCGCCACTCCTTCCACAACCTGCGCTACGGGGTGGCGATGGAGCTGTTGGGGCGCCTCACCTGAAGCTGCCGCTTACCCCAGGGGCCCGAGAGGCGCCAGTAAGCGCCGGCGGATCCGCTGCAGTTTCGCCTCCTGCTCGGGGGTGAGCACCCCGTGGATCTCCGTACGGCTGGCTTCAACCAGTTCGCGCACCTTGGCCCGCTTCGCTTCCGGTGTGAGGCTGGCATCCGCCCGGATGGGATTCACCACGGTGACGGTCTTGGTGTGAATGTCGCGAATCTTGGCCCGCTGGTCGGAGGTCAGCCCGAGCTGGTTGGCCAGCAGGCCCATTCTGACCCGGCTGACAGCCAGCGCGTTCAACCGCCAGGGATGACTCTTGATCTGCGCCAATTTAGCCTGCTGGTCGGGCGTCAACAGCGCGCGCATCTGCTCCCGCGATGTTTTCCACGCGGTCACGGCTTGCGCCCGCTTTTGGTCCGCTGTCAGCGCGGCATTGGCGCGGATGGCTTGGACGGCCTCAGCGGTCTGGGCGCGAATAGTCTTGAGCTGCGCCTTCTGCTCCGCCGTAAGCCCGAGCCGCTCGGCGACGATCGACATTCTCGCCCGCTGGAGCGCCTTGGGCCACTGGGCGCGGGCGGACGGGACAACTCCGGCGCTCTCCGCCCCGAAGCAGGCGGCGATCGCAATGACCGCCGCGGATAAGCTGATTCCTAGGAACGTTTTCACGGGAAATCGGTGATGATAAGTGTTGCCGGCAGTGACGCCTGTCGTTCGTCGCGGTTACGCGATCCGCAGCGCCGGTGACGATGGAATGCCAGTGCGTTATCGAGGGAGATTCGGTGCAGCCGGCGGCTGTGGCGCCGGAAAACGTCAAGCGAGTTAACGGCCGGCGCCAGTCTTTTTCTACTTTCCGCTTGGGACGGTTTTCTCGCCCGCGCAAGCTAAAGCGGCCCGCAGGGCGCGAAAATCGTCCGGCAGCGGGGCGCGCACCTCCAGCGGTCGCGCCGTGATTGGGTGCAGAAACGCGATACGTTCCGCGTGCAGCATGACGCGCGGCGGCTCCGGCAGCTCCGGGTCCTGCTTCCAGCCGTAGGTCCTGTCGCCAAGGAGCGGGTGACCGATGGATTTGAGGTGCACGCGGATCTGGTGGGTACGGCCGCTGTGAATCCGGCAGCGCACCAGCGCCGCCTTGTCGCCGTACGCCTCGACAATCTCCCAATCGGTGCGCGCCGTCCGACCGCCCTCGCCGACGGTCATGCGTTCGCGGTGCACCGGATGACGGCTGATGGCGCGCTCGATCGTGCCGCTCCGCAATCGCGGCACGCCGGACACAAGCGCGAGGTATTCCTTGCGCAGATGGCGTCCGGCAAACTGCTCCGAAAGTCCGCGGTGGGCCGCGTCGTTTTTAGCCGCCAGCAGCACCCCGGAAGTCTCCTTGTCGAGCCGGTGGACGATGCCGGGCCGCTCGACGCCGCCGACCCCGCTGAGTCCGCCGGCGCAATGCGCCAGCAAGGCATGCACCAGCGTGTCCTCGCCCGTGCCCACTCCGGGATGCACCACCATGCCGGCGGCCTTGTTGATCGCCAGCAGGTGCTCGTCCTCGTAGAGGACGTCGAGCGGAATCGCGACCGGTTTCAATTCGGCGGGCGTGATTTCCGGCAGCGCGAACTCCAGCGTGTCGCCCGTCTTTACCGCATCGCTCTTGGCGATGATTTTGCCGCCGCATCGCACCAAGCCCGCCTCAAAAGCGCGCTGCAGGGCGGCTCGGCTGTGCTCGGGAAACGCCCCGGCCAGCACTTTGTCGGCGCGGGCGCGGCGGATGTGAGGCGGAACGATGTAGGAGCGGGCTGGCACGCGATTCCACCCTGACCGCGGAGCACTTCGCCTGCAATCCCGCTTCGCCAAGGCTACGCAGGACAAGGCCGGCTCCTGCCACGGGGCTACGAGTCGATCGATCTCCGCCCGCCACTTCCGCTTCGCTTCCGGAGGCAGCAGCGCCACCGCGAAGCCATTGCGAAATTGCGGCGCGCAGCCGAGGCGGTCATGTTTTAACTACGGATGACACGGATGGGCGCGGAAAGAAGAAACCCCTCGGCGTTAATCCGTGCAATCCGCAGTCAACTCTTTCCCAGCAGATAGGCCGGATTAAGCTTCTGCAGCGCTTTCGGGACGAAGAGGCCGTCTTTGCGGATAAGCCTGCCGTCAAACCAGATTTCGCCGCCGCCATATTCCGGCCGCTGGATGCAGACCATGTCCCAGTGCACCTGCGATTTGTTGCCGTTGCCGCATTCCTCGTAGGCCTGGCCGGGCGTGAAGTGGAACGAGCCGGCGATCTTCTCGTCGAAGAGAATGTCGCGCATCGGCTGGAGGATGTGGGGATTGAAGCCGAGAGCGAACTCACCGACGTAACGCGCCCCCGCGTCACTATCGAGAATCGCGTTCAGCCGCTTTGTGTTGTTGGCCGTGGCCTCCACGATGCGTCCGTTTTTGAACACCAAACGGATGTTGTCGAAGGAGGTGCCCAGATAGACCGTGGGGGCGTTGTACTGGAGGACACCTTCGACGCTTTCCTTGACCGGGCAGGAGAAGACCTCGCCGTCGGGAATGTTCTTCCTGCCTCCGCATTCCTCGGCGCCGATGCCCTTGATGGAGAAACGCAGGTCCGTGCCGGGGCCTTTGATCCGCACCCGGTCCGTGCGGCGCATGAGGTCGCCCAGCGCTTTCATGCCGGGTACCATGCGGCGGTAGTCCAGCGTGCAGACGCGGAAATAGAAATCCTCGAACGCCTCGGTGCTCAGGCCGGCCTGCTGGGCCATGGCGGAGGTCGGCCAGCGCAGCACGACCCACTTGGTCTTGTTCACGCGGCGATCCTGCACCGGTTTCATCAGGCGCGTGACCAGCTTCATGCTGGCGGGAGGCACGTCGGAGGTCTCGAAGATGTTGGCCGAGCCGCGCAGCGCGATGTAGGCGTTCATTTTCTTCATGCGGGCCAGCTCCACCGCCGTGTGCGGCGCGTACTGGGACTTGACAGCGCCATGCATCAACTCACGGGTGATGCGCGCGTGATGGATCAGGACGAACGGCAGGGCGCCGCGCCGGCGGGCCGCGCGGATCAGGGCGACGACCATCGCGTCGGGCACGTCAAAGGCTTCGATCAGCACGCGTTCGCCCTTATTCAGGGCGGTCGAAAAGCCCGTGAGCAGTTCGGCCAGTTGATTGAGACGGGGATCAATGATCATGCGGCCAAACTGAGCGCGGAGGCACCCCGGTCGCAAGTGGAAAGGATCGGCCTGTCCCCGGCTCACTCCGCCTTTCCCTCCCTCCGTCTGCGACCGTCCCGCGAGGCCGTCATGGCCGTTTTGTCATCTAATAGATGACAAACCCGCGCGGGAGGCGGCGACAAGCAACACTCGCCCGCGGCCCGCGGACGATGAACCCGGGCTACTTCGCGATCTCCACCGGCGCGCGGCGGCCCTCCCCGGGGAAGCAGATGCGCGAGACCGCCTCCTGGAAGTCCGCCGCGCCGCGGATGATCTCGATCTCCAGGCGCAGGTAGTAAAGCGGCAGCGGGAAATGCAGCTTTTCGTCGATTCGGACGGCGTCCTTTTCGGTCGTCACGAGGAATTCCAGGCCGGCGGAGCGCGCCTGACTGAAGACCAGGTCCAAGTCCTCCTGCGTGAACCGGTAGTGGTCGAGAAAGCGTTTCGTGTAGAGCAGATTGGCGCCGAGGTCGCGCAGGAAATGCTCGAAGCTTTCCGGCGTGGCGATGCCGCTGAACGCGCCGACGCGCTTGTCCCTGAGAAAGTCAAGCGACTGTCGTTCGTCCACGCCCACCCGCTGCAGATACTGCGGGCGGTGGGCGCACTCGATGACGTCCACGCCGGGATTGTGCCGCTGGATGAGCTCCTCGATCTCGGGATCGCGCCGGCCGTTGGACTTGGTGAGGAAGACGTAGGAGGCGCGGCGCAGGTGTTTGACGGGTTCGCGCAGGATGCCGCGGGGCAGCAGGTGGCCGTTGCCGAAGGGGTTGGTTTTGTCGACGAGCAGCAGGTTCAGCCGGCCCTTGAGCGGCAGGTATTGGAAACCGTCGTCGAGCACGAGCGTGTCGCAGCCGAAGCGGCGGATCGCATAGGTGCCGGCCTTCACGCGATTCTTGTCGACGAGCACGACCACGCCCGGCAGGTTGCGCGCCAGCATGTAGGGCTCGTCGCCAGCCTGCTCGGAATCGAGCAGCACGTGTTCGCCATCGCTCACGACGCGCGGCGGTGGCTCGTCCGCATGCGTGAGGCTGTTCCACGCCCGGCGCCAGAAGGGCGGGGTCTTGCTTTTGTAGCCGCGGCTCAGGATGGCGACCCGGCGGCCGCGCTCGGCCAGCGCCCGGGCGAACTTTTCCACCACCGGCGTCTTGCCGGTGCCGCCCACCGTGAGGTTGCCGACCACGACCACCAGGCAGCCCAGCGGCTGGTCGTGCAGGAGGCGCTGCCGGTAGAGCCAGAGCCGCAGTTGCACCACCCCGCTGAACAGGAAGGACACCCCCTGCAAAAACGCCCCGTAGACGGCCGCGCCCGCGTCCTCCCTCCGCCCGAGGATCACGTCGATGGTGTATTGCTCGAAGACGTAGAACTTTTTTCTCAGCCAGGACGGCGACATGCGAGGGCGGGATGGTTTGAGGGTTGACCTAGCGGACGGCGTTTCGCTTGGTAAAGGTTTCCTACCGTCCGGGCCGTGCCATGCAACTCAATCTGCTCAAGTCAAAAATCCATCGCGCCGAAGTGACCGACACCAGCCTCAACTATGAGGGCAGTCTGGCCATCGATGCGGAATTCATGGCCCTCGTCGGACTCCGGCCCTACGAACGGATTCTCGTCGGCAATCTGAACAACGGCGAACGGTTTGAAACCTACGCCATTGCCGCGCCCGCGGGCTCGAAGACGATCAGCCTGAACGGTGCCACCGCCTATCTCGGCAAGCGCGGGGATCTGCTCACCATCATGGCCTTTGCCGTCGTCGGCGAGAGCGAGGCCGCCGACTGGCGGCCGAAGGTGCTGGTGCTCGGCGACGCGAACCGGCGGATCGTCAAGCAAAGCGGCGGCTGATTTCCAAGTCAGAACCCATGAAACCAGGAGAATACACGTGCGTTTCATCTTGGCTTCCCGGCTTCTGAATTGAATCCTCCTTCATTGCCATGAGCTACAAACTCTTCATCCCCGGCCCCGTGGCCGTTTCCGAAAAGACGCTGCGCGCAATGGCCCAGCCCATGATCGGACATCGCAGTTCCGACTTCGTGGCGCTTTACCAGTCCCTGCAGCCGGACCTGCAGGCGCTCTTCTACACGAAGGACCCGGTCTATCTCAGCACGACCAGCGCCTGGGGCATGATGGAGGCGGCGGTCCGCAACGTCGTCAAAAAGAAGGTGCTCACCTGCATGAACGGCGCCTTCTCGGACAAGTGGAACGACGTTGCGAACCGCTGCAGCAAGCCGGCCGGGGCGCTGAAGTTCGACTGGGGCCAGCCGGTCGATCCGGCGGCGGTGCGCCGCGAGCTGGCGACCGGTCAGTACGACGCCGTCACCGTCATCCACAACGAGACCTCGTGCGGCTGCATGACCGACATCGCCGCGGTCATGGCCGTGGTGCGCCAGTACCCGGAGGTGATTTCGATCGTCGACACCGTGAGCTCGTTCAGCGCGCTCGCCATCAAGAAGGACGAGCTGGGCATCGACATCATGATCACCGGCACGCAGAAGGCGCTCGCGCTGCCGCCCGGTCTCTCCCTCTGCTCGGTCTCGAAGCGGGCGCTAGACCGCGCCGCCACGGTGACGGAACGCGGCTATTACCTCGACCTGCTCGAGTTCCAGACCAACCACGAGAAAGGCATGACGCCGAGCACGCCGAGCATCCCGCATATTTACGGACTCAAGTCGAAGCTGGAGGACATCAAAGCCGAAGGCGTCGAACCGCGCTACGCGCGCCACACCCGCCTCAACCAGGCTGTCCGCACCTGGGCGTTCGCCAAGGGCTTCAAGCTTTTCCCGAAGGAAGGCTACGGATCGGTCACGCTCAACTGCTTCGTCAACTCGCTCAACCTCGACCTGCCGGCCCTGCTCAAGGTGCTCAAGTCGAAGCACGGCTTCGTGATCGACGGCGGCTACGGCAAGCTCAAGGGCAAGACGTTCCGGATTTCCAACATGGGCGACGAGACCGACGAGACGATCGCCGCGCTGCTCAAGGCCCTCGACAGCGCGCTGGCGGAGACGCCGAAGCTGGCCCCTGGCTGAACTGAACCGGCCGGTTTGCGGGCGAATAGCCGACGGCTCGGAATCCACTCGGAAGGATCCCCTCGCGCGCGCGGGCGTGGGCGCGGGCGCACGCGCGCGGGCGCGCGTCTCGACGAAAACAGATTTTTGAAACTAGGGCTTGAAATCCCCGGTACAGTGGGTATCGCCTTCCCGCCCGCATCATGAAGTCCTTGATCATCGCCGAGAAGCCCAGCGTGGCCGCCGACCTCGCCCGCGCGCTCGGCCGCATTCCCAAAAGAGGCGATCACTTCGAAAACGACGAGTACGTCATCTCGTCGGCGGTGGGCCATCTGGTGGAACTCGAGATGCCCGAGGACATCGACAAGAAGCTCTACGGCTTCTGGCGGCTGGAGACCCTGCCGATCATCCCGAAGAAATTCGGCCTCAAACCCATCGAGGATGCCAAGGCGCGGTTCAACCAGCTCAAAAAGCTTCTGGCCCGCAAGGACGTCTCCGACGTCATCAATGCCTGCGACGCCGGCCGCGAGGGTGAACTGATCTTCACCTACCTGTACCAGCTCACCAAGTGCAAGCTGCCGGTGAAGCGCGCGTGGATGCAGACCATGACCACCGAGGGCATCCGCGAAGCGTTCAAAAACTTGCGCGACGGCGCGCAAATGGTGCCGCTGGCCGACGCCGCGCGGTGCCGCAGCGAGAGCGACTGGCTCATCGGCATCAACGGCACGCGCGCGCTCACCAAGCGCATGTTCGGTTCGCGCGCCGGCAACGTCGCCGCCGTCGGCCGCGTGCAGACCCCCACCCTTGCCATCGTCTTCACTCGCGAACTCGAGATCCGCAATTTCCGGCCGCGCCCCTACTGGCGCGTCACGGCCACCTTCCAGATCGCCCAGGGCGCCTACGAGGGCGTGTACCAGCGGTCCGACTTCAAGAAGGCGGAGGGCGACGACCAGGACCGGATCGACCGCATTTGGGAAAAGGCCGCCGCCGAGGCCGTGCACGCCGCCTGCCAGGGCCGGCCGGCCGCAACCGTCACCGAGGAGAAGAAGGCCTCCTTGCAGACTGCGCCGCGCCTTTACGACCTGACCACGCTGCAGCGCGAGGCCAACAACCGTTTCGGCCTCTCCGCCCGGCGCACGCTCCAGATCGCGCAGGCGCTCTATGAGCGGCACAAGATGATCACCTACCCGCGCACCGATTCGCGCGCCCTGCCGGAGGACTACATCCCGACGGTGAAGCAGACTCTCGCCAACCTGCATGGCAGCCTGGCCCCGCACGCCCAAAAGGTCTTGCACGAGGACTGGGTACGGTCCAACCGGCGCATCTTCAACAACGCCCAGGTCTCCGACCACTTCGCCATCATCCCGACCACGCACGAGGCGAAGCACCTCGACGACATGGAGGCGAAGGTGTTCGACATGATCGCGCGCCGCTTCGTCGCGGCCTTTCATCCGGCGGCGGAATTCGACATCACCATACGCACCAGCACGGTGGCCGGCCACGATTTCAGAACCGAGGGCAAAGTGCTCACCTTCCCCGGCTGGCTCGCCGTTTACGGCAAGACGACCCTGGACAACGGGTCGCCCGATTCGAAGGCCCTGCCCGCCCTCGATCCGGCCGACGGCCAGCCGCCGCAGGCCCGGACCATCGCGACCGAGTTGCACGACGAAACGACCAAGCCGCCGCCCCGCTACACGGAAGCCACCCTGCTTTCCGCCATGGAAGGCGCCGGCAAGCTCGTGGACGACGAGGATCTGGCCGAAGCCATGAAGGAACGCGGGCTGGGCACGCCCGCCACCCGCGCCGACACGATCGACGGCCTCATCAACCAAAGGTATCTCGAGCGCCAGCAGCGCGAGCTCGTGCCGACGGCCAAGGCCGAGTCGCTGCTGCAGTTCCTCGCCGCCATGCGGGCCGAGGGACTCACCAAGCCGGACATGACGGGCGAATGGGAGTACAAGCTGCGTCAGATCGAGCACGGCAAATTCTCCCGCGAGAAGTTCATGCAGGAGATCATCGAGGACACCAAAAGTTTCGTGCAGCGGGTGAAGACCTTCGAGGAATCGCCCGAGGATGCCCGTCAACTCTCCTGGCCGAGCCCGACCGATGGCAAGCCGATGCTGGAGACGCTCCGGGCCTTCAAATCGCAGGATGGCGTGCTCACCATCTACAAGATCATTGGCAACCGGAAAATCGAGGAGGCCGAGGCGCGCGAGCTGGTCGAAAAAGGCCAGATCGGGCCGCTGGATAATTTCCGTTCCAAGGCCGGCCGGCCGTTCAGTGCGATCCTCAAGCTCGATCCGGTCGCAAAGAAGGTGGTGTTTCAGTTCGACGGCCAGCGCGATGGCAACGGTGGCGTGAAAATTGATTTCACGGGATTGCAGCCGATAGCTCCGGCGCCGGCCCGATTCGGCCCAGGCGCGCAGGTATATGAGACGCCGCAAAGCTACGTGGTCCGCCAAGTCGGGCACGGCGAGGACAAAATCCTGGTTCGCTGTTCACGCCGCATCCTCGCCCGCGACATCCCGCGGGAGCAGTTCCTGAAGATGATCGAGACCGGCCGCACCGACCTGCTCGACAAGTTCTGGTCGCAGCGCACGCACAGGCCGTTCTCGGCCTATCTGGTATTGAAGCCGGACCTTTCGACCGGTTTCGAATTTGCCCCCCGTGCCCCCAAGGGGCCGAAGGCCGGCAAAGCCACCCCCCCCGCCCTCGCCACCTAAAAGTCGGACGGACCGAGGGGGTCACCAGACTGAAACGGATCCATCACACTTGATCGAAGGACGCCGTTTTGCGCCGGTCGACTTGTCAGCTAACAGTTCACGAGTTGCTGCGCGCAGAGCGCCGACGCGCCGCTCGGGTGGGTGACAAATGCGGGCCAACGGTACCTTGCCTAGTGCTTTCGTTTGATCCAAGGTAACTTGCGGCGGCCCGGCCGCGTCTTGTCTCCCTGATGGTGAACCCTAAAATCAAAAACTACCTTATCGCATTGCTCGCTTTGACGACAATTGCGGGCGGGGCGCTTGCTTGGAACCAATACCAGGAGCTTATCAAGCTGCGCGCTGACAGTCTCTCCGACAGCGCTCGCGCCGATCTGCAGAAGCGTTTGTGGGACTTGGAGAAACGCAAAAACGAGCTCGAGGCCGAAATCGCCAGCCTGCGTGCCCGCGGAAATCTTGCCGATGCGGCGGACGAAGGCGATGCCGCTTCAACCGGCGCCGCGAATCGCCCGGGGCCCGCGCGCGGTCCGGGTCGTTTCAACGGCCGCAATGGCCCCGCCAATCTTTCCACCCTGCTGGAGAATCCGGAATTCAACAAGCTGTGGACTGACCAGCAGAAGGCCCGTATCAACAGCACCTATGGCGCCCTCTTTAAGAGCCTGAATCTTACGCCGGAGCAAACGGCACAGTTCCAGAATCTACTCGCCGAGAAACAAATGTCCATGCTGGACGTTCTCTCAGCCGCCGGCGCCGAGGGAATCACCGGCCGCGCCCAGATCGGCAGCTTGATCCAGCAGGCCGGCAGCGCGATCGACAGCCAGATCCAGGCACTGCTGGGTCCCGATGGTTACAGCCAATATACCAACTATCAGCAGACGATGCCGCAGCGTAATCAGGTAAACCAACTGCAGACCCTCCTGGTCACTTCGGGCGCCACTCCATTGCAGGACTATCAAACCCAGCAGCTGACTCAGATTCTCGCCGAAAACAGCGCGGCAACCAGCAGTGGTCAGCGAACGGGCGGTGGTGGTTTCTTTGGCGCGATAGGTGCTCTTGGTGGCCTGTTTCCCACACCCGTCACCGGCCCCACCATCACCACGAATGCGGTGGCCCAGGCGGCCAGCGTCCTGACCCCCGCCCAATTGCAGGTCCTCCAACAGATGCAACAGCAGCAGGCCGCCCAGCAGCAGATCACCAGTATACTGCGCCAGAGTTTTAATGGGGCGCAGGGCGGCAGCACGCCAGGGACGGCGACAACGACGACCGGCGGCTCCAGCCAGCCTCCAACTCCACCCAAGGGCTGACAGCATCCATGCGCGATTCCTTGTCGGTGGCGTGGGAACGTGCTCATCAGCGTGGCGACGGACTGCCATCAGTCTCCCGCCCCCCTGCCGGCCGATAGAAAAAACACTTGTGCGTGCTTCCGGCCGCAGGGTAGCCTGCCGGCTTCCGCCAACCTGCCACGCCTATGATCGTCACCACGGCCCAGCTCTTCAAACATGCCTACGGCCAATACGCCGTCGGCGCCTACAACATCAACAACGCCGAGCAGGCGATGGGGCTCTTTCGCGGCTGTCTTCAGTCGCAGGCGCCCTTCATCATCCAAATCTCCAAGGGGGCGCGCAAATACACCGACAAGCGCATGCTCGAAGCCATCATCCGCGCCGCCGAGACGATCTTCCCCGAGGCGATCTACGCGGTGCACCTCGATCATGGCGACGAGGAGACCTGCTACGACTGCATCAACTCCGGCTTCTACAGCTCGGTGATGATCGATGCCTCGCATGAACCGTTCGACAGGAACGTCGAGATCACCAAACGCGTCGTGGACGCCGCGCACAAGAAGGGCATTTCCGTCGAGGCCGAATTGGGTATGCTCGGCGGCGTCGAGGAGGACATCAAGGTCGAGGAAGGCAACGCCTGCCTGACCAAGCCCGAGGAGGCGCAGAAATTCATCAAGCTCACCGGTTGCGACTCGCTCGCCGCCGCCATCGGCACCAGCCACGGCGCCTACAAATTCAAGGGCAAGCAGTCCCTCCACTTCGAGGTCCTCGCCGGCATCAAGAAGCTCGTCCCCGGTTTCCCGATCGTCATGCACGGCAGCTCCAGCGTGCCGCAGGATGAGGTCCAGCGCATCAACGCCGCGGGGGGCAAGCTCGGCACCGCCGTCGGCGTGGACGTCAACGAATACCTGCCCGCCGCCAAGCTCGGCGTCACCAAGATCAACATTGACACCGACGGCCGCCTCGTCTGGACCCGCGTACACCGTGAGTTCTTCCGCGACAAGCCGGCCGAGTTCGACTTCCGGCCGCCGGGGAAGATCTTCATGGACGAGTACGCCAAGTTCATCGCGAGCCGCAACGAGAAGCTCGGCTCCGCCAACCAGCTCGCCAGCCTGCGCCTGAGCCTCGGCCAATAGCGCCGGCGAACTCCCTTCCAAGAAGCCCGGTCTTCAACCGGGCTTTTTTTGCCGTTGTCTTCCGCGGCGAATTGACTCGCCCAGGGCAGCGACCCTCAGCAACAGTGCGCCCATGAAACTTCGAGGCCCTTACCTCAGCGCGTTTTGCGCTATTGCCTGTTATTTTGCTGTTTTAATCTCGCTGGCCCACGCCGAGTTGCCACCGTTGATCCCGCGCGACGTCCTGTTTGGGAACCCTGAGAAATCCAGCCCGCAGCTCTCGCCCGATGCCAAGCAGCTCGCCTGGATCGCGCCCGACCCCAAGAACGTCCTTCAGGTCTGGGTGAAGACTGTCGGCAAAGACGATGATAAGATCGTCACCGCCGACAAGAAGCGCGGCATCCGCCTGTTTTTCTGGGCGCACGACGGCCGGACTCTCCTCTATTTGCAGGACACCGACGGCGATGAAAACTGGCACCTATATGGAGTTGATCTCCCCACGAGCAACGTCCGCGACTATACGTCGTTCCAAGGGGTGCGGGCGGACGTCGTGGCTGTGGAAAGGGATTTCCCTGACGAGATACTTGTTCAACTCAACCTCCGGAACCGCGCGTTGTTCGATGTTTACCGGCTGACTCTCAAGACCGGCGCCCTGGTGCTCGATACCGAGAATCCGGGCGACATCGCCGCGTGGATGGCCGACTCGCACATGCAGATCCGCGCCGCACAGGTGCAGACGCCCGACGGTGGCACCGAGATCCGCATCCGCAGCGACACCCGCGTGCCGTGGCAGAGCTGGATCAAGGTCGGCCCTGACGAAATCCTGGATTTCCTAGACTTCACGATCGATGGCAAAGCAGCCTTTTTGAATTCTTCGATCGGTTTCGACACCGCCCGCGTCATCCGGAAGGATGTCACGACCGGCGCTGAGACCACGGTCGCCGCCTCCGACGAAGTTGACGCCGGTGACGTGGTGATCAATCCGCGCCAGCACGTGGTCGAAGCCGTCTCCTTCGCTCCGGGCCGCGCGCGATGGACGGTGGTCGATCCCGACGTCAAAGCCGATTTCGCCGGCGTCGCCGCCCTCAACGACGGCGATTTCGACCTCATCAGCCGCGACGACCAAGACAACACCTGGCTCGTCGCCTTCACCTCCGACCGCGGCCCCGTGCGCTACTATGCATGGGATCGCACCGCGAAGAAGGGCACCTTCCTCTTCACGGCCCGGCCCAAACTGGAGGGTCTGCCACTGGCCGCGATGCAGCCCGTCGCCGTCACGGCGCGCGACGGCCTCGTGCTGCACGCCTATCTGACGCTGCCGGCGGGGGTGCCGCCGAAGCAACTGCCCATGGTCCTGTTCGTGCACGGCGGCCCGTGGGGACGCGACAACTGGGGCTACAACGCCTATGCCCAGTGGTTCGCGAATCGCGGCTACGCCTGCCTGCAGGTGAACTACCGGGGATCCGCCGGCTATGGAAAGAAATTGCTCAATGCCGGCAACCGGCAATGGGGCCTCAAAATGCACGACGACCTCCTCGACGCCGTTGGTTGGGCGATCCAGCAAGGTTACGCCGATCCCGGCAAGGTGGCGATCATGGGTGGCTCCTACGGCGGCTACGCCACGCTGGCCGGCCTCGCGTTCACGCCGGAGAAATTTGCCTGCGGCGTGGACATCGTCGGCCCCTCGAACCTGACAACTCTCATTCACTCGATCCCGCCCTATTGGAAGCCGATGCGTGCGATGTTCGACGTACGCGTCGGCAATGTGGACGACCCCAAGGACGCCGAGTTGATTCACCGCGCGTCGCCGCTCTTCGCCGCTGACAAGATCGTCCGGCCCCTGCTCATTGGCCAGGGCGCGAATGATCCGCGCGTCAACCACGCCGAGTCCGAGCAGATTGTCGACGCGATCCAGAGGCACGGCGGCAAAGTCACCTACGTGCTCTACACCGACGAGGGGCACGGCTTCGCCCGGCCGGAAAACCGCATCGACTTCAACGCCCGCGCCGAGGCTTTCCTCGCGCAGAATCTCGGCGGCCGGGCCGAACCGCTGGACGGTGACAAGTATCCCGGTTCGACGGCTGTCGTTAAAGTCGTGGGCAACTGATGCCGGCCGGCGCCCCGCAAGAACCCGGCACCGCGGCGGCGATGGGTTTTTCGTCGCCTGCCGGTGGCGACGGTGTTCAACCGCCGCCTGATTCACGTGGATTTGGCCATCGACCCGATTGGCGAAGTCATGTTTGCCTGATGCCGGCTCGTCACATGCCATGGCAACGCACCTGACTATTTCTGGAGCGGCTTCGGGATTGTGGACGGCGTTGCTCGGCCTCACCCTGGCTTGCCCTATGAAATCTGCGGCGGCCTCGTCGATGGAGCCCGGGGCGGCGCACCCGGGAAATGTCATCCGGATCGATTATCATGGGTGGACCGATGCGCTGCTGCTTCGCAACAGCGTGGTGGAGGCAGTCATCGTGCCGTCGATCGGGCGCGTAATGCAGTTTCGCTTCGCGGGAAGTCAGGAAGGACCGTTCTGGGAAAACGATAAGCTCCTTGGCACGAAGCCTGATGCAGAGTCCACGGATTGGGCCAACTTCGGCGGTGACAAGGCGTGGCCGGCGCCGCAGGCAAACTGGCCGCAGATCGCCTCGCGCGGCTGGCCCCCGCCCGGCGGGTTCGATGGACTGCCGCAGGAAGCGGTGGTGGAAGGCCCGGCCGTCATCCTGGTTTCGCCGGTGGATCCGAGCTTCGGCATCGGCATGCGTCGCCGGATCGAACTCCGGCCGGGCCAGCCGGTGATGACAATCACCACCCGCTATGAAAAAGCCAGCGGACCGCCGGTCGAGGTCAGCGTTTGGATCATCACCCAGCTTAAAAATCCGGTCACGACACAGGCGATCTTCGCCGATCCCCAGCTCCCCCGGGAAACCGAGGTCCGCCAGCTGAATGAATCGCCGGCCGCCTTTCAGCTGGAACGCGGACGCCTGACCCTTGCGCGTGATCCCGACTGGAACCACAAAATCGGCGTTCGGTCCGCCACCCTGGTCTGGATCGGCGAGAAGGAGATACTGCGCATCGATTCCCCGCTGGTGGCGGATGGGAAATATCCCGATAACGGCAGCAGCGCGGAGATCTACACCAACGCTGGCCCGCTGGCTTACGTGGAGCTCGAAATGCTCGGCCCGTTGGAGAAGATGGCGATCGGGGACAAAATCGAACGGGTCTCCACCTACACCTTGAAGCAGCGTGCCGAGAATGATCCTGCGACGGAAAGCAAGAGATCCTTGGAACGCTGAGTGGGCCCGCCCTAGGGCAGCCACGGAAACTTTCTGGCGTCGGGCCGGCGTTTCTCGCGCTGGGCGCGATGGAATTCCTTCGCCTCCGCCGTCATGTAGTAGAGCAGTGTGGCATTGCCGGCGAGTTCCTGCAGGCCGGCCTGGCCATCGACATCGGCGTTGAAGGCACTCTTCAGGCAGCGGATGGCCAGCGGGCTGTGCTGGAGAATCTCGCGAGCCCACTTCACACCCTCCGCTTCGAGTTTCCTGACGGGCACCACGGCGTTGACGAGGCCCATCGCGAGCGCCTGCTTCGCGTCATATTGCCGGCAGAGATACCAGATTTCGCGCGCCTTTTTCTGACCGACAATGCGGGCGAGATAACTCGAGCCGAAGCCGCCGTCGAAACTCCCCATCCTGGGCCCCGCCTGCCCGAACACGGCGTTGTCGGCCGCGATGGTGAGGTCGCAGACGACATGCAGCACGTGGCCGCCGCCGATCGCGTAGCCGGCGACGAGCGCGATGACGACCTTGGGCATTGAACGGATGAGCTTCTGCAGGTCGAGCACGTTGAGGCGCGGTACGCCGCTCTCGTCCACGTAGCCGGTGTGGCCGCGCACGCTCTGGTCCCCGCCGGAGCAAAAGGCGTATTTGCCGTCGGTATGCGGACCGGCGCCGGTGAGCAGCACCACGCCGATTCCCTGGTCCTCGCGCGCATCGGCAAAGGCATCGTACATCTCGGCCACCGTCCGCGGGCGGAAGGCGTTGCGCTTCGCGGGACGGTTGATGGTGATCTTCGCGATCCCGTCGGCCTTGTGGTAGAGGATGTCCCGATAGGTTTTCGCCGTCTGCCACTGGATGCTCATGCCTGGCAGCGTGGGATTTTTCGGCGCGGTTGTCGACTGGTTCGCAACCCGGGAAAAGAACTCGTCCCGGCACTGAGCCCGACGGCGCGATCTAGTTATTCCGCGCGCCTGGAGAAATATTTCTTGGACCGTGTCCAGATGTTGCCGAATATCACCGGCTCATGAGTTCACCGGAACGAGTTAGCCCTGGACGGACCACCCAGCTGGTGCTGGGTGCCGGAGCCTTGGGGGTCGTGTTCGGCGACATCGGCACGAGCACGCGCTGGCGCCTACTTCACGCTCTACAACTTCTGCCGTATTCATCAGGACTTGCGCGTCACTAAAGCTATGCATGTTACTATCTGTTAATTTGTTAGGAAACATCCGGAAATTGACGCCCTTTTTTCCCAAGCCAATTAGATACAAAACATCTTGCATCTAATAGAATCGTTTTTGCTTTCCACAAATCGTTTTACCGCTAATCTGCTTTCACTAATTCATTTTACTATGCTCCCCTTTGAAGCCGAGCACCTTCCGATCAAGCACATCAATTGGCCATTGCATGTGTCGCTTCTAGGCCGTGCTAACAGAGCGCTAGCGAAATACGATGGCGCTCTTTACGGCGTGCCAAATCCAGAGGTATTGCTTTCACCTCTCACAACGCAGGAGGCAGTCCTTTCTTCACGCATTGAGGGAACCCAAGCGTCATTCGACGAAGTGCTGAAATTTGAGGCAGGAGAGAAAATCGCGGATGCCGAAAAACAGAACGATATTTTTGAGATTCTAAACTACCGCAAGGCACTTCGTTTAGCTGAAACAGAACTCAAAGAGAAACCTTTCAATTTGAATCTTCTCCTAAAGCTGCATGAAGTCCTCATGAAAAGTGTTAGGGGAAGAGACCGAATACCTGGCCGTTTTCGCACGGAACAAAACTGGATTGGGTCAAAAGGCTGCAAGATCGAGGAAGCGAGTTTTGTGCCTCCGCACCAATTATACGTTCCTGAACTCCTGACGAACTGGGAAAACTATTACCATTCAGAAGAACTCGACCCGCTTGCTCAGTTGGCATTGGCCCATGCTCAATTTGAGATTATCCACCCCTTTCTAGACGGCAACGGTCGAATTGGGCGTATTCTTATTCCCTTGTTTCTTCATGAAAAAAAGGTGCTCTCGCGGCCAATGTTTTACCTCTCTAGCTACTTAGAGAAAAACCGCGATCTGTACGTTTCACATTTGCGAGAACTCGGCACTCCTGGTTCGTGGGATAAATGGCTTAACTTTTTTCTTTCTGCGCTAGAATCACAGGCTGAGATCAATGCGATGACGGCTAAAGCGATATTGGACCTTTATGAACGGTTAAAAGATGAGGTGCTTGTGATAACGCATTCACAGTATGCCGTTCCATTACTCGACCACCTTTTTGAACGGCCCATTTTCAGGGCCAGTAGTTTGGCTCACGCCGCACGGATGCCCAGTCCGCAAATGGTGGCGATAATGTTACGGCAATTGCGCGAAAAAAATATCCTTAAGGTCGTACGCGAAGGGAAGGGCAGAAGGTCATCTGTGCTTGTCCTTTCGGAACTAATAAACCTGTGTGAAGGCAAGACCGTGCTTTAGGTCGGTATTGCCCTGATTTGGAAGCCTACAAACTGACCAACTGACCCCAGTTTTGCTCGACTCACGCCGGGGCCGTTGCTGGCATAAGGCCGGCCCGGCGAATGTCATGGAATTGATCGCGCACCGCTTCTTCCGGTTCTTTCCGCCTGAACACGCGGAACGGCTGGCCAGGACTGCGCACCGGGTGAACTTCCCCGCCCGCAAGATCATCTTCGAGGAAAACGACCCCTCGGACGCCATCTATCTGGTGCTGTCCGGCCGGGTGGAAATTCTCAAGCACTCGAGCGGCGACCACTATCACACGCTCGCCTACGCCAGCGAAAACGACTATTTCGGCGAACTCGGCGTGCTCGACGGCAGCGGACGCAGCGCCCGCGTGATGACGCAAACCGCGGTCAAGGCGGCCATGCTGCCCCGCCGGATCTTCCTCGACGTACTGAGCCGGTGCCCGTGGGAGACGACCATGGGCCTGTTCATGCATGTGATCGCGAACCTGCGCGAGACCAACGCGCGTTTCGTGCAGGAGGTGATCCGCAAGGAAAAGATCACGCTCATCGGCGAAATGGCCAATAGCATCCTGCACGACTTCCGCAGCCCCGTAACCTCCATCCAGCTCTCGCTCGGCACGATCAGTAGGCATTACGACGACGAATCCACCCGGCAGGCCTGCGCCACCATCAACCGGCAGCTCCGGCGCATGGGCTCCATGGTCGAGGAGGTGCTCGAATTTGCCCGCGGCGAAGCCCGCCTGGACCGGCGCCCGGTGTCCCTGCGCGAGCTTTTCGCCGACCTGATCTCCCTCAATGCGGAAACGGTGCGCAATGCCGGCATCACCCTGCGCATCCGCGCCGCCAACCTGAGCGTCGTGCTGGATCACGACCGGATGATCCGGGTGCTGCAAAACCTCCTGAGCAACGCCATTGAGGCGATCGGTCCCGGCCATGACGGCGCCATCACTCTCACGGCACGGCGTCGCAAGGGCGCGTGCGAGATCACCCTGCGCGACAATGGCCCCGGCATCCCCAAGGTCATCTGGAGTACGCTCTTTCAGCCCTTCACCACCCATGGCAAGCAAGGTGGCACCGGCCTCGGGCTGGCGATTGCCAAGGGCATTGTGGAAGCGCACGGCGGCGAGATCACCTTCGCGTCAAAAAAGGGCGCCGGCACCACCTTCCGCATCCGCCTGCCGCTGCCGGCATGAACGCCCGATCCGACTGGCAGCTGCGTCGGATGACCCTCGCCGACTACGACGAGGTCGTCGCCCTCTGGCGCGCCACCGAGGGCATTGGACTGAACGAGTCCGACGAGCGCGCGGCCATCGGCGCCTATCTGGCGCGCAACCCGGGCATGAGTTTCGTGGCGGTCGCCGGCGGGCGCATCATCGGCGCCGTGCTGGGCGGACATGACGGGCGCCGCGGTTATCTGCACCATCTGGCCGTAACTCCGGCCTGGCGCCGTCGCGGTCTCGGCCGGGCATTGGTAGAAGCCGTGCTCGCCGAGCTCAAGAAGTGCGGCATGCTCAAGTGCAATATCTTCCTCTACGCGGATAACGAGGCGGGACGGGCGTTTTGGCTGAAACACGGCTGGGCCGCGCGCGAGGACTTGGTGCTCGTGCAGAAGCCGCTGGCGCCACCATCGTAGTGCGGTTCTTCAGACCGCACTTCTCTTACAGCGCAGGCTGAAGCACTGCGCTACGCGATCCAACAATCGCATGGAGGGCGGACCTCCCGGTCCGCCGTCAACTCGCAAAAGCCAAAGATCATCGGAGCGCCCGACCCGGCCTGATTCCTTTCATTCGTTTCGGCGACAACGGGATTCCATGAATGATCATTTCCGTTGCTCCATAATTTCTTTTGGCTTTAGTCGGAAAAGCCAAGAATCCCCCATACCCAGATTCGGCTTCTATGTTTCATTAACACTGTTCGGCAAAAGATGAAAAAACTTCACCTCATCTGCTTTCTCGTAGCCGTACTGACTGGCGAATCTCTCGTTTCCGATACAGCAGGCCAGACACGGCCATCTCAGCTTTGCCATAGCATTGAGATAAAGATGATTCCGCGAGTACCACTGGGCGCTCCACTGCCAGAGCCTATGCGGCAGCCGCTACCAGAGTATCCGATCAAGATGCGCAGCCAAGGAATCGAAGGACTCGTTAAGGTTACGGTTTCAATAGATGAATCAGGTGTGATTGATAAGGTCAGCGTAAAGGAAGCTACATCTGTAGAATTCGAAAGTGCAGTCAAAGAGGCTATTTCGCTTTGGTCCTTTCGCCCAGCCAAGCGAGGGAATGAGCCATGCAAATCCGTCGTCGAATTTGAATTCCAGTTTAAGTACCCAATGGATGAGTAAAATGCCTAACCAGCCGACACTACAGACGCCGGCCAGCGTCACGCCGGCTGCTGACGCACCCGTCGCGCCGCCGCCTAGTGTGGCAGGTCTGTAAAGTTTGAGCTACCGCGCGACCAGAACTGTCTTCGCGCTGATGGAGCCACGGCGAGGACAACCGACCTTCACCCTGGCGGAGCTGCGGCTAGATGAGGGCGGACTCCTACGAAGCAAACGCCTGCTCCGCGGACTGAGACGCGGCAAGAAACAATTCGCGCCGGAAGGCAGCGTCGCGCTTCCGATCCGTCCACAGTTCCAGCACGCGCAGGCCGGTCGCCGGCAGCGTCGAAATGAGTTCCATGAAATGGAACCAGTCCCGCACGAGCACGTGCTCCGCGCCGTAGGCGGAGCACAACTTCGCAAAGTCGACCTCCTGCGGCGTGGCGAAGAACTCCTCGAAGGGCGGATCGAACTTTGCCACCGGCAGCATCTCAAAAATACCGCCGCCATGATTGTTGATCAGCACGACGGTCAGGCTGCCGCGCAGCCTGGGCCGCAGCAGGAAGCCGTTGGTGTCGTGCAGCAGCGCGAGGTCGCCGGTGAGCAGCACCGCCGGCCGGTTGCCGTGCGCCACGCCGAGCGCCGTGGACAGCGTGCCGTCGATGCCGTTCGCGCCGCGATTGAAATACGGCCGGCCGTGGCGGTTGTTCGTCTCCCAGAAGAACTCGACGTCGCGGACCGGCATGCTGCTGGCGATCATGAGCGGTGTCTCCGGCGGGAGCTGCTGCGAGAGCAGCCGGCTGGCTTTGCCCTCAAAAAGAGAGTCCAAGGTCGAAAGGCGAAGGGCGAAGGCCTGACGGGCCGCCTGGTCGGCGCGCAGCCAGTCGCGCGTGTAAGCCGTCGGTTCGGCGCGGCCGGAAGGAAACACTGCGGCTAATGCCTCGACGGTGCACCGCAGGTGACGCGTGCGCCCATGCAGTGCATCGTGGTTCTTCGCGTCGTCGGCGACGAGCCACGTGTCCCACCCGCCCGCCTGCAGCCACTGCCGGAGCTGCTTGCTCGTGGGCCATTCGCCAAGGCAGAGGACTGCTGCCGGCTTGAGGCGCTCCGCCAAGGCGGGCGAACGAAGCACGGCGTTGTAGTTGACGATGAGTAGAGGATTGAGCGCCGCGTGATTGCGCAGGGGCGAAAGACCTTCCGCCAACACCGGCCAGCCGAGTGCCACGGACAGCCGGGCCACCGCCGCGCAATACGCCGCCGGGTCGGCCGGCTGGGCCGGGCCGGCGATGATCAGGCCCCGCCGCGAACAATGTAGGAGCCTGCTTGCAGGCGATTTTTCTTCTGCATTCGCGAGCAAGCTCGCTCCTACAATTCCTTCGGCAACCAAACGCTCAACATGCGCAAAAAATGAATCCGGATCGATCCGCGGCCGGAGTGCTTCCGCCAACCCGTCCTCCACCGGCGGCAGCGGATCGCGGAACGGTGCGTTGAGGTGCACCGGCCCGGCAAAGGGAAACAGCGTGCGTTCGAAGGCATGCACGATGGTCTGGCGCGCGTAATGCAGCAGTTCGATCTTCGCCTCGGGCACGGCAAGCTCGTGGTAGAAATTCACATGGCCACCGTAAAGCTTCTGCTGGTCGATGGTCTGGCCCGAAGCGCACTCGCGCAGCTCGGGCGGACGGTCGGCGGTGATCACAAGCAGCGGCACGCCGCTCTCCTGCGCCTCGATGATCGCCGGCAGGAAATTGGCGGCCGCCGTGCCCGACGTGCAGATGAGCGCGGTCGGGCGCCGGTGCTGCCGCGCGAGGCCCAGGGCGAAAAAGCCGGCCGACCGTTCGTCGAGCACCGGGATGGCTTCGATCTGCGGATGCCCTGCGAATGCGAAGGTCAGCGGCGTCGAGCGCGAACCAGGCGAGACGACGGCATGGCGCAACCCGAGCCGGGCGAGCGTTTCGACGATGACACTGCACCACAGGCTGTTCGTGTTGCGGAAATCGAGGGTCGCGACGCTCATGATTGCCTGCATCCACGATTAATATAAATCAGCCTGAATCCAATGCGATTCGGCGCCGGTTTTTGTTTTCTCTTGTCAATAAGGGTGCGGTCCAAGAACGCCCCGGACCGTACGAGCGATGCCATCGCGAAATTGCCGGAAGGGATCTTTCCCGGTATGCTCGGAATATGGCGAACCAGCCGGACTCCTCCTATCCCGCCTACCTGGCCCTAGCCCGCTCCGGTGAACTCCATCGCCGCGCCGTAGCGGCGGTGGCCGGCCTGGCTGACTGCCGGTTCTGCCCCCGCGGCTGCGCGGTCGACCGCCTGCATGACAAGACGGGGACCTGTCGCATCGGGCGTTACGCCCGGGTGGCCAGCTACGGGCCGCATCACGGTGAGGAGGATTGTTTGCGCGGGTGGCGTGGTTCCGGCACAATTTTCTTTTCGGGCTGCAATCTGCTCTGCGTGTTCTGCCAGAACTGGGAGACCAGTCATGAGTGCGCCGGCGAGATGGTCACTCCCGAGCGCCTCGCCGGAATGATGCTCGAATTGCAGTCCCGCGGCTGTCACAACATCAACTGGGTCACCCCGACGCACGTCGTACCTCAGTTGCTGGAGGCCCTGGCTATCGCCGCCGAACAAGGCCTGCGACTACCCATTGTTTACAACACGGGCGGCTACGATGCGCTCGACACGTTGCACCTGCTCGACGGCGTGGTGGACATCTATATGCCCGACTTCAAATTCTGGGATCCGGAGACCGCCTCCCGGCTGGTAACGGCGCGAGATTATCCTGAAAGGGTCCGGCTGGCGATCAAGGAGATGCATCGCCAGGTCGGCACGCTGCAACTCGACGCCGACGGCCTGGCCCTCCGGGGCGTGCTCGTGCGGCATCTGGTGATGCCCCATGGACTCGCCGGCACGCGGGAGATCGCCCGGTGGCTCGCCACAGAACTTTCCCCGGACACTTATGTGAACGTGATGGACCAGTACCACCCCGAGGGTGCCGTGGTGCAGGCCGGATCATCGGCACTTTACGCCGACGTCCGCCGGCGCATCACCGTCGAGGAATTCCGCGTCGCGTCAGAAGATGCGCGCGCCGCCGGCTTGCTTCGGCTCGACGAACGCGGGACGGGGTTCCGCCGGCAGAATGTGCTCTGAAGGAAAGGAGGAAGGAATATGATCGCGAAAAGACGATTGTCGCTGCTGGCCTTCGCCGTTGTAGTGGCAGTCCGGAGCAACGCCGTGCCGCCACCGACCCTCACGCTGCCTGCGCCAGTCCGTGATGGACGCCTGCCAGTGGAAACCGCTCTAAGCGAACGCCGGTCCGTTCGGGAGTTTCGCAACGAGCCGCTGCCACTCGCGGACGTCGCGCAGCTGCTGTGGGCGGCGCAGGGCGTCAACCGTCCCGATGGCGGGCGGACCGCCCCCTCGGCCGGCGCGCTTTATCCGCTGGAGGTGTATGCCGTGGTCGGAAAAGTGGAAAATCTCGCGCCGGGCGTTTATCGATATCGACCGCAGAATCACACCTTGGCGCTCGTGGCCGACGGCGACAAGCGTGCCGGAGTGGCCGCAGTGGCGCTGGGGCAGAGCTGGATCCAGGAAGCCCCGCTGGTCGTGGTCATTGCGGCGGTCTACGAACGCACCACCCGAAAGTACGGCCCGCGCGGGCAGCGCTACGTGCACATGGAGGCGGGCCACGCGGGCGAGAATTTGTGCCTCCAGGCTGTCGCATTGAAGCTGGGCACCACGATCGTGGGCGCGTTTGACGACGCGGCGCTCCAGAAACTCCTCAATCTGCCGCTGGAAGAGCAGCCCTTGGCGATGATTCCCGTCGGCCGGCCGCTGTGAATGGAAGGTCCGATCCGGCCTGCAGGTCCAGTGACATTTGTAACGTATTACGTTACAAATTTCCTCAGCCAATCAACCGGAAGCACGGTCATTTTTGTAACGTATTATGTTACATCCCAGGCTGAGGATGGAGTGAGATCGATCACTCTGGGTGAACTCCACACAACTTTGCCGCACGGGTCGGACGGCAGGCTGCGAGGCGCGAAGCCGCTAGCCGAGCAGTGCGTCGAGCAGCGCTTTGAACTTCAGCTCGGTCTCGGCGAACTCTTTTTCCGGTTCCGAGCCGGCCACGATGCCGCCGCCGGCATAAACCCGGGCCCGCGCCCCGTCGATAAGCGCCGAGCGGATCCCAACGAAAAACTCGCCTCCGCCCTGATGATCAATCCATCCGACTGGTCCGGCGTAGAGGCCGCGGGGGAAGGCCTCCAGCCGCCTGATGTGCGCGCAGGCGGCCTCGCGCGGCGATCCCCCCACCGCCGGCGTCGGATGCAACCGCGCCAGGACGTCGAGCAGCCGCACGCCGGCCGGCAGCGCCGCGTGTACCGGCGTTTGCAGATGCTGCACGTTGGCTAGGCGCAGCAAGGCCGGCTTGTCCGGATGCTCCGGCTTGAGACCGAGCGGCGCCAGCCGCCGGATGATCGACTCCAGCACCATTCGTTGCTCGCGCCGGTCCTTGTCGCCGCGCAGCAACGCCTCGCCCAAGGCGGCGTCCTCGCGGGCGGTGCGACCGCGCGGGGCCGAACCGGCCAGCGCCTCAGTGAACAGCCTCCCCTCCTCCACCCGCAGCAACCGCTCCGGACTCGCCCCGATAAAGCTCTGGCCGCACCCGTTCGCAAACGAGAAGGCGTAACAGTCGGGAAAACGCTGCCGCAGGCCGTTGAGGACCTTCAAGGGATGCAGGCGGCCCGCCGCCGTCAGCTCCTTGCAGCGGGCGAGGACAATCTTGTTGAACCTGCCTTCCGCAATCATTTTCACCGCGCGAGCGACCGACCGGCGGAAGAAATTCTCGCCGCCGGCTTCCTGCACCGCCACAGCGCCGGATTCAACCTCCGCCGCCCGCCCGGAGAAGTCCGGCGCCGAATAGTCAAACGCGCGGAATTTGCCGTGGGCGCGCCAGACCTTGGTCGTGAGGGCGTCGAGATCGGCGGCCGGTTCGACGACGAGATTGGCCACGGCGACGGTGCGCTCCGGCGTGCGCGCCACCTGCCAGCGCGGCACAAAAAGCCGCACTGGCGGAAACGGCTCGCCCGCCTCCACCTCGTCGAAAAACGTGAAGGCGCCCAGAAAATGCGGCCCGCCGAACGGCCGAGCCACCTCGCCCACCGCGATGGTGCGCCCGAGCACATCGTCGATGAACTGCTGACAGGCCGCAAACCGCTCCGGGCCGTGCGCCGCAAACGTCACCACCGCCTCCGCGCCGGCCACCGCCCAGCCCTGCCCCGGACGCTCGGCATAGAAATGCAGTTCCGCCGGCTCGAAGATCGACTCGAGCACGGCGAGCGGATCGAGCGGCTCGACCTCGAGCGAAATGCTCACGAGCCGCGGACGTCCGTCGGCGGCCGCGGCGGCGCGGCAGCCCTCCAGAAACGCCATCAAGGCGTCGGGGGTTGCGTTGGCGGCCGGGTCGAGCGGGAGCGTGATCACAGGCGGACAGGACGATCCTATTCGTCCGCCGGATTGCATCCGTTGGCAACTTCGGAACGCGGGAGCGCCCGGCCGTCCCGGCCGCGCTCCGCCGGCCCGGAAAGGTGTTGTCGCCCGCACCGGCCCGCCGGCAGAGTGCGTGCTGCATGCAGAGCACCCCCTACCGGCACGTGATCTGGGACTGGAACGGCACCCTGCTCGATGACGTCGAGCTGTGCATCGACATCATGAACGGCCTCCTCCGCCGCCGCGGGCTGCCGTTGATGGACCGCCCCCGCTACCACGCGGTGTTCGATTTCCCGGTGAGCGCGTACTACGCCCGCCTCGGCTTCGATTTCTCACGGGACAGTTTCGAGCAGCTGAGCATCGAATTCATCGCCGGCTACGATTCGCGCCGCTGGGAGAGCCACCTCTATCCCCTCGCCCGGGAGGTGCTCGCCGGCATCGAGCGGACGGGCGTGACCCAGTCAGTCCTGTCTGCCTACCGCGGAGAGACGTTGCGCGAGATCGTCGCCCATTTCGGCCTGACGCCGTACTTCGTCCGTCTGACGGGCCTCGACAACATCTACGCACACAGCAAGACGGAACTCGGACGCGCCTGGGTCGCAGAACTCGGCATTCCCGCCGGCGATATCCTGCTGATCGGCGACACGCTGCACGATCTGGAGGTCGCCCGCGAACTGGGCGTTGATTGCGTGCTGGTGGCGGCGGGCCACCACCCCGCCGATCGCCTGCGACGCGCCACCGACCGGGTGCTGGACAACCTGCGCGATCTGCGCGCCGTGCCGGGGTTGACGTTTGGGGATTAAGGTGTGCCTTCAAATCCCGCTGTCATCGCGAGGCCTGTTCTGCAGGCCAGCAGAACAGGCCGTGGCGATCCAGCCCGCCGCGACGGCGGCGTCCAGATGAGTCGTCGCCCCTCGAAGGGTGGACTCCTCGCAAGGACTGGTTTGAAGACACACCTCTGCGAGCCTGCGCCCTGCATTCCCCCAAACAGAATACACGCCGGTCGCCGACAGCCGATCGCCGCCTGTCAGCCGGGATCTATGCGGGCTTCTCTGCCGGCGGTCGCGGAAAAAGCACAAGTCCGGCCTGCACCTTGGCGCCGGTGAGGCTCGCGCCCCATTGAAGCTCGTCGCTCCACTTCGCACCCGGCTGGCCCCCAAGGGCGGCATAAACCTTCTCCCTCGTGCCGGGCATCACCGGCGCGAGCAGCGCCACCCCGAGCCGCAGCGCCTCGGCCATCGTGGCCAGCGCGGTGCGCAGCAACACCTGGTCCGCCGCTGCGGCGGACTTGCCCAGCTTCCACGGCGCGCGTTTTTCAATGTAGGCGTTGATCGCCTTGATGAAGGTGAACGTGCGATCGAGCGCCAGGTGGAACTGGAAACCCTCGCAGAGCTGCACGGCCTCGTCGCGCGTGTGGTTCCAAAGCGCCTGCAGCTCGCGCTCCGGTTCCTCCACCACCCCGGCCGCGGGCACGACGCCGCCGGCGTAGCGCCCCGTCATGTTGAGCGTGCGGTTGACGAGATTGCCGAGGTCGTTGGCCAGGTCGCTGTTGTAGCGGCTGAGGAACAGCTCGAACGAAAACTCGCTGTCCTGGCCGACGTTCATCTCGCGAATGAGGAAGTAGCGGAAGGCGTCCACGCCGAAGCGGTCGATGAGATCGAGCGGATTCACGACCTCGCCCGTGCTCTTCGACATCTTCTGGCCGCCCTTGAGGAGCCACCAGCCGTGCACCAGAAGCGCTTTGGGCAGCTCAATGCCGGCGGCGTGCAGCATGATCGGCCAGTAGACGGCGTGGGGGGGGACGAGAATGTCCTTGCCGATCACGTGGAAATCCGCCGGCCAGAATTCGGTCCGCGGCGCGCCCTCGCCCCAGACCCCCGAGACATAGTTCACGAGCGCATCGAACCACACGTAGGTGACAAAAGCCTCGTCGAACGGCAGGGGGATGCCCCACTCCAGCCGCTCCCGCGGGCGCGAGATGCAGAGGTCGTTGAGCGGCTCCTTCAAAAACTCCAACACCTGTTTCTGGCGGAAACGCGGAAAGATGAAATCCTCATGCGTCTGCAGGTGGCCGACCAGCCAGTCCTGATAGGCGCGGAGCTTGAAGAAATAGTTCGGCTCCACGATCTCCGCCACCTCGCCGTAGATCTCCGGCCATGTGCCGTCGGGCAGGCGGTCCTTCTCCAGCAGAAACTGCTCCTGCCGCGTGCTGTAAAATCCGCGATACTCCGCCCGGTAGATTTCGCCCTTGTCGTAGAGGCGCTGCAGGATCTCCCGGACCACGCGCTGGTGCCGTTCCTCCGTGGTACGGATGTAATCATCATACGAGACGTTCAGCCGGTCGTAGAGCGCGCGAAACTCGGCCGCCATGTCGTCAACAAACTGCTGCGCGGGGATGCCGCGCTTGTGGGCGCTGATCTGCACCTTCTGGCCGTGTTCGTCGGCGCCGGTGAGAAAAAACACCCGGTCGCCCATCAGCCGCCGGAATCGGGCAATCACGTCCGTCAGCACCTTTTCGTAGGCATGACCCAGGTGCGGCGACCCGTTGACGTAGTCGATGGCGGTGGTGAGGTAGAACGACTTCATAAAAAGGTAAAAAAAGTTAGTGGGCGGTGGGCAAATGTCGAAGGTTTTGACGCCGGGCAATTGCCGCCCAGTATGGGGGCCCGCATTCCCCCATGCAGCCCCTTACCCGTCATCTCGGCTTCACGCTCATTCTGCTGCTGGTGTTTCTCACGGCGGCGCTGGCGGCGCAGGCCTGGCTGCAGCGCGAGGCGAGACGCCTGCAAGCTGATGTCGTCACTGCCAAACGCGCGCAGTTCGCCAAGGCGTTGGAACGCATCCACCAGCCACCGGAGACGTGGGACGCAGACTTCCAGCGCCTCCTTGGCGATCTGATGGGCGGAACGATGACGCTCTATAGCGACGCCGTGCCGCCGCCCCTGGAATCCCTCGGGGCGGGCCTGCTGGGGTTCGATTACCGGCTGCCGGGCGAACACGCGTTCACGGTCCGGGTGATTTTTGCCGCGCCAGCGGCCAGCCGGCTGGCCGTCCTGCATGAACGGATGCTGGTCGCCATCATCCTGCTGGCCCTGCTGCTCCTGCTGGTATCGGCCTTGCTGACCCTGCCCCGCCGGTCCCTGGGCGAAAGTGGCACCCGCCAACCCTGGATCACGGCCCGCGCCGAGATGGCCGGCCTGGAGCATTTCGCCAAAATTTCCGTGGCTCGCGGCGAGGCGCTCGAACAGGAATCCGGGGCGCGCCACCGGGCCGAGGAGGATTTGCAACTCAGCCGTGCGCTGCTGGGTAAGTCGCTCGAGGAACGCATCCAGCTCGGGCGCGACCTTCACGACAGCATCTGCCAGACTCTCTACGCCGTCAGCCTGAAGCTCGAGGGCCTGCGCGCCAAGCTGGCCGGCAGCCCCGACGAAACGGCGCCGCGCCTCGACCAATGCATCACGGAACTGCGCCGCCTCAACCACGAGGTCCGCTCCTACATCAAGGAGCTGGAACCCGAGACGGTGCACCGCCAGCCGTTGCTTGAGGCGCTTGACTCCATGCTCGCCGCCCAGCCGTTCGCCGAGGGGGTGCGCCTGGTGCGAAATCTGGACGCGGAGGCGACCGCGCTCATCGCGCCGGAACGAGCCACGGAAGTCGTGAACATTCTCCGTGAGGCCATCACCAACAGCCTGCGGCATGGCCGGGCCCGCACGATCACCGTCCACGCCCGGCGCGGGGAAGGCACCGTGCTGTTCGCCGTCCAGGACGATGGCGACGGCTTCGACCCCGCCGCCTTCGGCGGTCACGGTCATGGCCTGGGCAACATGCAGGCGCGGGCCGCGGCGCTGGGCGGCGCCGTGAACGTGGTTTCCTCGCCGGGAAAAGGAACTCGCGTTTTGCTGACGCTGCCGGTTACTTCCGCGTCATGAGCGCTCCTGCTGCTGCGCATCCGGTCCGGTTGTTGATTGTCGACGACAGTCCGCTCATCCGCGCCGGGCTGCGCGCCGTGCTGGAGGAGCATGACGAAGTCACCATCGTCGGCGAAGCCGGCACGGCGGCGGCAGGTCTGGCGGCGGTCCTGCAGCATAAACCCGACGTGGTCCTGCTCGACCTGCGCCTGCCCGACCAGCCGGGACTTTCCGCCTGCCGCGACATCCTGGCCCGGCGGCCGGGGACGCGGGTGCTCATCCTCACGTCGGCCACCGATGAACGAAACGTCCACGAGGCGATTGCCGTCGGGGCGCACGGTTATCTGCTCAAGGAAAACGACGGCGCCGCGCTCGTCGCCGCCATCACGCGCGTCGCGGCCGGCCACTCGGTGCTCGATCCCTCGCTGGCCGACCAGGTGCTCAACCTGATGAAACGCGGCCAGGAGCCGGCGCCGGCCGACCGGCTCGCCATCCTCTCGCCGCAGGAGTACCGGGTGCTCGCGCAGATCGCCGCGGGCCTCACCAACAAGGAAGCGGGCGTTCAGCTCGGCCTGAGTGAAAAAACGGTGAAAAACTACCTCGCCAACATCTTTGCCAAGCTGAACGTGACCCGCCGCTCCCAAGCCGCCGCGGTGTTCGTCCAGGAGTCCCGCCATCTCCGCTTCTAAACATGATTGACGGTTTGCCCCAATAGGGCCGAATGGACGTAGCCGACAGGGTCAATTTTCAAATCGCCTGCCTCTATCCACGCCGTTATTTTTCACCCATGATTTCATTGCGAGGAACGCCCCTGCCGTTCCAACCTCCAACCATGGGGACACAGTCCCGGCGCGACCATGCGTGGTTCAGCCTTGTTCGGGGCTTTACCCTGCTGGAGGTTCTCGTGGCGATGTCCGTGTTCACCGTGGTGACCATCGGGATTTACACGACGCTGATTCAGTCCTACCAGTTGGTGGGGTCGGCCCGGCTCCGCGACAACGCCCGGGCGGTTCTGGAATCTTTCGGCGACCAGTTCCTCCGGCTGGAAACGACCGACCTGGTTCAACCCGGCAACGTGGTCGTCATCCGGCCTTTTTTCCAAATTTACACTGTTCCCACCGGCGTCGGCCTGTCCTGGACCGATCAAGCCGGCAACACCACCACCGGTGCCGCTCAAGGTTTGCCGGTGACGCTGGTCGGTGCCGGCGGCAACACGGTCATCGCCATGGTCACGGAAACCGTGCGCGATCTCGACGATACGTTTCCGCCCACATCAGCGACCGGAACGCTGCGGTCTGGCACCGTCTACACGGCGGCCGGGCGCATGCTCACGGCCCAATTCACCATCACCTATACTCTCGGTAATCGCGTTCGCACCCAGACGTTGACCGTGGCCCGATCCGCCCAATGAAAAGTCCGAAACGCCCTCCACCTCAGGCGGCGCGCCGCAAGGCCTTCAGCTTGCTGGAGGTGATCACGTCGCTCACCATCGGGCTGATCGTGCTGGCCGCCATCGCGGCAATCTTCGTGATGACGGAAAGGATCATCCGCAAGAATATGCTGGCGGATGAGGCGGTAACCAACACGCGGAAGTTTCAGGAGCACTTGAACCGGGAGATTTCGACCGCGGTGGTATCCAGCAACTATCCCACAACCAATCCCTCGTTTGTTGGGGCGAATTCCGATAATCCTCCGCATTACTCGCGGCTGGAATATCGTGTTGTCATCGGTCCATTCGCCAACGTCGTGGACCAGACGTCGAAGACGAGCAATACGATCACCCTCCATTGTCCGGCCGCGCTTCAGCCGCACCCCGGCGATTACCTGATGCTGGATTCCCCGAACCTGAGTGTGGGTGGTGGGGGACCGATTGCAGCGGTTAGCGATCCGCGCACACCCAATACCGCTGGCGATGTGACTTTGACCCTGACCGACAACATCGCGAACCTGACCACAGGGACTCAGTTGGATGTGATGGCGGGCTTTATCGTCACCATTCAGCGCAAGCGTGCCTACGAAACCACGGATCCGGGCTCCAACCCCGTCACCGAACTACACTGGATTGAAAACACTGCCAACTCCGACAATTACACCGTGCTATCCCGGAATGTCGATGCCTCAGCCCGCTATCTTTTCTCCCAAATCACCTACCCCCCCAACGGTAATCCAGCTGTTCAAGAACCCGCCGTGGGATGGCAGTTCAGTTATCTGGCGTCCACCGGGTCACCCTCCCTGCTCGGTGGCAAAGGGGGATATTACCTGGCCAATCAAACCTACGGGCTGCTCATGTCCCGGTCTGGCGACCCGCTGAACGTCGTTTCTTTCGCCACCACCTCCACGACGATCCCCACCACCTCGATTCTGACGACTTCGACCTCCTCGACCAGCACGACGAGCTCCACGAGCTCCTCGTCCACCACGTCCAGCACTTCGACCTCGACGACCTCCACGTCCACCTTGTCCACCACTTCGATCTCGACGACCTCCACGTCCTCTACGACCAGCTCGACGAGCACGACCTCCACGAGCACGTCGACCACGAGCACGTCGACCACGAGCACGTCCACCACGTCGAGCACGTCGACCACGAGCACGTCCTCCACGACGAGCACGAGCTCCACGTCCACCACGTCCACCTCTTCGACCTCGAGCACGACTTCCACGTCGAGCACTTCGACCACGAGCACGACCTCCACGACGAGCACGAGCTCCACCACCTCCACGTCCAGCACGTCGACCTCGAGCACGACCTCCACGTCGAGCACGTCGACCTCGAGCACGACCTCCAAGTCGAGCACGACCTCCACCTCCTCCACGTCCACCACTTCGACCACGAGCACGTCCACCACGTCCACCTCGAGCACGACCTCCAAGTCGAGCACGTCGACGTCGAGCACGACCTCCAAGTCGAGCACGACCTCCACCACGTCGACGTCCACCACGTCGACCACGTCCACCACGTCGACCACGAGCAAGACCACTACGACGAGCTCGACCTCCACCTCCACCACGTCCACCACTTCGACCACGAGCACGTCCTCCACGTCCACCAGCACGACCGCGAGCACGACCTCCAAGACGAGCACGACCTCCACCACCTCCACGTCCACCACGTCGACCTC